>NZ_JAUXMX010000062.1 GCF_030683065.1 Pseudomonas sp.
GCCGAAGGAAAGCCCCTCGGGAAGATCGCCCCTGTGCAGCGTGACCGCCATGTTCCGGCTCCGCTTGGCCCCGAAGGGCGGCAGCGGCAGCGGCCGCCGCGAGAAAAGAGTGGTGCCCAGGAGAAGACTCGAACTTCCACGACCGTAAGGTCACCAGCACCTGAAGCTGGCGTGTCTACCAATTTCACCACCTGGGCATTTGTTGCTAACGTAACTTTTTACTATCAACTACAACTCGGTTAACATCGTTTCCCGTTGTTGTGGCGCGCATAATACGGATCGACTTTTTACTTGTAAACCCCTGAAGCGAAAAAATTTTATTATCTGTGCTGGGCTGACCCGAGTAGTGGTTTCGCGCTTCAATAGGCACATGGCAAACCGAATTTATATAGAAAAGGTGAACTCTCTCTAATGGCCGACTGGCAATCCCTCGACCCTGAGGCCGCTCGTGAAGCGGAAAAATACGAAAACCCCATCCCGAGTCGCGAGTTGATTCTGCAGCACCTCGCTGAGCGTGGTTCCCCGGCTAACCGTGAGCAGTTGCTCGACGAGTTCGGCTTGACCACAGAAGAGCAAATCGAGGCGCTGCGCCGTCGACTGCGCGCCATGGAGCGCGACGGTCAGTTGATCTATACCCGTCGCGGCACTTATGCGCCTGTGGACAAGCTGGACCTGATTCTCGGGCGCGTAAGCGGTCACCGTGATGGCTTTGGTTTCCTGATCCCGGACGATGGCAGCGATGACCTGTTCTTGAGCCCGGCGCAAATGCGCCTGGTCTTCGATGGCGACCGTGCCTTGGCACGGGTTACCGGCCTGGATCGGCGCGGCCGCCGGGAAGGCGGTATTGTCGAAGTGCTGACCCGTGCCCACGAAACTATCGTGGGTCGCTATTACGAAGAAAGCGGCATCGGCTTTGTGGTCGCCGACAACCCGAAGATCCAGCAGGAAGTGCTGGTTACTCCGGGGCGCAATGCCGGTGCCAAGCAAGGGCAGTTCGTCGAGGTGAAAATCACCCACTGGCCGACCCCGCGCTTTCAGCCGCAGGGCGACGTGATGGAAGTGGTTGGCAACTACATGGCGCCTGGCATGGAAATCGACGTGGCGCTGCGCAGCTATGACATTCCGCATGTCTGGCCAGAAGCCGTGGTCAAGGAAGCGCGCAAGCTCAGGCCAGAAGTAGAAGACAAGGACAAGGAAAAGCGCATCGATCTGCGCCACCTGCCCTTCGTCACTATCGATGGTGAAGATGCCCGCGATTTCGATGATGCGGTCTACTGCGAGAAGAATGGCAGCAACTGGCGGCTGTTCTCAGGTGGCTGGAAACTGTATGTGGCGATTGCCGATGTTTCCCACTATGTGAAAGTCGATTCGGCGCTGGATGCCGAGGCGCAGGTACGCGGCAACTCGGTGTATTTCCCCGAGCGGGTGATCCCGATGCTGCCGGAGGAGCTGTCCAACGGCCTCTGCTCGCTGAATCCGCAGGTGGATCGTTTGGCCCTGGTCTGCGAGATGAGCATCTCGAAAACCGGCAAGATGGTCGACTACCAGTTCTGCGAAGCGGTGATCCACTCCCATGCGCGCCTGACCTACAACAAGGTCAGTGCCATGCTCGAAGAGCCGAAAGGCAGCGAAGGCAAGGCCTTGCGCAGTGAGTACAAAGAAGTGCTGCCGCATCTCAAGCAGCTCTACTCGCTGTACCAGGTATTGCTGGCGGCACGCCATGAGCGTGGTGCCATCGACTTCGAGACCCAGGAGACGCGGATTGTCTTCGGTGCCGATCGCAAGATCGCCGAAATCCGTCCGACCCAGCGTAATGATGCGCACAAGCTGATCGAGGAATGCATGCTGGCTGCCAACGTGGCCACCGCCGCGTTCATGCAGAAGCATGAAATCCCGGCGCTGTATCGCGTGCATGATGGTCCGCCACCCGAGCGGGTGGAAAAACTCAAGGCTTTCCTCACCGAGTTGGGCCTGTCCCTGCATCGCGGCAAGTCCAAAGAGGGGCCGTCGCCCAAGGACTACCAGGCGCTGCTGGAAAGCATCCGTGGTCGTCCGGATTACCACCTGATCCAGACCGTGATGCTGCGTTCGCTCAGTCAGGCGGTGTACAGCGCCGACAATCAGGGCCACTTCGGCCTGAATTACGAGGCCTATGCCCACTTCACCTCGCCGATCCGACGTTACCCGGATCTGCTGATCCATCGGGCTATCCGCAGTGTGATTCGCTCCAAGCTCGACACCCCGCACGTCAAGCGAGCTGGCGCAGCGAGCATGCCCAAGGCGCGCATCTATCCTTACGATGAGCCGATTCTGGAGCAGCTTGGCGAGCAGTGTTCGATGTCCGAGCGCCGCGCCGACGAGGCGACCCGTGACGTAGTGAACTGGCTGAAATGCGAGTTCATGAAGGATCGTGTCGGCGAAACATTCCCGGGGGTTATTACGGCGGTGACTGGCTTCGGTCTGTTCATCGAGTTGACCGATATCTACGTCGAAGGCTTGGTGCATGTCACCGCCTTGCCGGCCGACTACTACCACTTTGATCCGGTGCATCATCGCCTGGCCGGAGAGCGCAGTGGGCGTAACTTCCGCCTCGGTGACACGGTCGAAGTCAAGGTCATGCGGGTGGATCTGGACGAGCGCAAGATCGACTTCGAAATGGCCCAGAGCGTCGTGGATGCGCCAGTCGGGCGCCGGCGCGGTGGTTTCGAGTCAGCTGCAGGTAAAACTGAGCGCAGGGACGGGCGAGTTACCGCTGCTGCTGGTACCGATGTGGACAAAAGTCGCGAGCTGAAAAAGGCACTGTTGGCCGAGTCCAAAGGCAAGGGTCGCGGCGCTAAAAGCGAATCCACCAGGCCAGCGAGCGCGGATGCCAAATCCGCCAAGCACCGCAAGGGGCCGCCAAAAGGCGGGGCTCCGGCTGCTGGTGGCGCTCCACGCAAGCGTAAGGCGAAGTCATGAGTCAGCTGGAAAAGATCTACGGCGTGCATGCCGTGGAAGCCTTGCTGCGTCATCACCCCAAGCGGGTCAAGCAGGTCTGGCTCGCTGAAGGGCGTAATGATCCTCGGGTGCAAGTCCTGCTTGCATTGGCGGCTGAGGCGCGGGTTGCCGTTGGCCAGTGCGAGCGCCGGGAGATGGATGTCTGGGTCGAAGGCGTGCATCAGGGTGTGGTTGCCGATGTCAGTCCTAGTCAGGTCTGGGGGGAGGCGATGCTCGAGGAGTTACTTGATCGCGCCATAGGTCCGCCGCTGTTGCTGGTGCTGGACGGGGTAACCGATCCGCACAACCTCGGCGCCTGTCTGCGTACCGCCGATGCCGCGGGTGCGTTGGCGGTGATCGTGCCGAAGGACAAGTCTGCCACGCTCAATGCCACGGTACGCAAGGTGGCCTGCGGGGCCGCCGAGGTGATTCCGCTGGTGGCGGTGACTAACCTGGCGCGCAGTCTGGAGAAACTCCGGCAGCGTGGTCTGTGGGTGGTTGGTACTGCGGGTGAAGCTGAGCAAGAGCTGTATCAGTACGACATGACCGGGCCAACGGTGCTGGTCATGGGGGCTGAAGGCAAAGGCATGCGCCGTCTGACTCGCGAGCATTGCGATTACCTGGTCAGGCTGCCAATGGCGGGCAGCGTCAGTAGTCTCAATGTCTCGGTCGCGACCGGGGTCTGTCTGTTCGAAGCACTGCGCCAGCGCAGCAGCAAGAGCAAAGCTTAATCCCCATAGGCGTCAGCTTGCTGGTGATCTGCTCTCCATTTGAGTCGATCGCCAGCAGGCGCGCAGACCGGGCTGGGCTGAGTTTGGCGTGGATGTCGACGGTCGAGCGGAGCGCTACGCGCTCGCTGTTGGGCTTCGTCGCTGCGTTCCTCGGGCTGCGCGTCCCGACCTGACCTGTCAGTTGTTCAAATAATCACCAATCCACCTTGCTTGTGCCTGGGCGCTTCTCTAGAATAGCGCCCCTTGCTGCGACGGCAGGCGCTATTGCGCCCTTCTGTTTCGGCAAGACACACAGTGATATTCACTCCTTGCCTGACCGCGTTTGGCGGCAGGCTTCAACCCGTAAGGAGCATTTATGCGTCATTACGAAATCATCTTTCTGGTTCACCCGGATCAGAGCGAGCAAGTCGGCGGCATGGTTGAGCGTTACACCAAGCTGATCGAAGAAGACGGCGGTAAGATTCACCGCCTGGAAGATTGGGGTCGTCGTCAGCTGGCTTACGCCATCAACAACGTCCACAAAGCTCACTACGTGATGCTCAACGTTGAGTGCACTGGCAAGGCCCTGGCCGAGCTGGAAGACAACTTCCGTTACAACGATGCCGTGATCCGTAACCTGGTCATCCGTCGCGACGAGGCCGTTATCGACCAGTCCGAGATGCTCAAGGCCGAAGAAAACCGCAGTGAGCGCCGTGAGCGTCGCGACCGTCCTGACAGTGCCGATTCCGCCGATGGCGATGACAGCGACTCCAGTGACAGCAGCGATAACGCTGACGAGTAATCCACGGATCTATTGAGGAGCCACTCTCATGGCACGTTTCTTCCGTCGTCGTAAATTCTGCCGTTTTACTGCAGAAGAAGTGAAAGAGATCGATTTCAAAGATCTCAACACGCTGAAAGCTTACATCTCGGAAACCGGCAAGATCGTTCCTAGCCGTATCACCGGTACTAAGGCTCGTTATCAGCGTCAGCTGGCTACCGCTATCAAGCGCGCCCGCTTCCTGGCCCTGCTGCCCTACACCGACAGCCACGGCCGCTGATACCGGGTGTTCGACAAGAAGTAAGGGATAAAACGCATGCGCGCCTTAGCTGAATTCATTATGCGCGGCCGCATGCAGGCCATCCTTGTGGTGGTCGTTTCGGCGGCATTGCCGTTGCTGTTCTGGTTAAGTGCTGCCGCAGGTTGCCTGGTGCTCCTGCGGCGCGGTTTGAGTGATGCCCTGGGCATCCTCGCTTGGGCCATGCTACCGGCGATAGTCTGGTGGTATTTTGGTGAGCCGCGCACCCTGTTGGTGTTGCTCGGTGCACTGGGGCTGGCGTTGTTGTTACGCGCCAGTCTGTCCTGGGATCGTGTGCTGCTTTGCAGCGTGGCATTGGGCTTGGTGTACGGGTTGGTTTTGGGCGCGGTGTTCCGCGAACCCATCGCGGCGATGGCAGGTGAGCTACAAAAGCTCCTGCCGCAAATGCTCGATGGGGTTCACCAGCAGATGTCGGTGGACGATCGAGCGCGCCTGGACAGCCTGATTGCACCGGTACTAACCGGTTTATTAGCGGCTTTGCTGCAGATTGTCAGCCTGTTGAGCCTGCTGGTTGGGCGATATTGGCAGGCGTTGTTGTACAACCCTGGTGGTTTTGGGCGCGAGTTTCGTGCGCTACGACTGCCGCTGGCACCGGCTATGTTGCTGCTGGTTGGCATGCTAATGGGCCCCAATCTGGGGCCGCAGATGGCCATGTTGACCCCGCTGTGCAGTGTGCCGCTGGTGTTCGCCGCCGTTGCCCTGTTGCACGGGCTGGTGGCGCAAGGGCGATTGGCCAAGTTCTGGCTAGTCGGGTTGTACATCACGCTGCTGCTGTTTATGCAGCTGACTTATCCGTTACTGGTGGTTTTGGCCATTGTCGACAGCCTGTTTGATTTTCGTGGTCGCTTCGAGCGCAAGCAAGGCTCGGGTCCTGCGAACGGTGAAGGTTAAAAGTTAAGAGGTTATTACCAAATGGAACTGATCCTGCTGGAAAAAATCGCCAACCTGGGCAACCTGGGCGATAAAGTGAACGTTAAGGCCGGTTACGGTCGTAACTTCCTGCTGCCATTCGGCAAAGCTACCGCTGCAACTGCTGCCAACGTGGCTGCGTTTGAAGCGCGTCGTGCCGAATTGGAACAGCTGGCTGCCGATAAGAAAGCATCTGCTGAAACTCGCGCCGCACAGCTGGCTGAACTGGAAGTCACCATCACCGCCACCGCGGGCGATGAAGGCAAGCTGTTCGGCTCCATCGGCACTCACGACATCGCTGATGCCCTGACCGCCTCCGGCGTGGAAGTGGCCAAGGCTGAAGTGCGTCTGCCGAACGGTACCATTCGCCAGATTGGTGAATACGACGTGGCTGTGCACCTGCACTCCGACGTTGAAGCGACCGTACGCGTCGTTGTGGTTGCAGCAGTCTAAGAGCCTTGCTCTGAAGCTAGCCGCTCAACGGGCTTGCGCTTAGGTGCAAGCCCGTTAACATCGGGCACGGCATTGCGAAAGCGATGCCGTGCCCTTTGTTTTTCAACTCTCGAAATTTAGTGCATCCGATTTTGCCCAGAGCCTTATGAACGACATCAGTATTCCCGAGCAATATGATCTGCAAACCTCCGCCTTGAAAGTGCCGCCGCACTCGATCGAGGCCGAGCAAGCCGTGTTGGGTGGTCTGATGCTCGACAACAACGCCTGGGAGCGGGTGCTCGATGCGGTGTCCGATGGCGATTTCTATCGCCACGACCATCGCCTGATCTTTCGTGCCATCTTCAAGCTTGCCGAGCGTAACCACCCGTTCGACGTGGTTACCGTGTCCGAGCAGTTGGACAAGGAGGGGCAGCTGTCCCAAGTTGGCGGCTTGGCTTATCTGGGCGAGCTGGCGAAGAACATTCCGTCGGTGGCCAACATCAAGGCCTATGCGCAGATCATTCGTGAGCGCGCCACCTTGCGCCAGTTGATCGGCATCAGTGGTGAAATTGCCGACAGTGCTTATTCGCCGCAGGGGCGTACGGGCGAGGAGATTCTCGACGAGGCCGAGCGACTGATCTTCCAGATTGCCGAGGCGCGGCCTAAAAGCGGTGGCCCGGTGGGCATCAATGACATCCTGGTCAAGGCCATCGACCGCATCGACACCTTGTTCAACTCGGGCGACGCGATCACCGGGCTGTCCACTGGGTTTACCGATCTGGATGCGCAGACCAGCGGCCTGCAGCCGGCCGACCTGGTCATCGTCGCCGGTCGTCCCTCCATGGGTAAGACCACCTTTGCCATGAACCTGGTGGAAAACGCGGTGCTGCGCAGCGACAAGGCCATCGTTGTGTATTCCCTGGAGATGCCGTCTGACTCCATCGTCATGCGGATGCTTGCCTCGCTCGGTCGTATTGACCAGACCAAGGTGCGCGCGGGTCGTCTGGATGACGACGATTGGCCGCGCCTGACCTCGGCGGTCAACCTGCTCAACGACCGCAAGCTGTTCATCGATGACACCGCGGGTATCTCGCCGTCGGAGATGCGTGCGCGCACCCGGCGCCTGGCCCGCGAGCACGGCGAGATCGGCATGATCATGGTCGATTACCTGCAGCTGATGCAGATTCCGGGTTCCAGTAGCGACAGCCGAGTCAACGAGATCTCCGAGATTTCCCGTTCGCTCAAGGCTTTGGCCAAAGAATTCAATTGCCCGGTGATCGCTCTGTCGCAGCTCAACCGTTCCCTGGAACAGCGACCAAACAAGCGCCCGATCAACTCCGACTTGCGTGAGTCGGGAGCGATCGAGCAGGACGCCGACATCATCATGTTCGTCTACCGTGATGAGGTTTATCACCCGGAGACCGAGTTCAAGGGTGTGGCCGAGATCATTATCGGTAAGCAGCGTAACGGGCCTATCGGTACCACGCGGCTGGCTTTTCTCGGCAAGTATTCGCGCTTCGAGAACCTGGCGCCGGGCAGCTATCAGTTTGACGAGGACTAAGGCTGCGGTGCGACGCACTACGTGTGCTTAGCGAGTCAGATCAATAATAACGGGCGATCAGTGGTTAAACTGGTCGCCCGTTTTGTTTTCAGGACATTCCGCTCATGCGCCCGCTAGTCGCCACCATCGATCTTGCCGCGATCCGTCATAACTATGCGGTTGCCAAACGCTGTGCGCCGGGCCGTCAGGCCTTTGCGGTGGTCAAGGCGAATGCCTACGGGCATGGCGTGCGCGAAGTGGTGACGGCCCTGGTCGAGCAGGTCGATGGTTTTGCCGTTGCCTGCCTGGAGGAAGCGGTCGAAGTTCGATCGCTGTGCAGCGAGACGCGGATCTTGCTGCTGGAAGGCTGTTTCGATGCGGCGGAATATCAATTGGCTGGGCAGTTGGGCCTGGATCTGGTGTTGCACGGCGAGCAGCAGGCGGCGGATTTTCTTGCCGCAAAACTGAGTCGGCCGTTGAAGGTCTGGCTGAAACTGGACAGTGGCATGCATCGTCTGGGTTTCAGTGCGCCCGCCCTGCGCGCCTGGCACGGGCGCTTGCAGGGCGCAATGCAAGTTGCCGAGTTGAATCTGATCAGCCACTTTGCCTGCGCCGACGAGCGTGGCCATGAGCTGACCGAGCAGCAGTTGGAGGCATTTCTCGATGTGCTCGATCTGGACTTCGCCCAGCGCTCGCTGGCCAACTCGGCGGCCATTCTGACCATTCCGGCGGCGCATATGGATTGGTTGCGCCCGGGCATCATGCTTTATGGCGCGACACCGTTTGCCGAGCTGGGCGCTGCCGAGCTGGGCCTGGTGCCGGCGATGACTCTGACCGCGCAACTGATTGCCTGCCGCGATGTGGCTGTAGGCGAAAGCGTCGGCTATGGCGCCAGTTGGCGAGCCGCGCGGCCGTCGCGCATCGGCACCGTGAGTTGCGGTTACGCCGATGGTTATCCGCGCCATGCGCCGAGCGGCACGCCGTTGTTGGTCCGCGGGCAGCGGGTGGCGCTGGCGGGCCGGGTGTCGATGGATATGCTGGCGATCGATCTTACCGATCTGCCAGATGCCCGGGTTGGTGATGAAGTGCAGCTGTGGGGGGCGCAGCTGCCTGTCGATGAGGTCGCGCAGGCAGCTGGCACCCTCGGCTACGAGCTGCTGAGCAAGGTCACGCAACGCGTGCCGCGGCGTTATCTAGGCGCCTGCTAGCAGCCTGTCGGACTTGACCGCCCGTAGCGAGGGAAAGTCCGGGTTGAGGCGGTTTTTGTGCGCTTTTGAGGCGAAAGGCCGCCCCGCTAATAGTCGCTCTATTTAACGAAAAAGCGCGCGAAAAATGACCAGTCCCGGCTTTTCCGCAGTAGGGCAGTGTTAAGTCCGACAGGCTGCTAGAGGCCGCTGGTTACCTTGATTACATCCAGCTGCAGGCGTGCGCTGCTGCTCAGTTCGCCGTTTTCGCCGCAAACCGACGAACCAGAGCGGCCGCGGGCCTTGACCCTGTACAGCGCCTCATCGGCAGCCTTGTAGAGGCTGGCGAAATGGTCAGCGTGCTGCGGGTACAGGGCCACGCCGATACTGATGGTCACGCTCAGGCGTTCGGCGCCATAGAGAACGGGCTGCGCCAGTTCAGTGAGCAGGCGCGAGGCGATCTCGCGGGCGTGCCGTTCAGCCTCGTCGCCGCAGATCAGTACGGCGAACTCATCGCCGCCCAGCCGCGCCACGCTATCGCCGCTGCGCACATGTTCGCGCAGGCGCTTGGCGACTGCTTGCAGCATCAGGTCGCCGGCGTCGTGGCCGAAACGGTCATTGATCGGTTTGAAATGATCGAGATCGATCAGCATCAAGGCCACGCTCTCGCCATGGCGCTTGGCATTGGCCAGAGCGGTTTCGGTGCGCTCTACCAGATAGCGGCGATTCGGCAGTTCGGTCAACGGATCGTGGAACGCTGCGTGTTGCAGCTCCAGCTCGCGCTGCAACAGCCGCTGGTTGGTTGCCGCCAGCTCTGCAGTGCGCTGCTGCACGGCGTGCTGCAGTTGGTCGGCAGTGTTCTGGGCCAGCGCCAGGCGTGCGGATTTCTCGCAGTCAGCCTGCCTTTGCGCGTCGGCCTTCTCTTGCTTGAGGATTTGAATGCGATAGGCCAAGGCAAAGGAAAACAGGATGGTTTCTGCGGCAACCGACAGCGGAAACAGGTAGGCGGTGAAGTTGTGCGGCTCGATCAGCCCGGCCGCGCGCATCACCAGCACTAGGGTGCTGCCGAGAACGGCGCCGTAGCCGAGCAGGTAAAAGCGCGCCGGGAAGAAGCCCTGGTAGCAGCGCACGCCGGCACTGAGCAGCGCGGTAGGCACCGTGACGAGGGGTGTCAGGGCGATCAGCAGGGCGCCTTCGCGGCGATAGCCGAAGGCATTGATCGCGATGGCGATGACATACAGGGCGCAGCCGGCATTCAGTAGGCGATGCGGCCAGGGCAAGCCGCGTTTGGTGTAGAGCAACTCCTGGGTGAAGCGTATGACGAAGATGCCCCAGAGTGAGGGCAGGGTGATGCGATCCAGCCAGAAGGGCACGGCGTTATCGGGCCACAGGTACTGGAAGCCGTGACCGGTCATGCTGAGGATGAATACCAGCACGCAGGCGGTGGCCAGCACGTACCAGAGGTAGGCCTTGTCGCGCAGGGCGATCAGGATGAACAGGTTGTAGAGCAGCAGTGCCAGGATCATTCCGTAAATCAGGCCGAAGCCGATATTTTCATTGCTGGCCTTTTGTTCGAGGTCGCCGAGCTGCCAGATGGTCAGGGGGAAGGAGTTGCCGGCGGGGTCGAGGCTGCGAAAGTACAGGGTCAGAGGTTCTTCGCCCAGTTCGGGCAGCTTGAAGACCATGCGCCTATAGGTGTAATCGCGGCCCTCGGCGTAGGGTACTGCTGTGCCCGTTGCGCGCGTGTGCCAGCCGCCCTGGCCGTCGGGCAGGTAGAGTTGCAGGTTGAATAGGGTGATGCCGGCATTTTCCAGCCACCACTGGCGAGGCGCGTCCTGACTGCGTTGCAGGGTGACCTTGAGCCACCAGGGATGGCGGCTCTGGCCGACGGTGGCCCGGCCATTGGCTGGCTGGAAACGGTCTTGCACGGCTGGTTCTGCCATGTCGGCGATGGTCAGGCGCGCGCCGGTGTCTTCCAACAGCTCGATCTGTGCGTTGAGTATGTCTCCGCTGCTGGCGCTGTCGAGCAGGATGATCGTCGCATGTGTCACGCCGGGGAGGCAGGTCAGGCTCAGCAGTAGCGTGAGTGATAAGGCGATTCGCTGCACTGCAAGCACTCCTTGTGCTTCGCTGTTACTGGCGAAACAATTGGCCGAGTATAGCCATAACTCGGTATGTGATCACAAATGCCGTGTGGCGCTGCTTAGGCCGATGAAAAAGGTTTATTGTTTGTCCCAGTACCAAGGTCGGGTTTGGTCAAATTTTGTGCTATATTCCACGGCCGTTTAATCCTGATATCTCGGTCATTTTCATGCACGCTGCCAAGCCGTTATTCGACTATCCAAAATACTGGGCTGAGTGCTTCGGCCCGGCGCCTTTCCTGCCGATGAGCCGGGAAGAGATGGATCAACTCGGCTGGGACAGTTGCGACATCATCATCGTCACCGGTGATGCCTATGTTGACCATCCGTCGTTCGGCATGGCGATCATCGGTCGCCTGCTTGAGTCCCAAGGCTTTCGCGTGGGCATCATTGCCCAGCCGGACTGGAGCAGTAAAGACGATTTCATGAAGCTCGGCGAGCCGAACCTGTTCTTTGGCGTCGCTGCCGGCAACATGGATTCGATGATCAACCGTTACACCGCCGACAAGAAAATCCGTTCCGACGACGCCTATACCCCCGGCGGTCTGGCCGGCAAACGTCCGGATCGTGCCAGCCTGGTCTATAGCCAGCGCTGCAAGGAAGCCTACAAGCATGTGCCGATCGTGCTCGGCGGCATCGAGGCCTCGCTGCGCCGCATTGCTCATTACGATTACTGGCAGGACAAAGTCCGCCACTCGATCCTGATCGATGCCTGCGCCGACATCCTGCTCTATGGCAACGCCGAGCGTGCCATCGTCGAAGTGGCCCAGCGCCTGTCCTACGGCCACAAGATCGAACAGATCACCGATATTCGCGGCACCGCTTTCATTCGCCGTGACACGCCCGCTGACTGGATGGAAATCGACTCCAGTCGTATCGACCGTCCGGGCAAAGTCGACAAGATCATCAATCCCTACGTCAACACTCAGGACACCCAAGCCTGTGCAATCGAGCAGGAAAAGGGTGCTCCGGTCGAAGACCCCAACGAGGCCAAGGTGGTGCAGCTGCTGGCGCACCCGCGGTTGGAGCGAGACAAGACGGTGATCCGCCTGCCCTCGTTCGAGAAGGTGCGGGCTGACTCGGTGTTGTACGCCCACGCTAACCGCGTGCTGCACCTGGAAACCAACCCAGGGAACGCCCGCGCCCTGGTGCAGAAGCATGGCGAGGTGGATGTCTGGTTCAACCCGCCACCCATCCCCATGACCACCGAAGAGATGGACTACGTGTTCGGTATGCCCTATGCGCGCATTCCGCATCCGGCGTATGGCAAGGAGAAGATTCCGGCCTACGATATGATCCGTTTCTCGGTGAATATCATGCGTGGTTGTTTCGGCGGCTGTACCTTCTGCTCGATCACTGAGCATGAAGGGCGAATCATCCAGAACCGCTCGGAAGAATCGATCATTCGTGAGATCGAAGAGATTCGCGACAAAGTGCCGGGTTTTACCGGGGTGATTTCCGATCTTGGCGGGCCGACTGCGAATATGTACCGCATCGCCTGCAAGAGCCCGGAGATCGAGTCGGCCTGCCGCAAGCCGTCCTGCGTGTTCCCCGGGATCTGCGAGAACCTCAACACCGACCACTCGGCACTGATCCAGTTGTACCGTTCGGCGCGCGCCTTGCCGGGGGTGAAGAAGATTCTGATCGCTTCGGGTCTGCGCTACGACCTGGCCGTGGAATCGCCGGAGTACGTCAAGGAACTGGTCACCCACCACGTTGGCGGCTACCTGAAGATCGCCCCGGAGCACACCGAGGAAGGCCCGCTCAACCAGATGATGAAGCCGGGTATCGGCAGCTACGACAAGTTCAAGCGCATGTTCGAGAAGTATTCGAAAGAGGCGGGCAAGGAACAGTACCTGATCCCCTATTTTATCGCCGCACACCCGGGCACCAGCGACGAAGACATGATGAACCTGGCCCTGTGGCTCAAGGGCAACGGTTTCCGTGCCGACCAGGTGCAGGCCTTCTACCCCTCGCCGATGGCCACCGCCACCGCCATGTACCACTCAGGCAAGAATCCGCTGCGCAAGGTCACCTACAAGTCTGATGGTGTGGCCATCGTCAAAAGTGAGGCCCAGCGTCGCTTGCACAAGGCATTCTTGCGCTACCACGACCCGAAAGGCTGGCCAATGTTGCGCGAGGCGCTGGAGCGCATGGGTCGTAGCGATCTGATCGGGCCGGGCAAGAACCAGTTGATTCCGTTGCATCAGCCGGCCACCGACAGCTACCAGAGCGCGCGGCGCAAGAACTCCACCCCGGTCGGCAGCAAGAAGGTCGGTGGGGCTGCGGCTGCTCGTGGTGCCGGTGAAAAGACTCGCCCGTTGCTGACCCAGCACACCGGCTTGCCGCCGCGTGATACCGGCGCAGGCGCTGGCAATCCCTGGGACAAGCGTGAGCAAGCCAAGGCTGCCGCTCAGGTGCGTAACCAGCAGGCTGCCAAAGAGCGTTCGGATGCCGCCAAGGGCAAAGGCAAGAAGCCGCCGAAGAAGCCGGTCGTACCGCGTTAATAGATGCAGGGCGGACATGCCGAAGGCTGGTCCGCCCTTCTGGTGGACCAGCCTTCGATAAGCACCGGTCTCCGGGCGCCGCGACCGAACGCAGCGATACCCTGGAATGTGCCCCGGGTATCGCGTTGCTCAACCCAGGCTACGGGTTCGTTGTATGCCGCTTATTCGTGGTTTTGCGCGTAGCCCGGGTTGAGCGCAGCGATACCCGGGAGAGTGGCGCCTGGCTGTCGTGATTCTCAACCTCTGCGACCCAGCTCAACTCAACTCGCCTTGGCTTTGGCTGCAAGCCTTAGCAGGCCGTTGAAAAACTACCCCTGAAATGTGCCCTGGGTATCGCGTTGCTCAACCCAGGCTACGGGTTCGTCGTATGCCGCTCATTCGTGGGTTTGCCGGTAGCCCGGGTTGAGCGCAGTGATACCCGGGAGAGCGGCGCCTGGCTGTCGCAATGCTAGACGTTGCCGTAACGCTTCTGCGCCTCGATGGCCAGGCCGCTGCCGATGCTGCCGAAGGTATTGCCTTCCACATGCTGGGCATTGGGCAGCATGGCGGCGACGCTCTGGCGCAGGGCCGGGATGCCGCTGGAGCCGCCAGTAAAGAACACGGTATCGACCTGCTCGACGCTCACCCCAGCATCGCTGAGCAGTTGCGTCACGCTGGCGCGCACGCGCTCGAGCAACGGCGCGATGGCGGTTTCAAACAGCTCGCGAGTCAGCTCGGCAACCAGGCCGGGTTCGATACGCCCCAGATCGATGGGCTGTGCCGCCTGCTCGGTCAGGGCGATCTTGCTGTCTTCCACCTGCATCGCCAACCAGTGCCCGTCACGTCGCTCAATCAGCTTGAACAGACGGTCAATGCCGGTGGGGTCAAGAATGTCGTAGCGCATGCTCTGTAGTTGGCGTTGCGATTGTGCCGAGTAGACCGCATTGATGGTGTGCCAGGTGGCCAGGCTGAGGTGGGTGCTGGTTGGCATTGGTGCGGCGCTTTTCATCCGGCTGCCGTAGCCAAACAGCGGCATCACACCCTGCAGGCTGAGCTGCTTGTCAAAGTCGGTGCCTCCTATATGCACGCCGCCGGTGGCGAGGATATCGTCATGCCGCTCGGCGACGCTGCGTCGTTCGGGCGACAGGCGTACCAGGGAAAAGTCCGAGGTGCCGCCGCCGATGTCGACGATCAGCACCAGCTCCTCGCGAGTGATGCCTGACTCGTAGTCGAAGGCCGCTGCAATCGGTTCGTACTGGAACGACACGTCCTTGAAACCGAGCTTATGCGCCACGGCCACCAGGGTGTTCTGTGCGTCCTGGTCGGCGATCGGGTCGTCATCGACGAAAAACACCGGGCGGCCAAGCACCACTTCCTCGAATGGCCGCTGGGCTTCGGTTTCGGCGCGCTTTTTCAGCTCGCCGATAAAGAAGCCGAGCAGGTCCTTGAACGGCAGGGCGCTGCCCAGGATGGTGGTTTCGCTCTTCAGCAGCTTGGAGCCGAGCAGGCTCTTCAGCGAGCGCATCAGCCGACCTTCATAGCCTTCGAGGTATTCCTGCAGGGCCAGTCGGCCGTACACCGGGCGGCGCTCCTCAAGGTTGAAGAACACCACCGAAGGCAGGGTGATTTTGCCGTCTTCAAGCGTGATAAGTGTCTCGGCGTCAGGGCGAAGCCAGCCGACGGTGGAGTTGGAGGTGCCAAAGTCGATGCCGCAGGCGCGGGCGGGAGTGGATAAAGTCATGCGGCGCGCTGTTCCTGAAAAAATTACCGGGAGAGTTTCTTGACGTCGCGTCGCGACGGCCCGGAGGGTGGCCGCCATGCAAGGCATGGCCACAAAAAATGGCCGGGCATTCTATGTCAGCGCCGCGCTTCGCGCTTGTGCCTTTTCGGGAGGCCCGACGAAGAACTCTGTTGGCCGTACAGTATTGCTGCTGCCCTGGGTGCGCGACAGACCCTAGCCCAGGCCGAGAAAGACGAATAAACCCAGGCCCAGACAGAGCCGGTAGATGACGAAGGGCAGCATGCTGATGCGTTCCAGTAGCTTGAGAAACCAGTGGATGCACAGCAGGGCGCTGACGAAGGACACCAGGGTGCCCAGGCCAATCTGCGCCCAGTTCACTGCCTCACCTGCCTCTGCCAGTTTGAGGCCTTCATAGCTGCCGGCCATGACAATGATCGGGATCGACATCAGAAACGAGAAGCGCGCCGCGGCGGTTCGGCTCAGGCCGAGCATCAGGGCGGCGGTCATGGTAATGCCTGAGCGTGATGTGCCGGGAATCAGGGCCAGCGCTTGGGCGAAGCCGATGATGACGACATCTTTCCAGCTGGCCTGGTATTCATCCTTGGCTTGTCGGGCGCGGCTATCCGCCCACCACAACAGCAAGCCGAAGAGGATGGTGGTTGCGGCGATCACCCAGGCGGAGCGGGCGTAATGCGCAATATGTTCGCTGGCCAGCAGGCCGAAGGCCATTGCCGGCAGGGTCGCCACGGCGATCTGCCAGGCCAGGTGCGACTCCTGGTTATGCTCACCGCCGAATGAGCGGCACCAGGCGATCAGCAGGCGCTTGACCTCGTGACGGAAGTAACAGACCACCGCCAGCAGGGTGCCGACGTGCACGGCCACATCGAAGGCCAGACCTTGGTCGGCCCAGCCCAGTACCTGCGACGGCAGGATCAGGTGGGCGGAGGAGGAAATCGGCAGGAATTCGGTCAGCCCTTGTATCAGGGCCAGGGCAATGGTTTCCAGGGGGTTCAAAAGGGCTCCTTGACGTGCGCGGGGTGGGGCCTGGAGCGGGCCAGACAAACGGCGGCCATTCTGCCGGGTTTGTGGGGTGCAAGGCCAGCCGCTTGCGCATGGCGTCAGGGTAGCCAGCCAGGCTAGTGCCTTGAGGCTATTGGGCTTGCAGTGGCTAGATCAGACCCAGGGTCAGTGCGGCCAGCACCAGGTAACGACCGGTCTTGGCCAGGCTGACGATCAACAGAAAAACCCAGCAGCGCTCACGCATCACTCCGGCGACCAGGGTCAATGGGTCGCCGATGATCGGTACCCAGCTAAGCAGCAGCGACCAGCGGCCGTAGCGCGCATACCAGCCCTGCGCCTGTTGCAGCCGTTGCTCGCTGACCGGGAACCAGGTGCGCTGGCGAAAGCGCTCGAGGTGGCGGCCCAGCAGCCAGTTGACCAGCGAGCCGAGGACATTGCCGATGCTGGCGACCGCCACCAGCAGCCACACCAGGTACGCATCGCTAAGCAGCAAGCTGACGAACACCACTTCGGAGCCCAGCGGCAGCAAGGTCGCAGCGCCGAAAGCGGAGAAAAACAGGCCCAGGTAGGCGGCGAGTGTCAGCACGCAGCCGCCACGCGCTGCGTGTTTAGCGGATCGCTCAGGACTGCGCTGCCATGATCTCTTCCAGCTTCAAGCCGGTCAGGCCATGAATGGTGCGCCACAGGTAATAGAAGATCGCCATCAGCATGATCATCGACGGGATGGCGATCATCGGATAGCTGAGCAGGTTCATCCGCCCCAGTTCCTCATTGAAGGCCTCGCTGCCGGATGGGCTGATCACGATCCACTTGGCCAGCACATAGTTCATCGCCGAGGAAAAGAAGAAGGTGCCACTCAGCCAGTAGGTGGCGGTCAGCAGGCGGGTTTCGAAGTGCTGGGTATGGCCGCCCTGTTCCAGGCGCTCATGAATCTTGTCGACATTGAGCACGTTCTTGTTGAACAGCAGGGTGCGGATCAGCGGGTAGCGGGTGCGGGTCGACACCAGCACGGCAATACCGATCAAGCCGGGAATCGCCGCTTCCTTGATCGCCAGCCACTGGTTGTCGAGCTTGAGCAGGCCGATGCCACCGGTCAGCAGTACGCTGATCAGGCCAAGCAGGGCGATGAAATTGAATTTGCGGTACTTGATCAGCTCGAACGTGCCCCAGCCGAGGGGGAACGCCAGCGCGAGGATCAGCGCACCATCGGCGCCGAGGTTGGATTCACCGCTGAGCTTCATGAGAATCAGTGAAGGAATCAGGATGCTGATCAGCAAATCCACAAACGGGCGGGGCTTGTGTGTGGCGGTCGAGCGGTGTGTGGTATCGGTCATGTCGTTCATGGCGCAGGAATGAGTGCTGATCATCGCCTGCTTGAGCCTTGGCCGCCAGTCCGACTGTCGGTTGGACTGTGACAAGGTTGTGCCGGGCATTGCCGCTAGCGGGTCGCACGGGGTGGCGAAAATGCGCCATGCGGGCCATTATCTGGCGGCTATCCGCCACGTCTAGAGGCCTGTCAGGCGCTTACGCCACGCAGTGTCGAGTTGGCGGGATACTTGCTGCAGGTTATGCCTGCGCTTTCAGGCTGATGAGTCACCGCCTGATTCTTCGATTCAACCGTCGTTTGGACACTGTCATATGCCGATCATGCAGCGAGCTTCCCATCACGAACTACGCAGCGCCTTCCGTGCGCTATTAGCTGGCGACAGCTGTCAGCACAGCGCTTCGGTATTCGATCCGATGTCGGCACGAATTGCCGCCGATCTGGGCTTTGAGGTCGGCATCCTCGGCGGCTCGGTAGCCTCGTTGCAGGTGCTGGGTGCGCCAGACTTCGCCCTGATCACGCTCAGCGAGTTTGTCGAACAGGCCACTCGTATCGGTCGGGTCAGCCGCCTTCCAGTAATTGCCGATGCCGACCACGGCTACGGTAATGCACTCAATGTGATGCGCACCGTGGTCGAGTTGGAGCGCGCCGGGATTGCTGCCCTGACCATCGAGGACACCCTGTTACCCGCCCAGTTCGGGCGAAAATCCACCGACCTGATCAGCATCGATGAGGGCGTCGGCAAGATCCGCGCTGCGCTGCAGGCGCGGGTTGATCCGCAATTGGCGATCATCGCCCGCACCCACGCCGGAGTGCTTGAGGTCGACGAGGTGATCCGCCGTACTTGCGCCTACCAGGCCGCTGGCGCCGATGGCATCTGTATCGTCGGCGTCGAGGATTTTGATCACCTGGAACAGATCGCCGAGCCGCTGAGTATTCCGCTGATGCTGGTCACCTACGGCAACCCGAGGTTGCGCGACAACGCCCGCCTGGCCGCACTTGGCGTGCGCATCGTGGTCAACGGCCATGCGGCCTATTTTGCCGCGATCAAGGCCACTTACGATTGCCTGCGCGAACAGCGCGGCATCGATGCCTGCGACCTCAATGCCACCGAGCTGACCCACAAGTACACCCTGCCCGAGGAGTACCTGGCCTGGGCCGCGAAATTCATGGATGTACAGGAGTAGTACGACGGGCTGCACTTGAGATTCGCCGCGCGTGAGCGCATATCTCTGGGGTGACTAACTCTGGGAGGGCAAGCAGATGGCTGGTGGCTGGGCAAATGACGGCGCAGTACAGGAGCAGATCGACAGCAGCATCGAGGACGCCATCCAGCGCGCCCGCAGTCAGCTGCCCAGTGGCGAGAGCCTGAGCGATTGCGAAGAATGCGATGCGCTCATTCCCGAGGCGCGACGCAAGGCGATACCCGGTGTGCGCCTGTGCGTGGCCTGCCAGACCGAGCACGACAAGGAACAAGCCAGGTTCAGCGGCTATAACCGCCGTGGCAGCAAGGACAGTCAGCTGCGTTGAGCTACCGTGCGGGGCTGCGCGCACCTGGCTCGTTACCGCTGTTTTCGGTGCGCACGGCGCACCCTACGGACGTCGATGCCTCAGAGCAGCTGTTTCAGAAAAGAAAATAGCGTTGCGCCATCGGCAATACATCCGCCGGCTCGCACCAGAGCAACTGGCCATCGGCCTTGACCTGATAGTTTTGCGCGTCCACTTCGATGTTGGGTTGGTAGTCGTTGTGGATCAGGTCGCTCTTTTGCAAGGTGCGGCAGCCTTTGACCACGCCGATTTTCTTCTTCAGCCCCAACTGCTCGGGCACGCCGGCCTCGAAGGCCGCTTGGCTGATAAAGGTGAAACTGGTGGCGTGACGGCTGCCGCCGTAGCTGGCGAACATCGGTCGGTAATGCACCGGCTGCGGCGTGGGGATCGAGGCGTTGGCGTCGCCCATCAGGCTGGCCGCAATCGCCCCGCCCTTGAGAATCAGCGTCGGTTTGACCCCAAAGAACGCCGGACGCCAGAGCACCAGATCGGCCCATTTACCCACTTCGATGGAACCCACTTCGTGGCTGATACCGTGGGTGATCGCCGGGTTGATGGTGTACTTGGCGATGTAGCGTTTAACCCGGAAGTTGCTGTTGCCCGGGCCGTCGCCTTCCAGCGGGCCGCGCTGCTTGTGCATCTTGTCGGCGGTCTGCCAAGTGCGGGTGATCACCTCGCCGACACGGCCCATGGCCTGGCTGTCGGAGCTGATCATGCTTAACGCGCCGAGGTCATGCAGGATGTCTTCGGCGGCGATGGTTTCACGGCGGATGCGGCTTTCGGCAAAGGCCACGTCCTCGGCGATACTCGGGTCAAGGTGGTGGCAGACCATCAGCATGTCCAGGTGTTCGTCGATGGTGTTCTTGGTGAACGGCCGGGTCGGGTTGGTCGAGCTGGGCAGCACGTTGGGGAAGCCGCAGGCCTTGATGATGTCCGGCGCATGACCGCCACCGGCACCCTCGGTGTGGTAGGTGTGGATGGTGCGGCCCTTGAACGCGCCGAGGGTGGTTTCGACGAAGCCGGATTCGTTCAGCGTGTCGGTGTGGATGGCCACCTGCACATCGTACTGATCGGCCACGCTCAGGCAGTTGTCGATGGCGGCCGGGGTGGTGCCCCAGTCTTCGTGCAGCTTGAGGCCGATGGCGCCGGCCTTGACCTGCTCGATCAATGGCTCGGGCAAGGAGGCGTTGCCCTTGCCGGTAAAGCCCATGTTCATCGGGAAGGCGTCGGCGGCCTGCAGCATGCGCGCCATGTGCCACGGCCCTGGCGTGCAGGTGGTGGCGTTGGTGCCGGTGGCCGGCCCGGTGCCGCCGCCGATCATGGTCGTGACGCCGCTCATCAAGGCCTCTTCGATCTGCTGCGGGCAGATGAAGTGGATATGGCTGTCGATGCCGCCGGCGGTGAGGATCATGCCTTCACCGGCGATCACTTCGGTACCGGCGCCGATGGCGATGGTCACGTCTGGCTGAATGTCCGGGTTACCGGCCTTGCCGATGGCGGCGATGCGACCGTCTTTGAGGCCAACGTCGGCTTTGACGATGCCCCAGTGGTCGATGATCAGCGCGTTGGTGATCAGCGTATCGACCACATCGGCGGCGCACAATTGGCCCTGGCCCATGCCGTCGCGAATCACCTTGCCACCGCCGAATTTCACTTCTTCGCCATAGGTGGTGAAGTCTTTCTCAACCTCGATCCACAGCTCGGTGTCGGCCAGGCGCACCTTGTCGCCGACGGTGGGGCCGAACATGTCGGCATAGGCTTGGCGGGAAATTTTCATGGGTTCGCCTTCAAATTCAATTGGGTTCGCAACCGTTCGCTGCGCTCACTATCGCGGGCAAGCCCGCTCCTACAAGGGGAATGCGATTACTGTAGGAGCGGGCTTGCCCGCGATAAGGCCATAGCAGACGCCTAAAAATTTACAGATCGCCCATCACCCGGCCCGCGAAACCGAAGACGCGGCGATGACCCGCCAGGTCGACCAACTCCACTTCGCGGCTTTGCCCTGGCTCGAAGCGCACGGCGGTGCCGGCCGGGATATTCAGGCGCATGCCGCGGGTGCTGGCACGGTCAAAGCTCAGGGCATCATTGGTTTCAAAGAAGTGGTAGTGCGAGCCGACCTGAATCGGTCGGTCGCCGCTGTTGGCCACGGTCAAGCGGTGGGTACGACGGCCGGCATTCAGCTCGATTTCGCCGTCCTGGATCTGGTATTCGCCGGGGATCATCGCTGTTTCACTCCAGGTTCAGTTGCATAAAGGTGAGGTCCAGCCAACGGTCGAACTTGCGACCGACCTGTGGCATCTGACCGCTGGTGACGAAGCCGAGGCGCTCATGCAGGCGGATCGAGGCGCTGTTGCCGCTCTCGATGGCCGCGACCATGACGTGCAGGCCGGCCGCTTGCGCACGTTCGATCAAGGCCTGCATCAGCAAGGGGCCGAGGCCCTGGCCGCGTTGGTCGCTGCGCACATACACCGAGTGCTCGACGGTGTGGCGAAAGCCCTCGATGCTGCGCCAGGTGCCGTAGCTGGCGTAGCCAAGCAGCTCGCCTGCGTCATTTTTTGCCACCAGTACGGGGAAACCTGCCGTATGGCGCTCGTTCAACCAGGCCTCGCGGTTGGCCAGGTCGACCTGGGTTTCGTTCCAGATAGCCGTGGTGTGCTGCACCGCATCGTTGTAGATGGCCAGGATGGCGGGTAGGTCGGCGGCGCTGGCGTCTTGGATAATCATGTTTATGCAATAGGTTGGTGGACGGTGACCAGCTTGGTGCCGTCGGGAAAGGTGGCCTCGACCTGGATATCCGGGATCATTTCCGGGATGCCTTCCATCACCTGATCGCGGCTCAGCAGGGTGGTGCCGAAGTGCATCAACTCGGCCACGGTGCGGCCGTCGCGGGCGCCTTCGAGCAGAGCAGCGGAGATGTAGGCCATGGCTTCCGGGTAGTTGAGTTTCACCCCACGTGCCAGGCGCCGTTCGGCCACCAGGCCGGCGGTAAAGATCAGCAGTTTGTCTTTTTCGCGAGGGGTTAAATCCATCGGTCAGGTGCTCCAGATTCTTGGGGGGACGGCAGTGCGGCCGAGCAGGGCCGGGCGCAGCAAGTGCCAGAGTTGGATCAGCCAGGCGCGCGCGTGCAGCGTCTCGCTGGCCAGGCAGCGGGCGACCAGCAGGCCGGGTAATTGGCTCAGGTCGCCGCGCACCGGGGTGCTGAGGGTACGACACTGTTCCAGTAGTTCGCTGTCGATTTCGCCGCTGATCAGCAGCGTGGCAAACACTGGCTGGCCGTCCAGGCCGATCGGCGAGTCGAGCAGGCCGTCGTCGCCGACCACGCGCTGACGCTCGTGCCAGAGCAGTTGGCCGTCGCGGCGGATATTCAGCTCGGCCTGGAAATGCCCGGCATCGAAGCGTTCGCCGCTGGCTGGTCGGCCGAGCGCGACCACGTCCCAGTAGAGCAGCTTGGCGTCACCGAGCAACTCGATATCGGTGCGCAGTTCGGCCTGGGCGCCCGAGTAGACGATAGTCTCCTGGGGCAGCCATTCCAGAGTGGCCCCGGCTTCGACGCGCAGGTTGAGGCTCTGATAGGCAGGGCCCGCGGCGCGGTACCACTTGGCCGCGCCGGGGCTGGTCAGCTGCGCCCAGGCGTTAGTACCGACGGTGGTCGAGATATCCAGGCGATCACCGCCGGCGATGCCGCCGGGTGGGTGCACGATGATGTGTTGGCACACCTCTGGGCCTTCGGCATACAGATGTTTCTGCACCCGCAGCGGGCCTTTGTGGCGGCGCAGAGTCGGCCGCGTGCAATCGCCGTCGCGGCCATAGCCCAGCTCCAGCTCGGCGTGCCAGCTGGGGGTAAATACGGAGACGGGTACGGATGCGTTCATAGGGTCTTATCGTAGGGTGGATGACCAGCGGTTTGCTACGTGGTGGATGAGCTGCGCGTCATCCACCCTACAGTGCGTTTCATATGGCCACCAGCCCGCGCACGCCGTCGGTTTCCATGGTCTCGCCCCGGCCCTGCTGGACGATCTCGCCGCGGCTCATCACCAGATACTGGTCGGCCAGCTCGGCGGCAAAGTCATAGAACTGCTCGACCAGCAAAATGGCCATATCGCCGCGTTCGGCGAGTTTCTTGATCACCACGCCGATCTCCTTGATCACCGAGGGCTGGATGCCTTCGGTGGGCTCGTCGAGGATCAGCAAGCGCGGTTTGCTCGCCAGCGCGCGGCCTATCGCAAGCTGTTGCTGCTGGCCACCGGAGAGGTCGCCGCCGCGGCGTTGCTTCATCTCGCGCAGCACCGGGAACAGTTCGTAGATAAATTCCGGAACCACCTTGGCTTCGCTGCCGGGGAAGCGTGACAAGCCCATCAGCAGATTTTCTTCCACGGTCAGGCGGCCGAAGATTTCCCGGCCCTGGGGCACGTAGGCGATGCCGGCGTGTACGCGCTGGTGCGGTTTGAAGGCGGTGATGGGCTGGCCTTCCCACTGCACTGCGCCCTCTTTGGCCGGGATCAGGCCCATCAGGCATTTCAGCAGGGTGGTCTTGCCCACGCCATTACGGCCGAGCAGGCAGGTGACTTCGCCGACCTTGGCCTCAAATGACAGGCCACGCAGGATATGGCTGCCGCCGTAGTATTGATGCAGTTGTTGGACTTGCAGCATGTTTTTACCTCGTTGTTCTGTGCTGTCGCGATCGTTTCGGTGCGCGCGGCGCACCCTACGGGTGGTGCCGCGTGCGTAGGGTGCGCAGGGCCGCCTAGGCTGTGCGCACTGGCCCTCAACGACCGAGATAAACCTCGATCACCCGCTCATCGTTCTGCACCTGTTCCAGCGAGCCTTCGGCCAGCACGCTGCCTTGGTGCAGCACGGTGACGTGGTCGGCGATGGCGCCGACAAAGCCCATGTCGTGCTCGACCACCATCAGCGAGTGTTTGCGTGCCAGCGATTTGAACAGCTCGGCGGTGAACTCGGTTTCGGCGTCGGTCATGCCCGCCACCGGCTCATCGAGCAGCAACAGTTGCGGGTCTTGCACCAGCAGCATGCCGATCTCCAGGAACTGCTTCTGGCCGTGGGACAGCAGCCCTGCCGGGCGCAGGCGCGAGGCGTTGAGCTTGATGGTCTGCAGCACCTCGTCGATACGGTCTTGCTGCTCGCCGCTGAGTTTGGCACGCAGGCTGGCCCACACCGACTTGTTGGTTTTCTGCGCCAGTTCGAGGTTCTCGAACACGCTCAGCGCCTCGAACACCGTGGGCTTCTGGAACTTGCGGCCGATGCCGGACTGGGCAATTTCCACCTCGCTCATCTGCGTCAGGTCGAGGGTTTCGCCGAAGTAGGCAACGCCGTTGTCGGGGCGGGTCTTGCCGGTGATCACGTCCATCATGGTGGTCTTGCCGGCGCCATTGGGGCCGATGATGCAGCGCAGTTCACCGACGCCGATATACAGGGTCAGGTTGGTCAGGGCCTTGAAACCATCGAAGCTGACGTTGATGTCTTCCAGGGTCAGGATGGTGCCGTGGCGCACGTTCAGGCCCTTGTTGGCCAGGGTGCTGGCGCCAATCGCATCGCGGCCGCTACCGGCCGGATCAAAAGCGGGTTCGAGCATTATTTCGGGGGCTGGAGTGGCGCGCATCATTGCTCTCCTGTGGAAGTCGTTATGAACGCGTCGCGACAAGGCGCACGGAGCGCAGCGACGAGACAGTACGAATGTGTACGGCGAGGAGCGAGCACCGTGTCACGGACTCGCCGGGAGCGAGTCCGGACAGCTTCAGCTGGCCCGCAGGGCGTCTGCCAGGGATGGCAGACGCAACGCCGCAGATGGAATGCGCAGCAGCGGTCATGATGACTTCCTGCGAAGAAGGCCAATCACGCCATTGGGCAGGAACAAGGTCACGACGATAAACAGGAAGCCCAGGGCGAACAGCCAGTACTCGGGGAAGGCCACGGTAAACCAACTTTTCATGCCGTTGACCAAACCGGCGCCGAGCAGCGGGCCGATCAGCGTGCCACGCCCGCCGAGGGCGACCCAGACGGCGGCTTCGATGGAGTTGGTCGGCGACATTTCGCTGGGGTTGATGATGCCCACCTGCGGCACATACAACGCGCCGGCCAGGCCGCAAAGCACCGCGCTCACTACCCAGATGAACAGCTTGTAGCCGCGCGGGTCGTAGCCGCAGAACATCAGGCGGTTTTCCGCGTCGCGCAGCGCGGTCAGCACCCGGCCGAATTTGCTGCGGGCTAACGTCCAACCCAGGTACAGGCTGGCGACCAAGAGCACCACTGTGGCGAGGAACAGCGCGGCGCGGGTGTGGGTCGAGGTGATGTCAAAGCCCAGAATCGTCCTGAAGTTGGTAAAGCCATTGTTGCCGCCAAAGCCGGTTTCGTTGCGGAAAAACAGCAACATGCCGGCGAAGGTCAGGGCCTGGGTCATGATCGAGAAATACACGCCCTTGATCCGCGAGCGGAAAGCGAAGAAGCCGAACACCAGTGCCAGCAGGCCAGGCGCCAGCACCACCAGGCACATGGCCCAGAGGAAACTGTCGGTGCCGTACCAATACCAGGGCAGCTCGGTCCAGGCGAGGAAGCTCATAAAGGCCGGCAGGCCGTCACCCGCCGCTTCGCGCATCAGGTACATGCCCATGGCGTAACCGCCCAGCGCAAAGAACAGACCGTGACCGAGCGACAGCAGCCCGGCGTATCCCCACACCAGATCAAGTGCCAGGGCGACGATGCAGTAGCAGAGGATTTTGCCGACCAGGGTCAGGGTGTAGGCTGATACATGCCAGGCATTGTCTGCCGGCAGCAGGTGCAGCAGCGGCATGGCCAGCAGCACGGCGAGTACCAGCAGGCCGAGGCCGATTGATACCTGCGGACCGAGCTTGGCGCTGGCGCGCGCCAATAGCGTTTGATTGAGTGGCATGGTCATCAGTCGATCACCCATCCTGTCGCGGCAAATGATTGTTGGCTTGGGCTGAGTTCGTCAGCCTGTAGGAGCGCGCCATGCGCGCGAACAATCGTGGCGACGCGGTCGCAGGCATGGCCAGCTCCAACGGTTTCAATGCAGCTAATCTGGCTCAATCGATCACCCGTCCCTTCAACGCAAACAGACCTTGCGGGCGTTTCTGAATAAACAGAATGATCAGCGCGAGGATGAGGATCTTGCCCAGTACGGCGCCGATCTGCGGTTCGAGAATCTTGTTGGCGATACCCAGGCCAAAGGCCGCCATCACGCTACCGGCGAGTTGGCCGACGCCGCCGAGCACCACCACCAGGAAGGAGTCGATGATGTAGCTCTGGCCCAGGTCCGGGCCGACGTTGCCGATCTGGCTCAGGGCCACGCCGCCGAGGCCGGCGATACCGGAGCCCAAACCGAAGGCGAGCATGTCCACCCGGCCGGTCGGCACGCCGCAGCAGGCGGCCATATTGCGGTTCTGGGTGACGGCGCGCACGTTGAGGCCGAGGCGGGTCTTGTTCAGCAGCAGCCAGGTCAGCACCACCACAAACAGGGCGAAGCCGATGATCACGATGCGGTTATACGGCAGCACCAGGTTCGGCAGTACCTGTAGTCCGCCGGACAGCCAGTAGGGGTTAGCCACTTCGACGTTCTGAGCGCCGAAGGTCACCCGCACCAGCTGGATCAGAATCAGGCTGATGCCCCAGGTGGCTAGCAGGGTTTCCAGCGGTCGACCGTACAGGTGGCGAATCACCGTGCGCTCCAGGGCCATGCCGATGGCCGCAGTGACGAAGAACGCCACCGGCAGCGCCACCAGCGGGTAAAGCGCCAAGGCTTCCGGGGCGAAACGCTGGAACATGACCTGCACCATGTAGGTGGAGTAGGCGCCGAGCATCAGCATTTCACCGTGGGCCATGTTGATCACCCCGAGCAGGCCGAAGGTGATGGCCAGGCCAAGTGCGGCCAGCAGCAGGATCGAACCGAGTGACAGGCCGCTAAAGGCCTGACCGAGCAATTCGCCGATCAGCAGTTTGCGTTTGACCTGGGCCAGGCTGGTTTCGGCGGCGGTGCGCACCCCGGCATCGCTTTCCACGGCCGGGTCGAGCAGCGTTTCCAGGCGGGTACGCGCCAGCGGGTCGCCGGTTTCGCCGAGCAGGCGCACGGCGGCCAGGCGAATGGCCGGGTCACTGTCGACCAGTTGCAGGTTGGCCAAGGCCAGGGTCAGGGCGTCGCGTACATGGTCGTCGTCTTCACTGGCCAGGCGTTCGCTGAGCATGTCGAGCTGGGCCGGTTTGGCGCTTTTCTGCAGGTGTTTGGCGGCATCCAGGCGCAGGGCCGGGTCTTCGGCGAGCAATTGGTGGCTGGCAAGGGCGGTGGCGGTCAGGCCGCGCAGACGGTTGTTCAGGCGCAGTTTGCGCGGGGTGCCGACAGGTGCTGCGGTGCCTTCGATGGCCTGGTAGCTGCCGGCGTTTTCGATAAAGGGCATCTTGTCGCTATCGGTGGCGACGCGACCTTGTTGCAGGGCCTGCAGTAGCTGCAGGCGCGCAGGATCGGGGGCGGCGGCCCAGTTTTCCAGAAGCTTGGCCTGCTTGGCCGGGTTGGCCGCAACGAAGTCGCTGGCGTCGCCGGCATGGCTGGCGAGCGGTAGCAACAGAATCAGAAATAGCAGAAAGCGGTACAAGGCAGTGGGCATGGGTATGTCCTAAGTATCCCGGTAATGTCGGGGTGCTGTAGGCGCGAGGGGGCACCTTGTCCTTGCTGGCGATCACGGTCGAGATGATCGCCAGCAAGCTGGCTCCTACAGGGGAGGTAAGCTCCGCTCGATCAGTTTGACTTCACCGCGTAATCCGGCTTCTTGTCGTTGCCTTCGATATACGGGCTCCACGGCTGGGCGCGGATCGGGCTGCTGGTTTCCCAGACTACCGAGAACTGACCGTCTTCCTGGATTTCACCGATCATCACTGGCTTGTGCAGGTGGTGGTTGGTTGCGTCCATGGTCAGGGTGTAACCACTTGGTGCGGCGAAGGTCTGGCCGGCGAGGGCGTCACGCACCTTGTCCACCTCAGTGGTGCCGGCTTTTTCGACCGCTTGAGCCCACATGTGGATGCCGACGTAGGTGGCTTCCATTGGATCGTTGGTCACGGCTTTGTCCGCGCCTGGCAGGTTCTTGGCCTTGGCGTAAGCCTTCCATTTGTTGACGAACTCGGTGTTGACCGGGTTCTCCACCGACTGGAAGTAGTTCCAGGCGGCCAGGTGGCCGACCAGTGGCTTGGTGTCGATGCCGCGCAGTTCTTCTTCGCCCACGGAGAACGCCACCACCGGCACGTCGGTGGCTTCCAGGCCCTGGTTGGCCAGTTCTTTATAGAACGGCACGTTGGAGTCGCCATTGACGGTGGAGATCACCGCAGTTTTGCCACCAGCGGAGAACTTCTTGATGTTGGCGACGATGGTTTGATAGTCGCTGTGACCGAACGGGGTGTAGACCTCTTCGATGTCCTTGTCGGCCACGCCCTTGCTGTGCAGGAAGGCGCGCAGAATCTTGTTGGTGGTACGCGGGTAGACGTAGTCGGTGCCGAGCAGGAAGTAGCGTTTGGCGGCGCCGCCGTCTTCGCTCATCAGGTACTCGACTGCCGGGATGGCCTGCTGGTTAGGCGCCGCGCCGGTGTAGAAGACGTTCGGCGACAGCTCTTCGCCTTCGTACTGCACGGGATAGAACAGCAGGCCATTGAGCTCTTCGTAGACCGGCAGCACGGATTTGCGCGACACCGAGGTCCAGCAACCGAAGGTCACGTCGACTTTGTCCTGGGTCAGCAGTTGGCGACCGCGCTCGGCGAACAGCGGCCAGTTCGACGCAGGGTCGACCACTACTGCTTCAAGCTGCTTGCCGAGTACGCCGCCCTTGGCGTTGATCTCGTCGATGGTCATCAGCGCCATGTCTTTGAGCGAGGTCTCGGAAATAGCCATGGTGCCGGACAGCGAATGGAGGATGCCAACCTTGATGGTTTCGGCCGCCTGCACGGTGAACGGGAACAAGCCGCTGAGCAGCAGAGCGCTGGCGGCGATCGTCGATTTCAGAAAGGGACGGCGTTTCATTGTTATGGCTCCATGCGCAACTGTTGGGTTGGACCAAGAGGGTCACTATTCCAATGGCAGCATCCGTGCCAACGCGCTGAAAGCCTTGTGCCCCAGGGCTTTCAGCGGTGTTTCAGGGTTTTGTTGCGGGTCATTGTCGCGCTACTTTGGTGCGCGACGGTGCGCCAGGATGGGCGCCCAGGCTGTCCTGCACCGATTTAGAGCTCGAGGTAGTTTTTCACCCCGGTGAAGATGATCTGCGCGGCCAGTGCGCAGACGAACAGGCCCATCAGACGGCTGACGATCTGCAGGCCCTGGTCGCCAAGCAGGCGTTCGAACTGGTTGGACAGGTACAGCACTACACCGACCGTGAGGCTGGCCAGAGCGATGCCGACTACCGCCACCAGCTTGTCGTCCCAGTGCGGCTGACTGGCGCCCATCAGCAGCAGCGCACCGATGGTGCCTGGGCCGACAGTCAGGGGAATAGTCAGCGGCACGATGGTCACATCCTGCTGCACGTTATCGCTCTGCACCGCCGACTTACCCTGGGCCATGCCGAGGGCCGAGATAAACAACACGCTGCCGGCGCCGATGCGGAAGGCGTCGATGGTGATGCCGAACAGGGTAAAGATGTGCTTACCAAACAGGTACAGCAACACGCTGGAGATCAGCACGCCAGCGGCGACCTTCCAGGCCAGGCGCTTGCGCTCCTTGACCGTGTAGCCGCGGCTCAGGCTGATGAAGCAGGACAACACGAAAAATGGGCTGTAGAGCACCAGTAACTTCAGGTACAGACTGAACAACTCGGACGCCATGGGCTGGACTCGTCTCTTGGGTAAATGGGCTTGAGTGCGGGAGCCGACTGCTCCTTCGTGGGGCAGCATGATCCGGGATTATCGGGCCGATCTCCAGCGCGCGGCCCGCTGCAGCGAACGAATGCCTGCTCTGCCGTGACAGGAGCAGAGCGTTGCGCGCGGGCAATGCTGTCGCGGCAGTTGGCGTGGCCCGCTGCAGGCGGTCAGTTTCCGTGTGGCTGGGCCGCGGGTTGCTGGCTCATCTCGCGCTGGGCGATCCAGTATTCGAGCAGTTCGCGCAATTGCGAAAGTTCTACCGGCTTGGCCATGTGGCCGTCCATACCGGCTTCACGGGCCCGTTCCTTGTGCTCATTGAGAATGTGCGCGGTCAACGCCACTACCGGCGTGCGCGGGCGCTGCTCGGCCGCTTCCCAGGCGCGCAGTTGTTGGGTGGCAGAGAAGCCGTCGAGCACCGGCATTTCGCAGTCCATCAGCACCAGGTCATAGTGCTGCGCCTTCATTGCGTAGAGGGCTTCTTGACCGTTGCTGGCGGTGTCCGGCGTTAGGTTGAGTTTGCCGAGCATGCCGCGGATCACCTTGGTCGAAATACTGTTGTCTTCGGCGACCAGAATGCGGAAGTCGTTGGGTACTTCCAGTGGGGCGCTGACCAGGGACGGTGTAAATACCGGCGAGTTGTCACCGCCGCGTTGGGACAGCTCATCGGCCAGGGTGGTTTTCAACGTATAGCCGGCCACCGGTTTGGCCAGGATGCGCTTGATCCCGGCGTTGCGCGCGATGATCTTGCTCGGTGCATTGCTGATGCCGGTGAGCATGATCAGCAGGATGTCGTGGTTGAGGCTGGGGTCTTCCTTGATCTTGGCGGCCAACTGCATGCCGCTCATGCCGGGCATGTCCTGGTCGAGCAGTACCACGTCGAAGTATTCGCGCATGTGCGCCTTGGTGCGCAGCAGCGCCAGCGCCTCCTTGCCGGAGGGGACGGCGCTGACCTGCAGACCCCAGGCATTACACTGCTGCATCAGGACTTTGCGGCAGGTGTCGTTGTCATCTACCACCAGCAGGCGCGCGCCCTGCAATGGCCCGTCAAGGTCGGCGGTGGGCTGTTCAAGGCGCTGGCTATCCAGCGGCAGCGTCAGCCACAGGGTCGAGCCCTGGGCACCGCCGCTCTGGATACCAAATTCGCCGTGCATCAGGCGCACCAGTTGGCGGGCGATGATCAGGCCGAGGCGGGCGCCGAGTGCGGTAGCCGCGAGGAAGTCCTTGCTGTGCAGTTCGGCATTGAGCAGGGCATCGCGCTCGCTGGCCTGCAGCGGACGACCACTGTCCTGCACGGCGATGCGCAAGCGTGGTCGCTCGCCGCCAGTGTCGAGTGCCACGACCAGCAGGATTTCGCCTTCGTCAGTCTGTTTGAAGGCGTTGTCGAGCAGGCTCAGTAAGGTCTGGCGCAAGCGTGTTGGGTCGCCGCTGATCACGCGCGGCACCTGGGGTTGCATGAAGTTGATCAGCTCGACCTTCTGCTGCTCGGCCTTGGCGCGAAAGATATCCAGGCAGTCCTCGATCAGCGCATTGAGATCGAATTGCACGTCATCCAGCTCGATCTGTCCGGATTCGAGCTTGGAGATGTCGAGAATCTCGTTGATCAGCGACAGCAATTCGTTGCCCGAACTGTGGATGGTCTGCACGTAATCACGCTGCTTTGCCGATAGCGGTGTGCCCAGCAGCAACTCAGTCATGCCCAGTACGCCGTTCATTGGTGTGCGAATTTCGTGACTGATCTTGGCGAGGAATTCAGCCTTGGCTTTTAGCTCTGCCGCACTGGCAGCCATTGCCGTGCGTTCGCTGAGGGTGGTGCGCTGGATCTGGCGTTGCCGCTCGGCAAGCGAAAGGCTGATGAAGATGCCGCTGAGGGTCGCAATGCTGAAGACGCTGATTACCAGCCAGCCCGGATTGAGTTGGTCGAGGCCGAGCAGTACCGGGATGCAGGCGCTGAAACCGAGGATGAATGCCAGAATACCTATGGCGATAAAACGTGCTGGTTGATAACCCGCATGCCAGAGCATGCTGGCCACCAGTAACACGCTCAAGGCACTGAGCAGGACCAACACGTAGATCAGCGTGCTGTACCAGAGCAGGCCGGTGCTGGCGATCACCAGGGCAACGGCGAAGATCAGCACGGCGTTCCCTTGCAGCAGGTGCTTGAGCCTGCCCGGCTGGGCCGGGGTGTGCAGCATGAAGCTGAGGCAAAAGGCCTGTAGGCTGACGGCCGCCAGCAGCGCCGACAAGTCGGCGACCAGCGACTGGTTATAACTCTGGCTGGGCATCCAGACGGCGAACAGGCCGAGATTGGCAGCAGCACAGACTGCCAGGCTGGCATGCAGGGCGCTCAGCCAAAGGCAGCTGGTGGTGCGGCTGTAGAAAAACCGGATGAGGTTATACAGGGTCAGCAGCAGCAAGCCGCCGAGCAGGGCGCCAAACACATAGGCAGGTTTTTCCTGCGCTACTAATCCTTTCTCGTCAATGAGCTTGAACCAGGCCATCAGCGGGTGATTCGAGGTCATGCGGACATAGGCTTCACGCGGCTGGTCATCGTTCGGCAACGCCATCAGGTAGGCCCGCGAGTCGAGCGGTCGCGTGCTCATCGGCCTGGATTCGCCGGTCTGGATCGAGCGCTCGAGTGTGCCGTTGCGTAATAGGTAGTAGTCGAGGTACTGCACGCGCGGTGCAAAAATCCATAGCCAGCCTGGCTGCTGGTTACGCGGCAATTCGACGTGCAGCCAAACGGCCTGCTCGCTGAGGGGGAAGGTGAAGGCCTGTTTGCTGAGGGGCTGGAACTGTTGGCGGCGTGCCTGAACATCCACAAGGGTCAGTGCGGCACTCGGGTCATGTAAATACGACCAGTTTGCGGGATGGCTGCTAGCTGCGCCTGCTACGTTCTCGGCCATGGCTGTCGGCAATAGACAGGCCATGAGCAAGCCGACGAGTAATCCTGTGGCAATCCTGAGCCCGCGCACGCTGAATTCCCTTTAATGGTAGGTGGCCAGATTATAGCCAAGCCGTTGTGTAGCGGAATATGGCCAGGATGGCCAGTCCAGACACACTGAAAGCGACCACTGGCACTGCGGCGCCAGCTGCTTCGTGGCGCATTCGCGTTTTTTGCCGCTTTTTGGCACGACCCTTAGGGGCCGTGCCGTCTGCCTGAGTGTTGCGGGGCCGGCCGTTATGTTTCTCCTATGCTTCGCCGCGTTCGCGGGCAATCGCGCGATAGCCTATGTCCTTACGGTAGAAGCAGCCATCCCAGCGAATTTTCTCTGCCAGGCGATAGGCCTGCTGCTGGGCGTCGGCAACGCTGGCGCCAATAGCCGTGGCGCAGAGCACCCGGCCGCCAGCCGTAACCACCTGGCCGTCCTTGAGCGCCGTGCCGGCATGGAACACCTTGCCCTCCAGCGCGGCAGCATCCGCCAGCCCTTCGATCACTATGCCCTTGGCGTAATCGCCAGGGTAGCCGCCAGCAGCCAGGACTACGCCGACAGTTGGGCGTGGATCCCAGCGCGCCTCGACCTTGTCCAGCGCCTGCGCCAGCGCGGCTTCGATCAGCAGCACCAGCGACGACTCCAGGCGCACCATGATCGGCTGGGTTTCCGGGTCGCCGAAGCGGCAATTGAACTCGATAACCTTCGGCTTGCCGGCTTGGTCGATCATCAGCCCGGCATAGAGGAAACCGGTGTAGACATTGCCCTCGCTGGCCATGCCTTTGACGGTCGGCCAAATGACTTCGTCCATCACCCGCTGGTGCACCTCGGCGGTGACCACCGGGGCAGGAGAGTAGGCACCCATGCCGCCGGTATTCGGGCCGCTGTCGCCATCACCCACGCGTTTGTGATCCTGGCTGGTGGCCATAGGCAGTACGTTATGGCCGTCGACCATGACGATAAAGCTGGCTTCCTCGCCGTCGAGGAACTCCTCGATCACCACGCGCGAACCGGCTTCACCAAAGGCATTGCCGGCGAGCATATCGCGCACCGCATCTTCGGCCTCAATCAGGGTCATGGCGACGATCACGCCCTTGCCGGCGGCCAGGCCATCGGCCTTGATCACGATAGGCGCACCGACCTGTTGCAGGTAGGCCAGGGCCGGCTCGACTTCGGTGAAGTTCTGGTAATCGGCGGTGGGGATGTTGTGGCGGGCGAGGAAGTCCTTGGTAAAGGCTTTCGAGCCTTCCAGCTGGGCGGCGCCAGCGGTGGGGCCGAAAACATCCAGCTTGCGCGAGCGGAACAGATCGACCACCCCCGCAACCAGCGGCGCTTCCGGGCCGACGATGGTCAGTTGTACGTTGTTCTCGGCGAAGTCAGCCAGTTGCTTCAGGGCCAGTACGTCGATGGCGACGTTCTCGCACTTGGCTTCTGTGGCAGTGCCAGCGTTGCCCGGGGCGACGAAGACTTTTTGCACGCGCGGGTCTTGCGCGACTTTCCAGGCCAGGGCGTGTTCACGCCCGCCGCTGCCGATGATCAATACGTTCATGGGGTATCTCCTGACCGTAGCCCGGATGCAATCCGGGGCTTTTAAGTGGGGTGTTCCCGGATTTCATCCGGGCTACGACTGCTGGTGGATAAGAAAAGCGTTATCCACCCTACGAAAAGCTGTATTCGAGGTCGCAATGAAGCCGGTAGATGCAAGGCGCCCTGGGTTTCGACAAGCGGAGTTGCCTAGTGGCAATGAGCATTGGCGGAATCCAGGGCAACACAGCAGATGCCGGTTTCAGTGCGGCCGATTTTAGTGCCTAAAGTGGCGCATAGAGGTGAACACCATGGCAATGCCCGCTTCGTCGGCGGCGGCGATAACTTCCGCATCGCGCATCGAACCACCTGGCTGAATGACCGCAGTGATGCCATTGGCCGCCGCGTTATCCAGGCCGTCGCGGAACGGGAAGAAGGCGTCGGACGCCATCACCGAACCGGCGACCTGCAGGCCGGCGTGTTCGGCCTTGATTGCGGCGATGCGTGCGGAGTTCACGCGCGACATCTGGCCGGCGCCGACGCCGATGGTTTGGCGGTTCTTCGCGTAGACGATGGCGTTGGATTTGACGAACTTGGCTACTTTCCAGGCGAAGATCAGGTCATGCACTTCCTGCTCGCTGGGCGCGCGCTGGGTGACGATCTTCAGGTCTTCTGCCTTGATCATGCCGATGTCGCGGCTCTGTACCAGCAAACCGCCGTTGACCCGCTTGAAGTCCCAGCCAGTGCTGCGTTCGGCCGGCCATTCGCCGCATTCGAGCAGGCGCACATTGGCCTTGGCGGCCACTATTGCGCGGGCTTCGGCGCTGATTTTCGGCGCGATGATCACTTCGACAAACTGACGCTCGACGATGGCCTGGGCGGTTGCGCCGTCCAGTTCGCGGTTGAAGGCGATGATGCCGCCGAAGGCCGACTCGGTGTCAGTTGCGTAGGCCAGCTCATAGGCCTGGCGGATGCCGCCTTCGCTGTCGAGGGCCACGGCGACGCCGCACGGGTTGGCGTGCTTGACGATAACGCAGGCCGGCTTGACGAAGCTCTTCACGCATTCCAGCGCCGCATCGGTGTCGGCCACGTTATTGAACGACAGTTCCTTGCCTTGCAGCTGGATGGCGCTGGCGATGCTGGCCTCGCCTTTCTGCGCTTCCACGTAGAACGCCGCGCTCTGGTGCGGGTTCTCGCCGTAGCGCATTTCCTGGGCCTTGATGAACTGGCTGTTGAAGGTGCGCGGGAAGGCACCGCGGTCGGAGGTAGCAAGGGTGTCGCGGCTCTGGTCGATGGTGCCCAGGTAGTTGGCGATCATGCCGTCGTAGGCTGCGGTGTGCTCGAAGGCTTTCAGGGCCAGGTCGAAGCGCTGGGCGTAGCTCAGGCCACCGGCTTTCAGCGACTCGACGATGCTGGCGTAGTCACCGACGTTGACCACGATGGCCACGTCTTTGTGATTCTTCGCTGCGGAGCGGACCATGGTCGGGCCGCCGATGTCGATGTTCTCGATGGCGTCGGCCAGGTCACAACCCGGCTTGGCTACAGTGGCCGCGAAGGGGTAGAGATTGACCGCGACCAGGTCGATCGGCTTGATGCCGTGCTGCTCCATTACCGCGGCGTCGAGTGCGCGACGGCCAAGAATGCCACCGTGGATCTTCGGGTGCAGGGTCTTGACCCGACCGTCCATCATTTCCGGGAAGCCGGTGTAGTCGGCCACTTCCACGGCAGCAATGCCGTTGTCCTTGAGCAACTTGTACGTGCCGCCGGTGGAGAGAATTTCCACATTCAGGGCAACGAGCTCGCGGGCAAACTCGAGGATGCCGGTCTTGTCAGAAACACTGATCAAGGCACGGCGAACGGGGAGGAGAGTGGTCTGGTCGGTCATTTCAGTGTCCATCAGAGCAGAGGTATCAGCAAAAAAGGCGGCTCATGTGGGCCGCCCTTTTCGGGAGTTTTGGGTTACAGCAAGTCGTATTGCTTGAGTTTTTTGCGCAAGGTGCCGCGATTCAGGCCGAGCAGTTCGGAGGCCTTGGTCTGGTTGCCCTTGACGTAGTTCATCACCGTTTCCAGCAAGGGCGCTTCCACTTCGCTGAGCACCAGGTTGTAAACGTCGGTGACATCCGCACCTTCTAGGTGGGCAAAGTAGTTGTGCAATGCTTTCTCGACGCTGCCGCGCAGGGTTTGCCCTTCTTCACTCGGCGTATTGAGGTGCTGTTTCAAGCTTGTGCTGTCGCTCAAGGGAGCCATTCCAGTTCCTAAAGTCTCGGTCAACATCGTCATGCGGCCACCCCATCTCCATCGTTATGCCGTTCGCCGAAAAACTCGCGAACGTTGGTGCTCTGCGCGTCCGTACTTTCCAGACGATTGAATCGGGCGCGAAACTCCCTGGCGCCCGGCAGGGTTGCGAGGTACCAGCCGACATGCTTGCGGGCAATACGTACACCCATCACATCGCCATAGAACAGATGCAGCGCGGCCATGTGCTCTAGCAGAATACGTTCCACCTCGAACAGGCTGGGTGCTGCCAGCTTCTGTCCGGTACGCAGGTAGTGTTCTATTTCGCGGAAAATCCATGGCCGCCCCTGGGCTGCCCGGCCGATCAACAGGCCGTCAGCGCCAGTGGCAGCCAGTACTGCCTTGGCTTTTTCCGGTGAATCGATATCGCCATTGGCCAGCACCGGAATCGACACCGCCTGCTTGATTGCGGCGATGGTGTCGTATTCGGCTTCGCCCATATACAGGTCGGCGCGAGTGCGGCCGTGCACCGCCAAAGCAACAATTCCCGCCTGTTCGGCAATCTTCGCAACGATGATGCCGTTCTTGTTCTGCCTGTCCCAGCCGGTGCGGATTTTCAGGGTTACGGGTACATCCACTGCGGCGACCACGGCCTCCAAGATCTCGCGCACCAGGCACTCGTCTTTCAGCAGAGCGGAACCGGCAGCCTTGTTGCAGACCTTTTTGGCCGGGCAGCCCATGTTGATGTCGATAATCTGTGCGCCCAATTCAACGTTACGCTGAGCCGCCTCGGCGAGCATCTGCGGGTCACCACCGGCAATCTGTACTGAGCGTGGTTCAGCATCGTGTTGATCAATCAGGCGCAGGCTCGATTTGCGGGTACTCCACAGGCGCACATCGCTGGTGACCATTTCCGAGACCACCATGCCCGCACCCAATTGATGGCAGAGCTGACGGAACGGCCGATCGGTAACCCCCGCCATGGGTGCGAGAATCAGCGAGTTGGGCAATGTGTAAGGGCCGATGGATAACGCCGACATGGGGCTTCCGAGCGCAACAGACGTGCTGCTGAGACCAATAGGAGACTGCAAAAAGGGTGGGAATCATACCCGCTCTGGATGACTGGATAAAGGCTGTTTTGAACAAATTCTGAACAGCTCTCGGCTTATTGCCCGCAGTTATGTCGCGCACGGATTGCCACACAATCCGTGGCGTGCAGGTTATTCCGGCGAGTGGAAGCTCAGGCTGTAATTCACTGCCTGGGTGCCGGGGTCAAGAATGTCCAGAGACACATGAATCGGTGTCTGCGGGGGCATTTCTGCCTGGCCTGCCAGTTCGCCGGCGAGGTATTCGCTGGGTTTGAAACGGCGGCTCGCCAGTAGTCGACCATTGATGTCGGCAAAACGCATTTCCAGCAAGGGGAATGGTTGGGCGAAGGGCGCGCGGTTGTAGAGGATGGCATCGACGACCAGGGCGCCGCTGAATTCGGGGTGGCTGCGCACCACCAGGTTGCTGCTCTTGATCTGGGTGATTTCGACCTTGGATGGCAGCGCGCAACCAATCAGCGGGCAGAGCTGCTCGAACCAGGGGCGGTATTGATCCTGGCGGGCCAGTTCGGCGAAGTTGTAATGGATGTGCTGTCCGGCTAAGGCGGTTGCGGCCAGCAGGTTCAGCAGCCCCCAGCCGAGCCAGCGGCCCCAGGGTTTGCGTGGTGGCTGCCAGTCAAGTTGCAACGGTTCGTCATCCAGCTCGAACAGGTGCTCGTCGCGCAAACCAGGCTCGCTGCGAGCCGTTTTTTTGTCGGCTGGCTGCGCCTTGGTGGGCTCTGGATGTTGTTCGTCGAGGTCCGTGCCAATGCTGGGGTCGTCGCGATGAGCATTCAGGCCTGACTCTTCCGGTCCGGGTTCTTGGGTGTTCGGTTGCAGTGCCTGGAGCGTGAGCGGCGGCAGATCACCTGCCGCGTTATCTGCGATGTGCGCGGTATCTGGTTCCGGTCCATCGTTCAATGGGGCGATTTTCTGCGCTGCAGCGCTGTGAGCGCTCAGTGTCGGCTGGGGCGCGTCCGCATGCAGAAGCGCATCTGCCCAGCTTTCGTCATGTTGCTGTGGCCCGGTGTCGGGTACTGCGCGAAAGGCGTCGGTGTGCTCGGGCATCTGCTTCAGCGCGAGGAACTGCTGCGACAGCTGCTGTTCCTGTTCCTCCAGCTTAGCCAATTCCTCATCGAGGTCGAGGCTGTCGAGGTCCAGGTCGTCATGAATCCACAGCGTGTCACTGGTGCTTTTGCCGTGCGCGGCAGCCTGATCGGGTTTTGATGCAGGCGCGGGTTCGTCGGTCGGGTAGATCGGTGCCGGCGCCGCTGTATCAGGCAGCTGTTGCCCCACTTCGAGCAGTTGTTGCGCCGCATTGAATACATGCAGGCAAGCTCCGCAGCGCACGGCCCCACGGGCGGCACCCAGCTGCGCGAGGCTTACGCGAAAGCTGGTACGACAATTGGGGCACTGGGTGACGAAACTTTCGGTCATGCGGTGATCCGGCGGCCTGCGCTCAAGGGAAGCAAGGCGATTAGTCTAACGCAAGTACCTGAACAGGCGGCAATGCAGGCTAGCGGCGTATGCCGCTGATGCGAACCCAGCCGTCCTTCTGCGCAGTCGGGTCGAGCACGAAGGCATCGGCATACGCTGTGCGAACGTCTTCGGCTTGCTCGGCGAGAATGCCTGACAGGGCCAGACGTCCGCCTGTTTTGACCAGGCGGATAATCTGCGGGGCCAGCGACACCAAGGGGCCCGCGAGGATATTGGCGACCACCACGTCGGCCTGCTGCTGTGGCAGGTCGGCCGGCAGGTAGAGTGGGAAACGGGCGGGGTCGATGCCGTTGCGCCCGGCGTTGTCGCGCGACGCTTCCAGGGCTTGTGGGTCGATGTCGGTACCCACCGCCTGTGGCGCGCCGAGGAGCAGGGCGGCAATCGCGAGGATGCCCGAGCCGCAGCCAAAGTCTAGCACGTCGCAGTCAGTCAGCTCCTGGCTGTCCAGCCACTCCAGGCACAGTGCGGTGGTCGGGTGGGTGCCGGTGCCGAATGCAAGGCCGGGATCGAGCAGCAGGTTGACCGCGTCCGGCTCTGGCGCCGCATGCCAGCTGGGCACTATCCACAGACGTTGACCGAAGCGCATGGGGTGGAAGTTGTCCATCCAGCTGCGTTCCCAGTCCTGGTCGGCAATTACCTCAGCCTGGTGCTCGGGCAGTTCGGCACCGGTCAGCAGTTGCAGGTGGGCGAACACCGCGTCGGCCTCGGTGTCGGCTTCGAACAGGGCGAGCAGGTGGGTGTGCGACCACAACGGGGTGGTGCCCAGGTCCGGCTCGAAAATCGGCTGGTCTTCGGCGTCCATAAAGGTCACCGAGACCGCACCCACCTCCAGCAGGGCGTCTTCGTAGGTTTCTGCCTGATCCGGGGTGATGGCGAGACGGACTTGTAACCAGGGCATGGGAATCCTCGTGAGCGCTGCGGCGGGATGGTGCAAATTGGCGCGCAGCTTACTTGAAGCGATGGTCCGGCTGCCACCGCCGCGTCAGGCAGAAACGACAAGGGCCGCCCAATGGCGGCCCTTGTCTGTGCGCTTCGCCGAAGCTTAGTGCTTATCCATACCGAGTTTCTTTTCCAGGTAGTGGATATTCACGCCGCCTTTGCAGAAGCCCTTGTCGCGGACCAGCATGCGGTGCAGCGGTACGTTGGTCTTGATGCCGTCGACCACGATTTCATCCAGGGCATTGCGCATGCGCGCCATGGCTTCGTCGCGGGTAGCGCCGTAGGTGATGATCTTGCCGATCAGCGAGTCGTAGTGCGGCGGTACGGTGTAGCCGCTGTACAGGTGCGAATCGACCCGTACGCCGTTGCCGCCCGGTGCATGGAAGTGATTGACCTTGCCGGGGCAGGGCATGAAGTTGTCCGGGTCTTCGGCGTTGATTCGGCATTCCAGGGAATGGCCACGGATCACCACGTCGTCCTGGGTGAACGACAGCTTGTTGCCAGCGGCGATGCTGAGCATCTCCTTGACGATGTCGATACCGGTGACCATTTCCGAAACCGGGTGCTCAACCTGTACGCGCGTGTTCATTTCGATGAAGTAGAAATTGCCGTCTTCATAGAGGAACTCGAAGGTGCCGGCGCCGCGATAACCGATTTCGATGCAGGCATCGACGCAGCGCTTGAGCACTTCGGCACGCGACTTCTCGTTGATGAATGGGGCCGGTGCTTCTTCCAGCACTTTCTGGTGGCGGCGCTGCAGTGAGCAGTCACGATCACCCAAGTGGATGGCTTGGCCTTGGCCGTCAGACAGTACCTGGACTTCCACATGGCGTGGGTTACCGAGGAACTTCTCCAGATAAACCATCGGGTTGCCGAACACCGAACCGGCTTCGCTGCGGGTCAGCTTGGCCGATTTGATCAGGTCTTCTTCCTTGTGCACCACGCGCATGCCGCGACCACCGCCGCCGCCAGCGGCCTTGATGATCACCGGGTAGCCCACTTCGCGGGCAATCGCCAGGGCAGTTTCCTCGTCTTCCGGCAGTGGGCCGTCGGAGCCGGGCACCACCGGTACACCGGCGCGCTTCATGGCATCCTTGGCCGATACCTTGTCACCCATCAGGCGAATGGTGGCGGCGGTCGGGCCGATAAAGGCGAAACCTGAGTTTTCCACCTGTTCGGCGAAATCGGCGTTTTCCGCGAGGAAGCCGTAGCCCGGGTGGATCGCCGTGGCGCCGGTCACTTCGGCGGCGCTGATGATCGCCGGAATGTTCAGGTAGGACAGGGCGCCGGACGCCGGGCCGATACACACCGACTCATCGGCCAGGCCCAGGTGCATCAGGTCACGGTCAGCGGTGGAGTGCACCGCGACGGTCTTGATGCCCAGCTCTTTGCACGCACGCAAGACGCGCAAGGCGATCTCGCCGCGGTTGGCGATCAGAACTTTTTCCAACATCGCAGGCTCTCCGCGTTTCAAACGATGGTGAACAGAGGCTGATCGTATTCCACCGGCTGGCCGTTCTCGCCCAGGATGGATTCGATGGTGCCACTGCTCTCGGCCTCAATGTGGTTCATCATCTTCATCGCCTCGACGATGCAGAGGATGTCACCTTTTTTAACGACCGTGCCGACTTCAACGAAGTTGCCCGAGGTCGGCGAAGCGGCGCGGAAGAAGGTGCCAACCATCGGCGAACGCACCACGGTGCCGTTCAACTTGGCAGCAGCCGGAGCGGCTTCGGCAACGGCAGCAGCGACGGGTGCCGGCGCAGCTGGTGCGGGCTGTGGCGCGTACATGGGCTGCTGGGCGTAGGTCGGTTGCTTGCCGTGACGGCTGATGCGTACAGACTCTTCGCCTTCGCGAATTTCCAGCTCATCGATGCCGGATTCTTCCAGCAGTTCGATCAGTTTTTTGACTTTACGTATATCCATAGTGGCTCAACTCCCAGTGAGGTCAGGGTTGTTCAAGTTGTTCGAGTGCGGCCTCCAGGGCCAGCCGGTAACCGCTGGCGCCAAGACCGCAGATCACCCCTACAGCTACATCGGAAAAGTAGGAGTGATGGCGGAAAGCTTCGCGTTTGTGCACGTTTGACAGGTGCACTTCGATGAATGGGATGCTCACCGCCAGCAATGCGTCACGTAATGCGACGCTGGTATGGGTGAAAGCGGCGGGATTGATCAGGATAAAGTCGACACCTTCACCTTTTGCGGCGTGAATGCGTTCGATCAGTTCGTACTCGGCATTGCTCTGCAGATACAGCAGATGATGGCCTGCCTCGCGGGCGCGGCGCTCAAGGTCGAGGTTGATCTGTTCCAGGGTGGTGGCGCCATAGACGCCCGGCTCGCGAGTGCCAAGCAAATTCAGGTTGGGGCCGTGCAGCACCAGTAAGGTGGCCATGATGCGCTGTTCCTTGTTGTTGTCACCGCAGGACTATGCCGGAGGCGGCGCAAGGATGTCCAGTTCTCTGCAATAGCCAACACGATGTCGGTAGTTTGCGTCATTTATATGACTGTGAGCGTTAGAAGCGTTCGCTTGCCTGGCTCATGCGCGCAGCGAAGGCTGCTACGTCGATTTCGCCCACCACGCGCAGGTCCTGCCATTCGTCGCCCTTGGCATCAAACAGCAGGATCGCCGGTGGGCCAAACAGCTGGTAGCGATCAAGCAGGGCGCGCTGGGCCGGGTTGCTCTCGGTGATATCGAAGCGTATCAGGCGGTAATCGCCCAGCTGGCTAGCGACTTGCGGGGCGTTGAGCACTTCGCGCTCGATCACCTTGCAGCTGATGCACCAATCAGCGTACCAGTCGAGCAGCAGCGGTTTGCCGGCGTTTTTTGCAGCGACGAAGGCGGCATCCAGCTCGGCGGGGGTGCTGATGGTTTGCCAGTCGTTCGATTGCATTTGCCTATCTGTGCTGCCGGCCAGCGGCATGTGTCCGAACGGGCGCAATGGATCGTTGTGGCCCTGCAGGGCACCGGTCCAGGCGGACAGGGCATAGACTAATAGCATCAGGCCGGCCAGTTGCTTGAGTTTCTGCTTGTGGGTTTTCGGGCCAAGCTCCAGGGCGCCGAGAAACAGCGCGACGCCACCGGCGAGCAAGCCCCACAGGGCCAGCGTCAGTTGACCTGGCAGCACGCGCTCCACCAGCCATATAGAGACTGCCAGCAGCAGTACGCCGAAGGCATTGCGTACACCAATCATCCAGGTCCCCGACTTCGGCAGCAAGGCGCCGCCACCGGTGGCGAACAGCACCAATGGTGCGCCCATGCCCAGACCCAGCGCGAACAGTTTCAGGCCACCGCCCAAGGCGTCGCCACTGGCACTGATATACAGCAAGGCGCCCGCCAGAGGGGCCGATACGCAGGGTGAAACCAGCAGGCTGGAAAGCACCCCAAGTACCGCCGCATTGGCGTGGGAGCCACCGCGGGTCTTGCCTGCCAGGCGGTCCAGCGGTTCGCTGAGCAGGCGTGGCAAGCGCAGTTCGTAGACGCCGAACATGGCCAGGGCGAACACCGCGAAGAAGGCGGCGAAAGGCACCAGTACCCACGCTGACTGCAGGCGTGCCTGCAGGTTGAGGCCAGCACCAAACACCCCCATCAGCGCGCCAAGCACGGCGAAACAGAGCGCCATCGGCAGCACATAGGCCAGCGACAGGCTGAAGCTGCGCAGGCCGCCAACTTGGCCGCGCAGCACCACGCCGGAGAGGATCGGCAGCATTGGCAGTACGCAGGGGGTAAAGGTCAGGCCCAGGCCGGCGAGGAAGAACAGCGCCAGGTCGGTCCAGCTCCAGTTATTGGCGGTGGTACCCGGCGTGCTGGCGGGGCTGGCGTCGGGCAGGCCGCCACCAATCTTCAGCTGTTCGGTTTCCGGTGGGTAGCACAAGCCCTTGTCGGCGCAGCCCTGGTAGCTGACGCTGAGGTTGAACGGGCGGTTGTCCGGATTTTCCAGCGGCAACTCGACATCCAATATGCCGTAGTAGACCTCGATATCGCCGAAATACTCGTCGAATTTCGCCTCGCCGGCCGGCATCTTCGCGGTACCCAGGCCGATGTCAGCAGGCTCGCTGCTGAATTGGAAGCGGTGCTTGTAGAGGTAGTAGCCCTCGGCGGCGACGAAGCGCACCGTGACCGACTCTGCAGAGCTGTCGACCAGGCTCAGGCTGAACGCCTCGCGCACCGGCAGGAAGTCCGCACTGTTGTTGAGTGGCGCGCCGAGTGGCGCCGAGGCTGGGCGGTTGTCGAACAGGCCGGCGCCAGCAGGCAGTGCAACCAGCAGCAGGATCAGGCAGAGCAAACGGCGCATGGCGGTCTCGCGGGTCGGAAGTGTCCGCATCATAAACCAAGCCAGTGGCCTAACGTCAGGGCGCAGGCTGTAAGCGGGCTTGTCAGACGGACCAATGACCCGTTGGCGGCCCCGTACGCCGCGCCCGCGACAGATGGCCGCGCCTGACCTGTAAGTGCGCTACAGCAGGCCGTTGAAAAATGTAGCGAGCGACGGCTAGGCAAGGCGAAATCAGTCGAGGAAGCGGAGTGTACGAGCTGTACATGAGCATTCCGAGACTGATTTCAACGCCGCATAGCCGAGCGCAGTAGTTTTTCAGCGGCCTGATAGGCGAAATGCCTGCACCGCCGTATGTAGCTGGTCGCCCACCTGCAACAGCCGATCGCCTTGCTGACGCCCCTCGCCGATGCGCACCAGGTTGTCGCCGCCAAGTTGGTGGATGCGCTCGCTGTGACCGCGAATCTCGCTGACTGCGCCGCTTTGCTGGGCGGTGGCGTCGGCGATGCGCTCGGCCATGCTGGCGATGGTGCGAATTGCTACGATGATTTCATCGAGTGCGCCATCGGCTGCTTCAGCCTGACCGGCGCTGGCTTGGGCGTGTTCGACCTGGGCGCGCATGGCGTCGACGGATTGTCGGGCGGCCTGTTGCAGGCGACCGATCAGCGCCTGGATTTCCGAGGTGGCGCCGCTGGTGCGCTGCGACAGCGAGCGCACCTCGTCGGCGACCACGGCAAAGCCGCGTCCAGCCTCGCCGGCGCGTGCCGCTTCGATGGCTGCGTTGAGGGCCAGCAGGTTGGTTTGCTCGGCGATGCCGCGAATCACCGTCAGCACGTTGCCGATGGTCGCGGTTTCCTCGGCCAGGCGTTCGATAGCCTGGGCATTGTCCTGGACTTCGCCGACCAGGGCATGCAACCCGCTGAGGCTCTGACCGATCACCTGCTGACCCTGCTCCAGGGCGCGATCGGCATCACGGCTGGCGTCGGCGGCCTGGCTGGCGTTCCCTGCGACTTGCTGGATGGTTGCTTCAAGTTCGCCGAGGGCATCGCGAATCTGTGCGGTATCGCCCGCCTGGCGTTCCGCGCCGGCATGCAGGCCACCACTGAGGTCGGCCAGGGTGCGACTGGAGCTGGCAACCTGTTCGGCGTGCAGGCGGATGCTGCCAACCAGATCGACCAGGTAGACGCGCAGGCGGTTCAGTGAAGCCTCGATGTCACACAGCTCGCGGGTGCGCGAGCCGAGCGTGATGTCCTCGGCGAAATCGCCTTGGGCCCAGGCCGACAAGGCTGGCACCAGATGGTTGAGGACCCGGGTCAGGCGCCGTTGAATCGTGTCGATGGTTAGGGCGATCAGCAGGATCAGGCCGATCATCAGGCCTTGGAGCAGGCGCACCTCGCCCTGAATTAGACCATGCTCGGCACGTACGGCAGGCTCCAGGGTGGCGAGCGCTTGCTGCACGTCATCGACCTGGCTGCGGGTGGCACTGGCCAGGGTAACGCGCTGTTCAACCAGGCTACGGGTGCGTTGCAGTTCGTCAGGGTAGCGGCTGATCAGGCTGGCAAAGTCACGCTTGAGGGCAATGCCGCGGTCTTCTGCTGGCGTGCTGCTACTGTCGCTGGCCAGGCCCAGCAGGGCGGAAAAATCATCGCTACTGGAGCTGCTGTCGTCGGCTACGCCCAGCAGGGGCAAGGCCTCCAGGGCTTGCGCCTGAAGGCCAAGTGCAGCCAGCTCGCGCTCAACGTCGCGGACCAGCTCGCTGCGTCCGCTGCTGACCAGTTTGTCGCGGGCGTGGGCCAGGCGAGTTAAATGCTGAGCCGCGACAAACAAGGGCAGGCGGTAGGCGTGCGCCGCATCGGCGCTCGCGCTGTCGGCATAGCGCGCCAGTTGTTCCAAGGCGCCGCCCATCTCACGCTCGGCCTGCAGCAGCAAACCCTGAGGATCGCCCGCCAGCTTGCCGGCGGCGAGCAGTTGGTTGGCGCTGAAACTCTGCAGTGCTGCCAGACTGGGGCGCAGCTCGGCGGCCAGTTGTGGCGGCAGTTCGGCAATCGCGGGCGCCATGTTGTCCAGGGCCTGGATCGCTGCGCTGTGTTGCAAGGCATCGCCGCTGGCGAGGTAGTCGAGGATATTGCGCGCCGCCTCCCGTTGAAACTGTTGGGACAGGCTCAGGTAGCGCTCCATCAGCAGGTAGGGCCGCTCCAGGGCGCGCTGCGACCACCAGAGGGTGGCAGCCAGGGCCACGCAGACGGTAACCAGCAGCAGGGTATTGAGGTTGGTAAGTGATTTCAGGCGCATAGGGCTCGACCGTAGACGGAAGGGAGCTGGCGTGCGCCCGATGACGCCAGGCGCAACCGCTATACGGCTGAAGTTATTGCGTTTTCATGACAGGTTGATGACGCTCAAGGCTGACGGCAATGGTGCGCAGTGTCTAAATGCCACCGCTGCCGCTCCTGCAGGTCCGGTATCGCGGAGTCGGGCCAGATTAGCTCGGGGCTATTTCCGTGCGATACACCTCGACCCGGTTGCGCCCGCCATGCTTGGCCACATAGAGCGCTTCGTCGGCGTGCTGGGTCAGGGTTTGGCTGCTTGTATTGTCCTGTAGTTGGGCGATGCCGCAACTGAAGGTGCAGGACAGGTCCTGCGGCTGCGCCGGGTAGCGGATCTCGGCGAAACGCCGGCGGATTTCCTCGAGCACCTGCTGGGCCGCCTTGGCGTCGGTGTTGGGCATAACCACGGCAAACTCTTCGCCTCCGTAGCGACCGATGTGGTCGCTCTTGCGCAGGCGCTGCTTGAGGAACAGCGCCAGGCTCTTGATCACCCGGTCGCCCATGGGGTGGCCATAGTTGTCGTTGACCTTCTTGAAGAAGTCGATATCGAGCATGGCGAAGCTCAGCGGCTGGCCGTCGCGTTCGGCGCGGAAGCGGGCATCTTCGAGCAATTGCAGGGAGTGGGTGTGGTTGTACAGGCCGGTGAGGCTGTCGCGTACCATGCGCGCCTTGAGGTTGCGCGCGCGGGCGACGCGGTTGCGCACAGTGGCGATCAGGTGGCGTGGCTTGATCGGTTTGGTCAGGAAGTCGTCGCCACCTTCGCTCATGGCGTCGAGCTGCTTGTCGAGGTCGTCTTCTGCGGACAGGTAAATGATCGGCACGCTGACATAGCGGTCGTTGTGACGGATCACTTTGGCCAGTTCGGTGCCGTTGCACTCGGGCATGTACATGTCGAGGATGATCAGATCTGGCTGGAATTCTGCCAGCTCGGTCATGGCTTGAATCGGCTCGGTCAGGGTGCGGGTGAGAATCCCGGCGCTGTTCAGGGTGCGTGCGGTGTAGGTGGCCTGGGCGCGCGAGTCGTCGATAATCAGTACTTTGTAGGGCTCGTACTGCGCCACTTGGGCCAGCACTTCGATGCGTTCGAGCAGGCTGGATGCGTCCAGGGTGCCGGTGAAAAACTCCTGGCCGCCAGCGCGCACCGCCGCCAGGCGTGTCGGCGTGCCGGTTTCCTGGTGGCTGTAGAACAGCAGGGGGATTTTCTCTTCGAGGTTTTGCTGCACCGCTTGGGCCAGTTGCAAGCCGGCCCCGGGGCCGGAAAAGTCGACGTCCATGAGGATCGCGGCCGGATGGCGTTCGAGCATCGCCGAACGGAACGCATTGGCCGTGTCCAGCGCTTGTGCGGTCATGCCGAAGTACCCCAGCTGCTGGGCCAGGTGTTCGGCTCGCTCGAGGTGTTGCAAGGCCAGGTAGACCGGCTTGCGCAGCGGCGGCAGTGCAGTCTGTTCGAAATGGTCGCCGCGGCGCAGTCCAGTGCGCGACAGGCGCTGCATGAGCTGGTTGAGTTGGCTTATCAGGTCGCTGTTGAGGCGTCCGCGGTTGCCTGCGACCGCTTCCAGGCAAGCGCCGATAGCTTTCGCCAGCTGCAAGTGCTCGGCCTGCTCGAAACGCTCGGCGTAGCGCTGCAGCAGCAGCGTGGCTTCGCTGAGGTCATGCATGCCGCGCTCGTTCCATTCGCTGCGCTGCAGGCGTTGCCACGCTTCGAGGGTCTGTCGCGCCTGGTGGGTCACGCGCTGGGCGAAGTGCTGCTTCAGGCGGTCTAGACTAGGGTCTTCGTGCTCGGTCATGGGCTTGATTTCGCGTGAGGCGACGGAGGCAGTCTGCCGTGGTAGCTCGATGCTATCACTGCTGGTTTGGCCAGTAATACCACCGATCCGTCGGCGTGAGCCTTCGGTCACATTGAGCGCGGCGCTGCCCTGGTGTTTCAGCGTGCTAAGTTGCTCGCCAGCGCTGCGCATCAGCCTATGCTTCATTTATAGTGCAAGGCTATTGCGCAGCCTGGGGTCTGGGTTTGCGGTTCAATAGCCAAATGCTTTAGCTGAAAGGACACTGCCATGCTGGATTGGAAAAAAAGCGCTGCAGGCGCGCGCGATAGCGTCGACGACTCGGTGGATAACGTGCGCAGCTACCTGGGTGGCGGTTGGCTAAGTCGCTCAATCGGCGGCTTGCTCGGTCTTTATCTGCTGGTGGCGCTGGTGGTCGGCTGGTACTGGAGTCAGGAGCCCGAGCAGTTTCCGGTGCAGCAGTATGCCGAGGCAGCGGCGCAACGTGCGCAACACCAGATGGTCAATGGCTATACCACGGTGGTCACCCTGAAGCATGTCGCCAGCACCCTGCTGGATAAGCCGGGCGGTTACTTGGCCAACGATCTCGCGCCACCGGGACTTTGGCTGGACAACATGCCGAGCTGGGAATACGGCGTACTGGTGCAGGTGCGCGACATGGCGCGTGCCCTGCGCAAGGACTTCGCCCGCTCGCAGTCGCAATCCACCGAGGACCCTGATCTGGCCAAGGCCGAGCCACGCTTCCACTTTGACAACAAAAGTTGGGCACTGCCGGCATCCGAGGCGGAATACCGCGAAGCGATCAAGTCACTCGACCGTTACATGACACGTCTGGGTGATCCAACTCAGTCGACCGCACAGTTCCATAGCCGCGCCGATAACCTCAATGCGTGGTTGGGCGATGCTGCCACTCGCCTGGGGTCGCTGTCGCAACGCCTGTCGGCCAGTGTTGGCCAGGTGCGCCTGAACACCGATACCGATTTGAAAGACGTGGTGGAAGGTCAGGCGGTACAGGTCAACGAGGGCAGTTACGAGACCCCGTGGATGCAGATCGACAACGTGTTTTACGAAGCCCGAGGCCAGGCCTGGGCGTTGTCGCATCTGCTGCGTGCCATCGAAGTGGATTTTGCAGATGTGCTGGCGAAGAAGAATGCCACCGTAAGTGTGCGGCAGATCATCCGTGAGCTGGAGGCCGCTCAGGAAACCTTGTGGAGTCCGATGATCCTCAACGGCAGTGGTTACGGTCTGCTGGCCAACCACTCGTTGGTCATGGCCAACTATATTTCTCGCGCCAATGCCGGGCTCATCGATCTGCGTCAATTGCTGTCGCAGGGTTAACCGGTGGCCATATCAGACGCTGAGATGGCGCATCGCGCAGCCTCCGATGCGGAGCTGATCGCCTGGGTCGACGAGCAGGATCGGCCGCTCGGTGGTGTGTTGCGCGCCGAGTTACGCGAGCGTCGCTTGCTGGGTCGTGGGACTTACATTCTGCTGTTCAACTCGGCCGGTGAGCTGTGTGTACACCGACGAACGCTGAGCAAGGCACTCTATCCGGGCTACTGGGATGTGGCTGCAGGAGGCATGGTGCTGGAGGGTGAGAGCTACGCCGAATCGGCTGTTCGCGAGCTGGCCGAGGAGCTGGGTATTGAGGATGTGCTGCTGGTCGAGCACGCGCATTTTCTCTATGACGCCCCTGAAAGCCGGTTGTGGTGCCGGGCTTACTCGGCGGTGTCCGATGCACCGCTGGTGCTGCAGCCGGAGGAAGTGCTGGAGGCGCGGTTTATCTCCATCGATGAGGCGCTGGCGGAAACGCGACACCTGCCGTATTGCCCCGATTCACTGGCCGCCTTGCAGCGTTATCTGGAGGCTCGATCGTAGGGTGCGCCATGCGCACCAGCCTTCTGCGGGCGCGCGGGTTGCAAGTGCGGCGCACAGCGCACCCTGGCTGGCGTACAGCATTCCGAGCGTTGCCGTGCAAGATGCAGAACAGCGTCGCCAATCCACCGATTAATGGCGCATTTTGCCACTTAGCATCCAGGGGCTTTGCCGTTACACTGCGCCGCTTTCAAGCCCGAACCGTCCAGTTCGGGTGCGCTGCCCCTGCCAGAGTGGGGCCTCGCGGTCGATGCAGATCGGCCAGTCGCTATTCTGAGAGCTTGCAAAAAAACGCCCGTCTACCGCGACTGCCTCCAGGTACCTGCGGTTGGCGTAGCGCGCCTTGCAGGGAGCACCTGGAGATGCTCTCGCTACGGCGCTCGGTTTTTTTCACAAGCCCTGACCCAGATGAGGACAAGCCGGTGGTCAAGAAAGCTTCGTCATTTGCCGCGCTGAGCGGCTTGGTGTATTCCACCGACAGCGGTCGGCATTGTCCGCACTGCAGTCAGCCAGTGGATGCCTGCACCTGCAAAAGTACCTTGATCCCTGCCGGTGATGGCATTGCTCGCGTGCGCCGCGAAACCAAAGGCCGTGGCGGCAAGACGGTCACTACAGTCAGTGGCGTGCCGCTGGCCGAGGAGCCGTTGCGGGATCTGGTCGGCGCCCTGAAGAAGCGCTGCGGTTGTGGCGGTTCTTTAAAGGACGGGGTGATCGAGATTCAGGGCGATCACGTCGAACTATTGCTCGCAGAGTTGCTCAAACGCGGCTTCAAGGCCAAAAAATCAGGCGGCTAATCCTGCTATTTCTAAATTTACTCGGCACATGGCCAGTCCATTGCCGGGCAATTGTCATTTCCAGAGTTTAATCTGTATGGGCGCCGGTTGATCCGGCGCCTCAATCGCCAGTAAGGGAGACCTCGATGTCTGCACGACGCACACGCAAAGATGACGGCAGCCAGTGGACAGTAGCGGACAGTCGCAGCGTTTATGGCATTCGCCATTGGGGTGCGGGTTATTTCGCGATCAATGAGCAAGGCTGCGTCGAGGTGCGTCCGAACGGGCCCGAGAGTACCCCGATCGACCTGTTCAAACAGGTCGAAGAGCTGCGCCAGAGCGGCCTCAGCCTGCCGTTATTGGTGCGGTTTCCGGACATCCTGCAGGATCGCGTGCGCCAGTTGACAGGTGCTTTCGACGCCAACATCGCGCGCCTGGACTACCAGAGCCAGTACACCGCGCTCTACCCGATCAAGGTCAATCAGCAGGAAGCGGTGATCGAGAACATCATCGCCACCCAGAATGTCTCCATTGGCCTGGAAGCCGGCTCCAAGCCCGAGCTGCTGGCCGTGCTGGCCTTGGCACCGAAGGGCGGCACCATCGTCTGCAATGGCTACAAGGACCGCGAGTTCATCAAGCTGGCGCTGATGGGACAGAAGCTCGGCCACAACGTGTTCATCGTGATCGAGAAAGAATCCGAGGTGCAGTTGGTGATCGAGGAGGCGGCCGAACTCAATGTCGCTCCGCAGATCGGCTTGCGTGTGCGCCTGTCCTCACTGGCGTCCTCGAAGTGGGCCGACACCGGCGGTGAGAAATCCAAGTTCGGCCTGTCGGCGGCGCAGCTGTTGTCGGTGGTCGAGCGCTTCCGGGTTGCCGGGCTGGATCAGGGCATCCGTCTGCTGCACTTCCACATGGGTTCGCAGATCGCCAACCTAGCCGACTACCAGCACGGCTTCAAGGAAGCCATCCGCTATTACGGCGAGCTGCGTGGCCTGGGTCTGCCGGTCGATCATATTGATGTCGGCGGCGGCCTTGGGGTCGACTACGACGGCACTCACTCGCGCAACGCCAGCTCGATCAACTACGACATGGACGACTACGCCGGTGTGGTAGTTGGCATGTTGAAAGAGTTCTGCGATGCCCAGGAACTGCCGCACCCGCACATCTTCTCCGAGAGCGGCCGTGCGCTGACCGCGCACCACGCCATGCTGGTGGTGCAGGTCACCGATGTGGAGAAGCACAACGACCAGATCCCCAAGATCGAAGATGTCACCAGCCTGCCGGAAACCGTGCGTTACCTGATCGAGCTGCTCGGCCCGACCGATATCGAGATGGTCACCGAAACCTACTGGCGCGCCACCCACTACATGAGCGACGTGGCCAGCCAGTACGCCGATGGCAAGATCGGCCTGACCGACAAGGCCCTGGCCGAGCAGTGCTACTTCGCCGTATGCCGGCGCCTGTACAACTCGCTGAAGGCCCGTCAGCGTTCGCATCGCCAGGTGCTCGACGAACTCAACGACAAGTTGGCCGACAAGTACATCTGCAACTTCTCGGTGTTCCAGAGCCTGCCGGACACCTGGGCGATTGGCCAGGTGCTGCCGATTCTGCCGTTGCATCGCCTCGATGAAGAGCCGCTGCGCCGGGCCGTGCTGCAGGACCTGACCTGCGACTCCGACGGCAAGATCAAGCAGTACGTCGACGAGCAAAGCATCGAGACCAGCCTGCCGGTGCACGAAGTTCGCGAAGGTGAGGACTACCTGCTGGGGATCTTCCTGGTCGGCGCTTACCAGGAAATTCTCGGTGACATGCACAACCTGTTCGGTGATACCGACTCGGTAAACATCTACCAGAACAATGACGGCAGCGTTTACCACGCCGGGATCGAGACCCACGACACCATCGAGGACATGCTGCGTTATGTGCACCTGTCGCCGGAGGAGTTGATGACCCACTACCGCGACAAGGTCGCCAACGCCAAGATCAGCCCCCGCGAGCGCACCCAGTTCCTCGATGCCCTGCGCCTAGGCCTGACCCGCTCGTCCTACCTGTCGTCCTGAGGCGACTCCTGTCGTGTGTTGCCCGCGGCGCACCACACGGCAGCACGGCGAGTAGGGCAGCCGGGCTACGAATCTGCCCCACAGACCCCAGGGTGCGCCATGCGCACCCTAGGCGCTGATGCTTGGACCGCGCATGGACGGCGCTCAGTCGGCAGAACGTGCAGGCACAGCGCTGAACCAACGGTCATCGCGGGTCAGCTGGTACGCGTAGACCCCAAGACAAAGGCTGCGCAGCAGCATAAAGCAGAGAAAGGCCAGCCACAGGCCGTGATTGCCGAATGCTTGCAGCCACCAGGCCAGCGGCAGGCTCAACGCAACGGCCAGGAGCATGGCGTTGCGCATCTCCCGCGCCCGGGTGGCGCCGATGAACAGGCCGTCGAGCAGGTAACTCCACACCGCCAGCAATGGCAGCAGTGCCAGGTACGGCAGGTAGTCGAGGGCCAGGGTACGCACCGGGACGATATTGGTTTGCAGGCCGATGAACCAGTGCCCGCCGAACAGGAACAACAGGGCAAAGCCGAGGCTGGCCAGTAGCGACCAGCCGCCTGCGACGATCAGGCTGCGGCGCAAGGTCTGCCGATCACGAGCCCCGAGGGCGTGGCCGCACAGCGCTTCCACCGCGTGGGCGAGGCCATCGAGGGCGTGGGCAGTAAGCAACAAGCCGTTGAGCAACAAGGCATTGGCCGCCACCGTGGCATCGCCCAGGCGCGAACCTTGTACGGTAATCAGGAAAAACACCAACTGCAGGGCCAGGGTGCGGATAAAGATGTCGCGATTGACCGCCAGCAGCGGCCGCCAGTTCAGCCAGCGGCGCAGTGCCGGCCAGTCGATTTGCCCGGCATAACCGCTTAGCGCGCGGCGTGTCAGCCACAGGCCGAGCAGCGCGCCGCTCCATTCGGCGATTACCGAGGCCCAGGCCGCGCCGGCCACGCCCCAGTGCAGGCCGAGTACAAACAGCAAATCCAGCGCCACGTTGAGCAGGTTGGTGGTCAGCAGGATCGCCAGCGGCCCGCGGGCGTTCTGGGTGCCGAGCAGCCAGCCGATCAGGGCATAGGTGGCCAGCACCGCGGGCAGGCCGAGCAGGCGAATGTGCAAGTAGCTGCGGGCCAGCGCATCCAGCTCCGCCGAGGGTTGCATCAGGCTCAGCGCTGCGCCACTGAGCGGCAGCGCCAGCAGGATCAAGACCAACGCCAGCAGCCCGCCGAGCAGCAGGCCTTGCAGCAACACCTGGCGCAACGCGCCGCCATCTTCCCGGCCGGCGGCCTGGGCGGCGAAACCGGTGGTGCCCATGCGCAGGAAACCGACTGCCCAGGTCAGCAAGGTATACAGGCTGCCGCCAATCGCCACGGCCGCCAGTTGATGGGCGTGGGGCAGATGGCCGATCACGGCGCTGTCGACCAGCGCCACCAGCGGCACCGACAGGTTGGACAAGATCATCGGCGCAGCCAGGGCCCAGACCCGTTTGTGGGTGGGCGCGTGCTGCCAGGCGGCGAGCAGTGTGGTCATGGCGACTCCGAGCAAACGCCGATTATAGGCCCGCGGCAACTCTATAGTGCCTTTTCGACTAAGCCTGCCGCGCTATAGCAGCAAGGGTTTCTTGGCTTCGTCGTTGCGCATTACCAGGTTGACTAGACTTGCAGCAGGCAATCGGTAATGACCGTTAAGCAAGCGGTCGAGGAGGTGGCTCATGCATATGGCACAAACCTTGGAACGCAGCCTGCAGCGGGCGCACTGTCAGTTCAAACTGGTCGAACACGAGCCTTCGGCGACCAGCCTGGAGTCGGCGCGCAAGGCCGGGATTCCCGCGGCGCGCATGGCCAAGTCGGTGATTCTTGATGATCGTCGCGGGCATTACCTGATGGCGGTGTTGCCGGCCAATCGGCAATTGGATCTGAGCAAGGTACGCAAGGGCACACTGCGTTGGCAGCTCAGTGGCGAGCAAGCGCTGGTCCGTCTGTTCAAGGATTGTGAGCGCGGCGCCATACCGGCTGCGGGCGAGGTCTATGGCCTCGAGATGCTGATCGACCCGATGCTGGCGCGTCACCAGGACATCTACCTGGAAGCCGGAGATCACGAAAGCCTGGTGCACCTGTCGGTCGACGAGTTTTTCAGACTGGCGCCTCATGCCGAAGTTTGTGACCTCTGCGCCTGAGCGCGGGTGAAAAAAACGCTCGCCTACTACGGCGATAGTGAACCCATGTCCCGGTTGCCCGGTTGCCCGGTTGCCCGTGCGTCATGTGCAGTTTTGCCGTGCGGCTCGGCTATAGTAACTGGCTCCTGCACCTACCATTCTGTTGGAGCCTGCAATGCCGAACAAAGGACTGCTTCTGGCACTTGTCCTGAGCCTGCTCAGCGCCTGTGATTCCTCCACGCCCGAACCCGCCAACGTCAGTCCGAGCACCGCCGCGATCAATAGCGCTACGGCCACCTCGGACGCTGATCGCGCGGCGCTGCGTGAGCGTTATGCCGGACGCGCGCTGAGCGTGGTGGATGTTTCCGAAGTGCAGGTGGATGGCGCCAGTGCGCTGTCGGTGAGCTTTTCCGTGCCGCTTGCGCCCGAGCAGCAGTTCGCCGAACGCCTGCACCTGGTCGACACTAAAAGCGGCAAGGTCGACGGTGCCTGGGAGCTGAGCGACAACCTGATGGAGCTGCGCCTGCGTCACCTGCAACCCAAGCGCAAACTGGTGCTGACGGTGGATGCCGGGCTGCAGGCACTGACCGGCAAGCAACTGGCTGGCGAATATGTCAGCCGCCTGCAGACCCGCGATCTGCAGGCCAGTGTCGGCTTCGCCAGCCGTGGCTCGTTGCTGCCGACGCGCCTGGCCGAAGGTCTGCCGGTGATTGCGCTGAATGTAGACAAGGTCAACGTCGAGTTCTTTCGCATCAAGCCGCAGGCGCTGCCGCGCTTTCTCGAACAGTGGGGACGCAGCAGCAACCTCGACACCTGGGAGGCGCAACAGCTGTTACCGATGGCCGAGCTGGTCTACGGCGGCCGCTTCGACCTCGATCCGCCGCGCAACACGCGTGAGACGCTGCTGCTGCCGATTGCCGATTTGCCGCCGTTCAAGCAACCCGGGGTGTACCTGGCGGTGATGCGCGCGGCGGGCAGCTATAGCTACTCGCAGCCTGCCACCCTGTTCACCCTGAGCGATATTGGCCTGTCTGCTCGCCGCTACAGCAACCGCCTGGATGTCTTCACCCAGGCCCTGGCCGGTGGCGCGGCGCTGGCCGACGTCGAGCTGGAGTTGCTCGATGGCAAGGGCCAGTTGCTGGGCGAGGGTAAAACCGACAGCGCCGGGCATGCCGAACTGGTGCTGCCGGCCAAGGCCGAGGTGCTTTTGGCGCACCTGGGCGAGCAGACCAGCTTGCTGCGCCTGAACGGTCCGGCGCTGGACTTGGCCGAGTTCGACATCGCCGGCCCGCAGGCGCATCCGCTGCAATTTTTCGTGTTCGGCCCGCGTGACCTCTATCGTCCCGGCGAAACCGTGCTGCTCAACGGCCTGCTGCGCGATGCCGACGGCCGCGCGCTCAAGGCTCAGCCGGTGCATGTCGAGGTACGTCGGCCGGACGAGCAGGTCAGTCGCAAGTTCGTCTGGCAGGCAGATGCCTCCGGTCTCTACCAGTACCAGCTGCACTTGGCCGAGGAGGCGCCGACCGGGCGCTGGCAACTGCTCTTCGACCTCGGCGACGGTACGCCTCAGCTGTACGAATTCTCCGTCGAAGACTTCCTGCCCGAGCGTCTGGCGCTGGAGCTGAAGGGCAGCGATGCGCCGTTCAAACCGGGCGACAGCGCGCGTTTCGAGGTCAGTGGGCGCTATCTGTACGGCGCGCCGGCTGCCGGTAATCGCCTCAGTGGTCAGCTTTACGTGCGCCCGCTGCGTGAAGCGGTGGCCAGCTTGCCGGGTTACCAGTTCGGTTCGGTCACCGAGGAAGAATTGAGTCAGGACATCGAGCTGGATGAAACCAGCCTGGACCAGCAAGGCAAAACCAGCCTGAGTACCGACAGCCGCTGGCGTGAGGCCAAGTCGCCATTGAAGCTGATCCTGCAGGCCAGTTTGCAGGAGTCCGGCGGCCGGCCGATCACCCGCCGCCTGGTCCAGCCGGTGTGGCCGGCAGAGCGTTTGCCAGGGGTGCGCGGGCTGTTCGATGGCGAAGAAGTGGACGCCGACAGTCTGGCCGAGTTCGAAGTGCTGGTGGCCGATGCCGAGGGCAACAAGTTGGCAGCTGATCAGCTCAGCGTGCGCCTGATCCGTGAGCGCCGTGACTACTTCTGGAACTTCTCCGAAAGCGATGGCTGGAGCCACAACTACAGCGAGAAATTCCTCACCTCGGGCGAAGAAACCCTCAAGGTCGCCGCTGGCGGCACCGCCAAGATCAGCTTCCCGGTGGAGTGGGGCCCGTATCGGATTGAAGTGATCGACGCCCAGACCGGCCTGCTCAGTAGCCTGCGCTTCTGGGCCGGTTACCGCTGGCAGGACAACGCCGACGGCGGCGCGGTGCGCCCGGATCAGGTCAAGCTGGCGCTGGATAAACCGGCGTATGTCGATGGCGACACCGCTCAGGTCACCGTCACCCCGCCTGCTGCGGGCAAGGGCTACCTGATGGTGGAGTCCAGCGAAGGGCCGCTGTGGTGGCAAGAAGTGGAGGTGCCGGCCGAGGGCAAGACCTTCGCGATTCCGATTGCCAAGGATTGGGCGCGGCATGATCTGTATGTCAGCGCGCTGGTGATCCGTCCCGGCGAGCGCAAGAGCAATGCCACGCCTAAACGTGCGGTCGGCCTGCTCCATCTGCCGCTGCAGCGTGCACCGCGCAAGCTGGCACTGACCCTGACCGCAGCGGAAAAGCTGCGTCCCAATCAGCCGCTCACCGTCAAGGTACAGGCGCGCAACGCCGACGGCAGCATCCCGAAACAGGCGCAGGTGCTGGTGGCGGCGGTGGATGTCGGCATCCTCAATATCACTGACTACGCCACGCCCGATCCCTTCGCCAGCTTCTTCGGTCGCAAGGCCTACGGCGCCGATCAGCTGGATATCTACGGGCAGCTGATCGAAGCAGGCCAGGGGCGGGTCGCCAAACTGGCCTTCGGTGGCGATGCGGCGTTGGCGGGCGGTGGTAAACGCCCGGATACCAGCGTGCTGATCGTCGCCCTGCAGAGCCAGCCGTTGCAGCTCGATGAGCAGGGTGAGGGCGAAGTCAGCCTGGATATCCCCGATTTCAACGGCGAACTGCGCTTGATGGCGCAAGCCTGGAGCGACGAGCACTACGGCATGGGTGAAGGCAAGACGCTGGTTGCTGCGCCTCTTATTGCCGAGCTGTCGGCACCGCGCTTCCTTGCCGGTGGCGATGAAACCACCTTGGCCCTGGACCTGAGCAACCTGTCCGGTCAGGCCCAACAACTGCAGGTACAGGTCGCTGCCGAGGACCAGTTGAGCTTGATCGAGCCGGCTGCTGCAGCGACTACGTTCGCTTTGGCCGATGGCCAGCGCACTATCCTGCGCATTCCAGTGCGCGCCCTCGGCGGTTACGGTCAAGGCCGTTTCACCGTGACGGTGCACGGGCTGCAGCTGCCCGGTGAAGACCTGCCACCGCTGCATCGCGAGTGGACCCTGGGCGTGCGCCCAGCCTATCCGGCGCAGCTGCAACACTTCCGTGCGGTACTCAAGGATCAGCCCTGGAGCCTGCCTGCGGGCGTCCTGGAGGCCTTCGAGCCAGCCGGGCTGGAGGCGCGTCTGGCGATCTCCAGTCGGCCGCCGCTCAACCTCGGCGAACAGATCCGCGCGCTCAAGGCTTATCCCTACGGTTGTCTGGAGCAGACCACCAGCGGCCTGTACCCGTCGTTGTATGCCGATGCGGCGACCCTCAAGCGCCTGGGCCTGGAAGCCGAGCCGGATGAGCAACGCCGACGCGCCATCGAGTTGGGTATCGAGCGGCTGCTGAGCATGCAGCGGCATAACGGCAGTTTCGGCCTGTGGGGCGCCGACGGCGACGAGGAATACTGGCTGAGCGCTTACGTCAGCGACTTCCTGCTGCGTGCCCGCGAGCAGGGTTTCGGCGTGCCACCCGAGGCGTTGAAAAAGGCCAGCGAGCGGCTGCTGCGCTATGTGCAGGAGCGCAACCTGATCGAGGTCAACTACAGCGACAACGCCAACCACAGCCGCTTCGCCGTGCAGGCGTATGCCGCTTATGTGCTGGCGCGCAGCCAACAGGCACCGCTCGGCGCCTTGCGCAGCCTGTATGAGCGCCGCGCCGATGCACAGTCCGGCCTGCCGCTGGTGCACCTGGCCGTGGCCTTGCAGAAGATGGGCGACCAGCCGCGTGCCGACGATGCCCTGGCCGCTGGCCTGGCGCGCAGCCGCGAGCGCGACAACTGGTTGGCCGACTATGGCAGCCCGTTGCGCGACCAGGCGCTGATCCTGGCGTTGCTGGAGGAGCATGACCTGGCCGCCGGCCACCGCGAAGAGCGGCTGTTCGCCTTGGCCGATGAGGTTGCAGGCCAGCAGTGGCTGTCGACCCAGGAGCGCAATGCACTGTACCTGGCCGGGCGCAATCTGCTCGGCAAGCCGGAACCCGCCTGGCGCGCCGGTGTAAACAGCGGGGCGTTCGAGTTCGAACTGAGCAATAGCCAGTCGGCGCTCAAGCTGGACGGCAGCCAACTGGCCGCGCCGATGACCATCGGCAATCCCGGCAGCGAACCGTTGTATCAACAGCTGACTCTGTCCGGCTACCCGCTCAAGGCCCCGGCGGCAGGCGGCGAAAACCTGAGCATCTACCGCGAGTACCTCGGCATGGACGGCGAGCCGCTGGATCTGTCTGCCCTGAAAAGCGGCGAACTGGTGCTGGTGCATCTGGCCGTAACGGCCAGGCAGCGGGTGCCGGATGCCCTGGTCGTTGACCTGCTGCCCGCCGGTCTGGAACTGGAAAACCAGAACCTCGCGCAAAGCACCGCCAGCCTGCAAGACGCCGGCAGCGCGGTGCAGGAGTGGCAAAAGTCGATGCACGACGCCAGCATCAAGCATCAGGAGTTTCGCGGCGATCGTTATGTCGCGGCCCTGGACGTCAGCGGCTACGCCACCAGCCACCTGCTCTACCTGGCCCGCGCCGTCACCCCCGGCAGCTACCGCATACCGCCACCGCAGGTGGAATCTATGTACCGGCCGAACTGGCAGGCGTTGGGCGAAACGCCGGGGCGGTTGGAGGTCAAGGAACGTTGAGTCGGCTATAGCCCTCCCCGGATTTTATCCAGGCTACCAAAGCATGCGTTCATGCTCTCGTAGCCCGGATGCAATCCGGGGAAATCTTTCAGACACGGAGGTTTGCAACATGGTGCATTACCGCAGGGCAAGAACGCCCGGAGCCTGCTACTTCCTCACACTGACGTTGCAGGATCGCAGCAGTGACATGCTGGTTCGACATCACCACGAATTGGGCGAAGCCCTACGCCTCGCGTGTCGGCAAAAGCCCTGTCGTTTACCCGCCATCGTGTTACTACCGGACCACCTGCATCTGCTGATGACCCTACCCAAGGACGATGCCGATTTTTCCTCGCGTATCCGCCTGTTCAAGTCGACATTCGTGGCGGCGTTGCGAGCCCTGCCGGACAACACGGTCAGGCTTAACGGCAAAGGCGAAGCCAATCTTTGGCAGCGGCGCTTCTGGGAGCACCTGATTCGCGATGAGCGCGATTTCGCCGCCCATGTGGATTACATTCATATCAACCCGCTGACGCACGGCCTGGTCGAACGGGTACGAGACTGGCCACACTCCAGCTTTCATCGCCATGTGCAGCGTGGAGTATTGCCGGTGGATTGGGCTGGCGGTGCGGAAGAAGCGGTGATCCGGGCCGGGGAGTGAGATCGCTCCCCGGATTTCATCCGGGCTACAAAAGCGACCCGTAGTCCTGATGCAATCCGGGGAAATGCAAGTAGAGGTAGCTAACTGATCAGCCCGCCGAGTAGCCACAGGCCGAAGAACAGCCAGATCAAACCGGCGATGATCGAGCGGCGCAGAAAGGCACGCACGGCGGCGTAGAGCAGCAGTAGACCCATGACCAGCACGAGCATGCCGAGCAGTGACGGCGTAATGCCCAGCGCCTTGGACATACCATCGATAAAGCCGCCGAACGCATCGCCAAATAGGCGGAAGAACCCGCTCAGGCCTTCGACGATAAAGCGGATGACCGCGCCGAACGCCTGGCCGAGGGATTCAAAAAAACCTTCAACACTCATATTTTTTCTGTTCCAGTTCGTCTGGTGTAGTTGTTAGCGGACGCCAGTGTGCCAGTCATTTTGCGCTATCGCAGGGCTATTGGGCGTCAGACGGCGGCGCTGGGTTCCTGCCACGTGCGGGTTGCATGTGGGCGCGGGCGCTGGATTCACTATACAAGGAGTTTCGCGTGCTTAAGCTGACCGGCCGAGTCGCCGGACTATGGCCTGTACTGCGCCGCCCATGGCTGGCTGCGCCCCTGTGCCTGATGCTGGTGCTGCTAGCGGCCGATCGCCTGTTCCCGCTGCCGTTGCCGGAAGACGACATGGCGCGGGTGGTATTGGCTGAGGACGGCACGCCGCTGTGGCGTTTTGCCGATCATGACGGTGTGTGGCGCTACCCGATCAGCCCTGAAGAGGTTTCGCCCTATTACCTGGACGCGCTGCTGACCTACGAGGATCGCTGGTTTTACCAGCATCCCGGGGTCAATCCGTTGGCCCTGGGCCGCGCGGCCTGGCAAAACCTCAGGGGTGGGCGTGTGCTCTCCGGCGGCAGCACCCTGTCAATGCAGGTGGCGCGGCTGCTCGATCCGCATGCGCGCAGTTACGCCGGCAAGTTCAAGCAACTGTGGCGCACCGTGCAGTTGGAGTGGCATTTGTCCAAGGACGAGATTCTTGGCCTTTACCTCAATCGCGCGCCTTTCGGCGGCACCCTACAAGGCGTGGCCGCAGCCAGTTGGAGCTATCTGGGCAAGGCCCCGGCCAACCTGACCCGCGCCGAAGCGGCGTTGCTCGCAGTGCTGCCGCAGGCCCCCAGCCGCCTGCGTCCGGATCGTCATCCCGAGCGGGCCCAGGCAGCACGGGACAAGGTACTCAAGCGCCTGGACCGTTTCGCGGTGTGGCCGCATGCGGCGATCGCGGATGCCCTGGAGGAACCGGTGCTGCTGGCGCCGCGCCAGGAGCCGCGTTTGGCACCCTTGCTGGCGCGGCGACTGAACCGCCCCGGCAGCCCGCCGTTGATTCGCACCACTGTCGATGCCGCCTTGCAACGCCGCCTGGAGGACCTGCTGCTGGGCTGGCGCGCACGCCTGCCGGAGCGCACGTCGGCGGCGATTCTGGTGGTCGAACAGCCGAGCATGGCGGTGCGCGCTTACCTCGGCTCGGTGGATATCGGTGATGGCAAACGCTTCGGCCATGTCGACATGATCAGCGCTGTGCGTTCGCCCGGCTCGACCCTCAAGCCCTTCCTTTATGGCATGGCGCTGGACGCCGGGCTGATCCATTCCGAATCCTTGTTGCAAGACGTGCCGCGGCGTTACGGCGACTACCGTCCGGGCAACTTCGGCGCCGGTTTCAGTGGCGCGGTGTCAGCCAGCGAGGCCTTGGCCACGTCGCTCAACCTGCCAGCGGTGCAGTTGCTGGAAGCCTATGGGCCAAAGCGTTTCGCCGGCGAGCTGCGCAGCGTCGGGGTGCCGCTGGCCTTGCCGTCGTTGGCCGAGCCGAACCTGGCGCTGATTCTCGGCGGCGCCGGCAGCCGTCTGGAAGAGTTGGTTGGCGGCTACAGCGCCTTCGCCCGTGGCGGCAAGGCGGCGCGTCTGCGTTTCCAGCCGCAGGATGCACTGCTGGAGCGGCGCCTGTTGTCGCCCGGTGGCGCCTGGATCGTGCGGCGCATTCTCAGTGGCCAGGCGCGGCCGGACGGTGATCCGCGCGCACAGTTGGTGCAGCGGCCAAGCCTGGCCTGGAAAACCGGTACCAGCTATGGCTTTCGCGATGCCTGGGCGATCGGCGTGGCGCCGCGCCATGTCATCGGCATCTGGATCGGTCGCCCGGACGGCACCCCGGTGCCCGGTCAGTTCGGCCTGGCCTCGGCGGCGCCCTTGTTGCTGCAAGTGCACGACCTGCTGAGCAACCGCGACAGCCAGCGCGGCCTTGGCGTGCCGGCCGATCCACAACCGGCAGAGGTTGGCGTGGCGGCAATCTGCTGGCCGCTGGGTCAGCCATTGGCCAAGGCCGACCCCAACTGCCGGCGCCAGCGTTTCGCCTGGACCCTGGCCGGCACCACGCCACCGACCCTGCAGGCACTGGATCAGCCGTTGGGTTTGGGCCTGCAGGAACAACGTTGGCTCAACGCTGGCGGTCTGCGTGTCGCTGCCGGCTGCCCTGGCGCCCAACTGCAGAGCGTTGCCCTGTGGCCCGCGCAGCTGGAGCCCTGGCTGCCGCGTGCCGAGCGGCGCAGCGCGCGCTTGCCGGCCAGCGACCCGGCATGCCCGCCGCACGGGACCGCGCTGGTCGCGCCGCTGTCGATTGTCGGGGTGCGCCAGGGCGACCGCCTGCGCCGCCCGGCGGGCAGTACCGAGCCGCTGCGTCTGCGCCTTTCCGCACTCGGTGGCACGGGCCAGCACTGGTGGTTCGTCAATGGCCAGCCGTTGGGTCAGACTGCAGCCGAGGCCAGCTTCAACCATGCCTTTACCCGCAGCGGTCGTTACCAGCTCAGCGTGCTGGATCAGAGTGGCCAGACCGCACGCCTGGACTTCAGTGTGAGTGAGTAGGCGTGCTGAGCTATCTTCAAGCCCAAGAGGGTGGCACGATGCTACTAGAGAGACGTGGTGTAGGAGGGTTGGCCTTGCCGAATAAGTTCGCGATTGTTGGTCTTTTGGCCTTGCTGCGCTTGTTGGCTTGCATGCTGCTGCTGGTCAGCCCCGTGGCGGTTGCCGAGCCGCCGGTGCTGAGAGTTGCTGACCGTCTTGGTGCCATCGATTTGCAGCCCTACATCAGCTATCTGCGTGACCCGTCGGGCAGCCTGCAGGTCGAGCAGGTGCGCCAGCAGGTCGAGCAGTTTCGTCCGGCCAGTGAGCGCCGCGATCTGAATTTCGGCTATACCCATGATCATCTCTGGCTGAGCTTCGAGCTGGTCTCCACGGCAGACGAGGTTAGCGATTGGCTGATCGAGATGAGCTACGCCTCGCTTGACCAGGTCAGTCTCTACAGCATCGGTGCGGATGGGATACACATTCAGCACGCCGGCGACACCCTGGCCTATGGTGAGCGCAGCATCGGTCACCGCAATCCGCTGTTCGCCCTGCGTCTTGCCCCCGGGGAACAGCGCAGGCTGTTGATGCGTGTCCACTCCGAGGGCAGCCTGACCCTGGCTAGCCGGTTATGGCCGGCGGCGGACTTTCAGCAACACAGCCAAAAGGGCTATGTGTTGCTGGCGCTGTATTTCGGCGCCTTGCTGGCATTGGGCAGCTACAACCTGTTGCTGTTCGCGGTGCTGCGTGAGCGCTCATTTATTTTGTATGTGTGCTTTATCGCCAGCTTTGGGGTGGGCGTCCTGGCCATCAACGGCCTTGGTGCGCAATACCTGTGGCCCAATCTGGGTGAGCTGGGCAATCGGCTGCTGCCCCTAGGCCTGTGTCTATCGGCCACGCTCGGGGTGTTGTTTGCCCAAGCGTTTTTGTCTACTGCGCGGCGCACGCCGAGGCTCGATCGTTACCTGCGCGTGTGGGCGAGTCTGGCGGCGCTGGCGACCCTCGGCACGTTGCTGATCGAGGTGCAGCTGGCCCTGCAGTTGATGTCTATCGTTGGCCTGATCACCACTGTGGTGCTGTTGGTCAGCGGGTTGATTTGTGTGGCCAAGCGAGTGCCGGGGGCGCAGATATTCGTGCTGGCCTGGCTGGTGCTGCTGATCGGCGGCACCCTGTTGGCGCTGCGTAATTTCGGCATGATCCCGTCCAACTTCATCACCGTCAACGCCATGCAGATTGGCTCGGCCATTGAGATGTTGCTGCTCTCGCTGGGTCTGGCGGCGCGCTTCAATCAGCTCAAACGGTTGCAGGAAGAGGCGCAGAAACAGGCCCTGGCCGCCGCACTGCAGCAAGAAAAGGTGCTGGAGCAGCGGGTTGCCGAGCGCACTGAAGCGCTGGCCGACGCCAACGCCCGCCTGGCCGTGCAGGCCATGCAGGACCCGCTGACCGGGATGGCTAACCGAACCGCCCTGGCCAGCCATATGCAAAAGGCCATGTTGCGCACCCAGCGCCGCGGCGAGTTGCTGGCGCTGGTGTTGATCGATCTGGACGGCTTCAAGAATATCAATGACGAATGGGGGCATGCGGTCGGTGATCGGGTATTGATCGAGATTGCCACACGGTTACAGGCGTTTGCCCGCAGTAGCGACCTGGTCGCCCGGCTGGGTGGTGATGAGTTCATTCTGCTCACTGAAGGCATTCTTGAGCGGCAGGACGTTCTGCTGCTGGCGGAGCGGCTGTTGCATGTGATCAGTTTGCCTGTGGCGCTGGATAACCTGAGTGTCAGCGTTGGTGCGAGCATCGGCATCAGTTTCAGCGACGGTATCGAGCCGGATACCGAGACCCTGATGCGCCAGGCTGATCAGGCGATGTATCAGCGTAAACGCAGCGGTAAGCAGGGGGTGGTGCTGTATTCGTAGGTAGTGCTGTTGGCGCGTGGCCTGGTGCGGCCGATTCGCCGGGTCACCAGTGCGTTGGTGGAAATTGGTGGTGGCGGCGGTGACCGAGGAAATTAACCGCAACGTCCAGGGTATCGTCGACCTGGCCCATGCCACTGCCGGTGAGGTGCAAAGCTGTCGTGCGGACTGCCAGACCCTGAGTGAGCTGGCCGATGATCTGGCCAGGCAGATGGGCAGTTTTCGCGTGTAGGGCGGTTGCAGATTGGGGCTTTCAGGCCTGCACCAGGCAGTTGCGCCCTGCACCCTTGGCTTGATAAAGCGCAGCGTCGACGCGCTTGTAGAATGCTTCGGCGCTGTCGTCGCGCTGCGTGTCGAAGCAGCCGACGCCGAGGCTGGCGGTCAGTGGCAGGTCGCTGCCCTTTACGCTGAAGCCGTGTTGGGTCAGTTCCTGGCGAAAACTCTCGGCCAGCAGGCAGGCCTGCTCCAGGGTGGTGTTGGGCATCAGCACGCCGAACTCCTCGCCACCCAGGCGCAGCAGGGCATCGCTGTCGCGGCGGAATACCTGGCGCATGCGTTCGGCGAAGGCACTGAGGCAGGCGTCGCCGCAGGCATGGCCGTGTTGGTCGTTGACCCGCTTGAAGAAGTCGATATCCAGCAGTATCAGCGACATCGGACCATTCTGGTGCTGGGCGCTGGCGACCATCACCGAAAACAGGTTGTTGAACTGATAGCGATTGCCCAGTTGGGTCAGGCTGTCGGTGCGACTGAGTTGTTCCAGGCGTTGCTGTTGTTCCAGCAGCTCGAGCTCAAGCGCCAGGGTGTTTTGGTACTCGCGGTGGCTGCGCTTGAGTGCCAGGATCAGATAGCTCAGGTAGAAGGCCAGGGTGATCAGGGTCGCCTGCTGCTCGCGCCAATCCACGGCCAGTATGACCAGTCCGGGCAGGTAGAGCAGGAGCAGGGCGACGATGGCGCGGCCCTTGCGCATCGAAAAGTTGAAGGCCATCGCCGTGCTGAAGGCGATGGTGCTGAGGGTGGCGATCAGCCAGGAGCTGGTGAATGCCGGGTCGCTGAGGCTCCAGGCATGGGTCAGACCCCAGGCCAGCGCGGTCAGCAGGACCAATGCCCAATGGCGATCGAGCCAGCTGCGCAGCGTGTGGGGCGTCTCCTCTGCGGGCAGGCGATGAAGCAGGCGCAGCGCGAACATCAGGGCGAACAAGGCTGCCCCCGCGAGGCCCCAGGCCAGCAGCTCGGTCGGGCTGTCGCTGAACAGCCAGGTCAGTAACCACGCCAGCAGGTAATAGATGCCGCCCAGGCGGGTGCGGATTCGTGTGTCCTGGGCTTCGCGCCAGAGTACGAAGGTCTGGGGGTCACGGGGTACTTCAGAGTTGCTCATAGTGTGTAATCACAAAAACGGCTGGGCCCGACTATAGTGCGTCAGGCTCGCTGGGAGTACCACTTTGCCATCATCACGAGTTGGGCGACTCGTTCTGGCCCTAGCGCAGAATCAACAACGCGCTGTTGCTGGTGCGCAGCAGGGTGCTGGTGGTGCTGCCGACCAGGAACTGACGAATCCGTGAGTGGCCATAGGCGCCCATGGCCAGCAGGTCGATACCGTGCTCGGCCTGGTAGGCGTGGAGGGTTGGTTCGACCTCGCCAGCGCGGATCGCCAGGTGCACCTCGCTGGCCGAACCTTGTAGCACGCGTTCGGCGGACTTGAGTTGCTCCCAGGCGTCGCTGGTGTCGGCGCCGATCATCAGCAGGTGGCACGGCAGGCCCTTGAGCAGCGGGCTGGCAGCGATCATCTCGATGCTTTTGCGCGCGGTGGCGCTGCCGTCGTAGGCGAACATATAGCTCTGCGGCGCCTTGAACTCGCCGCAGCTGACCAGGATCGGCCGCTGCACGGTGCGGATTACGTTCTCCAGGTGGCTGCCGACCAGTTGACTGAGGTTGTCGCTGGTTGCGCCTTGGCGGCCGATCACCAGCAGGCGGATGTCCTGTTGCAGTTCGACCAGGCTTTCCACCAGGTCGCCATGCCGTTGGCGCAGTTGCGGGTTGGCTACGCCATCGGCGATGGCGCGGGCCTTGGCCGCTTCGAGCAGGTGATGACCCTGCTCCAGGGCCAGCTTGCTGCGTTTTTCGTCGAGCGCCGCCAGTTCTTCCAGCAGGTGTTCGCGGCTGCCCAGGCCGATGGTGCCGGACAAGTCGCTTGGCTGCGGGTACTGCACCTGATCCAGGACATGCAGGAAGCACAGCGCTGCGCCGAGGCGCTGGCTGGCCCAGGCGGCGTAGTCACAGACGCCGGTGGTGGAGGGCGAACCATCGATACAAGCCATTACGTGGGTCATGTTGTGCTCCTTTTAGTGGCCCATCAGTTGGTCGACGGCATCCGACCCAGCGGGGCCCGATTTGTCGTGCACGCCGAATCGGTCGACGATGGTGGCGCTGGCTTCGTTGAGGCCCAGCACTTCGACGTCGGTGCCTTCGCGGCGGAACTTGATTACCACCTTGTCCAGGGCGGCGACGGCGGTGATGTCCCAGAAGTGCGCGCGGGACAGATCAATAATCACCTTATCAACCGCCTCCTTGAAGTCAAAGGCAGCGACGAACTTGTCGGCGGAGCTGAAGAACACCTGGCCGACTACGTTGTAGCGGCGCTGGGTGCCGTCGTTGTCGGCCTCCGAGCTGATGTACATGAAGTGGCCGATCTTGTTGGCGAAGAACATCGCCGCCAGCAGCACGCCGACCAGCACGCCATAGGCCAGGTTGTGGGTGAACACCACCACCACCACGGTGGCGACCATCACGATGTTGGTCGACAGCGGGTGCTGCTTGAGGTTGCGCAGCGAGTCCCAGCTGAAGGTGCCGATCGAGACCATGATCATCACCGCGACCAGCGCGGCCATGGGGATCTGACTGACCCAGTCGCTGAGGAACACCACCATCAGCAGCAAGACCACGCCCGCAGTCAGGCATGACAGACGGCCGCGGCCGCCGGACTTCACGTTGATCACCGACTGGCCGATCATCGCGCAACCGGCCATGCCGCCGAGCAGGCCGGAGGCGATATTGGCCACGCCCTGGCCCTTGCATTCGCGGTTCTTGTCGCTGTTGGTGTCGGTCAGGTCATCAATGATGGTGGCGGTCATCATCGATTCCAGCAGGCCGACCACGGCCAGTGCAGCGGCGTAGGGGAAGATGATCGCCAGGGTTTCGAAGGTCAGCGGTACATCCGGCCAGAGGAAGATTGGCAGGGTGTCCGGCAGCTCGCCCATATCGCCGACGCTGCGAATATCCAGGCCGAAATACATGGCCACAGCGGTCATCGAGAGGATGCACACCAGCGGCGAGGGAATGATCTTGCCGACCTTCGGTACATAGGGGAGCAGGTAGATGATGCCCAGGCCGGCGGCAGTCATGGCGTAGACGTGCCAGCTGACATTGGTCAGCTCCGGCAGCTGGGCCATGAAGATCAGGATCGCCAGGGCATTGACGAAACCGGTGACCACCGAGCGTGAGACGAAGCGCATCAGCGAGCCGAGCTTGAGGTAGCCGGCGCCGATCTGCAGCAGCCCGGTGAGCAGGGTGGCGGCCAGCAGGTATTCCAGGCCGTGGTTTTTCACCAGGGTCACCATCAGCAGGGCCATGGCGCCCGTGGCGGCGGAGATCATGCCCGGGCGGCCGCCGACGAAGGCGATCACCACGGCGATGCAGAACGAGGCATAGAGACCGATCTTGGGGTCGACTCCGGCGATGATCGAGAAAGCAATGGCTTCCGGGATCAGCGCAAGCGCTACCACTATGCCAGCGAGCACGTCGCCGCGGATGTTGAAGAACCAGGTGTTTTTAAGGCTTTGCAGCATGGCGTATTCCCAAAGGGCTGTATTGCGCTGTCGCGCGCAAAGCGCACGGCGGACTGGGTGAATGGCAGGTTTACAAGTAAAGCAGGCGCATGACCGAACGGCGTTCGGCTGCACGCTGCACAAGGGTGCACAGCGGCGCGACTGGGTGGTCCGGCGAGGCTATGCAGAAGGGGCGTAACGCTAAGGCGGCTTAGGCAGCCAGTGCAATGGTTGGGCCAGTGTCATGACGACCTGTCTCTATCCATATAAGCAAAAGGGCGGGCACCTTAACATTTACAGGAGGCTTGCCGCACCTCGTAGCGTTGATCTGCGCGGGGCGGGGGAACTTGACCTGCGTTGCACGATCCCATCCTTCGCGCCAACTGGCGCTGGTTTCATCAGTTTTGCGCGCTCGCGTGCAGCGCTCCGCGGATTGCAACAATCGCGGGGCAGACTGCCTTTGCCCATCTGTATGCGAGAGTGACCAATCATGATGTCAATTGCCAAGGGGATGCTAGGACGGCTGCCCGTCTTGAGTCCATGGATATGGGCGCTGGTGTTGGTCCTGCTGACCCTGGCGTATCAAGTGCGCACCCTGCACCTGGATGACCGCTTGTACTTCTGGATCCAGACCTCCTGGCATGAAACCGAGTGGCAAGACCGCAGTATGTGGCTGCCGGAGTACCGGGTGCGAATCGACGCCAAGGTCGTGCCCGGGGTCAGCGACAACCTCTCCGGCTTGACCTATGACGAGCACCGCGACCAGCTCTGGGCTGTGGTCAACAACCCGGAAGAACTGCTCGCCCTGGGCACGGACGGCGAGGTGCTGGCGCGCTACCCGCTCAGCGGTTTCGAGGATGTAGAGGGCATCACCTACCTGGGTGACAACCTGTTGTTGCTGGCCGAGGAACGCCAGCATGCATTGGTCGTGGTCGAGGTGCCGGATCAGCCCGGCGCCTTGTTTCGCGAGGATTACCGGGCGCTGACCCTGGGTATCGAGTTGGGCGGTAATCAGGGTTTCGAGGGCGTTGGCTACGACCGTGCTGGCGACCGGCTGTTCGTGGTCAAGGAGCACTCACCGCGCAAGCTCTACGAAATCCGCGGGTTGAAGGCGAGCATTGAAGGCGACTTCAACCTCGAAGTCATCGACCGCGAGGCGTGGGTCGAGAATGTCTTCGCCACCGACCTGTCCTCGGTGCACTACGACGAACAGACCGGCCATCTGGCCTTGCTCAGCGATGAATCCAAGGTGCTGATGGAACTGGATGGCGAGGGCAAGCTGATCAGCTTCCGCTCATTGCTCGGTGGTTTCGCCGGCCTGCAAGACAGCGTGCCGCAGGGTGAAGGCATGACCCTGGACGACCGTGGCAACCTGTATCTGGTCAGCGAACCCAATCTGTTCTACAAATTCGAGCGCGACTGAGCATGCCCGCGACTGGCCCACGATGCCTGAGTCGCTAGGGGCTGCGGGGCCGCCTAGGCGGTGCGCGCGCACACCTAGCCGCGCCTGATCAACCAGATGCCTGCGACTATCAGCAGCAAGCCGCCAATCTTGCCGGGGCTGATAGGCGCTTCGCGAAAGCCGGCCCAGCCGAAGTGATCCAGGGTCAGGGCCATGCCCAGCTGGCCAGCGAGTACCAGCGCCATTAGCAGCAGGGCGCCGATACGCGGCCCGGCGAAGGCGGCGATGAAGATGAAGAAGGCGCCGAGCAGGCCGCCGCTCCAGTGCCACCAGGTCAGCCCCTTGAGGGCGCTGAGGCTGGGTGCTTCGCGCTGGACCAGCACCATTAGCAGCAGGGCCAGGCTGCCGACCAGAAAGGAGATCAAGGCGGCGCTGAGTGTGCTGGAAACGTGCTTGGCCAATTGGCCGTTGATCCCCGCTTGCAGCGGCAGGCAGGCGCCGGCGAGGAAGGGCAGGGCCATCAACCACCAGATCGGGGCAGGCATGGGGCATCTCCAGGGCAGCAAGGGCGGATGAGTATGCCGTAAAAGCTGTCCACCTCGTCAGCCTCAACAAGGCTAGATTGCCGCTTAGCGCATGCACAAAAGCCTGGGCTTTTGACCAAGGCCTTTTGCGTGTGATGCGCTGCTAATCAGCGGCTGTGGCTTACGGCCACTGCATTTCACCCTTGAGCACCTTGGCGCTCAGTTCCAGGCTGCTGGCGTCCAGCAGATCCGGGTACTTGGCTTTCATCGCTTCAATCAGCGCCTGGCTGTTCTTGGCTTTGGGCAGCGCGGCTTCCAGGTCATTGAGGTAGTTGCGGGTAAAGCGCAGGTCATCCAGGTTCAGCTTGGGCTGGCCCATAAAGTGGCCCGGCACCAGGGTTTTCGGCCCCAGCGCTTCCAGCTCATACAGAGACTTCAGCCAGGTCTGACGCGCTTGCGGCGTTTGTGCGTCGGCAATCCAGGGGTGGATGTTGGCGTAGGTCAGCACGCCGCCGACCACTGCCTTGATGCTCGGAATCCACAGGCTGGTGTGCTTGGGGTCATGGCCGATCAGTTGCAGGGTCTGGCCTTCCAGCGTCAGGTGGTCGCCTTGCAGCGCTTGCGGCACCAGGGTGCGGGCTGGCGCGGTGTCCTTGAGGATCGGGCCCCAGTAGGCCAGCTTTGGTTCACGGCTTTTCTCGATATAGGCGATGGTCTGCGGCGTGGCCAGGACCTTGGCGTTGGGGAAGGCGCGGGTCAGGGTGTCCAGGCCGAAGTAGAAATCCGGGTCGCCGTGGCTGATAAAGATGGTGGTGAGGTTTTTGCCGCTGGCTTGAATGCGCTCGACCAGCTCCTGGGCTTCGCGGGTGGAGAACTGCGCATCGACCAGAATGGCATCGCGCTCGCCGCTGATCAGCGTCGAGGTCACTGGGAAAATCGCCTTGTCGCCTGGGTTGTAGACGTCCAGGGCCAGCGGTTGGGCAATGACGGTGGTGGCAAGGGTAAGCAGGCTGGCGCTGGTGAGCAGGCTGCGCAAGTGGTTTAGGATCGACATGCTGATCTCCTGTTGAGTAAGTGAGGCGATCTTAGTTGCTTTAAATCGATCAAAAAGCCCCTTAATCTGCGCATGTTTGTTGCGCTGAATGGGCTAATAATGGATCGGCTAACGGCTACGCGAGTATTTGTCGAAGTGGTGGAGCGCGGCAGCCAGACTGCTGCGGCCGAAGCGCTGGAAATGTCGCGGGCGATGGTGTCGCGTTACCTCGGCGAGTTGGAAGCCTGGGTTGGTGCGCGCCTGCTGCACCGCACCACGCGCAAGCTGAGCCTGACCGGTGCGGGCGAGCAGTTGCTCGGCCAGTGCCGCGAGATGTTGGCCATGGCCGACGCCATGCAGAGCGTCAGCCGCACCGATGAGGCCGCGCCGCGTGGCACCTTGCGCATCGCTTGCAGCCAGTCGCTGGCCCAGGCCTGGCTGGTGCATGCGCTGGATGAGTTTATTCGCCTGTATCCGCAGGTCAGCGTCGATCTGTTGGTGGGCAGCCAGGCGGTCAATCTGGTGGAGGCACGTATCGACCTGGCCCTGCGCATTACCAATCAGCTCGACCCCAACCTGATCGCCCGGCAGCTGGTGGTGTGTCGCTCGGTGGTGTGCGCCACTCCTGCGTATCTGGCCAAGCACGGCACGCCACTGCGGCCCGAGGACCTGGCGCAGCACAATTGCCTGAGTTACGCCTATTTCGGCCGCAGCATCTGGGAGTTCAGCCGCGCCGGTGAGCCGCATGCCGTGGCGGTGAGCGGCAACCTCAGTGCCAATGAATCCATGGTGTTGCTGGAGGCCGTGTTGGCCGATATCGGCATCAGCCTGCAGCCGCGTTATTCGGTCAGCGCGCATCTGCGTGCCGGGGCGCTGGTGCAGCTGTTACCGGACTACGAACCGCAGCAGTTGGGCATCTACGCCCTGTACGGCACGCGCCGGCAGATGCCACCGGCGCTGCGGGCGTTGCTGGATTTTCTGATCGAGCGGCTGGCGGATGCGCCGGATTGGGATATGTAGCTGGGGTTCAGAACGGTTTGCTGAACTGGATCAACGCCACGCGCTGTCCCTGTGGGTCACGCCGTTCGACCACTCCACTGAGTGCATAGCCAAGCTTGGGGTAGAGCAGCAGGCCGGCGCTGTTGGCGTTGAAGCACGACACCTGCATGCGTTTGGCGTGGTAATGCTCGCGCGCCAGCTGCTCCATCACCGCCACCAGATAATGCGCCACGCCATGGCCACGGGCCCAGGGTGCGACCATCAGGTTGCCCAGGGCGCAGTGGTCGTCGTAATGCCACTGATAGAAGTTGGCAAAGCCGGCGACCCGGCCATCGAGCAGCACCACGGTGCTGTCGCGGCGCTCGGCCATGGCGGCGGCCAGTTGATCGGCGCTCAACGGCCACTCGGCCTTCGGGTAGGCGAAGAACAGCTCTTGCGCATTCTGTGGGAATGCGGCGACGGCGCTCAGGTCGGCGACCATCGCCGGGCGATGGGTTAATGCGGGTGATGGTTTCATGGTGCGTCCTAGCGGGGTGGGTATTGGCTGAGTACCTTGGCCACCGCCTCACGAATTGCCGCGCTGCGCTCGGCAGGACCTGGTTGGTTGCTGCGCAGGGTTTGCGCGGCGCTACCGCGCCAGACCAACTTGCCGTCCTTGCTGTCGAACAGGTCGATTTGCAGGGTGCCGACCTGATAATCCACCGTGCGCGTTTCGACGTAGGTCGGGCCACCCCAGAAACCGCCGCCCCACGGGTTGCCCCAGGCGCCGCCAGCATGGGTGCTGACCTGCTGCTGGCGGTTATCGACGATTAACCAGGCCTGCACCTTGAGGTCGCTGGTCTTTCCCGCAGGCGCCAGGCGTAGGCCGCGCTGGTCGAGTTGCTCGGCGACTGCGCTGCGGATGCGTTGCTCGGTCAGGTCGCTGTTGATTCGCGGGTCGTCGGGTTTGTAGCGCAGGGCCGGCTCCTGCCAGCTCCAACTGCGGTAGGCGGCGAAGTCGCGGCCAGGGTCGAAGTCCCGATTGAGCTGGGTGGTTTGGCAGGCGCCGAGCAACAGCAGGGCGGGGATCAGCAGCAGGTGCAAACGCATGGTAGAACCTCCTGGGTCCTTGGCTGGTTTTACGCCGGTGCGTGCGCCAAGGGCCGATGATTGCGCTGTATCAGGTTGGCGGGTAATTGGCCAAGGCGCGTTGCAGGGCTGAGCGCAGTGCCTTGTTGCGTTCGCTCTGGCTGCCGTCGCTGAGCATTTCGGCGCTGCCGCTCCACACGGCTTGGCCGTCCTGGCCGTCGAACAGGTCGATGCGCACTACCAATACCTCTTCTTCATAGGTGCGCACCAGCGGTGTACTGCCCCGCAGGCCATAGTCGTTCGAGTAGCGGCTGTGGCCGTAATAGCCGCCATAGTGATCGGCGACCTGACGAATGCGCCGCTCCAGGTGGACCGCGCTGCTGACTTCGAGGTCTGCGGCCACACCGGTTTGGGCTGGGCGCAGGCCGCGCTGATCGAGGGCGTTACTCAGCGCCTCTTGTACCAGCGCTGAACTGGCCCAAGCACTGCCTGCTGGTGGTTGGCCGTCGCGCCAGGCCCAGTTGCGGTAGCGCGCATAATCACGCGCTGGCGCCGGGTAGGCGCTGCGGTCTAGTTGGCTGTCGGCATGCGCGGGGGCTGGCGGCAATGCAGTGGACTGCGCCGTATAAGGGTTCTGGCTCTGGCAGGCGGCCAGAGTCAGGCATAACAACAGTGCTATGCGGTTCATTGTCCCCTCCTGTCAATGCGGGCGGCAGATCCAATGCAGATAGCGGCCCAGGCCGGCAAAACTTGGGTGGCGGCGGTAGGCCAGCTCCATTTCCAGCAGGTCGATCAGCTCGGCCTTGGCCTGGAACTCACGGGGCATATAGTCATGGAAAACCCGGATGCCACTCTGGCTTTCGACCTGCCAATACGCCTCGAGTTGCGTCGCCAGCTCGCGCGGATCTATCGGTTGCTGCGGGGTCAGGCTCTGCTTCTCGCCGGCGAACTCGGCCTTGCGCAGCTTGCGGAAATGGCCCTTGAGCAGGTTACGGTAGATCAGCGCATCCTTGTTGTAGAAGGCCAGCGACAGCCAGCCGCCGGGCGCGCAAAGCTGGTGCAGCACCGGCAGTATGGCCGCCGGTTCGGCCAGCCACTCGAGCACCGCGTGGCAGACCACCAGGTCGTAGGGTTGCTGAAGCTGGCCGAGCAGATCCTGCCAGGGCGCCTGGATAAAGGTCGCCTGTTGCCCGGCGGCGGCAAAGCGCTCGCGGGCGCCATTGAGCATCGGTTCAGCCGGCTCGGCCAGGGTCACCTGATGGCCGCGTTCGGCCAACCACAGCGCCATATGGCCCAGGCCTGCGCCTATATCCAGCACCCGTAGCGGTCGATCCGGCAGGACCTCGGCCAGGTCGGCCTGGAGTACCGCCAGGCGAATCGCACCCTTGGCGCCGCCATAGATCTTCTCGGCAAAGCGCGTTGCCAGTTCATCGAAATGCCGGTCGCTCATGGGGTGAACCGCCGTTCGCTATCGGCCAGCTTGGCGCGCACCGCCTGTTGCATGTCGATGCCCAGTTCGCTGCACAGCAGCAGCAGATAAAGCACGATATCGCCCACTTCCTGGCCGGCATGCTCCAGCTGCTCGGCGCTAAGCTGGCGTGATTGCGCCTCGCTCAGCCACTGGAAGATTTCCACCAGTTCGGCCATCTCCACACTGGCGGCCATGGCCAGGTTCTTCGGGCTGTGGAATGGCTGCCAGTCGTTGCGGTCGCGGATAGCGTGCAAGCGGGTGGTGAGTTCAGTCAGGTTCATGCGGCTCCGGTGGGCTGCGCGGGTGTGGGCGCGTATTGTTTCACGGGGTCGGATTGGCTACCAGATGCGCCCGCTCGTCCATCTGCTGCCAGGGTTTCGCCCTCGAGCAGCGCCACCTTGCGCGCCAGCCCCCAGCGGTAACCGCTCAGCGCGCCATTGGCGCCGATCACCCGATGGCAGGGCACCAGCAACCCCAGTGGATTACTCGCGCAGGCCCGCGCCACTGCACGCGGGTGGCTGCCGATGCTGGCGGCCAGCTCGCCATAGCTGCGGGTCTGGCCGACCGGGATTTGCCGCAGCGCGCGCCATACCTGCTGCTGAAACACCGTGCCGCGCAAGTCCAGGGGTAACTGCGCGGCCCGCTGTGGGGTTTCGATTTGCGCGATGACCTGCTGCAGCCAGCTGCCGAGGTCGGCGTCGTCGCGCTGCAGCTGGGCGGCGGCGAAGCGCTGGCGCAGCTCACTTTGCAGCGTTTCGGCGGTGTCGCCGAACAACAGGGCGCAGACGCCCTTGGCGCTGCTCGCCAGCAGCAACTGACCGAGCGGGCAGGCGGCGATGGCATAACGCAGGGTTTCGCCGGCGCCTTGCCGGCGTCGTTGGGCCGGGCTCAAGCCGTCGTCCTGTTCGTACAGCGCGCGGGTGCCGCAATAGCCGGCTGCCAGCGCCGCATCGAGTACCGACTCGGCCTGCGGCAGGCTGGCTTGCAGTTGCGTGCGGCGGTTCGCGTCGGCCCAGGCCTTGGGCGTCAGCCCGGTGCGCGCCTTGAAGGCACGCGCCAGGTGCGAGGCGGACAGGCCAATGCGCGCGGCGAGTTGGGCCAGGCTAGGTGTTTTGTCCTGCTCGACCAGCAGGCGGCAGGCGGCGGTAACCAGTGCATCCAGCTGTTCGGCCGGGCTGGCACCCTGCGGCGAGCAGCGTCGGCATGGACGGAAACCGGCGGCTTCTGCACTCTGCGCATCGGCATGGAAGCTGACATTGCGCCGCAGCGGTCGGCGCGCCGGGCAGCTCGGCCGGCAGTAGATGCCAGTGGAGCGTACGGCGAAGACGAACTGGTTATCGCGCATGGCATCGCGGGCGCAGACGGCTTGCCAGCAGAGGTCGGGGTCGAGCATGGCGCAGCTCCACGAAATGATGCCTTGATTGTCGACCCTTGCGCCGATCACGCCAATGCGAATCGCGCTTTTAAACAGGCTGCGCGCAGGCGCCGTTGCCGACCTGATTTTTGCGATGTCCCGGTTAACTGTTGCGCGAGCCAAGCCGAGGCTGCGCTCAACGCCAACTTGCAATGCCTGGTGGGCATGGAGCGCTGTTTTTCGCTGGCCAAGACGATTTTCGGCAATATTTATTGGTCGGCAATTAGACACATGGCGATCCATGGGCTGGGTTCTGTCGCAGGATTGCCGTATAACGGGGCGGCATACGCGAATAGGGCAACACAGGACCCCTGATTAAAGCTAATGAAGACGCCAAAACGTATTGAACCCCTGGTCGAGGCTGGTCTGGTCGACGAAGTGATACGCCCGCTGATGAGTGGCAAGGAAGCTGCGGTGTACGTTGTACGCTGCGGTGATGAATTGCGCTGCGCCAAGGTCTACAAAGAGGCCAACAAGCGTAGTTTCCGTCAGGCCGCGCAGTACCAGGAAGGTCGCAAGGTGCGCAGCAGCCGCGATACGCGGGCCATGACCAAGGGCACCAAGTACGGCCGCAAAGGCCAGGAAGATGCCTGGCAGAACGCCGAAGTGGCCGCTCTGTTCCATCTGGCTGGCGCCGGGGTGCGCGTGCCCAAGCCCTACGACTTTCTCGAGGGTGTGCTGCTGATGGAGCTGGTGCTCGACGATGAGGGCGACGTTGCGCCGCGCCTCAATGACGTTGACCTGCACCCGGAAGACGCCCGCGAATTCCATGCCTTCATGATCGGTGAAGTGGTCAAGATGCTCTGCGCCGGTCTGGTGCACGGTGACTTGTCCGAGTTCAACGTGCTGCTGGGGCCTGAAGGCCCGGTGATCATCGACTTGCCGCAAGCCGTCGATGCCGCCGCCAACAGCCATGCCTTCAGCATGCTCGAGCGCGATGTGGGCAATATGTCGGCCTATTTCGGCCAGTTCGCCCCGGAGCTCAAGTTCAGCAAGTACGCCAAGGAAATGTGGGCGCTGTACGAGGCGGGCGAGTTGACCCCCGATAGCCCGCTGACCGGCGAATTTGATGATCCTGAAGAGGCCGCCGATATCGACGCGGTGATGCGCGAGATCAAGGCCACCCTGGCCGACGAAGCGCGCCGTCAGGCACTGCTGAACGCCGAAGACGCGCCCGTCGGCGAAGAACCGCCGCCGCCCTGGGCGCAGTAGTTCGCCGCCCAGAGCGTTTTTGGCGATCAGGGTGTCACTCGCCGCAGGCAGTGCACCTTGGCCCGGCGGTGCGGCATAGCGCTGTCGGGTTGTTGCCAGCCGCCCTACCTGCTAACGGATCGCCGCCCGGGCAGACTGACGAATGTGCAGCGCCCGCGGTAGGCGAGCGTTTTGCACACGCGCTCAGTTGCCCGGGTAGTCGGTCAGCACGCGCTCGTTGCCCTGCTGGTCGAGGCCGATGACCTGGTAGGCGTGCTTGCGATCGCCCATCTCCATGCCCGGCGAGCCGGTCGGCATGCCCGGTACCGCGACACCGAGCAGGTCAGGCTGCTGGCGCAGTTTGAGGATGTCGACAGCCGGTACGTGGCCCTCGACGAACTTGCCGTCGATCACCCCGGTGTGACAGGAGGCCAGGCGTGGCGGGACGCCAAGGCGCTGCTTGACCGCGCTCATGTCGCTTTCTACGTGGTCATTGACCTTGAAACCATTGTCTTGCAGGTGGCTGATCCAGGCTTTGCAGCAGCCGCAATTTGCATCGCGGTGCACGTCGATGCTGATCGGCTCCGCGGCCTGGACGAACCCGGCGAAGAGGCTGGCGATAAGGATTAACGGGCGCATGCGGGAACTCCATTGTGGGTCGTTGGCCGAGCATAACGCTGTCCCTGCCCCGGGGCCAAATCAGCGGCTGTATCCGGATATGCCTTGGGCAGCCTATGCTGCGCAGACAATTTATGGGGTAGGGGAGCTGGCGATGTTGTTTGCACGGGTGATTCTGTTGATTCAGTTGGTGTCGCTGGCCGGTTTGGGTCTGGCTTATTTCGTTCGTCCCCACGAGATGGCCAATCTCAGTGGGATGTTGCTGATGGCGCCTGCCGCAGCGACCGATGTACGCGCCTATTACGGCGGCCTGCAGATCGGTCTGGCGGCGTTCCTGGCCTTGGCCCTCAGTCGCCTCGACCTGGCCCGCGCCGCGCTGACCCTGCTGGTGCTGCTCTACAGCTCGCTGGGATTGGCGCGCATCGGTGGTCTGTGGCTCGACGGCGGCGCCCAGCAGACGTTTAACCTGCTGGCATTGCTGATCGAGGTGGTCTTTGCCGGGTTAGCCTTCTGGGCCTTGCGCGGGTTGAGGCGCGCGTAGACGGAGGCTGGCGCTGCGCTGCCAGCCTAGCGCCGCTCCAGCAGCACCCCCGACTCCATGTGGTGGGTGTAGGGGAACTGGTCGAACAGCGCGCAGCGGGTCACCCGATGGGTATCGCTGAGCTGGGCGATATTGGCGGCCAGGGTCTCCGGGTTGCAGGAGATATACAGGATGCGCTCGAAACGCCGGGTCAGTTCGCAGGTGTCCGGGTCCATGCCGGCGCGCGGCGGGTCGACGAACACGCTGCCGAAGTCGTAGCTTTTCAGGTCGATGCCGGCCAGGCGGCGGAATGGTCGCACTTCATTCAGCGCCTCGGTCAGCTCTTCGGCAGACAGGCGCACCAGGGTCACGTTGTCCACGCTGTTGTCGGCCAGGTTGGCCAGTGCGGCATTGACCGAGGTTTTGCTGATCTCGGTGGCCAGCACCTTGCGCACCCGGGTGGCCAGCGGCAGGGTGAAGTTGCCGTTGCCGCAGTAGAGTTCCAGCAAATCGTCGGCGCGTTCGCCCAGTACCTCGTAGGCCCAGCCGAGCATCTTCTGATTGACCTCGCCGTTGGGCTGGGTGAAGGCACCTTCCGGCTGGCGGTAGCTGAAGGTGCGGCCGGCGACCTGCAGTTTTTCCTCGACGAAATCCCTGCCGATAACGATGCGCTTGCCCTTGGATCGGCCGACGATACTCACCTGCAGGTCGGCAGCGAGCTTCTCCGCCTCGACTTGCCAGGCCGCATCCAGCGGGCGGTGATAGCACAGGGTGATCAGCGCGTCGCCACTCAGGGTGGTGAGAAATTCGACCTGGAACAGCTTGAAAGAAAGCACCTCACTGGCCTGCCAGGCGGCTTTAAGGCGCGGCATCAGCGCATTGATCTGCGCGCTGGCGATGGGGAAGTCGTCGAAGAAGATCGGGGTGAACTTGTCGCCGGCCTCGAACATCGCGTAATGGCGCTTGCCGTCTTCACGCCACAGGCGGAACTCGGCGCGCAGGCGGTACTGCTCGCGCGGCGACTCGAATACCTCCGGTGCTGGAGCAGCGAAGGGCGCCAGCAGCTCGACCAGGCGGGCTTGCTTCTCGGCGAGTTGGGCGGCGTAGCTGGCGGGATCGAATTGGGAACGGCTCATGAGGGACTCGGAAAGCGGGCGGACAAGTGTCCAGCGTTGAAATGTATGCAGTCGGTGTAGGAACCAGGGGGACATCTAGCCCTTGCTGGCGATCAATTCGAGCGGATCGCCAGCAAGCGGGCTCCTACAGTGTGCTGCGTTACTAAGCGAACCAGCCCAGCTTGATCACGAACAACAGCGACAACACCACCAACGCCGGATTGAGGTCGCGCCAGCGGCCGGCCAGCAGCTTGACCAGGGTCCAGGCGATAAAGCCGAAGGCGATGCCGTTGGCGATCGAGAAGGTCAGTGGCATGGCCAGCGCGGCGACCACCACGGGCGCGGCGACGGTGAGGTCGTCCCAGTCTATCTGTGCCAGGCTGCTCATCATCAGCACGGCGACGAACAGCAGCGCCGGCGCAGTGGCGAAGGCCGGCACCGCACCGGCCAGCGGGGCGAAGAACAGGCTGAGGAGAAACAGCAGGGCGACCACGCAGGCGGTCAGGCCGGTGCGCCCACCGGCACTGATGCCTGCAGCGGATTCGATATAGCTGGTGGTGGTGCTGGTGCCCAGTGCGGCGCCGGCCATGGTCGCCGTGCTGTCAGCCAGCAGGGCACGACCTAGGCGCGGCATCTTACCGTCCTTGTCCAGCAGGTCGGCCTTTTGCGCCACGCCAACCAGGGTGCCGGACGTGTCGAACAGGTCGACGAACAGGAAGGCGAAGATCACGCTGAGCAAGCCGATATCCAGCGCGCCCATGATGTCCAGTTGCATCAGCGTGGGCATCAGTGACGGCGGCATCGATACCACGCCCTGTAGTTGCGACAGACCGAGCATGATCGACAGGCCGGTGACCAGCAGGATGCCGATCATTACCGCGCCAGTGACGCGCCGGTAAGCCAGCGCGGCAATCACGAAGAAGCCCAGGCAGGCCAGCAGCGCGCCGCCCTGGCTCAGGTCGCCGAGTGTCACCAGGGTGGCCGGATGGTCGACCACGATGCCGGCGTTCTTCAGCGCGATGATCGCCAGGAACAGGCCGATGCCCGCGGCTATGCCGGCGCGCAGGGCCATGGGGATGCTGTTGATGATCCACTCGCGGATCTTGAAGATCGACAGCAGGAAAAATATCACCCCGGAAAGAAACACCGCGCCCAATGCCACCTGCCAGGTGTGGCCCATGGTCAGCACCACGGTGTAGGTGAAAAAGGCGTTGAGGCCCATGCCCGGCGCCAGGGCAATCGGGTAGTTGGCCACCAGGCCCATGATCGCCGAACCGATGGCCGCGGCCAGGCAGGTGGCGACGAACACGGCACCCTTGTCCATGCCGGTTTCGGCCAGCATGTTGGGGTTGACGAAGAGGATGTAGGCCATGGTCAGGAAGGTGGTGAGGCCGGCGAGAACCTCGGTGCGCACCGTGGTGTGATGTGCTTTAAGGTGGAAGATTCGTTCCAGCATGCAGGACTCCCTGTGGCGTAAAAGGTTGTGGAAATATCGAGCGCGGTCGCCCGGTGTGCGCAGCCTCGGCAGCGCACGCTTGAAGGCAGTCGCAGCCGTTGAGGACTTCTGCGTTACGCCTGCAATGTACAGACCGAAAGCAAAGCACATATGCACGATTGTGCTGGCGATCTGGAAAAAGGCGCGCATCATAACAGCTCGTCCGCAAGCCGTGCAGGCAAGACCTGCGCAGGCTTTTCGTGATGTTTTTCGAGGAGGCAAACATGACTTCACGTGCCCTTGTCACCGTTGCCGATGGTGTCGAAGACATCGAATGTGTGACCTTGATTGACGTGCTGCGCCGTTCCGAAGTCGAGGTGGTGGTCGCCAGCATTGAAGGCCGGCGCATGATTACCTGCGCACGCGGCACCCGCCTGACTGCCGATACCATGCTGGTCGACGTGCTGGCCCAGGCGTTCGACCTGATCGTGCTGCCCGGCGGCATGCCTGGCGCGCAACGCCTGGCCGAGCATGAGCCGCTGGCTGAGCGGGTTCGCCAACAGGCCAAGGCCGGCAAGTTGTTTGCGGGGATTTGCGCGGCGCCAGCGCTGGCCTTGCAACAATATGGCGTGCTCAAGCAGCGGCGCATGACCTGCTATCCAAGCTTCAGTGAGCGTCTCAGCGGCTGTACCTTTGTCGACCAACCCGTGGTGGTCGATGGCAACTGCATCACCAGTCAGGGGCCGGGCAGCGCACTCGAATTTGCCCTGGTTCTGGTCGAGTTGCTGCGCGGCAAGGGCACGCGCAAGCAGGTGGCCGAGGCGCTGTTAGTGCATTGACCGCGCAGCCGGCCCGGCAGGCTCAGCCGCTGGTGCGGTGTGTGTCGCCTGCCCGGCGCAGGGCCGGGCAGCGATCCTGGTCGACAGCGCCGATGTAGGGGTTGCCATGGCCCATCACGCAGCCGACCTTCTGGTTGCGCCAGCGTTCCCACTCGCTAATCGGGTACTGGCGGTTCCAGGCTTCGTAGGTGCGTCGGTCGAGCTTGGACAGGCGCAGCGTGTAGTGGTCGGCCATGTACAGGTAGATGCGCGCCGAAGCGCCGCGGACCTGTTCGGGCGGCATGGCGGTTTTCTGTTTGAAGTTGACCACCATGGGGCAGGCGCCGTATTGCTGCGGTTTTTCACTGAGCATGCCGAGTGCGTAGTTTGAGCGGTCACCATTGACCTCGCCGATGCTCGGCACCAGGTTGTGCAGGTCGGCTTCAGCGGCCTTGAATACCGAGTCGCTACGTGCGCAGTTCTTGCGCCCACCGTGCTGCCAGCATTGGCGCTGATGACCAATCACCCATGCGGGCACCACATGCTCCCACTCCAGGCGTTGCGCGCGGCGCTGTTGCTTGCGCACCGTATAGCCGCAGCTGGCCAGATCGACCTGCTTGCCGTTATAGGCGCAGCCGCAATAGAAGGTGCTTGGGCGTTCGGCGTAGAGCTGCCAGGCGATTTTCTTGGCAGCGGTGAAGTTTTTCGGTGCCTCGGCGTGGACGGAAACAGCGAACAGCAGGCAAAGCAGGGCAATCAGGCGCGGCATATAAGGCTCTGTGCAAAAAGCTGCGCATGATAGTGCGGGACGAGAGGGTTGTGGGCTTTAAAAGCGCTCTAGGGCGGGGGTTTTGGGGGTTTTTAGGGCGAGGGTGACCGGGGCGCAGGGATTGCGCGGGGTGATTGGTGCGCACGGCGCACCCTACGGGAGCTGAACTCGGCTGGGTGGCGCGCCTGGGCGAGCGCTCCCACGTGGCGGTGGGAGCGCTCGCTCGGTCAGACCTTGCGCACGAACTCTGACTTGAGCTTCATGGCGCCGATGCCGTCGATCTTGCAATCAATGTCATGGTCGCCGTCGCATAGGCGGATGCCCTTGACCTTGGTGCCGACCTTGACCACCAGCGAGGAGCCTTTGACCTTGAGGTCTTTGATCACGGTGATGGTGTCGCCATCTTGCAGTGTGTTGCCGACCGAATCCTTGATCACCTTGTCGCCGTCAGTGGCGGCATCGGCTGCAGCATCGGCGGACCACTCGTAGGCGCACTCCGGGCAGATCAGCAGTTGGCCGTCTTCATAGGTGAATTCGGAATTGCATTTTGGGCAGGCTGGCAGAGTGCTCACGGCGGGTCCTTGGGGGCAGGATTATGGAAAGCCGCAAATTATATAGGGTTTTGAACCGACGAGGAGGCAAGGTCCTCCGTGGGCCCGCGTCAAGAGTGGCGGCGCGAGTGCGCAATGCTCGCGGTTTTCGCCTTGGTGGGCAGCGATCATGGCCCTGCGTGTGTGGTGACGCGCTCGACACCACCACCTCCGCGGCGCTTACAAAAAATCGCCGATTAGCCAAGTATCACCCGCCGCAAACCCCGCAGGCACAGGGCTGGAGCGGCGTCGGTGGCTTTATTGACTCAGCACAATACTGGCTAATTAATGGCGCTTAGACTGAAAAGATGCTCCCAGTCGAGGTCTTTTTTCCATGCCGTTACTTGTAACCAATCGTCAGCAATTGATCGAGCACCTGCGTCTGCGTGCCAAGAACAGCCAGCCACATCAGTGGGTGGGTGAACTCTTGGTGGCGGGCGGTCACCTTGACCCACAGAGCTTGCAGCAGGCCCTGCACCTGCAGAGGGAAGAGCCGGGTTCCGGTCGGATCGGCGATATCCTGCTGCGGCGCAAGCTGATCAGCCCGCAGCAGTTAGCCGAGGCGCTGGTGCAACAACTGGATATCGCACGGGTCAATCTGGACGGCTTTCAGGTTGAACAGCAGGCGTTGCTCCTGCTGCCCGAACACCTGGCTCGGGAGCATCAGGTATTGGCATTGATGCTGGAGGGCGAGTTGTTGGCGGTGGCCACGCCCACACCATCGGACTGTGATCTGCTTCACTTGCTCGGTTTTGTCACCGGTAAGCAGGTTGAAGCCATCCATGCGCGAGCCGATGAGGTGCAGGTGGCGATCAATCTGCATTACGGCGCGGCCACTGCGCTGGAGTTGCCCGAACACCAGAGCCAAGAACCCGAGTTGAGCCTGCACCGAATCAAGCAGTTGGCCGAGGACAAGCCGACAGTGCGCTTTGTCGATAGCCTGCTTGATGATGCGATTGGCCGGCGCGCTTCGGACATCCATCTGCGGCCCGGTGAGCGGGAGGTAACCATCCTGTTCCGCATTGATGGCGTGCTGACGGAGGTCCGCCGCATCAGGCTCGGCAACCTGCCGGCGATTGTCAGTCGGATCAAGATCATCGGCGGCATGAACATCGCCGAGCGGCGCCTGCCCCAGGATGGTCGGCATCTGGTGCGGGTCAGTGAGCGGACGATCGACCTGCGTCTGTCGATCATGCCGACGGTGCATGGCGAAAGCGTGGTGATCCGCATCCTGGATACCCAGCAGAGCCTCAAGACGCTCGATCAGATCGGCTTCAACAGCGATGACGCCCGGCGCTTTCGTAACCTGACCAGTCACAGTCAGGGCATTCTGCTGGTGACTGGCCCGACCGGCTCAGGCAAAAGCACCACGCTCTACGCCGCCCTCAATGGCATCAAGGATACCGGGGTGAATGTCATTACGGTCGAGGACCCGGTGGAGTACCAGATCGACGGGATTCGCCAGATCCAGGTCAAGCCGCAGATCGGCTACACCTTCGCCCGCGCCCTGCGGCATATCCTGCGGCATGACCCGGACGTGATCATGGTCGGCGAGATCCGTGACCAGGAAACTGCGATCATGGCCACCGAAAGTGCCCTGACCGGCCACTTGGTCCTGTCTACCTTGCATACCAACAGCGCCGCGACCACGGTGACCCGCTTGCTGGAAATCGGCGTCGCGCCGTATCTGCTTAATGCCAGCCTGCTCGGGGTGCTGGCCCAACGCCTGGTGCGGCGCAACTGCCCGCATTGCCTTGAGGAGGAGCACGTGCCGGACTATGTGCGCACGGCGCTGGGCCTGGATGCGCGGGAGCGTTTTTATGTCGGTCGTGGTTGCAGCCATTGCCACGGCAAGGGCTTTGCCGGGCGCGTGGCCGCCTATGAGCTGCTCGAGGTCACGCCGGCCCTGCGCGCCCTGATCCAGCCGGCGGTGGCGGCCCAGGCCATCGAGGCGCAGGCGATTGTCGACGGCATGCGGCCTCTGACCCAGAGCGCCCTGGCCCTGGCGCGGGACAAGCTGATCGCATTGGCCGAGGTGTATCGGGTGCGCCTGGAATAAACCCCAGGGCTGGTGTCCTTTTGGCCTGACGGCGCGCCATAAAAGCTGGCGGGCTGCCGCTTCGCTGCGAACGGACTACCGATATGTGAGCGCTTTTTCACGCCCTCTGCGTTATGCGGGCAGGTTTCAGGGCCTCACTGGGGCACCCACAGGCTGGGGCCAGTTCAAGTTGCCCGAGTCGCTAAAGCGCCGGGTGCCGAACAAGCCGCCGGCCAGTTTGCCGCGCAGCGCATAGGGCAGTTCCTGGCCCGGTTTATAGCCGCTGACGCCCCAGGCCTGACGCATGACCGAGTAGGCGGAAATGCTCACGGGCACGCTGATCACGGCTTCGCCGAAGCGCGGCACCTGGCCGCTCTGGTTGCTCACCCCACTGGCCAGCGGCTGCTGGTTGATGTCGAGTTGCAGCGCTACGCCGTGGTAGTCGATGGCGCCTTCATTGGGGTTCTGGATGCGCAGTTTCACCGCAAAGCGCATCTCCAGTCCTTCGCCCGGCAGCGGCTCCAGGCCGACCAGGTCGATATGCAGCGGGTCGCGCTGACCCAGGGTACTGCAGGCGCTAAGGCCGAGCAGCAGGCCGCAGGCGAGGATGCGCAGCAGGTGGCTAAACAGTGGACGGTGACTCGGCATGGCGGGATTTCCGATTAGGGGCGGGGCGCTATAGAAGACAACGTCGTCGCGGTTATTGCTCAACGCGCGGGCAGATTGTCGTGTTCGCCAGGCTAGCCGCGCTGTTTGGCGCTCAGCACCACGGCGATGCCGCCGAGCACGGCCAGCGAACTCAGGATCAGTCGCAGGCTCAAGGCTTCATCGAGCAGCAGGCTGCCGGCCAGGGCGGCGATGATCGGCACGCTGAGTTGTACGGTGGCAGCCTGGAATGCTTTCAATCCGCGCAGGGCGGTGTACCAAATGGCGTAGCCGATGCCAGAGGTCAGCGCGCCGGAGAGCACGGCATAGAGCAGCCCGAGGCCATCCCAGTTGGCGTGGCTGAGCAGCAGTGCACTGGCCAGTAGCGCCAGCGGTGTGGCCCGCGCGAAGTTGCCGGCGGTGACCGCCAGCGGGTCGCCGGCGCCACGACCGAGCAGCGAGTAAACGCCCCAAGCTGTGCCGGCCAGCAGCATCAGCAGCGCGCCGCCGAGTGCCGGGGCACTGGCGCCAGGCAGCAACAGCGCGAGTAAACCGCCCAGGGCCAGCATTAATCCTGCGCTCGTCAATGGGCTGAAGCGCTCGCCTCGGTAGAAGCCCCACAGCAGCATGCTCACCTGCACCGCGCCGAACAACAACAGCGCACCGACCCCGGCGTCCAGGCTGATATAGGCGAAGGAAAAAGCCGCGGCATAGACAAACAGCGCGGCGGACCCGGACCAGCTGCCGGCCAGCGCGCCATCACCGCGGCGCAGACGCAGCAACAACCACAGGGTCAGGGCACCGGAGGCGAGGCGCAGGCTGGTGAAGCTGGCGGCATCGATCTCGGTGTCTTTCAGGGCCAGGCGGCAGAGCAGCGAGTTACCGGCAAAGGCGAGCATGGCCAAGGCGGTCAGGAGCAGGGTGCGAGCAGGCATCGACCATCCTTTTGCGCCGGTCTGGCGTGAAGCAATCAGGTCGAGCTATCTAAGCACAGTGAGCAGGCCAGGAGGATTGGCGAAAAGTGCTATGGAGCAGGACTTTATGCGCGGCCGCCTGGCGGCGACCGCGGTTGCTGGGGAGGTTCGCGCAAGCGCGCAGTGCGGTCAACCCGCGCCGTTGCCGGGCTGATAGCGGGGATCAGAAGTGCACTTTAACCAGCAGGCTGGCAGTGTTCTGAGCGGTCGAGCCAACGAAGTTTTCGCTGACATAACCACCGTCCTCGATGCCGTACTTGTCCTTCCAGTAGTCGTATTCGATACCCACATACAGCTGCTTCTCGCCCCAGCTCATCGCCTTGCCCAGGTCGTATTTGATCTGTGGGTTGAAGTGCAGGTTGGCGTGGTAGCTGTCATCGTTGTCGACCACCCAGTCCATGAATCCGTCGATCACGATGTCGGATTTGCCCACCGGAACGGTGTAGCTCCACGCCGGGGTAATTTGCCACACGCCGCTACCGTCGCGGCCGCCGTCGGTTTCGCGGTGGTAGAAATTCAGCGAGAAGTAATCGAAGCCGGGAATCGCCAGGTCGAAGCCTGGACCGATCAGGTAAGACTCGACATCGTCTTCGCCGAACTCGTAGGTCATGGCCAGCAACACGTCCTTGATCGGACCAAATTCCAGTTTGCTGTCGAACAGCTTGCCGAATGACAGGCGCGGCGAGAACTCGCCGTAGAAGGTGTGGCCGTCGCCCGCGCCATTGGTGGCGTCGGTGTTGTACTTGATGGTGTCGACGAAAAAGAACACGTCACCGATGTTCCAGCCGCTGACATGCTCGAAGGTCACGGTCTGCTGGATTTCCGGGTCGACCTTGTAGTTCTGCCCATACAGGTAGCTCAGGCTGTTGTTTTGCCAGTGCATCAAGTCTCCGGCAACGGCCTGGCCGCCCGCCAGAAGCCCGCCGGCGAGAATCAGGGAAGAGAGGGTAGGTTTCATCGGGTAGTGCTCCTGGTGTGCCTAATTATCGTTTTAAACCTGTCTGAATGGTCAGGCTGCTGGGTCAGGAGCAAAAAGGAAGCCAACTCCTTGGTCGGCCAGTGTTAAAGCGGTGATATGCAGTGAACTGCGCGTGTTCAAGCGGTAATTGCGAGGAGCAGGGAAGGCTGCCGGACACTTTATGGCACATTTTTCTGACCAGTAAGACAGTTTCGCCTCAACTTGGGGCGCAGGTGATTCTGCGACCTGGGTCGGTTGAGGCGATGCAACGTGCGGTTCACGTCTGGCGATGGGGTAATCCCCACCAGCCGGTGCTGCTATGGCGCAGGCTTGGCAGTGCTATTCAACCAATGCCAGCCATGCAGGCATTGGTCGACCGTGCAAAGGTGCCCCTTGCGTGCTGTTTGTCGGCATAGCGTGATTAGCGGACGCCGGCGCCGAGTTCGCGCGAGATGCCCAGGGCGCATTGTTGCAGCGCCTCGCGGTAGCTGTCGCGGGCGGCGCTGTTGTCCATTACCGCCTCCGGGCCGGACAGGTTGATGGCGGCTACCACCGCGCCGAGGTGGTTGTGGATGGCGCAGGCGATGGCGGTCGAGTAGTCCGAGCGGTGCAGTACCCAGCCACGTTCACGGTCGCCAGTGATCAGCTGGCGCAGCTCGGGCAGGGTCTTGGGCGCGGGCGGTGGATAGTCGTCGAGGCGCACGTGCTGGTAGAGGCTGTCCAGCTCCGCCTCGTTCAGGCCGGTGAGCAGCATCCGGCCCATGGCCGTGCAGTGGCAGGGTATGCGCGTGCCGATGGGGATGTTCACCGACAGCCGCTGGGCGGCGAAGGCGCGGTACAAGTAGAGGCTGTCGGTCTGTTCGCGGATCGACAGGTGACAGGACAGCGACGTGCGGTCGCGCAGGGCATTCAGGTAGGGCAGGCCGACGTCGACCAGGTCGCGGCTGGTCAGGTAGCTGAAGCCGTCGCTGACCACCTGCGGGCCCAGTTCGTAGCTGTTCTTGCCGAGTTTGCGCAGGTAGCCCATCTCGCACAGGGTGTGGACGATGCGGTAGATGGCCGACACGCTGACGTCGAGCTGCTCGGCGATCTCGTTCATGCCCAGGGTGCGTTGCCGCGCGCCGAACATCTGCAGGATGCTCAGGCCGCGCTGCAGGGCGGGGACCATGTAGTCGTGTTCAGCGCTGCTCATGCTTGGGCTCCTTGGTCACGGGTTGGGCGGACAATGCGCGGCATGTCCGCCACTCGAGGAGGTGCAGGGGTGTTCACAGCAGCCCATCGACCCCCGCCGGTTTGCCGCCGAACTCGGCCATGGCGTCGAGCAGGGCGTCCCAGAAGTAGTTGGCCGAGGCGCGGTCGCAGAGAATCTGTAAACACGGCAACTCGCCTTCGGCCAGGTTGATGACGATGACGTTGATTCGCGCCGCCGAGGTCTGCGCCACCGCCCCAGGTGCGAAGGCCTGCGCGCTCAGGTCGACGCCGCAGAGTTTGGCCATCACCTCGGCGCAGTGGGCGCCGGTCAGCAGCAGCCAGGCATGGCTGTCCTGGCGCGGCAGCAGGTAGTTGGCCGTCGCGCTGAACTGCCAGGCCCGCTCTTCCTCGGCGATGCGGCCGCCAGCGTCGTGCAGGCTGCCGAGCAGCAGGTATTCGTTTTGCGACAGCCGCGCGACCCGGCTGCCATCGGTCTGGGTCAGCGCCTGGTTGGGCGCCTCCGGCAACTGGTAGCCGCGCTGGCGCAGGTAGTCGGCGCTCTGGGCGCCGCGAAAGCCGACGCGCGCCAGGTTGCTCAGGTCGAGCAGGGCGCAGCGCTGCAGTTGCGCGCGTTGGTCATCCGCGTCATAGCGGGCGACTATCACACTGTTACCCAGCCCGCCGAGAGTTGCCCCCGCGTGGCGGTGGGATAGCGGGCTGCGTTCGCGAAAATCCCGGGCTTGCAGAGTGGCCATGATCAAAGCTCCTGACGTGTGGTTTCTGGGTCGTAGAACGGCAACTGCACCACCGTGGCGTGGACCATCTCGCCGCCTTCGACGCGAATCGGGATCTGCCCGCCCGGCGTGGCCTGATCGGCGGCGCAGTAGGCCAGGCCGATGATCTGGTCGAGGGTCTGCGAGTATTCGCAGGAGGTCACGTTGCCGCTGATATCGGCGCCCTTGAGCACTAGATGACCTTCCAGCGGCTTGCTGGCGCTGGCCGGCAGGCTGAAGCCGACCAGCTTGCGCTTGAGCGGCTGGGCTTCGAGGATGGCCACCGAGCGCTTGCCGACGAAAAACGGCTTGCTGCGCGCAATCGCCCAGCCCATGTCGATCTCCGCCGGGTGGGTCATGCCGTCGGTGTCCTGGCTGATAATCACGTGGCCTTTTTCCAGGCGCAGCAGGCGCTGGGTTTCCACCCCGAACGGACGGATGTCGAACTGCTTGCCGGCGTCCATCAGCGCATCCCAGAGTGCCTCGCCGTAGCGTGCTGGAACGTGGATCTCGTAGCCCAGTTCGCCGACGAAACCGACCCGCAGCAGGCGCGCCGGAATCCCGGCCACCGTACCCAAGCGCACGCCGAGGTAAGGGAAACCCTCGGCCGACAGGTCGACATCGCTGCACAGCTTGGCCAGCACCTGACGCGAGTCCGGCCCGGCCAGGTTGACCGCGGCCAGGGCGGCGGTGACGTTGGTGATGTCGACGTCGAGGCGCCACTGCGCGTTCCACTTAAGCATCTGCTGGTAGATGCGGTCGACGCCGCTGGTGGTGGCCGAGACGTAGAAATGGTTGTCGGCGAAGCGGGCGCACACCCCGTCGTCGATCACCACGCCGTCTTCGCCGGTCATCAGCGCGTAGCGCGAGCGACCTACCGGTTGCTTGAGGAAGGCGAAGGTGTAGAGGCGATTGAGCAGTTCCGCCGCATCCGGGCCGCGCACGTCGAGACCGCCAAGCGTCGATACGTCGATCAGGCCGACTTTCTCGCGCACATGGCGCGCCTCGGCCTGCATGCAGGCGTCACGCTCTGCGGCCTTGCCGTAGAACGCCGGGCGCTGCCAGATGCCCGCGGGCATCATCTTGGCCCCGGCTTCGAGGTGGCGTTGGTGCATGGGCGTCTGCCGCAGCGGATCGAAACCGCGGCCGGCGACGTGAGCGAGTTTTTCCGCGACGAAGGGCGGGCGGGCGGTGGTCACCCCGGTTTCGCTGACACTGCGGCCGGTGGCCTGGGCTACCAGGCGCGCGGTCGGCAGCGCCGAGTGGCGACCTTGGGACGGACCCATGCCAACCGTGGAGAAGCGCTTGACCAGTTGCACGTCACGGTAGCCGTGTCGGGTCGCGTTGATGATGTCGCGCACCTGCAGGTCTTCGTCGAAGTCGACGAATTCCTTGCCTTTGGGGTGGGCGAAAATCGGCCAGTCGAAATTGACCCGGGGCTCGGCGAGTCGCTCGCTGCTGCCCTCAGCCGCCGCCAGGCCGAGACGAGTAACGGCGCTGGCCGCCGCCTGACGCGCGTCGCTGAGGACGTTGGCGAGCAGGTGCTGACCATTCACCGAACCGGCCACACCGAGGTTGTCCGGCAGGCCGGTCAGGGTGAAGGCGGCTTCCTGGTCGTCATAGCTGAGCTTGCCACCAGCCTGGCACAGCAACTGGTAGACCGGCATGTAGCCGGAGGACATGCACAGCAGGTCGCAGTCGATCCGCAGGCTGGCGGCATCCACCTGGCCCTGGCCGCTGATCCGGCGCACATCCACGCCGCTGATGTGGCGCATGCCTTTGCCGTGCAGCGCTTCATACACGGTGCTGCCGCTGTGGCAGGCGATGCCGCGGCTCTGCAGGGCGGTGATCAGTGCGCCGTTGCTTGGTTGCGCACGCATATCGACCAGGGCGGCGACGCTCACGCCTTGCTCATGCAGGTCGAGGGCGGCCAGGTAACCGTCATCGTTACCGGTCAGCACCACTGCGCGTTTACCCGGTTTGACAGCGTAGAGTTTCATCAGGCGCTGAGCGGCGCTGGTCAGCATGATCCCGGGCAAATCGTTGTTGCGGAACACCACCGGCTGGTCGAAGGCGCCGGCAGCGACGATGCATTGTTTGGCGCGCACCTTGTACAGGCGATTGCCTTGGATCACCGGCAGGAAGTTGTCGGTGAACCAGGCGTTGCAGGTGGCCTGGCTGAGGATGCGGATGTTGGCGTGGCCCTCGACGGCCGTGAGCAGTTCGCGGCCCAGCTGTTGCGTCTGGTCGCCTTCGATGTCGAAGCGCGCCCAGGTCAGCGAGCCGCCGAGCACTGCCTGCTGTTCGATCAGCAGCACCTTGGCCCCGGCATTGGCCGCGCTCAGTGCGGCTTGCAGGCCGGCCGGGCCGGCGCCGATGACAGCGAGGTCGGTGAACAGAAACGCCTTGTCGTGGTACTGCGGCTGGAAGTGCAGGTCGAGCACGCCGAGCCCAGCCTTCTTGCGAATCAGCGGCTCCCAGATTTTCCACATGCCCTTGGGCTTGTAGAACGAGCGGTAGTAGAAACCCACCGGCATGAACTTGGCGAAGTGGCCGAGGACTGCATCGCGGTCATTGTCCAGCGAGCCGGAAAAGTTCTGCCCGCTGACCGTGAGGCCGTGGCTGAGCGGGTGCATGTCGGCCAGCACGTTGGGTTCGCTGGGCAACTGCACCAGGGTGTTGGCGTCCTGCCCGGCCATGGTCAGCGGGCCGCGCGGGCGGTGGTACTTGAACGAGCGCGAGAGCAACCAGCGGCCGTTGGCAACCAGCGCACTGGCGATGCTGTCGCCCTGGAAGCCTTGGTAGGACTGGCCATCGAATTCGAAGGTGAGCGGCTGGTCGCGCTCGATCAGCAAACCCATGGGTGCTGGCAGGCGGCTGAGCGAAGTCATACGGTGGCCTCTGCGAGTGTGGCCGGCGCGACGAAATCGACGCGCTGGTTGAAGCGTTCTTTGGGGTCGAAGGTGCGGATGACTTCGTCGGTGACCGTGTGGCGTTCGGCGAGGAACCAGTAGCTGGAGGCGTTATGCATCCACCATTCGGTGACCACGCCGGCGCGGTTGTCGCTGTTGAATACGTAGGCGGCCCATTCGGCATCGCTGCACAGGGTCGGGGCGGGCATCTGCTTGAGCTCGCCGCCGTAGCTGAACTCGCTGATGTTGCGGGGGCCGTTCAGGGGGCAGGGCATGATCTTCATTGCGCGTTCCTCAGTGACTGGCCGCCGTGGCGCCCATCTCGTTGACCTGCTGGAAGGTCGAGAAGCGGTCCAGGGCGAACGGTTTGATCAGGTCGGGGGTCTTGCCGCCGCTGGCGACCAGCTCGGCCATGGTCTTGCCGCAGATCGGCGTGGCCTTGAAGCCCCAGGTGCCCCAGCCGGCGTCGAGGTAATAGTTGTCCACTGGCGACAGGCCCATGATCGGGCTGTAGTCCGGGGTCATGTCGGTGATCCCGGCCCACTGGCGCATCAGCCGCGCGTTGGCCAGGAAGGGGAACATCTCGATGGCGTGGGCCAGCAGGCTTTCCTTGAGTTCCAGGGTCGAGCGGGTGTTGTACAGCGGGTAGGGGTCGGAGCCGCCACCGAAAACCATCTCGCCACGGCTGGTCTGTTGCACGTAGCAATGCAGCGCGCTGGAGCTCACCAGCGGGTCGAGGAACGGCTTGAATGGCTGGGTGACCATGGCCTGCAACGGGTAGCTGTGGATCGGCGCACGGATCCCGGCCTTGGCCATCAGCAGCGAGCTGTGCCCGGACACGGCCTGCACCGCGCAGCCGCATTTGATCGTGCCGCGATTGGTTTGCACCGCGACGATCTTGCCATGCTCGATCACCAGGTCCTGCACGTCGGTGAGCTGATGGATTTCCACGCCGAGCTTGGCAGCCTGCTTGGCGTAACCCCAGGCCACGGCATCATGCCGCGCGGTGGCGCCGTCGATGTGCCAGAGGCCGGCGATAACCGGCAGGTGGCCGGGGTCGAGATTCAGGCTTGGCACCAGCTCGCGGATCTGCTGGCGGTCGAGCATCTCGGTACGCCCACCGAAGTGCTTGTTGACTTCGGCGCGCTGGCGGAAGGCGCGCACCGTGGCATCCGTGTGGGCCAGGGTCAGCTGGCCGCGCTCGGAATACATGATGTTGAAATCGAATTCGTTGGACAGGTTCTGGAACAGCTTCACCGACTCGGCGTAGAAGCGCACCCCTTCCGAGGTCAGGTAGTTGGAGCGGATCACCGCAGTGTTGCGCGCGGTGTTGCCGCTGCCCAGGTAGGACTTCTCCAGCACCGCGACGTTGGTCACGCCATGGTACTTGGCCAGGTAGTAAGCGGTGGCCAGGCCATGGCCGCCACCGCCGATGATGACCACGTCATAACTCGACTTGAGCTCGCGCGGCGGGGGCAGATCGACCTCCACCGGGTAGTCGGACGACAGGCCGTATTTCAGCAGGTTGTAGGGCATGCTGTCTCCGTGGCGGCCGCCTGGGCCGCATGGCTGGTGCGTTGCTGGCGCGCTGCGCTGACGGTGTTATGCATCAGCATGGCGATGGTCATCGGGCCGACGCCGCCGGGCACCGGGGTGATGGCCGAAACCAGCGGCAGCGCGCTGGCGAAGTCGACATCGCCGACCAGGCGTGTGCGGCCGTGTTCCTCGATACGGTTGATGCCGACGTCGATCACCACCGCGCCGGGTTTCAGCCAGCTGGCGTCGATCATCCGCGGGCGGCCGACGGCGGCCACCACGATGTCGGCCTGACGGCACAGCGCCGCGGCATCGTGGCTGCGCGAATGCAGTACGGTCACCGTGCAGTCGGCCTGCAGCAGCAGGGCGGCCATCGGTTTGCCGACGATGTTGGAACGACCGATCACCACCGCGTGCTTGCCGGCGAGCTCGCCGCAGGTCTGCTTGAGCAGGCGCAGGCAGCCGGCCGGGGTGCAGGGGATGAGCACCGCGCGGCCCTGGCTGAGGCCGCCGACGTTGTCGCTGTGAAAGCCGTCGACGTCCTTGGCCGGGTCGATGGCCTGCAGCACAGGGTTTTCGTCGATATGCGGCGGCAGCGGCAACTGCACCAGGATGCCGTGCACCTCGGCGTCGTCATTGAGCCGCTCGATCAGGGCGAGCAGGGTCGCTTGCTCGGTCTGTGCCGGCAGGCGGTGCTCGATAGAGCGGATCCCGGCCTCCTCAGCGCGCAGCACTTTGTTGCGCACGTACACCTGGCTGGCCGGGTCTTCGCCGACCAGCACTACCGCCAGTGCCGGCTGCAGGCCCTGGGCGCGCAGTTCGGCGACGTCCTCGCGCACCTCGGCGAGGACCTGGGCGGCGATCGCCTTGCCGTCGATCAAGCAGCCATGGGCTGGGCTGTTCATCGGAAGATCACCGTCTTGTCGTGGTTGAGGAACACCCGGTGTTCGGTGTGGTACTTGACCGCTTTGGACAGGGCAACGGTTTCGGTATCGCGACCGATGGCGACCAGGTCATCCGGCAGGTAGCTGTGATCGACGCGCTGGATTTCCTGCTCGATGATCGGGCCTTCGTCGAGGTCGCCGGTCACATAGTGGGCCGTCGCACCGATCAGCTTGACGCCGCGCTCGTAGGCCTGGTGATAAGGCTTGGCACCCTTGAAGCCGGGCAGGAAAGAGTGGTGGATGTTGATGGCGCGCCCCGAGAGTTTCTTGCACAGGTCATCGGAGAGGATTTGCATGTAGCGCGCCAACACCACCAGTTCGGTGCCGGTTTCCTCGACGATGCGCAGCAGCTCGGCTTCCTGATGCGCCTTGGTGTCCTTGGTCACCGGCAGGTAGATGAAGCGAATGCCCATGCGCTCGGCCATCGGGCGCAGGTCCAGGTGGTTGGACACCACGGCGGTGATCTGCATGTGCATTTCACCTTTCTGGAAGCGGTAGAGCAGGTCGGACAGGCAGTGATCGTATTTGCTCACCATCAGCAGCACGCGCATCGGCGTGACGGTGCTGTGCAGCTCCCAGTCCATGTCGAAACTTTCGGCGACCGGTATAAGGCCCTGTTCGACTTCAGTGATATCGCCGTGCACGCCCGAGTTGAAGCGAAACACCGCGCGCATGAAGAAGCGCCCGCTGAACTCGTCGTCGAATTGCGCCATCTCGCTGATGTAGCACTGCTGTTCGGCCAGGAAGGTACTGACCGCGGCAACGATGCCCGAGGTCGCCGGGCAACTGATCTTGATGATGTATTGGTTCGGGGCGTGGTGCATGGCGTCCTCGTCAGGAATCTGGGGCGGTTTTTCTCGCTGGCAAAAGAGAAATTCATCCGCGAATAAAATTAACCAAAAGGAATATATATTTCTTGTGGGGATTTTTATAAGCGAATGAACGCTGCGCGTCCATACCTGTTAAGAATTATTTTGTCCTGCTGGGAATATTTGGCTGTTGCCGAACCGCCAACGGTTATTGGCGATGTCTGAGTTGGCTGTTGTCGACACGCTCAGCCTTTGTAGGAGCGGGCTTGCCCGCGAATCGAGGCCAATAGAACACATCGCGGCCACCAACCAGGCGTCCTCGCCCTTCTTCTCAAGCTATAAATAACTCGTTGTTTTATATGTAGAAATTAAATCTGAACATAAACCTTGTAGGAGCCAGCTTGCTGGCGATGCCGTTGATCTGCAGGTATCGCCAGATCGCCAGCACTGCTGGCAACACGTGATTGCGACATGGCCAATGACTATTGGCCTGCTACAGGCGGCTGAAACGAAAAGGAGTGGGATCGACCAGCGGCGTGTCGCCGAGCAGCAGGTCGGTGGCCAGGCGCCCGGCGCCCGGCGCGATGCCGAAGCCGTGGCCGGAATAACCGGTGGACAGGAACAGGCCGGGCAGTTGCGCGACCGGGCCGATCACCGGGATGGCGTCCGGGGTGACGTCCATGACCCCGGCCCAGCTCTGCGCCACGCGCAGCGTGCGGAAGAAGGGCAAGACCCGGCCCAGCTCCTCGCGCGCCTCGGCGAGAATTGCCATATTCGGTTGCGGGTCGAGCACCCGGCACTGTTCGAAGGGGCTGGGGCGATCCAGCGCCCAGTGGCTGGGTTGGCGCCATTCATCGATAAAGGAGCGATCCAGGCGCAGGCGCAGCTCGCGGTACTGCTTGCCCAGGGCCGGCAGGAAGTCGGCGAAATAACGCAGGCTGTCCGGGGTGATCGGCGCCAGGTTGCCACTGCGCTGGGCGATGGTGTACCCGCCGTCCTGGCGTTTGCGCACGGCGAAGCGGCTGGCTCCGACGGCAAGCTCCGGGCCGCCAGGCATCGGTTCGCTGCGCAGCACCGAGGCCACGACCTTCAGTTGCGGCAGGCGAATGCCCAGGTTGCGGCAGAACAGCGAGGACCAGGCGCCGCCGGCCAGTACCACCTGGCTGCAGCGCAGCCGACCGTGCTCGGTGACAACCCCAGTCACCCGGCCCGCCTCGATGTCCAGGCCGCGCACCGCGCAGCGGGTGATCAGTTTGGCGCCCAGGCGCTGAGCGGCGTGGGCAATCACGGCGCTGGCGCGTTGCGGTTCGGCACGGCCATCCAGCGCGGCGTGCAAGGCGCCCGCCCAGCCGGCGCGGGCCGCGTCTGGCAGCATGCCGGCCAGTTCGCGCCGCTCCAGCAGGCGGGCTTGGGCGCCGTAGTGACGCGCGCCCTCCAGCCAGTCGGCCTGCTGTTGCAGTTGGCGCGGGTTTTCACAGGCGTAGAGAATGCCGCTGCGCTGAAAACCCAGGCCTTCGCCCATTTCCTCCTGCCAGCGTTGCCAGATCTGCAGGCTGGCCAGTGCCAGGGGGATTTCCGCCAGGTCACGGCCCATGCTGCGGCACCAGCCCCAGTTGCGCGAGGACTGCTCGGCGGCGATCTCGCCCTTTTCCAGCAGGGTGACCGGGATGCCGCGAGCGGCCAGCCAGTAGGCGGTACACACACCGATGATGCCGCCGCCGATGATGGCGACTTCGCTCTGTGCGGGCAGCAGGTCGCTCGCCACCTGTTCAATCTGTGGGTACATGCCCAGCCTCCAGTAGGGTGCGCCGTGCGCACCGATAGAACCTAGCGGCGAGCATGCCCTGGCCTGCAAGGCGTGCAATTTGCATCGCACTCATCCGCCATCTTTTATCAGCATGTGAGAAAAGCCATGAGCGGGACCCAGAGCCTGGATCGGGCGTTTTTGCTATTGCGCATGATCGCCGCAGCCGGCCAGCAGGGCGCCAGCCTGGACGACCTGCGCACGGCGGCGAGTTGCTCGCAAGCCACGGCCTACCGCCTGCTGCAGTACCTACGCAAACAGGGCTTCGTGCGCCCGGCGGCGCAGCGCGGGCGTTATGAGCTGGGGTACGAACTGTTCGCCCTGGGGGCTCAGGCGGCTAATGCCGGCGGACTGCGCGAGCTGGCACGGTCGGCGTTGCTGCGCCTGGCGCAGCGCTTTGGCGACAGTTTCTTCCTGCTGGTGCCGGACGGTTACCACGTCCTGTGCCTGGACTTGCTGGCTGGCAACCAGCCGGTGCAGAGCTACAGCGCGGCGGTTGGCGGGCGCATTCCGATGGGCGTGGGGCAGGCCTCGCAGGTGCTGCTGGCGCACCTGCCGCGCGCCGCGCGCAACGAGATTCTGCAGCACAACCAGGCGGCATTGCGCCTGGACTACGGACTGGATGCCGAGTTGATCGCGGCGAGCCTGGACAGCGTGCGCCGGCTGGGGTTTGCCAGCGGTCTGGGCGACCGCCGCCTGCCGGGCTATACCGGCCTGGCGGTGGCGATTGTCGATGCCGGCGGACAGGTGCTCGGCGCATTCAGTTGCGCCCTGGCGCGACCGCGTATGACCGAGGCGCGGCGCCGCGCACTGGCCTTAGCCATGCAGGACGAAGTGCGCAGTCTGCTAATGCGCCGCGCGGCCGGCTAGGGTCGTACCCACCAGGCAGATCGACTCGATATTGGATGGGGCGCGTTGCGCCTATGGTGGGTTACGGCGCAACGGATCTTGCGGGTTCATCGCCATCGGCAGCGTGCGCCTAACCCACCCTACGAGAGGCGCTTATTCCTTGCCGTAGTTCATGATCGACAGCAAACGAATCGGCACCTGCACCAGTTTTTCCGGGCCATGCGGCACTTCTCCGTCGAAGGTCAGGCTGTCGCCGGGGGTCATGCTGTAGAGCTGATCGCCATGGCGGTAAACCAGTTCGCCTTCGAGCAGGTGCAGGAACTCGGTGCCGGGGTGCGAGAAGGTGGGGAATTCCTCGCTGGCGTCATCCATGGTCACCATATAGGCCTCGAAGGTCTTCTTCGGGCCACGGGTGTGGTTGAGCAGGTGGTAGGTGTGGCCTTTTTCGGTGCCGCGGCGCACCACTTCCAACCCTTCATCGGCCTTGACCAGCAGCGCGCCACTGCCTTGCTGGTCGTACTGGCTGAACAGCTTGGACATCGGCATGCCGAGCACATCGCACAGGCGGCTCAGGGTGTCCAGGCTGGTCGACACCTGGGCATTTTCGATTTTGCTGAGCATGCCCTGGCTGATGCTGGCGATGCGCGCCACATCGGCAATCTTCAGTTCCTGGGCCTGCCGCTGGCGACGGATCTGCATGCCCAGATACTGCTCGAGCTTGAGGCGTGGATGCACTTCGTCAGTCTTGCGCATGTTGGGTTGCACCTTATGGGCTCAGGAATAAAAAATTCGCACCAGTAATGTGCGAGAACATTCCCCGGAATACGTAAATATTCCGCACATGAAAACATTTTTCCCCTGTGAATAGAAGTAACCCACGTTTTTGCTGGTGTTGCGACCTGTTTGGGTCAGGTTGGCAAGTTGTTTGCATTTCTTTTGGGGAAAGTAAAATTCCTACGCGGAATATATAGCGACCCACAGGAGGCAGGCCATGTTGCCTAGCGAAACTCAGCGAATCATCGATCAGCACGCTATCAAATATGTGCTGGCCCAGTTTGTCGACATTCATGGTGCAGCCAAAACCAAGTCGGTGCCGATCAGCGGTCTGCAAGCGGTGGCCGAGGCTGGCGCCGGCTTTGCCGGTTTTGCCATCTGGGGCATGGGCATGCAGCCCCATGGGCCGGACTTCATGGCCCGCGGCGATCTATCAACCCTGATCCCGGTGCCCTGGCAGCCGGGCTACGGGCGGGTGGTGTGTGTGGGGCATGTGAATGGCCAGCCGCATCCGTATGACAGTCGTTACGTGCTGCAGCAACAAGTGCAGCGCCTGAGCGATCGCGGCTGGACCCTGAACACCGGCCTGGAGCCTGAGTTCAGCCTGTTTCGCCGCGATGCCGACGGTAAGCTCAAGCCGGTGGATGCCAGCGACAAGCTGGAGAAGCCTTGCTACGACTACAAGGGTTTGTCGCGTTCTCGCGAATTTCTCGAACGCCTGACCGAGTCTCTGCAACCGGTCGGCTTCGACATCTACCAGATCGATCACGAGGACGCTTGCGGCCAGTTCGAGATCAACTACACCTACAGCGATGCGCTGGAGTCGGCCGACCGTTTCACCTTCTTCCGCATGGCTGCCGGCGAGATCGCCAACGACCTGGGCATGATCTGCTCGTTCATGCCCAAGCCGGACCCCAAGCGCGCCGGCAATGGCATGCATTTCCACCTGTCGATCGCCAGCGCCACCAACAAGAACCTGTTCTTTGATGCCAGCGACCCGAGCGGCATGGGCCTGTCGAAGATGGCCTATCACTTCCTCGCCGGTTTGCTCGCACACGGTCCGGCGCTGTGCGCCTTTGCCGCGCCGACGGTGAACTCCTACAAGCGCCTGGTGGTGGGTCGCTCGTTGTCCGGCTCGACCTGGGCACCGGCCTTTATCGCCTATGGCGACAACAACCGCTCGGCGATGCTGCGCATTCCCTACGGGCGTATCGAGTTCCGCCTGCCGGATGCCGGTTGCAACCCTTACCTGGTCAGCGCCGCGATTATCGCTGCCGGCCTGGATGGCATCGACCGCCAGCTCGATCCGGGCAAGGCCTGCAACGAAAACCTCTACAGCCTGAGCCTGGAAGAGATCGCCGCGCGCGGCATTCAGACCCTGCCGCAGAGCCTCAAGGAAGCGTGCGATGCGCTGGAGGCCGATCCGCTGTTTGGCGAGGTGCTCGGCCCGCAGATCGTCGACGAGTTCATCAAGCTCAAGCGCATGGAATGGGTCGAGTACAGCCGCCACGTCAGCGACTGGGAAATTGATCGTTACACCGAGTTTTTCTGAACCCCGCGCCAGTGGGCGCACGAACCCGTAGGAGCCAGTGTGCTGGCGATCATCCGGAAGCTGCCGGCGCATCGCCAGCAGGGACTGGGCGTCTCCCTGGCTCCTACCAGAGTTGAATGTCGTCCGCATGGCGGCGACACGAACAAGCAGGAGTAGCAAACATGTGTGGAATCGTAGGTCTGTACCTGAAGAACCCGGCGCTGGAGTCCCAGCTCGGCAAACTCTTCGAACCCATGCTGCTGGCCATGACCGATCGCGGTCCGGACAGCGCCGGCTTCGCCATCTACGGCGATGAAGTGCGCGATGGCTGGATCAAGCTGACCCTGCAGAGCGCCAGCAACGACTATGACTGGAAAGCCCTGATGGGCGCGCTGGAAGGTCGCCTGGGCTGCTCGCTGGACTGGTTCCAGAACGCCAGTGCCGCAGTGCTGAAGACCAATGCCGGCGAAGTTGCGGTGCGCGCCGCGCTGATTGAACTGGCGCCTGGCGTGCGGGTGATGAGCGTCGGCCAGAGCATCGAGATCCTCAAGGGCATGGGCCTGCCGGCAGAAATCTCCCAGCGTTTCTCGCTGGCCAAGATGCAGGGCAGCCACATCATCGGCCACACCCGCATGGCCACCGAAAGCGCGGTGACCATGGAAGGCAGCCACCCGTTTTCCACCGGCATGGACCTGTGCCTGGTGCATAACGGCTCGCTGTCCAACCACTTCCGCCTGCGCCAGGAACTGCGCCGCCACGGTATCGAGTTCGAGACCGACAACGACACCGAAGTGGCCGCCGGCTACCTGACCTGGCGCCTGCGCGAAGGTGACAGCCTCAAGGAAGCGCTGGACCACGCCCTGGAAGACCTCGATGGCTTCTTCACCTTCGCCATCGGCACCCGTGACGGCTTCGCGGTGATCCGCGATCCGATCGCCTGCAAACCGGCAATTCTGGCCGAAACCGACGACTACGTGGCCATGGCGTCCGAGTACCAGGCGCTGGCCAGTCTGCCGGGTATCGAGAACGCCAGGGTCTGGGAGCCGGAGCCGGCCACCATGTACATCTGGGAACGCAAGTCCGCCTGAGGAGCGCACACAATGAAAACCATCGACCTTTCCAGCGCCAGCGTGCGCGATTTCAATCAGGCGCTGCACGACCAGGCCAAGCAGCTCGACGAGCGCGAGTGGCTGGTTAGCAACAGCGCCGGCAAGCACAACCTGGCCGTGGGCGTGAACCAGGCCCTCGACATCGTCATTCAGGGCCACGCCGGCTATTACTGCGCCGGGATGAACCAGCAGGCCACCATCACCGTGCACGGCAACGTCGGGGTCGGCGTGGCGGAAAACATGATGTCCGGCAGCGTACGGATCAAGGGCAGCGCCTCCCAGGCCGCTGGTGCCACCGCCCATGGCGGCCTGCTGGTAATCGAAGGCGATGCCGGCGCGCGTTGCGGCATCTCGATGAAGGGCGTCGACATCGTGGTCGGCGGCAGCATCGGCCACATGAGCTGTTTCATGGGCCAGGCTGGCCGGCTGGTGGTCTGCGGCGATGCCGGCGACGCCCTCGGCGATTCGCTCTACGAGACGCGCATCTACGTCAAGGGCACGGTCAAGTCGCTGGGTTCGGATTGCATCGAGAAGGAGATGCGTGCCGAGCACCTCACGGAGCTTGCCGAGTTGCTCGACCTGGCCGGCTTCGACGCCGATCCGGCGAGCTTCAAGCGCTACGGCTCGGCCCGCCAGTTGTACAACTTCAAAGTCGATAACGCGTCCGCGTACTGAGGATCACACCATGAGCGATAAAACCCCACCGGTGCTGCGCGAATCCGCCACCTTCGACCGTCTGACCATTCAGGAAATCCAGCGCGCCGCGGAAACCGGCATCTACGACATCCGCGGCGGTGGCACCAAGCGCAAGGTGCCGCATTTCGATGACTTGCTGCTGCTCGGCGCCTCCATGTCGCGCTACCCGCTGGAAGGCTACCGCGAGAAGTGCGGCACCGATGTGATCCTCGGCAATCGCTTCGCCAAGAAGCCGATCCACCTGAAAATCCCGGTGACCATTGCCGGCATGAGTTTCGGCGCACTCTCGGCCAACGCTAAGGAAGCCTTGGGCCGCGGCGCGACCATCGCCGGCACCAGCACCACCACCGGCGACGGCGGCATGACCCCGGAGGAACGCGGTCAGTCGCAGCATCTGGTCTATCAATACCTGCCGTCGCGTTACGGCATGAACCCGGACGACCTGCGCAAGGCCGACGCCATCGAGATCGTCCTCGGTCAGGGCGCCAAACCGGGCGGTGGCGGCATGCTGCTGGGCATGAAGGTTACCGAGCGGGTGGCCGGCATGCGCACCCTGCCGGTCGGCGTCGACCAGCGCAGCGCCTGCCGTCACCCGGACTGGACCGGCCCGGATGACCTGGCGATCAAGATCGCCGAGATCCGTGAGATCACCGACTGGGAAAAACCGATCTACGTGAAGATCGGCGCCAGTCGCCCGTATTACGACGTCAAGCTGGCGGTCAAGGCGGGCGCCGATGTGATCGTGCTCGACGGCATGCAGGGCGGCACCGCGGCGACCCAGGAAGTGTTTATCGAGCACGTCGGCATCCCGATTCTCTGCGCCATTCCGCAAGCCGTGCAGGCGCTGCAGGAGATGGACATGCACCGCAAGGTACAACTGATCGTCTCCGGTGGTATCCGCACCGGCGCCGACGTGGCCAAGGCCATGGCCATGGGCGCGGATGCGGTGGCGATTGGCACCGCGGCACTGATTGCTCTCGGCGACAACCACCCGCGCCTGGATGAAGAACTGAAGAAAATCGGTTCCGCTGCCGGCTTCTACGACGACTGGCAGAACGGCCAGGACCCAGCCGGCATCACCACCCAGGACCCGGAGCTGGCCAAGCGCCTGGATCCGATCGAGGGCGGCCGTCGCCTGGCCAACTACCTGCGCGTGCTGGTGCTGGAGGCACAGACCATGGCCCGTGCCTGCGGCAAGTCGCACCTGCTTAACCTCGATCCCGAGGATCTGGTGGCACTGACCGTCGAGTCCGCGGCCATGGCCCGCGTGCCATTGGCCGGTACCCGCTGGGTGCCGGGCCAGGGGCAGGGTTACTAGCATGCAAGCGACCAGCGTTGAGCGTCCGGTAGAACACACCAGTGCGCGCCTGCTCGATGGTCGCGGCCTGGCGCTGCAGGTGCGCGCCAGGGTGGCCGCCGAGGTCGCCGAGCACATTGCCCATGGCGGCAAGGTGCCCGGCCTGGCCGTGGTGCTGGTCGGTGCGGATCCGGCGTCGCAGGTTTATGTGCAGCACAAGATCACGGCCTGTGAGGAGGCGGGTATTCGCTCCTTCAGCCATCGTCTGTGCGCACAGACCTCGGAAGCCGAGCTGTTGGCACTGCTCGACCGGCTCAATGCCGATCCGCAGGTGCACGGGATTCTCGTGCAGCTGCCGCTGCCCGCGCAGATCAACGTGCAGCGCGTGCTGGCGCGGATTCAGCCGGGCAAGGACGTCGACGGTTTCCACCCGGAAAACCTCGGGCGTCTGGCGGCCGGCTTCCCGGCATTGCGCCCCTGTACGCCGAAAGGCTGTATGCGTCTGCTCGGCAGTGCGCAGATCGACTGCCGCGGCAAGCTGGCGGTGGTGATCGGTGCCTCGACCATTGTCGGTCGGCCGATGGCGCTTGAGCTGTTGCACGCCGAGGCGACCGTGGTGGTGGCGCACAAGAACACCCGCGATCTGCCGAATCTGGTGCGTCAGGCCGACATCCTGGTGGTCGCCACCGGGGTGCCGGGGTTGGTCAAGGGCGAGTGGATCAAGCCCGGCGCAGTGGTGCTGGATGTCGGCATCAACCGCCTGGCCGACGGCACGCTGACCGGCGATGTGTGCTTTGCCGAGGCGCGCACCCGCGCCAGCTGGATTACCCCGGTGCCCGGTGGCGTCGGCCCAATGACCATTGCCTGCTTGTTGGAAAACACCCTGGAAGCAGCGCAGAACGGCTGCTTTGCCGCTGTTTAGGGCCTTTGTTCGGGCCACAGATTAAGGAGCTTGCCGATGTTGATCAATAGAGTTGCGCGCGCCTGGGGCGGTGTCTTGGCCCTGATGTTGTGCGCCCCGCTGGCGCTGGCGGATGAGGCCGCGCTGGATACCGGCGTGACTGCCTGGATGATGACCGCCACCGTGCTGGTGATCTGTATGTGCCTGCCCGGTCTGGCGTTGTTTTACGGTGGCATGCTGCGGGCCAAGAACATGCTGTCGGTGTTCACCCAATGCCTGGGCGCCGCCGGAGTGATCGGTGTGTTGTGGGTGCTGTATGGCTACAGCCTGGTGATCGACACCACCGGCATGGTCGCGGGCGAGTACAACGTCAGCAGCTTTGTCGGCGGTTTGGAGCGGGCGATGCTCGCCGGCCTGCAGGCCGACAGCCTGGTGCTGGGCATGCCGGAGGGGGTGTTTATTACCTTCCAACTGAGCTTCGCGATCATCACCCCGATGCTGATCGCCGGGGCGTTTGCCGAACGCATGAAGTTCACCGCGGCGCTGCTGTTCATGGCGCTGTGGTTCACCTTCGTTTACGCGCCTATGGCCCATATGGTCTGGGGCGGGCCGGGCGCCCTGATGCACAACTGGGGCGTGCTCGACTTTGCTGGCGGCACGGCGGTGCACATCAATGCCGGGGTGGCTGCGTTGGCGGCCTGCATCATGCTCGGCAAGCGCAAGGGTTACCCGCACGTGGCGATGAAGCCGCATAACCTGCCGCTCGCGCTGACCGGTGCGGCGTTGCTGTGGGTGGGCTGGTTCGGCTTCAACGTCGGCTCGGTGGCGGGTGTCGGCGAGTTGTCCGGCGTGGTCATGCTCGCCACCCAGCTGGGTGCCTGCGCCGGGATTGTCGGCTGGATGCTGGTCGAGGTGATCAAGACCGGTCGCGCCAGTGCCTTGGGCCTGGCGTCCGGGGCGCTGTCCGGCCTGGTGGCGATCACCCCGGCCTGCGCCTATGTCGGCCCTGGCGGTGCGCTGGCCATCGGCTTTATCAGCGGCATCCTGTGCTTCTTCGCGGTCACCCAGCTCAAGCAACGCCTGGGCTACGACGACAGCATCGATGTATTCGGCCTGCACGGGATCGGCGGCATCGTCGGCGCCATCCTTACCGGGGTGTTCTGCTCGCCGTCGCTGGGTGGTTACGTCGAAGGCAGCGAAATGCTGCCCCAGGTCTGGGCGCAGACCAAAAGCGTGCTGTTCACTTTCGTCTACTGCTTCGGTATCAGCTGGCTGATTCTCAAGCTGCTCGACCTGAGCATAGGCCTACGGGTGACCCCGGAGGAGGAGGAAATGGGGCTCGATCTGGCCGAGCACAACGAGCGGGCATACAGCTAGTCTGGTGTTTCACGCTGTTTGAAACACACAAGGCCAGTGTCCATATGCGGTTAGTGGCGATCATAAGCATCATCAAGAATGCACCGCTGCATTGGCTCGGCTTCGCCACCGAGTCGCCTGGATTCGCGGCCAAGGCCGCTCCCACAGGTTTTGCGTCAGGCGCGATCTTTGTGGGAGGGGTCTCGACCGCGAACGAAGTAGGCCGCGGCTTCGTGGCGATCATAGGTTTCATCAACAACGCACCACTGCACTAGCAAGCAGTGCGACGGGCAACCAACGCCGGGCTTTTGCCCGGCGTTTTGCGTTGTATGCGGCACCTGGCCGATTCCTCCGGCTGCGCCGTTACGGCGCGGGGCGCAGTGCTGTGACCGGCTTTTGTGCAGGATTTTTCTATGGTGGTAGGCGCTGCGACCCGCCGTGCAGCAATCTTGAAAATCTAACCCTTGTAAATCAGCTAGTTAAAAATTTATGGCACATTCCATGCTTTCTTTTAAGGAACAAATTGTTCCTGCTGGGAATTAATCTGCAGGCGAATTGCTTCTCCATAGATGAACAGGCGCGCTGCACAGGAGGCTTTTCATGAGTACGCAAGCGGTACAACCGCTGTTCAGTACACCGGTCTACCAACGCCAGCCGCATGAGCTGCCGGCGACCCGGCGGCTGCTGGTCAGCCAGACCCTCGAGCATGCCGAGGTCGATGCGCTGCGCGCGGCCTTGCAGGCCCATGCCGAACCCTTGCAGGTGCTGGCGCTGGGCGACAGCCGCGGGGCGGGCGAGGGCGGTGAGCTGTTCGCTGCGCAGGAGGCACTCGAGCACCAGTTGCGGGCGCTGCTGCGCGCCGCACCGGTCGGCACCCGCCTGTACCTGTGTGGCGATGAATCGTTTATCTGGCAGTGCTGCGCGATCGCGCGCCAGGCCGGGCTGCAAGGCGAGGAGGTCGAGCTGTTCCGCCTTGGTGCGCGGCGCCGGTTGTACTGCGTGCATTGCTTCACCCTGCAGGACATCGCCGACGAGGCCGAGGTGGCCTGCGCGTGCTGCGGCGTGCACTTGCTGGTGCGTGCGCACTTTTCCCAGCGACTCGGCGCCTACATGGGCGTTTGCGTCGATCCAGACAACCTGCATGGGGAGGCCCGGCCATGAGTGCAGCGATTGAAGTGCGGGTTGCCGCCGTGCGCCAACTGACCCCGGTGGTGCGTGAATTCACCTTCGAACCGGTGCAGGGACAGTTGCCCGGGTTCTCCTCCGGCAGTCATGTGGTGGTGCACATGCCGCTCGGCGAGCGCAGCCTGCGCAACGCCTATTCGTTGCTCAGTGACCCAGCCGACCGCCAGCGCTACCGCATCGCCGTGCGCCTGCAGGACGAGTCGCGCGGCGGCTCGCGCTTCATGCATGAGCAGGTCAAGGCGGGCGATCGCTTGCAGCTGTCGCCGCCGGCCAACCTGTTCGCACCGAGTTCGCTGGCGCGTCACCACCTGCTGATTGCCGGCGGTATCGGCATCACCCCGTTTCTCTCCTATTTGCCGGAACTGCAGGGCCGCGCCGCCAGCTTCAGCCTGCACTACGCGTTCCGTGGCGGCCTCACCGATGCCTACCTGGACAGCCTGCGAGTCAGCCTGGGGGCACGACTGCACAGCTATGACGCCGAGGCCGGCAGCTTTCTCGACCTCGCCGCGCTGCTCGGCGACCAGCCGTTGGGCAGCCACGTTTACGTGTGTGGCCCGGCGAGCCTGATCGCTGCTGTGCGCGAGCAGGCAGCAAGACTCGGCTGGCCGGCCAGCCGCGTGCACTGGGAGGTGTTCGCCTCGCCCGAGCCTGGCCAGCCATTTGTCGCGCAGCTGGCGCGCAGTGGCCGGGCAATAGAGGTGGGCAGCGATTTCAGCCTGCTCGAAGCCCTCGAACAGGCCGGTGTCGAGGTGCCTAGCCTGTGTCGCGGCGGGGTCTGCGGCCAATGTGCAACCGCCTACCTGGACGGTGCCGTGGAGCACCGCGACGCCTTCCTGTCTGCTGCCGAGCGCAGCACCACCCTCATGCCTTGTGTCTCGCGTGGCCTTTGCGGCAGCGCGCTGTTGCTCGACCTTTAGGAGTTCACCATGCCTGTCACTTTCAAGCCGCTGGAAAGTTACCGCGACGATTTCAGCTACCGCAACAGTGCGGAGGCGATTCGCCGCTTTCCCTTTCCGTTCCCGGAAGACAGCTACATGTACTCGGTGAATATCGAACCGGCCACGCCGCGTGAGCCGGGCTCGATCTTCGCCCACTGGTTCGACATCGACGAGCACTACCTGTCCGAGATGGCCGAGCGTGGCATCGTGCTGGAGAAGGACCCCGAGCGTTGCCTGGTGATGCCGCACATGGCGCCGGCCGCCTGGGACACCCTGGAAATGCTGATGACCCACCTGGCGGCCGACTACCCCGAGCACTTCGAATTGCAGCGCGATGGCGACCAGTGGCTGTGGATCAACCGCCCGCTGGGCATTGAACAGCGCTTCACCTTTGGCGACGCCAGCACCTTGCCGTGCGAACCGCTGGAGTACATCACCCGCCAGGCCCAGGGTGATTTCGCTTTGCTCGATCAGCGCGACGGTAACCTGTTCATGGACGCCGGCATGGTCACCTGCCCGGCCGACTGGTCGATCAAGTTCGACGCCGGCATGAGCTTTACCCAGTGGCATGCGCCGGTGCCCATGGCCCACCAGCTGGGCGTGTTCGAACGGGCGCTGAAGTACCTGCTGAACATCCAGGTCGATCACCCGGTGCGTCGCCTGAACTGGACCATGACCATCAACCCGCGCATGGACACCTCCGCCGAGACCTTCCATGAGTGGGGGCATGAGCGCAGCCAGGTCACCGCGGCAAATGTCGCGAGCATGGTTCATCTGCGCGTCGAGCTGCAGTTCATGCCGCGCCTGCCGCGCAGCAATGCGTTGCTGTTCGGCATCCGCACCTACCTGATCAGCCTCGAACAGTTGGCCAGCAATCCAGCCTGGGCCTGCCGCCTGCATCGTGTGTTGCGCGACCTGCCCGACGCCATCGCCGACTACAAGGGCCTGACCCTCTACCGGCAGACCGTGGTCGACTGGCTCAGCCAGTACGACCCCGAAGTCGTCGCCGCCTGATTCGTCTGGCGCGCGGCCAACGGGCGGCGCGCCTCCACACTGTCAAAGGAGAACTACATGGCCAATTCCTGGCGCATTTCCGCCCTTGCCGAACGGCATCGGGCACTCGGTTCCACGCTTGAAGACTGGAACGGCATGGGCACCGCCTGGACCTACACCGCAGTCGACCTGGCCGATGCCCATGAAGCGATCCGCACCCGCGCCGGCCTGATGGACGTGTCCGGGCTGCGCAAGGTGCATTACGTCGGCCCGCATGCCGAGTCCCTGCTGGAGTACGCCACCAGCCGCGATATTTCCAAGGTCTATCCGGGCAAGTCGGTGTACGCCACCCTGCTCAACGAAGCCGGTAAGTTCGTCGATGACTGCGTGATCTACCGCACCGGGCCGAACGCTTTCATGGTGGTGCACGGTGCCGGCAACGGCTACGAGATGCTGGTGCGCTGGGCCCAGGGTCGGCAGGTGGCGATCCTGTTCGACGACGACCTGCACGACCTCTCGCTGCAGGGCCCGCTGGCGGTGGATTTCCTCGCCGAGCATGTGCCGGGCATCCGCGACCTGGCGTACTTTCATCATGTGCAGACCAAGCTGTTCGGCTGCCCGGTGATGATTTCGCGCACCGGTTATACCGGCGAGCGTGGCTATGAAATCTTCTGCAAGGCCGCCGATGCGCCGCTGATCTGGGACAGCATTCTCGACCAGGGCAAGGCGCTGGGCATCATCCCTTGTCCGTTCACCGCGCTGGACTGGCTGCGGGTGGAAAGCTCGCTGCTGTTCTTCCCCTACGACAACTCGGAGAAGTACCCCTTCGCCGACCAGCCAGCCGGCGACACCCTGTGGGAGCTGGGCCTGGACTTCACCGTATCGCCAACCAAGAGCGAATTCCGCGGCGGCCTGGAGCATGCGCGGCTGAAGGGCAAGGAGCGCCTGAGGATTTTCGGCGTCCTGCTCGACGGCGATCAGGCCGCTGCCGAGGGCGACAGCCTGTGGGCCGACGGCAAGCAGGTGGGGGTGATCACCTGCGCCATGTATTCGCGTCTGACCGGTAAATCCATGGCCATCGCGCGCCTGGATGTGACCTACGCCGAGCAGGGTTGCGCGCTGCAGGTGCAAGGCAGCCTGCAGGTCGGTGCGATTGCCCACACGCTGCCGTTCGATGATCCAGAGAAAACCAAACGCACCGCCAAGGGTTAGTGCCTGGAAAAACCGCTCGCCGATGGCGGCCGCCTCTGGGCGTGCGCTTGCGGCAGACGGTTTTTTTGTAGCCCGGAGGAAATCCGGGGGACGTCGGCGGGCTGAAAAATCGCTCCCGGATTGCCTCCGGGCTACGCGCGGGGAGCCTGGCTTACGGCAAGCACCCCGAGATGGTCATTCAATCGATGGGTGCGCTGCCGTTATGGCCGGCGCATTGCCGCGCACACGGATTACTCGGGAGTCGATATGTTCAGTGGATTCAGCAGTGGTTGGGGTTTTTTGCTTTGCGCCGGCATCAGCGAGATCTGCTATGCCGCGATCATTCCGCGCACGCAAGGTTTCACCCGGCTGTGGCCGAGCCTGTATTGCGCGGTGTTCATCATCATCAGCCTGTATCTGCTGTCGCTGGCCATGCGCACATTGCCGGTGGGCACCGCGTACGCGGTGTGGGTGGGGATAGGCGCGGTGGGGACGGCGATCTACGGCATCGCGGTTCTCAACGAACCGGCGCACCTGGCGCGGCTGGCCTGCCTGGCTCTGATCGTCGCTGGGGTCATTGGTCTTAAATTGGTGAGTGTCAGCACGCCGCTCTAGGCGCGCCCAGCCTGAGGCTTATCGCCGCGCAACAGGTGGCAACCAGGCGCCCTTCGCGGGCGCTTTCGGCGTGGCTGATTATGTCGGTGGTTCAGGCTACGCGGCTGAGGTTGCTGGCGCAGCAGTGCATCAGGTCGGCCTTGAGGTCGCGGGCAACCTGCTGCAGGTACTCAGGCTCGGTGCCTGGGTGGCCCTGGACGATGAACAGTACGGTGCTGCTGTCCGGGGTCAGGGCGGTGGCAGCGCACTGGCGATATTCCATGCGACACAGCACCTGTCCGCGGGCATCGATGTAGGCGTATTCGCCGTTGGGCAGTATCTGGCTGGTGGCGCTGCCAAGGCCATGAAATGGCTCGCTGCCCTGGGTCAGGGTCAGGCTTACCGGCAGGTGCAGGCGTTGCAGGTCATGCGCCCCGATCGACAGGCCGCTGTTCAGCGACCACTGGTTGTAGAGCTCGACAATCGGCGCAATCGAACGCAACGCGCCCTTGCGCAGGTAGTGGTCGAGCAGGGCCTGGGGCGAGGCGGGGAAGCGCTTGGGTGAGCGGCCCATGCGCACCCGTAAAGCATTGAAACCCTCCATCTGGCGCAGGCTGTGCTGAATGTCGAAGAGGCCGCGCAGGCGCGTCAGGCTGTTCTTCAGTGCGCTGCTGTAATGTTGGTTGTCCAGTGCGTGCAGGCTGAAGGCGATGGCTTGCAAGCCCAGGTTGGCTGGGGTGTTGAGACGAAATACGGGGTTGAACATGGCAAATTCCAGGCGGGCCGGCACCCGCGGGTGCCGGCCGGTTGAGGTTACTTCTTGGTCATGGGGCTGTTGTAGCTGTGCTTCTCGTGGCGGATGGTGACCCAGATGGCGACTACCGTCACGGCAACTGCCACCAGCATAATCACGGCGAGTACGGCGGGTTTGTCGGCGAAGGTGAAGATACTGCTGGCACCTTCCCAACTGCTGATCGGACTGCTCATGGCATTTCTCCTAGGTAGCGTGCGCGGTGGCTTGAGCACCGCGCACAAAGGGCATCAGATGGCTTTTGCTGTGGCGGCGACCACGGTCGCACTGCTGGCAGAATCGCCGCTGATGTAAGTCGTGCTGGCGCCGGTAAGCGCCCACTCCGGGTAGGCTTGGGCGGGTACTTCGGTAAGATCCAGGCCGCGTTCTTCGGCGTGTGCCGGGACGCGCAGAACGCCCGCTTTCTTCATTGCCAGGGAGATCAGGTAGCCCGGGATGAAGCCCAGCAGAGCCAGCACCACGGCGCCGCCAGCCTGCCCGAGGAAGTTCACCGGCGGCACGCCTTCAGCCATGTTCGGGTAGCCGGCCAGGAAGATCCCGCTGATCACGAGACCGGCGAAACCACCGAAGCCGTGCACCGCAAAGGCGCCGACGGCGTCGTCGATCTGCTGCTTGACCAGGAACTTGTGCACCAGTGGCGCGGCTGCGGCTACGCCCATGCCGATCACGTAGGCCAGCGGCGGGTAGTAGACGTCGAGACCCGGTGCGACCGAGACGATGCCGATCAGCCCGCCGGACATCATCCAGAAGGGTTCGCGGGTAGTCAGGTAGGCACCGATCAAACCACCGGCGAAGCCCATCAGGGTGTTGAAGGCGAAGGCCGAGAGGTTGGTCGGCTGGCCGTAGATGTTGGTCCACTGACCGCCGACGTTGTAGATGATGCAGCCGCCGAGGAAGCCGAAGAAGCCGACGATCACCAGCATCAGGCCGATTACGCTCATCGGCATGCTGTGGCCGACGATGGGGTTGGCGCTGCCGTTCGCGTTGAAACGGCCGATGCGTGCGCCGACGTTGATGACCACGCCGAGGGTGAAGAAACCGGCGATGGTGTGTACGCAGCCGGCGGCGCCGACGTCATGGAAGCCCCATTGGGTGGTCAGCCAGCCGCTCGGGTGCCAGCTCCAGGCTGCGCCGAGAATCCACACGCCGGAACCGAGAATGATTGCCAGAATAATGAAGGCGCTCATGCGTGTGCGCTCGATAAGCGCCCCGGACATGATCGAGGCTGTCGTGGCGGCGAACAGCGCGAACGCACCCCAGAAGATCCCGGTGGCGTTGTCCTCGACGTTCGGGCCCATAGCTCCGCTCCACGGCAGGCTTGCCGCAGCGGCTTCCATGTCGAGGGTGAAGCCAGCGGAGAAGCCGTTGTAAATGAACCAGCCGAAAAAGAAGAAGGTGGGCACGATAAAGGCGAACGCGAGGATGTTTTTCACCCCGGCAGTCAGCACGTTTTTCAGACGCGAGGCGCCGATCTCATAGGACAGAAAACCGGCGTGGATGATCATCATCAGCGCGATACACCACCAATAGAAGATTTCCATATTGATGGTGCCGGACATCTGCACGAGCGCGTTTAGCTCTTCCAGTGTGGGAGTTGCCTGTTCCATTACTAAGTCCTCGATGCAATTTTAGGAATGCGTTTTATTCGGCAGATCGAGAGGTGAAGGCATGCCCTAAGGGCTTTTTTTATTTACCGTGAGTTATAAAAAGTTCTCACTGAGAATTAGCAAAGCTTGTGCCATCTATGCTTTTCCATGCGTAACAACGGCTTATTGCAAGGTTGCTGCAGATGCTTACGGCAACGTTGCCCCGTTTCTGTTCGTTGCCGCCCGTGTGCGCCTGATCTTGGGGCTCAGTCGCGCTGCTGCAGCATGTTCTGGATCTGCTGCACCGACTCCTGGGTGCGCCGCGCCAGGTTGCGTACCTCATCGGCGACCACGGCGAAACCGCGACCCTGTTCGCCGGCACGGGCCGCTTCGATTGCCGCATTCAGTGCCAGCAGGTTGGTCTGGTCGGCGACGCCCTTGATCGCTCCGGCCACTTTGGCGATCTGCCCGTAGGTGTTCTGGATGCTGCTCTGCTCGCGTTCGCGCAGGGCGTCGGCGGCTTTCTCATCGCTGATGTCGCGCACTGCGCCGATCACCCGCACCAGCACGCCATTGGCATCGCGCAGGCAGCGCCCGCGCTCGCGGTACCAGGTTTCGCCGCGGGTCTTGTGGCGCATGCGGTACTCGACGACATACGCCGGTTGGCCCTTGGGGTCGGCGATGTAGTCGCCGAACACCTGCATGACAGTCTTCAGGTCGGTGGGGTTGACCACGGTAAAGAAGCTGTCCCAGCCATCGGCGAACTCCGCCTGGTTGTAGCCGATCAGGTGGCGAAACTGCTCGGACCAGCGGATCAGGTTCTTTGGGTGGTCGGCGTCGCCATTGACCACGCGCAGGTCCCAGCAACCTTCGGTGAGGGTTTGCTTGGTCAGCTCCCAGGCCTGTTCGTCCTGCTGCCAGCTCAACTGGCGAGCGGCGTTGCTGGCCAGTTCGGCGTGGCACTGTTGCAGTTGTTCGTCGAGTTGCCGGGTTTGCCGCTCGGTCGTGGCCAGTTGCTGGAGCAGTTGTTGATAGTCCGCAGGGCTGCAGGGCGGCGCTGGCGTGGCCTGGGCCTTGCGCTGCAGATGCAGCTGTTCCTGCCAGCGCTGCGTCAACTGCTCGAAGAAGCCGAGCAGCTCAGGGTGGCGCTGCAGGTTGGAATGACTGCTGATCTGCGCCGGCTGTTCGGCCAGCAGTTGGCGCAACAGCGCGCTGAGGTCACTGGCCAGCTCCTTGGACTTGTCTTTGAACCACATTGGCCACTTCTCCTCGCTGTGGTGAGATTTTTTTCACAAGCGTTGGGCGCTACAGCAGATGGCTAGCAATTATTCGGCCAGCTGCTGCGCTCAGCTGCGCACCCGGGTTTTCTCCGGGTCGTAGGCGCTGGTGCTGCTGCCCACCGTCGCGCCGAGGCGTTTCTGCTGACCGTCGAGTTTGCCGATTTCCACCCGGGTGCCTGGCTCGCAGTAGCCGATATCCAGTCGGCACAGGGCGATGTTCCGGCCCAGCAGCGGTGAGCGGGTAGCGCTGGTGATCACCCCGACCTGGGCCCGGCCGACACGCACGCAATCGCCGTGGTGCGCCTGCTCGTTGCCATCCAGCTGCAGGCTGACCAGTTTGCGTTGCGGGTTGGCGCTGCGCCGCAGCAGGGCCTCGCGGCCGATAAAGTCATCCTGCTTGGATTTCAGCGGGACGCAGAAGCCGATGCCGGCCTCGAACGGATCGGTCTGGTCGCAGAACTCGTAGCCGGCGAAGATCAGCCCGGCTTCGATGCGCAGGCTGTCCAGCGCCTCCAGCCCCAGCGGCACCAGGCCGAGCGGCTCACCCAGTTGCCAGAGGCGCTTCCAGACCTGCATCGCATCGTCCGGGTGGCACCAGATCTCGTAGCCCAGCTCGCCGGTGTAGCCGGTGCGCGAGACCATCAGCGGGCAGCCGTTGTAGTCGTCGAGGCGGCCGTTGAGGAAGCGGAACCAGCCCAGCTCGGTCAGTGCTGGCTGGGTGGCCGGGGTCCAGATCATCTGGCTCAGCAGTTCGCGGCTTTTCGGCCCCTGCACGGCGATGTTGTGGATCTGCTCGGAGGCCGACTTGATCCACACCTTCATGCCGAGTTTTTCCGCCTGCTCGCGCAGCCAGACGCCGGCGTAGTCTTCGCCGCAGATCCAGCGGAAGGCATCCGGGCCGAGGCGCAACAGGGTGCCGTCGTCTAGCATGCCGCCGTGCTCATAGCACATTGCCGAGTAGACCACCTGGCCGACCGCCAGCTTGCGCACATCGCGGGTCAGGCAGTAGTTGAGCAGCGCCTCGGCGTCCGGGCCAAGCACCTCGAATTTGCGCAGCGCGCAGAGGTCCATGACCGCCACGCGTTCGCGGCAGCCGTGGTACTCCTCGATGGCGCCGAAGCCGTGGTAATGGGTGGGCGTCCACCAGCCGCGGTAGTCGATGAAATTGCTGGTAAGGGCCGAGGTACCGGGATGAAAGGCGCTTTCGCGGGTCAATACCGGGTCGGCATCGGGCGTTTTTCGGGTGGCCATGGCGATACTGAAACGCTCCTTTGCGCTGTACACACGGATGTGGATGTCGGTGGGTTGCCAGCCGTTGGCCGGGTCGATGTCGTCCGGGCACGCGCTGCTGGCGCAGACCAGGTCGGTCATGGCGCGCAGCAGTACGTAGTCGCCGGGGCGCGACCAGGGCTCGTCGAAGGTCAACTGCTGATGGGCGTCCACCGCGCTGTTGAAGAAGAAGTTGATCGCCGACCAGCCGGGCCGTGGGGCGACCCCATGGCTGGCGAGGGCGTGGCTGAGGTTGTCGCTGCAGTTGGCGTGGCCGAAGTAGCCCTGGCTCTCGTAATAGCGGGCGGCGCAGGCCAGGCCGAAGGTGTCGTGGCGGCCGACGGTGTCGCGCACCACCTCAAGCATCGGCTGCAGGTTGCGGTCGAAGAATTTGCTGAACAGCCCCGGTCCCGGATAGGCGCTGCCATTCAGGGTGCGGGTGACAGTCGGGTCGAGGTCGATCTCGCGCCCGTTATCCAGACCGCGACGGTCCAGGGCGACGAAGTCCGAACACTGGCGGCCGGCGACGTCGAGCACTTGGATATATTGGCCAGCGCCGACCAGGTAGTCGCGGGCGGTGCCGGGCCGCAGGGTAAATTCGTCGACCACCTCGCCGAGTGGCGCGGGCAGTGGCGGCGCCAGCACGCTGCGCGGGTTGGCGCGCCGAATCAGCAGCTGCAACTCACTGGCGCGGGCCTGGCTGTCCACCGGGCTAGCGCCGCCGGGCGCGGCAACCAGCACCACCAGGGCGGCACTGGCGTCGAGTCTGCGGCTGTATCCCGCGGGTGACTGGGCGGCCCAGAGCGTGGCGGCATCCGGCAGGTGGCGGCAATCAATGGCCTGGCGACTCAGGCCCAGGCGCATGTGCGCCGATGCGCTGCTGCCGTTGGCCAGCAGCGCGGCAATGAAGCGCGCATCCGGATTGCCGCTCAGGCCGAGGGCGCCCAGGGCGCTGCGGCCCTGGTTGTCGAAGGCCAGCAGCTCGGCATGTTGGTCGCCCTCTACGTCGATCACGTCCAGGCAATCGCCTGGCTCCAGGGCGACCACGGTCAGCCCGCCAGGGGCCACGCGGTGGCGTTCGAGTGTCGGCGCACGGGCGAACAGCGCCGGCTCAAGTGGCCGGCTGATCACGGGTTGCAGCATGAAATAGCTCCGCAAGGCTGAGTTGGTGCAGGGCGAGGGCCGCCCGGGTGGCGGCCTCATGGTTGTTGTCGGAGCCAGGGGGGCGCCTAGTCCTTGCTGGCGATCATGCCTACGTGTCGGTGGAATCAGGGATCGCAGCAAGCTGGCTCCTGCAGACGCAGGGCTTAGCCCACCGCCTTTATCGCGGGCCGGCTTTCGGTCAGCGGACTGCCGCCCAGGTAGGCCGCCAGCGAGTCGTCCAGCGCGTCCAGCCAGGGGGTGTGATGGGGCGCCGCCTGGGTGCCGGTCATCAGCGAGCGGTAGCACTTGTTGCGGTAGCCCATGATGTCTTCGTACTTGTCGTGCTTCCATTCCAGGAAGGTCTGGTTCACGGCGCCGATGTCGAAGCTCGGGTAGTCGGTGGCGTCGATCAGTTGCTGGATATAGGCGCCCTGGAACTCGAACATTTCCTGGGCGTTTTGCAACTGGTCCTCGCGAGTCCGCCAGGCCTGGTCATCGGCCAGGCGTGCGGCCTGTTCCGGCAGGGCGATACGGCCGAGGATCACGTCGCGGGCGAACCAGGCCTGGGCATCGAACATGTTGAAGCTGTACCACTGGTCCTGCATGCCGAGGTACAGCAGCTTGGGGTTGTTCTCCCAGAAGATGCCCTTGTACAGATTGAGCGGCCACAGGCGGTTGTCGGTCTTCAGTCGGAGCGACTCGGGCAGGAAGGAAAAATGGTGCTGGTAGCCGGTGCACAGGATGATCGCGTCGACGTGCTTGTGGCTGCCATCGGCGAAGTAAGCGGTGTCGCCTTCGACCCGTTGCAGCAGCGGTTTTTCTTCCCAGTTGGCCGGCCATTTGTAGCCCATGGGCGCACTGCGGTAGCAGCTGGTGATCGAGCGCGCACCGTACTTGTAGCACTGCGAACCGATGTCTTCGGCGGAGTAGCTGCTGCCGACCACCAGTACATCCTTGCCTTTGAATTCCAGCGCATCGCGAAAGTCATGGGCATGCAGCACGCGCCCGCCGAAGCTCTCGAAACCCTGGAAATAGGGCACGTTCGGCGTGGAGAAATGGCCGCTGGCACAGATCACGTAGTCGAAGTTTTCGCTGTAGGTCAGGTCGCTGGCGTGGTCATGCACGGTGACGCTGAACAGGCCGCTGGCCTCGTCGAACTCGACCATCCGCGCGGCGGTATTGAAGCGGATGTACTGGCGTACGCCGGCCTTTTCCACCCGGCCCTGAATGTAGTCCCAGAGCACTTCGCGCGGCGGGTAGGAGCCGATGGGGCGGCCGAAATGCTCGTCAAAGGTGTAGTCGGCGAACTCCAGGCACTCCTTGGGACCGTTGGACCACAGGTAGCGGTACATGCTGCCGTGTACCGGCTCGCCGTGCTCGTCCAGGCCGGTGCGCCAGGTGTAGTTCCACATGCCGCCCCAGTCCGCTTGTTTTTCGAAGCACACCAGCTCGGGAATCTCCGCGCCTTTGGCGGCGGCGGACTGAAAGGCACGCAGTTGGGCCAGGCCGCAGGGGCCGGCACCGATGATGGCAACACGAGTGGTCATGGTGGTTCTCCTCGAAGGTCTTGATGGGGTTCTGAGAAACAATCTTTCTCTGTGGGAAATAAATCAGTGGAGTCAGCCTGCAAGGAAACGCGCCTGTTGGGGATACCCTGTTGTGGGTAGTTGCTGGTAAATCCGCGTGTGCCACGGGGCGGCCAAGCCCAGCGTGCATGCGCCATGAGCAGGCAAGGCTGCCTGTTGTTGGTGCGCTTTTGCGCCTTCTAAAGTCTTGTCGAATAGTTCCTGTAGGGAAATTTAGTTTCTTTTGGGTGTGTTTGGTGATCTGCCATGCAAGGGGCATGGAACTTGCTCTCAGACCCGCTAACGGCTGTGCGCGGAGGAGGGCGGATGCTGATATCACTGAGTCGTAACCGCGCCTCGCTCTGGAGCGGTTGGCGCGTGCGCCGGCAAGACTGGCAGGGCGCCTTGCACAACCTGCCGTTGCGCCTGTTGCAGCAGCCGGGCAGCGATGCGCCGCTGCAACAGCTGCTGGCGCTGTTGCCGGCCGCGTTGGGCGCGCGGCATGCCGCGCTACTGTTGCCCCATGCCGGCGGCTGGCGACAGCTGGGTGCTAGCGGCGAGCTGTCGGATTGCCCGCTGCATGGCGCGGCCATGAGCCCGGCCGGTCTGGCTGGCGTGCAGCTGTGTTCGGTCTGCCAGGCCAACGGGCGCTACCACCTGGTGTGCGGTCTGGAATTGGGCGAGGAGCGTCAGGCGCTGTTGCTGCTGGCTTACCCGCGGTTACCGGGGCGCGCGGCGCGCGCCGAACTGGCAGCAGTCGCGGTGCAACTGGCCGAGGTGCTGCGGGCCTTTAGCCAGGATCGCCAGTTGCGCCGCCGCGAGCTGGCGGCCGAACGCGGCGTACTGGCCCGCGAGCTGCACGACAGTGTGGCGCAGCAACTGGCTTATCTGCAGATTCGCGCCTGCCGTCTGCAGGCGGTATTGGCGCAGCCGGCGGCGCCTGAACAGGTCGACGCCATGCTGGTCGATCTGCGCCAGACCCTGCAGCTCATGCACCGTCAGGTGCGCGAGCTGATCAGCACCGCGCGCCTGACCATGGACGGCTGCACCCTGCGCCAGGCGCTGGAGGCCACGGTGGAGGAGTTCGCCCGGCGCAGCAGTTGTGTGTTCGCCCTGGATAACCGTCTGGCCGACGATGCGCTGGGCAGCGAAGCCGAATTGCAGATCCTGCAGATCATCCGCGAAGCCCTGGCCAATGTGGTGCGCCACTCCCATGCGCGGCGGGTGCTGATCAGCCTGCGGGCGCAAGCGGCTGGCGGGATCGAGGTGCAGGTGCGCGACGATGGCGTCGGCATGCCCGGCGATCTGCCCAGCGATGGTCATTTCGGCCTGCGCATCATGCGTGAGCGCGCCGCCGCCATCGGTGCGCAGTTGCAGATCCTGCCGCAACAGCCGCACGGCACCTGTATCCAGCTGTGCTGGAGGCGCGTATGAGCGGAGCCTGGCGTTTGTTGCTGGTCGACGATCACCCGTTGCTGCGCCGTGGGCTGGCCGAACTGTTGAACGCCAGCGGCGATTTTATCGTGGTCGGCATGGCCAGTGAGGGCCAGGCGGGGTTGCAACTGGCCTGCGAGCTGCAGCCGGATATGGTCCTGCTCGACTGGCATATGCCCGGTCTTGGCGGCCTGGCCACCCTCGGCGCACTCAAGCGCGAGCTGCCGGAGTGTCCAGTGCTGGTGCTGACCGCCTCGGCCGCGCGCGATGATCTGCTGGCCGCGCTGCATGCCGGTGCCGACGGCTACCTGCTCAAGGACCGCGAACCGGAGGCGCTGCTGGCCACCCTGCAAGCCTGCCGCAGTGGCCGTGCGCCGCTGGACCCCGCGCTGCTGGTGCTGTTGGCCAATGCCCCGCGCGATGCCGCACCGCTGACGGCGGCACCGGCGGTAGAGCTGACCGAGCGCGAGCAGCAGACCCTGGCACTGATTGCCGAGGGCATGAACAACAAGCTGATTGCCCGGCAACTGGGGATCAGCGACGGCACGGTGAAAATCCACGTCAAGCATCTGCTGGGCAAGCTCAACCTGCACTCGCGCCTGGAACTGGCGGCCTGGGTGCATCGCCACGGCTTGCCCGGCACTGGTAGCGGAGAGCGGCCATGAAATTGATACACGCCTGGCAGCAGAGTTGGGCTTGGCTGACCGCCCGCGAACCGGCGCAGTCGCCCGACGCCAGCTGGGATGACTGCATCGATGCACTGCCGCTGGCCCTGGTGCGCCTGGATCGCCACGGGCGGATGCTCCGGCTCAACCGCAGCTGGGAAGAGTTGAGCGGTTATGCCGTGGCAGACTGCCTGCAGCTCAGTCATGCGCAATTCCTGCATATCGAGGATCAGCCGCTGTGGCAGCAGGCGCTGCAAGACGCCAGCAGCGGTGTCCAGGTGCTGTTGCTGCGCTATCTGCGCCGCTCGGGGGAGTTGTGCTGGGCCGAGGTGCGCGTGCGCCGACAGGGCGCGGGCTTTGTCGCCAGCCTGGGCGACATCAGCGAGCAGATGCCACAGCGTCAGGCACTGCAGGCCCGTCACCGCAGCCTGAGCAACCTGCTCGATGGCTTGCCGCTGATGATCTACCGCTGTCGTAATAACCGGCACTGGAGCATGGAGTACGTCAGCGCCGGCTGCCTGCAACTGACCGGCTATGCCCCGCAGCAACTGATCGACAGCAACCGCCTGACGTTCAATAGCCTGATCCATCCGGCGGATCGCGAACGGGTCTGGCATGAGGTGCAGCAAGGCCTCGGCGAGCGTTGCGCCTTTGTCATGCGCTACCGCCTGGTGTGCGCCGATGGCAGCGAGCGCCCGGTGCTCGAACGCGGTTGCGGCATCTATTCGGATGCCGGCGAGGTGCTGGGTTTGGAGGGTGTGGTGCTGGAAGCCGGCTAGTGCGGCTGCGGCGCACCGTCTTCGACGACGCGCTGCCGCGCAGAAAACTGAGGTAACTGCGTCTATCAGCTGGTAGGTACCTGTAGGAGCGGGCCATGCCCGCGATGCATTTCGCGGGCATGGCCCGCTCCTACAGGGCTCATTTCCTGATTTAATTTCTACTTATAAAACAATGAGTTATTTATTATTTTATAAGAGCGCCCGGCCCAGCCATTCCGGAGCGATCAGCCGCTGCCCATCAACCCTCCGCTGGTACTGCTACCCGCGCGGTCTGATCGGTGCGTTCCACCCAGCCACCGCCGAGCGCTTTGTACAGGTTCACTTCGCTGGCCAGTTGCGCCAGGCGATCAGTGATCAGTGCCTGTTGCGCGCTGAACAACGAGCGCTGGGCATCGAGGAAGGTCAGGTTGCTGTCGATGCCGATGCGGTAGCGGCGCTCGGCCAGGCGGTAGTAGTCCTGGTTGGCTTCGACCAGATCACGCTGGGCCTGGAGTTGCTGCTGGTAGGTCTGGCGCGCAGCCAAGCCATCGGCCACTTCCTGGAAGGCGGTCTGGATGCTCTTCTCGTAGCGGGCGACGCTGATTTCTTTCTGGATCTTCGAGTAATCCAGGCTGGCCCGCAGGCTGCCGGCATTGAAGATCGGCAGGCTGATCTGCGGCTGGAACAACCAGGTGCCCGAGCCGTTGCCCAATAGCCCGGAGAGGTCCGGGCTGAGACTGCCGGCATTGGCGGTCAGGCTGATGCGCGGGAAGAACGCCGCGCGCGCCGCGCCGATGTTGGCATTGGCTGCCTTGAGCAGGTGCTCGGCTTCGAGAATGTCCGGACGCCGTTGCAGCAGGTCGGATGGCAGCCCGGCCGGCAGTTGGCTGAGCAGCTCGGCGTCGAGCGGTTGGCCGGCGGGCAGATCAGCCGGCAGGCCGCTGCCCAGGAGCAGGGCAAGGCCGTTGCGATCTTGCGCGACCAGGCGCTGGTATTGCGCCAGTTTGACCCGGGCAGCTTCGACCGAGGTACGTGACTGGCTCAGGTCGAGCGCCGACGCCACGCCGATCTCGCTGCTGCGCAGGGTCAACCGGTAGCTTTCCTCGAAGGTCTTGAGAGTGTCCTGGGTCAGTTGCAGCAGGGCTTGATCGGCCTGCCAGGTCAGGTAGGCATTGGCGACACTGGCAACCAGGCTGATCTGCGTCGAGCGCCGCGCCTCTTCGCTGGACAGGTAGGTTTCCAGGGCCTGCTGGCTGAGGCTGCGTACGCGACCGAACAGGTCCAGTTCATAGGCGCTGACGCCGAGTGTTGCCGAATACTGGCTGCTGATTCCGGCGCTACCGCTTGGCGCTACGTCGGCGGGCAGGCGTTGCCGGCTGCCGCTGCCATCCGCGCTAAGCGCTGGCAGCAGGTCGGCGCGCTGGATGCGGTATTGCGCGCGGTAGGCCTCGATATTCAAGGCAGCAACACGCAGGTCGCGGTTATTCAGCAGCGCCGTTTCGATCAGCTGCTGCAAAGCCGGGTCGCGGAAGTATTCGCGCCAGCCTTGTTCGGCGGCGGCGATGTCGGCCGCCTCGTTTGGCGCGTAGGCCTGGCCCTGCGGCCATTGGCTGGCCATCGGCGCAGGCGGTTGCTGGTAGTCGGGGATCAGCGAGCAGCCACTGAGCACCAGGGTGGCGACTGCGATGGACACGAGGGTCTTGGTCATTGTGCTGGCTCCTCGCCCAGTGTTTCGCTCTTTTTGCTTTCCTTGCTTTCCTTGCCATGGAACAGAGAAGAGACGACGACGAAGAACAGGGGAACCCAGAAAATCGCCAGGATGGTCGCGCTGGTCATGCCGCCGAGTACCCCGGTACCGATGGCGTGCTGGCTGCCCGAGCCGGCGCCGGTGGAGATGGCCAGTGGCACCACGCCGAGGCCGAAGGCCAGCGAGGTCATGATGATCGGGCGCAAGCGCATGCGACAGGCTTCGATCGCCGCTTCGCTCAGACTTCGCCCTTGTTCGTGCAGCTCCTTGGCGAACTCGACGATCAGAATGGCGTTTTTCGACGCCAGGCCAATGGTCGTCAGCAAGCCGACCTGGAAGTACACATCGTTGGACAGCCCGCGCATGCTGGTGGCCGCCAGGGCGCCAATGATACCCAGGGGCACCACCAGCATCACCGCAATCGGGATCGACCAGCTCTCATACAGGGCCGCCAGGCAGAGGAACACCATCAGCAGCGAGATCGCATACAGGGCCGGAGCTTGCGAGCCGGACAGGCGCTCCTCGTAGGACAGCCCGGTCCAGGAAAAACCGATGCCTGCCGGCAGTTTTTTCGCCAGCGCTTCGACTTCCGCCATGGCCTCACCGGAGCTGTAGCCAGGTGCTGGGGTACCGAGGATTTCCATGGCCGCGACACCGTTGTAACGGGTCAGCTTGGGCGCGCCGTAGATCCACTCGCCACTGGCGAAGGCCGAGAAGGGCACCATCTCGCCGCTGTCGTTGCGCACGTACCACTTGTCCAAGTCTTCCGGGCTCATTCGCGAGCTGGGTTGGCCCTGCAGGTACACCTTCTTCACCCGGCCGCGGTCGATGAAATCGTTGACGTAGCTGCCACCCAGGGCAATCGACAGGGTCTGGTTGATGTTTGCCAGGGTCACCCCGAGGGCGCTGGCGCGTTCGTCGTCGATGCTCAGTTGGTACTGCGGTTCGTCGTTCAGCCCGTTGGGGCGTACGCCCGCCAGCACCTTGCTTTTCGCGGCCATACCGAGGAACTGGTTGCGCGCTTCCATCAGTTTGTCGTGGCCAAGCCCGGCGCGATCCTGAAGGAATACGTCGAAGCCGCTGGCGTTGCCCAATTCCATGACTGCCGGCGGCACGAAGGCGAACACCATGGCGTCACGCAAACTGAAGAAGTGCTGTTGCGCGCGTTGCGCCACGTTGAACACGCTGTTCTCCGCCGTGCGTTCGCCCCAGGGCTTGAGCATGATGAAGGCCATGCCCGAGCTCTGGCCGCGACCGGCGAAGTTGAAACCGGTGACGGTGAATACCGAGTTGACTGCATCCGCCTCGGCGCTGAGCAGGTGGCTGCGCATCTCGTCGACCACCACCTGGGTGCGTTCTGCGGTAGAGCCAGCCGGCGTTTGCACCTGGGCGAACAATACGCCCTGATCTTCTTCCGGGAGGAAGGTCGTGGGGATGCGGGTAAATAGCACGACCATACCAATGACGATCAGCAGGTAGGCCAGCAGGTACGGCAGTTTGTGCCGCAGCATGCTTGCGACGCCGCGCTCATAGCGTTGCACGCCGCTGTCGAAGCTACGGTTGAACCAGCCGAAGAAACCGCGCTTGGGCGCATGCTCGCCTTTGGCAATCGGCTTGAGCATGGTCGCGCACAGCGCTGGGGTGAATATCAGCGCGACCAGCACCGACAGCACCATGGCCGAGACGATGGTGATCGAGAACTGCTGGTAGATCACCCCGGTCGAACCGCTGAAGAACGCCATCGGCAGCAGCACGGCGGTCAAGACCAGGCCGATGCCGACCAGCGCACCCTGGATCTGACCCATGGATTTGCGCGTGGCTTCTTTCGGTGACAGGCCCTCTTCAGCCATCACTCGTTCGACGTTCTCCACCACCACGATGGCATCGTCGACCAGCAGGCCGATCGCCAGCACCATGCCGAACATGGTCAGGGTATTGATGCTGAAACCGAAGGCGGCGAGCACGCCGAAGGTGCCGAGCAGCACCACCGGCACCGTCATGGTGGTGATCACCGTGGCGCGGAAGTTCTGCAGAAACAGGTACATCACCAGAAACACCAGGGCAACGGCTTCGAGCAGGGTGTACACCACGCCGGAAATCGACTCGGTCACCACCGGTGTGGTGTCGTACGGGAACACCACTTCCATGCCTGGCGGGAAGAAGGGTTCTAGTTCGGCAATCGTGGCGCGCAGGGCCTTGGCGGTTTCCAGGGCGTTGGCACCGGTCGCCAACTTGACGGCCAGGCCAGAGGCCGGCTTGCCGTTGAACTGGGCGCTGACACCATAGTTTTCGCCGCCCAGGGCGACCTCGGCTACATCACTCAGGCGTACTTGCGAGCCGTCCGGGTTGACCTTGAGCAGGATGGCTTTGAATTGCTCGGCGCTCTGCAGGCGGGTCTTGCCGATGATGGTGGCGTTCAATTGCTGGCCTTGCACAGCCGGCAAACCGCCGAGTTGACCCGAGGAGACCTGGACGTTCTGCGCGGTAATGGCGCTCTTTACGTCCATCGGCGTCAGCTGGAAGTTGTTCAGCTTGGCCGGATCGAGCCAGATGCGCATGGCGTACTGGGCGCCGAACACCTGGAAGTCACCGACGCCTGCAGTGCGCGAGATCGGGTCCTGCATGTTGGAGACGATGTAGTTGGCCAGGTCGTCCTTGTTCATGCTGCCGTCCTGGGAGACCAGGCCGATCACCATCAGGAAGTTCTTTACCGCCTTGGTCACACGGATGCCCTGCTGCTGAACTTCTTGCGGCAGTAGCGGGGTGGCCAGGTTGAGTTTGTTCTGTACCTGTACCTGGGCGGTGTCCGGGTTGGTGCCCTGGTTGAAGGTGGCGGTGATGGCCATGCTGCCGTCGGAATTACTTTCCGAGGTCACATAACGCAAGTTGTCGATGCCGTTGAGCTGCTGCTCGATAACCTGCACCACTGTGTCCTGCACCGTCTGTGCCGACGCGCCCGGGTAGCTCACGGCGATGGCAATGGCCGGCGGCGCGATGCTCGGGTATTGGTTGATGGGCAGCTTGAGCAGCGACAGCGCACCGACCAACATGATGACCAGGGCAATCACCCAGGCGAAGATGGGCCGATCAATAAAGAATTTCGACATGCCTTACTCCCCTTGGGCGCTAGTGTTTGCGGTGTCAGGGGACGGGTTAGCGACCTTTACATTGCTCGCCTCGCTGACGCTGACTTCGTCGCCGGGCTTGATGAACTGCAGGCCTTCGGTGATCAGGCGGTCGCCGCTGTGCAAACCGTCATTGATCAGCCACTGATCGCCGATGGTGCGGTCGGCCTTGAGTTCACGCAGTTCTACCTTGTTGTCCTGATTGACTACCAAGGCCGTGGGTTGGCCTTTCATATTGCGGGTTACGCCTTGTTGCGGGGCGAGGATTGCCTCGCTGTTGACCCCGGCCTGCAACTGGGCATGAACGAACATGCCCGGTAGCAGATGCTGATTCGGGTTAGGAAACACTGCGCGCAGCGTCACCGAGCCGGTGCCTTCATCGACCGATACTTCGGCAAACTCCAGCTGGCCAGACTCCGCGTATTCGCTGCCATCCTCCAGGATCAGCTTGACCCTGGCGGCATTCTCGCTGGCTTTCTGCAGCTGCCCGCTGGCCAGTTCCCGGCGTAGCTTGAGCATTTCAACCGATGACTGGGTGACGTCGACATAGATCGGATCCAGCTGCTGGATGACCGCCATGGCGTTGCTCTGGCCACTACTGACCAGCGCGCCTTCGGTTATCGCCGAGCGACCGATGCGCCCGGAGATCGGCGCCAGCACCTTGGTGTAGCGCAGATTGATCTGCGCGCTTTGCACAACGGCTTCGGCTTGCAGGCGTTTGGCTTGCGCCTCATCGAACTCCTGACGGCTGACGGCCTGCTCATCGACCAGCAATTTGTAGCGGTCCGCCAGGGATTTGCTCGACTGCAGCGAGGCCTGCGCACTTTTCAGGGTCGCTTCATAGATCGAGGGATCGATCTGATACAGCTGCTGCCCGGCTTTGACCTCGCGGCCCTCGGCGAACAGGCGCTTGAGGATGATGCCGTTGACCTGTGGGCGCACTTCAGCAATGCGGTACGCGGTGGTGCGCCCCGGCAGCTCTGAGGTCAGGGTGAAGGCCTGCGTTTGCAGGGTAACCACGCCAACCTTGGGCAGTTCTGCGGCAGGCGCCGCTTCTTCCTGTTGGCAGCCGCTGAGCAGTGCGGTCAAGGCGGCGGCGGTTACCAGCGCGGGGAAAAGTCCAGTGAATCGCATGTGAGCCTCGGTCAGGAGCGTGGCAAGACGCTTGAGCAAAATGCCAGTGACAAATTTGGATTAGGGCTTGGATAAGTAGCGTGCTAATCAATATACTTACGTTCGAGAATGTTTGTAAGTGGTTTTTAATACGTAGAAGCAACAACGTGTAAAAAAACGGCCGAAGGCTCAAAGAAAGCCGCGCCTAAAAATAGAGTCCTGCGTGAAGCCATCCTGATTGAGGGTTACTGCCATGGTTCGTCGTACCAAAGAGGAGGCTCAGCAGACGCGCTGCCAGATACTCGAAGCGGCTGAGAAAGCCTTCTATGAGCGCGGTATATCGCGCACCACGCTGGCCGAAATTGCCGGTATTGCCGGCGTGACGCGCGGCGCGATCTACTGGCATTTCAAGGACAAGGCCGGCCTGCTGCAGGCCATGCTGAAGAGTTTGCATGAGCCTCTGGACGAACTGGCCACGGCTGGCGAAAACCCCGATGGGGCCGACCCGCTGGGCTGCATGCGTCAGCTGCTGATCACGCTGTTGCAGCGGGTTGCGCTGGATGCAAAAACCCGCAGGATCACTGAAATCCTCTTTCACCGCTGCGAACTCACCGACGAGATGAGCGACTTGCGCCAGCAGCGCAGAACCGACAGCCTGGAATGCAACGGGCGCATTGATCAGTCACTGCGCAATGCGATCCTCCGCGGGCAACTCCCGGCAACCCTGGATACCGCGCGCGCAGCGATCTGCCTGCATGCCTACATCGATGGCCTGCTCAGTCAGTGGCTGCTGGTGCCGGAAAGTTTCTCGCTGCAACACGATGCCGAAATGCTGGTCGATAGCGCCCTGGACATGCTGCGCGAAAGCCAGGCGTTGCGCCGGTAGGCAGGCCGTGGCTCGGGGTTGCGGGCGTTGTGTGGTTAGTCACTCGCCTAGCGGATCTTGCGCAGGCAGCAGAAGACTCATGCCGAGACACGAACAAGAGACAAGCCTTGCTCTGGCGCCGTTGAAGCGCGGATACCACTACAGGGAGCTACTTTTATTGAGCCTGTAGCCACGATTGTTCCGTGAGAGGCGCTCCGGAAACTATTTGCCAGGCGCTATTCTGCATGTCCGTAACAGGGCCGTGCAGGCTTTCCAGTTGCATCGTGGCGGTGATCATGGCGTTGTCGACCATCTCATTGGGCGCGTTGCCAGATCGCCCGATCTGGCAACGCTAACCTAGGGGCAGTGAAAAATCTTGCGTGCACGGCCGTCTTCAAGCCTGACTCCTTCTGAGTCTGTCTTGCCGCTACGGTTGATATTTCCACAGCCTCTACTGACTCAGATAAACGCCGGCACCACGTGCTTGATGAACAGCTCCAGCGACTTCTTCTTCTCGGCATGGGGCAGGCTGTTGTCGGCCCAGAAGCTGAATTCGTCGACGCCCAGTTCCTGGTAATAACGGATGCGCGCGATGACTTCTTCGGGGGTGCCGATCATGGTGTTCTTGCGGATGTTCTCCAGCTCGAACTCTGGGCGACCCTCGAATTTTTCTTCTGGGCTCGGTGGCAGGATGCCGTTGACCGGGCTTTGCTTATTGCCGAACCAGGCATCGAAGGTGCGGTAGAAGCGCGAGATGGCAGCGGCGCCAACCTTCCAGCCTTCGCTGTCTTCAGGGCTGTAGACGTGGGTGTGGCGAAGCACCATCAGTTGCGGACGTGGCACTTCTGGGTTGTTTGCCAGGGCGGCTTCGAACTTGTTCTTCAGGTCGACCACTTCCTCGTCGCCCTTCATCAAAGGGGTGACCATCACGTTGCAGCCGTTCTTCACCGCGAAGTTGTGCGAGTCCGGATCACGCGCGGCGATCCAGATTGGCGGGGTAGGCGTCTGGATCGGCCGAGGCGAGGAGGTGGATAGGGGGAACTTCCAGATCTCGCCATCGTGGGCGTAGTCGCCCTGCCACAGTGCCTTGACCACAGGAACCATCTCGCGCAGATGCTGGCCGCCGGAAGAAGCCGGCATGCCGCCTGCCAATCGGTCGAATTCATACTGATAGGCGCCACGGGCCAAGCCGACTTCCATGCGACCGTTACTGATCACGTCGAGCAGGGCGCATTCACCTGCAACCCGGATGGGGTGCCAGAACGGCGCGATGATGGTGCCGGCACCGAGGCGGATGGTCGTGGTTTTTGCTGCCAGATAAGCCAATAGGGGCATCGGACTTGGCGAGATGGTGTATTCCATCGAGTGGTGCTCGCCAATCCAGACGGTGCTGAAGCCACCGGCTTCGGCCATCAGCGTCAATTCGGTAAGGTTCTCGAAGAGCTGGCGGTGGCTGACTTGCTCATCGTAGCGCTCCATATGGACGAACAACGAAAATTTCATGAAGAGTTCCTCGAATCTGTTTTTGTTCGGCCCGTGATCGGCCGGTTGCGGTCAAGCGTGCACTGCGCTTGTGTTTTGCTGATTCCGCTCGTGTCAGGGTGATGCTGCAAGCAAGGCAAGACGGATCATTAAATTCTGGTATACCATAATACGAAATGGCTGCAAGATATTTCTGCCTGACGTGTCGGGTTCAGACAAGTGGCGCGGCTACCCTTGCGCGCAAATGAGCGGCGACTGCTGCGCTGATCGCTCGGTTCGGGCTGGGCTTACTAGTCGTCGGGTGCACATTCTTGCACTGCTACTCAGTGCTGCCCGGACCACGGCGGCAGCAGGGCATTACCGCTGCAACACGTTGCATGCGATGGCTTGTCAGGCGAAGGCGTGCAGGGCGCCCATCTTGCCGTGGCAGTAGATCATGGGGGCGACCTGCTGCTGCGGCACAATCAGGTTCTTGATGGCGCCTACCATGATGGCGTGGTCGCCACCTTCGTACTCGCGCCAGAGCTCGCACTCGATGATCGCCGTGGCATTACTCAGCAGCGGGTTGCCGAGTTCGCTCAGGCGCCATTCGATGCCCTGCGTCTTGTCTTTACCCTTGCTGGCGAATGCATAAGCTTCATGTTTCTGGTCGGCGGTCAGCACGTGAATGGCGAACTGCTTGCGAGCGATCAGGATCGGATAGGAGTCTGAGTTGTAGTTTGGGCAGAATAGAACCAGGGCCGGCTCCATGGACAGCGAGCTGAAGGCGCTGGCGGTCAGGCCGACCATCTCGCCCTCGTCATTCAGGGTGGTGATGACAGTGACTCCCGAGGGAAAGGAGCCCATGACCTGCTTGTAGACGACTTGATTGATCATTTCGTGCAGCCTCTTTTATTCGTACACGCCATTATTATGATCTTATGGTATACCATAATATGAGTTATGCAAGCTTATCGGAGCGCTCGCCATCGGCAGTCAAATTTCAGGATGAGAGGCTGGTTACTGCGCCTGCCAGGCGTTCCAGCGCTGGCTGATGGCTTCGCTATTCTTGCTCCAGTATTTGACGTTCAGCGTGATCTGACTGTCCTTATGAGCGCTGGGTAGGTTCCCGGACAGTTCTGGTGGAATCAGCGCTTCGCTGCTCAGGCTGACCGGTGCATAACCGGTGAGGCTTGCGAAAGCCGCTTGGGCTTTGGGCTTGCTGGCGTAGCCGAGAAACTGTTTGGCGGCCTCGACATTTTTTGAGCCACGGGGGATCACCAGAAAATCACCGGTCACCAGGTTCTGCCGCCAAGTGATATCAACTGTCGCGCCCCCCTGTTTCAAGGCATGCACGCGGCCGTTCCAGAACATGCCCAGGTTTGCCTGTCCAGACGAGAGCAAGGCCTGGGACTCGTCGCCGCTGCCCCACCAGAGGATGTGTTGCTTGATGGTGTCGAGTTTACGGAAGGCCCGATCCAGATCCAGTGGGTAAAGACTCTCAGGTGCAACCCCATCAGCCAGCAAGGCCATCTCCAGTACACCGGGGCTTGGCCACTTATAAAGTGAGCGTTTACCGGGGTATTTTTCTGTATCGAACAGGGCTGCCCAGCCCTCTGGTACATGGGCCAGTTGCGCGGTGTTGTAACCGAGCACGAAGGAAAAGTAGAAAGAGCCAACACCATAAACGGTGACGAAGCGTGGATCGATGTCGCGTTGTGCGATCTGTTTAAGATCCAGCGGTTCAAGCAACCCTTCGCGGCCAGCGCGCAGGGCAAAGTCTGCCTCGACGTCGACCACGTCCCATGTGACGTTACCGCTCAGCACCATCGCTCGGAATGCGTTGTAGTCAGTGGGGCCTGTCGACCGCACCTGGATACCCGTTTCCTGGGTAAAGGGAGCGATCCAGGTGTCCTCCTGCGCGGCCTGAGTCGAGCCACCCCAGCTAACAAACGTGAGTGCCTGTTCTGCCTGAACAGATAGGTTTGCGGACAGCAGCGTTGCGCCTAGCACCATCGTCAATAATTTCCTGCCCATATGCGCTGTTTCCTCTTGCGGTCACTTTGGGTGGCGGGCAGGTAACCTGACATGGTATTCCGCTTATTGGTATACCATAATATTCATTTTGGATGATTTAACGGGGGGATCTGTGCGTTGTCTCTCGGTCGCGAGTGGCCTGAGGCGAATGTTGGATACCAGAGCATCGATCCGCAGTGCAGTTCCGTTTTCTAGGGGAAAGAAATGTTCGGACGATTGGAGAACCTCAGTACCACTATTAAGCTCGCTGGCGGTTTCAGCTTGGTCTTGGTGTTGACTATGGTCACTGCCGGGACTGGCTGGTGGAGCATCAGCGCGCTGCTCGAGCGCAGCGACCGCCTGAATGCCCTGGATCGCTTGGTGCCGCTATCAACAAATCTGCGCGGAGCGCAGGTGTCTTACCAGCACAGTGGCCGCGAGGACGACGGCGAACAAGTGGCGCAGGCTCTCAGGGCCTTGCAAGAGCATCAGCATCGACTTGGCGACGACATCCCAAGCGCCCAGACGGAACTGTCGCTGAACGGCCAGATAGAAGATTCAGCGGCATACGGCCAGGCCTTCGAACGTCAGGTTGCGGCGTTCGCCCGGCGTGCCGAAGCCGCGAGCCGGCTAGGCGAGAGCGCCGAGATGGCACTGGCGGCGATAGGTAAGGTCGAGGAGCGTATCGCCGGGAACACCAGTCCAGAACTGTACTCCGGACAGCGTATGGGGCAGTTCAAGGCAATAGTTGAGCTGGCACGCAAGATCGGTGAAGTCCGCTATGCCCTGCGCGGTTATCTGCAATCGGGGAACCTGGAGATGGAGCAGCAGGCGGTGAAGGCCATCGCCGAAACGCTGACTGAGTTGCAGCGGCGCCTAAACAGTGCAGCGGCCAGCGATGCGCCGCTGATGCGGGCGGCCGAGGAGGCGTTGCTCAGTTATCAGCAAGCCATTGCTCATTACCGGGAGGCTAATGCAGCCACCCTGGATGCGGCTCGTGATATGAGCGCGCTCGACGATTCGATCCAGGCGTCAAGCCGAACGCTCAGTGAGCATCAGGTGGCGCTGCGTGACAGTGAGTCGAGGCAGGCTTACGGGTTGTTGGTTATCTCCAGTGTGCTCGCGCTTGGCTGCGGCCTGGTTGCTGCCTGGGCGATCACGCGGCAGATCGTTTTACCTTTGCGGCAAACGCTTGCACTTGCCCAGCGCATTGCCTGCGGCGACCTTAGCCATGCACCGAAGGTCAGTCGGCGCGATGAGCTCGGTCAATTGCAGACCAGCATCAGCGACATGACTCAAGGGTTGGGGGAGCTCGTTGGGCATATTCGCGACGGTGTGGGGCAGTTGGACGGGGCCGCCAAGGGGCTAGCGGAGGTCACCCGGCAGAGCCGATCAGGCTCCCACCAACAGAATCTGGAGATCACCCAGGTGGCTACCGCCGTCACCCAGATGGCAAGCTGCGCCCTAGGTGTCGCACAGCATGCGGAGGAGGCATCGCGTATGTCGCAGCAGGCGGATAAGGATGCACGTCGCGGCGATGCCTTGACCTGCGAAGCAGTGGCGCACATGGACAACCTGACCGGCGAGATGAGCCAGGCTGGGGCGGCCATGGATGAGTTGCTGCAGGAGTGCCTTAAGGTCGGCAGCGTGATGGATGTGATCAAGGGGTTGTCCGAGCAGACTAACCTGTTGGCATTAAATGCTGCGATCGAGGCGGCGCGTGCGGGCGAGGCTGGGCGCGGTTTCGCCGTGGTGGCTGATGAGGTTCGCAGCCTTGCGCAGCGCACCCAGCGTTCGGCCAGCGAAACGGAGCTGCGGATTACCGGTTTGCAGGCGCTGTCCCGCCAGGCTGCCGCGCGCATGCTCATCAGTCGCGATCTGACCGATAGCAGCGTGGCCTTGATCCGCCGGGCTGGCGAGTCGCTTAATCAGATCACTGCGTCGGTCTCCAGCATACAGTCTATGAACCTGCAGATCGCCACCGCCGCTGAGGAGCAGAGCCTGGTGGCCGAGCAGATTCAGAACAGTGTGATCAAGGTGCGTGAGTTGGCAGAGGACGGTTCACAGGCCGGTGATGTGACCGCCTCGGCCAGCGCCGAACTGGTGCAACTGGGGCAGGAGCTGCAGGTACGGGTTAGTCGCTTCCAGCTGTCTTGAGCCTCAGCGCTTGCGCAGCGCTACGGCTCACTGTTCGTGGCCGGCCACGCAATTGAGTTCCTTGGTTCAGGCAAGGCTCTTTGCAGACAATATCGGGAGCGCTGATACCGTAGGGAGCGCCACGCGCCCCAGCAATTTTGCACCTGCATTGCTGTGTACCGACGCAGGCTGCAAATACCGGTGCGCACGGCGCACCCTGCACATTGCTCCCTGCCGAGCAGCGTTCGGGACCGGCCTCATGCAGCACATGATTGGGACATAGCCATAAAAAAGCCCCAGCCTCTCGCGAAGCTGGGGCAAGGTTGGGGCTGCTGTCAGTGGCTTCCGGCGCTCTTGCTCAGGTCACTTTCGTTCCACTCGCTGTAGACGCAGGCATCGGCCGCCGCCCAGCGGACCAGCACCCGGGTGCCTGGCTGAAGCGGCTGCAGGTCGTTGGACAGGGCTTTGAGGGTCAGGTTGCAGCCGCCTGGAGTGACTACGCTGCAAGTCAGGCTTTCGCCAAGGAAGACCACTTCGCTGACCTGGGCCGAAATCTCGTTCCAGCCGGCGGGTAGCGGAGTTTGTTCGGCTTGCTCCTGAACCAGCACCAACGCCTTCTCGGGGCGCACCATCAGCAATACTTCCTGGCCGTTCTGCACTGTGGCGCTAGGTCGGATTGCCAGAGACTGCTGCTCGAATTGCACCGAGGCATTGCCCGTCACCTGGGTTTTCAGGAAGTTCGAGTTGCCGAGGAAGGAGGCGACGAAGGCATTCGGTGGGTTTTGATAGAGGTCGTAACCGCTGCCCAGGCCGACGATCTTGCCATGACTGAAAATAGCGATGCGTTGTGACAGGCGCATGGCTTCTTCCTGGTCGTGGGTCACGTAGACGATGGTGATGCCGAGGCGGCGGTGCAGATGACGCAGTTCATCCTGCAGTTCTTCGCGCAGCTTCTTGTCCAGCGCGCCGAGCGGTTCGTCCATCAGCAGGATGCGCGGCTCGTAGACCAGTGCGCGGGCAATCGCTACACGCTGTTGCTGACCGCCGGATAGCTGGGCCGGCCGGCGATGGGCGAACTGCTCTAGTTGCACCAGCTTGAGCATGGCGTCGACCTTGCGCTCGCGTTCGGCGGCCGGCAGCTTGCGGATACTCAACGGGAAGGCGATGTTGTCGCGTACCGAGAGATGAGGGAATAGCGAGTAACGCTGGAATACCATGCCGATACCACGCTTGTGTGACGGCACGTTGATCAGTGATTTGCCTTCTACCTGGATCTCTCCAGAGCTAGGCGTTTCGAACCCGGCCAGCATCGACAGGGTCGTGCTTTTGCCGGAGCCGCTGGAACCGAGGAAGGTTAGAAACTCACCTTCCTTGATATCCAGTGAAATGTTGTCCACTGCGGTGAAGTCGCCGTAGTGCTTGTTCAGGTTACGCAGGCTGACCAGGGGTTGTTGATCGGCTGGGGCGGACTCTTTGATCACGGCACTCATGTCGTTCTCCTCGGCGCTCAGGCGCTGACTTCATTGCGCCGACGCAGAGCAGCGGCGATCACCATTATTAGGATGGACAGCCCGATCAGCAGCGTCGAGGCGACTGCGATCACCGGGGTCAGGTCCTGGCGTAGGGTGGTCCACATTTTTACCGGCAGGGTCTGCAGGGTCGGGCTGGCCATCATCACGCTGAGTACCACCTCGTCCCAGGAAACCAAAAACGCAAATAGCGCACCGGCGACCATGCCTGGTCGTATCGCTGGAAATGTCACGAGATAGACCGCCTGCATGCGCGAAGCACCACAGATTACCGCGGCATCCTCAATCGACTGGTCGAACAGCTTCAGCGAGTTGATGATTGAGATGATGGTGAACGGTAGCGCTACTATCACGTGGCTGACCACGAAGGAAAACAGCGTGCCGGTATAGCCCAGCTTGAGAAAAAGCGCATACACCGCCACGGCGATAATCACCAACGGCACGATCATCGGTAAAGTGAACAGGGCATAGAGCAGCTCGCGTCCGGGAAAGCGCCCGCGCACCAGGGCGAAGGCGGTTGGCAGGCCCAAGGCGACAGCGCAAATCGTGGTGATCACGGCGACCTTCAAACTGGTCAGTACCGAGGCCATCCACTCCGGGTTGGAAAAAAACTGCTCGTACCATTTCAGCGTCCAGCCCGGTGGCGGGAACACCAGCCACTGCGAAGAGCCGAACGACAGCAGCACGATGAATACGATCGGCAGCATCAGGAACAGGGCGATCAGCGCAGTGGTGAAATAGAGGCCGATGCGCAGGCGCGGCCCCATGGCGTTGGGTGTCAGCAACATGTCGGATTACCTCGCATTGCTGGTGCCGACCGGCGATTCCGGCTGGAGCTTCAGGTAGACGTAGAACAACAGCAGGGTGATCGCGATCAGCAGCGCTGCCGCTGCGCTGGCGATACCCCAGTTGAGGAAGGACTGCACCTGCTGAATGATGAACTCCGGCAGCATCATGTTCTGTGCGCCACCGAGCAGGGCCGGGGTCACGTAGTAGCCGAGGGACATGACAAAGACCATCAGCCCGCCAGAGAACAAGCCGGGTCGGCACAGTGGCAGGAACACCCTAAAGAAGTTGTTCCACGGGCTGGCGCCGCAGATGGAGCCTGCCTGCAGCACCATCGGGTCGATGGCCTGCATGGTGGCCTGCAGCGGTAAAACGATGAACGGGATCATGATGTAGCTCATGCCAATCACCACGCCGGTGAGGTTGTGCACCATCTCCAGCGGCTGGTCGATAAGCCCCAGGGCCATCAGGGTTTTATTGATCACCCCAGAGGCTTGCAGCAGTACCAGCCAGGAGTAGGTGCGCGCCAGCAGGCTGGTCCACATCGATAGCAGTACGATACTCAGTAGCCAGCGGCCCCAGCCGCGCGGCACCAGGGTGATCGCCCAGGCCAGCGGAAAGCCCAGTAGCAGGCTGATCACGGTGACCAGGCCAGCTACCGAGAAGGTATTGAGTAGCACCCGGGTGTAGGCCGAGTTGGCAAACAATTGTTCGTAGTTGCTCAGTCCGAGGCTGGGCTCCAATACACCGCGAAGCAGCAAGCCGATCAGGGGTGCGAGGAAGAACAGACCGAGGAACAGCAGCGCCGGCAGCAGGTTGGAAAAACCCCGCCAGCGCTGCGTCATCGAACTGTTCGCCATGCCGGCAGTGCGCGAGGCACCGCCGGCTACTTGGGAGGATTGGTTGGACTGGGCGGTAGTCATGTTATTTGACCAGCCACTCGTTCCACTGTGCGGAGATGGCTTCGCCATTCTTGGCCCAGTAGGCGTAGTCGAGGTTGACCTGGTCCTTGACGTGGGCGGTCGGCAGGTTCGGCGCAAGATCGGCGTTCAATTGCTCGACGCTGTTGATGTTGACCGGGGCATAGGCCGTCAGGTTGGCGAATGTGGCCTGACCCTTGGCGCTGCTGGCGTTGGCCAAGAACTTCATGGCCGCATCCTTGTTTTTTGCGCCCTTGGGTATGACCAGGAAGTCAGCCATAACCAGGTTCTGTTTCCAGCTCACGCCGACCGGAACGCCATCTTGTTGCAGGGCATAAATGCGGCCGTTCCAGAACTGACCGAGGCTGACTTCACCAGAGGCAAGCATCTGTTGCGACTGCGCGCCACCGCCCCACCAGATGATATCTTTCTTGATGGTGTCGAGTTTCTTGAAGGCGCGCGCAAGATCCAGCGGGTAGAGCTGGTTTGCAGCTACGCCGTCGGCAAGCAGGGCCAGTTCGAGTACGCCTGGGCTGGCCCATTTGTAGAGTGCACGCTTGCCAGGGTAGGTCGCGGTGTCGAACAGTGCGCTCCAGTCCTGGGGGCTATTAGCGCCGACCTTGCCTTGGTTGTAGCCGAGTACAAAGGAGAAGTAGAAAGAACCGACGCCATGATCGGAGACAAAGCGGGGGTCTATTTCATCGCGGTTGATTACGCCAAAATCGAGCGGTTCCAACAGGCCTTCGCTGGCGGCACGCAGGGCGAAGTCGGCTTCGACGTCCACTACATCCCACTGCACATTGCCGCTTTCAACCATGGCCTTGAGCTTGCCATAGTCGGTCGGACCGTCCTGTACCACGCGAATACCACTGGTTTCGGTGAAGGGCTCGGCCCATGCCTGCTTTTGCGCATCCTGGGTGGTACCGCCCCAGCTGACGAAGTTCAGACTTTCGGCTGCGACTGCATTACTTGCGCTTACCACCAGGGCCAGAGCGGCGAGGGTGGCGGTAACGGGGTTTTTCTGCAACATGCTGTATTCCTCGATTTTTTGGTTTTAGTCGAGCTGCTATGCATGAAAGTAAAGCTTGGTTTGGTGTGGCTCCAAATTTGCATTCGTTACTAGGTCGATCGCGTTAGATGTCCGGCCTATGGAATATCATATTATGGTATTCCAAGATTTCTGCAAGCACTGAGTCTCTGCTGGGGCTGTCGAGCGGACTCAATCGATCGATGGCCGTGATCGATAGGTGCGTGGGGCTCGCTGCCTATGTCGATGGCTAGAGTTTAGGATGCGCAGGATCAAGATGGCGGCTCGCTGAGGAGCTGAGCAGGTATTGCGGCGGGGGCGAGCGCTGGAGGGGTGTTGCCCCTCCAGGTGACAGACGTTATTCAGTGAAGGCGAGCGTCTCCACGACTTCCAGGTCGTAACCCGTGAGGCCCGCGTATTTCAGTGGGGCGCCAAGATGGCGCAGCTTGCCAACGCCGATATCCTGAAGAATCTGCGCGCCAGTGCCGACTTCTGAATAAATACGCGATTGCGAACGGCTGAACTGCTGGCGCGCCTGGGTTAGTTGCGGGACCCGCTCCAGTAGCGCCTGTGATGACTCGTTGTTGGCCAGCACTACCACCACGCCGCGACCTTCCTCGGCGACTTTCTGTAATGCGGCCCACAGTGTCCAGTTCTTCGGCCCGGTGTACTCAGCCCCGACCAGGTCACGCAGCGGATCAATCACGTGCACGCGCACCAAGGTGGGTTCATCACGCTTGATCTCGCCCATGACCATGGCCATGTGCACACCGCCTTCGATATGGTCTTCGTAGGTAATCAGGCGAAAATCGCCATGCACAGTGGGCAGTTCGCGCTCACCGATGCGGCGGACGGTGTGCTCGGTACTCAAGCGATAGTGGATCAGGTCGGCGATGGTGCCGATCTTTATCCCGTGCAGGTTGGCGAACGACTCCAGCTCGGGGCGTCGGGCCATGCTGCCGTCTTCGTTCATCACCTCGACTATCACTGCGGCGGGGCTGAAGCCGGCCAGGCGAGCCAGGTCGCAACCGGCTTCTGTGTGGCCTGCGCGGTTCAATACGCCGCCATCGCGGGCGCGCAAAGGAAAAATATGCCCGGGTTGCACCAGGTCCTCGGCCTTGGCGTGCGCCGCGACGGCAGCTAGCACGGTACGTGAGCGGTCGGCGGCGGAGATGCCGGTGGTCACGCCAGTGGCGGCTTCGATGGAGATGGTAAAGGCGGTGGAGAAGGCGCTGCCGTTGCTCGGCACCATCTGCTCCAGGCCCAGGCGCTGGCAGTGAGCATCGGTCAGGGTCAGGCAAATCAGGCCGCGCGCCTCGCGGGCCATGAAGTTGATTGCGGCCGGCGTGCAGGCCTCTGCTGCCAGCAGCAGGTCGCCTTCGTTCTCGCGGTCTTCGTCGTCGACCAGGAGAACCATCTTGCCCTGGCGAAAGTCTTCGATGATTTCTTCGATGCTATTGAACGGCATGGCAGTGCTCTCACGGTTTGCAATGGGGGCGGTTGCTTGGTCCTTTTAATGGTATACCATATTACGAAATGTTCTAGAGCAACCGAGGTGATGATGAAGGCGTATTGGATTGCCCATGTCGAGGTAATCGACCCCGAGCAGTACACGGAATATACCCGCTTGGCACCAGCAGCTTTTCTCAAGTATGGCGGGGTTTTTCTGGCTCGGGGCGGACGCGCCGAGGCGCTGGAAGGGCGTCCTACGCCACCACGTAATGTGGTGATCGAGTTCGCCTCCTACGAGCAGGCGCTGGCCTGCTACCGTTCGGCTGAATATCAGGACGCCTGCGCTCACCGCCAGGGAGCGGCCCTGGCAGAGGTGATCATTGTCGAGGGCTGCGTGCCCTGAGAGTTGTCGACGTGCCCCGCCAGGGATGGCGGGTTCAGCGGATGAAGTGGACCTTGCCGCTGTCGTCGTTACCGATGTAGAGACCGTAGATCCCCGCCTGGCGTTCCTCGATGTAGCGCTCGAGAATCTGTCGGATAGCCGGGTAGTAGATGCTCTCCCAAGGAATCTCCTCGGGGGCGAAAAAGCGGTAGTCGAGGGATTCCGGGCCGAAGTTTCCGGTCACTTCGAGCACCACGGCGCGGAAGATGATGTACACCTCGCTGATTTTCGGCACGCTGAAGATCGAGTAGGGCGAGACGATGTCAGCACGCACGCCGCTTTCTTCCCAAACTTCGCGCAGTGCGGCTTGCTCGGTGGTTTCGCCACGTTCCATGAAGCCGGCCGGCAGCGTCCAAGTGCCTGGGCGCGGCGCGATGGCGCGTTGGCAGAGCAGGTACTTGCCGTCCTGCTCGATGATGCAGCCAGCGATAATCTTCGGGTTTTCGTAGTGGATGTAGCCGCACCCCGCGCAGACCAAGCGCTGGTGAGTGTCACCAGGCGGTTGCTGGCGGCTCAGGCGGTCAGCACCGCAGTTTGGGCAGAAGCGCGGGGTTGTCATGTTCTCAGCGTCCTATGCGCGGCTCTTTTAGGGCGATCGGTGTGGCTATCTCACGTACGCTACCAGCCACTTCCTGTTTGGATTTCAGGTAGTCCAGAGCCACCTTGGCGGCAGCGCGTACATGGTCGACCGACGCCTGGTGGGCGACAAGTGGATCGCCGCTCTTGATCGCCTCGACGATACGTTCCATCTCGTTATTGCTGGCGCCGCGCCGGTTGGCTTGAGACACCGAGGTGGCGCGCAAGTAACTGATACGTGCCTGCAGCTGCCGCAGCTGGGTGGCAGCGATATGGTTGCCGGAACCCTCCAGCAGCACGTCATAGAAGCCCTGGACCGAGTCGAGAACCTGTTGTAACTCGCCCTCTTCGAGCACCTTGCGGTTCTGCTCGAGAGCACGCTCCAGAGCGCGAATATCCTTGGCTTTGGCATTCAGGGTGAACAGTTGCACGATCAGGCCTTCGAGTACGCAGCGCAGCTCGTAGATATCGCGGGCGTCTTCGAGTGTGATGATAGCGACCCGAGGCCCCTTGGCATCGGCGAACTCAACCAGCCCCTCGGACTCAAGGTGGCGCAAGGCCTCGCGTACTGAAGTGCGGCTAACGCCCAGGCGATCGCAGAGGTCGCGCTCTACCAAGCGGTCTCCAGGCATTAGCTGGAAATTCATGATTGCGCTGCGCAGTTTATCCAGCACGATTTCGCGCAGGGTAATGGGGTTGCGATTGACCTTGAAGCTGTCGTCGAGAGGCAAGCGTTTCATGGGGTCCGCTCTGGTTGGGGCTGTCCGAAAAAAGCACCGCAGCCCCCTGGTCATTCGACCGAAGGCGCTGCAGATGCTTGGTAAAGCCCGCTGTTAAGGTTGGTTTTCAGCATCGGCTTCCGCGAAGGCTTCACGGGCGATACGAAAACTGTCCACGGCCGCTGGCACACCACAGTAAATACCGACCTGCAGCAGTATTTCGCGTATCTGCTCACGGCTGAGGCCGTTGCGCAAGGCTCCACGAATATGCAGCTTGAGTTCATGCGGTCGGTTGAGTGCTGAAATCATCGCCAAGTTTATCATGCTGCGTTCTGCCAGCGACAAACCCTCCCGTCCCCAGACATGGCCCCAGCAATACTCGGTGACCAACTCCTGCAGGGGCCGGTTGAAGTCGTCGGCATTCTCGATCGATTGGTTGACGTAGGCCTCGCCCAGTACCTGAGTGCGGATCGCCAGGCCCTTGGTGTACTTGTCGTTGCTCATAATGCTCTCCTCGGGTTGCCCGAACTAGAGGCCGCCCATCAGGGTGTATTTGATTTCGAGGTAGTCCTCGATGCCGTACTTGGAGCCTTCGCGGCCTAGACCGGAGGATTTGATCCCGCCGAATGGCGCGACCTCGGTGGAGATCAGTCCTTCGTTGATCCCGACCATGCCATATTCCAGTGCTTCGCTCATGCGCCAGGCGCGGCCCAGGTCGCGGGTGTAACAGTAGGCGGCGAGGCCGTACTCAGTGTCGTTTGCCAGATGCACGGCCTCGGCTTCACTGCTGAAGCGGAAGACTGCGGCCAGCGGACCAAAGGTTTCCTCGCGAGCGACCTTCATCTCCAAGGTCAGATCGGCCAGCACAGTCGGCTGGAAGAAACCGTGACCAAGCGCATGGCGCTCGCCGCCACAGAGCAGGCGGGCGCCTTTGCTTAGAGCGTCTTGCACATGGTCTTCAACCTTGGCTACGGCGCGCTCGTTGATCAGCGGACCCTGGGTCACGCCGGCGGCGAAGCCATCGCCGACCTGGAACGTGCTGACGCGTTCGGCGAGGCGGCTGACGAAGGCCTCATAGATGCCGTCCTGGACCAGAAAGCGATTCACGCACACACAGGTCTGACCCGCGTTGCGGTATTTGGCGATTAGCGCACCCTCGACCGCCCGTTCGAGATCTGCGTCGTCGAAAACGATGAACGGTGCGTTGCCACCGAGTTCCAGGGACACCTTCTTCAGGGTCTTGGCGCACTGCGCCATGAGCAGCTTGCCGATTGCGGTAGAGCCGGTGAACGACAGCTTGCGCACATCTGCGCTGTCGGTCAGTGCGCCGCCGATGGCCACGGCATCACCGGTGACCACGTTGAAAATGCCCGCCGGGATGCCCGCCTGTTCGGCCAGCACGGCCATGGCCAGGGCGGAGAAAGGCGTTTCCGGGGCCGGCTTGACGATGCACGGGCAGCCGGCAGCGAGGGCCGGGCCAGCTTTGCGGGTGATCATCGCCGCAGGGAAATTCCACGGCGTGATGGCCGCGACCACGCCAATCGGCTCCTTGCTCACGATAATGCGGGCGTCGCTTTTGTGGCTGGGAATTGTATCGCCATAGATACGTTTGGCTTCCTCGGCGAACCACTCGATAAAGCTGGCGGCGTAGAGGATTTCGCCCTTTGCTTCGCTCAGCGGTTTGCCTTGTTCCAGGGTCAGTATCTCGGCCAGGGCATCGGCGTTTTCCAGCATCAGTGCATGCCAGCGCTTGAGGATGTTGCTGCGCTCCTTGGCGGTGCGTGCACGCCAGGCTGGCCAGGCAGCGGTCGCAGCGGCAATGGCGCGCTGGGTTTCCGCTGCGCCCATATTGGGCACCCGGCCAATACTGTCGCCATTGGCCGGGTTGAAAATTTCCTGGGTAGTTGCGTTCAGGGCTTCACACCATTGGCCGTCGATGAAGGCCTGTTGGCGGAACAGTTGCACGGCTGCTGGGGTCATATAGGCTCCGGGGAAGAAAAAAAGGCCGCCTCCAAAATATATGGCAGACGGCCCAAAAGGATTGTGTGGCGCTGGTGCTCAGGCAAGAGTGGGCAGAGCGCCCAACTTGCCACGGTGATAGACCATCGGCGTCATTTCGGTTTCGGGAAGAATCAGGTTCTTCACTGCGCCGACGATGATCGCGTGATCACCACCGTCATATTCGCGCCACAGTTCACACTCGATGATCGCCGCGGCCTTGCTCAGCAGCGGGTTACCGAGCTCGCTGAGGTGCCAGTCGATGCCCTTGGCCTTGTCCTTGCCTTTACCGGCAAAGGCGTAGGCTTCGGCCGTTTGATCGGCTGACAGCAGGTGGATAGCGAACTTCTTGCTGGCGCAGAGCAGCGGGTATGAGTCCGAGGCGTAATTGGGGCAGAACAGCACCAGCGCCGGGTCAATCGACAGTGCACTGAATGCGCTAGCGGTGATGCCAACGATGCCGCCCGCTTCGTCAAGGCAGGTGATTACCGTGACTCCCGAGGGAAATGACCCCATCACTTCTTTGTAAATGCCTGGTTCGATCATCTTTGCTACCTCTGAAATTCTCGTAGTGAGCGTCTCAACGCATTACGAAGGGGTCGGCCATCGGCGTTTGGGACAGATTGATCCACACGGTTTTCTGTTCGGTGTAGGCGAGGACTGAGTCGATGCCGCTCTCGCGCCCGTAGCCACTGTTCTTGAAGCCGCCGATAGGCGCCATGGCCGAGACGGCCCGGTAGGTGTTGACCCAGATAATGCCCGAGCGTACATCGCGAGCCAGACGATGGGCGCGACCGAGATCGCGGGTCCAGATGCCGGCGGCGAGGCCGAACTGCGAGTCGTTGGCCATGGCCAGGGCGTCGGCTTCATCCTTGAAACGGATTACCGAGGCGACCGGGCCGAAGACTTCTTCCTGCATGATTTTCATCGAGTTGCTGTCGCACTCGAACAGGGTTGGCTCGTAGTACCAGCCGTTACCGTCGATTTCCGGACGCTTGCCGCCCAGGCGCAATTTCGCCCCTTCGGCCAGGGCGTCGGCGACCAGGCCTTCGACCACGGCCAGTTGCTGGGCGGTGGCCATGGGGCCCATCTCGCTGCTGTCATCTTGCGGGTTGCCGATGCGGATGCGCTTGGCTCGTTCGACCAGGCGCTCGACGAATTCGTCATAGATTTCGTCTTGCACCAGGAGGCGCGAGCCGGAGACGCAACTCTGACCCGATGCGGCATAGATGCCGGCGATCGCGCCATTGATCGCGCTGTCCAGATCGGCATCAGCGAAGATGATGTTCGGCGATTTGCCACCCAGCTCCAGCGACAGCTTGGCGAAGTTCTCGGCGCTGCTGCGCACCACGTGGCGGGCGGTGGCAGCGCCGCCGGTGAAGGCGATCTTGCGCACCAGCGGGTGGCGGGTCAGGGCGGCGCCGGTGCTGGCGCCGTAACCGGTGATCACGTTGACCACGCCCGGCGGGATGCCAGCTTCCAGAGCCAAGCGAGCCAGTTCGAGGATGGTTGCCGAGGCGTGCTCGGAAGGCTTGATGACAATAGTGTTGCCGGCAGCCAAGGCGGGTGCCAGCTTGATTGCGGTGAGGTACAGCGGGCTGTTCCAGGGAATGATCGCCGCCACGACGCCCAGCGGCTCATGCACGGTGTAGCCAAACAGGTCCGTCTTATCCAGCGGCAGGGTGCCGCCTTCGAGTTTGTCGGCCAGGCCGGCGGTGTAATAGAAGAACTCCGGCAGGTAGCTGACCTGGCCGCGGGTTTCGCGGATCAGCTTGCCATTGTCGCGGCTCTCCAGTTGCGCCAGTTGTTCCTTGTTCTCTGCGATCAGGTCGCCCAGGCGGCGCAGCAACTTGCCTCGTGCGGTGGCCGTCAGGTTGCGCCAGGCCGGACCTTCGAACGCATGCTGCGCCGCTTGTACTGCCTGCTCCACGTCGGCTTCGTCGGCATCGGGCAATTCCGCCCACGGCTCTGCGAGTGCCGGGTTGAGGCTTTGGAAGGTCTTGCCGGATCGGGCATCGACCCACTGGCCGTCGATGCACATCTGAAAACGGGTGAGTGTCATGCAACGATCCCCTGTGTTGGGTTCTGTGAGGTCTGGGTCTGCTTGAGGAAGTCGAGCAGCACCTGATTGACCAGACGCGGCGACTCCACGGGCATCATATGGCGCTGTTCCGCGAGCACCGCAACTTGCGCGCCGGGAATTCGCGCGGCCAGTTCTCTGGCCATCTGTGGCGTAGAGCCCGGGTCCAGCTCGCCGGTAGCGATCAGGGTTGGCGCGTGGACGCTACCCAGTTCATCCGCCAGATACATGTCCTGGGTGGCGAACAACTCATAGGTGGTCAAGTAGCCTTGCGGATCGTTGCTGGCCAGGGTCTGGCGCAGCGCGGCGATCTGTGCGGGGTTGGCAGCCTGGTATTCACGGCTGAACCAGCGTGAGAGGGCTGCGTCGGCATTGGCATTAGGGCCGTACTGGGCAACCTGGCGGGTCCGTTCGATCACCCCGGCACTTTGTTCGGGATTGCGGTTGAACACGCTGTTCAGCACGACCAGACCTTGCAGGCGCTGGGGGTAGCGCAGAGCGAATGCCCGCGCCACCAGGCCACCCATCGAGAAGCCGATAATAGTGGCTTGCGGCAGTTGCAAGTGGTCGAGCAGCTCGCGTAACTGCTCGGCATAGCCGAGCAAGTCAGTACCCGGCGCTGGGCGCTGACTGGCGCCGTGGCCGAGCATGTCGTAGGCGATGACCCGGTAGTGCGGTGCAAGGCCGACGATCTGGCCGCCCCACATTTCTTTGTTCAGGCCGACGCCGTGAATCAGGACCACAGGCTGGCCCTGCCCGGTCGCCAGATAACTGGTGCCGGCGGGGGTGCGTTCAGCGGTGAATAGCATCATGGCTTGCTCCTGCACTGACCCAGGTTTACTGCGCTTGCTCGGCGGCCAGTTCTTCCAGATCGATGTAGCGATTGCCGATACGCGGATGCAGGCGGCCACCGTTAGCAGCGCCCAGGACCACGATGATTTCGTCAGCCCGCGGAGCGTCTTCGATCTGCATTTCCAGGGTGATGTAATGCGAGCGCAGGCCTTCGTCATCCTTGTGCATCATAGGAATCTGGATCGAGGTGCCAGGGCCGCCGCGCTTGTTGGTGAAGCTCAAGTAGCTTTTGGCATCCACCGCCTGGCGGTAGTGGTTGCCGAAGCGCAGGGTGTGGATAACCGCCGATGCGTGTTCGATCTCACCGTCGGCGCCGACTACGGCGGCTTTGCCATAGGCTTCGATTTTTTCGGCACCGCCAATGCTGTCGAGCAGGCGCTTGACCATCAACTCGCCCAGCTCGGAGCAATTGGCCTTGATTTCCGGCTTCAGGTCTTCGATAAAACCACGGCCAAGCCAAGGGTTCTTCATTACAACGGCAAGGCCCACCATGGTCACGGGTTTATCAGTCGCTTTGCCACCTTCGATAAAGGTTTCTTCTGCGTAGCTGACGATTTTACGAATTTCGAAACTCATGAGGTTCTCCTGGATAAATGAGGCGGTTTGAAGCGCATCGTGCTGGTCTCGTATCATGGTATACCATAATACGATTGTTGCAAGTCAAGCGTTCAGATAGTGCCGCTGATCAGCCCGCAGCCAATGGTTGTTGGCCTGGGTCAGTTTCCCCGGGGGCAGAAGCGAGCAAGTTTTGCTTTCGATTTTAGGTTTATGGTATACCGTAATACAAGCGAGCACTCCTGCTCACTTCTAAAGTTCTGTGCGCGGCTTTAGGTCTCGATTGGCTGCTTACGAGCGTTGTCGTTGCAGTGCCACACGTGACAGGCAGGAGCGGGGTTTCCGGCGTTCGCGACAAACACTCAGCTATGTCCCATACAAAAATAAGGAGGAGGGCGCTCGTGAGCGAACATCCTATGCAAGACCCCCATCGCCTATTTGCAGGCGTAAACCCAACGATGGCCATCTCATCCCTGGCAATGGTGCTGGTCTTTGTGCTGTTCACGGTGATCTATGGTGAGCTGGCTAATAGTCTCTATACCGGCATCAAGCAGTGGATCGAGAGTTCCCTGGGCTGGTATTACGTTGCAGTGGTCAGCATCGTGCTGTTCTTCACTTTCTGGGTCGGTCTGAGTCGCTTCGGCAATTTGCGCCTGGGGCGCGACGACGAGCGTCCGGAATTCAGCAATTTCTCCTGGTTCGCCATGCTGTTCAGCGCAGCGGTTGGTACTGGTCTGCTGTTCTGGAGCATCGCCGAGCCATTGATGCACATGCAGGGCAACCCCTTCATGGACATGGCCGGGGTCGCCGCCAATACCCCGGAAGCAGCGCAGATCGCCTTGCGCGTGACGCTGTTTCACTGGGGGCTGCACGGCTGGTGCATCTACATCATTGTTGGCCTGATCCTGGCCTATTTCGCCTACAGGCACGATCTGCCGCTGACCGTTCGTTCAGCGTTGTATCCGCTGATCGGTGAGCGCATCTACGGCCCGATTGGCCATGCGGTCGACTTGCTGGCGATCTTCAGCACCCTGTTCGGTACTGCAACCACCCTCGGGCTGGGCGTAGCGCAGATGAATGCCGGGTTGAATTACATGTTTGGTATCGAGGTATCCACCACCAACCAGTTAATCCTGATCTCCGCAACTGCAGTGATCGCCACCCTGTCGGCGGTCTCCGGGGTGCGCAAGGGCATTCTCTGGCTCAGTGAGTGGAATATCCGCCTGAGCAGCATCCTCTTTCTGTTTCTCCTGCTGGCCGGACCGACCGTGTTCCTTCTAGGTCTATATGCCTCCAGCCTGGGCGACTACATTGCCAATTTCATCCCGATGGGCATGTGGACCGACTCCAATCCTGAGCGGCAGTGGCAGGGCTGGTGGACCATCTTTTATTGGGGCTGGTGGTTGTCTTGGGGGCCGTTCGTGGGCATGTTCATCGCGCGCATCTCGCGCGGCCGCACTGTGCGCCAAGTAGTACTGGGCGGCATGCTCGCCGCAACGTTGGGCGCGTTTCTGTGGATCGTGATCATGGGCGGTACGGGTATTTATCTGCAGTTAGCCGGCAGCATCGACCTCAGTGCCGTTGCCAACACCGATGTGACTATGGTGCTGTACAAGACCATCGAAGGCCTGAATGTGTCGTGGGCGACTATGACCATGGCCGGTTTGGCGACCCTGATGATAGTTAGTTGGTTCGTCACGTCGGCCGACTCGGCGACGCTGGTGATCTGCACTATTTTGTCCATGGGCAACCAGAATCCGCCGCAACGCTTCCGCATCATCTGGGGCCTGGGTCTGGGCGCTCTAGCCGGTGTGTTGCTGTTGGCTGGCGGACTGCAGGGGTTGCAGGCGGCCACTATCGCCGCGGCGCTGCCGTTCTCCGTGGTACTGCTGGTGATGTGCTACAGCCTGGTGAAGGCACTGCATCAGGAAGAGGGCGCGACACTCTCCGCTCGCGCTCCCCAGGGGGTCTGAGTAGTTATGTGATCTACCGTCAGGTGGCCCATCCTGGATGGCGCAGGTAGGTACTTGCTGATCATATCGCCCCGCTTTGCCGCAATGCTGTTCACTTAAGCCAAGTGAGCAGCATTTTTTTGTAGCCCGGATGAAATCCGGGGGAAGTCTGGCGCTTGATAATCGCTCCCGGATTGCATCCGGGCTACGGGTGGGTGCATGGCTACGACAGGCGCCCAGAGATGGCCGCTTAAGTGAACAGCATGGCTACATGTCGGGGCTTTTTTGGTCTTGCGATTTGGTTTATGACGCTGGCATGGGGCTACGGATTGAGCGCGGTAGTACCGACTGCCGCGATCCAGCGTCTGGACGATTAATGTGGCGTGGTGACGGCTCGATCGCCACCTTCGCGCACCCAGAACAGCGTGGCGCCGGCCACCGCTGCCGGCATCATCAGGATGTTGACGAAGGGGATCAGCAGTACCGCATAGGTGATGCCGCCGAAACCCAGGGACTGCCAGCGTTTCTCACGCAGCCAGGCAAGCATGTCCTGCCAGCTCATCTTGTTGTTGTCGGCGGGGTAGTCGATGTATTGGATGGCCATCATCCATACGCCGAATAGCAGCCACAACGGCGCGGCGATCAGGTTGACCACCGGGATGAAGGTCAGGATCAGCAAGCCAATGGCCCGCGGCAGGAAGTACCCCAGCTTGCGCATTTCGCGGCCCAGGGTGCGCGGCACCATGGCCGCTAATTCGGCCCAGCTGAACGGCGGGAACGTGTCTTCGCCGCGCACCACCACCTCGACCTTCTCGGCGAGAAAGCCGTTGAACGGTGCCGCGATGATGTTGGCCAGCATGGTGAAGGTGAAGAACACCATCAGCAGCACTAGCACCACGAACAGTGGCCAGAGGATGTATTCGAGAAAGCTCAGCCAGTTCGGCAGGCTTGGCATGAACGCATCGACCCAGCCGCCGAACTGCTGCATTGCAAAGCCGACCAGAGCAACGAAGAGAATCAGGTTGATCGCCAATGGCAACAGCACGAATAGCCGCAAACCAGGGCTAAGCACCAGTTTCAGGCCTTCGCTGAGGTATTGCGGGCCGGACAGCACAGGAGCAGGCATTAAGGTTCTCCACGAGGTAAAAGTCGCGCCGACCTTAACGGCTTTGTTAGGCCGGGGAAAGACTGTTGCTGTCGCTCAACGTGTCATAGGCATTGGCTATGCGTGGAATTGGTAAAGGGTATTTCCTCGGTTGCCCGCAGGTGCGTAGCCTGCTCAGCAGTTCAACGATTGATCAAGTTTTGGGCTGGCTGCCCGCGGCACTGTTGAAGTGCTTGGCCAGTCCCTCTTTTTATGCGCCCGGCTCAGTGCCTGGCAGGAGTCTTTTATGTCTGCAACACGCCATGCCCGAGTGATTATCTTGGGTTCCGGCCCTGCCGGTTACAGTGCCGCCGTCTATGCGGCGCGGGCTAACCTCAAGCCGCTGCTGATTACCGGCATGCAGGCTGGCGGCCAGTTGACCACCACCACTGAAGTCGACAACTGGCCGGGTGACGTACACGGCCTGACCGGTCCGGCGCTGATGCAGCGCATGCAGGAGCACGCCGAGCGCTTCGAGACCGAGATTGTCTTCGACCATATCAATGCGGTGGACCTGGCCGGCAAGTCATTCACCCTGGTCGGCGACAGCGCCACCTACAGTTGTGATGCGTTGATCATCGCCACGGGTGCCAGCGCTCGTTACCTCGGCCTGCCGAGCGAGGAGGCGTTCATGGGCAAGGGCGTTTCAGCGTGCGCCACCTGCGACGGTTTCTTCTACCGCAACCGTGACGTGGCGGTGGTTGGCGGCGGCAACACCGCGGTGGAAGAGGCGCTGTACCTAGCCAATATCGCCAGCAAGGTGACCCTGGTGCACCGCCGTGAGACCTTCCGCGCCGAGAAGATCCTGCAGGACAAACTGCAGGCGCGGATCGCCGAAGGCAAGATCGTGCTCAAGCTTAATGCCGAGGTCGACGAGGTGCTGGGTGATGCCATGGGTGTTACCGGCGTGCGCCTGAGGAACAACGACGGCAGCAGCGACGAACTGAAGGTCGATGGCTTGTTCGTCGCTATCGGTCATACGCCCAACACCGCGCTGTTCGACGGCCAGTTGGCCTTGAAGGACGGCTACCTGGTGGTCAACGGCGGCCGTGATGGCAATGCCACCGCCACCAGCATTGCCGGCGTGTTTGCCGCAGGCGACGTCGCCGACCATGTCTACCGCCAGGCGATTACCTCGGCCGGTGCGGGCTGCATGGCGGCTCTGGATGTTGAGCGTTTTCTCGACGCGTAGGCGCGGTCGGGCGGCGTTCCGATCGGAGCGCAGCGACAACCCGCCAGCGTTGTGCCGTGCCGATTAACCATTGGTGCACTGCCTGCGGCGAGTGACACCCTGCGGGTCACCGATTGCTCGAGGTGATTGGTCGGAGCCGCAGGCGGCCGCAGTAGGCGCTCAGGCCTTGCGCGTGAGTGGCTGCTGCTCGAAGCGCACGCCAGCCAGGCCGGTGGCCATCAGTGCGCGGATGTTGCCGTGGTCGTTGCCGTCCGGGGTGGCCAGCACGCTGCGGTAGTGTTCGCCGAAGCAGCGCAGGGTTTCTTCAAGGGTGAGGCCTTCGAGCAGGGCCAGGCCGAGGGTCTTGCAGGAGCCTTCATTCTGTCCGGCGGGATTTGTCACATCACCATTGCTGAAGGCGCACGGCTGGTAATCGTAGTGCGCGGCGATAAAAGCCAGGGTTTCGCTAAAGGCGAAGGCTTCGCTGTGCAGGCGTGCGCGGAAATCGTTCAGGGCGCTCATGCGTTCTTGCCCTTCTCGCTGGCCTGGTTGAAGGCGGCCTGCTGCTCGGCGCTGGCTTCTTGCTGATACGTGGCTTTCCACTCGCTGTACGGCATGCCGTAGACCTCTTCGCGCGCTTGATCCGGGGTAAGCGCTACGCCGATATCATCGGCTGCGGCCTTGTACCATTTGGACAAGCAGTTTCTGCAAAAGCCGGTCAGGTTCATCATGTCGATGTTCTGCACATCGGTGCGGCTGCGCAGGTGTTGCAGCAGGCTGCGGAAAGCTGCGGCTTCTAGTTCCAGGCGTTCTTGATCAGTCATGGTGATGTTCTCGGAGGCGGGCAGGGCCTCAGCCGGGCGCGAGGTGCGTCTCGGCAGATGGAGTGGCTAAGGCGGTAGGGATGATAAAACCCTCACCGCCTTGCGGCAATGACTCGCCCTTGGGCGGGCGAGCCTTTGCAGGCTGATTCGCTGTTCAGCGATGGCCTGCGAGGGTGATTGATACCGACTCGGCAAAGCGCAGGGCGTGCGGTTTATCCACCTCAACCTCTGCGTAGCGCACGGCCGTCTGCTGCATCACCAGATCGAGGATTTCCTGGGTCAGGCGTTCCAGCAGCGCGAAGCGATTGCCTTCGACGTGCTGAATGATTGCCTTGGTGATGGTGCGGTAATTCAGCGCGTGATCGATATCGTTGTCGCGCACCGCTTCGCTGGCCGGGTAGAGGATCGTCAGGTTGATCAACACATCCTGCTTGTTGTTGATCTCCTCTTCCTTGATGCCAATGAACGTTCGCAGGCGCAGATCCTTGACCCGAATGCGCGCCATTCCAGGCTCCAGTCGTGGCATGGCTAGTTGCTCCGTCCAATCAGTTGCAGGAACTCGTGGCGGGTGTTGTAAGACTCGCGGAAGGCGCCAAGCATCACCGAGGTGCTCATGACCGAGTTCTGCTTCTCGACGCCGCGCATCATCATGCACATGTGCTTGGCTTCGATCACCACGGCAACGCCCGCGGCGTTGGTGACCTGTTGAATGGCTTCGGCAATCTGACGGGTCAGGTTTTCCTGGATTTGCAGGCGCCGCGCATACATATCAACGATGCGCGCGACTTTCGACAGCCCCAGAACTTTGCCGGTAGGAATGTAGGCCACATGTGCCTTGCCGATAAAAGGCAGCAGATGGTGCTCGCACAGCGAATAAAGCTCCACGTCCTTGACGATAACCATCTCGTCATTGTCTGACGCGAACAGCGCGCCGTTGACCACTTCTTCCAGGCTCTTGTGGTAGCCATTGCACAGGTACTGCATGGCTTTTGCTGCGCGCTTGGGTGTGTCCAGCAGGCCTTCTCGTTCGGGGTTTTCACCTACGCCCAAGAGGATTTCGCGGTAGTAGGCAGGCAGTTGTTCGTTCATTGATGCAGTCCTCGAGGCGCGCCTCATTTGATATGGCGGCCGCCGTTTACGGTAAGGGTGGTGCCGGTGACGTAAGGGTTGTCCAGCAGGTAGCGCAAGCTTTGGTAGATCACCTGGGGGCCGGGCTCGATGCCCAGTGCTGACTTCTCCAGGGTTTTTGCTCGGTAGGCCGCGTCATCCTCTGCGTTGAACATGATCAGCGCGGGGGAAATGCCATTGACCTTGATCTGTGGTGCGAATGTTGCGGCAAACGATAGCGTGAGACTGTCCAGGCCTGCTTTGCTGGCGCAGTAGGCCGGGTGCCTGGCGCTACCTTTACGCACCACGTCGTCGCTGATATGGATGATGTCGGCAGGCGCCGAACGACGAAGCATATCGGCGCAATGCAGGTTGATCAGGTAGGGCGCGAGCATGTGTACGTTGAACAGCTGTTGGAACACCGGTGCTTCGGCGCCGGGTGTTTCGACCAGCCACTCGGATGCGTTGTGGACGATGGCGCGCAGGCTTTCGGTGTGGCTTTTCAGCTCATCAATAAAAGCCAGAATTCCGGATTCGCCGGAGAAATCAGCCTGGATGGCCACTGCTCCGCGCTTGACCAGGCGCTTGATCCCTTCGCGTTCGTTGCGATAGGTGATAAACAGCTGATGACCGTCATCAAGCAGGCGCTCGGCACAATACAGACCGACGCGTTGACTGGCGCCTGTGATCAGAACGGGAGATGCGCTAGCGCTCATGATGGTCTCAGCAGATGAAATAGTGGGTTCAGCGACGTTGCGCCCGGATACCTGACCAGTAAGACGCTTCGCCGACTGAACCAGGGTTAAAGTTATACCAGCTATCGATTTTGTACAACCATGTAGGCTGTATGGTTACTGCTGTTAAAATGGTTTTTAACCTGTTCTGCTGGGCTGCGTGGCTGATTTAACGGATATGGATGCTCGGAAAAGTTGATTTTATACTGTACAAGTCTATTTTGTTCGTACAGTTATTTGAGGTGGTTATGAGTCCGTGGCAATTGCGTGCCGCCCTGCTGTTGCAGCAGGTTGATCGAGTCGAGGTGTTGGCCCTGCGTTGCAGTGGCTATGCCGTGCAGGTGATCGCCGCGGATGGTCGCGCACAGGCTTTGCTGCCCACAGCGGGCGGTCGACTTTGGCCTTCATTGTCGGCGCTCAAGGTGCGCTTACGCGGTTGTGGGGTGCGTCGGATCTTGCTGCTAGAGCGGCAAACCCATGACGAAATTATCGGCCGGCCCAGCCTGCACGCCGCTGATCCAGGAATGCCGATGCCGTTGTAAGCAGTCTTTGCGCTCGCCGGTGTGCTCGTTGTGCGGCCACTCATGTTGAGCCGCCACGCTCGGCGTTGTGCCAGGCGCCACAGCGCGGCGTCTATGGACTCAGGCAGTGCAGCGCTGCTGCAGGTCGCTAAAGCCTGGGCAAAGTATCGCGACGTTGCTTGCCATCTTTACAGGTGCTTCGAGACAGCGGCTTCAAGGTTTTCGGTCGATGTCGCATTGCCCGTTCTGGCAGCGCTTGCCTGCGTCTGGGTGCGGTAGCCAGGTCAGGTGCGGGCGCAGTACGCAAAACAGCCAGTAACCCAGCTCGAAGAGCGGACGAAGTGGTTTCCAGGTCAGGGGCGTCGCCCAGCGCCCAAGCCCTGCCGCTCGCCAGCTCCAGAGTGTTGCGTCAAGGCCGGTCACCCACTGGCCGTCGGCGAAGTGGGCGTGCAGCCTGTTGGCCAGGGTGTGTTTGTCGATACCGACGCTGTCTGCGTGGAAGGCTTCGCTGCTGATATCGACGAGTAACAAGCGCTCAGCATTGGCATGCCGGTTCAGTAGCTGGATCTCCCGGGCGCACAGTGGGCAGTCGCCATCGTAATAGAGGGTCAGCGGCCATTGTGGAGAGTTGGTCATGGTCAAGTTCTCTGTATAAGTCTTGTACAATGTAGGCCGGTGTCAGCTGAGTTACAATGCCCGCAACATTTTTGCGGTGATGCCTCTCCCATGTCCGATCTCGTTGGTGCCTTGTCCCTCGATTCGAGTGCCCTCAAGCAGGAGGAGCTATTTCCTATTCGCGAGGTGTCGCGGTTGACCGGGGTCAACCCGGTGACCTTGCGGGCCTGGGAGCGACGTTACGGATTGATCCGGCCGACGCGCACCGACAGCGGGCATCGTCTCTATTCCCTGGCCGACATCGAGTCGGTGCGCAGCATTCTGGCGTGGATCGAGCGCGGGGTGTCGGTCAGCAAGGTTGGCAAGATCCTGGCGAAGAATATTTCGACCCGGTCGGCCAGTACGCCGGTCTACGAGGAAGTCACCTCCGGCGAGTGGGCGGAATGGCAGGCTCAAGTGCGTCGTGCGATCAGCGTGTTTGACGATGTCCGGCTCGACCGTCTTTATGGTCAGATTTTTTCCAGCTACCCGCTGCCAGTGGTGTTCCAGGACATTCTGATGCCGCTCTGGCAGGAGCTGTTGCTGCGCCAGGACGAGTTTGGCCAGACCAGCGAATGGTTGTTCTTCGATACGTTCCTGCGGGCGCGCACCTTGCAGCGTCTGCAGGTCTTCCGTACCCAGGTAGAAGAGCGGGTCTTGTTGGCGGCGTTGCCGGGTCACTGCCGTGAGCTGGAGCTGCTGGTCACTGGCCTGCTGCTGAGCAGTTCTGAGGTCTCGGTCAGTGTGCTTGGCGTGGGGCAGCCGCTGGAAGAGCTGGCCCTGGTGTGCGAGCGCATGCAGCCGCAGGCGTTGGTGTTGTTTACCAACTTGCCGCCCAGTGACGACTTGCCGCGCATGCTGGCGCGCCTGGCGCTGGCGCTGGATTGTCCGCTGGTGCTGGCCGGCGATGGCGCCGAGCTCGCCGAGGACAGCCTGAGCGGCTCACCGATAGCCTGCCTGGGCAACGAGGGTCGTCTGATGCAGCGCCGTTTGCAGCAGTTCCTCACCGGGCATCTGGATACCTGATAACCCCTCCGTCTGATCATTATCTGTAGCGGCTGCCGCACCCTGGGTGCGGCGCTGGGGCTTTGTCGTGGCTGCAATTTGTAAACGGGAAGGAATTTCTTGTACAGCCTGTACAGAAAAATGTTGTGCTCATGGTTTTTTGGTTGTACAAAGGCTGTACATTATTTCTGTTGGTATAGCTTCTAGCGGCTTGCCACGTTCAAGGATTGAGTACCATGGCCAATTACCGTGCTCCTCTTCGCGATATGCAGTTCGTCTTTGATGAAGTGCTCGATGCTTATGCCACCTTGCAGTCGCTGCCTAGTCAGCGCGAGTTCGGCAACGATCTCGGTGGCGCCATTTTGGAAGAAGCCGCAAAAGTTGCGGAGAATGTATTTGCTCCGCTCAACAGCTCTGGTGATAAGCAAGGCTGCGAGTACGACCCGCTGACCAAGACGGTCAAGGCGCCGGATGGATTTCGCGCTGCTTATAAGCAGTTTGCTGAAGGCGGCTGGACCGCATTGGCCTGCTCGCCGGAGTTTGGTGGTCAAGGGCTGCCCCATGTGCTGAACATGATGGTTGAAGAGATGCTCTGTTCGGCCAACCTGTCGCTCGGTATGTACCCGGGCCTGACTCACGGTGCGATCAATGCGCTAACCGCCCACGGTACTCGCGAACTGCAAGAGCAGTATTTGCCCAAGCTGATCAGCGGCGAGTGGACCGGCACCATGTGCTTGACCGAACCGCAGTGCGGCACCGACCTTGGGTTGATTCGTACCCGGGCAGTGGGCCAGGCTGATGGCAGTTACGCCATCAGCGGCACCAAGATCTGGATCACCGGTGGTGAACACGATCTGGTCGACAACATCCTGCACCTGGTGCTGGCCAAGTTGCCCGATGCACCGGATAGCGTTAAGGGTATTTCGCTGTTCCTGGTGCCCAAGGTTCTTAATGACGGCAGCCGTAATCCGGTCTTTTGTGGCGGCCTCGAACACAAGATGGGCATCAAGGGTTCCTCGACCTGCGTGATGAACTTCGAAGGCGCTCAGGGCTGGCTGATTGGTGAGGCAAACCAAGGTTTGCGCTGCATGTTCACCATGATGAACTCAGCTCGACTGATGGTCGGTATGCAGGGCCTGGGGATTGCGCAAAGCGCGTACCAGATCAGCCTCAGCTTTGCCCGTGAGCGTCTGCAAAGCCGTTCCCTGTCCGGTCCGAAAGCTGCCGACAAGCCAGCCGACCCGATCACCGTGCACCCTGATGTAAGGCGTAACTTGCTGCGTCAGAAGGTCATGATCGAGGGTTGCCGGGCACTGGCCTACTTCACCGGGCTGCACCAAGACGTGGCTCACGATCATCCAGACGCCGAGGTTTGTCAGCAGGCCGATGACCTGGTCCAGCTGCTGACGCCGGTGGTTAAAGCCTTCCTCACCGATGAAGGTTTCAATTGCGCCAACAGTGGCCTGCAGGTGCTGGGTGGTTCCGGTTACACCGAAGATTGGGGCATCGAACAGCTGGTTCGCGACTCGCGGATCACCATGATTTACGAAGGCACCAACGGCATTCAGGCGCTTGATCTGGTTGGCCGCAAGCTAGGCCTGGGTGGCGGACGCGCGGTGCGCAGTTATTTTGCCCTGGTCGACGGCTGGCTAAAGGCCAATGCCGACTCAGCCCACGTAGGCGCTGTTCGAAACGCACTTGTACAACTGCAGCAGGCCACCCAATGGGTCGCCAGTGAAGGCATGAAGGACGCGGAACAAGCGGCTGCTGCTGCAACGCCGTACCTGCGCTTGTTTGCACTCACCAGCCTTTCCTGGATGTGGGCGCGCATGGCGGTGGTGGCGCAGGACAAACTGGACCAAGGCAGCCCGGAAACCCAGTTTTATGGTGCCAAGTTGAAATCTGCGGATTTTTTCATGGCCCGCATTCTCACCGAAACCGACAGCCTGTTGGCTGAGGTTAGGGCAGGCAAAGCAACGCTGATGGCGTTCAGTGACGAGGAATTTGCTGCCTAACGACTGCGCAATCCGATAGCAAATTTCCTGCGACACCTTCGCTATCGGATTTTTTTATCCCGTAACAGGGGCCAGCCCCTGCAAAACTTGACCCGCCTTATGGCGGGTTTTTTTTATGGCTATGTACCCGTTATGTGTTGCATGCAGCAATGCCCTGTAGGAGCCAGCTTGCTGGCGATGCTGTTGCATGGGCGTGCTGGCCCGGATCGCCAGCAAGCTGGCTTCTACAGACGCGTCTGCCTTTTTACTGGTCATCTCTCCTGAGGTGCTGTCAGCGCAAAACATGCAACTGGTACATAGCCTTTCTAAAGGCCATGCGTACGTCAACCTTCCTGCGGCGCAAATCTGCTGCGGATAGCCTCCTAAAAGGCTATCCGCATCAAGGCAGTGGCAAATATCAGCCGAAGGGTTTTGGCCGCGGGGTGTCGTTGTTCGACGGCGGAAGAATCGGCAAAGTGAAGCTCGGTTGCTCGCCGGTGAGGGTCTTGAGAAAGGCTGTGATCTTGTCGATGTCCTCGCCGCTGAGCTGACGTCCTAGTTGCAGGCGTGCCATTACATCAACCGACTCTTCAAGCTTCCAGTAGGCACCGTCGTGAAAGTAGGGATACGTCAACTCGACGTTACGCAGCGTTGGCACCTTGAACTTGAAGCGGTCCGCATCCTTGCCCGTTAGCCCGGCTACACCTTCTGCCGGGTTATCGGTCTTGTACGCTTCGACGAGGCCCATCTTCTGAAACGAGTTGCCGCCTACGGCCGGGCCGTTGTGGCAGGCGGTGCATCCGATGTCCTTGAACAGCTTGTAACCCTGCAGTTCGGTCTGCGTGATGGCGTCTTGATCACCTAGCAGCCAGCGGTCGAAGCGCGAGTTTGGGGTCACCAGTGAGTTTTCAAACTCAGCGATAGCGTCGGTGACTTCATCGATGGTGATCTTGTCGACCTTGTAGACCTGCTTGAAGGCTTCACGGTATTGCGGAATTGAGCGCAGGGTGTCAACCGCCAGGTTGTGGGTGAATGCCATTTCACCAGGATTGGAGATCGGCCCAGCCGCTTGCTCCTTGAGAGTAGCCGCGCGGCCGTCCCAGAATTGGGCCAAGTTCATGCTCGAGTTGAGCACGGTCGGCGAGTTGATTGGGCCCTGCTGCCAGTTGTGGCCGATCGAGGTCTGCAGGTTGTCACTGCCGCCCATGCTCAGGTTGTGGCAAGAGTTGCAGGAGATAAACCCCGAGCGTGACAGGCGTGGGTCGAAGAACAGTTTTTTGCCCAGTTCTACCTTTTCCGGGGCGGTAATCTTGGCTGGCAAAATCGGCTGGATCGGTTCGTTGCTGGGCGTCATCGCCCAAGCATTGCCGGTACAGAGCAAACTAGCGGTCAGTATCAACAGCTTTTTCATGGCGCGTCCTTGATTATCTTCCTGATTATCTTTTGATTATCCAGGCATGCGTGGTTTGAATCGTTGCCATGGATCAGTAGGGGCGCCGTAACATTCCGGCTAAGCATTCAGGTGGCTTAATAGGTTTGTTCTATTCCGTCATTAATACTGCAGGGGGTATATTGGCCCTTGTTCTGGCGCGGACCTTAGCCAGGTGCTGGTCAGCCGATATTTGAGAGGACGACATCACATGGATGCACAGATCGAACGCTGGACCGAGCGATACGACAATAGCGAGGGTTACCTGTTCGGGAAGGAGCCCAATGCTTTTCTGGTCAGTCAGAAGGCCTGCTTTGCTCCCGGCATGCAGGTGCTGTCCGTGGCTGATGGCGAGGGGCGCAACAGTGTCTGGTTGGCTCAACAGGGCGCCGATGTGCTGGCGGTCGAGGCGGTGCCGCGTGCAGTGGAAAAAGCCAGGCAGTTGGCCGCCGAGCGTGGTGTGACAGTCAGTCATGCGTGCGTCGATCTGCTGACCTGGGACTGGGGCGAGGAACGCTTCGACGCCATAGTGGCGATCTTCATTCAGTTTGTCGGCCCCGAGCAGCGGGCGCAGATGTTCGCCAATATGCAGCGGGCGCTAAAGCCTGGTGGCGTTCTGTTGATCGAGGGCTACGGCCTCAGGCAGTTGGGTTATGGCACTGGCGGGCCGAAGAATCCGGCGAATCTATACAGCACCGAGTTGCTTGGCGAAGCCTTCGCCGATCTGGAGATTCTGCATCTGGCAGAGTACGACGCGCATATCGAGGAGGGCAGCGGCCATAGCGGGATGTCGGCGTTGATCGACCTGCGGGCACGCAAGCCGGAGGCTCCTAGCGCCGCTCCTCCCAGCCGCTGATCATCGTCCGGCAGCAGCAATAAGCCGATCACATCCTGGGCGTGGTTATTCATCACCGCCGTGCTGTTTAACCCTGCCTGCCTGGATGCTCAGCCCTGCAACAGCCATTGCGGTTGCAGCAGCATGACCAGCCCGAGAATCAGCATCACTGCGCCGCTCAGTGTCTTCAGGGTGCGTCCTGCCGACGCCGACAGTTTGCGACTGCTCAGCGCGGCTACGGCGATGGCAACCATCAGCGCGTCATCGGCGATGTAGCCGAGGATGTACAGGCCCAGGTAGGCGTAGTGAGCCAGCGGCGCCAATCCCTGCTGGGTGAGTACCGCGGTATAGATCGCGGGCAGCCCGGCAGTGCATAGCAGCTCGATGAAGTTGACCAGCACGGCCAGCACCGCCACGCCAGTCAGCGCCGGCAGCAGGCTTTCGGCCTGGAGGATGGCGCGCATCCGTGCGTAAAGGTTTGGCTTGGCGGCTGCCGGGATCGACAGGCTGAAATCGCCGTTCGGGCGCAGGCCGTCGCACAGGTTGATTATGCCAATGGCGATGGCAAGCGCACTCAGGCCCCAGATCAGCAGGGGAGATAGCCCGACCAGCAGGAACAGGTTCAACCAGGCCGCCATGAAGGCGTAGTACACCGCCCCGCTGACTAATACGAAGGTGCCGGCGATCAGCGCCATGCGTCGGCGATCACGCAGGTGGACCAGCAGCGAGAGCAAAAACAGCAGGACCCACATGGCGCAAGGATTGAAGCCATCGAGCAAGCCCAGGGCGAGGGTGAACAGTGGCAGACCGATGCGCTCGACGCTGAGCGTGCCGAACAGTCCACTTTCCAGCGTTGTGGCCTGGATCGCCTGCTTGTCGAGCAGCGCCAGCAGCTGCGCGCCGCTGTGCTCGGCATCGGCGAAACCAACCATCAGCTGATCGCCGACCACGAACGTCGGCACTCCCGGCGGCCAGTGTCCGCTCTGCCGGGAAAGGCGCAGCAAGGCGTCACGCGCCTTTGGATCACGGTCGACAGGGCGCAGGATTATGTTCAGGTGGGGTCGCTCGCGCTGCAGCTCGGTCAGGTACTGCTTGGCTGCGCTGCAATGCGGACAGCCATCACGCACGAACACCTCGATCACTTGTGCCGGCGCGGCGTCGCGGGCCATCGTCGGCAGTGGCGCCAGGCCGAGCAGGATCAGCAACAGCAGGTGCCTGCAGGGTGCTTGCAGTCGGTCGAGATAGCTCATCGCTCTGTGTTACCTGTGCTCGATGTCCATGCCCTGCGGACTACCCGGATACGCAAGTGCGCCTCTGCAGCGCTGCAAACAGGGTTTGCATCATCAGTATGGACACGGCAGCGCTCAACAGCACCCTAGCGTCCAGTCCAGTCCAGTCCAGTCCAGTCCAGTCAGTATTAGAAGACCGGCCCGCTGCGAGCCGCCACCTTGAAGGTGCCAGGCGCAAATCAGCACACGCAACAAGCAGCGCTGCTGGCCAGCAGGGCCATGCCGCGAGGGAGTGTGGCAAGCGCAGCCTTAGCGCGAGTCGGGTGCGGCCGTCCCCCCACATGCACTCATGTCACCTTGTTACTCGAAGGTCGGCAGGCTCGGCGTGACCACCGGCTTGCCTGCCGCGCTCCAGGCATCGAAGCCGCCTTCGATCGACTGCACCTGCAGGTAACCCATCTCTTGCAGGGCGCAGGCGGCGAGTGCTGCACGGCCGCTGGTCTTGCAATACAGCACAATCTTCAAATCGCGAGCCGACAGCTCCGGGGTGTTGCTGAGCTTGAACTCCAGCAGGCCGCGGGAGATGTTGATCGCGCCGGGGATATGCCCAGCGTGAAATTCGTCGGCTTCGCGCACGTCGAGCAATACGTCAGCCTCACGAATGGCCGCTTCGGCGGTGTCGAGGTCAATTTCAGTGATGCGGGTTTTGGCTTCGGTAACCAGGTCGTGGGCACTTTTCACTGTTGATTTCCTGCAGGGTGGATTGCGAAGGGATAAGACCATTGGTTAGCGCAGTGCGTCGCAAGCCAGGAGTGCATTAACAATCAACCTGGGCATCCGAGCCGCGTGCGGCTTACCTGTGTCACCTATACCCTGTGGGGTATAAGCGGCACAAGCATGGCTGAATAATTTACGTCCCAGGATTGACTCGGCCCAGCGTCTCGGCGGAGGCCAGAGACCGCATGCGCGCTGCAGTCAAGTTCACGCCGCGTCTGCACATGCCAGCCGACCGCAGGTGCGATTAGCCCCAGCTTGCTGCAGTACCCACGTCATCCAGCCGGCACGGGGTAGATGGTGTTTCGCACGGTGGTGAAACCACGGCCCGATGTCACTGCAGAGATGCTTTACTTGAAAGCGGCAGCCGCAGTGAGCGAGTGTGTTGCGCTGCTGCTGACTATTTTACTAATCCACCCGGTGAAGGATTCCCATGCGATTGATTTGTGCAGTGTTGCCCTTGCTGGCGCTGGTCGGCTGTTCATCTTTTCAGGCCGCCCCGGAAAAAGTCACCACGGTGCCCAGCGAACGGCAACTGGCGTATCAGCAGCCGACAGAGGGCAGTGGGGAAATCGTGGTCAATCGCGATCTGGGCATGCTCGGCGGTGGCTGCTACGTCGCGGTGCTGATCGACCGCCGGGTGGCGGCGCGCATCGGTATGGGTGAAGAGGTGCGCCTCCATGTGCCGCCAGGTAACCGGATCGTCGGCATCGGCATTGATAAGGCCGACGACACCCTCTGCAGCAAGGGCCGGCTGCGCCGCGAGCTGGCCGTGCGGGTAGAGGAGGGCACCAGCCAGCACCTGCGCATTGTCAGCGAGGCCAAGAGTGGCTTCGATCTCCGGCTTGCCCACCCATAATGATCTCGACCTCACACGGGCGCTTGTCGTTAGCCAGGTTCCCCGCGCTAGCCCGGATGCAATCCGGGAGCGGTTTGTCGGGCACCAACTTCCCGCGGATTTCATCCGGGCTACAACTCCCGCGGATTTCATTGGGCTACAAATAAATGCTGCTCACGTGGCTTAAGTGAACAGCATTGCAGCGCTGGCGGGCTTTTGGCAAAGCGCAGTCACTGGATTGTGCAGCGTCCTCGGGTATGGACGCTGCAGTGTGCAATGCCTGCCACCCGAGCAACACGCTTGCAAGGATGAAGCGCCACTCCAGCGCTGATTTATCGTGCGTGGCGAGTGGCGCCCCGCCGGTTTACGCATCCAGCGGCTCACGCTCGGCAGGCCTCTAACGCAGGGTCAGGGCTATCGGCGCTTCGCTGAAGTCAAAGCAGCCTAGGAAGGTCTTGATGTCCAACAGGTTGCCATCGACCTTTACATCACCCAGCAGCACGCCTTTGAGCAGACCGTTTTCACCGCTCATCACGGTGTCCAGATAGGTCTTGTCGAGGGTCAATTTCAGCGTGGTGCCCTCGGGAATACCCTGGTGCAACTGCACCACACCGCGACGCACTTCCAGTCCCCACTGCTCGCCGATATCGGGGAACTCAAAGCCCAGGGTCAGCTGTACATCGTTGGCTTTTTCCGGGTCCACACGGGTGATCCAGTTCTGCAGGAAGATACGTGGCGGAAAGGTTTTCAACATGTCGGGCGAGAGAAAGGCGCTGCGCATCTGCAAAGCCATCTCTTGCACATCTTTACCGTCCAGCTTGCCTTCCAGCTCCATGGCGCTGGTCAGGTACCAGTTGCGCCAGTTGACGTTCATGCTGGCGTAACCGAGCTTGCGAAAGCTGCGGGCTTTGATGTCACGTGCCAGTGTGTCTTCTTTGTCGACTTGAATGGCGTAGGTGGCCAGTTCCGCCGCCCACTGGAAATCACCTTTCAGGTAAGCATTGCCAGCCGCCAGCAGGAGCTTTTCGCGCCCGCCCATCAGCTCGATCAACCGCTCGGCCTTGTCCTTGGGCGGTAGCGGATCAAGCGCCACCGGATCGCCCTGGAACCAGCCCAGGTAGCCGTTGTAAATCTGCCGCACGCTGTGTTTTACCGTGCCGTAGTACTCACGCAGGTACGGGGTGTAACCGGCCAGGTGCGGCGGCAGTTTGACCTTCTCGACCAACTCGTCCGGGGTCAGGCCCTTGTTCATCCAGCGCACGGTTTGGTCGTGGATATAGGCAATGCCATCGCGGGTCATGCGCAGCACCTGCTCGACATTCTCCGCCCCACTGACCGGCCGGCCGTGCAGCGGCACCATGTGTTCGGCCTTGTAGGCGCGCAGTTTGTCGAGGCTCTCGACCCACACCACCGGGTCGCGGAATTTGGTGCCGCGCAGGGTGTGGATATTCGGCAGCGTGGGGCCCTGCTCCACCTCGGCACTGATCAGCACACGGTTGTCCGGCAGGTAGACAATAATTTCGTCCGGCGCTTCGCTGGGCACGTGCAAAAACTGCAGGTCGAGCCCGGCAATGCGTGTGTTGAGTGAGTCCTTGAAGGTCAGGGTCGGTGCGATAAAGGTCGAGGCTTCCACAACTGCCAACGGCCCGATGCCGGCATTCATCTGCTCCAGGTCACTGGCCGGCAACGCCGCGCCAAAGCTGTAGCCGGAGCGCACCGACAAAATCGGCCCCACCAACGCGCCTTGCGCGACCACATTGGCCAGCAGGGTGTCGTGGGCGATGATCTGCACCTCACCGCTGCGCACCTGCTCTTCCGTGACAAAGGCCTTTACGCCATTGATGTGATCCGGGTGAAAGTGGGTGTAGACCACTGCCTTGACTGGTTTGTCGGTGATCTTGCGGAACTCGGCCATGATCTTGCGCGACTCGCTCACCGACTCGCCGGTATCGATGATGATCAGCCCCTCCGGCGCCTCAATCATCGCCACGTTGCCCAACTGCCAACCCACGGCGGAGTACACATTGCCCGCCACCTGATAGACCTGCTGGGCGAAGTGCTTGGTGTGTTCCGCCAGTTCCGGGTGGATGGACGGGGCAATCTGCTCATTGGGCAGCGCCGCCTGGCTGGCCATAGGCAGCGCCAGGCTCAGCAGCACAGCGGCCGTTCGATTGAGTAAAAACATAGGGCGGCGCTCATTGTTATTGGCAGTACTGGAAGATTGGCCAAGCAAGGCCAATAATTCCAATGCATTCCAAACCAAAAAGCGATGCATAACGCGCATGAACGACCTACGCCAACTCCGTCATTTTGTCGCCCTGGCCGAGCATGGCCACTTCGCCCGTGCGGCCGAGGCCATTCACCTCAGCCAGCCGGCCCTGAGCCGCAGCATTCAGGCGCTTGAAGCCAGCCTCGATTGCCGCCTGATTGACCGTCACAGCCGAGGCATCAGCCTGACCACCCACGGTCAACTGGTGCTCGAACATGCCCAGCGCCTGCTGGCGGGCAGCCGTGCGTTAAAAAATGCAGTGAGTCAGTTGGGCAACCTGCAAACCGGCGATTTGCGCCTCGGAACCGGTCCTTATCCCGCCGCCCGTCTGGTGCCTCGGGCGGTCGGGCGTATGGCGCAGCGCTACCCGCGGGTGCGTATCAACCTGCACATTGGCAACTGGCTGGAATTACGCGAACGCCTGCTGGATGACAATCTGGAGTTGTTTGTGGCTGACAGCCGCGAGCTGCTGGACGATCCACACCTGTGCATCGAACCTTTGCAGCGTCATGCCGGCGTGCTGTTTTGCCGTCCCGGCCATCCGCTGTTGCAACGCACCTCGCTGCGCCTGAATGAGTTGCTCGACTATCCTCTGGCAGGTACCCAGTTGCCGCAAGCCGTGGAGCAAAACCTGCGGACGCTGAGCAGCCGTGAACAACCGCTGAGCATTCAATGCGACAACTTTATGGTGCTCAAAGCCCTGGTGGCCGACAGCGACGTGCTCAGCGTGGCGCCTTGGGATGTGGTGGCCGAAGACATTCAGGCAGGCCGCCTGGCCCGCTTGCCATTGCAGGCCGATGCGCTCACCGAACAATCGGCTTACGCCCTGATCAGCCGTGCCGGGCACAGCCTGTCACCGGCAGCAGAGGCCATGCGCGAAGAAATACTCAGCGTAGACCGACTGCCAATCGCCAGCCCCTACGACAGCAAATAACCCGCGCAAAGCCCCCAGACCTGGCCCACACACGCGGCTGCGGAGAGTCTCTACGCGGCGCCATGCCGACAGTCAGGGCGGTGCGGCAATCGGTGATCTATAAAGCATAACGGCGGCGCGCCTGGCTGCCATACTTTGCTGCAGATAGCCCGGCAAGTCATCGTTACCGGTAAGGATCATATCGAAATGCATCGGACGCCTTTACTCAGTCTCTGGCGCTGGCTGATCAGCCTGTTGCTACTCAGCCTGCAGCCATCGCTGCAGGCCAATGACGCAGATGTGCTGCGCTACCCAGTCTGGGCAGATGGCGATGCACAGCGTTCCCGCTATGTGCTGGAGCAGTTACAACTGGCCCTGGACAAGGCGGGCAGCACGCTGCGCTTGCAGCCTTCGAGCTATGGCATGGAGCAGGGGCGTGCCCTGGCTGATCTGGAACGTGGCCGAAACCTCGACGTGGTCTGGAGCATGACCAGCCGCGAACGTGAAGCGCGCTTGCTGCCGGTACGCATCCCTCTGGATAAAGGCCTGCTGGGCTGGCGTATTGCCCTGTTACCCGGCAACCGCGCGACCCTGCTGAAGGATGTGCGCAGCCTCGACGATCTACGCCAGTTCACCGCCGGCCAGGGCCATGACTGGCCGGATCAGCTGATCCTCAGCAGCAACGGCCTGCCGGTCAAGGCTTCCTCCAGTTACCCGGGTCTGTTTCAAATGCTCAAGGCGCAGCGCTTTGATTACTTGCCGCGTTCGGTAATGGAAATATGGGATGAACTGGATCACCCGCGCAGTGAGCAGCTTGTTGCTGACGAACATCTACTGCTGCGTTATCCCACCGCGCTGTATTTCTTCTTCTCGCCGCAGCGGCCAGAGCTGGCACAAACGGTGCGCGAGGGCATGGAGGCGGCCCTGGCAGATGGCTCATTCGACCAGCTGTTCCACCAGCACTTCGGCGCTAGCCTGCAGCGCGCCCGGTTGGCCCAGCGTCACGTTATCCACCTGCACAACCCGCTGCTGCCGGAAGCCACACCCTTGTACCGCCCGGAGCTGTGGTTCAACGCGCAAGAGCAGGCTCCCTGACAAATAGATAAAACCAGGCGTTGTGTCTGTTAGCCGTCGCAGCAATGAGCAGGTTGGCGAGGGCCGCGCAGGTTGAGCGCAGCTCAACAAGCCGCTGCATATCCGTCGGCCTCTGTCGCGTTATCCCTCAGGCGACGCACCCCGGCGTATCGCCTCGCCACAGTTAACGGGACCCATCAAACGCTTCGCGGACAAGTCCGCTCCCACAGGTTCAGCGCATCGGCAGAAATTAACCGTAGGCTCCACATACCCCGTTCCAGGAATAAGCACGTCGCCGTCTGTGCAAGTACCCAAGGCAATAGCTGATCAGAATCTACCCGCTTTATTCTGCTTCAAATGTTACCCTCCGCGCGGCGGCTGGCTACTCGGCTGGCGAGACCTATACCACCACATATATGAAGCATGACCACACTGTCGTACCGGTGTTCTACGTACGGGTGGTAGTGGGGATATTGTGGTCGGTGGGTTGCTCGGCATGCTGGCAATCGATCCACTCACCGGCGCCATGTTCAGCCTGCAGCGGTTATGCCTGGCGAACCAAGTGAGACCGTTGCCCGCAGCGGAGATGATCATAAAGCGCTGGAAATCGTTAATATCGATAGCCCAAACGCAGAAGAACGCACCCATGTGCAGTCCATTAAATAAAAGGAATTAGCGTGATGAACAACAACCCGAACCCTGCAGAAGTAGCTGCCGCTGAACCTGGCGCGCCAGTCGTAAGCCAAAGCAACATGGCGTTCATCGTATACATTTTGTACATTGCCGGATTCTTCACCGGCATCACCGCCCTGATTGGTGTGTGCCTTGCGCACGGCAACTCCAGCATTCAGGATCCTGTACTGCGCAGCCACTTCTCCTATCAGATCCGTACGTTCTACTGGGGTCTGCTGTGGTGCGTGATTGGCTGGGCAAGCAGCGTAATCATCATCGGCTGGTTCGTCCTGCTCGCCTGGATGGTGTGGACCATCGTGCGCATCGTGAAGGGCATGAATGCCCTCAACCTGCGCCAAGCCATCAGCTAAAATCGCGTCATTAAAAAACCCGCCTTCAGCACTGCTGATAGGCGGGTTTTTTATTGTCGAAGGAAAAGAGGGTGGATGTATGGTTGGCGTATTTTTGCTGGGAGAGACGGTGTTGCTGAATGAATCAATAAATAGTCACCGTTTTTTCTAAGCCGACGCTTTTGTGAGCGACTCAATGGCGGGCATAAATAGATAAAAAGCTATTAGGGGGCAGAGCACGATTAATTGCGGTTCATTACTCTTTATTTGCCAGGCCATAACCGTGGTCTGAGCCCTAATATTTAGGCATAGGCCTAACGTAGGGTTATGGGGTGGGCGTTAGCCCGTCCCAGTGAGCGAGGTGAACGGTTCGAATACCAGTTGTTAGATGCTTTGTGTACGGTCTTCGTTGTGGTGCCATATACGAAGGATTACGACTGTTTCTGTGTGGGCTGAATAACGGATTATGTATTTTCCGAAAACTGCATCGCGAATAATGTTTGGGGTTGGAGCAAGCTCAACAGTGCGGCCCATTTCTGGAAATAGACAAAGATTCTCGATGCGAGAAATGAGCTCTGCTGCAACGCGTGCAGCAGCAAGAGGATCTTTCTCTGCTATGAATTGGCGCAGTCGAATTAGGTCTGACACAGCGTTTTCTGAGTAGGCCAGCCTCATTGACCAGCCTTCGGTGGCGATAGCTCATTGGCTGTGCCCCAGCTTTGCAGCCAAGCATTTACTGCTTCGCCGGAGACGACCCTACCTTGTGCCACTGACTCCATAGCTTGCAGTGTTTCCTGCCAGCGAGTCTGCTCTAGCTCCTGGCGCTCAAAAAACTCTCTAAGCGCTTGATTAATAAGCCAGCTTTTACTTCTGTGCAGCTTCTCGGCCATGGCGGCAAGATTTTCTTCGAGCTCTGGTTGGAGCCGGACGGTTGTGACGCTCATCGAGGTGCCCTCCATACTGATGAATGCAATGTATTACATGGTATTCGTGGGGGCAAGCGGGCGCGACGCGCGGTGGGGCAATGCATCTAACGTTTGGTTAAGGGGCGGGCTTTAGCCCGTCCCAGTGAGCGGAGCGAACGATTTGAGCCAGTTGTTAGGTGGCTACTTTGATGGATTGGATTCGACATAGTGCGCTACTTCAGGAAGAAGAGTTCTTGTTAGTCGCTCCTGGCCTGAAAAAACGAGGCCGCACCAAACAGCTAATATTATGAAGCAAAAAAATAAGGCTGCTAATCCGCCTGGTGCTTCTTTGGTAGCGCTATCGGATTCTTTTTTGCTGGGTGTTGCAATATCGCGAAGAATAGGGAGGCCACAAAAAGCAACGTATACAGTTGCTGAGGCGTAAAGTAATAAATCATGCGCCGACGAAAAAGATTCTTGAGATAATTCTTTGGGCGGTGCCAAGTACATTATTAATAGTGTTGAGAAATTCGTTAGTGCTGCTATGGGGATTGAGGTGGCGAATGCAGCAATATCATGCTTTCGCGCAAGTGCACGAACAAAAAATGCTGTGCTAATAGTTAGTGCTACAAAATAGCAAATAATTAAGAGCAGGTTACCTAGATGTATTTGATCTTGAGTAGACGCGCTCTCGTTGTTTGTCATTATGGCTGGAGAGGCGACACCTTGATATTGGCTCCAGGCGAGTAATAGACCTAGGGCGGCTAATACTGCACAAGAGACCCCCGTAATCGTTGCAATAGGTGAGCGCTCATACTCATTTAGCATATTTTCCTTTAATGACATTGCCTTATTTCCATAATTTGCATAAGTTTTCGATTTGCAACCTAACGTTTGGTTAAGGGGCGGGCTTTAGCCCGTCCCAGTGAGCGCAGCGGACGATTTGAATGCTGTAATGGACTCTCCCCGCGCCACCGTTCTATACCGAGAGTGTCCGTTCCGGCCAGGTGGTGCAGCGTAAGCGGCTGAACCGAGAGGCGTTTAGGCGATATATACAGGAGCAGGCCGAGCCGGTCGAGTGGGTGATGGAGGCCTGTGGTACGGCCCACTACTGGGGTCGTGTGG
>NZ_JAUXMX010000002.1 GCF_030683065.1 Pseudomonas sp.
GACGGCGACGTCATCAGCGGTGAAACCGCTGACGGCCTCACTGAAGGTAAAGGTGAAGGTCACAGGACCAGTGGCCACACCGGCGACGTTGTCGGTGATGACCAGGGTCGGCGCCAGGGTGTCGAGGGTAAAGGTCAGGGTCGACGGAACCGAGGTGTTGCCGGCGACATCGGTCTGACGCACTTGAATGCTGTTGCTGCCTTCCACGGCCACCGGTGCGGTGGTGCGCCAGTCGGTGCCGTTGAGGCTGTACTCGACCAGGGCGCCGGCTTCGGTGCCGCTGATGGTGTAGGTACCGTTGCTGGTGATGGCATCGGCGTCGCTGCTACCGGTGTCGGTAGTCAGGCTGATGCTCGGCGCGGCAACCAGGGTGTCGAGGGTGAAGGTCAGGGTCGACGGAACCGAGGTGTTGCCGGCGACATCGGTCTGACGCACTTGAATGCTGTTGCTGCCTTCGACGGCGGTCGGTGCGGTAGTGCTCCAGTCGGTACCGTTGAGGCTGTACTCGACCAGGGCGCCGGGCTCGGTGCCGCTTACGGTGTAGCTGCCATCGTTGCTGATCAGATCACCGGCTATACCGCTATCAACCAATAGGGTCAGGGTTGGTGCAGTTGGCGGGGTGATGTCGCCAAGGTTGGCGGCATCGCCATCGCCCGCAAGTCCGAGAGTGTCATCTTGGCTGTCGCCTGCAAACCCCAATCCTTCAGTATCAAACCCAACCGTCGGATCAAGCTGCTGGCCCGTTTCATCCAGCATCACGAAGCTGTGGCCACCACCTGCTGCGCCACCGGTCCCGCCTGCAGTGCCCGGACCTGCGGCAGGGGCTTCTAGGTCGGCCGTGGGGTCGAAGCCGGCTGCGATGGCTTGTTCTAGGTCTGAGGCGGGCTGCTGCGGGGCAGCGGCTTGATCTGGGGCTTGGCCCCCGGCGGCTTGCCAATTGCCATTGGCTGCGATGTCGATCACGTCGCCATTGGCCATTTCGAGGACTGCCGAGCCGCCTGATGCGGTCACTACCTGGTCGCCCTGGAACAGGCGTTCGCCTTCGAACACTTGCCGCCTCAGGCCGTCGAGGGATACAACGAATACTTGACCCACAAGGCTCTTAATAACGGCGACAAAATTGCTCATGTGTAAGCTCCAGACGCCCAGGGCGTGGTGTGATCCTTGGATTGATGTGGCAGGGCCAGTATAAATAAAAGGCCTGCTGTCATTTATTTGGCGACAATAAACTGGCTTACTCTAAGTGAATCCGGTTACGTGCCAAACTATTGACCGCTCTTTCGCGATAATACACACTCGCTGTCGTTGATGTCACTTTGATATTGATTCAGCTTCCATGTCGCCTTTGTCGTCTTGAGCAAGGGGAGTGTTTGACTGGATTGCCGTGCAGCGATTGGTGGCCCAGTGTGGGCGCCGCCTGCTCCTCTGCCTGAAAGGAATCTACCTTCCGATGCGTTCTTTAATCCTGCTTCCCCTCGCTCTCGCGATCTCCTTGTCGGCCAACGGCCAGACCCTTAACGAAGCCATGCAGAGCGCCCTTGAGGTGCATCCGGAAATCCAGGCAGGGGTCAATGCGCGCCTGTCGGTTGAGGAGCAGATGAACGCCGCCAGGGGTGGTTATCTGCCGCAGGTCGATTTGCTTGCCGGTTATGGCCGTGAGGGCACCGACAGCCCCGGCACCCGTGGCACCACGCACAATACCGAGACGCTGACCCGCAGTGAGTCGAGCCTGCGTCTGCAGCAGATGTTGTTCGACGGTTTTGCCACCAGCAGCGAAGTCGGTCGCCAGCGCGCCACCGTGAATGCGCGTGCTTATGAACTGTTGAGCACATCCGAGCGCACCGCGTTGTCTGTGGCTCAGGTTTATCTGGAGGTGCTCAAGCGCCGCGACATGGTGCGCCTGGCTGAGGATAACCTGCGCAGTCACGAGCGCATCTATGATCAGATCTCCTTGCGCAGCGAGCGCGGAGTAGGGCGTATGGCCGACCTCGATCAGGCCGAGGCGCGTCTGGCGCAAGCGCGTAACAATCTGATCACTGAGCAGACTAATCTGGCCGATGCACAGGTCAATTATTACAGCGTGATTGGTCGCGACCCGAGCGAGCTGACCATGCCGCAAGGGTTGTCCGGGCGTCTGCCAGAAAACTTGCAGGCCGCTCGCGAGGAAATGCTGGCGAATAACCCGCTTTTGAGTTCGGCTGAGTCCGATGTTCAGGCCACTGAGCAGCAGTATGAAGCGTCCAAGTCGACGTTTTATCCGCGCATTGATGCCGAGCTGTCGCAGGGGCTCGACAACAACATTGACGGCGTGTCCGGCCACAGTAATGAATGGCAGGCGATGCTGCGCATGCGCTACAACCTGTTTGCTGGCGGTAGCAACAAGGCCGACATGCAGTCCAAGGCGCACCAGGTGAACCAGGCCATGGATATCCGCAATAATGCATTGCGTGTATTGAACGAAGACCTCGGTCTGGCCTGGAACGCCCTGCAGAACTCGCGTCAGCAACTGCCAATCGCTCAGCAATATGTCGATTACAGCAGTCGGGTGCGTGATTCGTACCAGAAGCAGTTCGGTTTGGGTGAGCGGACCTTGCTCGACCTGCTGGACAGTGAGAACGAACTGTTCACCGCGGCTCGTCGCCTCGAAGAAGTGCGCTTCACGGAACTGTTTACTCAATACCGGATCAAGGCGACCATGGGCTCCCTGCTGCAGAGCCAAGGTGTAGTTGCACCCATGGCTGCGGCACCGCTGGATGTGGTGAAGGCCAAGGTGACACTGCCGGGCCTGAACTGAGCTGTGAAAAACGCTCGCGACGGCGCTCGATGTTTTCACAGCCTCTGAGAGCGGTCTTTTTCCGTACATGAGTGATTTTTTGTGGCAGTAGATCTCAGCCAGGCCCCGCCCCGTAGCGATCCGCGTGATCGCTACGACGATCCACTGCTCGACAGCCTGCTGTCACTGTGCAGCTTGCATCAGAAATCGGTCAGTCGCGCGATGCTCACGGCTGGCCTGCCACTCCCCGAGCAGCGCCTGAGTGTCGAGTTGCTGCCCCGTGCGGCGGCGCGCGCTGGCCTGCAAGGGCGTTGGCTGCGTCGCGCCTTGGACAAAATCCCGGCCTTGGCCATGCCCGCGCTGTTGTTGCTGCGCGAAGGTCGCAGTGCGGTCTTGCTCGGTTGGGACGAGCAAGGGCGTGCGCGGATCATGCCCAGCGAGAGTGAGGGTGGCGAAGTGCTCGTCAGTGCCCAGGTGCTGGCCGAGGATTACAGTGGCCAGGTGTTCTTTGCCCAGCCGCTGCACAAGTTCGACTTCAACCGTGGTGAGCTGATTCCGCGGGCGACGTCCTGGTTTCGCGACACCCTCAAGCGTTCCCGCTGGCTCTACATAGATGCTATTGCGGCCAGTTTCCTGATCAGTCTGATCGGCCTGGCCACGCCGCTGTTTGTCATGAACGTGTATGACCGGGTGGTGCCTAACCAGGCCGAGGCCACGCTCTGGGTGCTGGCGATCGGTATCTGTGGTGTGTACCTGTTCGATCTGCTGCTGAAGACCTTGCGCGGTCTGTGCCTTGATCTGGCCGGCAAGAAAACCGACCTGATCATTTCGGCGACCCTGTTCGAGCGCGTCGTCGGCATGGCCATGAAATACCGCCCGGCGCGGGTTGGCAGTTTCGCGCAGAACATTCACGAGTTTCAGAGCCTGCGCGACTTTCTTGCCTCGCTGACCCTGGCGAGTGTCATCGATCTACCGTTCACCCTGCTGATTCTGGCGGTAATCGCCATGATCGGTGGCCACCTGGTGTGGATTCCGGTATTGGCCTTTCCGCTGGTCGCCCTGATCGGTTGGGCGCTGCAGCGACCGCTGGCGGAAACCATGGAACGCACCATGGCGCTGGCTGCTGAGCGTCAGTCGAGTCTGATCGAAAGCCTCGCCGGGCTGGATGCGGTCAAGGTCAATAATGCCGAGAGCGAGCGCCAGTATCTGTGGGAACAGACCATCGGCACCCTCAGTCGCTTGGAGTTGCGCGCACGTATGCTCTCCAGCTTGGCGATGAATGCGACCATGCTGTTGCAACAATTGGCCGGCGTGATCGTCATCGTTTTCGGTGTCTACCAGATCATCGACGGCCAGTTGAGCATGGGTGGCCTGATCGCCTGCTACATGCTCAGCAGCCGTGCACTTGGCCCGCTGACCCAGTTATCCGGCCTGCTGACCCGTTACCAGCAGGCGCGCGTTACCCTCGAGTCGGTCAACCAGATGATGACCCTGCCGCAGGAGCGTCAGGAAGAGGAACGGCCGCTCAAGCGTCAGGCATTGCAGGGCGCCATTGAGTTTCGCCAGCTGGATTTCCACTATCCGGACCAGCAGCAGGCCGCCTTGCAGAACATCAACCTGGTGGTGCGACCCGGCGAGAAGATCGGCATCATCGGCCGCAGCGGCTCGGGCAAGAGTTCGCTGGCCAAGCTGATCGTTGGCTTGTATCAGCCGGATGCCGGCAGCCTGTTGGTCGACGGCGTCGATGTGCGCCAGCTGGATGTCAGCGATCTGCGCCACAACATCGGCTACGTGCCCCAGGATATCCAGCTGTTTTCCGGCACCCTGCGTGACAACCTGGCAGTGGGGGCGCGCTACGTGGAGGATGAACTGGTCTTGCAGGCATCCGAGCTGGCCGGGGTGCATGAGTTCGTGCGCCTGCATCCCAAGGGCTACGAGCTGCAGGTCGGCGAGCGTGGACAGAATCTTTCCGGCGGGCAGCGGCAGAACGTGGCTTTGGCGCGGGCGTTGCTGCTCGACCCGCAAATCCTGCTGTTTGACGAGCCGACCAGCGCCATGGACAACACCGGTGAAGAGCGTCTCAAGCAGCGTTTGGCTGCTGTTATCGGCAGCAAGACCCTGCTGCTGGTTACCCATCGTGCCTCGATGCTCAGTCTGGTAGACCGGCTGATCATCGTCGATCGCGGGCAGATCATCGCCGACGGGCCAAAAGGTAGCGTGATGGAAGCGCTGAAGAAGGGGCAGATCAGTGTCAGTTAAGCCGCCTAAGAAGAGCCTGCGTCAGGCCGTTGCCGCGTATTTCGGCAGCCATGACGGGATGGGCGACGAGCCGCTGCCGGAAGTCAGCAAGGCGTTGATCGAGGATGCGCCCAGGGTCATTCGCCTGACTATCTGGGGCCTGATTGCCTTCGTCGCCTTCTGCCTGTTGTGGGCGCATTTTGCCGTGGTTGACGAGGTGACTCGCGGCGATGGCAAGGCGATTCCTTTTTCGCGGCTGCAGAAAATCCAGAACCTGGAAGGCGGTATCGTTTCCGAGCTGTTCGTCCGTGAGGGCCAGATCGTCAATGTCGGCGATCCGCTGCTGCGCCTGGATGACACCCGTTTTGCGTCCAACGTCGGCGAAACGGAGGCGGATCGTCTGGCCTTGCTGCTGCGGGTCGAGCGCCTGAGTGCGGAAGTCCAGGACCGCGAACTGCTGGTGGCCGACGAAGTGCGCGAGAAGGTCCCGCGTCAGGCAGACAACGAAATCGACCTATTCAACAGTCGGCGCCAGCAATTGGCTGACGAGGTCGCCGGACTGGAAGAACAACTGACCCAGCGTCGTCAGGAGTTGCGTGAGTTTGCTTCCAAGCAGAGCCAGTTCAGTAGCAGCCTGGAACTGCTTCGCCAGGAAATTCGCATGTCCGAGCCGCTGGTCGCCGAGGGTGCGATCTCGCCGGTTGAAGTGCTGCGCTTGAAGCGTGCCGAGGTGGAGAGCCGCGGCCAGTTGCAGGCCACGACCCTGGCGATGCCGCGCGCCGAGGCCGCGATCAAGGAAGTCGAGCGCAAGATCGACGAAACCCGCGGGCGCTTTCGCAGCGATGCGCTGACCCAGTTGAATGAGGCGCGCACCGATCTGAGCAAGATCCAGTCGACCGGCAAGGCGCTGGAAGATCGGGTCAACCGTACGCTGGTCATCTCACCGGTGCGCGGCATCGTCAAACAACTGCTGGTGAACACCATCGGCGGGGTGATTCAGCCGGGCAGCGACCTGGTGGAGATCGTGCCGCTGGGCGAAAACCTGCTGGTGGAGGCGCGTATTCGCCCGCAGGACATCGCCTTCCTCCATCCGGGGCAGGAGGCCATAGTCAAGTTCACCGCCTATGACTACACCATTTATGGCGGACTCAAGGCCGAACTGGAGCAGATTGGCGCGGATACCGTGACCGACGATGATGGCAACAGCTTCTACGTGATCAAGCTGCGTACCAACAAGAGCCACCTTGGTAGCGAAGAGCACCCATTGCTGATCATTCCCGGCATGGTCGCCTCGGTGGACATCATCACCGGCAAGAAAAGCGTACTCAGCTACCTGCTCAAGCCGATCATCCGCGCCCGTGCCGAGGCGCTGCGCGAGCGGTAGGGTGCGTCGGTGTAGGGTGCGCCGCGCCTGGGCGCTGGTGAGTTTTCTTGGTGTGCACGGCGCACCCTACGACTGCTGAACCGCCGAGAAATCCTGCTTGTTCCTGCCCGGATTGCATCCGGGCTACAAAAGCCGCGCTCTTACTCGACGAATAACTGCTGGACCACCGAAAAGTCCTGCTTGCCCTTGCCCTGCTTGAGCAGCAGGCGATACAGCTGCAACGCCAGGGCGCCCATCGGCGTGCTGCTGCCGCTGTGTTGCGCGGCTTCCTGGGCCAGGCCGAGGTCCTTGGTCATCAGCTCGGCCATAAAGCCGCCCGAGTAGTCCCTGCTGGCAGGGGCGTTTTCCATTACGCCGGGCCAGGGGTTGTATTTTTCCAGGGTCCAGTTGCCGCCTGAACTCTGGCGCATGATCTCGGCCAGCACCGCTGGCTCCAGGCCGTTGGCCACGCCCAGGGCCATGGCTTCGGCGGTGGCGATCATCTGTACCGCCAGCACCTGGTTGTTGCACACCTTGGCGACCTGGCCGGCGCCATCGGGGCCGGCGTGGAAGATGTTGCTGCCCATGACGGCGAACAGTGGCCGGGCTTTTTCCAGGGTGCTGGCCTGACCGCCGATCATGAAGGTCAGGGTGCCCGCGGTGGCGCCGGCAGTACCGCCGGAAACCGGGGCGTCGAGCAGTTCCAGGCCACGTTCGGCAGCGGCCTTATGCACCTTGCGCGCGGATTCCGGGGCGATGGTCGAACACTCCAGAATCAGGGTGCCGGGTTTGAGTATCTTGAGCAGGCCATGATTGCCTGGAGCGTCGCCCAGATACAGGCCTTCGACATGCCGGCTGGCTGGCAGCATGCTGATCACCACGTCGGCGTCCTGTACCGCCTCGGCCGCGTTGGTGGCGGCGTGCGCGCCTTCCTTGGTCAGTTCGTCCATTGCGGCCTGCACCAGGTCGAAGACCTTGAGCGTGAAGCCGGCCCTGAGCAGGTTACGGGCCATGGGCAGGCCCATATGGCCGAGGCCGATAAAAGCAATCTGGGTCATGGTTATTGTTCTCCTCGTAGGGTGCGCCGTGCGCACCGGGCGTCCATGGGGTGGTGCGCGCAGCCTAGGCGGCCCCGCCCACCCTGCGCGTGTGCATTCATAAATCGGCCAGCGGATGCTCGCCTTCCCAGGTTGCAGTGAAGTGCGCTTCGATTACTTCTGCGGGAAGAGTCGCTACGTCCGGCCAGTGCCAGTGCGGTGCCTGATCTTTGTCGATGAGGCGGGCGCGCACGCCTTCGACCAGCTCCGGATGGCGGCAACAGTTCAGACTCATGGCGTACTCCATCTGGAATACCTGGGCCACCGACAGGTGGCGGGCGCGAATGATCTGTTGCCAGACCAGGTGGGCGCTCAGTGGGCAGCCGGCCGCCAGGGTCTTGGCTGCGCGCGCCAGCAGCAGATCACTGTCGCTGTGCAGGGCGGTGAGGGCGCGCCAGGCGCTGGGTAGGTCGGCCTGATCGAGCAGCGTGTCGATGCGCTCGCGTCGCGGCAGCCATTGTGCCTCCGGCAGTTCGCCGCGGGCCTCGTGTTCCAGCGCTTTGAACAGGCTGTGCAGCTGCCGCTGTGATTGCTCCAGCCAGTTCAGTTGCACCAGCCCTTCGAGCAGGGCGTCCTGCTGGTTGTCGAGCAGGAAGCGGTCGGCCAAGCCCAGGTCCAGGGCGTCGCGGGCGTTGATGCTGCTGGCGGTGAGGCCGAGGAACAGTCCGAGCTTGCCCGGCAGGCGGTTGAGGAACCAGCTGCCGCCGACATCCGGATACAGGCCGATATTGATTTCCGGCATCCCCAGGCGACTCGACGGGGTGACGATGCGCAGGCCGGCGCCCTGCATCAGGCCCATGCCGCCGCCTAGCACATGGCCGTGGGCCCAGCAGATCAGCGGCTTCGGGTAGCGATGAATACGGTGGTCGAGGCGGTATTCGTCGGCAAAGAAGCGCCGTGCCAGGGGCGGCACTTCGCCGGGATGTTCGCGGCATTGCTGCACCAGCTGCACCACGTCGCCGCCGGCGCAGAACGCCTTAGGGCCGTTGCCGCGCAGCAGCACGCAGGCGATGCTCGGGTCGTCCGCCCAGGCCTTGAGCTTGGCATCCAGCGCTTCGATCATTGGCAGGGTCAGGGCGTTGAGGCTTTTTTCGGCAGCCAGGCTGGCGATGCCGATGCGAAAGCCATGCAGGCTGTGGTGTTCTTCGAAAATCACATTCATGTTGCGGGTTCCTGGTGCGCACGGCGCACCCTACGGGGAATAGGGTTACTTATTGCGCCACTGCGGCTCGCGTTTTTCCAGGAAGGCGTTCACTCCCTCGCGAGTGTCGTCGGCGTCGAACAGGTCGATGAAGCGTTCGCGCTCTTCGCTTAGCCAAGTGCTCGGGCTGCGCTCGCGGGCGCCCTGGATCAGCGGTTTGATGGTGCGCACGGCCACCGGACTCTGCCGTGCGACCTTGGCGGCCAGCAGTAGGGCATGGCCGCGCGCTTCACCGCTGTCGACTACTTGCTCGACCAGGCCGATGCGCAGGGCAGTTTCGGCGTCGATGCGCTCGCCGCAGAGGATCATGCGCTTGGCCCAGCCTTCGCCGACCAGCCAGCTTAGGTGTTGGGTGCCGCCGGCGCAGGGCAGCAGGCCCACGGCGGCTTCCGGCAGGGCCATTTGTGCTTGCCGTTCGGCGATGCGCAGGTCGCAGGCAAGGGCGCACTCCAGGCCTCCGCCCATGGCGTAGCCGTTGATCGCGGCGATCGACACGCCGCGAAAGTCGCGCAGTGCCTCGAAGGCTTCGCCGAAGCGCCGCGCCATTTCACGGGCACGGGCCTTGTCACCGTCGGCGAACAGCTTGAGGTCGGCGCCGGCGCTGAAGAACTTGCCGCCCTGGCCGGTTACTACCAGGGCGTAGATGTCGTCGTCGCGGTTGAGGTGCTCGATCAGTTGCTTGAGGCCGATCAGCGAGTCACGGTCCCAGGTATTGGCCGGCGGGTGATTGATGGTGATCAGCGCGGTGTGGCCGTGCTTTTCCACGGTGATCTTGTGGGTCAGGTCGAATACACCTGGGTGGTAGGGTTCGATGGCGTGGCTCATAAGTGTCCTCATCTTCGCTTGGGTAGGAGCCAGGGGGACGCCTAGTCTTTGCTGGCGATGCTTTTGGGCAATTAATCGCCGGCCCCGGATCGCCAGCAAGCTGGCTCCTACAAATTTGTTTTGCTCAGAGCAGGCGATCCAGCATGCCGCCCTGGTCAAGCAGGCGGCGGGCGATGATCACCCGCATGATTTCGTTGGTGCCTTCGAGAATCTGGTGCACGCGGCTGTCGCGCACCCAGCGCTCCAGCGGGTAGTCGTTTAGATAACCGTAGCCGCCATGCAGCTGCAGCGCATCGTTGCACAGGGTAAAACAGTGATCGGTGGCGAAGCGTTTGGCCATGGCGCAGTAGAGGCTGGCTTCGCCGTGGCCCTGGTCCAGCTTGTGCGCGGCCAGGCGCACCATCTGACGGCTGGCCGTGAGGTCGGTGAGCATGTCGGCCAGCTTGAATTGCAGGGCCTGAAACTCGCTGAGTGGTTTGCCAAACTGTTTACGTTCTTCGACGTAGCGCAACGATTGCTCCAGCGCCGCCTGGGCCGCGCCGAGCGAGCAACTGGCGATGTTGATACGGCCGCCATCCAGACCTTTCATGGCGTAGACGAAACCCTGGCCCTCGGGACCGATGCGGTTGCCGGCGGGGATGCGTACGTTCTCGAAAGTAATGGTGCGGGTCGGCTGGGCGCGCCAGCCCATCTTCAGCTCGTTGCGCCCGTACTTCACTCCCTCGGCGTCGGCCGGTACTAGGAAGCAGGAAATCCCCTTGGCGCCGCTGTCTTCGCCGGTGCGCGCCATGACGATCAGTACGTCGGTGGCACCGGCACCAGAGATAAAGCACTTGCTGCCGTCGATCAGGTAGTCGTCACCGTCACGCTTGGCGCGGGTGCGCAGGTGGGCGGCATCGGAGCCGGCATCTGGCTCGGTCAGGCAGTAGGAGGCGAGCAATTCGCCGCTGACCAGGCGCGCCAGCCAGGTATCTTTCAGCGCCTGGTCGGCAAACGAGGCGAGCATCCAGGTTGCCATGTTGTGGATGGTCAGGAAGGCCGTGGTCGCGACGCAGCCGGCGGCCAGTTGCTCGAAGATCAGCGCGGCAGAGAGCCGTGACAGGCCCAGGCCGCCGTCTTCGTCCTTGATGTACAGGGCCAGATAGCCCTGCTCGGCGGCCTGTTTGATCACGTCCACCGGGAAGTGGTGGTCGCGGTCCCAGTCGGCGGCGTGCGGCGCCAGTTCGCGGTTGGCGAAAGCGCGGGCGCTATCGACCAGCAGGCGTTGTTCATCGCTGAGTTCGAAATCCATAAGTCCTCACTGCAGGGTTAAGGGTTGCCCGGCTGCCTGTCTTTCGGCTTGCCATTCGGCCAGGCTGGGCGTTGTCTGGTTGGCGTCGAGGCGATCGACGATTTCAAAATAGTCCTGTTTCAGTGGGTCCTTGAGCACTTCGGCGCGGGTCTTCACTTTAACGGCATACACCGTCTGCAGGTTCTGGTGATCGAAGGCGCGCCACTCTTGCGGGCCCTTGAGGAGCTGGTAACGATGACCTTCCAGGGCCTTGATCAAGGCTTCGCTGTCCAGGCTCTTGGCCCGCTGTGCGGCATCGGCCCATTGATAGACGATGCTGTAGGCTGAGGCGGCGGAACTCGACGGGTACATGGCATAGCGCTCGCTGAAGGATTTGACGAAGGCTTCACCCTGGGCGGAGTTCTCCAGTTTAGGCACGCGCCAGGTCCACGGCTCGGTGCCGAGCACACCTTCCATCAGGCCAGGACCGGCTTGCTCGACGATGCTCTGGGTCAGGTTGGGCGCGACTATCTGCATGCGCTTGGTCAAGCCCAGGTCCTTGGCGATGCGCATGGCCCGCACCAGGTCTTCGCCGAACAGCACCAGCACCAGCACTTCAGCGTTGCTCGCGGCGGCCTGGTTCAGCACATCCATGTAATCGGCCAGGCGCGCACCGGGGAAGGGCACCTTGAGCCCAGGGTGTTTGCCGGTGTCTGCGCTGCCGGTAGTCTGGCGTAGCGACTCTTCAGTGGTGTGGCCCCAGGTGTAGTCGGAGGTTACATAGAAATAGCGTTGATCCGGCAGGTGCTTGCTCAGGTACTGGCCAAGCACCCGGGCGCTCATCCAGGCGTTGTTGCACTCACGAAACATGTAGCGGTGCGCGTTCTTGCCGGTGGTGTCGTTGGAGTAGGTGAGCGTGCCGAAATACAGCAGGCCGTGCTTGGCCGCGCGCTGGCCGGAGGCGATTGCCACTGCGCTGGAAGAGCCGCCGAACAGCATGGCCGCACCTTCGCTGGCCAGCTTGTCGACATTGCGCTCGGCCTTGGCCGGGCGCGAGGCGGTATCGCGGCTGGACAGGCGCAGCGAGCGGCCGAGCACACCGCCCTGGGCGTTGAGCTCGTCGATGGCCAGCAAGGCGCCGCGCATCTGGGCCAATCCTTCTTCCTTATAGGGGCCGGTGCGCGGGTAGTTGAGGCCGAGGGTGATTGGCTCGGCGGCCTGCGCGCAGGCGGTTAATCCAGCCCAGAGGGCCAGGGCAGTCGTCAGTCGTTGCATCGTTGTTCTCCTTATTATTTTTGTTGGATCGTGGAGAACTTTTTACGCGGTTAGACTAATTGTCGAGATCGTCTATTGGTCTAACAGATCGCTGAAAAACTACTGCGAGCTGCGCGCAGCCATGCTGCGTTTCGCCTTGTGAGCCACATGGATGTGGGAAATGCCGTTGCCCGTAAGGAACCGGTACGGCCCTTGCCATCGCTCGCCACGGTTTTCAGCGGCCTGTCGACATTGTTAAGCCGTTCTCATTTCAACTGAATGGTCATATTCGCTCCCGCTACGGCGTCCTCATCGAACCAGCGGCTGGTGACGGTCTTGGTTTCGGTGAAGAAACGCACGCCCTGCTTGCCGTAGGCGTGCAAGTCGCCGTAAAACGAGCCTTTCCAGCCGGTGAAGGAGAAGAACGGCAGCGGCACCGGCACGGGTACGTTGATGCCGACCTGGCCGACTTCCACCGCATGCTGATAGTGCCGCGCCGCGCCGCCTGAGCGGGTGAAGATACTGGTGCCGTTGCCGTAGGGGCTGGCGTTGACCAGTTCGATCGCCTGTTCCAGGCTGTCCACTTCCATGCACACCAGCACCGGGCCGAAGATCTCTTCGCGGTACAGGCCCATCTTGGTCGTCACGCCGCGAAACAGGGTCGGGCCGAGCCAGTTGCCGTTGGGGTAGCCTTCTACCGTGCAGTGCGAGCCGTCCAGCAGGCATTCGGCACCTTCCGCTTTGCCCTCGGCGATCAGGCGCAGCACACGCTGCTTGGCCTGCTGGCTGATCAGCGGGCCGAAAGCGGCATGCCCATCGGTCCAGTAGCCGGGTTGCAGCGAGGCCATCTGCGCGTGCAGTTCGTCGATCCATTGTTTCGATTCGCCAACAAACACCGCCACGCTGATCGCCATGCAGCGCTGGCCGGCCGCGCCGCAACTGGCGCCGACCAGGTTGCTCAGCACCTGCAGCTTGTTGGCGTCGGGCATGATCACCATATGGTTCTTGGCCCCGGCGAAGGCCTGCACGCGCTTCAGGTGGTCGGTGCCGGTGCGGTAGATGTGCTGGCCTACCGGCACCGAGCCGACGAAGGAGATCGCACGGATATCCGGGTGCGTGAGCAAGCTGTCGACCACCTCGCGCGCGCCGTGCAGCACCTGCAGCACACCCTTGGGCGCACCGGCCTCGATAAACAGCTCGGCCAGGCGATTGGGGGTCAGCGGATCTTGTTCGGACGGTTTGAGGATAAAGGTGTTGCCGGCGGCGATGGCCAGGGGAAACATCCACAGCGGGATCATCGCCGGAAAATTGAATGGGGTGATGCCGACACACACGCCGAGCGGCTGGATCCAGCTGGCGGTGTCGATGCCCGTGGCCACGTTCTCCATGGTCTCGCCCATCATCAGGCTGGCGATATTACAGGCCTGCTCGACCACCTCGATGCCGCGCCAGACATCGCCCTTGGCATCGGCCAGGGTCTTGCCGGTTTCGCCAGCGAGGATTTCCGCCAGCTCGTCGTGGTGTTCCTTGAGCAAATGCTGGTAACGCAGCATCACCCGCGCGCGGTCGGAGACTGGCACTTCGCGCCAGGTGAGAAAAGCCGCCTTGGCGCTGGCAATCGCCGCTTCGATTTCCTCGGCGGTGGCCTTGGGCGCCAGAGCCAGGACTTCCTGGGTCGCCGGATCGGTGACTTCGATAAATTCACGGGCGCGGCTTTCGCGCCATTCACCGTCGATCAACTGCGGGATTGCCTTGCTCATCGCGCTCTCCACTTCCGGCCCAGGACAGGCCTTGTCATTTTTAGTGTTATAGCCGGGCCAAGCGCGCTTGTGGATTGACGATCTTGGTCAGTGGATGGACTATCTTGGCATTGAGTCGTGGAGGGCGCATGAGCGATCGGGTTGAAACATCAAACTGGCCATTGCCGGCCAATGGTCTGCGCTTCATCACGCCGCCGCGTCTGCGCCGCCTCTTGAGCCATCACCCATTGGCTTCGGGCTGTTACCCGCTGGCGTTGGGGTTCTATCCGAACGCTGGCGGGCACCGCATGAATCGTCCGCTGCCGGAGGATTATCTGTTGATCTATTGCCGCGCCGGCCAAGGCTGGCTGGACACCGGGGATGGACGAATTGCGGTCGCTGGTGGTGATCTGCTGCTGTTGCCCAAGGGCATGCCCCATGCCTATGGCGCCGATCCCGGCAAGCCCTGGACGCTGTTCTGGGTGCACTTCGATGGCGAGCTGGCGGCGGACTTCTTGCGGCCATTGGGCGCGGGGCCGGTCTGGCATATTGGCGTGCAGCCGCGTCTGTTGGCCGAGTTCGATGCGCTGCTTAATCTGCGCAAGCAGGGCCTGAACCTCGCGCATTTCATCTATGCCGCCCATCAGTTGCAGGCGCTGCTGGCCTCCCTGGCGGTGCTGCCGGCGCGAACCACGTTGAAATCGGGGCGGGTGCTGGATGTCTATGCGGTGCAGGCGGTGATGCGTGCTCACCTGCACGGCTCGCTTAATCTCGATGAACTGGCGGCGCAGTTCAAATTGTCGCGTTTCCACTTCGCCAAGACCTACCGCGCCCTGACCGGCCATGCGCCTATCCAGGCGTTCATCCAACTGAAAATGGCCCACGCCTGCCGCCTGCTCGACGAGGGCCAGCAAAGCATCCGCCAGGTGGCCGAACAGTTGGGTTACGAGGACGTGTATTACTTCTCGCGGTTGTTTCGCAAAGTCGTCGGCATGGCGCCCAGCCATTACCGGGCGCTGCACCAGGGCTAAGTCGGAAGTTTTCAGGGAATGGACTGCTGTGTTCGGCTGGGAGCGGTCAGTCCTCTAAATAAATCTGAGAATCATATAGCCGACCTACTCACTCTCGAGTGGGCGCAAAATTCAAGGTGCGAACATTGTCTTTTGCTGTGAGGAGGCCGTGATGAAATTCTGTGGCATAGACCTGCACTCAAACAATAGCGTTGTGG
>NZ_JAUXMX010000003.1 GCF_030683065.1 Pseudomonas sp.
CACCACTCGCTGCTGCCCGGTTTCAAGGGCGCCAAGCCCTACCACCAGGCGTACCAGAAAGGCGTCAAGCTGGTTGGCGCCACCGCCCACTACATCAACAACGACCTGGATGAAGGGCCGATCATCGCCCAGGGCGTGGAGTCGGTGGACCACGCCCACTACCCCGAAGACCTGGTCGCCAAAGGTCGCGACATCGAGTGCCAGACCCTGGCCAAGGCCATCGCCTACCACCTCGAGCGGCGGGTGTTCCTCAACGCCAACCGCACCGTGGTATTGCATGCCTAAAACACGTAACCCGTAGCCCGGGTCGAGCGCAGCGACACCCGGGTATCGCTGCGCTCGACCCGGGCTACAGGCATCAGACAGCAGCACTGCTCAGCAACACAGATATTCACGGGTGGACCCGCCGACTGCCAAGCCCTCGGTACCACCCGGCAACAGACGCAGAAACTCCACTACAAGGCCGCGTGGCCGCTGGTCGCGCCTTTGTATCCACAACAGCAATGTTTATAAAAACAAAGGAGAACACCCCATGTCAGGTAATCGTGGCGTCGTCTATCTCGGCGCAGGCAAGGTCGAAGTACAGAAAATCGACTATCCGAAAATGCAGGATCCGCGCGGCAAGAAGATCGAGCATGCCGTGATCTTGCGCGTGGTTTCCACCAACATCTGCGGCTCCGACCAGCACATGGTGCGCGGTCGTACCACCGCCCAAACCGGCCTGGTACTGGGCCATGAAATCACCGGCGAAGTGATCGAGAAGGGTCGCGACGTCGAGAACCTGAAGATCGGCGACCTGGTCTCGGTGCCATTCAACGTCGCTTGCGGCCGCTGCCGCAGCTGCAAGGAACAACACACCGGCGTCTGCCTGTCGGTCAACCCGGCACGTCCCGGCGGTGCCTACGGTTACGTCGACATGGGCGACTGGACTGGCGGCCAGGCTGAATACGCCATGGTGCCCTACGCCGACTTCAACCTGCTCAAACTGCCGGACCGCGACAAGGCGATGGAGAAGATCCTCGACCTGACGTGCCTGTCCGACATTCTGCCGACCGGTTATCACGGTGCAGTCACTGCCGGGGTCGGCCCGGGTAGCACCGTGTACATCGCCGGCGCTGGCCCGGTCGGCCTGGCAGCTGCCGCCTCGGCCCGCCTGCTCGGCGCCGCAGTAGTGATCGTCGGCGACGTCAACCCGGTACGCTTGGCACATGCCAAGGCGGTCGGCTTCGAGATCGCCGACCTGTCCCAAGACACCCCGCTGCACGAACAGATCGCCGCCCTGCTCGGCGAGCCGGAAGTCGATTGCGCGATCGATGCGGTGGGCTTCGAGGCCCGCGGTCACGGCCATGACGGTGTGAAACACGAAGCCCCGGCCACCGTACTCAACTCGTTGATGGGCGTGGTCCGGGTCGCTGGCAAGATCGGTATCCCCGGCCTCTACGTCACCGAAGACCCGGGCGCAGTGGATGCAGCGGCAAAGATCGGCGCCCTGAGCATCCGCTTCGGCCTCGGCTGGGCCAAGTCGCACAGCTTCCACACCGGCCAGACCCCGGTGATGAAGTACAACCGCCAGCTGATGCAGGCGATCATGTGGGATCGGATCAACATCGCCGAGATCGTCGGTGTGCAGGTGATTTCGCTGGATGACGCACCCAAAGGCTATGGCGAGTTCGATGCCGGGGTACCGAAGAAATTCGTCATCGACCCGCACAAAATGTTCAGCGCCGCCTGAAACCAACGCCTAACCTGGACCGCCCCCGCGTGTGGGCGGCACCAGTCTTTCGGGAGCCTTATGGCTCCCTTTTTTATGCGCGTTTAACTGTCGCGGTGACACCGCGCCAACTGGAACGGCTGTTCCGTCAGCACCTCAACGAAACCCCGTCCAACTTCTATCTCGCCCTGCGCCTGGACAAGGCCCGCCAGCTGCTGCGCCAGACCGACATGAGCGTGCTGGAGGTCGGCCTGGCCTGCGGCTTCGAGTCCTCCTCGTATTTCTCACGCTGCTACCGCGCCCGCTTCGCCAGCAGCCCCAGCCGGGACCGTCATGAGCAGCCGGCGGCCACGACCTGACCTGTAGGAGCCAGCTTGCTGGCGATGCTCTTGCGGAACCTATGATCGCCAGCGAGCTGGCTCCTACAGCGGCCATCGCTGCCGACGGCTTATCCGTTCGCGACCTGCCGTTGACGCTTTCGGCAATCCCCCGGTCGCTTTTGCACCCGGTCGCTGCGCCCCCCAGGGATATGCTCATCACAAAGCGCCAACACCGGGATTGGCGACGCCAGCTAAAGGGGACAGCCTGATGAGCCCAGCAGAAGTACACGCCGACAGCATCGTCATCGACGGTCTGATTATCGCCAAGTGGAACCGCGAACTGTTCGAAGACATGCGCAAGGGCGGCCTGACGGCGGCCAACTGCACCGTGTCGGTCTGGGAAGGGTTCCAGGCTACGGTCAACAATATCGTTGCCAGCCAGAAACTGATCCGCGACAACAGCGACCTGGTAATTCCGGTGCGCACTACAGCCGACATCCACGCCGCCAAGGCGCAGGGCAAGACCGGCATTCTCTTCGGCTTCCAGAACGCCCATGCCTTCGAGGACCAACTCGGCTATGTCGAGGTGTTCAAGCAGCTCGGCGTCGGCATCGTGCAGATGTGCTACAACACCCAGAACCTGGTCGGCACCGGCTGCTACGAGCGCGACGGCGGCCTGTCCGGCTTCGGTCGCGAGATCGTCGCCGAGATGAACCGCGTCGGCATCATGTGTGACCTGTCCCACGTCGGCTCGAAGACGTCCGAGGAAGTCATCCTCGAGTCACAGAAGCCGGTGTGCTACTCACACTGCCTGCCTTCCGGGCTCAAAGAACACCCGCGCAACAAGTCCGACGAGGAACTGAAGTTCATCGCCGACCACGGCGGCTTCGTCGGCGTGACCATGTTTGCGCCGTTCCTGGCCAAGGGCATCGACTCGACCATCGACGACTATGCCGAAGCCATCGAGTACGTGATGAATATCGTCGGTGAGGACGCCATCGGCATCGGCACCGACTTCACCCAGGGCCACGGCCAGGATTTCTTTGAAATGCTGACCCACGACAAGGGCTACGCCAGGCGCCTGACCAGCTTCGGCAAGATCGTCAACCCGCTGGGCATCCGCACCGTCGGTGAATTCCCCAACCTGACCGAAACCCTGCTCAAGCGCGGCATGCCTGAGCGCGTGGTGCGCAAGGTGATGGGCGAGAACTGGGTAAGGGTCCTGAAAGACGTCTGGGGCGAATGATGAATACCTCGCCGGCCCTGCGGGCCGGTTGGCGGGTTACGCCTGCGGCTAACCCACCCTACGCAAAGCGCGCCGAGCACCATCCGTAGGATGGGTTGAGCGCAGCGATACCCATCAAGCTGGCCGATGCAGGCCAAGACAGCCAACCGAATTCTGGAGTACCGAACACATGACCACCCACGCCCCCGACATGCCCATCCTGGTCGACGACGAAACCGGCGTCTGGACCACCGACGCCCTGCCGATGCTGTATGTACCGCGGCATTTCTTCGTCAACAATCACATCGGCATCGAGGAAGTGCTGGGCGCCGATGCCTATGCCGAGATCCTCTACAAGGCCGGCTACAAATCCGCCTGGCACTGGTGCGAGAAGGAAGCCGAATGTCACGGCCTGGTCGGCGTCGAGGTGTTCGAGCATTACATGAAGCGCCTGTCGCAGCGCGGCTGGGGCCTGTTCAAGACCCTGGCTATCGATCTTGACTCGGGCACCTGCGAGGTGCGCCTGGACCATTCCGCCTTCGTCTATGTCTATGGCAAGTGCGGCCGTGCGGTGGACTACATGTTCACCGGCTGGTTTGCCGGCGCAATGGACCAGATTCTCGCAGCGCAAGGCAGCCCGCTGCGCACGGTAGCCGAGCAGGTCTATGGCGCCTCGCAGGAAGGCCATGACCACGGCCTGTTCCGCGTCAAATCACTCTAAAAACAAAGGTATGTGGGAGGGGTTTTAGGCGCGAAAGCATCACCGCTAAAGCGGGATGCCGCCCAGCCCCAACCACAGAGAAACGCTACGCCGCTTTTCCGTGAGGGTGCCGCAATGGCTTTCGAAGCAATGTTCCAGCCGATCCAGATCGGTAAACTGACCATCCGTAACCGTATCGTGTCTACCGCGCACGCGGAGGTCATGGCCACCGACGGCGGCATGACCACCGAGCGTTACATCAAATACTACGAAGAAAAGGCCAAGGGCGGCGTCGGCCTGGCCATCTGCGGCGGCTCCTCGGTGGTCTCCATCGACAGCCCGCATGGCTGGTGGAGTTCAGTGAACCTGTCCACCGACCGGATCATCCCGCACTTCCAGAACCTGGCCGATGCCATGCACAAGCATGGCGCCAAGATCATGATCCAGATTACCCACATGGGTCGTCGTTCACGCTGGGACGGTTTCGACTGGCCGACCCTGATGTCGCCGTCCGGTGTCCGCGAACCGGTACACCGCGCCACCTGCAAGACCATCGAACCGGAAGAGATGTGGCGCGTCATCGGTGACTTTGCCAAGGCAGCGGGCCGGGCCAAAGCCGGCGGCCTGGACGGCGTCGAGCTGTCGGCCGTGCACCAGCACATGATCGACCAGTTCTGGTCGCCACGGGTGAACAAGCGTACCGACGAATGGGGCGGCACCTTCGAGGGCCGGATGAAGTTCGGCCTGGAAGTACTGAAAGCCGTGCGCAAGGAAGTCGGCGACGATTTCTGTGTGGGCCTGCGTATCTCCGGCGACGAGTTCCACCCGGACGGCTTGTCCCACGAGGACATGAAGCAGATCGCCAAGTACTACGACGACACCGGCCTGCTCGACTTTATTGGCGTGGTCGGTTCTGGCGCCGATACCCACAACACCCTGGCCAACGTCATCCCCAACATGAGCTATCCGCCAGAGCCGTTCCTGCATCTGGCGGCCGGCATCAAGGAAGTGGTCAAGGTACCGGTGCTGCATGCGCAGAACATCAAGGACCCGAACCAGGCCACGCGCATTCTTGAAGGCGGCTATGTCGACATGGTCGGCATGACACGCGCACATATTGCCGACCCGCACCTGATCGCCAAGATCAAGATGGGCCAGATCGACCAGATCAAGCAATGCGTTGGCGCCAACTACTGCATCGACCGCCAGTATCAGGGCCTCGACGTGCTGTGCATCCAGAACGCCGCGACCTCGCGTGAATACATGGGTCTGCCGCACATCATCGAGAAGACCACTGGGGTGAAGCGCAAAGTGGTGATTGTCGGCGGCGGACCAGCCGGTATGGAAGCCGCGCGGGTGGCCGCAGAGCGCGGCCATGACGTCACGCTGTTTGAAAAGAAAGACAGCCTCGGCGGGCAGATCAGTATCGCCGCCAAGGCACCGCAACGTGATCAGATGGCCGGCATCACCCGCTGGTTCCAACTGGAGATCGCCCGCCTCGGCGTCGATCTGCGCCTGAATACCGGTGCCGATGCCGAGTCAATCATGGCTCTGCGCCCGGACATCGTCGTGCTGGCCAACGGCGGCCATCCATTTATCGAGCAGAACGAACACTGGGGCGCGGCCGAAGGCCTGGTTGTCAGCAGCTGGGACATCCTCGACGGTACCGTGGCACCGGGCAACAACGTGCTGGTGTACGACACAATCTGCGAATTTACTGGCATGTCGGTTGCCGACTTTATCGCCGATAAAGGCGCCAAGGTGGAAATCGTCACCGACGACATCAAGCCGGGCGTGGCCATGGGCGGCACCAGCTTCCCGACTTACTACCGCAGCATGTACCCGAAAGAAGTGATCATGACCGGCGACATGATGCTGGAAAAGGTCTACCGCGAAGGCGACAAACTGGTGGCGGTGCTGGAGAACGAATACACCGGCGCCCAGGAAGAGCGGGTGGTCGATCAGGTGGTGGTGGAGAACGGCGTACGCCCGGACGAAACCCTGTACTACGCACTCAAGGACGGCTCACGCAACAAGGGTCAGGTCGACGTCGAAGCGCTGTTCGCGATCAAGCCGCAGCCATGTTTATCCGAGACTGGCGATGGCTATCTGCTGTTCCGCATCGGTGACTGCGTGGCCCAGCGCAACACCCATGCGGCGATCTATGACGCCCTGCGCCTGTGCAAGGACTTTTAAGGCTGATTTTGTAGGAGCGGCCTTGGCCGCAATCACATTCGTAGGATGGGTCGGGCCACGTAGGTTGAGCCTGGCGATACCCATCAGCGTCATCGAGACCGCATGGGTATCGCTGCGCTCAACCCATCCTACGTTACCGTTCTGCCTTGAATATGCGGTCCCTCCAAGGAGACCAGATGATGTTGAACACCCTACTCCCCATTCTGCTGTTCGCCGCACTCGGCCTCGCCGTGCTCGGCGCCGGCAAGCGCTTCTTCATGTGGCGCCGTGGCCGGCCGGCCAAGGTTGACTGGCTCGGCGGCCTGCTGGCCATGCCGCGGCGTTATATGGTCGATCTGCACCACGTGGTGGCCCGCGACAAATACATCGCCAACACCCACGTCGCCACGGCCGGCGGCTTCGTGCTGGCCGCCGTACTGGCGATCGTTGTGCACGGCTTCGGCCTGCACAACCGCATCCTTGGCTTCGCCCTGCTGGGTGCCACGGCGTTGATGTTTGTCGGTGCGCTGTTTGTTGCTAAACGCCGCCTCAACCCGCCCTCGCGGCTGTCGAAAGGCCCGTGGATGCGCCTGCCGAAAAGCCTGCTGATGTTCGCCGGGAGCTTCTTTATCGCCACCCTGCCGGTTGCCGGGCTATTGCCCGCCGACTTTGGTGGCTGGCTGCTGGCTGGGATTATCGCCATAGGTGTGGCCTGGGGCGTGTCCGAGCTGTTCTTCGGCATGACCTGGGGCGGGCCGATGAAGCACGCCTTCGCAGGCGCCTTGCACCTGGCCTGGCACCGCCGCAGTGAGCGCTTTGACGGCGGTCGCTCGACCGGTCTCAAGGCACTGAATCTGGACGACCCGAAAGCGCCGCTGGGCGTGGAAAAACCCACAGATTTCACCTGGAACCAGCTGCTTGGCTTCGACGCCTGCGTGCAGTGCGGCAAGTGTGAAGCTGCCTGCCCGGCCTTTGCTGCCGGCCAGCCGCTCAACCCGAAGAAGCTGATTCAGGACATGGTGGTTGGCCTGGCGGGTGGCACTGACGCCAAGTTTGCCGGCAGCCCTTACCCATCCCTTGACGGCGGTGGCAAGGCCATCGGCGAACACAGCGGCGGCCCGCACCTGCCAATCGTCAACCTCAATGGCAAAGCGCTGGTCGATGCCGAGACGCTATGGTCGTGCACCACCTGCCGCGCCTGTGTCGAGGAATGCCCGATGATGATCGAGCACGTCGATGCCATCGTCGACATGCGCCGGCACCTGACCCTGGAAAAAGGCGCCACGCCGAACAAGGGCGCCGAGGTGCTGGACAACCTGATCGCCACCGACAACCCGGGCGGCTTCGCGCCGGGCGGGCGGCTGAACTGGGCGGCGGACCTGAATCTGCCGCTGCTCAGCGACAAACAAAGCGTCGACGTGTTGTTCTGGGTCGGCGACGGCGCCTTCGACATGCGCAACCAGCGCACCCTGCGCGCCTTCGTCAAAGTACTCAAGGCCGCCAACGTCGACTTCGCCGTGCTTGGTCTGGAAGAACGCGACAGCGGCGACGTGGCCCGCCGCCTGGGTGACGAAGCGACGTTCCAGCTGCTGGCCAAGCGCAATATCGCCACGCTGGGCAAATACCGTTTCAACACCATCGTGTCCTGCGATCCGCACAGCTTCCACGTGCTGAAGAACGAATACGGCGAACTCGGCGGCCACTATCAGGTGCTGCACCACAGCACCTATATGGAACAGCTGATCAGCGCACAGAAATTAAACCTTGGCCAACACAAAGGTGGCTCGGTCACCTACCACGACCCCTGCTACCTGGGTCGCTACAACGGCGAATATGAAGCGCCACGCGCGGTACTCAAGGCCATCGGCATCGAAGTCAAAGAGATGGAACGCTCGGGCTTCCGTTCGCGTTGCTGCGGCGGTGGCGGCGGCGCGCCGATCACCGACATCCCTGGCAAACAGCGGATTCCCGACATGCGCATGGTCGACATCAAGGAAACCGGCGCCGAGCTGGTGGCCGTTGGTTGCCCGCAATGCACCGCGATGCTCGAAGGCGTGGTCGAACCACGGCCACAGATCAAGGACATCGCCGAACTGGTGGCCGACGTGCTGATCGAGGCGCCGCCCGCAGCAAAAAAGCCCACGCCGGCCAAGCGTGACATGGCGCCGGTGCAGTGATGCAACAGCCCAACCCACATGCAACCCGACTCCCTGTAGGAGCCAGCTTGCTGGCGATAGATGGTTGGATCGCCAGCAAGGGCTGGGCGCCCCCCTGCGCTCCTACCAAGAGCAGCTCTGAGGTACAGCCATGAGCGACATTATCCGCCGTGACCCGCGTGTTGAATGGATCGCGCGCAACCGTCTGCATCCGCTGCACGCAGCCATGCAGACGGCCCAAACCAGCTGGATGGGGCCCAACGGCCTGATCCGCAAGAGCCCGCATGCCGTGGGCTTTATCGGCCCCAACGGGCTCAAACGCATCGATCGCTCCGGCGCCGAACAGGGCGGCAACCAGAAACGCGGAATCACCAGCAGCGTGGTGCAACTGCCACTGCACGTGGTCGAGCAGCCGGCGTTCCATATTGTCGTGGTACCAGACATGGTCGGTGGCCGCCTGAGCAGCCACGACAAGGACCTGCTCGGCCTGGCCAACAAGCTGGCCGGCAACGATGGTGCCGTGGTTGCGGTGGTGTTTGGCGAGCACAAAGAGAGTGCCTTCGACACAGCCGGCGTCGACCGCCTGCTGCACCTCAACAGCGAGCTGTTCGATGGCTATGCCCCCGAACAACGGGTACTGGCCTTGAGCGCAGTGGAAAGCCAACTGGCCCCGCGCCACTGGCTGCTGCCTGACAGTCGCAACGGCGGTGGCGAACTGGGTCGCCGGCTGGCCGCAAAACTTGGCGAGCGCCCAGCCACGCGGGTTTGGCAGGTCGCCGAAGGCCAATGCAGCGGTCGCGCCGGTGCCGGTCGCGAAGACTTGGTACGGCGTGCGCCGCGACTGATTCTGGCCGCCGTCGAGTGCGCCGAACCGGTCAGCGATACACGTCACGAAGTACGCCCACTCGAATTACAAAACCAGATCGCGCGCAACCTGCCGCGCATCGAGGACCTCGGCGCGGTGGCCGTCGATCCGGCCTCGATTCCCATGGCCGAAGCGGAGTTCATCCTCTCCGGCGGCAATGGGGTCAAGGACTGGGCCCTGTTCCACCGAGCCGCCGTTGCCCTCGGCGCCACCGAAGGCGCCTCGCGGGTGGCGGTGGATGACGGTTTCATGGGTCGCGACCGTCAGGTCGGCGCATCCGGCATCTGGGTCACGGCGCGGGTCTACCTGGCCGTCGGCATCTCCGGGGCGATCCAGCACCTGCAAGGCATCGGCGCCTGCGACAAGGTGATCGCGATCAACCTGGATCCCAGCTGCGACATGATCAAACGTGCCGACTTGTCGGTAATCGGCGACTCGGCAGCGATCCTCGCTGCGCTGATCGAGCGCGTCGCGGCTTATCGCCAGGCAGGAGAACGCGATGCGGCGTAAACAGGCGGTGGACGTAAAACTCGTGGGGCGGATGACGCTTCACCCATCCACCGGGAAAGACCGCACATTGATGGTGGAAGAAAAAAGCGTCTTCCACCCTACGGAGTCGCGCCATGACTGATCTCAACATCATTGCCCTGGTCTCGGTCGGCGCCCACCCGACGTCCGGGCGTGCGCGCCGCGCCGAACAGGACGCGCGCGCGGTTGAACTGGGCCTGAACCTGGCCGGCAACAAGCTGCAGATGCTGCACGCCGGCAACCCTGACGAAGAAGCACTGCGCGCTTATCTGGGCATGGGCCTGGACGAGATGGCGGTGCTCGAACAGCCGCCCGGTGCCGACGCCCTGCCAGTACTCGCCGACTATCTGCGCCATGCCGGCGCCCAACTGGTGCTCACCGGCAGCCAGGCGGAAACCGGCGAAGGCTCCGGCATGCTGCCGTTTCTGCTCGCCGAGCAGCTCGGCTGGCCACTGGTGGTTGGCCTGGCCGAGGTGGAGAAGATCGACAATGGCATGGCTCAAGTGCTGCAGGCCTTGCCTCGCGGCCAGCGCCGGCGCCTCAAGGTCCGCCTGCCGTTTATCGCCAGCGTCGACAATGCCGCGCCAATCGCCCGCCAGAGTGCGTTTGGCCCGGCCCGTCGTGGCCAGTTGCACCCTTGCGAAGTAGCCATTATCGACGATAGCCTGCTCAGTGAAGCCCAGTTGCAACCGGCGCGACCGCGACCGAAACGACTCAAGGTGATCAAGGCCAAGACCGGCGCCGAACGCATGAAGGCCGCTACAGCTAAAGCGACCGGCGGCGGTGGTCAGGTGCTCAAGGAGGTCTCGCCGCAGGTTGGCGCCGAGGCCATTTTCAAATTGCTGCTGGATGAAGGTGTGTTGCGCTAGGTGCAGCCCAATAAGTGGAGGAAGCGACAATGATGCATGCCGATTTGATCGACCAGGAAGACTTCCGTGAGCGCCTGGTTGCCCTGGGGTTCCCCATCCCGCCCGGCGCCAGCGCCGAGCAAGCCTGCGAACAGGCAGTGAGCGGCCTCAACCCGGAACGGGCACTGGCCCTGCGCCGGTTGGTCGAACAGCTGCTGGGCGGCAGCGCCTCCTTGCTGCCGACCGTGCGCGAAGCAATTTCACGCACCCTGTTACCGGCGCTGGTGCCCCGCTAACAGGCGGCCAACACGTAGCCCGGATGCAATCCGGGGAAGTCTGGCGCCTGAAAACCGCTCCCGGATTGCATCCGGGCTACAAAAAAATGCTGCTCACTTGGCTTGGCGTGGACAGCATTGCAGCAGGTTGGGCGCAGACCGCATACCTGCTAACGAAGCGGTTGCCGAGCGCCGCGCAACCCAGCGGCCGGGTGCCCCGCTAACCCGGAGCACGCTCGCCGCCACATGCCACTTAAAGCGCCAACCCGACCAGCACCACGCACTCGACCAATTCCTGCAGGGCGCCCGCGGTATCGCCGGTGGTGCCCTGCAGCCGGCGCATCAGCGCACGGCGCACGCCGAACAAGGTGACCCCGGCCAGCAGCAGCGCCCAGAGTCCGGTGGTACCGAACAACAGCAAGCAGCCGACCGCCACCGCCAGCAGCACGGCCTTGGCCGCCGGGTGCGGCAGGTGCGAGGCCAGCAACTGGCCGATTCCGCCTTGGCGCACATAGGGCGTACCGAGAATCAGCGCCAGCACGGCGCTGCGGCCCAGCAGCGGCGCCAGCAACAGTGCCGCCAGCGTCCCGTCCTCAAGCAGGGCCACTAACGCCGCGAACTTGAGCAGCAGCACCAGCAGCAGCGCCACCACCGCCATCGGCCCGCAGCAGGGGTCTTTCATCAATGCCAGGGTGCGCTCGCGGTCACCCATCCCGCCCACCCAGGCATCAGCGCTGTCGGCCAGGCCGTCCAGGTGCAACCCGCCGCTCAGCGCCACCCAGGCGGACAGCAACAATGCCGCCTGGAGCAACGGCGCAGTTCCAGCCAGCAGCTGCTGCAGCAGCCAGAGCAGGCCGCCGAGCAACAGGCCGACCAGCGGATAGTAGAGCAGCGAGCGGCCCTGCTGCTCGGCCGTCGGCATACCCGCCAGCCTGATCGGAATACGGGTGAGAAACTGCAGGGCAATCAACAGCGGTTGCAGGACCGACATCACTCAGTTCTCCCCGGTCAGGCTGCGCTCATGCAGCGCGGACGGCGTGGCGCCGAGGGTCAAGCCGTGCAGCGAGGCATGCGCCACCTCCACCGCCAGCAACTGGCTGCGCGGCAGCCCGCGGGCGCGTGCCAGCAGCAGGCGAATCACTCCGCCGTGACTGACCACCAGCACGCGCCGACCGCCATGGGCCTGGCGCAGACGCTGCAAGGCGGCGTCGATGCGCATCTCGAATTGCTCCAGCGGCTCACCCTGGGGTGGGGTAAAGGCATAGGGATCGGCCCAGAAGCGACCCAGCTCGTCGGCCTGATCGTGCATCAGGTCGGCCGCGCTGCGTCCTTCCCAGGCACCGAAATGCAACTCGCGCAGATCCGCCTCGATATGCAGTGGCAGCTCCAGGTGGGCCGCCAGTTCTTCGGCAAAGGCGGCGCAGCGACGTAACGGCGAACTGACCAGCGCCTGCCAAGGCCCGCCCAGCACCACTGCGGCGCGCATCTGCGCCCAGCCCTCGGCCGTCAACTCGTCGTCCAGGCTGCCGCGCAAGCCACCGCCCAGCTCGGTCACGCCATGACGCAGCAAATCCAGTTGCACGCTCATCAGCATCGCTCCTCGATCTGCGCTTCGGCGAAAGTCGCCATCCCGCTGTGCAGCTCACACGCCAGGCGCACCAGCGGCAATGCTAGCGCGGCGCCACTGCCCTCGCCCAGGCGCAGGCCCAGACCGATCAGCGGCGTGGCCTGCAACACATCGAGCAGCGCGACATGGCCGCTCTCGGCGCTGGCATGGGCGAACAGCAGCCAGGGCCGGCAAGCCGGGTTCAGGCGCACCGCACAGAGCGCGGCGGCGCTGCAAATGAAGCCATCGACCAATGCCGGAATACCCAACTGGGCGCAGGCCAGGTAGCTGCCAGTCAGCGCCGCCAGCTCCAGCCCGCCGACCCGGCGTAGCGCCTCGAAAGGATCGTCCAGGGCCGTGCCATGCAGGGCCAGGCTGCGTTCCAGCACCGCCTGTTTGCGCGCCACACCGGCGCTATCCAGACCGGTGCCGCTGCCGACCAGGCGGGCCGGCGGCAAGCCGCTCAAGGCACAGGCCAGGGCGCTGGCGGCGGTGGTGTTGCCGATGCCCATCTCGCCAGCGAGAAACAGGTCGCAGCCGTGCCGACTGGCCCGCTGCAGCATCGCGCGGCCGGCGTCCAGGGCCGCCTCGCACTGCTCGACCGTCATCGCCGCGGTGCGGCTGAAATTGGCGGTGCCTGGGGCAATTCGCAGGTGACGCACACCCGGCAGGTTGAGACTGAGGTCGACCGTGCCCAGGTCGACCAGCTCCAGCGGCAACCCCTGAACCCTGGCCAATACGTTGATGGCCGCGCCGCCGGCGACAAAGTTATGCAGCATCTGCCCGGTAACGGACTGCGGGAACAGCGAGATATTCTCCTCGACCACGCCATGGTCGCCGGCAAACAGACCCAGGCGGGGCCGGTCGATCCGCGGGCACTCGCGACCTTGCAGGCCGGCCAGGCGAATCGCCAGTTCCTCCAACTGGCCGAGCGCACCCGCCGGTTTGGTCAGCTGCGCCTGACGAGCGCGGGCGGCTGCCTCGCTGGCCGCGTCAGGTTGTCGACAAGGCTCCTGCCACCAGCGGGCATCGTTCATAAGGGTTCTCCCTTCAACAGCATGGGCAGACCCGCCACGGTGAAGATCACGCGCTGGCACTGTTCTGCCAGGGCTTGGTGCAGCCAGCCGGCCTGGTCGACATAACGGCGGCTCAGCTCGCCCAGCGGCACCACGCCGAGACCGGTCTCGTTGCTGACCAGCACGATGCGCCCCGGCAAACCAGGCAGGCACTCCAACAGGGCCGCGCACTCTGCCTCCAGGCGTGCCGGGTCATCGAGCATCAGCAGGTTGCTTAGCCACAGGGTCAGGCAGTCGACCAGCAGGCATTTATCTGCTGCGGCCTGTTCGCGCAGCACGCGCGCCAGTTCGAGCGGCTCTTCCAGCAACCCCCAATGCGCCGGCCGGCGCTGGCGATGCTGCTGAATGCGCGCGCTCATCTCAGCGTCGAGTGCCTCGCTGGTGGCGATATAAGTCACCGCCAGGCCAGAGTCGCCGGCCAGCTTCTCGGCCAGGCGACTCTTGCCGGAACGGGCACCGCCTAATATCAGTTCATGCATTGTTTCTCCCGTAGGGTGCGCCGGGCGCACCATTCGCATGTCTATTGGGTGCGCGCGACCTACGCCAACCCGCACAACGTGCGCAGCCGCTCGGTATCCAGGTGCGCCTCGACCAGATCGGCCAGGCGCTCGATATCGCGTTCGCGCAGGGCGTGGTAATCGACCGTCTGCACATCATCCAGCCCGGCCCAGCGCAGCAATGCGCTGCACGCCGCACTCGCTTCGAACAACCCATGCAGGTAGGTGCCGAGCACCTGACCGTCGGCGCTCAGGGCACCGTCGCAGCGCCCATCGTCCAGGCGTACGGCGACCGTTTCCAGGCCAATACCGTGGCTGACCCCGGCATGGATCTCGTAACCGGATACCGGCGCGTTTTCCAGGCACAAAAGGCCGCTGACGTTACGCAGCTGTTTATCGGGCTCCAGCACTGTGGCGAAATCCAGCAGGCCCAGGCCCAGACTGCTGCCAGCGGCGCCCTCCAGGCCGAGCGGGTCGTGAACCTGCTGACCGAGCATCTGCAGCCCGCCGCAGATACCGAGCAGCTTGCCGCCATAGCGCAGGTGCTTGTCGATGGCCGTATCCCAGCCCTGCTCGCGGAGAAAGGCCAGGTCGGCACGCACGCTTTTCGAGCCGGGCAGAATAATCAGCTCGGCAGGCGGAATCGATTGCCCGGGACCGACGAACACCAACTCGACCTGCGGGTGCAGGCGCAGCGGATCGAAGTCGGTGTGATTGCTGATGCGCGGCAGCACCGGCACCACCACCCTGATGGTGTCGGCGGCCTTGGCGATCTGCCGGGTGTCGATGGCGTCCTCGGCTTCCAGGTGGAAGTCCATCAGGTACGGCAGCACCCCCAGTACCGGCTTGCCGGTGCGCTGCTGCAGCCAATCCAGGCCCGGTTGCAGCAGAGCGATGTCGCCGCGAAAACGGTTGATCACAAAGCCCTGGATACGCGCCTGTTCGCTCTCGGAAAGCAACGCGAGAGTGCCGACCAGGTGCGCGAACACGCCGCCCTTGTCGATGTCGGCAATCAAAATCACCGGGCAATCCACCGCTTCGGCAAAGCCCATGTTGGCAATGTCGCCGGCGCGCAGGTTGATCTCGGCCGGCGAGCCGGCGCCCTCCACCACCACCACCGGGTAAGCCGCACTCAGACGCCGGTGCGACTGCAGCACAGCCTGCATCGCCACCTTTTTGTAATCGTGATACGCCACCGCGTCCATGCTGCTCAAGGCGCGGCCGTGGATGATCACCTGGGCGCCGGTATCGCTATTGGGCTTGAGCAGCACCGGATTCATGTCGGTATGCGGCGCCAAGCCGGCGGCCTGGGCCTGCACCGCCTGGGCGCGACCGATTTCGCCACCGTCCGCCGTCACAGCGCTGTTGAGCGCCATATTCTGCGGCTTGAATGGCACCACGCTGACGCCCTGGCGCTTGAGCCAGCGGCACAGCGCAGTCACCAGAGTGCTCTTGCCCGCATCAGACGTAGTGCCCTGCACCATCAATGTGGCCGGCACTCCGGTGGCCGGCATCCCGGTGGCCGGCACTGCGGTGCCCAACATTCCGCTGGCAAGTTCTGCCGCGGCAGTCAGTCGAGTCGTCATGCAAGTGCTCCGGCAAAGGCCGCAAGCGCCTGCTGCAAGCGCTGCCAGCCATGCTCATCGGGAGGCAGGCCGAAACGCAGGCTCAGCGGCGTCTCGAACGACCGGGTGAAAATGCCGTGCAACGCCAGAAATTCATGCAGCAAGGCCGCCTGCGGCGTGCAGCAGAATTGAAACAGTGCACAGCCGCCGGTCGGGCTCAGGCCATGCGCGGTCAGCAGCGCCGCCAGACGCTCGCCATCGACCCGCAAACGCTGGCGCTGCAGCTCATGCCCGGCCAGATCCTGCAACAGCGCCGTGGCCACTGCCCGGCTCGGCCCGCTGACTGTCCAGGGCCCAAGCAGTTCGGCCAACTGAGCCAAAAGCTGCGGCTGGGCCAAGACAAAACCCAGGCGAATGCCAGCCAGGCCGAAGAACTTGCCAAACGAGCGCAGCACAATCAGGCCCGGCAACTCGCTGAATGCGGCCAGGCTGAACTGCGGCGTGCAATCGATAAAAGCCTCGTCCACCACCAGCCAGCCACCGCGCTCGGCCAGACGGCGGTGCCACTCCAGCAAGCGCAAAGGTTCGATATGCCGGCCGGTCGGGTTGTTCGGGTTGATCAGCAACAGCACATCGACACGCTCCAGCGCGCGCTCAATTGCCCCTTCGCTAATCTCCAGCAGCCGATGCCCTTCACGCTGCCAGGCCGCCGCATGCTCGGCATAGGCAGGCGAGACGATGCCAACCGTGGCGTTGCGCAGTAACCGCGGCAACGCCTGGATCGCCGCTTGCGAACCGGCCACCGGCAGCAGATTGGCCACCCCGTAATAATCCCGCGCGGCAATCTCCAGACCATCCTGCTGCTCGGGCAGGCGCGTCCAGGCACTGGCGGGGATCGCCGGCAGCGGCCAACCATAGGGGGCGATACCGGTGGACAGATCCAGCCAATCGGCCAGAGCGATGCCATAGCGCAGAGACGCTGCGCGCAGGCGGCCGCCATGTTCAAGCCCGCCCGACTTAAACACGGCAGAGCCCCCAGATAATCAGCAACACCAGCCACAGCAGCACGCCACCATTGACCAGATTGAGTGCCCGTTCGATATCGCGTGCCTTGGGCGGTGGCCCTGCACCGAGGTCGGGGCGTACATGCAGCTCGCCGTGGTACTCGGCCGCGCCGCCCAGGCTCACGCCGAGCGCGCCGGCACCGGCCGCCATCACCGGGCCGGCATTCGGGCTGTCCCACTGCGGCGCCTGCTGCCGCCAACAGCGCAGCGCCAGGGCAGTCTTGCCGAGCAGCGCATAGGTCAGCGCCACCAGCCGCGCGGGCAGGTAATTGAGCCCATCGTCGATCTTTGCTGCCGCCCAGCCGAAGCGCTCGAAACGTGGAGTGCGGTAGCCCCACATGGCATCCAGGGTATTGCTCAGGCGATACAGCACCACGCCCGGCGCACCGGCGACGAGGAACCAGAACAGCGCGGCGAAGACTGCATCCGAGCCATTTTCCAGCACCGACTCGGTGCCGGCACGCGCCACACCCGTGGCATCCAGCGCGGCGGTGTTACGGCTGACCATATAGCCGACCCGTTCGCGCGCCAGCTGCAGATCGCCCAGACGCAGGGCCTGGGCCACCGGCCGCGCATGTTCACCCAGGCTCTTCAAGCCGAGGGCGGCGTACAGCGCGAGAATCTCCACCGCCCAGCCAATAGACGCCACCTGCGCCAGCACCCCGACCAGCAGGGTCAGGGGCAACACCGCCAGGCACCAGGCGCTGACGCCATGGCTGCGCCAGCCACTGCCGCCGGCATTAAGACGCTGTTCGATGCGCGCAGCCAGGCGTCCGAAGGCCACCAGCGGATGCCAGCGCTTAGGCTCGCCGAGCAGCCCGTCCAGGACCACGCCGGCTAGGGTAGCGAGTATCAGGCTCAATCGCCCGCCTCCACGCAGCCACGAATCAGCGCGTGCAACTGGCGCACGCCATCGGTCAGTGCGGCCGGGCCGGCCTGGAGGATGTCCGCCGATTTTATTTCGAACAGCTGGCCGTTACGCACCGCCGGGATCGTCTGCCAGCCGGGCCGGGCCGCCACCTGCTCAGGGCGAAAGCGCTTGCCGCACCAGGAACCGACGATCAGATCAGGCGCACGCCGTACCACTTCCAGCGGGTCGGCGATGATCCGCTGCTTGGCCCGCTTGCAGCCGCTCAGTTCGGCGAAGCAATCCTCGCCGCCGGCCAGTTCGATCAACTCGCTGACCCAACCGATGCCGCTGATCAAGGGCTCGTTCCATTCCTCGAAATACACCTTGGGCCGGCGTGGCAATTGCGCGGCACTGGCGCGAATGCGCTCCAGGCCATCCTGCAGCTCACCGATCAACCGTGCGGCGCGGTCGTTGGCATGCACCAGGGCGCCGAGGGTTTCGATCATGCGATAGGTACCGGCGATGTCGCGCTGATTGAACAGGTGCACCTCCAGGCCTTCGCGGGCCAATTCGGCAGCGATGTCGGCCTGCAAGTCGCAGTAGCCCAGAACCAGATCCGGCTTGACCGCGAGGATCTTGTCGATCCGTGCCGTGGTGAAGCCACTGACCTTGGGCTTTTCCTTGCGCGCTTGCGGCGGGCGCACGGTAAAGCCGGAAATCCCCGCGATGCGCGCCTGCTCGTCGAGCAGATAGAGGGTTTCACAGGTCTCGGTGGACAGGCAGACGATGCGTTGAGGGCCTTTCATCGCGGTGTTTCTCCCCAATAATTCTCATACAGCAGCGTCTCCAGCTGACGCGGCTCGATCCAGCCTTGTTGCTGCAACATCGGCGCTGGATAAAACTCTGTCACCGGCCCCAGACAAAGCACCGCCAGCGGCTTGCTGCCCGGCGGCATGGCCAACAACTCGGCCAATGCTTGTGGCTCGAACAACGACACCCAGCCCATCCCCAGGCCTTCAGCGCGGGCGGCCAGCCAGAGGTTCTGGATCGCGCAGGCCATGGACGCCAGGTCCATTTCCGGCAGGGTGCGGCGGCCGAATACATGAGACTCGCGGCCGTCCATCAGGGCCACCACCAGCAGTTCGGCGCAGTCGCCGATACCCTCGACCTTGAGCTGCATGAACTCATCGGCGCGCTCGCCCAGGGCTTCGGCGGTGCGCAGCCGCTCTTCTTCCACCAGGGCCTGGATCGCCGTACGTAACGCCGGGCGGGTAATGCGCATAAAGCGCCAGGGCTGCATCAACCCGACGCTGGGCGCCTGATGCGCGGCCTCGAGCAGGCGCTTCAGCAGTTCGGGAGCCACCTCGCCACCACAAAAGTGGCGCATATCGCGGCGTTCGGCGATGGCGCGATACACCGCTGCACGTTCCTCTGTGCTGAAGGCATGCGCGTTCATGGTTGCTCGCAGGGGCGAAACAGCGCGGCAGCGGCGACGGGGTCTGCAGGTAGGTAGAAGTGAATATAAGAGGCCGTCAGTCGCCCCTGCCGATAGACCGCCTCGGCAGTGCGCTTGTAATTCGGGCACTCGCCGCGGGTGAGTGGCTCAAGCGTGCTGGTCAGCGCCGAGTAGTGAAAGGTATGACCGCGCAGCCGCCCTTCCGGCAATTCGACTTCCTGCAAGGCCAGGGCGGTCAAGCGCGGTTGCAGGGTCGCCTCGCCAGCCAGCAGACCGAGCATCTGACCACTGCTGCCCTGCTTGTCGGTCAGCTTATCGAGCAGATAAAGCATGCCGCCGCATTCGGCGTGGATCGGTTTGCCCGCGGCATGATGCGCACGGATCGCCGACGCCATGGCCTGGTTGGCTTGCAGCTGCGCCAGGTGCAATTCCGGGTAGCCTCCGGGAAGGTAGAGGCTGTCGACCTCGGGCAGCACGTGGTCAGTCAGCGGCGAGAAAAAACACAACTCGGCACCCAGCTCGCCCAGTAGATCCAGGTTGGCCTGGTAGAGAAAGGCGAAGGCGCTGTCACGGGCTACGCCGATGCGCACGCCGGCAAGCAAGGCCGGAATCTCACGCGACGCCGGCACGGCGAACTCGACGGGCGGCGGCAGGCTGACGTCGGCGCTGATGGCCAAGGCATCGGCGGCGGCATCCAGACGAGCATCCAGGTCGCGCAACTCTTCGGCCTGCACCAGGCCCAAATGGCGGCTCGGCAGTTCCACTGCGGCGCTGCGTGGCAACGCACCGTACCAGCGAATCGACTCAGGCAAGGCATCGCGCAGGATCTCGCCATGCCGGACACTGCCGACCCGATTGCCAAGCACCCCGGAAAACGGCAGATCGGCCTGAAAGGTCGCCAGGCCATGGGCCAGGGCACCGAAGGTCTGGGCCATGGCCGAACCGTCGATCACCGCCAACACCGGCACGCCGAATTGCCGGGCCAGATCGGCCGCCGAAGGGCTGCCGTCGAACAGGCCCATCACCCCCTCGATCAGGATCAGGTCAGCCTCGCCCGCCGCCTGCCAGAGCAGGCGCCGGCTCTCGGCCTCGCCGACCATCCACAGGTCGAGCTGGTACACAGGCGCCCCGCTGGCCCGGGCGAGAATCATCGGGTCGAGAAAGTCCGGCCCGCACTTGAACACCCGCACCCGTTTACCCTGACGGCTATGTAGCCGTGCCAGGGCGGCGGTGACGGTGGTCTTGCCCTGCCCCGAGGCGGGTGCGGCAATCAGTAGCGCCGGGCAGTGACGGGTGGCGTTCATGCCAGCACCACGCCGTCTGTGGGAGCGGGCTTGCCCGCGAAAAGCGATTCGCGGACAAGTCCGCTCCCACAGTAAAACGCCGATATGCCCATCAGAACTCCACCCCTTTCTGCGCCTTGACGCCAGATTTGAACGCATGCTTGACCAGGCTCATTTCGGTGACGGTATCCGCCGCCTCGATCATCCCCGGCAAGGCACCACGCCCGGTCACCACCACATGTTGCAGCAGCGGTCGGGACTCGATATCGGCGAGCACAGTCTCCAACTCCAGGTAGCCATATTTCAGGGCGATGTTCAGCTCATCCAGCACCACCAAGCCGATACCGGGGTCGCTGAGCAACTGGCGCGCCACCTGCCACGCCTCATGGGCCTTGTCGATGTCACGCTGGCGGTCCTGGGTTTCCCAGGTAAATCCCTCACCCATCACGTGGTAACTGACTTCATCGGGGAAGCGGCGAAAGAACGTCTCTTCGCCGGTGCTGGCCGCGCCCTTGATGAACTGCACCACGCCGACTTTCATGCCATGCCCCAGAGCACGCGCCACCATGCCAAAGGCGCTGCTGCTCTTGCCCTTGCCATTGCCGCTGTGCACCAGCAGCAGGCCGTATTCATCCTGGGCCTGGGCGATCTTCTCGTCGATCAGCGCCTTCTTGCGCGCCATGCGCGCCTTATGCCGTGCGTCGCGTTCGCTGGATTCGCTCATGACTTAACCTCAAATTGCCGTTGCGCGCCCAGCCAGGAGCGGGCGCCTATATAGAAAATGCTCGCCATGCCGACATACAGCGCCAGGCTGGCCAGATAGCGCGGGTAGTAGACGGCGATGCGCTCGCCCAGCATGGCCAGGCTCGGCTCCGGGTAGCGACCGGAGAAGTACAGGAAGCCACCACCGGAAAACACGTAACAAACCAGCGCGCTGAGTGCCACGCACACACCCAGCACGGCCAGGCTGCTCAGCCGATCGCGCTGCCAGCCGGCATACAGACGACCGCCCAGCCACAGCGAACCGTAGGCAGGGATAAGCAGCCAGTAGGCCGGCGACAGGCACCAGTCACTGACCCCGGCCCACTGCACCGCAGCGAAGTCCAGCAACGAGGCTTCGAGAAACAGCGCCGGGAATACCCAGCGCGGCGTCAGCAGCACGCCAGCGAGGAAGAACACCGCCCAAGACGCGCTGGGCAGATTGAGCGTGGCGAAGTGCTGGCCACGGGTCATGGCCAACAGCCCCGCCAAGGCGATACCGATCAACAGTTGGGTAAGCGGTGACAGCTTCATCCATGCATCTCCAGAGTCAGTGGGTTAGCTCAAAGCGCCTGGTAACGCACGGTCAGGTAAACCGCCTGGCCGGGCTGATTGAAGCCTTCGACCGTCTCGTAGTCGGCATCCAGCAGGTTGGCGATGCGCGTCTGTAGGCGCCACTCGGGGCTAAGGCGGTATTCACCGCGCAGGTCGAGGGTGGCGAAGCCAGACAGCTCCTTGGTGTTGGCCAGGTCGTCGAAGCGCTGGCCTTCGGCGTGCAGGCTGGCGCCGATGCTGAAAGCGCCTAGTCGACGGTCAAGGTCAAGGTTGAACAACTGCTTGGCGCGGCGCGCCAGCTCGTTGCCATTGTTGGCTCCAGAGGAGCGATTCTCCGGTTCCAACAGTGTGTAGTTGGCATTCCAGTCCCAACCAAGCATCTGGCTGGCGAGCACCAGCTCGACGCCACGTATACGCGCCTCGGCGACGTTGGCCGGCGCCTTGATGCTGGCGTCGTAGGCAATCAGCTCGTCGATGCGGGTGCGGAAAGCGTTGATCGACCAATGGCCCCAGGCATGCTGGCCGGCCAAGCCAGCTTCCAGGCTATTTGAGGTTTCTGCCTCCAGGTCGGGATTACCGTAGCCGGGGTAGTACAGCTCGTTGAAGGTCGGCGCTTTGAACGCCGTGCCATAGCTGAGGGTCGCCCGCAGCCAGTCTGTGAGCGCATAGCCGTAACCGAGATTGCCGGTCTCGTGCTGGCCGAACTGCTGATTGTCGTCGCCACGCAGTGACAACTGCCAGTCGTGGCGACCCACTTCGCCAAGGTACTGGACGAAGGCGCCATTGTTGTCGCGTGAGTCCTCGGCATAGGCGGTACTGCCGCTGACCTGGTCGTGCTGGTAATCGACACCGAGAGCCAGGGTGTGGCCGGGGGCCAGAACCAGGTCATTCTGCCAACTGGCGCTGTCGCGGCGGCTGTCGAAGCGTGAATAGAACGTGCCGTCCTGGTAGGCATCGGACTTGTCGTCGCTACGCCCCAGTTGCAGGGTCACACGCCAGGGTTCGAACGGCGCGAAGCGAGCACGGGTACCGAACACCTTGGAGAGATTGTCGGCATGGGCGTGAAAGCCGGAGGTGCGCCGGCTGTTGACCTGGTCGTAATCATTGTGCGACTCGGCTTGCAGCAGGTTAGCGTCCAGCTCCAGGCCATTGGCAAAACGATAACCGCCGCTCAGCACCCCGGATAGGTTGCGATAACCGTCGCTATCGTTCTCATAGCCGCTGCTGCTAATCGACTTGACGTTAATGCCGTCGGTGTCCAGACCGCTTAAAGCCACGCTGTACCAGGCGCTGCCAACACCGCCGGAGACCCCGGCGCTGCCGCTGTAGCTGTCGTGGCTGCCATAACCGGCGGAGAAGAACGGCTTGGCGCCGCTCGCACTGCCCTTGCGGGTGAAAATCTGGATCACCCCACCGATGGCTTCGGAGCCATACAGGCTGGAACGCGGCCCGCGCACCACCTCGATGCGTTCGATCAGTTCCAGGGGCAGATCCTGCAGCGCCGCGCCGCCGCTGGTCACCGAGCCGATCTTGATCCCGTCGATCAACACCAGCACATGGTCTGACTCGCTACCGCGGATGAACAGGGAAGCGTTCTTGCCCGGCCCGCCATTGTTGGTAAGGGACACACCGGGCACCCTCTGCAGCAGCTCAGGCAAGGACGTTGCCTGGCTCTGCTCGATCTGCGCACGGTCGAATACCGTCACCGCCGCCAGGCTTTGCTGCGCGGTCTGCACAGTACGGGTGGCTGTCACCAACTGGTCGTCAAGCCAGGTATGTTCGGCCGCATGGGCCAAGGGGATAAAGGATGTACAGGGAATAGCGCACAGCAGCATGGCTGCCGGCTTATACAAGGCATTGCTCATCGCGTCGTAGCTCCGTCGCCCCACCCGGGCGATTTGCTGAGAAAGACACGCGGAGAACCAGCGACGGATGACCTGCAACAACGGCGCAGCCACACGCCAGACAACGCCCTCCGCGATGCCATGGACTGCGACAGGCCGGTCTCCGGGCTTACGAGCGGTGTTCCAAACAGGCGGAACACCACCAAACGCACCTTCCCATGCGAGGCCCCTGTCGGACTTGCCCGTTCGTTGCGAGGAATAGCCACACTCGGCTTTTCCGAAGCAGAACAGCGTTAAGGCCGACAGACACCTGAAGCACAGTGGTTGAAAAAGCGCTGGCTTGACTCGTCTACCGTTGCGGGGGCAGCGTCGGAATTGTTGGCGTGAACACGCACAACGCACCGACTTCCCAGTTTCACCGCCAGCCATTGCCAGCGGTCACCTGAAGCAAGAGGGCGCGAGTCTAGAGACTCACGCCGCTGACGTCCATCCGCAGAGCGATGCCGTGCAGCCAGGCAACGACGCGGCGCTGCGTGGCCCGGCGAACGAACGTCAAGGTGGAGTCTGGCGCTCGATAGCACCGGAGGTGGTTTTTCGCCGCCGCACCAACACGTGGCAGACCAGCCGGGGTAGATCGACATTGACCCTGTCCCGAGCGGTTGTTAGGTTGCGCTCTCGCGCGGGGCCAACGGCACTGTCGCGGTGAGAATCTGCGCACCATCAGGGGACAACATGCACCAATTATTCGTCCGCCTGCGCGGCTTGTCAGCCTGGCATGTCGGCCTGACGGCCATACTGCTGGGGCTGGCGCCACTGCTGCTGGCGGCACCGATCTGCGTGGTCGACGATGCCCAGCGCGAACTCTGCCTGGCGGCACCGGCGCAACGCATCGCGACCCTGTCGCCAGGCGCCACCGAGCTGGTCTTCGCAGCCGGCGGCGGGGACCGCGTGGTGGCCGTGGTGGCCTTCAGCGACTATCCGCCCGAGGCGCGTGCGCTGCCATCGGTGGGCGGTCACAGCCGCCTGGATCTGGAGCGGCTGCTGACCCTGCAACCGGACCTGGCAATCGTCTGGGGCAGTGGCAACCCCGCCGAGCAAATGGCGGCCCTGGAAGATTTCGACATACCGATGTTTTATCTCGAACCGAACAGTATCGAGGGTATCTCGCAGGCCATTGAGCGCTTGGCGCGCCTGACCGACAGCGAGGCCGTAGGCCAGCAGGCCGCCCAGCAGTTTCGCCAGGGCATGGCCGAACTGGCCGAACAGTACCGTGAGGCCGAGCCGGTGACGGTGTTCTATCAGGTCTGGAACAGGCCGTTGATGACCGTCAACGAGGCCCACCTGATCGGCCAGGTTATCCGCCTGTGTGGCGGGGAGAATGTTTTCGCCGACCTGCCACGGCAGATTCCGCGCATCGATCTCGAAGCGGTGTTGATGGCCAATCCGCACGCCATCCTGGCCGGCGGCATGGGCGAGGAGAATCGCGACTGGCTGACCGAGTGGCGCGCCTATCCCGGCCTGCAGGCCGTGCAGCAGGACAATCTATTCTTCATCCCGCCGTCCCTCGTACAGCGCCCCACACCGCGCCTACTGGCAGGCAGCCGCTTGCTGTGCGAGAGCCTGGAGACGGCCCGTGCCCGCCGCTAAACTCATCGGCACGCGGCGCTCGCTCGGCTGGCTGCTGGGCATGCTCACGCTGGTTGCGCTGGCCGCCATGACGCTGTCGGTCAGCGTCGGCAGCAGCGCCCTGAGCCTGGTCGATGTACTGTCGACGCTGGCCGGGCAAGGCAGCGACCTGCAGCGCACCCTGATCTTCGAACTGCGCTTGCCACGCACCCTATCGGCCTTCGCCACCGGCGGCCTGCTGGCGGTGGCCGGTGCGCTGATGCAGGTGCTGCTGCGCAACCCGCTGGCCGATCCTTACGTGCTCGGCCTGTCTGGCGGCGCCGCGGTCGGCGCACTGCTGGCCATGCTGGCGGGCCTCGGCGGCCTGCTGATCTCCGGCTCGGCGTTCGCAGGGGCGTTTCTCGCCACCCTGCTGGTGTTTGGCCTGGCCCACGGCACTGGCAGCTGGACCCCGTCACGGCTGCTACTGACCGGCGTGGTGGTGGCGTCTGGCTGGGGCGCGATCATCACCCTGATGCTGGCGATCAGCCCCGCCGAACGACTGCCCGGCATGCTCTATTGGCTGATGGGTGACCTGTCCTATGCACGAACACCCTGGCCGGCGCTCGGCCTGCTGCTCGGCGTGAGCCTGCTGCTGCTGCCGCTGGGCCGCAGCCTCAATGTGCTGGCCCGCGGCCCGCTGCAGGCGGCGGCGCTGGGGGTGGCGGTGCGTCCACTGGAATGGAGCATCTATGTGATCGCCAGCCTGCTGACCGCACTGGCGGTCACCAGCGCCGGCAGCATCGGCTTTGTTGGCCTGGTGGTGCCGCACATGCTGCGCTTGTTGCTGGGCAACGACCAGCGCCTGATATTGCCCGCCTGCGCCTTGAGCGGCGGCATCCTGCTGGTGCTGGCCGACACCCTGGCGCGCACAGTGATCGCGCCGGAACAGCTGCCCGTGGGGGTGATCACCGCACTGCTCGGGGTGCCGACTTTCCTCTACCTGCTGCACCGGAGCCGCTGATGAGCCGTCTGCAGACCCGCGAGCTAGTGATCGATGTACCAGGGCGCGCCAGCGGCCGGGCGCTGAATTTCAGCCTGCTGCCCGGCCAGGTCTGGGGCGTACTGGGGCCCAACGGTGCGGGCAAGACTACCCTGCTGCACACCCTGGCCGGACTGCGTGCGCCACGCGCGGGAGAGGTGCTACTGGACGACCAGCCGCTCACGCGGCTCAGTCGGCGGCAGATCGCCCAACGCCTGGGGCTGGTGTTCCAGGAGCGCCAGGACGGCTTTCCTGCCACGGTGCTGGAGACCGCACTGATCGGCCGCCACCCCTTCCTGCCGGCCTGGCAAATGGAGGGCGCCGCAGACCTGCTTGCCGCCCACCAGGCGCTGAGCCGCCTGGATGTGGCACACCTGAGCGAGCGCCTGGTCAGCACCCTGTCCGGCGGCGAACGCCAGCGCGTGGCCATCGCCACCGTACTGACCCAGGCACCGGCGTTGTGGCTGGCGGACGAGCCGACCAACCACCTGGATTTGCATCACCAAGTGGCCGTACTCGAATTACTCGCGGCGCAGGCGAACGCAGGATGTGCGGTACTGATGTGCCTGCATGACCTCAATCTGGCTGCCCGCTGGTGCGATCAGATCCTCCTGCTCTACCCCGACGGCGAGGCCTGCTGGGGGCCGGTCGCCGAGATGCTGCAGCCGGCGGTACTGGAACAGCTCTATGGCCAGCGCCTGCTGACCTGCGAGATCGATGGCAGCCCGGTGTTCATTCCGGCGCGCTGACGACCAGGCTGGATAACAGTCTTTTGTGGGTGGGGCTTTAGCCGCGATAGTCGCAACCGGAGGGCTGAGCGCCAGCGCCGCCCCCCCGGTCAGTTCACGTGCTCACGTTGAACCGACCACTCCCGGCATTCGAGCGGCATGTCAACGCGGTGTCGCCGCTAGAGGCGCACGCTGGCGAAGGTTGACTCGCCTTGCGCACGGCTCATCGCAGCCATCGCTGAAGCCGAGGCTGGCCGCAGCAGGTCTTCTGGCAACGGCATCAAGGACCTCACGCCACCCGGGTTCTGCCCGCTACGCTCGTCGCGCGGCGGGATACCGAAGTATTCCCGGTAGCACTTGGAGAAATGCGGGGTGGACACGAAACCGCACACCGAGGCCACCTCGATGATCGATATCGACGTCTGCTTGAGTAGCTGACGCGCACGAATCAGGCGCAGCTTGAGGTAATAGCGCGACGGCGAGCAGTGCAGGTACTTCTGGAACAGCCGTTCGAGCTGACGGCGCGAGACATCGACATAGCTGGCCAAGCCATCAAGGTCAATCGGCTCCTCCAGGTTGGCCTCCATCAGTACGACTATTTCCTGCAGCTTCGGCTGATTGGTGCCGAGCATGTGCTTGAGCGGTACACGCTGGTGATCCTGCTCGTTGCGGATGCGCTCGTAGATGAACATGTCAGAGATCGCTGCCGCCAATTCGCGGCCATGCTCGCGGCCGATCAGGTGCAGCATCATGTCCATCGGCGCAGTGCCGCCTGACGAGGTGTAGCGCGTGCGGTCGATAGAAAACAGGCGCGTGGTAACGGTGACCCGGGGCCAGGCTTCCTGCATTGCCGCGAGGACTTCCCAGTGCACGCTGCATTCGTAACCGTCGAGCAAACCCGCCTTGGCCAAGGCCCAGCTGCCGGTGCATACCGCGCCCATCTGGCGGCCATGGCGCGCCTGGGTCTGAAGCCAATGCAGGTGCTCACGGGTGACGCTGTGCTGGATATCCACGCCGCCGCAGACCAGCACCGCATCCAGTACTGGCGCATTGCTCAAACCGGCGTCCGGGGTGATCTGCAGGCCGTCGCTGGCGCACACCGGCTGGCCGCTCTGGGTCAGGGTATGCCAGCGGTAAAGCTCCTTACCGGACAACTGGTTGGCCATGCGCAGGGGCTCGATCGCCGACGCTAGGGAGATCAGAGTGAAGTTGTCCAGCAGAAGAAAACCGATGGATTGGGGGACACGGTTCTGGGGCTGCGCCCCTGGATTGAACTGCGACATAAAACAAACCCTCACGCAAAAGCAAAGCACGGTGTTGAGCCTTCACTCATGGTGGGGCTCTATTTTTGTGATTCTGGTAAACCAATGCCCCAGATGGCTTGAAACATAGAGCAAAGGTCGTGCCTAAATTACTTGGCCGTTCAATATAAATACGCAGATTTTCCGAGACCCGCGCCACAAGGCGTTGGCAGGAGCGACAATAATATTCTGTTTGCGACCGCGAGGACCCGGGGGCGGGCTTCCTGAGCATTTCGGTAGCATTCGCCGAAACCCTCAATGTCACCTCGTTACGTGCGGGAATAGCCGCAGTAACACCCCACTAAAGAGCCGCATGACCGGGCGGTCATAACGGCTAGTGCAAGCGTCCAGGCGAACGCGCACCAAAAGCTGACAAGCACCCCGGACATGGCCAAAAACAGGGCGGCCATGACCGGTATCGACGTCGCCTCAGCCGGCTGACCGGGTGCCTTCACTCAACACTCAATAGCACTGACGGCCAGGCCGCCGCGCGAGGTTTCCTTGTACTTGTCGTGCATGTCGGCGCCGGTGTCGCGCATGGTGCGGATCACCCGATCGAGCGAGATGAAGTGCTGACCGTCGCCACGCAAGGCCAGTTGTGCGGCGTTGATCGCCTTCACTGCCGCGATTGCGTTGCGCTCGATGCACGGTACCTGGACCAAACCGCCGACCGGATCGCAGGTCAGGCCGAGGTTGTGC
>NZ_JAUXMX010000011.1 GCF_030683065.1 Pseudomonas sp.
CCTGGAACACCTGCTTTGCCAAATCGACACCAATTCGCTTAAATTTCATGGTGACTCCTCCCTTCGTGACTTTTGTTTTGACAACTCTAGTCTGGCGCATAGACGCCGTAGGAGGGGGGAGTCCATTTCATTGGGCTACAGTTGCGCATTGCCGGCATGCCGGAGTGCGATACCGTAGCCTGGATAAGCCCAAGCGCCATCCGGGAGCGGTTGAACAGGCGATCAATTTCCCGGATTTGATCGAGGCCTCTTATCTCGCAGGCATGTGCCTACTTGGAGAGGAACTTCATGCCATCTTCCAATCCTTGCAGCGTCAGCGGGTACATCTTGTCTTCCAGTAGTTCGCGCATGAGGTTGGTTGAGGCGGTGTAGCTCCAGGTGTCCTTGGGGTAGGGATTGATCCAGATAAGCTTCTTGTACTTCTCCATAAAGCGCTTGATCCATACGTAGCCAGGTTCTTCGTTCCAGTGCTCGACGCTGCCGCCGGCCTGGGTGATTTCGTAGGGAGCCATGGCTGCATCGCCGACAAACACCACCTTGTAGTCGGCGCCGTATTTGTTCAGCAGGTCCTGAGTGGAGAAGCGCTCGGAGCTGCGGCGCAGGTTGTTCTTCCACACTGACTCGTACACGCAGTTATGGAAGTAGAAATACTCCATGTGCTTGAACTCGGTCTTGCAGGCGCTGAACAGCTCTTCGCAGACCTTTACATGGGCGTCCATCGAGCCGCCGATGTCGAACAGAATCAGCAATTTCACCGCATTGCGCCGTTCCGGGCGCATCTGGATATTCAGCAGGCCGCCGTCCTTGGCTGTGTGGTCGATGGTACCGCCCAGATCCAGTTCGTCCTGCGCGCCCTGGCGAGCAAACTTGCGCAGGCGGCGCAGGGCCACCTTGATATTGCGCGTGCCCAACTCGACCTGATCGTCGAGGTTCTTGTACTCGCGCTGATCCCAGACCTTGACCGCCTTGCCCTGGCGCTTGCCGGCATCACCCACGCGAATGCCTTCCGGGTTGAAGCCGCCGGAGCCGAACGGGCTGGTGCCGCCGGTGCCGATCCACTTGTTGCCACCGGCGTGGCGTTCCTTCTGCTCTTCGAGGCGCTTCTTGAATTCCTCGATCAGCTTGTCCAGGCCGCCTAGGGATTCGATCTTGGCGCGTTCCTCATCGGTCAGCGAACGCTCGAATTCCTTGCGTAGCCATTCATCGGGGATCAAGGCCTCGATGTGTTGGTTGAGATTTTCCAGGCCCTTGAAGTAGGCCCCAAACGCCCGGTCGAACTTGTCGAAATGACGTTCGTCCTTGACCAGTATCGCGCGGGCGAGGTAGTAGAACTCGTCCATGTCGGCGAACACCACGTTGTGCTTCAACGCGTTGATCAGGTCGAGCAGCTCGCGCACCGACACCGGCACCTTGGCGGCGCGCATTTCATTAAACAGGTTGAGCAGCATGGCTGCGTCCTCACTTGCAGAATCATTCCCCGGTCGGGGCGCTCTATGTAGGAGCCAGCTTGCTGGCGATCCGGCGCGCTGCGGATGCCATTGATCGCCAGCAAGCTGGCTCCTACAAGTCGAGATCTGTGCAGCCTTAGCGGTTGGCGCGGCGGCTCATGAAGGCCAGGCGCTCAAGCAGTTGCACGTCCTGTTCATTCTTCACCAGCGCGCCGGCCAGTGGCGGGATGGCTTTGGTCGGATTACGTTCGCGCAGCACGGCTTCGCCGATGTTGTCGGCCATCAGCAGTTTGAGCCAGTCGACCAGTTCGCTGGTGGACGGCTTCTTCTTCAGGCCCGGGACCTTGCGCACGTCGAAGAACACATCCAGCGCTTCGGCCACCAGGTCTTTCTTGATGTTGGGGTAGTGCACATCGACGATCTTCTGCAGGGTCGCGCGATCGGGGAAGGCGATGTAGTGGAAGAAGCAGCGACGCAGGAAGGCGTCCGGCAGTTCCTTCTCGTTGTTCGAGGTGATGATGATGATCGGGCGTTTTTTCGCTTTGATCGTCTCGTCGGTTTCGTAAACGTAGAACTCCATCTTGTCGAGTTCTTGCAGCAGGTCGTTGGGGAACTCGATGTCGGCCTTGTCGATTTCGTCGATCAGCAGGATCACCCGCTCCTCGCTCTCGAAGGCTTCCCACAGCTTGCCCTTCTTGATGTAGTTGCGCACCTCGTTGACCTTGTCCGGGTCCAGTTGCGAATCGCGCAGGCGGCTGACCGCATCGTACTCGTACAGGCCCTGGTGGGCCTTGGTGGTGGACTTGATATGCCAGGTGATCAACTTGGCGCCGAAGGACTCGGCCAACTGTTCGGCGAGCATGGTCTTGCCGGTGCCCGGTTCGCCTTTTACCAGCAGCGGACGCTCCAGGGTAATTGCGGCGTTGACCGCCAGCTTGAGGTCGTCGGTGGCGACGTACGACTGGGTGCCTTCGAACTTCATCGGTAAATCCTCGAACGGTAGCGTGCAGGGTAATACCCGCGGGTTCAGTATTTAAAAAAGCGACTATACCGCGCAGCCTCGGTGACTGTGAACGCAGACGCGCCATTCAGTCACTGAATGGCGGGTCACGTTTTGTACGTCAGGCGACAGGCCTGTTGCCTCTGTTGATCTTCGCTGCACTGGACGCTTGCCCGCGTGCGACATAGGCTTGTGGGCTTATCCGGCAACTCACTTGCAAGGACACCGCCATGAGCCGCATTTTCGCAGACAACGCACACACCATCGGCAATACCCCGCTGGTGAAGATAAATCGCCTCGGCCCCCCAGGCGTGACCATCCTGGCCAAGATCGAAGGGCGCAACCCGGCCTATTCGGTGAAATGCCGGATCGGCGCCAGCATGGTCTGGGACGCGGAGGAGCGTGGCGTACTCAAGCCGGGCATGACCATCGTCGAGCCTACTTCGGGCAACACCGGCATCGGCCTGGCGTTCGTTGCTGCTGCGCGCGGCTACCAGTTGCTGTTGACCATGCCTGCGTCCATGAGCCTGGAGCGGCGCAAGGTGTTAAAAGCCCTGGGCGCCGAACTGGTTCTGACCGAGCCGGCCAAAGGCATGAAAGGGGCCATCGAACGCGCCGCTGAAATAGCCGCTTCCGATGCCACCACGTACTTTATGCCGCAACAGTTCAACAACCCGGCCAACCCGGCAATCCACGAAAAAACCACCGGTCCGGAAATCTGGAACGACACTGATGGCGCGGTCGATGTGCTGGTTTCGGGCGTCGGCACTGGCGGTACGATCACGGGTGTGTCGCGTTATATCAAGCTGACTCAGGGTAAGGCGCTGCTCTCGGTGGCGGTTGAGCCGATCAGTTCGCCGGTGATCAGCCAGACCATCGCCGGTGAGGAGGTCAAGCCCAGCCCGCACAAGATCCAGGGCATCGGCGCCGGCTTTGTGCCGAACAACCTCGATTTGACCATGGTCGACCGCGTCGAACAGGTCAGCGATGAGGACTCCAAGGCCGTGGCACTGCGCTTGATGCGTGAAGAAGGCATCCTCTGCGGCATCTCCTGCGGCGCTGCCATGGCTGCAGCCCTGCGCATCGCCGCCGAGCCCGCCATGCAAGGCAAGACTATTGTGGTCATCCTGCCCGACTCGGGTGAGCGCTACCTGAGCAGCATGCTGTTCAGTGACATGTTCAGCGACCAGGAATTGGTGCAGTAAACACATCGCAGGCAAGGTGACATAGGCGCTTGTGAAGAATACGTTTGCCTACTGCGCCTTGCCGTGAGCGCCGGGGCTGGGCTTCGCTGCCGCTGCAAGCGCCCGGGCATGGCGCTTAACCTTTAACCTACGGAGGCCTGCGGATGCTCCCTGAATGCCAACTGTTCGGTACCCTTGGCTGTCATTTGTGTGATGTGGCTGAGGCGATGCTGATGCCTTTTGTCGAGCATGGTTTGCTGGTTGAACTGGTCGATATTGTCGAACGCGAAGACTGGCTTGAGCGCTATGCCCTGCGCATCCCCGTATTGCGGCGTTGCGATACCGGGGCTGAACTCAACTGGCCATTCGAGGCCGACCAGGTTGTAGAGTTCCTGCGTTGAGCGGTTGTGAACATCGCGGGTAAGGGCGCGCACGCGTAGCCATCCGCTCGCTCTTTGCAGGCCCTTTGACCACTTACAGCGCGCCAAATACCTTCTTCGCCAAGCTGGTCGCCGCGCCTGCCGGGTTCTGGCGAATATTGGCTTCCTGCTCTGCGATCATCGCGAACAGGCCGTCCAGCGCCTGCTCGGTGACGTAGTTTTCAATATTGGCGTTCTTCGCGTCGAGTACCCCGAAGCTCGCGGCCTGGCTGGCGAAGGTGTTGTACTGCTTAGCCAGGCCAACCTGGTCGGTGGCCTGCTTGACGATTGGCAGGAAGCGCGCGCGGATCTGCTCGCGGCTGCTCTTGTTAAGGTATTGGGTGGCTGAATCCTGCGGGCCGGCGAGGATGCTCTTGGCGTCTTGCACGGTCATCTTCTTCACCGCATCCACCAGTAGCGCCTGGGCCTGGGGTACGGCGGCTTCGGCAGCCTTGTTCATGCTGGTTTCGAGCTGGTTCACCTGGGCGCCCATGCCCATCATTTTCATGGTTTTCGCCGCCTTGCCGAGGTTGCCCGGCAACTCGATGCGCACCTCTGGGTTGTTGCTGAAACCACCAGGCGCGCCTAATTGCTTGACTGCCACCTGGGCGCCCTGGATCAAGGCGTCCTTGAGTCCGCCGCTGGCGTCCTGCTGGGTCAGGTCGGCGAGCGACAGGGCGAAGGCGCTGGCAGACAGGGCCAGGCCGGCAACGAGGGCGGTGATGCGAAACATGGGGAGATCCTTCTTGCGCTGAGGTATGTAGCGAGGGTAGCGGAGCGGGGCCACAGTGCAAAGCCCAAGTGCAGCCGTTATGCCCGCCCGCTTGATCTGGGGCAAGCCACGCTCATTAGGCTGACACTCGCCCACCATGGTTGATCGGCCCGGACCGCCCTGCGATCCATCGAGTCCAGGCTCAACGTCCGCGCAACTGTTGGCCTGCAATCAACCACCGACGGCAGCAATTACGGAGATTTCTACCAGCAGTTCAGGGCTGGCCATCGCGGCTTCTACACAGGCGCGCGCGGGGGCGAAGCCTGACGGTACCCAGTTGTCCCACACGCTGTTCATCTCGGCGAACAGGCTCATGTCTTTCAGGTAGATGGTGGCGGAGAGAATCTGTTGGCGATTGCTGCCGACCGACGCCAGTAATGTGTCGACCTTGGCCAGCATGGTGCGCGTTTGTTCCGCAATTGCGGCGCTGCGGTCTTCAGCCACCTGCCCGCATAAATAGGCGGTCTGGTTATGCACCACAACTCGGCTCATGCGTGCGGTGGTTTCGTATCGGCTAATGCTCATAACGGCTCCTGGGTCAGTTCGCTAGTGGAATGACGGGCTACTGTAGCGAGCTTCGCGGGGCAGGGCGTATAAGCCTATGCTTAAACGCTGAAAGTAATCTGGCGCATCCTGAATTCAACTCATAAGTGCAACGCTCACCCCTGCATACACTTCGTACGGTGTCTTCCAGCCCAAGCGTTTGCGTGGTCGTAAATTGATCTTCGCAACAACCCGATTCACGCTTTCCACCGTCAGTGCACTGAAGTC
>NZ_JAUXMX010000013.1 GCF_030683065.1 Pseudomonas sp.
GGCATCCTGCCCGGCGGGCTCAACGTCAAGCGCCGTGCGGCCAAGCTGCACCGCAGCCTGCAGGAGATGAGCAAGCCCAACGTGATCGGCTCGACCCTCAGCGGCATGGAATGGGTCAACCTGTTCGCTTTGGCGGTCAACGAGGAAAACGCCGCCGGCGGGCGCATGGTCACCGCGCCGACCAACGGGGCGGCCGGGATCATTCCGGCGGTGTTGCATTACTACGTGCGTTTCAGCCCGGCGGTGAGCGAGGCGGACGTGGTCGACTACCTGCTGGCAGCAGCAGCGGTGGGCATTCTGTGCAAGAAAAACGCCTCGATCTCCGGCGCCGAAGTTGGCTGTCAGGGCGAGGTCGGCTCGGCTTGCGCCATGGCCGCGGCGGGCCTCGCGGAAATCCTCGGCGCCACTCCGGAGCAGTTGGAGAACGCCGCCGAGATCGGTCTGGAGCACAACCTCGGCCTGACCTGTGACCCGGTCGGCGGTTTGGTCCAGGTACCGTGCATCGAGCGCAACGCAATCGCTGCAGTGAAAGCGATCAACGCCGCACAACTGGCCTTGCGTGGCGACGGTCAGCACTTCATCTCGCTTGATCGGGTGATCCGCACCATGCGCGACACCGGCGCCGACATGCACGACAAGTACAAGGAAACCTCGCGCGGCGGCCTGGCCGTCAGTGCTGTCGAGTGTTGAGTTGCGCTAGCACGCCCATCGCAAATCGCTTCAGATTCCGCTCGCAGGCCCGCACCGAGGAGAGCTAGGTATGTCCAGTTACGAGGAGTTGCAGCAGCCCACAGAGGTCGCCTTGGCGGCGATCGGCTTTCTGCTCACCGACAATTTCAGCTTGATCAGCCTGGCTGCGGTACTCGAGCCTTTACGGCGCGCCAATCAATTTTCCGGGCGTAGCCTCTATCGCTGGCAGACCCTGACGACGGACGGACGTGCCGTGCGTGCCAGCAATGGCATGCTGGTTACTCCAGATGGCGCTGCGCAGGCGGAGTCGGTGCTGGATGCCTTGATTCTGTGTGGCGCCGAAAGCCTGCGGCGCGACTGCGACCCCGAGCAGATCCGCTTGCTGCAGGAGCAGGCGCGGCGCGGCGTGCACTTGGGCGCGCTGGGAAGCGGCAGCTGGGTGTTGGCCAGCGCCGGTCTGTTGCAGGGCTACGAGTGTTGTGTGAGCTGGGACTGTCAGGTGGACATTCGCGAGACATTCCCTGCGGTCTTGCTCAGTCCGCAGCGCTTCGTGCTTGACCGTGATCGTTACACTGCAGCTGGGGGCACGGCTGGGATGGAGCTGATGCTGCAACTGATCGGCCGCAGCCATGGCCCTGCGCTGGTAGCCGCGATAAGCGAAACCCTGGTGCTTGAGCAGGTGCGCAGCGAGTCTATGCCGCCACAAATGACGTTTCGTCAGGCGCTGGGCAGTGCCCAGCCGAAGTTGCAGGAAGCGATAGCGTTAATGGAGGCCAATCTCGAAGAGCCTATCGAGCTTGATAAGCTGGCACGCTATGTTGAACTGTCGCGGCGTCAGCTAGAGCGGCTGTTCTGCGAATACTTGCATTGTTCGCCGTCGCGCTACTACCTGAAATTACGCTTGCTGCAAGCGCGACAGATGCTCAAGCAGACAACCTTGTCGATAGTAGAGGTAGCCAGCAACTGCGGCTTCCTGTCCCCGCCGCATTTCTCCAAGTGCTACCGCGAGCACTTCGGTGTGGCGCCGAGCAACGAGCGTCTTAGCAAGTCGCAACGTTGCCGCCTGGCCATGCACTGAGCGTACTACGAACCGCTGTATCGACAGGCGCGGCCGAGGGCTTTTGTAGGACGTCGCGGGCCGCATAGGCTTGAGCGAAGCGATACCCAAACGATCACCGCATCCGAGCCAAAGTTGACCAAGGCGATCTACCGTGATTGCCGCCCTGCATCTAACGCGGCGCGGTGTTCACGGTGATGGGTATCGCTACGCTCAACGCCATCCTACGGTTTACCGGCGTCCATCCTGCTCTTTGTCACAACGCCCCGTCACGGTTGGCACCGGGCGGGGCTTTTTTGTGCCCGGGTGGCAGTGCTGGAGTGCAGCGATGCGCGCACCCATTGCGTACTACTTTCCAAGCGGTTTACAACGCGTCGGTATATGCCTGAGCAGGCGCAGCGGATCTGACCAACTTCGGGTCGGAAACGTACAAAAACAGGGTGTTTGTATCTGTTGCAATGCTTTCCAGCGGCTAACCAGACCGGTGGGCCGAGTCACTGGAAAACAACAAGGATCAACTCCATGCAAATGCCCAAGACGCTCAAAATTCAGAATGGCCAGAAGGTCCAACCAACTTTCTCTGCCCAGGAGTATGCCAACCGTCAGGCCCGGCTTCGCAGCCACATGGCCGCAGAAAGCATCGACGCGGCGATCTTCACCTCGTACCACAACATCAACTACTACAGTGATTTCCTGTTCTGCTCGTTCGGTCGGCCCTATGCCTTGGTGGTGACTCAGGACAGCGCTGTAACCATCAGCGCCAATATCGATGGCGGCCAGCCATGGCGCCGTACCGTCGGCACCGACAACATCGTCTACACCGACTGGCAGCGCGACAACTTCTTCGTAGCCATTCAGCAAGCCCTGCCAAAGGCGCGGCGTATAGGCATCGAGTTCGACCATCTGAACCTGCAGAATCGCGACAAACTCGCCGCCCGTTACCCGGATGCACAACTGCTGGACATCGCCGCACCCTGCATGGGAATGCGCCTGATCAAATCCGTCGAAGAACATGCAATGATCCGCCACGGCGCGCGTATCGCCGACATCGGCGGTGCTGCAGTGGTCGAAGCCCTGCAGGATCAGGTGCCAGAGTACGAAGTGGCCCTGCACGCCACCCAGGCGATGGTGCGCGAGATCGCCCGCACCTTCCCCGACGTTGAATTGATGGACACCTGGACCTGGTTCCAGTCTGGTATCAACACCGACGGCGCACACAATCCGGTGACCACGCGCAAGGTCAACAAGGGCGACATACTCAGCCTCAACTGCTTCCCGATGATCGCCGGTTACTACACCGCTCTTGAGCGCACCCTGTTCCTCGACCATTGCTCCGACGAGCACCTGCGTCTGTGGCAGGTCAACGTCGAAGTGCACGAAGCCGGTCTCAAGCTAATCAAACCTGGCATGCGTTGCAGCGACATCGCCCGTGAATTGAACGAGATCTTCCTCAAGCACGATCTGCTGCAATACCGCACCTTCGGTTACGGCCACTCGTTCGGCACCCTCAGCCATTACTACGGCCGTGAGGCTGGCCTGGAGTTACGTGAAGATATCGACACGGTTCTCGAACCCGGCATGGTGGTGTCCATCGAGCCTATGATCATGCTGCCCGAAGGCTTGCCGGGCGCGGGCGGATACCGCGAGCACGACATCCTGATCGTCAACGAGCAGGGCGCGGAGAACATCACCAAGTTCCCCTACGGCCCGGAGAAAAACATCATTCGCAAGTAAGCGCAGCCTGCGCGGTAGCAGAGACACGTATCTGCTACCGCGCAGTAATTACCCAGGCCGCAAGGCCAGGAGGTAACAGGGTGAATATACTAGGCAAGCCGCTTCGCTGGATCTCTTTAGCGTGCCCATGGAGGTTGTGGGCTGGCGAGTTTCGCCGTCAGTACTCGGCGCTAGTTTCTTGCTGGCATGCGCTGCTGCCGGACGAGGCTATCGCACTCCTTCAGTTTCCTCCGCACTTTGGTCAGAGACCTGATCTCTTTGGAGGGCTGATGGCGCAGCAAGGATCCTGCACAATGGCGGATTCATTAGAGGACAGAAGCAATGAATAAAAGTGTCTTTGTAGGCGAGCTCACATGGAAAGAGTACGAAGCCTCGATTGCCGGTGGTGAGCGGGTGTTGTTCCTGCCGGTCGGCGCGCTTGAACAGCACGGCCATCACATGTGCATGGACGTGGATGTGCTGCTGCCCACGGCTGTTAGCCAGCGGGTGGCTCAGCGCATAGATGCGCTGGTGTTGCCAGCCTTGCATTACGGTTACAAGTCGCAGCAAAAGTCCGGCGGGGGCAACCACTTTCCCGGTACCACCAGCCTGGACGGGGCCACACTGACCCACAGCGTTCTGGACATCATTCGCGAGTTGGCACGTCACGGCGTGCGCCGGCTGGTACTGATGAACGGGCACTACGAGAACTCGATGTTCATCGTCGAGGGTATCGATCTGGCATTGCGCGAACTGCGCTATGCAGGCATCAACGACTTTCGGGTAGTGGTGCTGTCCTACTGGGACTTCATCAAAGATCCAGACGTGATCGCACAACTCTACCCCGACGGTTTTCTCGGCTGGGATATCGAGCATGGGGGGGTATTTGAAACCTCGCTTATGTTGGCGCTCTACCCTGAGCGAGTAGACATGGAGCGGGTCGTCGATCACCCGCCAGCAAGCTTCCCGCCCTATGACGTCTTCCCCATTATTCCCGAGCGCACGCCGGCCCCCGGCACCTTGTCTTCCGCTGTCGGCGCCAGCCGCGAGAAGGGCGAGTTGATTCTTCGAGTCTGTGTGGAGGGTATTGCTAGCGCTGTCGAGGAAGTATTCAACGCACCCGCCTAAGCACTGCCCGCGTGATGCAGTGTTTTGCCCAATGATTCTGACAAATATAAGAATGATCGAGAGGCTAACAATATGAGTACGGGACAAAGCGCGGCGTCTGCCGCGGTAACTTATACGGGAGAGGCACACGAATTGCGTGTGGCTATTTCCCAGAGTACTTGGCTGAAAGGCCTGAACCCGGTGGTAACGCTCGGTGCGCTGCTGGTGATCGCCGGAGTTATGCTGGGTCTACTGATGTACCAGGAGCAAGCCGCGTCGTTGTTCGACCAGGTGCGCAGTGGTATCACCTATGCGTTCAGTTGGTATTACGTGCTGATCGCCGCGTTGTTTCTCTTCTTCAACGGCTGGTTGGCCTTTAGCCGCTTCGGTCGCATCCGCCTGGGACGCGATGATGAACGACCCGAGTTCGGTTACTTTTCTTGGTTCGCCATGGTGTTTTCCGCCGGCCAGGGCATTGGTCTGATTTTCTGGAGTATCGCCGAGCCGATGTTCCATATGCAGGGAAACCCCTTCAGTACCACGGCCATGAGTGCCGAGGCGGCGGAAAGTGCGATGCGCATCACCTTCTTCCATTGGGGGCTGCATGCCTGGTCGATCTACTGCGTCGTCGCCCTGGCCTTGGCTTATGCCGCCTTTCGCAAGGGGCTGCCGCTAACCATCCGTTCTACCTTGCGCCCTCTGTTCGGTCGCGTCATGGACGGCCCGTGGGGGCATGCGGTGGACATCCTGGCAATTCTGGCGACCATCTTTGGCGTAGCCACTTCGCTGGGTCTGGGCGCTCAGCAGATCAATGCTGGCTTGAGTCGGCTGTTGGGCCTGGAAAGCTCGGTGCTGGTGCAACTGGGGTTGATCGCCGTGATTACTGTGGTCGCCGTGCTCTCTGCGGTGTCCGGGGTCAATCGTGGCGTCAAGCTGCTCAGCGAGCTGAACATCATATTGACCATTGCCCTGATCCTGTTCTTCTTCATCTGGGGGCCGAGCCGCTACCTGATCATGTCGTTGGTCGATGCTACCGGCGATTATCTGGCGAACGTCATCGAAATGAGTTTCTGGACGGACGCTAGCAAGCAGGATCCGGCTGCCTGGGAGGGCTGGAAGTCCAGCTGGCAGGGCTGGTGGACGGTGTTCTATTGGGGCTGGTGGCTGTCGTGGGCGCCGTTTGTCGGCGTGTTTATCGCACGCGTTTCCCGAGGTCGCACCATCCGTGAGTTCATTCTGGGCGTGATCCTGGTACCCACAGTGTTGACCTTCATCTGGATCGCCGCCTTTGGTGGTACCGCCGTGAGTCATGAGTTGTTCGGCGAGGCAGGTATCTCCGCGGCTGTGACCAAGGATGTCGCCAGCGCCTTCTTCGTGACGGTTGACTCCATGAACCTCGGCGGCCTTGGCACCGTGGCGCTGTGGTTGGGCACCCTGCTTGTGGCCACCTACTTCATCACCTCGGCCGACTCCGCGACGTTGGTACTGACCACCATCATGTCCCATGGTGCTATCCACCCGGCCAAGCGTCACCGGGTGTTCTGGGGCGGAATGCAGGGCGTAGTCGCCGCTGTGCTGCTGGTTGTCGGCGGTGCTGCATCCTTGGCCACCCTGCAGACAGCGGCCATCGCCAGTGCGTTGCCATTCTCTTTCATCATGCTGCTGATGTGCCTGAGCCTGATCAAGGCGCTACACGCAGAAGCTCCGGTGGAGCTGGTTGCTGTCCGGTCAGAAACCCCAGCTGCCATTTGAGGCATCGCCGGCCACTAGCTTTGGTGGTCGGCACAGCCTCAGGTGTTACCCAAAGAACTCATACAAGAACAACTAAAGAGGTTTTTTTCATGAATTCCTGGTTACTTACGCTCTTTGTAGCGCTCAACCTCCTCATCCTCCTGATCACAGCCGGTACTTATCTGTGCCGCTGCGCGAAAGAAAAGGCGATGTCCCCGTTATCTGGTGAGCCAGATCGCAGTTTCATGTAGGAGCTTTAGCCGCGAAAAAATTGTCAGTATTTCGAAGATTTTCGCGGATGAATACACTCCCCTAAAAACGTTATCCCTCATGCAACAGATAAAGGGTACATAGCCAAAGAAAAGGCCGCGCAGGCGGAGTTACTACGATGTACTTATGAATTCCTGAATTCAGGGGCGGTAATGATCGGATTTGGCTTTGTCTCCTCGCGGAAAATCAAGGACAGCGGTGAGGGTGGCTTTCTCCTCGCGGGCCGAAGCCTCGGTGTCTTACCCCGCGCCAGCACTATAGTAGTAGCCACTCGCTTCAGCGCGGGGGTTAACAGACTCGTTTGAACAAGGCTGCGGGCTAGCTCAAGTACGCGGCTTGCACTGTCCTTTGTTTGGTAACGCCAGGCCACAATCTCTACCATGGGTTGTTGCGGGCCGGGGCCGTCAGCCCAGCGCGCTCTGCTTGCGTTCGCCGCGCGGCGAGTGGCCGAACAGTCGGCTGTAACACTTGGAGAAGTGCGCCGGCGAGGCAAAACCGCAGGATAGGGAGACGTCGCGCACTTGCGCATCACTGCGTAGCAGCAGGTCGCGAGCACGGTTCAGGCGCAGTTCCAAGTAGTACTGGCCAGGCTTGCGCTCTAGATATTTGTGAAACAGTCGCTCCAGCTGGCGTACCGACATCTCGTTGAGTTGGGCAAGCTCCTCCAACTCCAGCGGTTCCTCTAGGTTGGCCTCCATGATCGCGACTATCTGGCTCAGCTTCGGCTGGGTGTTACCGAGCTTCTGCCGCAAGGGCACGCGCTGCTGTTCACGGGAGCCGCGCATGCGGTCGCAGAGCAGCAGCTCTGCGGCGTGGGTGGCGATCTCCACGCCGTCGGGCTCACGTGCGATCAGCTGCAAGGTCATGTCCATTGAAGCTGTGCCGCCGGAGCAGGTATAGCGGTCGCGGTCCAGTTCGAACAATTGATTGGAGATGATGATCCCAGGGAATTTGTCTTTTAGCTGCTCGATGTCTTCCCAGTGAATGGTGCAGCGATAGCCCTTGAGCAGATCAGCGCTGGCCAGCAGATGGCTGCCTGTGCAGATGCCTCCCAGTGGCACATGGCGCTCGGACAGCTTGCGCAACCAGTTGAGCAGGTTGCGGTCGTGCTTCGCCGGAATCGGATTGGAGCCGACTACGAACAGAGCGTCCAGTTCCGGGGCGTCGACGATGGAGTGGTCCGGCACCACACACATGCCGTTGCTAGCACGCACTGGCTCATGGTCGGCGGCGATCAATAGGGTTCTATAGAGGGTGCGCTTAGCGGCCAGGTTGGCCATGCGCAGCGTCTCGATCGCGCAGGCAAAGCCGATAGTGGTGAAGTTAGGGCTCAGCAGAAAACCAAATGTTTTCACCTGCGCTACTGACATCACGGCCTGATTGCTCTCGGCCGTTGCCAAGTGGGGCGATGCGTATGCCATTTTTTCCTCCTTCACTGCAGTCGCTCTATCGTGCTGCAGGCCATTAGCCGGCAGCAGTAGCAACTGTGCGCTTTATTGTTGTAGGGCTGCAGGACTGACACCTGCGCCGGCTGCAATCTTACACCCATTGCCTGGCGCTTTGATCGCCCCGGGCATTGTCCGCTGCTGAGGCAGTAGACCAGTTTGAACACTTTTGCGTCGGAAATGAGCAAACAGTCATCAGGTGCATTTCGCACAATCCGCTGCAACAGGCGTTACCTATTCAGCCTCTTGTCGATGCGCACAGTAATGCGCCAGATGATGGCTCCCAGGCAGGAGCGGGGCTGGCAGTACGTCCTGATCTATAACAACAGGCGACCCAAGACTGTCGCCGGGAGAATCGAGATGTTCAGCAAACAAGACCAAATTAAAGGCTACGACGACGAACTGCTCAGCGCGATGGATGCCGAGGAGCGCCGTCAGGAACATCACATCGAGCTGATCGCTTCGGAAAACTACACCAGCAAGCGGGTCATGCAGGCGCA
>NZ_JAUXMX010000015.1 GCF_030683065.1 Pseudomonas sp.
GCCCGATCAGGAGCACATGAGCGGATTTTCATTATGGCTCAAGGCACCTAATGCCTTAATTAGAAGCCGGATATACGGAAGCAGTCGTACCTAGGTTCGTTTGAAGAGCGTATCACTGGCAAAACGGGGGGAGTCCATATAGGGATTAGCTCCAGCGTAATCCAGGGATAGATGGTTAGGCCGACAAATAGTCCCGGATTTCATCCGGCTACGGGACTGGCACCCTGTGGGAGCGGACTTGTCCGCGAACGGATCCGTGCCTTCGTTCAGCAATATTGGAGGCGGCCGCAGAACCGTAGCCTGGGTTAGCTCCAGCGTAATCCAGGGCGCGATGGATAGACCGACAAACAGTCCCGGATTTCATCCGGGCTTGGGACTTAGGAGCGGCCGGGCAGCGTTGCGCTTAACCCGTGAAGCCTTGTTTCATCGCCGCTCAGATCAATCCTGATTCATCGTCATTGATCAGCCGATTCAACCCACCAAGGGCATCGCGAGCCTTGCTACGGCCGACCAGTTTGCTCTGCGCCGCTTCCGGCAAGTCGGTAATGCGTACAACCCCTTTCTGGATCAACACGGTGATCAAATCTTCCAGCACCCGGATCATATCCAGGTCGCTCTGCTTGAGCTGCAGCAGGCTGCTTTCCACCGTTTGATTGGCAAACCAAGCCAGCGCCTCCTGATCATCAGCGGCAAGCTCACCATCCATGTCAGCGAACGGTGCGGCCTGAACCTGCTGCAGATTGCCCCAGGTATCGCGTTTTACATACAGCATCTATCACTCCTTAACGCCAACGGCTTCCCTGGAACGAAAACCCCGCTAACCGATGTTAGCGGGGTTTTGGCCGTCAGGTGTGGTCGATCTTGATGGTCGGATCGGAGCCGGCGATCAGCGAGTTGACCAGGGCCGCTTGGCTCAGGTTGCCCGGATTGAGATTGATCGGGTCAGCACCGTTCTCCAGCTTGATGGTCACATCCGCATTGCTCCCAGTTGCATCGAGTACCCCAGTGCTGCTGATAAGCAGGGTCGAAGTGGCCGTGTCCACGCGCAGGTACTGGGTAATGTCTGGAGCGTTTTCCGCCTCCTCGCCTTGCAGCAGATCGCTCAGGTCGATGCGGTCGCCTTCACCGATGTTGAAGTCCTTGATCACGTCGTTGCCAAAGTCACCCGCTTGCCAGACGAAGGTGTCGGCGCCGCTCCCACCCAGCAAAATGTCATTGCCAGAGCCGCCAATCAGAGTGTCATGGCCAGCGCCACCTTCGAGGCGGTCATTGCCCATTCCACCCAGTATCAGGTCATCTTCATGGCTGCCGATCAAGACATCATCGCCAGCGGTGCCGTTGAGCGTACCTGTACCGGTTATCAGGTTAGGTGCGCTGTAGGGTGCATCAGCAATGGTAATCAGCAGATTGGCGCTGGCTGTATCGCCGTCGGGCTGCGTCAGGGTGTAGCTGAAGGTATCCGTCTGCCCGAGGTTGCCCACATTGGCGGTCGGTGTGTAGGTATAGCTACCATCGGCGGCAATGCTGAGCATGCCGTATTGGCCGGCAACCTGGGTATTGCCCATAGCGGTAATGGTGCTGCTGGTACCGTTAACGCTGACTGCCGTTATTACTGCCCCCTCAGCCCCCAACACATCAACAGCGCCCCAACTGTTAACGCTGTTCATATAGGAGTTGCTGTCGGTTATGACATTGCCGGAGATGGCCGATGTTTCGGCTTCCGGGTTGGTCAGTGTAGTGGTCAGGACGATATTGCTCAGTGTCACGCTTGCATTTGAGGAGTTGCGACTGTCATCCAGCACGCGAATCTGTAAGCGATAGGTGGCGCCATCAACCAGGCCACTGATCGGGCCAGTGGTGGCGTTCAGGGTTTGATAGCCTGGGGTGCTCCAGGATGAGCCATTCCACTGCTGCAGGCGATATTCGAAGGTGTCGTCGTTATCGGCATTGAAGGCCTTATCAAAGGCCAGTGTGGCGCTACCACCCGAAACGGTGAATTCACGAAAGCCTGTAGTTGCGTTGCCTCCACGTGAATCACTGACGGTCAGATTGTTCAATGCAGTGGTCTCGGTGGTTCTCAGGGAAACCACCGCCTGGGCGAAATTATCGCTAGCCTCGACGCTATTAATAGTCAGTTGGGTGCTGCGTGAGGCGCTGTCTCCATTGGCGCCTTCCGTACTGATCGCCTGGATGTTTAGATGAACATTGTGCAGATCCTGTCCGCTAACCAGCTTGAGCCCCATCAGCTGAGAGTTGTCCAGGACATACTGACCGCTGCTGTTAGCGACAAGGGCACCGCTGTTGTTCTGCAGGATGCTACCGCTGGGCACCCCGTCGATAATGATCTGCAGGGTCTCACTGCCGTCGGTGTCGGTGAGGCGCGCATCCACCGTAATGTCATAGCTGTACTGGCTTGCTACTGCTAGCGCGATATCGTCGATAAACATGCCGCGACCGCTTGCTTGGTCATTATTGGATGCTTCCCGCAGTTCGATAGTTTGCGCGCTGCCAGTACCAATGAAATTGACACTGCCCTCCCGCCAGCTGGTCATGCTCAGTCCGGTGCCATTTTCGGCGAAGGTTCCCACTACAGTGCCGTCGACCAGCACCTCGAAGATGTTGATGTCGGCGCCAAACCCCGGGCGTGGGGTGTACTGGAAGCTGAGGGTATAGAAGCTACCGGAGTCCGTTGATACCGTCCGACTGATGCTCGGTGTATTGGCATACTCGGTCGCGCTGTTCAGTTCGATGTAACGCGTACCGCTGTAGCCTTGCTCTTCGGTGCTGTTATGGCTGGAATCGCGGACTTCGATGCGTGTGGCACCGGTACCCGGCACCCAGCCGTCTGCGCTGGTGTAGAAGGTTTCATTGGCAGATAGTATTGGTGTGGCGTCGAAGTTGCTCAGGAATAGCGGGGTCATGCCGATTTGTGTAGCGCTTACTGCCGCTTGTAGTAACGGTGCATCGGCCTGCGGTGTGACACTCACGGTAACCTGGGCGCTGGAAGTACCACCCTTACCATCGCTGATGCTGTACTGAATCAGTGCCGTTCCACTGTAGTTGCTGACAGGCGTAAAGCTCAGTGTGTTATCTGCGTTGACTACCACAGTGCCATTGCTGGCGGTGGCACCGGTAACTGTCAGAATATCGCCATCAACATCGGTGTCATTGGCCAGCACGTTGATGGTGACCGGTGTGTCTTCATTGGTAATGGCGCTGTCAGCAACGGCGACCGGCGCATCATTGACCGCCTTGATGCCGACCGTCACCGTTGCTGTGGAAAGTCCACCCAGGCCGTCACTCACGGTATAAGTAAAGGTTGCCGAACCGTTGTAGTTGGCGTCAGGGGTAAACACCACGTTGCCGCCAACTAGCTCGACTGTGCCATGCGTTGCCCCTTGCACGCTGACAATACTGATCGGATTGCCATCTGGATCAGTGTCATTACCCAATAGAGTCGTCGGGCTGATGGTCAGAGCCTGATCTTCGTCAGTCACCAGTGCCGGGTTCTCATGTTGCAGCGAGCTACCACCCAGTACTGAATAGGTTCCCCCTTGAGGTCGTAGCTCAATAGTGAGCTGGGCATTGCCAGCTTGATCCCAATAGACGATTTCGAACTGCTGTGCTCCACCTACTGGCACCGTGAAGTCAAACTCACGCGGCGTAGGTCCTTGGTTGCCGTTGAACTGCGCGATTGTCTGGCCATTTATACGGATGCTAAAACCGTCATCAGCTGTTACGAGGAATTGGTAATTACCCGCAGCCAAGTTAACTAGCCCGTTGAGTTTAATGATTGCATCTGAAGAGTTCGCAGAGACGGGCGATAGACTTAAAGCATCGCCACCCAAAAAGGTTTGCAATTTCGAGCCATTGCCCAGGCCGCCATCACCGATCGGGCCGTAGTTCAAATTGGTGGCTGTGAAGGTTGCCGTCGGCGCCCGGCCATCGATAAAGGTTTCAACTTGAGCGAGGTTGGTGAGGTTGGCACCATTATTACCTGCGCCCGTAGCCGTATCGTTATAGCCAAAGTACTGACCGACCAGCCCGGAAATCAGGTAGTTGTCGTTGATGGCAATCGGATCACTATTGAGGTTCAGGCTACCAGCACTGCCTGCGTTACCCGCCAGATCGGTATAGCTACCTGCAGGCAGGCTGACGCTCGGCGAGCCGCCACCTGTCGAAGTGAAGGTGGCCGTCCAGACAGTCGGGTTTTCCGCCGATTGCACCAAATTACTGATCGTACCTCCCGATGGGGCGATGTCGCTTGCAGTAAAGCCGGTGACCGACTCGCTGAAAGTGAAGGTCAGTGTCGTGACTTCCCCGATCGATAGGTTGCTGTCGGTGGTGCTGATGACAACGCTTGGGGCAACCGTATCGATGATTTGTTGAACCTGCGATGCAATGCTCGGGTTCCCCGCTGAGTCGGTAGCTGCGCCTGCAGGCACACTTACGCTGATATTCCCTGTGGTGTTATCAGTCGGGGTCACGACCAAGGTGTAGGTCTGGCCATCGACACTGGTGAAGGTGCCTTTGCTGCCATTGGTGACGGCGACGTCATCAGCGGTGAAACCGCTGACGGCCTCACTGAAGGTAAAGGTGAAGGTCACAGGACCAGT
>NZ_JAUXMX010000016.1 GCF_030683065.1 Pseudomonas sp.
GTTGACCGCCAAAGCGAACAGGTTGACCCATTCCATGCCGCTGAGGGTCGAGCCGATCACGTTGGGCTTGCTCATCTCCTGCAGGCTGCGGTGCAGCTTGGCCGCACGGCGCTTGACGTTGAGCCCGCCGGGCAGGATGCCTTCGTGCGCAAGGCCCTGCTCGACGCAGTCGCGCATGGCCTGCCACAGGCGCATCAGGCCGCTGCGGATTTCCGCCTCGCTGCGCCAGGCCTTCTCGTTGGCCATCATCAGTTCGGACACACGCAGCCCATGCTCCTTGCACAGGCGCAGCAGTTCGTCACCACTGGAAAAGTCGTAAGGCAACTGGGTGTGATCCTGGTCCAGTTGGCCGGTGGCGGCCTGTTCGGCATCGACCACGAAACCGCCGCCGACCGAATAATAGGTGCCGCTACTCAGCTCGCTGCCGTCGGCCGCGAAGGCCGTGAGGGTCATGGCATTAGGGTGATAGGGCAGGTTCTCATCGAGCAGCAACATGTCGCGCGCCCAGTCGAAGGCCACCGGCAGGTTGCCGTCGAGCAACAGTTGGCCGCTGTCGCGTAACGCCGCGATGCGTGGCGCGATCTGCGCCGGGTCGATCTGATCTGGCCAGTCGCCCATCAGCCCCATGACCACCGCTGTGTCGCTGCCGTGACCGATGCCGGTGGCAGACAACGAGCCATACAGGCGCACTTCCACGCGCTGTACCCGCTCCAGCAGGCGCCGCTCACGCAGCGTGCCGAGGAACAACGCCGCGGCGCGCATCGGGCCGACGGTATGCGAACTGGAAGGCCCGATACCGATTTTGAACAAGTCGAACACACTGATAGCCACAACAATCTCCTGCACGTATTCCAGGAGACATCATCGGGATTTGCGCAAAGCACAGGCGTCCCACACCGACGCGTTCGTATCCAAAGCCGTCAGGCGCTCATTGAGGCGCCGAATGGAGACCGTCGATTGCGCCTGCACTGCGGTTATGGGTCGTCAGCAAGCGCTCACCAAAAAAATAACCCCTTGTTTTATATGTATAAATTAAAAATTAACGACGCCTTCGTTGCGCCAGCTTGCTGCGCGACGGCGCGGCGCCGAAGACGTGCCGCCCCCTCCTGCACATTTCCAGCGATGAAATGCGACAGCAATGTTCTGTTCGCGACCCGGCGCATAGGCAGCGACCAGGCCCCGGCGCAATGATCCGACGCCCATGCGCCGGCCATATAGCCAGGTTCATGGCCAGAGCCCCGAGGGGATCCGCCACCCGCGAAAGGATAAGCCGATGAAATTTCCTCAGAACTGCCTGCTGGCACTGGCTCTGAGCACCCCTCTGTTGGCCCAGGCTGTAGAGCCCGCCGCCTGCGACCTGGTGCGCTTCGCCGACGTCGGCTGGACCGACATCACCGTCACCACTGCAGTCACCCGCCTGGTACTCAACGAACTGGGCTACCGCACCCAGGTCAAACGCCTGTCGGTGCCGGACACCTACAAAGCCCTGCAGGAGCAAAAGATCGACGTGTTCCTCGGTACCTGGATGCCGACCTCGGAGGCCCACATCAGGCCGTACCTGGACAGCGGGGCGGTGGAAACCGTGATCGCCAACCTGGAAGGGGCCAAATACACCCTCGCGGTGAACCAGGCGGCGCACGACGGCGGACTGATTAACTTCGCCGATATTGCGAAGTTTAGAAGCGAAATTGGCGGCAAAATCTACGGAATAGAACCAGGCAACGACGGCAACAAGCTGATTCAGCAGATGATCGATAGCAATGCCTTCGGCCTGGCCAACTTCAGCCTGGTGGAGTCCAGTGAGTCGAGCATGCTGGCCCAGGTCAAACGCGCCGAACACCTCAAGCAGTGGGTGGTGTTTCTCGGCTGGGAACCGCACCCGATGAACAATCAGGTACAGATGCACTACCTGGGTGGCGGCGACGATTACTTCGGGCCCAATTATGGCGGCGCCACGGTGTATACCAGCGTGCGCAAGGGCTATACCGAGCAGTGCCCGAACGTCGGCCAACTGCTGCGCAATCTGCGCTTCAGTTTGGAGATGGAAAACCACCTGATGGGCGCAATTCTCAACCAAAGCACCAACCGCCGCCGCGAAGCCAAAGCCTGGCTCCAAGCAAACCCACAGGCGCTTGAGCAATGGCTGAAAGGCGTCACCCACCGCGACGGCAGCGTGGCGCATTCGACCTTTGACAGCAAAAAAACGCTCTGAATTTCATTTTTTTTCATTGCGCCACAGCCCCCGGCATACGGCGGCTACACTCTTGTCAATAGCTGAAAACCACGGCTGGCGCGGGCTTCAGCCTTGGCCAAGGGCTAAAAAACTCTGTTATGGTTTTTAAGGCCAGCGTCATGTCGTCGCCCAATACGTCAACGTCGCAAACCGACAATTGCCAGGACTTTAAGCCTATATCGTTGAGTCAGCCGATTTCGTCGCTGCCACCTCCAGGGGAGATGGCAGACCGGAGCCCCACCGCTCTGGACCGAAGAACATATAAGCGCTGGCAGCATTTTTGAGCGCCAGCCCAACAAGAAAATTTCGGATGTACGCGCACCTCGGTTCGAGGTGTGAACTCCCAAGGATTGGGCTTCTTAACGCTGCCAGAGAGCTAGAAAAGCAGTTTGCAGTACGGCAAAGATCACTCAGCAGTTGGCCTTAGCAACGTCCATGACCCACGAGGTTGTGGGTGTGTGTTACGGGCGGCTGTCGGCAGCCCGGCAAATGCATTTCCAGCACTCGAAACCATGCACATACCTACAGGCAAGTACAGTCGGCATCACCTGACGAACGCCCCGATGGCGCGCGGCGGGTTCCATGTAGCTGATCTGGATGTCTACTGAAGGGGAACACCCATGCAGTCTGGAAAAATCGTCGTCAAAAACCTCTACAAGGTTTTTGGCAACAAACCGCAAGAAGCCATCGCCCAGAGTAAGCAAGGCTGGAGCAAGGATAAAGTCCTCGCCGAAACCGGCGCGGTGATCGGCGTTAGCGACGTGTCATTCAGCGTCGAAGAAGGCGAGATCTTCGTCCTCATGGGCCTTTCCGGCTCAGGCAAATCTACTCTGATCCGTTTGATCAACCGGCTGATCGAGCCCTCGGACGGCGATGTGTTCATCGACGGCCACAACGTGGCCAAGATGTCCAACGCGGAGCTGATCAGCCTGCGACGCCGTGATATGAGCATGGTGTTCCAGTCCTTCGCCCTGATGCCTTCGCGCACCGTCCTGGACAATGCGGCTTTCGGCCTGGAAGTAGCCGGCGTAAGCCGCAAGGAACGGGAAGCCCGGGCCATGGCGGTACTCAAGGAGGTGGGCCTGGATACATTTGCCCAGATGCACCCCCACGAACTCTCCGGCGGCATGCAGCAGCGCGTCGGCTTGGCCCGCGCCTTGGCCGTCGACCCCTCGATGATGATCATGGACGAGGCGTTTTCCGCCCTCGACCCGCTCAAGCGCCGCGAAATGCAGGACTTACTGCTCGAGCTGCAGAAAGTACACCGGCGCACCATCATCTTCGTCTCCCACGACATCGAAGAGGCCATGCGTATCGGCAACCGTATCGCCATCATGGAAGGCGGCAAGCTGGTACAGGTTGGCACCCCACAAGAGCTGGTCGACAACCCGGCCAGTGACTATGTGCGCAACTTCTTCGACACCGTCGACACCAACCGCTACCTCACCGCCGGCCAGCTAATGGCCAATAGCGTACCGATCTTCGTGCACAACGGCGTTGCCCCGGACGCCCAGGTGGTCTCGCAAAAGCTGCAGGAACTGGACAAGCATTACGCCTTCATTGTCGATGAGAACAACCGTTTCTACGGTTCAATCAGCCTGGAGAAAATCGCCCTGCTGGTCGAAGGCGGTCAGTCATGCAAGCTCGACCAAAGCGTGGTCAAGCACATCACCCCTGTGCCGGAAGACATGCCGCTGGATAAGGTCATTGAGCGCCTGGTAGACAACGAAGGGCCAATCCCGGTTGTCGGTGCCAACGGCCAATACTCTGGCGCCATTAGCAAGGGTCGCCTGCTGACCCGCATGCAGGGAGAATGATATGAGTGACAAGAAACTCGACCTGGGCACCTGGGTCAACGACGGTGTTGAGCACCTGCTGGACAACTACAGCGAAGGCTTCGACAGCATTGGCGGCGTGGTCAGCTCGTTTTCCGAAGGCATCGAGGCCATCCTCATGCTGCCGCCGGCGTGGCTGCTGATTGCGATCTTCGTCGGCCTCGGCCTCTGGCGTATCGGCGCGCGCTTTGCCGCCTTCACCGCAGTTTCATTCATCCTGATTGTCCTTACCGGCTTCTGGGAGCAGACCGTGGTAACCCTCGGCCTGACCTTCTCAGCGACACTGATCAGTCTCTTGATGGGTATCCCCTTGGGCATCTGGGCGGCCAAGAGCGAGCGAGTGGCGATGATTATCCGCCCCATTCTCGACTTCATGCAGACCATGCCGGCATTCGTCTACCTGATTCCGGCGGCCATGCTGTTTGGCCTCGGTCGAGTGCCAGGGATCATCGCAACAGTGATTTTCGCCATGCCACCCGCGGTGCGCCTGACCAGTCTGGGCATCCGCCAGGTCAACAAGGAAATCGTCGAGGCAGGCCAATCCTTCGGTTGCAGCAAGACCCAACTGCTGCTCAAGGTGCAACTGCCTAGCGCGATGCCGTCGATCATGGCCGGGGTAAACCAGACCATCATGATGGCCTTGTCGATGGTGATCATTGCCTCGATGGTCGGCGCCGGCGGCCTGGGCAACGATGTACTCGCGAGCATCCAGCGTCTGGATATCGGTCTAGGCTTCGAAAGCGGCATGGCCGTGGTACTGCTGGCGATCATTCTCGACCGCATTACCGAAAGCTTCGGCACCAAGCAAAGTGAAAAACGCGGCACCCTGATCAGCTGGGTAAGCGCGAAATTGCAGCGCCAGTAAGACTTTCACCCTATCCGTTCATAGAGGGATTCATACATGATCAAGCTGAAAACCATCGCTGGCGTTGGCCTACTGTCTTGCACGCTGCTGCAAAGCGCCTGGGCCCAGGAACCTGAAAGCTGCAAACAGGTGCGTTTCGCCGAAATCGGCTGGGCCGACATCGCCGCCACCACCGGCGTGGCCATGACCCTGAGCGAAGGCCTGGGCTACCAGCCCCGCAAGATCATGGCCTCGGTACCGATCGCCTTCACCGGCGTGCAAAAGGGTCAGATCGATGTATTCCTTGGCTACTGGGCACCCTCGATGGACGCGGTGATCGAGCCGTTCACCAAGGATGGCGGGGTCAAAGTGCTGCCAACCGCAAATCTGGAGGGTGCCAAATACACCCTCGCCGTACCGACCTACCTGGCTGAAGCCGGCCTGAAAAGCTTCCAGGACATCGCCAAGTTCAAGAAGGAACTCGACGGCAAAATCTACGGCATCGAGCCGGGTAACGACGGCAATCTGCTGATCGATAAAATGATCAAAGAAGACCAGTTCGGCATGGGCAGTTTCCGCATGGTCGAGTCCAGCGAAGCCGGGATGCTGGTACAGGTGCAGCGTGCAGTCAGGAAGAACAAGCCGGTCATCTTCCTCGGCTGGGCACCGCACCCAATGAACACCCAGTTCGACATCACCTACCTGGACGGTGGCGATGACATCTTCGGCCCGGACTACGGCGCGGCCAAGGTCTACACCGTGGTACCGCCGGACTACGAAGCGCGCTGCGCCAACATGGGCAAACTGCTCAACAACCTGCAGTTCAGCGTCGAGATCGAAAGCCAGTTGATGGAAAAAGTGCTGGAGAAAGAAGACCCGGCCACAGTCGCGAAAAACTGGATCAAGGCCAACCCACAGATGCTCGACAAGTGGCTGGCTGGCGTCACCACCTTCGACGGTCAGGACGGCATCGCCGCCGTGAAGAAGCACGTCGGACTGTAAACCCGCTGGCCCGGCTGGCGTTCGCGCCAGCCGACTAGAGGTACGAACACCTGGCATCGGCTAACCGGCCAGCGCAACACCTGCACTGCGCACGAACGAGCAACACAGTTGAACTGAAACTCTCACTGATGGAGCACTAAATCTATGCGTAACCTTTCCACCTTCTGCCTGAAAAGCCTTGGCGTTGCTGCACTCGCGCTGGGCATGTCAACTGCCATGGCTGCGGACAAGCCCACCCTGACCATCGGCTTCGTCAACGGTTGGGACGACAGCGTCGCCGCCACCCATGTCGCCAGCGAAATTCTCAAGAGCAACCTCGGCTACAAGGTCGATCTGAAAGCGGTTGAGCCGGCCATCATGTGGCAAGGCGTGGCCCGCGGCGATCTCGACATCACCCTCTCCGCCTGGCTACCTGCCACCCACGGCGAATACTACGAGAAGATGAAAGACAAGGTGGTGATCCTTGGCACCAACTATGCTGACGCGAAAATCGGCTTGGTGGTTCCAGATTACGTCGAAGCCAAGAGCATCGAAGACCTGAACAAATACACCACGGAATTTGGCGGCAAGATCACCGGCATCGACGCTGGCGCTGGCGTCATGCGCCGCACCGAAGAAGCCATTGAGAAATACAAACTGGACTACAAGCTCATGCCAAGTTCCGGCCCAGCCATGGCTATCGCCTTGGGTCGCGCCGAGAAGAAGCAGGAAGCCATCGTAGTCCCGGGCTGGATTCCACATTGGATGTTCGCCAAGTGGAAACTGCGCTTCCTGGAAGATCCACAGAATGTCTTCGGTGCAGCTGAGCACATCGACACCGTCGTCAGCATGGGTATGGAAGCCAAAGCTCCAGAGGCCGCAGCCTTCCTCAAGAAATTCTCTTGGGGCCCTGAAGACGTAGGCGCGGTGATGCTGGCCGTCAGCGAAGGCGCCAAGCCAGAACAGGCTGCCAAGGACTGGGTCGCAGCAAACCCTGAACTCGTGGCAGGCTGGTTGAAATAAGCACGACTAGCGCACTAGCAGAAAGCGGGCTTCGGCCCGCTTTCTGCTTTCTGGTATCTGTGCTTAACCGCAACCGTGCAATCAGACGGCGCGGCACAGCGCTCTGCGCCCATCCTCGAACGCGAGGCAAGGCCGGCAGTTACAAATGGACCTCTGCGTTCTTGATGCCCAGTTCGCGCAACTCGTCGACCAGGTCATCCAGCTGGACGAATGATTCGACCTCCTCGTTCTCATCGACCAGAAAGTAGCTTCTCCCTGCGTCTTTTTTGAAAAACACGATCCACTCCTTGAGGTTGGTCGGGTTGGCTATCACGTGGGTGTCAAAGGTGACGCCCTCGGCATGTTTGCTTTTAACGTCGTTACGGTTCATCTCGGTCACCCGCTTGTTGGTGCTCACGCACGCCTGTGCACTTAGTGTCGAAGAAGCGCTTTATTATCACCACATGATAATATCACGCACATACACAGACCGAGGAGCTCACCATGATTGCGCTACGTGAAGCGTGGAATGCCGGTTTGCTGGGGCGCAAGCACTGGCTGAACAACCTGGTCGCCGGGGTAATCGTCGGCATAGTCGCACTGCCGCTGGCCATGGCCTTTGCCATCGCCTCGGGGGTCAAGCCCGAACAAGGCATCTATACGGCGATCATTGGCGGCGTGCTGGTATCGCTGTTTGGCGGCAGTCGCGTGCAAATCGCCGGACCGACCGGCGCGTTCATCGTGATTCTAGCGAGCATCACCGCCGAGTACGGCATCGACGGCTTGCAGATCGCCACGATGATGGCCGGCGTCATACTGCTGTTACTGGGGATTACCCGGCTGGGAACGGTGATCAAGTTCATTCCGGCACCGGTGATCGTCGGCTTCACCGCCGGGATCGGGGTGATCATATGGGTCGGCCAGTGGAAGGACTTCTTCGGTCTGCCCAAGGTCGGCGGCGAACATTTCCACGAGAAGGTCTGGAATTTACTCCAGGTGCTGCCGGACCTGCACCCGGCTACCACGCTGCTGGCCCTGCTCAGCCTGGGTTTGGTTTTGTTCTCGCCAAAGCTGCCGGGGCTAAAACGCGTACCCGGGCCGCTGGTAGCCATGCTGGTGGTCACGTTGACCCAGGCGCTGTTTCAGTTCGATGGCGTGGCCACCATCGGCAGCGCCTTTGGCGGCATCCCCCAGGGCTTACCCGAATTTGGCCTGCCTGACGTCAGCCTGCCGCGGGTTATCGAGTTGATCGGTCCGGCCTTTGCGATTGCCATGCTCGGCGCCATCGAGTCGTTGCTGTCGGCGGTAGTAGCCGATGGCATGACGGGCACCAAGCATAATTCCAACCAGGAGTTGATTGGCCAAGGCATCGCCAACATGGCCACGCCCTTGTTCGGCGGTTTTGCCGTGACTGGTGCGATTGCCCGCACCGCGACCAATATCCGTAACGGTGGCAGCAGCCCGCTAGCCGGGATCATGCACGCGGCCACCCTGCTGCTGATCATCCTGTTCCTGGCTCCGCTGGCTTCCGACATCCCGCTGTGCGCGCTGGCGGCGATTCTGTTTGTGGTTGCCTACAACATGAGCGAGGTGCGCCACTTCAAGCGCATGGTGCTGCGCGCGCCACGGGCGGACGTGGCAATCCTGTTGATCACCTTCGGCCTCACGGTGTTCAGCGACCTGGTAGTGGCAGTGAATATCGGAGTGATCCTGGCGATGCTGCATTTCATGCGGCGCATGGCCGCCTCGGTGGGCGTGCAACAGGTAGTCGAGCAGGAGCTGGAAGCGGAGTTACGGCTTGGCGGCCATGCCCACCTGCCGCCAGGCCTGATGGTGTACACGATCGAAGGACCGCTGTTCTTTGCCGCGGCAGAGAACTTCGAGCGCGCGCTGGCTCAGACCCATACCGACCCGCAGATACTGGTGATTCGTCTGAACCGCGTGCCCTTCATGGACATTACCGGCTTGCAAACGCTGGAGGAAGTCATCCAGCAACTGCTCAAACGCAAGATCGTGGTGAAACTCTGCGAGGCCAACAGCAGGGTGCTGACCAAGCTGGACAAGGCGGGCATCCTGCTGCAGATCGGCGCGGATAATTACCACGCGGGCTTCAACGCCGCGCTGAACGCCCACAAGGAGCGCGAGCACGCGCCAGGCTAACGCTGGCGGGCGACTCGGCGGCTCATGACTTGGCGACAGGGCCGCGCTTGCTCTGGGTGTCGTAGGTCGCACCGTGGGTTTCGAGGTAATCGCGAATCAATTGGCGCACAACCTGGGAAGGCGTCAGGTCCTGCCCGGCGCACAGTTCCTCAAATGCCTTTTTCTTGACCGGATCGATCAATACGGTGAGGCGCGCTGTCTTGTTTTCCATAAAATTGCCAACCATTCAGTTTTGATGTTAATCAAATTGTAATAGCCTAGTCGGGCGCTGTCACGGCGCAGAAGGGTTGTCAGGCCCGTGGCAAGAGCTGCTACGACCAATACCTCGCCCGGCACGCTGGATATGTGATTGATCGTTCAATAAAAACCGGCCTAGACTGCCGCCCCCACGGACCGCCCTGAATCCACGGAGACACCGATGCCCAAGGTCGGAATGCAACCGATCCGCCGCTCGCAATTGATTGCGGCCACCCTCGAAGCCGTCGATCAGGTCGGCATGGGCGATGCCAGCATCGCCTACATTGCTCGCCTGGCAGGGGTGTCCAACGGCATCATCAGTCACTACTTCAAGGACAAGAACGGCCTGCTCGACGCCACCATGCGCCACCTGATGCTGGCCCTCAACACGGCAGTGCGCGCACGCCGGGCGGCGCTCAAGGACAACAGCCCACGCGCCCATCTACGGGCGATGATCGACGGCAATTTCGACGACAGCCAGGTCAATGGTCCGGCGATCAAGACCTGGCTAGCGTTCTGGGCCAGCAGCATGCATCAGCCATGCTTGCGCCGCTTGCAGCGGGTCAACGACCACCGCCTGGATTCAAACCTGTGCTGCCAGTTCCGCCGTGTCCTCCCCGCGCAGCAGGCCCGCGCCGCCTCGCGCGGCCTGGCCGCCCTGATCGATGGCCTGTGGCTGCGCGGCGCGCTGTCCGGCGGCAGCTTCGATACCCAACAGGCCATCCAGATCGCCTACGACTACCTGGACCAGCAACTGCGCAAGGCAGGCTGAACACGCCACGTCGATAGCGCCATTCACAACCCGCGTCCCGGCCTCAAACCCCGGTGCGCACGGCGCACCCTACGGGCCGGGCGGCTCCTGTACGCGACTTGTCGTATCACGTGTAGGGTGCGCCGCGCGCACCATCAATAACCCACGCAATAACTTCGAACCCCGGCGCAGCCTACGGGCCAGGCGGCGGCTCCTGCACGCGGCTTGTCGTATCCAGGCCAGCGTGAGTCGCTCCCGGCTATCTTTGTTGATTGATCGTTCAATAAAAATAACGTAGGCTGAATGCCACTCTTTCCGGCCGGGACATTGTCGCTGCGCGCGACATCCGCACCCGCCGACCCATCTGGCCAAGGCCGTACTGAAGCCGCCGCCAGCCTTGCGAAGACAACAGACAAGAGAGGACTCTCCCCATGGCCCGATTCGACGAACAGAAGCTCTACATCGGCGGCCGCTATGTCGATTCGACCAGCGGCGCCACCTTCGAAAGCATCAACCCGGCCAATGGTGAAGTGCTCGCCAACGTCCAGCGCGCCAGCCAGGAAGACGTCGAACGTGCCGTCGCCAGCGCGACCGCCGGACAGAAAGTCTGGGCGGCGATGACTGCTATGCAGCGCTCGCGCATCCTGCGCAAAGCAGTGGACATCCTGCGCGAGCGCAACGATGAGCTGGCTGAACTGGAAACCCTCGACACCGGCAAGCCACTGTCGGAAACGCGCTTCGTCGACATCGTCACCGGTGCCGATGTGCTGGAGTATTACGCAGGCCTGGTGCCCGCCATCGAAGGCCAGCAGATCCCCCTGCGCGAGAGCGCGTTCGTCTATACCCGCCGCGAGCCGCTGGGTGTGGTCGCCGGTATTGGCGCGTGGAACTACCCGATTCAGATCGCCCTGTGGAAATCCGCACCGGCCCTGGCCGCCGGCAACGCGATGATTTTCAAGCCCAGCGAAGTCACCTCGCTGACCACCCTCAAGCTGGCCGAGATCTACAGCGAAGCCGGCCTGCCGGACGGCGTGTTCAACGTGCTCACCGGCAGCGGTCGCGAAGTCGGCCAGTGGCTGACCGAGCACCCAGGTATCGAGAAAATCTCCTTCACCGGCGGCACCGTCACCGGCAAGAAGGTCATGGCCAGCGCCTCCAGCTCCTCGCTCAAGGAAGTGACCATGGAGCTGGGCGGCAAGTCGCCGCTGATCATCTTCGAAGATGCAGACCTCGACCGCGCCGCCGACATCGCGATGATGGCCAACTTCTACAGCTCCGGCCAGGTCTGCACCAACGGCACCCGGGTGTTCGTGCCACGCATGCTGCAGGCGCGCTTCGAGAGCAAGATACTGGAGCGAGTCAAACGCATCCGCCTGGGTGATCCGCAGATTGAGGCCACCAACTTCGGCCCACTGGTCAGCTTCGCCCACCTGGAAAGCGTGCTCGGTTACATCGAAAAAGGCCGTAGCGAAGGTGCGCGCCTGCTGATCGGTGGCGAGCGAGTGACCGAGGGCGACTACGCCAAGGGCGCCTACGTGGCACCGACCGTATTTACCGACTGCACGGACGGGATGACCATCGTCCGCGAAGAAATCTTCGGCCCGGTGATGAGCATCCTGGTCTACGACACGGAAGAAGAAGTGATCCGCCGTGCCAACGACACCGACTACGGCCTCGCGGCCGGCGTGGTGACGCGCGACCTGGCACGCGCGCACCGGGTCATCCACCAGCTGGAAGCCGGTATCTGCTGGATCAACACCTGGGGTGAGTCGCCGGCAGAAATGCCGGTGGGCGGCTACAAGCAGTCCGGCGTCGGTCGCGAGAACGGTCTGAGCACCCTGGAGCACTACACCCGCATCAAGTCGGTGCAGGTCGAACTCGGCGGCTACGCCTCGGTGTTCTGACCCTCGACGTAACTGTAGGAGGGGCCTTGGCCGCGCTTGCGCTTCGCGGGCATGGCGGTACACCGCCCATTCTTTGCGCCCCGTAGCCCGGATCCAATCCGGGAGCAGTCATCGTATTTCCCCCGGACTGGATCCGGGCTACAGGAGCTCTTATGCCCCAAGAATTCGACTACATCATCATCGGCGCCGGCTCGGCCGGCAACGTGCTGGCTACCCGCCTGACTGAAGACAAGGACGTCAGCGTGCTGCTGCTGGAAGCTGGCGGCCCCGACTATCGCCTGGATTTCCGCACCCAGATGCCCGCCGCTCTGGCCTTCCCATTGCAAGGTCGGCGCTACAACTGGGCCTACGAAACCGAGCCGGAACCCTTCATGAACAACCGCCGCATGGAGTGCGGGCGTGGCAAGGGCCTGGGCGGCTCATCGCTGATCAACGGCATGTGCTACATCCGCGGCAATGCCCTCGACTATGACGGCTGGGCAAAACAACCGGGGCTTGAAGATTGGTCCTACCTGGACTGCCTGCCGTATTTCAGGAAAGCCGAAACCCGCGACAGTGGCGCCAATGCCTACCACGGCGGCGACGGTCCGGTCAGCGTGGGTACGCCGAAAGCCGGCAACAATCCACTGTTCCACGCCATGGTCGAAGCCGGTGTGCAGGCCGGTTACCCGCGCACTGACGACTTGAATGGTTACCAGCAAGAAGGCTTCGGGCCGATGGATCGTACCGTGACCCCGCAGGGTCGACGCTCCAGCACCGCGCGCGGCTATCTGGACCAAGCCAAAGGCCGGCCGAACCTGACCATCGTCACCCATGCCTTGACCGAGCGCATTTTGTTCAGCGGCAAACGCGCCATCGGCGTCGACTACCTGCACGGCGACAGCAACAATCCGACCACCGTCAATGCGCGGCGCGAAGTGCTGCTGTGCAGTGGCGCCATTGCCTCGCCGCAGATTCTCCAGCGCTCCGGGGTCGGCCCGGCCGCCCTGCTAAGCGATCTGGACATTCCGCTGGTGCACGAATTGCCCGGCGTTGGCGAGAACCTCCAGGATCACTTGGAGATGTACCTGCAATACGCCTGCAAGGAGCCGGTGTCGCTGTACCCGGCGCTGCAATGGTGGAACCAGCCACCGATCGGCGCCAAATGGCTACTGCTCGGCAAGGGCACCGGTGCCAGCAACCAGTTCGAGGCCGGCGGCTTCATTCGCTCCAGCGCCGAGTTCGAGTGGCCAAACATCCAGTACCACTTCCTGCCGGTAGCGATTAATTACAACGGCAGTAACGCGGTCAAGGAACACGGTTTTCAGGCCCACGTCGGCTCTATGCGCTCGCCAAGTCGCGGGCGCGTCCAGGCCAAATCGAAAGACCCGCGCCAACACCCGAGCATCCTGTTCAACTACATGAGCAGCCCCCAGGACTGGCGTGAGTTCCGCGACGGCATCCGCATCACCCGCGAAATCATGAACCAGTCGGCGCTCGACCCGTTCCGTGGCCGCGAACTCAGCCCCGGTGCCGACGTGCAGAGCGACGCCGAACTGGATGCCTTCGTCCGCGATCATGCGGAAACCGCCTTCCACCCGTCCTGCTCCTGCAAGATGGGCGAGGACGCCATGGCAGTGGTCGACGGCCAGGGCCGGGTGCATGGCATCGAAGGGCTGCGAGTGGTTGACGCGTCGATCATGCCGCTGATCACCACCGGCAACCTCAACGCGCCGACCATCATGATGGCCGAAAAGATCGCCGACAAAATCCGCGGACGCACGCCACTGCCGCGCAGCACCGCGCCCTACTACGTAGCAGGCAGTGCGCCAGTGCGCCACACCCCGCAGCGCGGCTGAGCGGCTGAGCGGTTTTCAATGGCTATGTACCAGTTGCATGTTGCACGACTTGCGCTGGCAGCACCCCAGGAGAGATGACCAGTAAAAAGGCAGGCGCGTCTGTAGGAGCCAGCTTGCTGGCGATCCGGGCCAGCAATCCCATGCAACAGCATCGCCAGCAAGCTGGCTCCTACAGGGCATTGCTGCATGCAACACATAACGGGTACATAGCCTTTTCAATGGTGATGCCTGCGCTGGCTTGTCGAGACCCGTGGCTCTTGTAAGAGCGGGCTTGCCCGCGAAGCTGGGTCAACAGGAATCCGTCGCGACCAATAACCCAGCGTCCCGCCGCGCCTAGGTGTGAGTGGGCGCGGGGCCGCGCAGGCCAGACTCTTGGTGCGTACGGCGCACCCTACTGGCGGCAGGCGTGGGAGGCAGACTACTTGGCAAACAACTGGTCGATATCCTTGAACGCCTTGAACTCCAGGGCATTGCCGCAGGGGTCGAGGAGGAACATCGTCGCCTGCTCGCCGACCTGGCCGGCGAAGCGCACGTAGGGCTCGATGACGAAGTGGGTATTTCTGGCCTGCAAGCGCTCGGCCAGTTGCTGCCAGTCATCCCAGCCGAGCACCACACCGAAATGCGGCACCGGCACTTCATGGCCGTCCACCGGGTTGCTGTGTGCAGCTTTTTGATAGTCCATCTGCGGCGCCTGGTGGATCACCAACTGATGGCCGAAGAAGTCGAAGTCCACCCAATGCTCGCTGCTGCGACCCTCGGCACAGCCAAATACCTGCGCATAGAAGTGCCGGGCGGCGGCCAGGTCGTGGACGGGAATGGCCAGGTGAAAAGGTGCGAGTGCCATGCGGTGGTTCCTTGTGCTGAGTGTTCACCGATTCTCAGCAACAGCGATACTGATTAAAAGCGAATATCCTTGCTCGCAAGCACAAACAATATTGATCAGTCGAGGCGGCCATGTTGCGCGAGTTGAGAACCTTCCTGATGGTTGCCCGCCACGGCACCTTCGCCGCTGCTGGCCAGCAGGTCGGCCTGACCCAGTCGGCGGTCAGTGCGCAGATGCGCGTGCTGGAAAACGGTCTGGGGGTGCGCCTGTTCGACCGCAGCGGCCGCGCCGCCGTGCTCAATGGCGCCGGGCGGCATGCCCTGCCTTTGGCCGAGCAGATGCTCGCGCTCTATGCGCAGATGGCCCAACCGACCACGGCGGCCGAGTGGCGCGGCGAGCTGAAGGTCGGCGCCATCGCCAGCGTGCAGACCGGCTTGCTACCAGAAGCCTTGCCGCGCTTTCGGGTACTGGCCCCGCGGGTCGAATTGAAGCTGGTGCCCGGCGTTTCACTCAACCTGCTGAGCCAGGTGGATGCCGGCGAACTGGACCTGGCATTGCTGATCAAACCACCCTTCGAGCTACCCAAGGAGCTGCTGCAGATCAGCCTGGCGCGTGAACCCTTCGTGCTGATCACGCCACTGAGCGTTGCGGGCGATGAGCCGTTGCAAATCCTCGCCGAACAGCCATTCGTGCGTTACGACCGGCGCTCCTTCGGCGGGCGGCTGGTGAGCCAGTTCCTCCGCGAACAGCACCTGAGCGTGCATGAGGCACTGGAGTTGGACGAGCTGGAGGCCATCGTGCGCATGGTCGAGTGCGGCCTCGGCGTCTCGCTGATCCCCCGCGCCGGCTTGTGGCTGCAGCGGCCGACCCAGCTGCGGGTGCTCGAACTGGGCGAACTGACCTTCCACCGCGAACTGATCGCGGTGCTGCGCCGGGCGCAACGCCAGCCGGCGCTGGATTGTCTGCTGGAATGCCTGCTGGAGACCTAAGCGGCAAGAAAAAGGCTATGTACCCATTACGTGTTGCATGGGGCGCCCGGGGAAGCATGACACTACTTGCAGCGGCCGCAATCGGTAGGGTGCGCTGTGCGCACCAGGCGTCTGTGGCGGCGCTGGTGTTGGTGCGCGCGGCGCACCCTACGAAGCCAGCCCCCTAAACCTGGGCGCCGATGCCTGAGCGCAACAGAGGATGGGGACATAGCCAAGAAAAAGCCCGCTGCGGGAGCGGGCTCATGTGACTAGCGGAGAAGCGACAGCTTAGAACGCCGGCACGACTGCGCCCTGGTATTTCTCTAGGATAAAGGCTTTGACTTCAGGGCTGTTCAGCGCCTTGGCCAGTTTCTGCATGGCAGCGCTGTCCTTGTTGTCCGGGCGGGCGACCAGGATGTTTACGTAGGGCGAGTCGCTGCCTTCGATGATCAGCGCATCCGCGGTCGGGTTGAGCTTGGCTTCCAGAGCGTAGTTGGTGTTGATCAGCGCCAGGTCGACCTGGGTCAGTACACGCGGCAGGGTCGCGGCTTCCAGTTCCCGCACCTTGATCGCTTTCGGGTTCTCGGCGATGTCTTTCGGCGTGGCGAGGATGTTGCTCGCGTCCTTCAGGGTGATCACGCCGGCCTTTTGCAGCAGCAACAGGGCACGGCCGCCGTTGGTGGCGTCGTTGGGGATGACCACGTTGGCGCCTTGCGGCAGGTCCTTGAGGTCCTTGATCGTGCTCGAGTAGGCACCGAAGGGTTCGACATGCACGCCGGCGACGCTGCTCAGCTCGGTGCCGCGGCTCTTGTTGAACTCATCGAGGTACGGCTGGTGCTGGAAGAAGTTGGCGTCCAGGCGCTTCTCGGCGACCTGCACGTTAGGCTGCACGTAGTCGGTGAAGACCTTGATCTCCAACTCGACGCCGTCTTTGGCCAAGGTCGGTTTGACGAACTCGAGGATTTCCGCGTGCGGCACGGCGGTGGCCGCCACGCTCAGGGATTCAGCCTGGGCAGCGCTGGAAAACGCAGCGACGACAGCGATGGCAGTCAGCAATTTTTTCATCATGAAGCTCCTTGTGGGATGGATACGGGGTTCGGCGGATAGCCGCTATACAACAGGACGTAGGAGCCAGCTTGTTGTGGTCCGGCACGCCGGCGATCCTTGCCAAGGCTGATCGCCAGCAAGCTGGCTCCTACAACAAACCGTTTATTTTCTGGAGAAATGCACCACCAGCTTGTCGCCGGCGGTCTGCAGAATCTGTACCAGCACCAGCAGCAGCACCACGGTGACCAGCATCACGTCGGGCTGGTAGCGCTGGTAGCCATAGCGCACCGCCAGATCGCCAAGCCCGCCGCCGCCGATCAGGCCGGACATGGCGGTGTAGGACACCAGAGTGATGGCGGTCACCGTCACCGCCGCAAAGATGCCCGGCAACGCTTCAGGCAGCAGGGCGTTGACCACGATCTGGCGGGTGCTCGCCCCCATCGCCTGGGTCGCCTCGATGATCCCACGATCGACTTCGCGCAATGCGGTTTCCACCAGGCGGGCGAAGAACGGCGTGGCCCCCACCACCAGCGGCGGGATGGCCCCGGCCACACCCAGCGAGGTGCCGGTGACCAGCACCGTGAAGGGAATCATCACGATCAGCAGGATGACGAAGGGCACCGAACGCAGGATGTTCACCAGCAGCGATAGCACGCTGTACAGCGCTTTCTGCTCGAACATCTGCCGTGGGCTGGTGAGGAACAGCAGCACGCCCAGCGGTAAACCGAGGATCACGGTAAACAGCAGCGAGCCACCGAGCATGCTCAGGGTGTCGAGGCTGGCGTAGCCGATTTCCGCCCAATCGACATTGGGTAACAGGCGGGTCAGAAGAGCCTCCATCAGCGCAGCACCTCCATGTGCACGTCGGCGGCAGCGAAGCGCGCTAGCGCGGCATTCAGGTCGCCGCCAGTCAGGGCCAGGGTCAACTGGCCGTAGGGGGTGTCTTTGATGTGATCGATGCGCCCGGCGAGGATGCTGTAATCCACCCCGGTTTCACGCGCCACGGTGCCGAGCAGCGGCGCGTAAGTGGCCTGCCCCTGAAAGGTCAGGCGCAGGATGCTGCCGGCCACATGGGCGAAGTCGTCATGCCGCGCGCCTTCGTCGACCTGCTCGGTTTCTTGGACGAAGCGCTTGGTGGTGGCGTGCTGCGGATGCAGAAAGACATCGGCCACCGAGCCCATCTCGACGATCACGCCGGCATCCATCACCGCCACGCGGTCGCAGACCCGGCGAATCACGTCCATTTCATGGGTGATCAGCACAATGGTCAGGTTCAGTTCGCGGTTGATCTGCGCCAGCAGTTGCAACACCGAGGCGGTGGTCTGCGGGTCGAGAGCGCTGGTGGCCTCGTCGCACAGCAGAATCTTCGGCTCGGTAGCCAGGGCGCGGGCGATGCCGACGCGCTGCTTCTGGCCGCCGGACAGCTGCGCCGGGTATTTGTTGGCGTGCTCGCTGAGACCGACCCGCGCCAGCAGTTCGGCGACCCGCGCCTGCATGGCGCTGCGCGACAATACCCCAGCCAGTTTCAGCGGCAGGGCGACGTTGGCGGCGACGGTCTTCGACGACAGCAGGTTGAAATGCTGGAAGATCATCCCGACCCGCTGACGGAAGCGCCGCAGGCCAGCTGCATCCAGCGCGGTGACGTCTTCACCATCGATCTCGATGCGCCCGCCCGAGGGTTCTTCCAGACGATTGATCAGGCGCAGCAGGGTGCTCTTGCCGGCACCGGAATGACCGATGATGCCGAACACTTCGCCACGGGCGATCTGCAGGTCGCTCGGCTGCAAGGCGGGGATATCCTGGCCACTGACGCGATACGCCTTGTGAACCTGATGAAAGTTGATCACGCATTAAACCTTTTGGGTTTGTAAAACGGCCGGGTGGGCACAAAGGCGCCTAGTCTACCCGGCACGCTTTAGGCCGCAAAAATCTTTGTGGGCCTATGGTTATAGCTAAAAAGCATGAGCCAGAGCGGCACCAACCGCGAGTACAGGTCATTGCCACGGGCAGCTGCCTGGTCTAAGGCTGCGGGCTCAGCAGCAGTTGCGGTGCCTGGTCGGGTTCGATTACCTGGCTCATGACCGGGCTGAAGTCCGGGTCGAGACGCTCGATCCGCGCCTTGAGCAACGGTGCGAGCCACAGATAGTCGCCGGCCTGACGAACCTGGATAGCCACTGTGCAGCGGAAGGTGACCACATCCGCAGCGACCGCATCGAGCAGCCGGTACAGCCCCTGGTTGTCCCGGCTATCGAGCATCGGCAAGGCAATCGCACTGCTGGACGCAGCCGGATCGATCAGTTGGGCGTGCGGCACGGGGGCCTCTTCGGGCAACTGGATCGCCCTGAGTGCAGCGGCCTGCCGCTCGGCGGCCTGGCGCAATTGGCGCGCCTGCTCACCCCGCGCCGCCTGGGCTTGGGCCGCAGCCTGTTCGGCGGCGCTGCTCGCAAGGTCCGCCGCATCCAGCTCGGTTTGTCGAACCTTGGCAATCGCGCCACCCAGCCCGGTGGTCAATGCGGGCGCCTGCGGCATCAACATACGCGCCCGGCCGAGGGCCTTGGCCGCACGCTCCAGGTCACCGACCTGCAGGGCTGCTTGGCCTTGGCGCAGATAGGCTTCGGCCAGCTGACGCTGATACACCTCAAGGCGAGCGTCGCCGCTGGCGCGCACGTTTAGGGATTTGAGCTGGCTTTCGGCTGCGCTCAACTGGTCTTCGGCCAGGCTTTGCTCGAGCAGGCGAAAGTCACCGAGCAGCTCGTCGGTGATCGGGCCTGGTCCTTGCGGCGCGCTCTGGCACGCGGCCAACAGCAGCGAAATAGCGAGGATGGAAAGACAACGTGAGGCGTACGAGATCATTTCTGCGAGTCTCATGTTGGGCAAAAAACGGCCAATTCTACACCGCCCAGCCGAGCGCAACCAAACCTTGCTGCGACTGTATAGGGTGGATGACGCTCTATCCATCCACCAATCGCGATGGTGGATGAAAAAGGCATCAGCTACGCGCCCCGATTCATTGCCCTACACGGCTCCCGTAGCCTGAGCCTTACGCCGTGCGCCGCGGCAGGGCGAAGCTGAGCAGGAACAGGCTGGCCGCCGAGACCACTATCGAGGGTCCGGCCGGGGTGTCCTGGAACCACGACAGGCTGAGGCCACCGCACACCGCAACGATGCCCAGCAGGCTGGCGCCCAGGGCCATCTGCTCCGGGGTGCGCGCGTGGCGCTGGGCGGCGGCGGCGGGAATGATCAGCAAGGAGGTGATCAGCAGCACGCCAACGATCTTCATCGCCACGGCGATCACCACGGCGATCAGCAGCATCAGGCTCAGGCGGATCGCCGCCACCGGCAAGCCTTCCACCCGTGCCAGCTCCTCGTGCACGGTGATCGCCAGCAGCGGACGCCAGAGCAGCGTCAACAGCACCAGCACCAGGGCGCTGCCGCCAAGAATCCAGGCCAGGTCGCTGGGGCCGACGGCCAGCAGGTCGCCGAACAGGTAGCCCATCAGGTCAATCCGCACATCTTTCATAAAGCTCAAGACGACCAGACCCAAGGACAGAGTGCTATGGGCAAGAATCCCGAGCAGGGTGTCCGAAGCCAGCGGCTGGCGGGTCTGCAGGGTCACCAGCAGCACCGCCAGCAGCACGCAGCCGACCGTCACCGCCAAGGTCGGACTCACATCGAGCATCAGGCCGAGGGCGACGCCGAGCAGCGCGGCATGCGACAGGGTGTCGCCGAAATAAGCCATGCGCCGCCAGACCACGAAAGAGCCGAGCGGACCGGCGACAATGGCCAGGGCCAGGCCGGCAAGCAGGGCGTTGAGCAGAAAATCAGCCATGCTTGCAGCCATCTCCGTGTACATGGGGTTGCAGCGGGCCTTTGATATTCAGGCCGGCGCTCGGTTGGTTGACCACGGCGCCATGCAGGTCGTGCTCATGGTCGTGGCGGTGGTGATAGATCGCCAGGCTCTGGGCGTCCTGGCCGAACAGCTCGACGAACGCCGGGTCAAAGCTGACCTGCTCCGGGTGACCGGAACAGCAGACATGCCGATTGAGGCAGACCACTTGGTCGGTGGTGCTCATCACCAGGTGCAGGTCATGGGACACCATCAATACGCCGCAACCATGGCGGTCGCGCAACTGGGTGATAAGGCGGTACAGCTCGGCCTGGCCGCTGACATCGACGCCCTGCACCGGCTCGTCGAGCACCAGCAGCTGCGGCTCGCGCAACAGCGCCCGGGCCAGCAGCACCCGCTGCAGCTCGCCGCCGGAAATACTCTGCAAAGGACTGTCGATCACCTGGCTGGCGCCGACTTCGGCCAGCGCCGCCTGAGCGCTGGCACGATCAACACCGGGCACCAGACGCAGAAAGCGCAGCACACTGAGCGGCAGGGTGGCATCGACATGCAGTTTCTGCGGCATATAGCCGATGCGCAGCTTCGGCTTACGCCAGACACTGCCGCTATCGGGCTTGAGCAGGCCGAGTACGGCGCGCACCAGGGTGGTTTTGCCGGCGCCATTGGGACCGATAAGGGTGACGATCTCGCCGGGCTTGACGCTCAGTTGCACATCCTGCAACACGCTCTGGCCGCGGAAGCTGACACCAATCCCCTCAAGGCGAATCAACGCATCGCTCATGCGGCCTCCTGGCAACCCGCGCAGAGACCAACTACTTCCACGGTCTGCCCTTCGACCACAAAACCGACGCTCTGCGCGCCACTGACGATCGCGTCACTGATCGCGGCATACTCCAGCTCGATGGCCGCATGGCAGCTGCGGCAAATCAGGAACTGGCCCTGGTGGGCGTGCGTCGGGTGACTGCAGCCGACAAAGGCGTTGAGCGAGGCGATGCGGTGCACCAGGCCGTTTTCCAGAAGAAAATCCAGCGCCCGATAAACGGTCGGCGGTGCGGCGCGGCGGCCATCCTGCTCGCTTAACACGGCGAGGATGTCGTAAGCCCCCAACGGCTTGTGGCTCTGCCAGACCAGCTCCAGCACGCGTTTGCGCAGGGCAGTCAGGCGCAGCCCCTGCTGCGTGCAGATGCCTTCGGCCTCGGCCAGGGCATGGCTGACACAATGGGAATGGTCGTGGGGACGTGAGGCGAGCGGTGGCTGAGTCATTGGGCGAGGACGGCAAGGGCGGGAGACGTTATTATATTACCCGTTCCTTCCAGCCTGAGTGTCCTCCGTGTTGCGTCTTTTTTCTGCTGTCAGCCTGCTCTGCGCCATTTTCCTCACCAGCCCTGCCGCACTCGCCGAGGTGCGCGTGCTGACCAGCATCAAACCCTTGCAGCTGATTGCCGCGGCCGTGCAGGACGGTGTCGGCAGCCCCGAAGTGCTGCTGCCGCCAGGCGCCTCGCCGCACCACTACGCGCTACGCCCCTCCGATGTGCGGCGGGTACGCGAAGTGACGCTGCTGTACTGGGTTGGCCCGGACCTGGAAAGCTTCCTGCCGCGGGTACTGGCCGGGCGTAGCCAACCCAACGTCGCGGTGCAGGACCTGCCCGGCATGCACCTGCGTCACTTCGGCGACAGCCATGCCGCGCACGAAGGCCATGATGACCATGACTTGGGCCACGATGATCATAAGGCGCACAACGCGCCTGACCAGGGGGCCGCCGACCAGCACGATCACAATCATCGCCCCGGCAGCCTGGATGCCCATTTGTGGTTGCTGCCAGCCAACGCCCAAGTAATAGCCGCGAAAATGGCCGCCGACCTGGCCAGCGCCGACCCGGCCAACGCACCGCGCTATCAGGCCAATGCTAACGCCTTTGGCGAAAGCCTTGAGGCCCTCGACCAACGCCTGAAAACCCGCCTGAGTGGCCTGGCCGGCAAACCCTACTTTGTCTTCCACGAGGCCTATGACTACTTCGAGGCGGCCTACGGGCTCAAGCACGCCGGCGTATTTAGCGTGGCCAGCGAGGTGCAGCCCGGCGCCCGGCATGTGGCCGCCATGCGCACCCGTTTAGAGAAGGCCGGGCCGAGCTGTGTATTCAGCGAACCGCCGATGGTCCCACGCCTGGCCGAGACCCTGACCGCCGGTCTGCCGGTAACTTTGGCTGAGCTCGATACCATGGGCGCGATCCTGGCTGTAGATGGCAACGGCTACGAGGCCTTGCTGGATAACCTGGCCAATGGCTTGGTCGACTGTTTGAGCGCTTTATAAGGCCTCGCAGGCCGTCAATGCTGCGCGCGTGACAACGCTGGAAGTCATGCGCAGGTTGAGCCATGCTTGGCCGACATGCTCGCGCATGCCATAACAATAAGCAGGCAATGCCTATCAACACCCGTGCATAGGCAAAACCGTAGCTGTACCACCATCGCTGCTCTATAAAGATTTCGACTAATGGTCTTTCGCTGAGGGCATATCTGCCGATAGCCAAGACAATCCCTCAAGGAGAGATACCATGTTGCGTTTCTTCGCCGACCTCGGCTTTCGCTGGAAAATCACCCTACCTATCGGCTTCCTGGCGTTGTTGCTGGTGCTGATGGGCTGGTCAGGCATGCGCGGCATCAACCAGGTAACGGAGTCCAGCACTCAGCTGACCAAACGCTACCTGCCGGCCATCAGCCTGCTACTCAATGCTGATCGTGATCTCTATCAGGCCTTTGTTGCCGAGCGCAGCTTGCTCGACAGCAACGCGGGCAGCCACGCCCAAGCACTGCGGGCCAGTCACGCGGAAAATCTGCAGCAAGTTCAGGATCGCGTTCAGCGCTATGCCGCGATGCAGCCAGGTGCCGAGGCACTGGCCCTGGTCAGTCAGTTCAATAATGGCTTTGCGCAGTGGACGCAGGTCTCGCGGCGAGTCATCGAACAAGCCGAGAGCAACCCAAAAGCGGCCAGCGACCTGAGCTTTGGCGACAGCGAACGTCAGTTCGAAGCTATGCGCGATGTCATCGACAAGCTTGGCGAAATGGAAGACCTGGCATCGCTTAGCGAAGGCCAGGCAGCGATAGACGATGGCGCTGCCGCGAACGTGCAACAAGGCAGCATTCTGCTGATCGCCCTGCTCGGTTGCGTGCTGCTGGTTATTGCCCTGCCGCTCGTGGTGCTTCGCCCAATGCTGCAGCTGCTCCATCGCGTCGAGCAGATTGCCGAAGGTGACGGCGACCTGCGGGCACGCATGGACGCCCACTCGGCTGACGAACTGGGCCAGCTTGGTAAAGCGTTCAACCGTTTCCTCGACAAGCTGCAGCCGCTGATTGCCGAGGTCGGCCGGGTTACCGGAGAAGTCGATGCAGCAGCTCGATCCATGGCTGGTATGGCCGCGACCAATGACCGACTGATCAGCAGCGAGCATGCCTCACTCGACCAGGTCAGCACTGCCGCAACCGAGATGAGTGCCGCCGTGCATGAGGTGGCGCGCAATGCACTGAACGCCTCGGACGCCGCGCAGCAAGCCACCAGCCAGTCCCGCGATGGCGCCCAAGTGGTCAGCAGCACCATCCAGTCGATCCGCCAACTGGCCCAGGAAGTGGAAAGCGCATCGGAAACCATTGCCGCCCTGGCCCAGGAGACCTCCAGCATCGGCGCCGTACTCGAAGTAATCCGCGGCATCGCCGACCAGACCAACCTGCTGGCCCTGAACGCCGCCATCGAGGCCGCGCGGGCCGGTGAACAAGGCCGCGGCTTTGCCGTGGTGGCCGACGAAGTCAGGGCGCTGGCGGGACGCACCCAGGACTCGACCAAGGACATCCAGGTGCGCATCGAGCGTCTGCAGGCCGGGGTCGACAAGGCCGTGCACGCCATGCACGCCGGCAGCAGCAAGGCCCGCGACAGCGTCGAGCGTGCCGCCGGGGTCGATCAGGTGCTCAGTGACACCAGCGCTTCGGTGCTGCGCATCAACGACATGGCCGCCCAAATTGCCACTGCCTGCGAAGAACAGAGCAGCGTCACCGAGGAAATAGCACGCAACATCACCGACATCCGCGACCTGTCCAACGACGCCGCCGCCAACTCCGCCCAGAGCATGCAGGCCAGCCAGCAACTCTCCAGGCTATCAAAGACCCTGGCAGAACTGGTCGGCCGCTTCCGCGTCTGAGCCGGAGGCAATCAGGCAGAAGCGTAACGGTAGCAAGACCACGATTCACCCTTGAACGCCACGGAGAAATCCGTGGTGTTTTTGCTGATTTCTGAATAGCACAAAATGGAGAGGGGTCGCGGAAGCTGGATCAGGACGATTTCGGCCCTTGGTGACTGGAGCCGGTCGTGACAGGCAGGAGTCGGCCCAGAAGCGGGCGCCTGAAATAGGCCAAATAAATCTCTAGCCCCCCTTTTTGCTACTGCCTGCCGCATTCAACGCGGCAAGGCTGTCGGGGGATCTGCTCAAAACCCGCCTCAATAACCGGTCATTTCCAGAAATCCGCGCCCTCCCAGGCTGCCGGTCAAGCTGACCGGTCCTTCCCAATAGGGAAACAGCGTGGCCATCCATGCCTGCGGCTGTAGCGCTGCGACCTGCACATCCACAGCATGCTCGGGCACTTCAACCCGCCATGCTGTCGGCACCTTGCGCCCATGCTGCTGAACCGTCCAGGTCACTGGCGTGAGCTTGATCTGCGTTGCATCAAGAGGTGTTGGAACACCCTCGGCGCTGATCCAGGTTCCTGCACGATAATGGTCGCCTTGGGCCTGCCGAACCTGAAACAGCATCAACTTGGCGCCATTTTGCAGATGCAGGGAAAACCAGTCCCAGCCCTGCTGGTCGGCGGCCAGTGGCTGGCTGCTCCACTCGCGATCCAGCCAGGCATTGCCGGTGACGTTGAAGCGCTGGCCGGCACTTTGCACTTCACCGGTAACCTGAAAAAAAGGCTGGCTGAAATAATAAGACGCTTGCCCCTGCCCGGACTTCTCGCTGTAGCCTTGATCCCCATGGGCGACCAGCGGGCCCTTGCTGCTGAGTTGCAGCGCATAGCTGAATTGCTTTCCAGACGCCTGCATGTGCAGGTTCTGCAACCCTGCACCGGCGCTGCTATGCAGCGACCAGTTATCGATCCATGCACGGAAAGGCTCGGCTTGCACCCCGGCCTGGCCAATCCCTCCGCGGGCCAGCGTCTCGGTATGCTGATGCCCCCAAGGGCTGGTCAGGCCAGCATGCCCCATCCATACATTGGGGCTGTTCCAACCCACTTGTTCCTCACCCGGACGCAGGGCCGTGCGGAACAGCGTCCACTGCGCACCCCATTCACGGCCTTGTTCATCGGTCAAATTAGCGGTGACGTACCACCATTCAATGCGATAGCCGTCATGGGCAGCATGATCCTGCGGGAAAACCAGCGGCCGGCCACGGCTGACCGTGGCAAACGCATCGGATGCCTGACCAAGGCCGGCAAAGCCTGCCGTGACGGATGGTTTTTCTTCGCAAGCGGCCAGGAGCACAAACAGCATCAACACGAGTAACCGCTTAGCGTTCATCGGCAAATTGCCTCAATAGATCAGCTGGCTGACGCCTGGACAGTTGCCACAAGGGGCCGGCAGCGGCCAGTAAACTGGTCAGCAGGCCCAGCAAGCAGAGTTGCAGCAATTGCCCGGGGAAAACATACAGCGGCAGGCGCCAGCCGAAGGCTTGCACATTCACTACCGCTACCAGGCACCAGGCCAGCAGCAAACCAAGTGGTATAGCCAGCAACACGGTCAGCCCGGCCAGCAGGACGGTTTGACTCAGGCTCAGCCAGGCCAGGTGCCGGCGCTCAAGGCCCAGCGCCCAGAGCGGCGCCAGTTGCCCAAGCCGACTCTGGCCCAGGGTCAGCAAACTGATGAACAAGGCAATCCCGGCCACCCCCAGGGTCAGGCTGTTCAGCGCAGCAGTGGCGGCAAAGGTGCGGTCGAATACCTGGGTCGACCAGCGTTTCAGGGAAGCCTGGTCAATCAGCCGCGAAGGCTCCAGGCCAAAGCGCTTTTCGAGCGCTTGTTTGACATCATCTGCCCGATTCACTGGCATACGCAGGCTCAAACTGCTCAGACTGGCGTGCGCCCAGTATTGTCGCAGCCAGTCGGCACTCACCAGTATCTGTCCCTTGGGGTTGCCGTAGTCCGCGTACAGCCCAACCACCGGTAGCGCCTGATCACCGCTCGGAGTAACCAGCGTCAGGCTGTCGCCAACACCCAGTTTGAGTTGGCGTGCGAGCTGTTCACTGAGCATCGCCCCCTGCCCGGCATCCAGCTTTTGCCATGCTTGGCCGTGCTGTTCCAGCAAGGGCCAGTGCTGCCGGTAACTGACATGGCTGATGATGCCTTGCACCTGCACGGGGCTGCCTTGCAGGCGCACGTCGATAAGCCATTGCGGCAGGATCGCCTCGATATCCGGCTGCGTGCTCAGCCATTGACTGATTTGCACACCCTGACGGGTATCGCGCGGATTGATGAACAACTCTGCAGACAAACGCTGGTCAAGCCAGCCGATAAAGGTCTTGCGAAAGCCCTCGGTCATGCTGCCAACCCCGACGCTCGCCGCCAATGCCAGTAACAACGCCATCAGTGCCAGCGACAAAGCCGGCAGCTGTTGGCGACTGTCTGCAACAAACCATTCAACCAATGGGCCTCGACAATAGCGGGCCAGCCCGGCCAGCACGCCGTCAAGCAACGCCGGCAGCAGTAAAGCCGCCGCTAGAAGCAGCGAAGCCAGCATGACAAATGCAATGAGCAGGCTATCTCCCAGCTGCCAACAGGCCAGTGCAAGGCCCAACAAGCCGATCGCCAGCAGCGCCTGACGCTTCAGCCAGCGGCTCTGGGCCAGGCGCCAGGCCTGCGGCTTCGCCACTTCCAGCAGTGGCAGGCGGGCCGCGATTAACAGGCTCTTGCCGCCGGCCAGCAATGTTCCAAGCAAACTGATTGCCAGGCCCGCCAGCCACCATTGCGGCGACAAGCTCAGCTGACCGGCGATTTCCGCACCATACAAACCACGCAAACTGGCCGCGACATCGCTCAGCAAGGCACTGGCCAGCAAGTAACCGCTGACCACTCCGGCCAGCCCCCCGAGCAGGGCAAACAGCCCTAATTCCACTGCCAGCGCTGCGATCATTGCACTGAGGCTTACCCCGCACGCACGCAAATTACGCAGCAGGCCACGGCGCTGCTCGAGTGCCAGCCCGATAGAGGCATGCACAATTAGCAGACCGACCATAAAGGCCAACAAACCCAGTGCGGTGAGGTTGAGATGAAAACTCTGGGTCAGGCGCTGCAGATCATCCCCGGGCAACTCTGCCTGAGCTTTCAGGGCCTCCGCCAGTTCGACCGGCAAGGCAGTGTCAGCAAAATCTGTTGGTAACAGCAGCCATGAGAGCTTTCCCGGCAGGTTGAGTAACGCTTGCGCTCGCCCGATATCCACCACGACCAGACCAGGCGCGAGCTGAGCATGCACCTGCAATGGCGGTAGGCGCTGACCGTCTGCCGTCACTGGCTGCTCGCCAGCCAGGAAACCCATGCGCTCGAGCGTATCGGCGGCAATCCAGGCAACGCCCGGCTGGCCGAGAAAACCACCAAGGTCAGCATTGCCCAATGGTTGCCCGGCAACCTCACTGCCGGAGGGTAAGGTCATAGGATCAATACCGATCAGGCGCAGGCTCCGCAGATCGTCGCTGGCAAAACGTAAACGCCCCTCGAGGATCGGGGAAACCGGCCAACCCTGCAGTCGCAACTGGATATAGGCCCGCTGGTCAACATGCAGACCCTGGCGCGCTAACAACCGGGCCGGCGCCGCATTGCTGATAATCGAACTGGCCCGGGCGTAATCTGCCCGCGCCTGACTATTGAGCGCCTGCACGCCAGTCCAGAGCATGGTGGCCAACCACAACCCGGTAAAAATGCTGAAAAACTGCAACGGATGCCTTCGCCAATGACTGAGCAACGCCTGCAAGCTGAGAGCAAAAACACCCATCAGCCTTGCTCCAGCTGGACACGGCCCTGATGCAAGGTCAGCCGGCGTGAAAGTCTTGAAGCCAGCTGTGCGCTGTGCGTAACCATCAGCAGGCTACTTCCGGCTTCGCCGACCAGCTGCAGCAGGAGATTCATCACGGCATCACTGCTGGCCTCATCGAGGCTGCCGGTTGGCTCATCTGCCAACACCAGCGAGGGACGCGAGGCCATGGCCCGCCCGATTGCCACCCGCTGCTGCTGGCCACCGGAGAGCTGCTCCGGGAAGCGCTGCAGAAAGGGCTGCAGGCCAAGCTGCTCGGCCAGATAGTCAATCCACAGGGGGTCATGCCGCCCTGCCAGGCGTGCCTGAAACGCCAGATTGGCAGCAACACTCAGGCTGCTGATCAGGTTGTATTGCTGAAAAACCAGACCAATGCCCTCGCGGCGCCAGCGCGCCAGTTCGGCCTCACCGAGCCCATGCAAGGGCTGATCGTTGACCAGAATGCGACCGCTGTCAGCGCTCTCCAGCCCGGCGATAAGGTGCAGAAGCGTACTCTTGCCGCTCCCCGACTCGCCCATCAACGCCAGACTGTCTCCACCAGCCAGTTGCAAACTCACCCCGCGCAAAACCGCAAGGCTGCCTTGCACGTTAACAAATGACTTGTGCAGATCTTCGACGATTAGCATTGGCTATGAGAACTCCTCAACGGGCCGGCACTCTAGAACAGGGCGCATCATTGCGCGTCGGCTGGCGGCGCTGCAAAGCCCATCATCCGGCTTTGCACTGCACTAGGCCAGCCGCTTGAACAACAACCCCGCTCCGCCCTCGCCCTCGCTGGGCCGTCTCCCCGCGCCCAACCGCCAGCCCTGCGGGCACCCACGATAGCCGGGCATCGTGGCGCCTGCGCAGACTGCTAAGGTGAACTACACAATGTGCGGCAGGAGGACGGTAGATGGCCAAGCGAGCTGCAGGTGGCTCGGCGGCCGCAGGGATTGCCCTGCAGGCGGCAGCGCTGGATATCTGGGCGCAGAAGTACTGCCTGCGCGACCGTGACGGCCAGCCGCTGGATGCCAATATTGATGGCACCTGGCAGCGCATCGCCCGCGCCCTGGCCGAAGTGGAGGCGCCGCAACTGCGCGAGCATTGGTATGAGGAGTTTCTCTGGGCGCTGCACAACGGCGCGATTCCCGCTGGACGGATAGTCGCCAATGCCGGTGCCGAGGCCTACAAGCCGGCGACCTCGACCATCAACTGCACGGTCTCAGGAACCATCGAGGATTCGATGGAGGACATTCTCGGCAAGCTGGTCGAGGCCGGGCTGACGCTCAAGGCCGGCTGCGGCATCGGCTACGAATTCTCCACCCTGCGCCCGCGCGGCGCCCTGGTTTCCGGCGCGGGGACGCAGACCAGCGGGCCACTGTCGTTTATGGATATCTTCGACAAGATGTGTTTCACCATCAGCTCGGCCGGCGGGCGCCGCGGGGCGCAGATGGCTACTTTCGATATCGCTCACCCGGATGTGCGCGCATTTATCGCCGCCAAGCGCGAGGACGGCCGGCTGCGCCAGTTCAACCTGAGCCTGCTGGTTGGCGACGACTTCATGCAGGCGGTAGACACCGACGCCGACTGGCCGTTGCTGTTCCCCGTGCATGCCAAGGAGCGCGCTGCGCTGGATCTCGATGACCCGGCCCAGGCGCGCTGGCGCGACTGGCCGCTGCACGACGGCTATTGCGTGCGCGAAGACGGCCTGGTGGCCTGCAAGGTCTACGCCACGCTGCGCGCCCGTGAGCTGTGGGACGCGCTGATGGCGGCCACCTACGACTACGGCGAGCCGGGCTTTATCCTGATCGACCGGGTCAATCAGCAGAACAACAACTGGTGGTGCGAGGACATCCGCGCAAGTAATCCGTGCGGCGAACAGCCCTTGCCGCCCTACGGCGCCTGCCTGCTCGGCTCGCTCAACCTGACCGCCTTCGTCGAGGCGCCGTTCACCGCCAACGCGCGCTTCGATTGGCACACATTCCGCCGCGTGGTGCGCATTTTCACCCGCCTGCTGGACAACGTGGTGGAGATCAACGGCCTGCCGCTGGCGGCGCAGCGTGCCGAGATTTTCGCCAAGCGTCGGCATGGCATGGGTTTTCTCGGCCTGGGTTCGGCACTGACACTGCTCACGCTGCGCTATGGCAGCCCGCAGGCCTGCGCATTCACCGAGGCGGTGGCGCGCGAGATGGCCCTGACCGGCTGGCAGGTGGCCCTGGAGTTGGCCGAGGAGAAAGGCCCGGCGCCGCTGCTGACCGAAGAATTCGAGGTAAGCGCGGCGATGCTACGCCAGCGCCCGGAGATGCTTGCCGATGGCCATAAGGTCGGCGATCGCCTGCCGGGCCGGGTGCTGCACGCCAAGTATTCGCGCTACATGCAGCGCCTGGCCGAGCATGCGCCGCAACTGGTGGCGGCGCTGGCCGAGCGCGGCGCACGCTTCACCCACCACAGCTCCATCGCGCCCACCGGCACCATCAGTTTGAGCCTGGCCAACAATGCTTCCAACGGCATCGAACCGAGCTTCGCGCACTGTTACTCGCGCAACCTGATCCGCGCCGGGCGCAAGGCCAAGGACAGGATCGAGGTGCTCAGCTACGAGCTGCTCGCCTACCGCACGCGGGTCAACCCGCGTGCCCGGCCCGGCGCGGACGACCCGGCCGAGCAGCTGCCGGACTACTTCGTCAGCAGCCAGGAGATCAGCCCCAGCGAGCATGTGGACATCCAGGCGGCAGCGCAGAAGTGGGTCGACTCGGCGATCTCCAAGACTGCCAACGTGCCCGCCGATTACCCCTTCGCGGCGTTCAAGGACATTTACCGCTATGCCTGGCGCCAGGGCCTCAAGGGTTGCACGACCTTTCGCTTCAACCCGGCGGCGTTCCAGGGCGTGCTGGTCAAGGACGCGGACCTGGCGCGCACCCGCTACCGCTTCGAACTGGAAGACGGCAGCCTGGTGGAGTTGGCGGGCAACGAAGAGGTCGAGTATGACGGCCAGGTGCACAGCGCCGCCAACCTGTTCGAGGCCCTGAAGGAAGGTTATTACGGCAAGTATTGAGCGGGTTTGTCGCGCCGCTTCAGGAGCGGTCGGCCACCCGCAGGGAGCAACCCATGGTGGTAAAAATCGACAAATCCATCGTCGGCTACCAGGTGGTCGACGAGGTCGAGGCGCTGCAGCGTGCGGCGGCTGCCGAAACGCCGGTGCAGCTGGACGAGCCCCTGCCGCGCCCGGAGAGCCTGCTCGGCGTCACCTACAAGATCAAGTCGCCGCTGTTCGAGCATGCGCTCTACGTCACCATCAACGACATCCTGCTCAACGCCGGCACCCCCCAGGAGCAGCGTCGACCGTTCGAGATTTTCATCAACTCAAGGGGTATGGAGCATTTCCAGTGGATAGTCGCGCTGACGCGGATCATGTCGGCGGTGCTGCGCAAGGGCGGTGACTGCACCTTCCTGGTCGAGGAATTGAAGGCGGTGTTCGATCCGCACGGCGGCTACCTCAAGCGCGGTGGCGTCTACATGCCGTCGCTGGTGGCCGAGATCGGCGCGGTGCTGGAGCGTCACCTGATCGCCATCGGTTTGCTCAAGGGTCACGAACTGGATGAAAGACAGCGCCGGCTGCTGGCAGAGAAGTGGGCGGTCTACCAGGCCAGCCAGGACGCCAGCGCGGTGGAGCCGGGCGAGGGTTTCCCGCCCGGCGCGCAGCTGTGCAGCACGTGCCAGACCCAGGCGCTGGTGCAGCTGGAGGGCTGCGCCACCTGCCTCAACTGTGGATATTCCAGATGCGGCTGAGGCGCCTGCCGTAGGGTGCGCCATGCGCACCAATCGGGGTCTGCCGCCAGGTGTGCCGGGAAGAGCGTCTGAGGCTGGCCGCCGCGCGCCCACCAAGAGCGCGGGCATGAGACACCATGGTGCGCGCGGCGCAGCCTGTGGGTCGTTACAGGGCGAACGGCAGCGCCACCTCGACCTGCTGGCGATGCAGCAGGCGATGCTGGAACTCGCCCGGATCGTGGATCAGCACCTCCTGCCCGGCGAAGGAGTCGACGGCGATCAGGCGCGACAGCCAGAAGCGCACGCAGGCAATGCGCAGCATGGCCGGCCATAGCTCGGCTTCCGCCGGGGTAAAGGGGCGCAGTGCAGCATAAGCGCCGAGCAATGCCTGGGCACGGTGCGCATCGACACGGCCATCGGCGTCCGAACACCAGTCATTCAGGGCGATTGCCAGGTCATAGAGCATCGGCCCAGAGCAGGCGTTGTAAAAGTCGATCACGCCGGCCAAATGATTGCCATCGAACAGCACGTTGTCGCGGAACAGGTCGGCGTGCAGGTTGGCCCGTGGCAAGGCGAGGATGCGCGGCTTGAGCACATGGATTTCCGCCAGCGCATCGCGCAGCAGCGGCAATTGCGCCTCCGGCAGTTTCAGCGCCAGGCTCGGCCCCTCTTCGAGCATCCAGTCCAGGCCGCGATCACTGCGCCGCTCCAGCACATGCCCACGGGTGGCCAGGTGAATGTGCGCCAGCAGCTGGCCGACTTCCTGGCAATGGTGCGGGTTGGCCAGGCTGACGTGCTTGCCCGGCAGACGCGGCTGCAACAGCGCCGGCTTCTCCGCGAGGCTGCGTAATGCTTCGCCATCGGCGGTGCGCAGGGCATAAGGCACCGGCAAGCCGGCCTCATGCAAGACATCGAGCAGTTCGATAAAGAACGGCAGATCGCTGCTGGGGCCGCGCTCGATCAGGGTCAGGACGAACTCGCCCTGCTCCAGACTGACGAAGAAGTTGCTGTTCTCGCTGCCTGCGGCTATGCCTTGGAAATCGCGCAGGCGACCCAAGCCATAAGGCGCGAGAAAGACTTCCAGTTCGTGACGCTCTAGGGGGGTGAATACCGACATATCAGAACCGCCGACTTACCATTTGAAAATTTCCCAGGATGGAATCAGCATGTCCGGAGAGTCCGAACGGACGAAGTTGCCGTCACTGCCGTCGGCGCGCACCAGAAAGTAGGGCTTGCCGGTCTTGGGGGTTATTTTGATTGCGTAGAGAAAGCCATTGACCCGGTACTCCTGGATAGTCCGGTCACCTTCCTGGCGGATCGTGACATCCGGCTCGGCAGACGGTGCATCATCGGCAAAAGCCGCGAGCGAAGTGACCGTCAGCAAGCTGGCCAGCAACAAGCGATTGAGTGCGCGCATGGTAACCTTGTCCCTTTGTTTTCAATGGTGCGGCCATTCTAACGCCGCCCCCGCCGAAAAGGTTGATCCTGCTCATGAGCCAAGCCCCTCTCGTCCTGGTCGACGGTTCCTCGTACCTGTACCGCGCCTTCCATGCCCTGCCGCCGATGACCACCTCCAAGGGCTTGCCCACCGGAGCAGTGAAGGGCGTGCTGAACATGCTCAAGAGCCTGCGCAAGCAGTATCCCGATAGCCCCTTTGCGGTGGTCTTTGACGCCAAGGGTGGCACCTTTCGCGATGCGCTGTTTGCCGAGTACAAAGCCAATCGGCCGTCGATGCCCGATGATCTGCGCGTACAGGTCGAACCTTTGCACGCCAGCGTCAAAGCGCTGGGTTATCCGCTGCTCTGCGTCGACAACGTCGAAGCCGATGATGTGATCGGTACCCTGGCCCGCCAATGTGCTGGCGAACGCCGCGACGTAGTGATCTCCACTGGCGACAAGGACATGGCGCAACTGGTGTGCCCGCACGTTACGCTGGTCAACACCATGACCGGTAGCGTGTACGACATCGATGGCGTGAAAGAGAAATTTGGTGTCGGTCCTGAGCTGATCATCGACTACCTGGCGTTGATGGGCGACAAGGTCGACAACATTCCAGGGGTGCCTGGGGTCGGCGAGAAAACCGCGCTGGGCCTGCTGGTTGGTATCGGTGGCGGCCTCGACGTGATCTACGCCAACCTCGACAAGGTGGCCGGACTGCCGATCCGTGGGGCCAAGACCCTGGCGGCCAAGCTCACCGAGCACCGTGACATGGCGTACCTGTCCTACGAGCTGGCGACCATCAAGCTGGATGTACCCTTGAACCTGGAAATCGACGCGCTGCATCCCGGTGCCGCCGATGTGCCCGCCTTGATCGCCCTGTACGAAGAGCTGGAATTCAAGGGCTGGCGCGACCAGTTGTTGCGCCAGAATCCAGGCCAGGAGCAGCCCGCCAAGGTTGCCAAGACGGCCAGCGTCGCCCCGCCTGCCGCCGACCTGTTTACCCTGACCGCCAGCGCTGCGCCGCAAGCAGAGCCGGCCATTATCGTCCAGCCCCCCGCACCGGCGGGCTATCTGACGATCCTTGAGCAGGCACAGTTCGACCATTGGCTGGAGAAGCTAGCAGGCGCCGAACTTATCGCCTTCGACAGCGAAACCACTGGCCTCGACGCCCAGAAGGCGCAGCTGGTGGGCTTGTCGTTTGCGGTCACGCCTGGCGAAGCGGCCTATATTCCGCTGGCCCACTCTTATATGGGCGTGCCGGTGCAGCTCGATCGCGACCAGGTGCTGGCGGCGCTCAAGCCGATTCTCGAAGACCCGCACAAGGCCAAGGTTGGCCAGCACGCCAAGTACGACATCAATATCCTCGCCAATGCCTCGACGCCGATCCTGGTGCAAGGCGTGGCCTTCGACACCATGCTCGAATCCTATGTGCTCGACTCCACGGCGACCCGCCATGACATGGACAGCCTGGCGTTGAAATACCTCGATCACAGCACCATCCGCTTCGAGGACATCGCCGGCAAAGGCGCCAAGCAGCTGACCTTCGACCAGATCGCCCTGGAGCTGGCCGGCCCATACGCCGCAGAAGACGCCGACGTGACCCTGCGCCTGCACCAGTGCCTATGGGCCAAGCTGGAAGCAGAGCCAAGCCTGGCCAAGGTCTTGCGTGAAATCGAGATGCCGCTGGTGCCTGTACTGGCGCGGATCGAGCGCCAGGGTGCGCTGGTCGACGCCAAGCTGCTTGGCCTGCACAGCGTCGAGTTGGGCGACAAGCTGGTGGCGCTGGAACGCCAGGCCTTCGAGATCGCCGGGGAGGAGTTCAACCTGTCATCGCCCAAGCAGCTCGGGGTGATCCTCTACGAGAAACTCGGCCTGCCGATTATCAGCAAGACCGCCAAGGGCCAGGCCTCCACCGCCGAAGCGGTGCTCGCCGAGCTGGCCGAGCAGGACTTCGAGCTGCCCAAGGTACTGATGCAGTACCGCAGCCTGAGCAAACTCAAGAGCACCTACACCGACCGCCTGCCGGAGCAGATCAACCCGCGCACCGGACGTATCCACACCAGCTACCACCAGGCGGTAACTGCCACTGGGCGCTTGTCTTCCAGCGATCCGAACCTGCAGAACATTCCGATCCGCACCGCCGAAGGCCGACGTATTCGCCAGGCCTTCGTCGCCCCCGCGGGCTACCAACTGCTGGCGGCGGACTACTCACAGATAGAGTTGCGCATCATGGCTCATCTGGCCCAGGACGAAGGCCTGCTGGATGCTTTCCGGCATGGCCGCGACGTGCACAAGGCCACGGCTGCCGAAGTGTTCGGCGTGCCACTGGAGGACGTGAGCGGTGATCAGCGGCGCAGTGCCAAGGCGATCAACTTCGGCCTGATTTACGGCATGAGCGCCTTCGGCCTGGCCAAGCAGATCGGCTGCGACCGCAAGCAGGCGCAGGCCTATATCGACGTTTACTTTGCCCGTTATCCGGGAGTTCTTGCCTATATGGAGCGCACCCGCGAGCAGGCTGCCGAGCAAGGTTATGTCGAAACCCTGTTCGGCCGCCGGCTGTACCTGCCGGAGATTCGTTCGAGCAACCAGGGCCTGCGCAAAGGCGCCGAGCGCACGGCGATCAACGCCCCCATGCAAGGCACCGCCGCGGACATCATCAAGCGCGCGATGATCGCAGTAGACAACTGGCTGAGCGAATCGGGGCTGGATGCCAAGGTCATTCTGCAGGTGCACGATGAACTGGTGCTGGAGGTCCGCGAAGACCTGATCGAGCAGGTGCGTGAGCAGATCAAGCAGCTGATGAGCGGCGCGGCCGAGCTGGATGTACCGCTGCTGGTGGAAGTGGGCGTGGGCGACAACTGGGACGAGGCGCACTGAACATGAGGGTGTTCGGCCTGCATAAAGCCACCGATGAAAGCGGCTAGCGCTTGGCTTACTGACCTTTTAAACCTATCAGGCATTAAGCGCAGAGGCTTTATGACCAATAGATTCTAAGCGCCGGCTGAACTTTGCGTTTACACCGGTAGTCAGAACTTGTGAATGGCCCAGAAAGCTCTTCAATGCTCCTTGTTGTGTTAAGTGTTGGCAGATATCTGAACCCCGCCCTAGCGGTTCAGAACCTTGAGCCCCGAGTCTCTCTCTCCCCATATGAGGCTCGGGGTTTTTTTATGGCCGCCATCCCTGGCCGCCATCCCGCAGGCCGTCGCTGCGCGACGTTAAAAATTTCTCTTGAGGATTTTTTGTCCGCTACCCCGAGTCAGGCTTCGGCTTCCTCATCGTCTGGCAGTGCAAACTCACCCAATTGCAGCCACTCGGCCAGCACCGCCTGGGCATCTTCGATACCCATCCGCTTGGGCGCCGAGAACAGCTGGATACTCACCCGGTCGCCCCAACGCTTGTGAATATCCTGCTGCACCTTGAGTAAAGTGGTCTTGGCCGCGCCGAAGGCCAGTTTGTCGGCCTTGGTCAGCAGGATGTGCATGGGCATCTCGCTGAGCACCGACCAATCCAGCATCAGGATGTCGAATTCGGTCAGCGGCTTGCGGATATCCATCATCAGCATTAGCCCGCGCAGGCTCTCGCGGCTGCCCAGATAGGCTTCCAGGTGCTTCTGCCAGTGCAGTTTCAGTGGGATCGGTACTTTTGCGTAACCGTAACCGGGCAGATCCACCAGGCGACGCTCATCATCCAGGCGGAAGAAGTTGAGCAGCTGGGTGCGCCCCGGGGTTTTCGAGGTGCGCGCAAGGCTGGCATGGGTCAGGGTATTCAGCGCGCTGGACTTGCCAGCGTTGGAGCGACCTGCAAACGCGACTTCATGGCCCAGATCGTCCGGACATTGGTCGACTTTGGCGGCACTGATTTGAAAGGTGGCTTGTTGGCACAGGCCGATAATGGGGTTCTTAGCTTGCATCAGGGTATCCGGTGAGGGCGGGCATAATGGAAATTACAGGTGCGCAGCCCTTGCGACATTTGCGCACATCCTGCCGGGCGCCGTGCAGCGCGGCAAGCTGCATCGTTTCCGTTTCAGTGATGCCAGTATATAATGCCGTAGAATTTGTGTGCGCTTTGTCCCACTCGCAGGATAAGTGTTCATGGGAACGATTGAAATCTCTGCCCTTAGAAGCAGCATGTTTCCCTCCCCGACGAGGTCGATCTGATGAAAAAAATGCTGCTTGTAGCTGGTGTGCTGATGGTGTCGTTCAATAGCCATGCAGCCCAAGACCCAGAGGCTGTCTACGCTCGTGCCTGTGCAGCGTGCCATAACGGACAGCTGCCGATGTCGCCGCAAAAAGGTGACAAGGTTGCATGGGAGCCACGCTTGGCCAAAGGCATGGATGTGCTGGTGCAAAACGTTACCAACGGTTTAAATGCCATGCCACCTCGTGGTTTGTGCATGGACTGCACTGCCGAGGACTACCAAGCCGTCATACAGTGGATGTCCGAGTAAATCCGGCCCACAACTCTTTCTCTTAGCCGTAGTTGGATTAGTTGATGAACAAAATACTCGTGAGTCTACTGTTGACCTTGGGCATCACCGGTTTGGCCCAGGCCGCTGGTGATGCCGCCGCAGGTCAGGGCAAGGTTGTGGTGTGTGGCGCCTGTCACAATGCCGATGGCAACAGTGCTATACCGAACTTCCCGAAACTGGCCGGTCAGGGTGAGCGTTATATGCTCAAGCAATTGAATGACATCAAGTCGGGCGCGCGCCCCATCGTCGAAATGACCGGCCTGCTGGACAATCTCAGCGACCAGGATCTGGCCGACATCTCCGCGTACTATGCCAGCCAGAAAATGAGCGTGGGCGCAGCCGATCCGAAACTGGTCGAGCGCGGTGAAGCACTGTTTCGTGGCGGCAAACTGCAGGAAGGCATGCCTGCCTGCATCGGTTGCCATTCGCCTGATGGCGCAGGCCTCGCCGCAGCGGGCTTCCCGAAAATCGGCGGCCAGCATGCCGCTTATGTGGCCAAGCAGCTGACCGATTTCCGTGAAGGCAATCGGACCAACGATGGCGACAGCATGATCATGCGCGGCATCGCTGCCAAGCTGAGCAACAAGGATATCGAGGCGGTGTCCAGCTTCATCCAGGGCCTGCACTGAGCCTTGCCGCGGGCGATGTAAGAACCTGCAAAGAAAAGGGTGGCCGTGGCCACCCTTTTTCGTTTGTCAGGCCGCTACAATGGCCGGAACCTGACCCGCAGCACAGAGTCTGAGTAGCGACTCGTCGCTGTGCGACGCTTAACATCCAAACAATGGAGTACCCCATGCGTAAACTGATCCTTGGTGCCGCCTTGGCTATCAGCAGCCTGTTCGCGCTGGCTGTTCAGGCTGAACCCGAAGCAGGCAAGCACTATGTCGAGCTCGCAAGCCCTGTGCCGGTCGCAAAACCAGGGCAAATCGAGGTTGTCGAGTTGTTCTGGTATGGCTGCGGGCATTGCTACCAGTTCGAATCGGCCATCAATCCGTGGGTAGAGCAGTTACCGGAAGACGTAAATTTCGTGCGTATCCCGGCATTGTTTGGCGGTTTGTGGAATGTCCAGGGCCAAGGGTTCATCGCCCTGGAAGCGCTGAAAGTGGAGCCTGCTGTGCATGCCGCTGTATTCGATGCGATTCACAAACAAGGCAAAAAACTGGCAACGGCCGGAGAAATGGCTGAGTTCCTCGCCACCCAGGGTGTCGACAAGGATGCCTTTCTCAAAGCCTACAATTCATTCGGCGTGAAGAGCCAGATGGAAAAGGCCAAGAAACTGGCCATGGCCTACCAGATCAATGGGGTGCCGGTGATGATCGTCAACGGCAAGTACCGTTTTGACATCGGCAGCTCAGGTGGCCAGGCGCAGGCCCTGCAAGTCGCCGACTTCCTGATCGACAAAGAGCGCGCCGCGCAGTAGGCGGCCGCCACGAGCGTCGAGCATGCTGCGACGTTGGTCGAGCAAACGCCTGGTTGGCCTGTGTGATCCACAGGTCAACCCGCAGTGCGCCGTTGCCGGCGATTGGCCCTGCGGCGGGCGTCTGCGCCTGCTCAGTTTCAATATCCAGGTCGGCATCAACACCCAGCGCTACCATCACTACCTGACGCGCAGCTGGCAGCACCTGCTGCCCCATCAGGGGCGGGCCGGCAATCTGCAACGCATCGGTGATCTGCTCGCCGATTACGACCTCGTCGCGCTGCAGGAGGCCGATGGCGGCAGTCTGCGCTCCGGCTATATCAACCAGGTCGAACACCTCGCCCACCTTGGTGCCTTTCCTTACTGGTACCAGCAACTCAATCGTAATCTTGGCCATCTTGCTCAACACAGCAATGGCGTGCTCAGCCGGCTGCGTCCGAGCCTGCTGGAGGATCACCCGCTACCTGGCCCACGCGGCCGCGGGGCGATGCTGCTGCGTATTGGCGATGGCGAGGATGCCATTGTGGTGGTGATGATGCACCTGGCTCTTGGCGCGCGTACCCGTACCCTCCAACTGGCATATATCCGCGACCTGATTGGCGGCTACCGACATCAGATCCTGATGGGCGACATGAACACCCATGCCAGCGACCTGCTGCTAAGCTCACCACTGCGTGACCTCGGTTTGGTTGCACCGCAGATCGAAGCGACTTTTCCAAGCTGGCGGCCACAACGCTGTCTTGACCATATCCTGCTCAGCCCCGACCTGCTGCTGGAGCGCTTCGAGGTGCTCGCCCTGCCAATCTCCGACCACCTGCCAGTGGCTGTGGAGATTCGCTTGCCCCAGGCACTGGGTGGCCCGCAGCCACCCATGCCCAACCTTCCCGTGCGCGGAACCCCACAATGAGCAACGATGCCCAACGCTGGAAAGACAAGTATCTGGCTGGCCTTGAGCAGCAGGAGGCCCTTGAGCAGCGCTGGGATGCCCGGGTCGACCTGCTGCGCCGTGGCCTGGTGCGCAGCAGCCTGGCCGCCGAAGGCGCCGATAAAGCGGTCGACCAGTGCATGCAGGAGCTGCGCGAAATCCTGCGCCGCGACGATATGGATGCCGGTCTTTCGGCACTGATCCCGCGGCTGGAAAAGGCTGCTCTTGACTCCGAGCAGCGTCGCGAGCAGCGGGGCGAGCAAGCGTCCTCGGCACTGACGGCACTGGTAAGCCAGTTGCTCAAGCTGGATCTACCGGGCGACGTGCGCAAACCGCTGAAAAACTATGCCAAGCAACTCGATAGCCGTGCCGAGCAGGTGCGTGAGTTGCCGCGGTTGCTGGCAGAGTTGAGTGTCCTGCAACAGCATGCCCTGGCAGTGCTGGGCAACAAGCAGAGCGAGCGTCCAGGCTTGCTCCAGCGCCTGTTCAACGGCCGGCCCGCAGAGACTGGCACTCTGCCGACCGAGCCTTTGCCTTTGCCTTTGCCTTTGCCTTTGCCTTTGCCTTTGCCTTTGCCTAAAGAGCATGCGCAGCAGCAAACAATAGTGCCACTCGCCGCAGCGTCATTACCGGAGCCCGCGGTGGCTGACGCCATCCCGTGCGCGGCTGCAGCTACAGCCACTGCGGCGGCGAGCATGCTCGACAGCCTGCCGCTACCTGACGGTCTATTACCGCAGGCGCTACCGCCAGCAGGGCCGGGCCCTGAGGAAGAGCCGACCAGACCTGCCGAAGCGGACCCCGAGTACGCCCTGCCAGCGCCGCCAGAACCCGGTTACAGCGCAATCGCCAAGCATGTCGAAACAACCCTGCTCGGCCTGCTGGAGGAGCTGGTCTTGCCGGAACGCCACCAGGCTCAGGCCGACCTCTTGCGCGAGCGCATCATGGCCGGGCTGAACATGTATGAGCTGGTGCCGGTGCTCGACGACCTGGCCGTGTTGATGCTGGCCGTCGCCGATATCGGGCAACGCGAGTTCGAGGGTTACCTCAAGCAGCTCAATGAGCGCCTGGCAACCTTCCAGGGCGGCCTGCAGGACGCCCAAGATGGCTACGCCGACTCGGTCAGTGCCGCGCGGGAACTGGATAGCGAACTGCGCCAGCAGGTCGACGGCCTGCACAGCAGCGTGCAACACGCAACCGACCTGCCAAGCCTCAAGGGCCTCGTGGAGAACCGCCTGAATGGCTTGCTGGGCACCATGGAGCAATATCAGCGTCAGCGTGACGACCGCGAGCAACTGGTGGCTGGGCGCATGCAAACCCTGGTCGAGCGGGTGGCTAACATGGAGCAGGAGGCCAAGGGCTTCCGCCAGCACATGGAGGAACAACGGCAAAAAGCCTTGCTCGATCCGCTCACCGCACTGCCCAATCGCGCGGCCTGGAACGAACGCCTGGAGCTGGAGATGGCGCGCTGGCAGCGTTACGGTGGCGACCTGTTGTTGGCGGTGGTCGACATCGACCACTTCAAGCGGATCAACGACGAATATGGCCACCTGGCTGGCGACAAGGTACTGAAAATTATCGCCAGCGAACTGCACAAGCGCCTGCGCAAGACTGACTTCATCGCCCGCTTCGGCGGTGAGGAGTTCGCCGTGCTGATTCCCGCAACCCCAATGGCCGGCGGCTTGCAGCTGCTGGAAACTCTGCGTAGCGGCATCGCAGAGTGTCCGTTCCACTTCAGGGGTGAGCGGGTGACGATTACCCTGTCAGCCGGGATCAGTGCATTTGCCAGCACTGAGCGTAGCGAGCAGGTCTTCGAGCGGGCTGATCAGGCGCTGTACCGGGCCAAGCGCGGCGGGCGCAACTGCGTTGAGGCGGGCTGAGCGCGGGACATTCGCCACCCCGAGCAGGAGCGCCCGCCCAGCCTTCGACGCAGCGCTGCCGCGCAACAAACTGTGTAGGAGGGCGTTCCCCGCAAACCCAGACGTCGGGCTTCAGGCCGCCTTGGGCAGATAGGGCCGCCAGTTTTCGGGAATATTCTCCAGGCGCGGGTAACTAAGGGCGTCCAGTTGCAACTGCGAGAGCAGGAACGGGGTATGCCGTAAATGCTGCGGCAGATGGCGCAGTTCCGGCAGCCAGAGACTGACGAAGGTAGCGTCCGGATCATACTGGCGAGCCTGGCGCAGGGCATTGAATGCACGCTTGTGCCGTGGGTCGCAGCCGACGCCGGCCAGGTAGGCCCAATTTCCCCAGTTACTCGCGGGGTCGTAGTCGATCAAGTGCTCCTCGAACCAGGCGGCGCCGTATCGCCAGTCCTGCTCCAAGTCGTTGATCAGGTAACTGGCGACTACTTGACGGCCACGGTTGGACATAAAGCCGGTGGCCGCCAATTCACGCATATTGGCGTCCACCAGCGGCATGCCGGTACGACCATGGCACCAGCGCTCGAAGTCTTGATCGACCCGCTGCGAGGCATGCTCCGTGGCTTTCAAGCCGCCCGCCTTGAACAGTGCGCTGCCGTGGCGAACCAGGGTCCAGCGAAAGAAGTCGCGCCAGAGCAACTCCAGCCATAACCAATACGTTGAATCGTTGCCCCCGTATTGCGCTTCATAACGCCGCAACTCGGCCATCACCCGCCGTGCCGAGAGGCTGCCGCTGGCCAGCCAGGGCGAGAATTTCGACGAGTACTCACTGCCTACCATGCCGTTGCGCGTCTCTTTGTAATGGCGCACACCCTGACTACTCCACAGGTAATCGCGCAAGCGCGCCTGCGCTGCGGTTTCGCCACCAGAAAAAGGGAAGGCGCTGGCTGGCACACTGAGCGGCTCGCCAAGACCCAAGCGTGACAGGCTAGGCAATGGCTGCAGCAACGCTTGCGCTCCGTCCGGCAGCGACGGCAACCGGTCAGGCGCGGGGCGGGGCTGGAACACATGGAGGCGCTCCTCAACCATGTTCTTGAACTGGGTAAATACCTGCGGCAGCTGTTCGAGCGAGCAGGGCAGCTCCTCGACGTTCAGCAGGTTATTGCCAGGCACTTGCTGCAACACCACACCCGCAAGCTGGTCTTGTACGCGGGCCAATTGCGCACGCTCGTCGGGGGCGATTTCTTCCAGGGTCAGTACCCGATCCAGGCCGAACTGAGTGACCAGCCGCGGGATAACCTGCTCTGGGGCGCCCGATACCACCAGCAAATGCGAACCACGCTGGCGTAGCGCGCCATCCAGCGCCATCAAGCTCTCCAGAAGAAAGCGGGCACGGTGCACGCCTAGCCGACGGGTGCCGAAAGCGCAGGTTTGCAGCTGCGTCGGATCGAAGACGAACACTGGCAACAGGCACTGCGCACTCAGTGCGGCCTGAAGTGCCGGGTGATCGTCGAGGCGCAAATCCTGTTTGAACCACAGCAGCGCACGCATGAACAGTTCCTTAAACGGCAGCCTGGCAAAATAACCGGGCGGCTGGGTGATGGTAGCGAGGCCTATGTACAACTGCCGCCCATTCGCCTCACGACGGCGTTTTGCCGACAGACTGGCGCCTTCTACAACAGTAGACTGTAGCGATAGGTGAAGGAGTGCTGCATGGATATTTTCGGGATAGCGGTATTGATTTTCCTGGTTACCGACCCGTTCGGCAATATTGCCATTTTTATCGCCGCTTTGAAGAACGTCGCGCCCAAGCGCCGCCTGTGGGTCGCGGGGCGCGAGTTGCTGTGTGCACTGGCCTTGCTGCTGCTGTTCCTTACCTTTGGTGACAAAGTACTCAGCGCCCTTGGCCTGTCGCGCGAGGCAACCGCGATTGCCGGCGGTATCATCCTCTTCGTGATTGCCATGCGCCTGATCTTTCCCGGCCCGCAGGGCGTGCTCGGCGATGTGCCGGATGGTGAGCCGATGCTGGTGCCGCTGGCCACACCTGCAGTAGCCGGACCTTCGGCACTGGCGGTGCTGATGACCTTGCGCAATACCCATGAAGGCCCGCTTTGGGAACTTTACCTGGCGGTCATCCTGGCGTGGGCGGCGACCGCCTTTATCCTGCTGCAGGCCTCACTCCTGCAGCGTTTCCTCGGCCCTCGCGGGCTGACCGCAGTGGAGCGACTGATGGGCATGCTATTGATCATGCTCAGTGTCGACATGCTGTTGGATAACCTGCAAAGCGTATTACATATCCGCCCATGAAAATTCTTGGCCTTGCCCTGCTCCTCACCCTGCTTGCCGGCTGCACCAGCGGCCCGCGGATCGACGACCGTTACACCGCGACCGGCCAGAATAGCCGGGTGCAATACATCATTTTGCACTACACCTCGACCGACTTGCCGCACTCCCTGCGCCTGCTGACCGAGGAAGACGTCAGCAGCCACTACCTGATCGGTGATGCGCCGCCGACCATCTACCGCCTGGTCGATGAAAACCGTCGCGCCTGGCATGCGGGCGTCAGTCAGTGGCAGGGCCGCACCTGGCTCAACGGCACCTCAATCGGCATTGAGCTGGTCAATCAGGGCTATTCCGACGGACCCGACGGGCGCCATTGGCACCCCTATGCCCCGGCGCAGATCGAGGCGCTGGTCGAACTGCTCAAGGACATCGTGCAGCGTCACCAGTTGCCCCTCGGCAGCATCATTGCCCACAGCGACGTGGCACCGCAGCGCAAGGTCGATCCGGGCCCGCTGTTCCCCTGGAAGCGCCTGGCTGACGCCGGCCTGCTGGCCTGGCCAGATGCCCAGGCCGTTGCACAGCAGCAAGCCCTGTTCAGCCAGAGCCTGCCCACGGTAGCCTGGTTTCAGCAGCAGTTGGCGCTGCAAGGCTACCTGCAGCCAGAGCATGGCGAGCTCGATGAGGCCACGCGCAATGTCCTGGCCGCCTTCCAGATGAAATACCGCCCCGCTCGCTACGATGGCCAGCCGGATGCCGAAACGGCAGCGCTGCTGCTGGTACTCAACAGCAAACCCTGAGTCGCTGCGCTGGAGACCCGCACCCTGCTGCAATGCTGTTCACTTAAGCGGCCATCTCTGGGCGCCTGTCGTAGCCATGCACCCACCCGTAGCCCGGATGCAATCCGGGAGCGATTATCAAGCGCCAGACTTCCCCCGGATTTCATCCGTATATGGACTCCCCCCGTTTTGCCAGTGATACGCTCTTCAAACGAACCTAGGTACGACTGCTTCCGTATATCCGGCTTCTAATTAAGGCATTAGGTGCCTTGAGCCAT
>NZ_JAUXMX010000029.1 GCF_030683065.1 Pseudomonas sp.
GCCCCGTTCGCGGCATAGGAGGCCGTGCCCTTGCAACAGGGGCCTTTGAGACTATTATCACCGCCAAAATAGCGTCTCGGCACGCGGGATCGACGGGGGGCCGAACCCTCCGGACGGGCGGCACCGGACCATGAAAACGAATAAGCCGGCGTGAAGCGCGGGAGGCGAAGGCCGCCCGTGCGCCGCCACTATGGAGGTCGACCCTATGGATATGAGCTTCTCCCCCGAAGAGCTTGCCTTTCGCGACGAGGTTCGCACGTTTATCGCCGACAACTACCCGCAGGAGCTGAAGGGCGGCCGCCGCACACGCGGCGAGATGTCGAAGGAAGACATCCTGAAATGGCACCGCATCCTCTACAAGAAGGGTTGGGTCGTGCCGCATTGGCCGGTCGAATATGGCGGCACGGGCTGGACGATCACCCAGCGCTATATCTGGAACGAAGAAAACGCGCGCGCCGAAACCTCGCCGCTGCTGCCCTTCGGTCTGTCGATGGTCGGCCCGGTGATCTACACCTTCGGCAATGAGGAGCAGAAGAAGCGTTTCATTCCGGGCATCCTGTCGGCCGATGACTGGTGGTGTCAGGGCTATTCCGAGCCGGGTTCGGGTTCCGATCTTGCCAGCCTGCGCACCAAGGCGGTGCGTGAGGGCGACCACTACATCGTCAATGGTGGCAAGACATGGACAACACTGGCGCAATTCGCCGACTGGATGTTCTGTCTCGTCCGCACCGACGCCAATGTGAAGGCGCAGGAAGGCATTTCCTTTCTGCTGATCGACATGAAGACGCCGGGCATCACCGTGCGTCCGATCATCACCATGGACGGCGCGCATGAAGTCAACGAGGTCTTCCTCGAAGACGTCAAGGTGCCGGTCGAAAACCTGATCGGCGAAGAAAACAAGGGCTGGACCTACGCCAAGTTCCTGCTCGGCAACGAGCGCTCCGGCATCGCCGGCGTCGCCCGCTCCAAGAAGGCCATCGAACGGCTGAAGAAGATTGCCGCTGCCGAACTCGTCGACGGCGAGCCGCTGATGAAGACGGACGAGTTCGCCCGCAAGGTCGCCGAACTCGAGATCGACCTCTCCGCCCTCGAAGTGACCGAGCTTCGCACGCTGGCCGCCGAGAGCAGGGGGCGCGGTCCCGGCCCCGAAGCCTCGATCCTCAAGATCAAGGGCACGGAAATCCAGCAGCGCATCACCGAGCTGACCATGGAAGCCGTGGGCAACTACGCCTTCGTGCAGGCGCCGCGCATGGAAGTCACCGGCAACGAATTCACGCCGGGTCCCGACTACGCGCCGGGCGTCTCGCAGGATTACTTCAACATGCGCAAGACCTCGATCTATGGCGGGTCGAACGAGATCCAGCACAACATCATCGCAAAAATGGTGCTCGGCCTCTAAGCCGCGGCGCCGCAGAAACATCAAGGGGAAGGTCAGAGATGGATTTTTCGTTCACCGAGGAGCAGACGCTGCTCCGCAATACCGTACAGAGCCTGCTCGCCGACAAATATGATTTCGACACGCGCCGCAAGGTCGTGAAGACGGCCGATGGCTGGCGTCCCGAGATGTGGGCGCAGTTCGCCGAACTCGGCCTCCTCGCCGCGCCGTTCTCCGAAGAGCTCGGCGGCCTCGGCGGCGGTGCCATCGAAAACATGATCGTCATGGAAGAGTTCGGCCGTCATCTGGTGGTCGAGCCCTACATCGAAACGGTCGTGATCGCCGGCGGGTTCCTGCGCGAGGGCGGCTCGAAAGAGCAGCAGGAAGCGCATATCCCCGGCATCGTCGGCGGCGAAACGGTCTGGGCCTTCGCCTATGCCGAGCCGCAGGGCCGCTACAACCTCGCCGACCTCAAGACGACGGCGAAGAAGGACGGCGCGGGCTACACGATCAACGGCTACAAGGCCGTGGTTCTCGGCGCACCCTGGGCGCAGAAGCTTATCGTGACGGCGCGCAGTGCCGGCGGTCAGCGTGACCGCGACGGCGTTTCCGTGTTCATCGTCGACAAGTCGGCGGCGGGTGTCTCGACCCGCGACTATCCGACGGTCGACGGCCGCCGCGCTTCGGAGATCACCTTTGAAAACGTCAAGGTTGGCGCGGATGCGCTGATCGGCGTGGAAGGCAAGGGCCTGCCCCTCGTCGAGAAGATCACGGACGAGGCGATTGCCGCCCTCTCCGCCGAAGCCATCGGCTGCATGAAGGAACTCAACGCCGCCACCGTCGAATACTGCAAGACGCGCAAGCAGTTCGGCGTGCCGATCGGCAAGTTCCAGGTCCTGCAGCACCGCATGGTCGACATGTTCATGGCGTATGAGCAGTCCGTCTCCATGACCTACATGGTGAACCTCAAGCTCGGCGAGAGCGATGTGGAGCGCACCAAGGCCGCCGCCGGCGCCAAGGTGCAGATCGGCAAGGCCGGGCGCTTCGTGGGCCAGCAGGCCGTGCAGCTTCACGGCGGCATGGGCATGACCGACGAACTCAATGTCGGCCACTACTTCAAGCGTCTCACCATGATCGACACGCAGTTCGGCAATGTCGACCACCAGTTGAAGCGCTACTCCGAAGCCGCCTGAGTGGCACCGGACCGGATAGACGAAGGGGCCGCGCGAGCGGCCCCTTTTTTATACGACGGTATGGATCAGGCGCGGCGCGGGATCGGGGCCGGTGCCCGCAGGCGCTGGGGCGGCAGCGTGCATTCGGCCTGCGTTCCGACACCGAGCTTGCTCTTCAGTTCGAAGCGTCCGCCGTGAACCGCGAGCAGGCCCTTGACGATGGAAAGGCCGAGGCCGGAGCCCTTGCCCGGCTGCGCAAGCCCCGTTGCGCCTTGCGTGAAGGCGTGCAGCACCTTGTCGATTTCCGATTCCGCAATGCCGGGTCCGTTGTCGTGGACGCCGAAGCGCATCTCGCCCGAAGCCTCCATGCGCGCGAACATCTTGACCTCGGAGTCGGGCGGCGAAAACTTGATCGCATTGGTCAGCAGGTTGATCCAGGTCTGCCGCAGGGCACGGGCATCGCCATAGACGATCGGCAGGCCGGCCGCGAAGTCCTCGGTGATCGAAACGCGTTGCGCCTGCGCGCGGATTTCGAGGATGCGACGGCAATCGGCTGCCAGTTGAACGATGTCGACCTCTTCTTCGGTGATCTGGAAGCGGCCGGCCTCGATGCGGGAGAGGTCGAGCACGTCGTTGATGAGGCCGAGCAGATGTTGCCCCGACCGGTTGATGTCGTTCGCATACTCCTTGTAGGTCGGCACGGAATGCTTGCCGAAAATCTCCGACGCCATGACCTCCGAGAAGCCGATGATCGCGTTGAGCGGCGTACGAAGTTCGTGGCTCATATTCGCGAGAAAGTGCGATTTGGCGCGATTGGCCTCTTCGGCGCGGGCCCGGGCGGCGTCGGAATCGCGTTTCGCCTTGAAGAGCTGCTCGATGAGGCCGTTTTTATCCTCGCGCAGCGTAATGGCGCGCAGCATGACCCCGTTCACCTGCGCGGCGAGGCGGATGAGGAGCGCGGTAAAGACGATCAGCACCGCCACCATGGCGAAATGCTGGACTCCGCCGAACAGGATCAGCCGCAGCGCCAACGCGAGGGTGGTCGGCAGCACCGTCCAGTAGAACACCGGAAAGTAGAAGATCGTCACCAGCGTCATCGGCACCAGCGCGATGGTGACGGAGGAAATCAGGTAGGTCTGATGAATAAGGTCGTCCGGCACCCAGAACAGGAAGAGCAGCGAGGAAAAGCTGATCGAGAAGAGGGCCGTAAGGCCCTCGAAGCGCCACCGCCAGCGATCGACATCCTCCGGCTCGACGTCCGTCGCGAGAAATCTCTTGGCGTTGACATAGGTGAGCAGGTGCAGTGCCAGCATTGCACCGAGCCACACCGCGATATTCTGCCAAGCTACGATTCCGTGATGGCTGAAGGCATAAACAGTCATCAGCAGGGGGAAGGCGAGGGGAACGCTCGTCTGCGATTCCGCGAGCGTGCGCATTTGTTCGATCCGCGCGGCAGGCGTAAGCGGAGGCCCCCCCGCTTTCAGGGCATCGATATAGACGTGCAGCGCCCTGCGCCAGCGCGCCGGAGCACCAAAAAGGCTCTCGCGTGCGCCAACCCTGGCGGCGCCATGAGGCGCATCTTCCCACGTCATGCCGGTGCCCTTTTGCCCACTGTCGAAACGAAGTCGCCCGCGCCACTTTCCGATCGCAGGCGATTCCTGATTTTCGAGCTCCAGCCTCCGCTAAAAGTCTTAATAAGGTTTTCCGAGGCATGGTTAAGACGGCATAATCCGGCCGAGCGCCGCGCCCTTTTTGATTGGAAGAATGGGCTCGTCAGCAGAATCTGTCTCACAGGCAGACACAATGAACAGGAAAGAGGCAGTCCGCGATGAGCGATCCCCTGATTTTCGAAAAAGCCGGCCCCGTCGTCACCTTGACCATCAATCGGCCCGAGAGCCGTAACCCGCTCGGCGCCCCTGAGGATGCAGAGAACTTCTCCAGCGCCGCCGCGCGGATCAACGCCGACCGGGAAGTTCGTTGCGTGATCCTGACGGGAGCCGGCAAGGCTTTCTCCGCGGGCGGCAACGTGAAGGCGATGCGCGAGGGCGGCGACGGCTTCGGCGGTCCCGGCGTTCATATCCGCGAGCGCTACCGGAACGGCATCCACCGCATCGTGAAATCCGTCTGGGGCATCGAGGTGCCGGTCATCGCCGCCGTGAACGGTCCCGCCATCGGCCTCGGCAACGACGTCGCCTGCCTGGCGGATACGCGCATCGCGGCCGACAGCGCAATCTTCGGCGCGACCTTCCTCAAGATCGGCCTCATCCCGGGCGACGGCGGTGCCTGGCTGCTCCCGCGCATTATCGGCATGGCCCGCGCCTCCGAGCTTCTCTACACCGGCGACACCATCGACGCGGCGACGGCGATGGACTGGGGCCTCGTCTCCGAAGTGGTTCCCGCCGACAAGCTGATGGACCGGGCCCGGGAGGTCGCCGGAAAGATCTGCAACCAGGCGCCGGACGTCCTTCGCATGACCAAGCAGCTCCTGCGCCAGGGCATGCTCACCTCCTTCGACAATGTGATGGAGCTTTCGGCCTCCATGCAGGCGTTGGCCCACCACACCAGCGACCACAAGGAAGCGCTGGACGCCTTCTTCGAAAAGCGCGCGCCGAACTACAAGGGCGCCTGAGAACCGTTCGAAACTGAACAGGGCCGCCGCAGCGGGCGAACAGCCCGCGGCGGCCCGCGCATTGAAGCGGGGGAGCTTTGCCCCTAAAGTCCCCGGCAACAGAACACGGGCGTCAGGCCCAGCAAACGGGAGCGAAACATGAGTGTCATCGGTGTAGTGGCGACCCTTAAGGTCCAGCCGGGCAAGGAAGCGGAATTCGAGAAGGTCTTCGGCGAACTGCGCTCGAAGGTGAAGGCGAACGAGAAGGGCTGCCTCCAGTACGATTTCTTCAAGTCGAAGTCGGAACCCTCCACCTTCGTCGTCATGGAGCAATATGCCTCGCAGGCCGACCTCGACGCGCATGGCAAGACGGAATATTTCCGTGCGGCCGGCCCCGCCCTCGGCGCGGTCCTCGGCGGAGCGCCGACACTTCTTTTCCTCGACAAGGTCGAATGAACGGCTAACCGGGAAAGCGCATCATGGATCTCGCATTCAGCAAGGAAGACGAAGCCTTCCGTCAGGAAGTTCGTCAGTTTATCGAAGAGAGCTACACGCCGGAGATGCGCGCGAAGCACGCGCGCTCGAAGCACGGCTACATGGACAAGGAAAACCATGTGAAGTGGCAGAAGGCACTGGCGAAGAAGGGCTGGCTTGCGCCCAACTGGCCGACGGAATATGGCGGGCCGGGTTTCACCGCCTCGCAGAAATATATCTTCGACGTGGAGATGGGCCGCGCCGGCGTGCCGCACACCATTCCCTTCGGCCCGACCATGGTGGCCCCCGTCATCATGAAGTTTGGCACACCCGAACAGAAGAAGCGCTTCCTGCCGGACATTCTCGAAACCAACGTCCTCTGGTGTCAGGGCTATTCGGAGCCGGGCGCCGGTTCCGACCTCGCCTCGCTGCAGACCAAGGCCGAGAACAAGGGCGACCACTACCTCGTCAACGGTTCCAAGATCTGGACCTCGGTGGCGCAGTGGGCTGACTGGATTTTCTGCCTCGTCCGCACTTCGAAAGAAGGGAAGCCCCAGGAAGGCATTTCCTTCCTTCTGATCGACATGAAGACGCCGGGCGTGAAGGTGGAGCCGCTGGTGCTGCTCGACGGCACGCCGGGCCCCCACCAGGAAGTGAACCAGGTCTTCTTCACCGACGTGAAGGTGCCGATGGAAAATCGTATCGGCGAGGAGAACAAGGGCTGGACCTACGCCAAGTACCTGCTCGAATTCGAACGCGGCAATCCCTACTCGGCCGGCCTCTACCGCGCCGTCGCCAAGACGAAAAAGATGGCGAAGGAAACCATGGTCGATGGCGGCACGCTCGCCGACGACCCGGAATTCAAGGCCCGCGTCGCCGATCTCGAGTCGCAGATACTGGCGATGGAGTTCACGGAATTGCGCATCTTCTCTGCGCTCTCGACCGGCGGAAATGTCGGCCCGGAATCCTCGCTGCTGAAGTGCCGCGGCACGGAAATCCAGCAGGCGGTTTCGCAGCTCGCGGTCGAAGTGCTCGGTCACTACACCATCCCCTTCGTCGAGGATGGCATGATCGAGACCAACGAGCCCGACATCGGCCCCAAGAATGCCTTCACCGTTGCGCCTTATTACTTCTCGCTGCGCAAGGCGTCGATCTATGCCGGCTCCAATGAGGTCCAGCGCAACATCATGGCGAAGGCCGTGCTCGGGCTTTGAGCATCGCCAGATGATTATCTGACAGTCCGGGGGCGGAAGAAATTCCGCCCCCGTTTTCTTCTCGTGAGCTAGCGCGGCAGTGGCGCATCTTTGCGCTTCACGCGTCCATAGGCCTGCGTGATCCGGTCGAACACGATGGCGAGCGCGACGATCGCGATGCCCGCCGCCAGCCCGCGCCCGATATCGAGGCGCTGGATGCCGAGCAGCACTTCCTCGCCGAGCCCGCGCGCCCCGATCATCGAGGCAATGACGACCATGGAGAGCGCCATCATCGTCGTCTGGTTGACCCCCGCCATGATGCTCGGCAGCGACAGCGGCAGTTTGATGTCGATGAGTTGCCGCCACTTGTCGGCGCCGAGATCGGCGGCCATCTCCACCAGCTGCCGGTCCACTGTTCTCAAGCCGAGATCGACCAGCCGGATCAGCGGTGGCGTTGCATAGATGAGCGTCGCAAAGAGCGCAGGCACCTTGCCGAGCCCGAACAGCATCAGCGCCGGAATGAGATAGACGAAGCTCGGCAGCGTCTGCATCGCATCGAGCACGGGCAACACGATCCGCCGTGCGAGGTCGCTGGCCGCGATCGCGATCCCCGAAGGCAGACCTATCAGCACCGCGAAGAAGACCGACACGAGCATCAGCGCCAGCGTCTGTATCGCAAGATCCCAGAGCCCCAGCGCGCCGATCAGGAACAACAGCGCCGCCAGTGCGACGGGCAGCACGATCCGCCGCGAGGCGTGCCAGGCCGCCCCGGCAACCGCGAGGATGATAAGCCACCAGGGCAGGGCGCCGAGGCCCGCCTCGAGCGCCACGATGAGCGCGAGCAACCAGCCACTCGCCGCATGGAAAGCGTTGCCATAGTCCGCGACAAAATTCTTCATCGCGCGATTGACCCATGCCTCGACGGGAAATTCGAGCGCCAACGGAAAGCTTCGCGCTTCCGCCTCCCGTTCGCCGGTCACCCGCGCCGCGATCTCGGGCGTCACCCATTGCCGCCAGATGTCCGGCCGCGTCTCGATGAAGTGCAGCGCCGCATCCCGCGCCGACGCGTCCCTGTTCGCTTGCATATAGGCGAGCGCTTCGCTCACCATCTGCCCCGTCGTCTCGTAGGCGCGCAGAAAGGCCGCGACCTCCGGCGCCCTCTCCGCGAACCTTGCATTCGCGCCGATGATGACCTCGACGGTCGGAAAGGCGACGGGCGGGTTCCGCTTCGGGTCGGCGTTGAAGGCGTTCCACGCCTCTTCCGACCAGGCCGGCTCTTCGAGCTTCACGAGGTCGAATGCGCCGAGAACCCATGTCGGTCCCCAGTAATAGGCGACGACGGGTTCGCCGCGCTCATAGGCGGAAGCGATGGCGGCGGCGAGTGCCGCTCCGGTTCCGGGCCGGAAGTTCGTATAGAAGCGGTCGAGCCCATACCCTTCGAGCTTGCGTGTGCTCTGCTCCTCGCAGCTCCAGCCGAGAATGCAATTGTAGAAGCGTCCCTTGCCCGGCTGCTCAGGATCGCGAAACAGGGCAGCGTACTGTTTGAGATCGGAGACGGACCGGAGATCTGGCGCCATCGGCTCGATGCCGCGCGCCGCGTCGCCCTCCACCACATAGCGCGGCACATACCAGCCCTGCACCGCATCCGGAAAATTTGTGCCGAGCGAAACCACGGTCCCGGCTTCCAGCGCTTCGTTCCACGGCTCCGTGACATTGTCGCGCCAGATTTCCATCAGCACGTCGATATCGCCCTGTCCGAGCCCCGTCACGAGCGGCAGCGTCGAGCCCGGCAGCACATCCGTCTCGCAGCCATAGCCGCGTTCGAGAATGACGCGCGCGAGTTCGGTGTGGAAGGCGTTGGAATCCCAGTCGAGCCCGCCGAACATCACCGGCCGGTCGACCTCGAATGACGGCGTGGCTGCGGCGCCGGAAGGGAAGCCGCAGATCGAAAGGAAAAGCGCCGCAAGAGCGAAGAGAGCCCGGTTCAGCATCGCAGCACTATAGGCGCCGCCAAAGAAAAAGGGGAACCCGGAAGGTTCCCCTTTGTCGTCCGTCCGGCGGAGAGGCTTACTTGCCGCCCGTCGCCAGCTTGAAGAACTTGCCGGTCTGCTCGCCGCCCATGAAGAAGGGGGTGGCGTTCGAGAAGTCGGAAATCTTGCCCCAGTTCTCGGCGACCTTTTCGGCCGTGAGGCCTTCGCGGCCGAGGAAAATGCCTTCGGCTTCTTCCATGCGCGCGGCGGCGAACACGCCGGCACCCGCGCAGAGGATCATGCCGGTCGGCGCGTCTTCCGAGACGAGGAACATGACACCCGGCGACACGGCGTCTGGCGTCAGCATCTCTTCGGCTTCCGGCGGCATCAGGTCGGAGGTCATCCGCGTATAGGCGACGGGCGCCAGCGCGTTGCAGTGAATGTTGTTCTTCTGGCCTTCCAGCTTCAGCGTGTTGATGAAGCCCACAACCGCGAGCTTTGCCGCGCCGTAGTTTGTCTGGCCGAAATTGCCGTAGAGGCCGGTCGAGGAGGCGGTCACGACGATGCGGCCGTAATTCTGCTCCTTCATGATTTCCCACACCGCCTTGGTCGGCTTTACGGTGCCCATGAGGTGCACATCGACGACGAGCTGGAAGTCTGCGATTTCCATCTTCGAAAACGACTTGTCGCGCAGGATGCCGGCATTGTTGATGAGGATGTCGATGCGGCCGAACTTGTCCATGGTCTGCTTGACCATGTTCTGGACGCCCTCGTCGTCCGTCACCGACGAACCGTTGGCGATCGCCTCGCCGCCCAGCGCCTTGATTTCCTCGACCACCTTGTTGGCCGCGTCGGAAGAGCCGCCGGCGCCGGTCCGGTCGCCGCCGAGGTCGTTCACGACAACCTTGGCGCCGCGCCGCGCGAGTTCCAGCGCGTGGGAACGGCCGAGGCCGCCGCCTGCGCCCGTCACGATGGCGACCTTGCCGTCAAAACGAATGCTCATGGGTCTTTTCTCCAGTTGAACAGGTGGGGCGGGGCCGCCGGAATGCCCGCTTTCGGGGCTTGGGGCGTGGCCCATGGGAAACTTGCGGGGACTTTGTGCATGAGAGCCGTGCGAGGGTCAAGGGAAGCCCTGCCGGGCGGTTCCATTGCGCTCTGCGACCGGCCCCCTATGATGTCGGCACCCGCCAAAAGCCGCGAATCCCTGCCGGAAAGCTCCCTTTTATGACCCTTTTGTCTCTCCAGAGCGCCCTCGGGCTCGCGGCCATTATCGGCCTTGCCTGGGTGCTGAGCGAGAACCGCCGCGCCTCCCGCCGCTACCTGGCGGTCGATGTCGCCATCGCTCTCGCTCTCCAGATCGGCGTGGCGCTGATCCTGCTGAAGCTGCCGCTGGCGCGCGACGCGCTGGTCGGCCTCAACGGCGTCGTGGAAGCGCTGATGGCGGCGACCTCCGCCGGCACCGGCTTCGTCTTCGGCTATGTCGGCGGCGGTGCCGCGCCCTTCGAGGTTGCGCACCCGCAAAACAGCTTCGTCCTCGCCTTCCAGGCCTTGCCTCTCGTCCTCTTCATGTCGGCGCTCTCCGCGCTCCTCTGGTACTGGCGGGTCCTGCCGGTCGTCACGCGGGGCTTCGCGGTTCTGCTGCGCAAGACCATGGGCATCGGCGGCGCGGTCGGCCTTGCCTCTGCCGCCAATGTCTTTGTCGGCATGGTGGAAGCGCCGCTCCTCATCAAGCCCTATCTGGAGCGTCTCTCCCGTTCCGAACTCTTTGCCGTCATGACGGTCGGCCTTGCCACCGTCGCGGGCACCGTTCTCTTCCTCTATGCCAGCATCATCGCGCCCGTCGTGCCGGGATCGCTCGGCCAGATCGTCACGGCCTCGCTCATCTCGCTCCCCGCCGCCCTGCTGATCGCACGCCTGATGGTGCCGGAGGAGGCGGGACGCACGCCCACCGGCGTCGGCGACGATGTGCCCGTGGTCGACTATGAAAACAGCATGGACGCCCTCACGCGCGGCACCTTCGAGGGGCTTCATCTGCTGCTCAACATTATCGCCATGCTGCTGGTGATGGTCGCCTTCGTCGCGCTCCTCAATGTTCTGCTGGCACTGCTGCCCGATGTCGGCGAGGCGCCGCTCACGCTCCAGCGCCTCTTCGGCTGGGCCTTCGCACCGCTCGTCTGGCTGATGGGCGTACCGTGGACGGAGGCGCCCGCAGCCGGGCAGATCATGGGCGTCAAGACGATCCTGAACGAACTTCTCGCCTATATCGCGCTGGCGGGAGAAGCCGGCGCGGGCCTGAGCGAACGCTCGCGCCTCATCATAGTCTACGCGCTGTGCGGCTTCGCCAATCCGGCAAGCGTCGGCATCATGATCGGCGGCCTCACTGCCATCGCGCCCTCGCGCCGCTCCGAGATCGTGGCGCTTGCGCCGCGTGCCCTCATCTCCGGCACCCTCGCGACCTCGATGACCGGCGCGGTGATCGGCCTCATCGTTTAACAGAAAAACAAGGGGAGGAACTGTCGTGAAGCTTTACAACTCGGCCATGCCCGCGCCCAATCCGCGCCGCGTCCGCATATTCGCCGCCGAAAAAGGCATCGACCTGCCGCTTGAGGAGGTCGCGCTGGCAAAGCGTGAGCACAAGTCGGACGCCTTTCGCGAGAAAAATTCGCTCGGCCAGACGCCGGTCCTTGAACTCGATGACGGCACGACCATTTCCGAAAGCGTCTCGATCTGCCGCTACCTGGAGGAGACGTACCCGGAGAAACCTCTCTTCGGCCGTACTGCCCTCGAACGCGCGCAGGTCGACATGTGGCTCCGCCGCGTCGAATTCGCGCTGATGGGGCCGATAGGGAATTTCTGGCGCCACGCGCACCCTTACACGGCGAAGGTTGTGAAGCAGTTCAACGACTTCGGCGAGTCGAACCGCGAAGCCGCCACTGCGGCCTTCCGCTGGCTCGACCGCGAGCTTGCGGGGCGCGAATTTCTCGCCGGAGACTATTTCTCCGCCGCTGACATCACTGCGCTCTGTACGGTCGACTTTGCGGATTTTGCAGGGCTGAAAATGCCGGAAGACGCGCCGAACCTGCGGGCCTGGCACGCGCGGGTCTCGCAAAGGCCCAGCGCTGCGGCGTAAAAATAAAGGCGGCGTCCACGGGGTACGGAATGGACGCCGCCAATACGTTCCCATCCGCACCCGATTAAAGTCCCGGCTGGAAACATCACCGATGAACTCTCGACCCATCGGTTGATGCGATAATCGCGTTTTGAAGCTGAACGCAGCCTGAACCGAAATAGGTCGCAATATGGCGGACGGACATTGCGTCCTGCGGCAGAGATAGTAAGCTATCTTTATTAGTTGCGCTTTGGGAGGAGTGGCACGATGACGGAGGAGAAGGGCCAAGCGCGCCTGACGACATGGCAGCTCATCGCCTATGGCCAGCTCGTCGTACCGCTCGCGGTCATCGGCTTGCCCGTTGCGGTCTATCTCCCGCCTTTCTATTCGAGCACGCTCGGTCTCGACCTCGCCGCCGTGGGCATCATCCTGATGCTGGCGCGTATTTCCGACGTGGTGACGGATCCGCTGATCGGCCGTCTTTCCGATCGCACCCGCTCGCGCTTTGGGCGCAGGCGCCCTTGGATTATCGCGGGCGTGCCCGTCATGGTCGTCTCCGCCCTGATGCTCTTCGTACCGCAGGGCGAAGTATCGAACCTCTATCTGCTCATCTGGATATCGGCGATCTATCTCGGCTACACGCTGATCACAATTCCCTATGGCGCGTGGGGCGCCGAACTTTCGGGCGACTACAGCGAGCGCAACCGCATCACCGGCAGCCGCGAGATGTTTCTGCTGGCCGGCCTTCTGATCGCCATCACCGCGCCCATCGTCGGCGCTTATTGGAGCGGTACCTCGGCGGAGGAGGGCGCGGCCAGCCGTTCGGCAGTCGGTGTGCTCGGCTGGCTGACGGCCTTCATGCTGCCGATCTGTGCCCTGATCGTCTTCGCGTCGGTGCCTGAGCCGCGCATCCACGAGACGAAAACAATTCCCTTCCGCCGCGGCCTTCGCGTCGCGATGAAGAACGGCCCGTTCCGTATCATCCTGCTTAGCTCGATCTTCGGCGCGCTTGCCGGCTCCATCAATATCGGTGTCGTGATCTTCTTCTACGATCACGTCGCTGAAATAGGACAGGCGGGCACCGTTCTGATCTTCGTGCTTTTCGTTGCCGGCGTCATCGGCTCGCCCTTCTGGGTCTGGCTCGGCAGCCGCATGGGCAAGCACAAGGCGATTGCTTCCGCGGGCATCGCCTCCATGTTCGTCTTCGCCCTCGTTCCGGCCGTCATCTATCTGGTGAAGCCGGTGGCGCCTGAAGCCGTCATATGGTGCCTCCTCTTCATCACGGTGATCCAGGGGCTTGCGCTCGGCGCGGCCCCTATCCTCGGCCCCTCCATCATGGCGGACGTCGTCGATCTCGACACGATCAAGAGCGGAGAGCCGCGCGCGGCTTTCATGTTTGCGTTCCTCGGTATGGTCCGCAAGATTTTCGAGGCGGTCGGCGTCGGTCTCGCCCTGCCGATCCTTGCCTGGGCGGGTTTCAGCGCCCAGTCCCGCGAGAATTCGCCCGAGGCGCTTTTCGCGCTCCTCGCCATGTATTGCATGGTGCCGCTGGTCCTCTGGCTCATTTCCATCGCAATCATCCTCCGCTACCCGATCACGCGGGAGCGTCAGACAAGGCTGCGCGCGGCGCTGGAACGCCGGATCGCACGCCACACGGCGCTCCGCCGCATGATGGCGGACTGACGGCCGGTCCATGACGGCAAGCCTTGACAGGGCCGCCGCTTGCCTTCAAACTTTACCACATGGTTAAGTATCAAGACCGGCATCTCGACCGGACCTTCGCCGCCCTTGCCGATCCGACGCGGCGCGCCTTGCTGGCGCGGCTCGAAGCGGGCGAAGACCTTTCCGTCAGCGAACTGGCGCGGCCTTTCGCCATGTCGCTGCCTGCGGTGATGAAGCATCTCGATGTGCTGAGCGACGCCGGCCTCATCGAAAAGCGAAAGACCGGCCGCACCGTTTCCTGCTCGCTCAACGCCGAACCCATGAGGGAAGCGATGGAGTGGCTGAACCGCTATCGCCGTTTCTGGGCCGCCAATCTGGACCGGCTCGCGGCCTTTCTGGAAACGGATGACAAAAGAAAAGCCGCGCGCCGGAAAGATACAGCCAAGCCGAAGCCGGACAGGAAGAAATAGCGTCGACAAAGATCAATCGGAGGAGAGTTCAAATGGCATATGTAGACGGATTTGTGTTGCCGGTTCCGAAGAAGAATATCGACGCCTACAAGCGCATGGCGCGCAAGGCCGGGAAAATCTGGATGGAATATGGCGCGCTCGATTTCAAGGAATGCGTCGGCGACGATCTCAACATCAAGGGCATGTTGAGCTTCACGAAAGGCATCAAGGTGAAGCCGGGCGAAACCGTCATGTTCTCCTGGATCACCTACAAGTCGCGCGCTCACCGCGACAAGGTGAACGCAAAAGTGATGGCCGACCCGCGCCTCGGCAAGATGCCTTCCTCCATGCCCTTCGATCCGAAGCGCATGATGTATGGCGGCTTCAAGACGCTGGTCGATCTCGGAAAATAACCGGAGAGGCGAGGGCGGAACCTGTTGTGCGGCTCGCTCTCGAACCCTGTCGAACGGAAGGAGGCTGCCATGAGCAATCTCGCTGAAAAGAAGCAATTCGCGCAGAAGCGCGTCGTTTCGCGCGATGAATGGTTGAAGGCGCGCAAGGCGCTGCTGGCGGAAGAAAAAGCGCTGACCCGCGCGCGCGACCGGCTCTCCGCCGCGCGCCGCGAGTTGCCTTGGGTGAAACTCGAAAAGGACTATGTCTTTGAAGGCTCTGGGGGCAGCGTGACGCTCGCCGATCTTTTCGACGGCCGCAGCCAGCTCATCGTCCAGCATTTCATGCTGACGCCCGGCTCCGATCACATTTGCCCCGGGTGTGCCTTCGGTGCAGATCATGTCGATGCCGCGCGAATGCATTTCGAAAACGCGGACCTCTCCTTCGCGGCGATTTCACGCGCACCGCTCTCGCAGATCGAGCCGGTCAGGAAGCGCATGGGCTGGAAGTTCAACTGGGTCTCGTCGCGCGGCAACAGCTTCAATTACGATTTCGGCGTCTCTTTCACGCCGGAACAGGTGGCGAGCGGCGATGTCGGCTACAATTTTGGAACCACACCCTATGCCGCGGAAGAGCTGCACGGCATGAGCGTCTTCGCGAAAGATGAGGCAGGCGACATCTTCCACACCTATTCGACTTACGCGCGCGGCACGGAGATGACCGTCGCCGCCTTCGCATTTCTCGACATGGCGCCGAAAGGCCGCAACGAGAACGGCATCATGAACTGGGTAAGGCTGCACGACGAATACGAGCGGAAAGGGCAGGAAGGATCCTGCTGCCACTGACGCAGGGCGTCAGGCGCCCTTCAGCCCCATCGCCTCGGCCAGAAGTTCGTAGGACCGAACGCGGTCCTTCTGGTCGTAGGTGATGGTAAGAATGACGAAGTCGTCCACGCCATGAGCCTCACCCAGGGCAAGGAGCCGTCCGCGTACCTGCTCCGGCGAACCCGTGATGCCGCGCTTTTCGATGGTACGCAGCATTATGCGGTCTTCATCCGTATAGGGATAGTCGAGCGCCTCCTCGATTGAGGGAAAGGCGCCCGCGCGGTTTTGCAGGAGATGCATCACCCAGAGATTGCGCGATGCGGAAATGCGCTTCGCTTCTTCTTCCGTCTCCGCGACAGTCACGGAGACGGCAAGCGATCCTCGCGGGCTGGGAAGCCCACGCGACGGACGGAAATTCCGCCGGTAAAGCTCCAGCGGCTGCGTACCCGCATCCTGGTTGATGAAATGGGCGAAGCAATAGGCCATGCCGAATTGCGCCGCGATGACCGCGCCGTCGCCACCCGAACCCAGCATCCACAAATCCGGCATGCCCGGTCCGCGCGGCGTCGCATGGAGGCCCTGATAGGGATGACCGGCTGGAAAGCCGCCTGCCTCGCCGGCAAGGCCCTGCGCGTCCTCGAGAAATTGAGTGAGCAGTTCGACCTGCTGCGGAAAGACGCCCACATCGTAAGCCTGTGGCCCCGGTTGCAGCGCGCGCGACGTTCTCATGTCGCCGCCGGGCGCGCGGCCGAGCCCGAGGTCGATCCGTCCCGGATAGAGCGTTTCGAGCACGCGGAAACACTCCGCCACCTTGAGTGGACTGTAATGCGGCAACATCACGCCGCCCGAGCCGACGCGAATGTGCGATGTCGCCGCCGCCACCGCGCCGATCAGAACTTCCGGCGCCGAACCCGCGAAGGACGAGGTGTTGTGATGTTCCGCAAGCCAGTAGCGGCTGTAACCGAAACCTTCGGCCCGCCGCGCGAGGTCGATCGTGTTGGCGATGGCTTCCGCCGAGGTGCCGCCCTTGTGGATCGGTGACTGGTCGAGAACGCTCAATGTGACCATGGGGCTCCGGCTTTCCTGGGCTGCGGTTCCGTCCGATATGTGGCCTCGTCCCTTACTTTTCGAGAGGCCTCTTCTTCACGCGCTTCACGATGCCCGAAAAGTTGAGCAGGATGCGCTCCGCCTCGCCCTGGCCGGTAAAAACCTGGCCGCGCAGGAACACCATGCTGCCGGTATTCCGCACGATTTCACCCCGCGATTCGATGAACTCGCCGGCGCCCGCCGCCGCCGTGAACTCGCCCGTCAGCGACACCGTCACGGATGGGCCTTGCAGCACGTCCCGGCCGATGGCGAAGAGCGAATAATCCGCGAAGCTCATCAGCATGCCGCCGTGGAGGAACCCGCCGCCGTTGCAGTGAAAGGCCTTCGCCTCGAAGGCGCAGGTAACGTGCCCGTCCTCATGCTGGCGGAAAAAGAAAGGCCCGGCATGATCCTCGAAGGGGTCGTGACCGGTCCAGCTCTGGTAGCCGGCAAGCCGGCCGCTCAAACTCGTATTCATGTGCGGAACCTGTTGTGTCGATGGCGGTTGCCGAGCTTTTAGCAGGAAGCCGCCATGTCCCAAAGCCCCTCCCGGCCGGCGTGGAGCTTAAGCTATTGGTTATCTTGACGAGGCAGACTGCCCCGGTCGCCAGTTCCGCCGATAGACGGGTAATAGCGGATATGAACGCCGCCAAAAACAAAAATGGACGTGTCGAGGAGAGTGCGCGCCTGATCGCGATCGAGGAGCTGTCCGAGGCCCCGCTCGTGGAAATGGCGCAATACTGGGAAACGAAGCGGGCGGGGCGGAAGACGCCCCTGCGCAGCGACATGAACCCGGCAGATTTCGTGCGCCTGATGCCCCGGATTTTCATGCTTCGTGTCGGCCCCGACCCTCTGACCTTCACCTACAGCCTCATCGGCGACGACAATGTCCAGGCGCATGGCCGCAACTTCACCGGCTGGAACGTCCGCGACCTCGACAATATCTGGCCGGGCTACGGCACTTCCATGCACGATTTTTATGCACTGATCCTTCGGCGTGCAAAGCCGCAAGCGGCATGTGGAGAGATGAGCTTTGTCGATCGCGGTTTCTGCAGGTTCGAGGCGGTCTATCTGCCGCTCGCTGTAGCCGACGGAACCATCGGCCACATCATGGGCGCCGCCGTTTACAAGTTCGAGAAGAATACGGTCTGACGGCAATGGGCGGCGACATCGTCACAGGCCTCTTCGTTGTATGATTGCCGGGTGCCATTTGGGACGCGAACCATGACGGGCGGACCTCGGGTTATCGGGCGTTTCCGCAACGACAAAATTGAAAAACGCTTCAATTCCTAGTGATCCGATTCACACTACGTTAGGAAAATCGGCTCACTGTTGCTGCGGGTGGCGGCTGGCAGGCCGAGTGCGTACAGGGCGTGGGTGATGACGCAACTAGCGGAAAAATACCGGACGGATGAGTATGCCGACGTGATCGCCGAAGCCGATGCGCATGGCATCGACTTTCGGCGTCTGAAGGAACTTCAGGACCCGCTTTGCCGCGACATGCTGGCCTACTGGAACGAAGTGCGCGGCGACCGCGCGATGCCTCGTCCCGATGAGATCGACCCCGTGAAGTTCGCCCGTCACATGCCGAACCTCCTCATGGTTCAGGTGAACTGGGAGCCCTTCGATCTCACCTACCGGCTTCTCGGCGGCGATGTGGTGAACGCGCATGGCGCCAATTTTCGCGGCCGCCGCGTCATCGAAAGCACCTCCCACACCGGCCACTTCAACCAGGTCCTCTTCAATTTCTACAAATTCGTCGCCGAGGCCCGGCGCCCCTACGGCATTGCCGGCACAATGGAATATGTCGCCCGTGGCTTCGTGACGGTGGAGGGGGTCTACCTCCCGCTTTCGCTCGACGGTAACCGTACCGACCGTATCCTCGGCGCTGCTGTGTCCGAACCGCTGCCGCAGCGCTGAAGGCCGCGATTCGGCCTGTTTTGACCCCCGTCGGCCCTTGCCCTAAATTCCCGCTGCCTTTGAACTCAATGCGGGAAAACCCATGGCCCTCGACGCCGAAACACGCGACCAGCTCATCTCCTCCGTCCGCCGCTTTGTCGACGAGCGCCTGCGTCCCATTGAGGACAAGGTCTCCGAAACCGACAAGGTACCGGACGAAATCGTCGAGGAGATGAAGGAACTCGGCCTCTTCGGCATTTCGGTTCCCGTCGAATATGGCGGTCTCGGCCTGACCATGGAGGAGGAATGCCTCCTCATGTTCGAATTGGGCCGCACTTCGCCCGCCTTCCGCTCCGTCATCGGCACCAATGTCGGCATCGGCAGCCAGGGCATCGTCATGCATGGCCGCCAGGACCAGAAGGAATACTGGCTACCCAAAATCGCCAGCGGTGAGGTTATCGTCAGCTTCGCGCTGACGGAGCCTGAAGCAGGTTCCGATGCCGCTTCGCTGAAGGCGACCGCCATTCGCGACGGCGACCACTACATCGTCAACGGTACCAAGCGCTACATCACCAACGCCAACAAGGCCCACGCCTTCACGCTGATGGCGCGCACCGACCCGAAAACGCCGGGCGCGAAGGGTGTCTCCGCCTTTATCGTGCCGCGCGACATTCCGGGCATTCACGTCGGCAAACCCGAAAAGAAGATGGGCCAGCAGGGCGCGCATATCTGCGACGTGATTTTCGAGGACGCGCGCATCCCCGCCTCCTGTCTGCTGGGCGCGGAGGAAGGCAAGGGCTTCGTCACTGCCATGCAGGTGCTGGAGCGCGGCCGTCTCCACATCTCCGCCGTCTGCATCGGCGTCGCCGACCGCCTCGTCGAGGATTCGGTGAAGTATGCCGCAGAGCGCAAGCAGTTCGGCGCGCCCATCGGCAATCTCCAGCTCGTGCAGGCGATGCTGGCGGATTCGAAGATGGAAGCCTATGCCGGCCGCTGCATGGTGCTCGACGCCGCCCGCCGCCGCGATGCGGGCGAGGATGTCGCGACCGAAAGTTCCTGCTGCAAGCTCTTCTGCTCCGAAGCCGTAGGCCGTATCGCCGACCGCGCTGTGCAGGTTCATGGCGGCGCAGGCTATGTCGCCGACTACGGCATTGAGCGCTTCTACCGCGACGTCCGCATCTTCCGCATCTATGAAGGCACGAGCCAGGTGCAGCAGGTCATCATCGCGCGGAACCTGTTGAAGGCGGTGAACTGACGTGCTTTGCCGAGTTTGGCGCGGCCGTGCGGGATGACATAATGCCGGTATGAGAAAGCTCGACCGTCTCGTCTCCGATATCCGCGCCTGCCGCGTCTGCATCGAAAGCCCGCGCAACAAGCCCCTGCCGCATGAGCCGCGCCCGGTCCTGCGTGTGTCGCGTACGGCGCGGATATGCATTGTCGGGCAGGCGCCCGGCACGCGCGTTCATGCCTCGGGGACGCCCTTCACCGATCCGAGCGGCGACCGGCTTCGCGACTGGATGGGCGTCACGTCCGAAGAGTTCTACGATGTGTCGCGCATCGCCATCGTGCCCATGGGATTCTGCTTTCCGGGCCTCGACGCCAAGGGCGGCGATCTGCCACCCCGCCGGGAATGCGCCGAACGCTGGCGGCACGATCTCTTCGAATTGCTACCGCAAATGGAACTGACATTACTCGTCGGCCAGTATGCGCAAGCATGGCATCTGGGCACCACGCGCAAGGAAAGCCTCACCGCAACCGTCTCGGCATGGAAAGAATATTATCCCCGCTTCCTGCCTCTGCCGCACCCGTCATGGCGCAACAATGCATGGATCAAGAAGAACCCCTGGTTCGAGGAAGACCTCCTGCCCGTCCTGAAGCGCGAGGTACGCCGCCTGATCGGCTAGGCCTGCGTCATCGCGCCACAGCGATTGCCGCCTCTCGGTTTTGACAGGCCAGACCCTTCTCCGGATACTGCGGCAAAAGGGGAAACGGTTGAGCATTCTGCAACGCACAAGGCGGGTAAGGGGCAATCCGCGCCGCGGCGGTTCTGCGCCGTCGCTTGTCTCGCGGCTGCTTTTCGCACTCGTTGCGCTTTCGATCCTCTTTCCCGCACTGGCCGGCAGCCTCGCCGCCCGTCCGCTGCAGACGACAGGCGTCTTCGAAGACCGCATCGTCATCTGTACCGGCAGCGGCCTGAAGGTCATTCGCCTCGACAATAGCGGCGAGGTGCTCCCCGACGGCGAAGAACAGTATGATATCGCGCCCGGCCTCTGCGCCCCGATGGTGACGGCGGCGCTTGGGGAGTTCCGCGACGGCCTCTTCATCCAGTTGCGGCGTCCGGCCTTGCCCGATCTGCTGCGCCCCGCCGCCGCGATCCTTGTTCTGCATGGTACGGAACATCCTCCCGCGCTCACGCGAGGCCCACCTGTCCACGTCTGAACCCGGTTCGCAGTTTCAGACAAGACAGGAAAAATTCGATGTTGTTTCAGCGCTCTATTGCGGCGCGGCGGGCCATGCTGCTCGCTGCCACCGCTTCCGCCGCCCTCATGCCGGTGTTCTGGCCGCTTTCCGCCAAGGCCGCGGATGAGAAACGGTCCCCCATTTTGATACCCGAACTCGTCATCTCCGCGCCGGAAGAGGAAGGCGACGTTTCCGAAACGGTGAAGGTCGACGAAATTGCGGGCCCGCCCGCACGCGACGCTGGCGAGCTTCTCTCGCGCTTGCCGGGCGTGACGGCGGGCCGTATGGGCGGCCATGGTTCGGACATCAGCATTCGCGGCATGTCGGAAGACAGGATAGCCGTCCTCAGCGACGGCGCCTATGTCTTCGGCGCCTGCCCGAACCGCATGGACCCGCCCACCTCCTCCATGATGCCTATGTCCGGCGACAGCATCACCGTGCGGCGCGGCTATCAGTCCGTGCTCGACGGCCCGCCTGCACCCGCGGGTACGGTTTCGCTCGAACGCGCCGATCCCGCGGATTTCCCGGAAGGACTCTCGGGCAATATCGAGGCCGGTGTCGAGTCGAACGGCTCGCAGCGTTACGTGAGCGCGCAGGCACGCGCCGTCGAACGTGGCAGTTATATTCGTGGTTTCGTGACGGACCGCCGCGCGGACAACTACGAAGACGGTTCGGGCCGGGAGGTCCGCTCTGCCTTCGAGCAATATGGTGGCGGCGGAGAAGTCGGCCTTCGTTATGGATCGAACTCGCTTCTTTCCTTCTCGGCGGAACAGAACCGCGCCGTCGACGTCTATTTCGCGGGGGCGGGCATGGACGCGCCCTGGACCGCCACAGACACATACCGCCTCGCCATCGAACACAATTTCGAGGAAGGCGGTGCATTCAAAGGCGTCGAGGCGAGCGTCTACGGTTCCTTCGTCGATCACGTCATGGACAACTACTCGCTGCGCACGCCAGGCACGATGACCATGCGCACCGATGCGACGTCCGACACGCGCGGCGCGCGGCTCGCGGGTGTTCTCGAATTCGGCAATCTGGATGTGACGATCGGCGGCGACTACCGCCGCAACGATCGCGATGCGATAAGCTATTCGTCCATGATGGCGGCCATTCCGCCGGCCACGATTTCCAACTACACATGGCCGGGCATGGAAATCGAGGATGCCGGCTTGTTCGTCGAGGCGAGCGCGCCTCTGACGGCCAGAACGGACATCACCGCCGGTATCCGCACCGACTTCGTCTCCGTCAAGGCGACGAAAGCCGACCTCCTGCCGGGCGGCATGGGCGCGGTCTCGGCCCGCACGCTCTACAACACTTTCTATGGCGTCGTGCAGACGGACCGGGATGAGACCAATGTTAGCGGCCTCGTTCGAGTGACGCATGACTTCGGCGGCTTCTCCGGCTGGGCAGGCGCGAGCCGCGCGGTACGCACGGCGGATGCGACCGAGCGAGGCATTGCCCGTGCGCCCGCGATGGGCGGCGGCGGCTGGGTCGGCAATCCCGGTATCGATCCCGAACAGCATCATCAGGTCGATATGGGTATCGAGACGGCAGGGTCCGCTTGGAAGGCTTCCACCGGGATCTGGTACGACAATGTGAAGGACTTCATCTCACGGGACATTGCACGCGGCCAGTCCGGCGTCCTTGTGAACGACGGCATCTCGAGTATCTTCCGCAATGTCGATGCGGAACTCGCGGGAGTCGACGTCGCCGGGCAATGGGCGTTCGCGCCGTCATGGCATGTCGGCGGCAACCTCGCCTATACCTATGGCGAGAACACGACCGACAACCGGGCCCTCTACCAGATATCGCCAATCAGCGGCAGCGTTGAACTGGTCTACGACGTAACGGAATGGAGTGCCGGCACGCGCATGCGCTGGGCCGGGAAACAGACAAGGGCCGACACAAGCACCGCGACAGGGTCGGGCCTCGATGTTCGTGAGACCCCGGGCTACGCGGTCTTCGATCTCTTCGGTACATGGCAGCTCGCCAGCGCGGTCGAGCTGCGGGGCGGCGTCGCCAACCTTCTCGACACCACCTATGCGTCTCATCTGAGCCGCGGGAATGGTTTCGATCCGGCGGTGGTTCAGGTAAACGAGCCGGGGCGTTCGGCTTATCTTCAGATGAATCTGACATTCTGATCGACGGGGAGGCGGCCGCGTGCCGCCTCCCTAGCTTCTCGCCTGGGCTGTGCCGATGCGCTAGCCTCCGTGCATGTCACGCATCTTCCCGCTCCTTCTTCTTCTCGTTTCCGCCTTCGCCTGCGCGCCGCAGATGATGGCGGTCGGCGATCCGGTCTACGATGCGCGCCTCGACACGACGGCGGCGTCGACGGTGGCGGTCATGGCCGACGGCGCCACGTTGCCCATGTTGGTCTTTCAGGCAAAGGAACCGCGCGCGGTCGTCGTCGCGCTGCACGGCTTCAACGACTACTCGAATGCCTTTTCGGACCCCGGCCCCGGTCCATGGTTCGCCGCACGGGGCATCTCGCTTTACGCGATCGACCAGCGCGGCTTCGGCCGGGCGCCGGGGCAGGGGCTCTGGGCGGGCGACACCCGCATGGCGGAAGATGCTGCGAGCGTTGTGAGGATGGTGCGCGGACGCCATCCGGACCTGCCGGTCTATCTCCTCGGCGAAAGCATGGGCGGCGCGGTCGCCATGCGCGCGATGACCTTGCCGGAACCGCCGGAGATCGACGGTCTCATCCTGTCGGCGCCCGCCGTCTGGGGCTGGCGCGCCATGAACGATTTTTACAGGATCGTCCTCTGGGCCTCGGCCCGCCTCGCGCCGTCCTACACCTTGACGGGGCGCGGCCTCGGGATCAGGCCGTCGGACAACATCGAAATGCTCCGCGCTCTCGGCCGCGACCCTCTCGTCATCAAGGGAACGCGCATCGATACGATCTACGGCCTCGTCGATCTGATGGACAGCGCCCATGCCGCTTCGGCCCGTCTCGGTGTGCCGGTTCTGCTGCTCTATGGCGCGAAGGATGAAATCGTACCGGCACCTCCCGTCGGCGATGCGCTCACGGCGATGAAGGAAGCGGAGGTCGACGTCGCCGCCATCTGCTACCCCGACGGCTACCACATGCTGCTGCGCGATCTTCAGCGCGAAACCGTATGGCGCGACATTGCCGCGTGGATCGCCGCGTCCGGGGCGTCTCCGCCATCCGGCGACACGGATATGAAACCGTGCGGAGCGCTCGCGGAAGCGTTGCGGCCGAACGAAACCGGTTCAGGCGCTCTGTGAAACGGCTGCGTCCTCTTCGTCTTCCAGTGGCTCGGCTAGGATGGGCGCGTTCTCTTCGCCGAAACGGATTTTGATTTCCCTTTCGATGTCGGCCAGGAGTTCCGGCACATTCGCAAGATGCGGCCGCTCCGCCTTGATGATGGCACGGAAAAGGCGCGCCTTCAGTTGCGCAAGGTCGATGCCCGACTCGGCGACGGCGCGGCGCGCGCTGCTCGCGACGATGTCCACCAGCCTGTCCGCCGCGTGAAGCCGGCCCCACAGGTAATCGTTCTCCCGCGCGCGACGGCTGAAGAAGGCCGCGAAATAGCCGAGATCGCGTCCCATCAGGGTCGCGGGCGCGCCACCCTCGCGGATCGCTCTCGCATCCTCGGGGCTGATCCGGTCTACCTGCACCGTGTCCACGTCGTCGAGGTCCTGCCACTTGTTGAGCGGCAGCGTCAGCACGTCGAAGAAGGGAAAACCGACATAGGCCTGCAGCAGTTCGACGCGGACTTCCGGCGGAAGCGGCGTCTGGGACATCTGCGCGAAGGCGTCGTCCACCTCGCGGTCGAGGCCCACAAGATTGAGCTTCGGAGCGATATGCGCCGTGAAGGCGTCGATCTCATGCGGCTCGGCGACGCCGTCGTCGTAGATCGCCTTGCAGATGCGGCTCGTTTCCTCGGTGCGAAGCCGCGCCGCCGTTTCCGACTGGAGCCGTTCGAGGCTTTTGTAAAGCTGTGCCTTGAAATCGTCGAGCGTGTCCGGATTGTAGTAGATGTTCTCGCCGGCGCCGATGCCTTCGTAAAGTTCGTTGAGCCGCCGGATGACGAAGCGCAGCCGCCGCACGCGGAACCCGACATCGAAATCGCGCAGGAACCGCACCCATGAATCTTCCTTGCTGGGCTGCATCCCCTGCGCCGCATGCGTGAACCAGCGGACGGGAAAAATCTCCCCCTCTTTCGCCCATGCTTCGACGGCGCGCGAAAGTGCGAGCCGGTCGCTCGGGTGATGCACGGCTTCGCTGAGGTCGGCGACGATGCCGGTGATCTGGTCCAGCACCGATGAAACCTTGAGCTGGATATAGGCGTCGTAGGCATAGCCGGCTTCGAGCGCGGCCTGCGCGTTTGCGTCGTTGCGGAGTGACGCGAGCAGCTCCGGCGTCGGGTTCGTCATTGCCGTGCCGTCGAAGAGCCGGCCGATACGCTGGCGGACGTGAGGCCGCGTCGCGGCCACGATCTGCCTGTAGCGGCGCACGCGCTCCGAAAAATCGTGCAGGGCCTCGAGTTCGTCGCGCACGGGCTGGTTGCGCGGAATGTCGGAAAGCGCGCCGCGTATTGTGTGGAAGAAGCCCGGCGCCGCGCCGCCGCCTTCCACGCGTCCGCCCTTCGGGTCGGGATCGATATAGACGACGCGCCTGTCCACTTCGCGGTAGGCGGGCCTGCCGCGAATGGCTCCGATCGCTTCCGCGAAAGGCTTGTTGTTGAGCACGCTGCCGTCGATGAACGATGCCTTCGCCGGGTCGGAACCCGCCGCGATCAGCGGCTTGAAATTTCCGCGCAGGAAAATATCCCGCGTCGGCCAGTCGAGGCCTCTTTCCTCCAGCACCTTTTCGAGTTCGCCGATCCGTGCGGGCGGAAAGGCACCGGGGAACGACGACGTCGCGCGCGCGGCGAACACGAGGCCCGGCACGTGATCGAGATCGAAATCGCTCTCGATGGCGCCGCTGGGATGCTGGAAATAGGAAAACTTCAGGATATGCCGGTGCTCCCGCTCGCGGATCGACACAGGATCGTGCAGCGGAATGTTCTGGCTGTAGCCGTGGAAATCGGTCACCGAGACGATGAGGTCGAGCCGGTGCCCCGTCGGCAGCAGCGACGCATTCGCCGGTTCCGCCTCGCCCATCGACGTGCAGGCGTCGAGCAGCATTCCGCTCATGATCTCGCCGGAAAAAGGCGGCTGGAACCAGCGCGAGCGTGTGAATATCTGCAGCTTCTGGCGCATCTCGATGTCGGGCGCATAGCGCGCCAGCCACTTGTCGGTCAGCCCCCAGAAGATCGGCTTCATGAAGAGCTTGTCCCACCGGCCGGCGAGATGTTTCTCGTCCATCAGCGCCACGATGTCGGCCTGTTCGAGCCACATCTTGCGGTGCGAATCCATCGGCAGGTCGTGCGCCAGCGCGCGCGCCAGCAACACGCCGTTGATGCCGCCGGCGGAAGCGCCCGCGATCGTATCCACAAAGACGCGCAACTCGAGCGTCTGTCCGATCGCCTGGATCAGCTCGAAGTAGAGCGCCTCCGTATCCGTCTCGCGGTCGTCGTGATCGATATCCAGATAGGTGGCCGAAGCCTGATGCGAACGTCCGAGATCCTGGTGATAGACGCGCGACGCGCGCACCAGCTTCAGGATCTCTTTCGACACGCCATGCATATAGACGGCGAGCGAAACGCCGCCATAGCAAACCAGCGCGAGCCTGAGTTCCTTTTCCTTCATATCCCGGTCACCGCCCAGAGTGCTGCCCCCGCAGCCTGGCCGCGGGATCGGATCGCCCCAGTCTAAAGGACCAGACTTTCATGACCAATTAACGTTAGCGCGGCGATTTGCACGCGCACGACGCAAGGTCCCCGGACCATGAGGCGCCTATCATCCTGATTTCAAAGGATTTTCAATGGTGGACGGTACTGGACTCGAACCAGTGACCCCTGCGATGTGAACACCAAGCTAAGCCACAAGAGCATACCAAGCGTCAGATCACAGAATTCCGAAAAGCGCTGTAACGCCAACATGTTAGGAGTCTGACGTGTGCTGACCAAGTTGTCAAGAAAAGGCGCTCGAAAGCCCGAAAAAGTGGACCGAGCGTGACAGAATTGTGTCAAGAAGCTTATAGGCTTCAAGCAATGCGGAATCGGTCAATTGAGGTTGCTTCATGCGAAGGCGACACGTTGTTGGTGAGTGACAATGAGATGCTAGTGTCAGAGTTATCGGTATTTGGGGATAGTCCGATAGAGCACTACGCAAGCGCGAGCAATGGGGGAAATTCATGATGGAGGGTGCACGCAAGCTGCCGCCTCAGCACATCTCGATCCGTGTGCCGTGGCACGATTCTGGTTGGTCTGGCCGTATCTGCCAAAATCCACTCGGGAACACTCATTGCGTTGCCTTGCCGCGCATCGGCGATAACCGAGACGACACGTGGGAGGCATCTGTCAGAGGAGAGTTGTTCGATACTGAAGGGGGGCCTCTGCCTGCCTGCGCATCCGAGCGCGGTGCCTTCATGGCAGATTTTTCATATGAACGCCGCATTCAACACCCCTACGGGCACAATGAGCTCTACGCGCATTTTCGTCGAACCACATACATTCACGCACCTCGATCTGCGTCGGCGGTTCCCTTCGCCTGGATGATGAAAGCTGATGATGGCCTACCTGAGATCGCCAACCGGTTGGCGCTTGGTTTCCGTCCTGAATTAGAGCCGGAACTCGGCTTCGACAGCATTTGGGTGCAAGAACGCCGCAACCAGCTTGTAATGCTAGATACTTTCTTCGGTGCCATAGAACCTACGACGTCACTCGTATTCTTCTATGCCAAGAAAACTCCTCTCACTGAAGACCCTCGTCGCGTCATAGTGGGAATAGGACGGGTGATCGGAGTCAGTGGTGCCACGGAATATGCGTACGAGAATGCTGCCGAAGATGCTCTTCGCTCAATGATGTGGGAACGCAACGTCAGCCACTCGATTAAGCCCGAGATTGGAGATGGTTTTTTGCTGCCTTACGGGGAGCTATTAGAGCTCTCAAAAAATGATGCGGACTTTGATCTTCAGCAATTCGTGTTGCACGCGCCAGATGAGAATTTTGCTGCCTTCTCTATGGGCTCTGAGCACGTCAGCCATGACCAAGCAGTGTCGGTGCTATTGTCGGCGGTTGCAGTCGTGGGGCGCTATGAGGCACTACTGCCTGGCGACTGGAGCGCTGCGCGATCTTGGATCGACACAGAACTGAATCGCCTTTGGCGATTACGTGGCGCCTATCCAGGGCTTGGTTCAGCTTTGAGCGCCATGGGGCTCCCGAACGGCACGCTGCTTGCGCACGCTGTCGGCGGCAAGCTGTACGCGGACGGCGGAGAGGATATTCGTGATCCATGGCCAGTTGTTGAGTCCGTGCTCCACGACCCGAAGCAACTGCCGCAAGACCTGGCTGGCTCGGTCGGCCCGGCCGCCGCAAAACTATGGGACACCTTGCGCCCTGAACGCAGAGATCTTCTCAAGTTGCTCGCACGTTTCGAGTTATCGGCTGATCAGGCACAGAGGTGGTGGGTCCAGGAGAAGCGAGCGCAAGCGGGAATAGACCTCGCCGATCGGGCAATCCTCACCAACCCATACCTCTGTTTCGAGGCAGATCGCGGACGAGTGGACAGCATCCCGCTGCCGGTTATCGACAGGGGATTGTTTCCAGATCCGCATGTTCTCGCAGCCATACCGATTCCCGCGCCCTCCGCGTGTGCCGAAGCGATTGATCCGCGCCGGGGGCGGGCGCTCATTATCCAGGCGCTTGAAGACGCTGCTCAGGACGGCCACACGCTACTTCCGCAAGATTGGTTGGTGGAGCGCGTACGTGATGCCGAAGTCTCTCCACCTTGTGCCATAACCGGAGATTGGATTGCCGCGTTTGAGGAGAGTTTTGCGCCTGAGCTCGAAGAAGTCGAAACCGCAACCGGAGCATCCGGGTGGCAGCTTAATCGCTACGCTGCGACGCGTACGCTGATCGGTACACGCATCAAGCGCCGCCTTGGCGGCGCTCGCCATGCAGGTGAATATGACTGGCCGAAGCTGATCGACGACGCGCTCGGCGGGCCCGCCAAGAAGGGCGATGCAACGGAGGAGATGGCGCGGAAGGAGAAAGCGTCCGCGCTCGAAGAGCTCTTTCGCTCCCGCTCTTCGGTGCTGATCGGTCCCGCCGGAACCGGAAAGACCACACTCCTTCTCGCCCTTCTGTCGCTTGATCAGGTTCACAAAGGCGGCGTGCTATTACTGGCTCCGACGGGCAAGGCGCGGGTTCAGATGCAAAAGAAGGCCGGTGATGTGAAGGCGTTCACGCTGGCTCAATTTCTGCTGGGCCTCGACCGCTACGATGCCCAGACCGGAGCCTACCTGGTTACCGGCGCATCAGACCGCGAGAATGGCTTTGCCACAGTTGTGATCGACGAGGCCTCGATGCTAACCGAGGATCAGCTTGCAGCGACACTTGACGCGCTGGACCCATCAAGTGTCCAGCGCCTCATCCTTGTTGGCGATCCCCGCCAGCTTCCGCCCATTGGCGCAGGACGCCCGTTCGTCGACGTAATCCGGCTTTTGCGAGATCAGGATACCAATCCCGTACGCGGATTGGCTGAGCTCACTGTCGTACGCAGGCAGTCCGGCGGTTCGGACGATCACGAATCTCCTCGCGACGATGTACTTCTCTCGCGCTGGTTCAGCGGCGAAGCTCCCGATGCAGGCGCGGATGAGATTTGGGATCGCTTGGCAGCGGGCTCAGCGCGTGGTGTCCGTGCGATCCGTTGGGAAGGTGACGCCGACTTGCAAGCGAAGCTGCTGGAAGAGTTGACGACCCATATACGTTCGGGGGCGGACGCGTCGCTTAAAGACGACACCGCCTTCGAAGTCAGCCTCGGTGGCACTGAGTTTAACGGCCGGGGTTATTTTCACCCATCTAAGCCAGACGACGATGGTCGACGTCAGGGAGGTGGCGCGGGCGTCGAGGCTTGGCAGATCCTCGCACCTATCCGCGATGGAGAGACCGGTGTCGTCGGGCTCAATCGCTGGATCAAGAGACTGTTTCGGGTTTCCGTTCGCGGTTGGGCAGAAGTTGAGACGTATTGGCATCGTAAGATTACGAAACCGATGGGAAGTCAGGCGATCCTCTACGGCGACAAGGTGATCAATCTTTCGAACGGCCGCCGCCACGATGTCTATCCAAAACCGGACAAAGCGTATCTTGCGAACGGCGAGATCGGACTCGTCGTCGGACAATATAAGGGGAGGAATTGGAAGCCGAAGAGACTGCCTTGGAAGTTGGAAGTCGAATTCTCGACCCAGCTCGGTTTCAAGTTTGGGTTTGGCAGCTCGGACTTCGGCGAAGACGGCAACGAACGCTTGGAACTCGCCTATGCGCTGACGATCCACAAGGCCCAAGGCAGCGAGTTCGGCACCACGTTCGTAATCGTGCCGAACCCTTGCCGACTGCTCTCACGCGAATTGCTTTATACGGCACTGACGAGGCAGCAGCGCAGTGTAATTCTGTTTCATCAGGGTGATTTGCGCGACTTGAAGAAGCTGTCGGGCGCAGACCATTCCGAGACAGCGCGCCGACTGACGAATCTGTTCACCAAACCGAAGCTGGTAGCCTATAGCCGCACCTTCCTGGAAGAAGGTCTCATTCATCGCACCACTCGTGGTGAACTCGTCCGATCAAAATCCGAAGTCATCATTGCCGATCTGCTCAATAGCCTGGAGCTCCCCTATTCCTATGAGCAACCATTCACCGCCCCCGATGGATCAGTGCGGTACCCCGACTTCACGGTCGACGATGCAGAAACCGGCCGGCGGCTATTGATTGAGCATCTCGGCATGATGGATCGCCCGGACTATGTTTGGCGCTGGAAAGCTAAGGAGAAGTGGTATCGGGACGCTGGAGTTATGCCAGTCGCGGACGGTGAGGCTGAAGTTGGATTGCTGACGACGACGGAAGTCGGCGGTCTCGACGCAGCGGCGATCAAGGCGCAGATTGTTGCGGCTCTTGGACTCTGACCGACTCGCAAGCCTATGCACATGCTCGTGTGGCAATCGACGGTGACTAGATAATACACCTTAGAAAATTGAACGATTGGTAGCAAAGAACAGACCGCGATGGCTCGAACTGCCATCTTGATACGATTTCATCGTGCAGACATCTGTTCATCCAACTGAAGAAGCGATTCAATTACGAGGATTGAGCGATCTCTTTTGGATGCATAGCGGTCATTCGCCAATAAGCTGTACAGGCCAGAAAATGCGTCAATATCGACATTCAGCCACTTCCTTGTGGATCGTGAGTTCCTGGATCTCTAACTAGACCACGCGGTCAAGGTCGATCGCGTCCGGGGTCAGGCACAGGCACCAGAGAACGCTTGGTCCCGTGAGGTACGGAAAAGCGATTTGGCGTCTAAGATAACAGTCCTCACCAGCCCGAATGGCATAGCTGCCAAGACGATCTCACAAGACGATATTCAATCGTTCGACACGAGAGCACTGCGTCTCAATTTCTTCGAAGAGCGGGACGTGGGCTCGATCTTTGATCTGGCTGTACTTCTCAGAACAATCGAACGTGACAGACGATCCTATATCATCCGAGGAGAGCCGACGACGAATGCTATTCCGGGGCAGCTGGTTCGGCGGCTGAAGTTCGCGCACGCGGATGGAACGCCACCTATGTTCCGGGAGGTCGACCGTCCCTACGTGATGATCGACATCGACAAACTCGAAGCGCCGCATGGCGTCGACCCGGCTTCACTGGAGGCTGTCGAACATGCCATTCGTCAGCTCCCTTCGGAGTTTCACGACGCGAGTCTGTTTTATCAGTTCTCCGCCAATGCAGGATTTAAAGGCCAGCTGATCAAGCTGCACTTGTGGTATTGGCTTGACCGCCCGATCAGTGATGCCGCGCTGAAGCTCTGGGCTACTGATTACAAAGAACACTATGGCTCCGAGCTCATTGACTCGTCTTTGTTTCAATGTGTGCAGCCTCATTTCGTCGCCGCTCCGATCCTTGATGGTGTTGCTGACCCTGTTGAGTGCCGCTCCGGTCTCATCAAGAAGCGTGTCCATGAGGTGCCCATTGTTTTGCCGAAAGCGCCTCTCGAGCGAACTCGCAAGCGTGTTGCGGGTTACTTGGCGCCCAATCGCTCCATTGAGGAGCTGCTGGGCTCGGTAGGGGACCATCCTGGTGGTGAGGGGTTCAATGGTCCTCTGCTTAGGGCGAGCTGGGCCATGGTCCGTCAGCACGGAACTGAAGCTCACGAAGAGATCAAGGCGGCTCTTAGGAAGGCCATCGTGGCAGCGGAAAAGGCGCCGGGTCGAGAATCCGATATCGCGCGATACACCAGCGATAGGTATCTCGATGATCTCATCAAGGGTGCTTCGGACAAGCAGAAGCTGTCTGGACGCATCGTGCCGGACGTCGAACCGCATTTCACGATCAATGAGGTCAGCGCAGAAGAGGGCACTACTGCATTGCGCGACACAATCGCACGTTACCTTGATGATCCGAATGACATGGTTGTGAGGATTACGACAGGTGCCGGCAAAACATCGACTTTCGTATCTGAGTTGGTAAGGCGTGGGCGATCAGCTGGCCGTGGCTTTATCTTTGTGCCCAACCATAAGCTGGCAACAGAGGTCGCAGGCAGATTTTCTGAAGCGAAAGCGGACCTGAAAGTTGAGGTCATCAAAGGCCGCACGCCGGAGAACTGCCGTGCCCATGAAAAGGTCGAAGCTATTGCAAAGGCGGGTATGCCGGTTCGCAAAACGGCTTGTATCAAAACCACTAAGCTGGCGGATGGGTCGGTCGAAGAGATCAAGTGCCCGTTCTATGAATCGTGCAAAACGGACGGCTATCAGGCGCAGTTTGAGCGAGAGGCGGACATCCACATCCTCGCGAGTTCCTATCTCAGCGTAAATCTGCCTGAAGAATTGCCCGTACCGCGCTGGATCATGATCGACGAAGCCTTCTATAACCATCTGATCGACGTCGTCGAAGTGACGGTCCCTGAACTTTTCGGAGGGCCGATGAGGCGGTTTGGTCCTGCAATCTTCGCGGCGCTCCAAGAGCGCAAGGATGCGCTGTCAGCTTTCGTTGATACCGGCGGGACTGAGGACGATCTGAGTGATTTACTGCGCTACTTCTATGGTCAGTGGCAGCGCCAGTTCAACGGCGTTGATCCGAGCGTGGAAGATACGAAAGTTTTTGCGCATCTCAAGCCTCTGAATCCTGCTTTTCATCTGGTCAACGCTCTGCTCAGGGCGATCAAGGCAGGGCAGACGAGTTGCCCGCAGATCATGCTCAAGACACGAGAAGAGAACGTCAGCGTGACGGTGTCGACCAAACAGATTCTTTTGAGACAAGCGCCGATTCTGAATCTGGATGCGACCGCCGACAAGGAAATTATGTCCCGCATCCTGCCGGATCACGAATTCATTCGCATTGATGTGAAGCAGAATATGTATGTGACACAGGTTGTCGACCATCGCCTTTCAAAGGCGTCAATGACGCTTGATCAACGAGCTGAACAAACACTGGCTCGTTGCCAAAGCGTAATTGATCGGCACGCATCAATGTACCAGAACGCCCTTATTGTCACCTACAAGGCTACCAGGGGACGTTTCAAGGTGCCGGAGGGGTGGCATATCGAGCATTTCGGCGCGTTGCGTGGTCTTGACCAGTACAAGGAAGTAGAAGCGGTCTTCGTCTTCGGAAATAGTCGGCCCAACGAGCATGCAATCGAGTCCCAAGCCGTCGCTTTGGCGAGCGAGAGCGAAGAGCTCAATCTGACCGGCCGTCTGAGCGAAGTGGTGCGAGGTTATCGGTCAAGATCGGTAAGAAAAGGTGTGCGGACGCCGGTGCACCCCGACCCGTTGGTCCAGGCGTTGCTCGAACAGGTGCGAGAGGGCGAGACTATGCAAGCGATCGGCCGTGCTCGGGCTGTGCACGGGAGGGCCAGTCCCGTGCACATCTATCTTGTGTCGTCGATCCCGGTGGACGTGACGGTGGACCGTTTTCTGACGCTTCACGAGCTTGCGGCTGGGGGGTCTAAGCTCGAAATTCTGGCGGGGCGGTTCAACGGCGTAATCCCCCTGTCCCCCGCCTGGCTTGCGCAGAGAGCCTCCGATCTCTTCCAAAATGAGAGGCAGGCGAAGAATTGGCTCAGTCGCAATTGGACTCATCTCGCTAATAATATCTATAGCGGAGTGAGACTCATTGAAGGCAGTTTCCGAAAGGAGGGCCAGAAAGGAGCAGCCCCGACGCGGTTCGCAGTCCTCGGCCGCCACCCCGCTCCGCGCGCGATGTTGGAAGAGTTGGTAGGAGCGCTCAAGCAGTACCACGGTCCGCAAGACACGCACGCGCTCCACTACATGGAGATCAACGGCACCCGTCACTACTATTACTATAGTGAAGCCGATCAGCTTGAAATTCCCGGGCTGGAAGTCTATCGAGGATCTGAGAAACTTTTCAGCGTTCTCAATGACAACACGCCTAGCGCGGATCGGAAAAGAGGCGGTACTGGCTAACTAGGAAATGACTACCAGGAAACGCGGCGACCCATTCACGATAGACGAAGCCAATACGAAGTTGCAGGCGCTGCGTCAGATCAAATCGCCGCCTTGGCGTCCCACTCCGAGTCGTCAGCTTGCGGATATTCTCGGAGTATCTCTGCAGAGCCTTGCCAACTGGCGAGTACGAGGAACCGGACCGGTGCCCGAGCCTCACAAGAAGGGGCAGGGAAATCGAATGATGTACCGGCCGGATGTCGTGATGTCCTGGTTGTCCGACTTCGCGGGCAAGCATGCCGAGCCTTGGGAATTCAATCAGCTCTGGCTGTTCAATCAACGGCTTGAAAGCATGGTTCCCGATCGGCGCGCGGTGGAACTGTTTATCTTACAAGCCGATGCCAGGCGATACTTCTGAGGCGCGGGTATTTTGGAACGCCTCATGCCGCGAATTGGATAGCTAGACCGGGAAGCCGTTTTTACTCATTTCCCTGCACACATTCAGCCATTCAGTTCCGCCGGAGAGACGCTTGTAGAGTCGTTCTCCTGCAGCTGCCATTTCTACGGGGCGTCGACGGCATCCTAGCGGGATATGAATGCCACGCCAGCTTGCGCTAATGCGCCCTCCTTGGTGACTGTGAAAAACGAGATCAGTATCGGGAATAAAGTCGACCGAACTACTGAACTCGGCCGGAGTCACGCTTCTCATCGTGCCCTCTAGTTCGACGACTGAATAAGGCGTGTATGTGTCATTGTCCGGCTGCCATCCGGAAACAATCCGCCAATCCCTGTTCCTATCGCAAAACTTCAAACAATTCTGGTGACTCACATTGGACCTGTATCCGAACCGCTTCATTTCCCGGATTGAGATGCAGGGTACGCGCAGGCTATTAAGCTGCTCAAGGTGCTCTGTAACGGCTATCTCAATTTCATTGGGAGGGGTGCTCCAGAGCAGAAGCAACTTGAGCAGTCTGTCATACGACCGTCCCTCAATTTCTATTTTCATCCTCAATTCTCCGTACGGGATCAATCTGCTCTGTTGTTACGCTATTGCGAGGATGAGGTCAGCCAAAGATTTTGTTTCAATTTGTTTCATTGACAACGCGTATCGGAGTCAATGCGGCAGATCACGACGTAGAGGACCGATACCGCCATTGTCACGCAATAGCAGTTCGGAACCGATGGGTTCGGTGCCAAGCGAGCCGCGCCCTGTGCTTGGCAGTTAATAAAAGAGGTCCCCTCCAGCGTAGTTCTGCCCGTGCGGGGACGCTGAGGTTGGGCGAGAATTGCGGCTGCCCGTCGTCGCCAAAGGCGACAAGCGCGCGGTCGAATGCGGCATCCCATAGAGCTGACAGGAGGAGTCCGTTATGCACATCAAGTCGTTCGGCATCGCTGTCGCATTCGCTCCACGGAATAATGTGAGAGGCACGTAGCAAGGCGGGGTCCGTTATTCCAGTCAGCGGACAGTGGCCTTGCCAGTAGTCCATGAGACGTGCGCGGAAGATGTCCTGTCCGACCCGTTGTATGATGAGCCGCTCAGCTTCTGTGGTTTGGGGCAGGCCGTTCGTCTTATCCCGGAATTCGCGCAGCGGAGCGTCGGGTAAACTGGCCGCCAACTGATAGATGCGCGACAGTACCGTGTAGAGCAACCCTAGGGAATCAAAGGTATACTGAGCAAGTCCGGGACCCGGCATTTCGGTAGGAGAAACGCCGAGCTCCTCGACCACTCCAGCATGATCGATGGCAAGAAACCATGGACCGGACACGCCAATAGAAGCGAGCCAAATGGTTCCCTGCGCGGTTGTTGATTGGAAAGCGGCCCAACCGTTCTCTTCACCGAGTGCACGGCGAAAACCATGTTGCTCAGCGGCCTTTTGACATTCGGTTGAGACGACGAAGGATTGAGGAGTCTCGATCATCAAAAATCTAGCGTAAACAGGCGCTCTTCTGCTGGAGTCGACGAAAGCTTCAAGCACAACAGGTCATGTTTAAGTGCCGCCTCGGATGGAGCAGTGGTCGTCGTAATTATGTACTGAAATGGAGGTGTGCTCGCCTTGCCTTCCAAGCCCAATGCAAAATCGAACAGGTTGGAATATATCGCAGCGTCCAGATCGGCCTCACGGGGGCTATCATGTATGAGGAAGGGCGGCATTCTGGCCTTACCGTTCACTGCAAGGATCATTGCCGCTATGTCGAAGGCCACGATCTTGAATGATTCCACGGCAGCGGTAGACAGGCCGACCCCCCGCTCCAGAAGGATTTCGGTGTGCAGGCCATTTCCATCTAGGCTGATTCTTCCGGTACACCCTTTGGGCATCAAGCCTGCGACAAGAAGCTGAAAGACGCTTTCCAGGTCTCCGACTGCTGCTGCTACTTTCCCCCGTTCTAACTTGATAGAATCACGTAGGCCTTCGATTTTGCGTTCAGCTGTATCGAGGTTTTTGACTACCGTCTCTCGCTCAACCATCTGACGGTCAAACCAACTCGCTTCTCTGACAAGCTCCCTTGCTTTGCTGGCCTTGCTGTCGGTCTCGGACAACTGTTTTTCGAGACGTTCGAACTCGTCATCTATAGCATCCAAATTGCGGTCGATCTGAGAAAGCTCTGACTCTAACTCTGCAATGGTTGCCGGAAGTGCTTTTTGTTGCTCGGCTAGATCTGTCACTCTCTGTTCCGCAAGTGCAATGCGGTTCTTAACGGCATTGAGATCGCATCGTTCCAGAGATATCCCGCATCCGTTGGCCTTCACCTCATCAATGTCGACCTGACAAATAACGCACCTGACGATGGTTCCGCCTTCCAGACGCGCTTGTTCCGTACCGTGTTCCGCCCGCGCAGCTGATAATTCGGTCGGAAGGGTGTTCAACAGGGCCTGCGTGTTCGCTAGCTTTTTGAGCGCTTCGTCTCTTGTGGCTTGAAGAGCTTTTCTTTTCACCTGCAGGCCAGCACTTGGGGGCTGTCCCTTGGCGTGAGAGAGGTTGATAACCTTCGCCAACTCCTCGTTGGCTCTATCGATCAGCTCTCTTCGCACAACTTCATCAGATGGGTCGCGATCCGCCGGCAATGAAAGTCGCTCACATAAATCCTCGAAGCGGCTTTTTTGAACCCAATCAAGGTGGCTCAAATTCTGTCTGAGGCCATCACGCTCTCTTGTATGGGTTCGTACTTGAGTATTGGCTGATACCTCAGCAGCTGACAATGCGCCAATGGCAAGCCGAACAACAGCGAGCTTTGTTTCGAGGGAAAGTTCTTGCGCTGGAGACCCTGACCCCGAACGTTTGGAGCGCCAGTCGAATACATCGTCCAAGCGGCACTCCTGATCGCGCGAAAGCCATGCGAGCAAAACGTCCCACACTTGGTCCGCTTTCAGATTGTCCGGCACCTGATCGCGGTACTTAACGCAAAACCGATCGGAGATAATCGGCGCTATCGTCGGTGGATCGGTTCCCACGAGTAACTGGTCGAACGTGTCCTCAATTCGGTTGGCTTGCGCAGTGCGAGAGGGAAGCTTCATGCCAATCGGCCGCGTTACCACCCAGCACTCGCCGTCAATTATTATCTCTGCGCCGACGAAACCATCGGGCAGCTTGTGCTGCATCAACGGTCGCTGATCTTCATTGGCAAAATGAGGTTCACCAAGACAATAGCGGATAAGACGGCAGAAAGTAGACTTCCCGCTTCCGTGGGGCGTGGCGCCTTTTTCGTTGGTAGCGAGGTCCGGCGACCAAATGACGTTCACGCCCTCACGTAAGGGAATGTCCCGCAGCTGTGTTGCCGCGTTCTCCCACAATGCAATTCGTCTGATCCAGAGACGCGGGCCTCGACAGTCTTCCGGCAAACTGAATTTGATTTCTTGCGGTTGAAAGAGGTCAGGCTGCAAGGCGACCCTCCCGAATGAATGATATGATGTCCGCAGAAAGCTTCGGGAGTTCGTCATCCAAATTGAGAGACTGTAGCCTTGACCAGGCAAACAACGCGCGCCCCACAGCGGGGTCGTCTACGTGTAAGGTGGACCTATCGAGTTTTGGCCCCGCGCTCCATTGGGCTCCATCCGGAGATTTACTCAGAACGGCCGACGACTCAAGCTCGTTGAAGGCTGCACCCCACGCCGCATTAGTAGGCGGCACCAATCGTGTCACGCCGGGAGGGTGCGCCACGATTCGTCTCCATTCCTTGCGATCTGCGTCAGGGAGGAAGTCGTCGAGCAAGCTTGGTTGCAGGCAGGCCAGTGTCGCGAGACGTACACGGCGGTCCTCGGAGGGATTCGGCAAAATGCCGAGCATCGCCCGAAGCTGGGCGCGAATGCGGTCGCGTTCATCGACACCATGCGGCCATGCCCACACCCCAGCGGGAATACTCTCAAGCGGTGGGAGTCGAATGGAGGGGGGAGCGGGCGTGGCGACAGCTTCGGCCAAGCCAAGTTTGACGAATGTCCCATCAGCTTCCATCCGGTCCCAGGCTTCGAGGACGAGGCGGCGGGTGCGGTATTCGCCGTAGTGGCGGATTTCCTTTTCCTTCAGGACGCGGAAGGTTTCAGAGGGGTAGTCGGGGCCCTTCACGTCGGCGGGGTCGAGGATGTAGCGCAGCTCGTCGCGGGTCAGGCCGTAGGCGCGGGTGTAGAAGGCGTCAAGATCGGCGCGCAGGAGGGCGCGGCGGTCCTCGTTCCAGGCGAAGGGCGGACCGTCATGGCCAAGATCGCGGGCGAAGGGGGCGAGGCTGTGTGAGGTGTAGGTGAGTTCCAGCACCTTCGGGGTGATGAAGGCGAGTCGGGCTTCGGTGTAGGAGTCGGGAGGTAGAACGGGCAGCTGCTTGAAATAACCATATGTCAAATGAAGGCCCGCCACCTTGAGGCGGGCTACATAGTCGAACGGCATCGAGTTTGTATTTGCCATCAGACAGACGAAACGACGCGCCTCCAATCCCGTGAACATCAATGGCATGGAATGGCCAACGGCAACGCGCGGGATCACGGAGAAGATGGCTGTGCGTTCGTTTGTCGCTGAGGTCACGTCCTTCCAGCCGATCAACCATTCACGGCTGGTACGATCAAACAATCGTTGCTCGACTGCCAGTTGATCCACCCAGTAGAACGGTTCGGTCTCAAAAGACGGGTCACAATGTTCTTCATGTGTGGTTTCGGGAAGCACGCGATAACCACGGTCATCGCCCCGTGCGCCGTATCCTGCGGCACGGTGGTCGAAGAGGGAAGTCATCTTGCCCTCGTAGAGGGGCACGAACGCGACAGGTCTATTTTCGTTGACCTCGTAGGCTTCCGGGCCGAGCTTTCGCACCAGTTTGAGCCACTTCTGGCGATCTTCGCTGCCGGAATCGTCGACCCACATTGTGCCATCGCGAATAAGGCCCATTTCGCTTAGTTCGACAGCTGTCTTAAAGTCACCGGAGGACGCGCTCATCATGAACATCAGTTGGAAACTGATATTCCAAGGATTGCCATCCTTCGCATCCTCTTCCCAAAGCACAGGGCATCGTGAATAGATTTTGGCGGCGAGTTCTGCATCCGCCCGTGCTCGAAAAACAGGAGCGGTTCTACTATTTGGATTGAGCTTGCCGATTTGGTCCGGGGTGAGGGTGTATTGTCGCTCAGGATCGGTAAGTTGCGATGTATTCGTAAGGAAGCTTGCAAAGCGAGCCAAACCTTGTTCGCGCCCAAGAGAAAGTAGGCTAAACTTTGCTCTTGAATCGACAGCGGGGAAGATGCCTTCGCGGTTCTCAAAATCCACGAGTGCGGACAACCGCTTCTCATCAAACATTCGATTGAACAGCTTTTGATTGAAGGAGTCGTTTGCGATTCCGGATGGCACGACAAGTCCGACCCGGCCGGCAAGGCCCGAAAGATCCATCGATAGCTCAACGAACAAAGGAGCGGTGTTCAGCCTGCCAAAGCTGGAAGTCGGAAAACGCCCAGATTCATGAATGAACTGCTGTGTGGCCCAGATCGCCTGTGCCGCTCTTTCGTAAGTCTCATAAAGCTGCGGCTGCGACTTCTTCAGGCGATCAAGTGTCTTGTCTTTCTGTGCTTTGTTCTTCGCCTCAGCTATTTCAGGTGCTGAATTTGCAAAGAACCCTTCCGGATCAAGCTCGATCTGGTCCCACGGCGGGTTGCCCAGCACAACGTCAAACCCGCCACGCTGCATCACATCCGGGAACTCCAGCGGCCAGTGAAAGGCGCGGGCGTGGCGGGCGGCCTTGGGCGCGTCCATCATCGCCTGCCGGATCTTGCCCTGATTGAGGGCGAGCCACAGTTCTTCGGTCGTCGGCACGGTGCGGGTTGACCTCCCGGCAGGTGCGCCACCTACTTTGGGCAACAAGAAGGCTGCGACATAAAGGTTCGCCGCCGCTGCCGCCCGCACAAAGGCCTGCCCCTTGCGCAGTGCCTCGAATCGCGCCGCCTTGGTTCCGATCTGCTCCACCGTATCTTCGGGCAGTTCTCGGAAGCCCGAGAAATCCAGCGCCAGCGGCTTCATCTCGGGCATGGCAACTTGCCCCGTGCCGAAATCGAACCCGCCCTGACCTGAGGTCGCGGCGCGGTTGGCCTGCAGGTAGTATTTCGCGGTGTCCTTGTCGTCACCCGTCAACGGCTTGTAGGCGGCATCGGGGATGCCGTCCCGCAGCACCTTGAGGTCGAACACCCCCAGCAGCGCATCGCCGCAGCGGATCTGCGCGTCGAAAAAGCCGAGGGGAAGGCCGGGGTCCACCGTCTCGATCCAGAGCGCGACCTTGGTCAGCTCCACCGCCATCGGGTTGCGGTCCACTCCGTGCAGGCAGGACCGCGCGACATCGCGCAGGGCATGGCGGAAATCGGCGAGCGAGGGCGTGCCATCGGCGCGGATGCGGGCCAGTCGCGTGGCGATGCGGCGGGCAGCGGCCAGCAGGAAGTGGCCCGAACCGCAAGCGGGATCGATGACCGACAGTTTCAGCAGCGCCTTGGCCGGATCGTCCGCCTCGGCCTCGGTCTTGTCGAGCACGGTGTCGAGCGCGGCGTCGAGCAGTGCCTGGACCAGGCGGTCGGGCGTGTAGTATGAGCCGGTGGTCTTGCGCTGATTGCCCTTCTGCTCAGCGGCCTCGGAGGCGAAGAGCAGGGTCTTGCCGTCGTCTCCCAGCTGCGGCTGCAGTTCAAGGAGGGATTCGTAGACGGAGCCCAATTCCTCGGTCTCCATCGCGCGCCAGTTGACGGGGACCATGCCGGTCTTCTGGTCAAGCCAGGAGAGGCGGTAGAGCGACTCCATGAAGGCGCGATTGCGCAGGCGGGCGGTTTCGAGGTGGGGCAGTTTGTCGTCTAAGAAAAGGCCGCCAAGGGCCGGCAGAGCAAGTCGCTCTTCGCCATGCGCAAGGGCGCGGAAGACAATCTTGATACCTTCGAAGCGGTCAAAGTGTTTGTCCCATGTCGGGGCGCGGAAGCTCTGAGCTCGCAGCGCCGCGAGGCTGTAGCCGTCGGCATACAGTTTGCGGGCGTCAACGTTGGCTTTGTCCGGATGCAGGAGGTTCCGATCCTCCGCCACCATGAGGAAGATCAAGCGATAGACGAGGCGCAGCAGCTCGTTGAACCATTCGATAAGGTTGACTTCACCGGACTTGAGTTTAACGGCGAGATCCGGATTTGCTTCGAGGAAACCGGAGCCGAGGATCTTGAGCGCGATCTGGACTTGACCTGCCAAGCGGTCACGGGCGGCTTCTCCCTCGCGCGACCCAACCTCACGCCAGCGTTCAAGAGCGCAGTCCGTTGCGGGCGTGCCCGACGCGCCAAACCGGCTGCGGTGGATCAGCAGCCACAGGGTTGTGAAAGAGGCTACATCCTCATTCGTGAAAATCTGTGCCAAGTCGGCTTCTATGTAAGCCGGTCGGGTGAACGAAGCGTTGTCTCGCATCAAGCGAAGCAGGGTGCCGTTGGTGACAAGACCCCATAGTGCTTCGTCGTGTTCGTTCAGATAATCCTGGAGAGCAAAGGCCGGCGAGCGGGAGCGATCCGTCGAAAGCGTTGGACTGCGACGATCGAGCTTTTCTTCGACCGGCGGAACGACCACGATAGGTATTCGACCTCCCCCGATGAATGATGTGGCGCCGTCACTTGGCGTAAGGTCGGTGAAGCCGAATGTCTCTTTCAGAAAGTCGCGCATAAAGCGTCGCGTTGTTTCGGCCGATGGGTCTTCCAGCTTGGCGAAAGCATCGAAATGTGACTGTCCAACGCGGAAGGCGGTGGAAATCTCTTCGCGGATCGTCAAGCCCTTGCGGATACCGTAACTCTCCCGCGTTTCGGTATCGTCCTTCGGATCGGAAATCTGGGCGACCATAGCCGGCGCGATGAGGTTGCCCTCGAGCGTGAGCGACGGCCATGCGGTCATGTCGGTGATGGGCTTGCGCGCCATGCTCAGACCTCGCTCGGCATTAGGACGAAGAGGCCAATCACGTCCGGGGGCATGACGGCTTCGATAGTGACGCGTGATGCGGAACCGGCTGCGGCGCGTAAGCGGGCATGGTCCTCAGCGAGTTCGTCGGCACGTGACTGCACGAACCCGGCCAATGGCCCCTCCAATAAGGCAGGCAACTCCTCTTTCGCCCTAATTGTGAACCGTTCACGGGCTGAGGGGGCCAAGTCGGCTGCAGCGGGCGAGTTGAGCAGGTACCGGGCTGTGTCGCCTGTGGCGACGATCCGGTTACCCTCCATCGCGACAAGCGCTGCCTCTTCCGCCAAAAGAAGCTGCTCTTTCCTGGCATGGATTGTCAGTTTGTAGCGAATGCGGAGAAGGATGAGGCGTGTCATCCGCTCGACGGCTGTTGTCGGCCATGCGCCGACTCGCCCGATGCCAAGACCCGATAGCGACTCGGGGTCGAGGGACGCCTCCACCAGCGCTTCGGCCAACGTTGACGTGAAAGGATGTGTCCGGGTCAGTATCGCGGTTCCCGACGGAGCAGGCTCGTTGATCGCGAAGCGGACGGAACCCGCGATGTTTCTTTGCTGCAGTCGCTCCCTCAGCGCGCCATCGAGAGCGTGGACATGCGCTACCAAAACAGACTTTCGGCCTTCCAGTGGAACACCGAAACGAGACATCGCGGTCTCGACAAAGAGTTTAACATCAGCGGGAGAACCCAGGAGCGATTGTGCCTTCTCCCATTCAGGGGCCACCTCCTTAGGCTTCATCGCATTCTGTGCAAAACGGGTACGCGACTTCTTCTCGTTTTCGGAAGCGTCGCGCCAGCGCGCCTCCATCGCCTTTGTTCCATCGTCCAGTCGGAGGTCAAGCGCCAGCTGTGCCCTGTCGCCTCCGGACCGCAACATCATCGACGCCATAAGCGCATCCGTCACGGGTCCACGCTCGTCCGGAAGTGGTACGGTTACACCCGTCGCTTCCCGAATTTCTTTTGCCTTGCGGAGGATGACCTCCAGAACGGCTCCATCGATCGCGCTGTCGGGCGAGAACATCATAATGGATCGCACCAGCTCAGCGGGTTGGCCAAATCGGTCCACTCGGCCTTCCCTCTGCTGGTGGCGCGTTGGGTTCCAAGATAGGTCGTAATGGACGACTGAATCGAAAAGCTGCTGGAGGTTGATGCCCTCAGAAAGGCAGTCGGTTGCGACAAGGATGCGCTGGATCTGCTTCTCGTCGTCGGGAGAGGCCATATCCGCTACGCGCTCGCGCCGTTCGTCAGGCGTCAGAACGCCCGTCACTGCTTCAATTTTCAGCTTCGGAAAGGCTTTGCGAAGTCCATTGCGGACATGCTCGGCGGTCGCAATGTAACGGCAGAAGACAACCGGATTGGCCCCCTTTTTGATCAGCGGGGTCAGCGCTTCGATCAACGCCGATAATTTTGGATCAGGCCTACCGACTAGCTCTTCGGCGCGTTGGACCAGCGCAAGAAGTCCGGGGTCAGTCTCGAAGTTTGAGCTTGGCTCAATGTCCACTGCATCTTCATCATCCCCGTCCTCATCGTAAATCTGAGGTTCGAGGCGTTCGCTTTCGTTGGTGGCGCGGTTCCGGATAGCGCTGAGAGCTGCTGCCGGTGAAGACCCGACACACCTCATCAAGGCGAGAGTACCCCAGAACGCTAGGCGTTGTTCCCGCAGGTCAGTGCCTGCTTTTGAGACGACGCCAAAACAGTAATCCAGCACCGCTTGATGGAAATCACGGTGATCTTGTGAAAGTCGATAAGAATACTCTCTCGTCTCGTGTTTCGGAAACGCCCGGCTCTCTCCCCAGTCGCCGGATATAAGATCAATGCGACGGCGTTGGACAAAATGTCGAGAAAGGCGCTCCCGAAATCTGGCATCCTCGAAATTCATCGATGCAAAAGAAGGGTCGATTAGAGATAGAAGACGCGCGAAAGCCTCCTCATCGCCGGAATGCGGCGTGGCAGTCAGCATAATGATCCGCCGCTCCGGATCTCGTGCGAGTCCTGAAAGCAGCCCGAAACGCTGTTGCTTCCCCTTGTGGGTGCCAACGCAAGCGTGAGCCTCATCAACGATCACAAAGTTGGGGCAGGCGCGAGCGAAGCCCTCTCGACGTTTTTCTGCTTTGATATAGTCGAGACTGACTACCGTGTAGGGATAGGCGTCGAACAACGTTTGGGCGAGCGGCAAGCTACGTTCGAGACGGGCTGCGGTACCAGAAGTGACAGCAGCCGCGTCGATCCCAAAACGCGACTTGAGTTCGGTCACCCATTGTTCGACCAGGTGCGGCGGGCAGAGGACCGAGAAGGCATCAACCTCACCTCGATCCATTAATTCGCGCAGGATCAGCCCGGCCTCGATCGTCTTCCCGATGCCAACGTCATCGGCAATCAGAAGCCGTGGCACCTGTAGCCGAAGCGCCATCAGGAGAGGGACTAGCTGATATGTGCGCGGTTCGAACGCAAGCTGAGCGGCGGAGCGGAAGGGACCAGCACCCCGGCGCAAGGTCAACCGCATGGCGTCTGCCAAGAGCGCGGCCTTGGACTGAACTGTCGGCGCAGCATTCTCGGGAAGGTCAAACCGCGCGGCTTCGACTGACATAAACTCCAGCGCGGGATCCAGAATGACGGCATCATTCTCGCTTCCGGAGAGAGGACGCAACGCGAGGACGTCGTCGCGGGGTGATGGCAGTGCGACCCACTCGCGCCCCCGTGCACGGACCAAGTCACCAGGAGCAAAGTTCGCAGTCATCAGATCATTCCTTGAACATCGAAGACAGTTCTGGTGGCAGGCCGTCTTCGATCGCGACAGGAAGCTCGAAAAGCGTCCAACCTTTGGCAACTGCTACCTCTCGGGTGGCACTGGAGAGTTTGCCAACTAGCGCTGCGACGAAGTAAGGGCGCCAGACAAACGGCAATTCTTGCTCCGCGAGGGTGATCGGTGTGTCATCAGGCTCAGGGATGCCCGCCGCCTTGAACACCGCCGACCAAGGTTCGCCTTCTTCAGTCTGGGTGCGTCCCGCGACAGGGACAATTTCGCCGCGAGCGAGATCGACAAGAAATTGCTGGGCTTCGAGCCTGGTGCGGTCGATCATTTCATGATCGGGTTGGTTGAAATAAGATAGAAGGCACCGGTAGCAGCCACGAACACAGGCCTCACCTTCGCGACTAGTGAGGAGCCCTGCATCCCCAGCGACTATTGCTTCATCGACCTTGTCGAAGTGCATCAGATCCAGCGCCGCGCGCGCAACTTTGCCCAGAGCGGCAGGGTCCTCAACCAGACGATTGAGAACCCCGGCCCCGCCTTCTGTGGCTTCATAGGCAAGGATTGCTCGCCGATTGTCGCGTGCGGGAAGCGGCTCGCCGAGAACCTCGCCCTCCTCAAGCTGGAAGACAACCTCGACCCCCCGCATCAACGCATGCTGAACCGTGGTGATTGACTCGGGCGCATAGACATGGGGCTCTGTGAACCGAAAGAGGAGTGCGTTTTTATTATCACGCACGATCGGGACAATCCGAACTGGCTTGACAACATCAGGCGGAACATCGACTTCCGGATCCTCGTCCACCGACTTGGCCCAGTAGCCGCTGCGAGGATCGATATGGAATCCAAAGACGGTCTGATCCTTGCGCCGCCTCAACCCCTTGTTGATACGACTAATTTCAGCGCTATTGGCGTATTGCAAACTGAGGATGGACTTGTCGTCGCATCGAAATTCTGCCTCTGTGATTTGTAGGCACCCGTCTCGCTTAGGCCAGGAAAAGACGGTCTGAATGTCAAAACCTTGGCGTACACGCTCTTCGTCATTGGCCGTAATTCGCTCTGCGGGGGCGGCTTCGACGTTGTCAATTCGAAGCGTGTGTTTGACCGGGACCTCTCCTGCCATGGGAGCACCGCACGCATGGCACCGCTCGACCTCTCCTTCGTGGCACGCACCACAGTTCGAACATATGTAAATGTCCTTGGTGGCAAGCTCCGAACCATCTCCGGAACGGGCTTGCGGCGGTAGCTTGGCCTTCATCACACGGTAGGCACGTCCCTCGTGATAGATCAGGCTGCGCGGTCCGAACTCCGAAATAGCCAAAAAACGAGCACGCTGGAGGAAGGAGCCGGATTTTCCTTCTCCGGGCACGAAGGCATAGAGTGGAAGACGCGGAAAATTGTACCCGGGTAGAAACCCCTCGGTTGCGAGGTACCGATAGGAATAGAAATCCGAGCCATTCGACGCTTTGCCCTGCTCCAGAATTGCAATCTGATCGCTCGCCTGCATCTGCGCGGCTTTGATCTTGCGCCGGTCGGCACCTGATAGACCGGTGATCTCAGAGCGGATATTTGCTTCCATCAACTGGGTCCTCGCCGAGTCGTAGAGCTCCCGCCAGCGTTCAAAGGCGCGATCGAACTCTTGCGGAGCGCGCATAGCGACCTCAAGCACGAAATCATCCGGATCGCCCATCCAGACAGGTTTCAGATCGTTCACCGAAGACAGTATTTGGTCGAGCACCTGTTTCATGGGTGCTCGCGCAGTCGTCACCAGACCGGGCTGTCGAATGACCTGGAGGATCTCTTCTTTCAGCGGGTATTTCGTCTGCTTGAGGTCAAGAATTTCTGGAATGTCGGGTGATAGAGCCAGACGCGCCTCGGCCAGCCAAACGGCGTGCAAGTGCGATCGAACAAGTTCCTCGTTCGTGATGTCGAGGGCGGGCGGACGGACTATCCCCGCAACCATGTCGTTACGCCGCTCAAAGAAATATTGGTCGTGAGGTGACTGAGCGGCGCAATAGGTCACGATAACCGCAGCTTGTCCGGATCGTCCGGCCCGACCCGCGCGCTGGGCATAATTCGCAGGCGTTGGGGGTACGTTTCGCAGATAGACGGCGTTCAGCGCTGAGATATCAACACCAAGCTCCATGGTTGGAGAGCAAAACAACACAGGCAAAAACTGATTTGACTCGCCGGTGGCCTTTATCTCAGCACTGTTCTCTATGAGTTTCTCGCGATCGTCAGCCTCGAAGCGAAATCGCCACTCGCGCCATTCACGTTGCTTCTGCGAAACCTGCGCTGTGTGTTCGCGTCCCTCTTGACCCCAATAGGTGCTGTACCCGCTCTTTAAATCGGCGGCAATCGTGTTGTAAAGATCGTGGAAATATCGATTGCCTTTGGCAGCGCCTTCCAGCACAGCTTGTCCGGGAACCAACCGGACGGCCGACGGAGACAGTCGCCAGCCATGGAGGTCAGTGTCGACCTCAACTGGCGACACAAGTCCTTCTCGAGCAAAGAGCTCCATGAAATTCGTCATGAGAGTCAAGTATTCTGCCTTGCCGAGTTTCTTCCCGATAGCGCTCTTTCGGTTGATCCTACGCGCGATGCGTGAGTTATGACCTGCACGGATGATCGTCTGTTCCTCCCGAAGGCCTACTCGGTCTTTTCCGGGCGCTTGCAAGAAAAGGGTCGTCCGTCCTCGCGGCATTTCTTTCTGGTCTATTGCCCACGGGCTACGCAGAAGAGATCGCGATTTCTGAGCAACCGTATCGAGGATCGCCAAATCAAGCGCTTCCGTGCCGACGGCCAGTCCTTCAAGCATCGATCCGAGAATGTCGGAAAGCACCTTTTGACGTCTGCTCACTTCCAGAGCGGCGAGTTCCGGGAGAATAGCGGCAAGGCTATCGCCATCTTCGGCGATATCCTTGAGGCCGACGAAGTCGACGTCCAAAAGCTCCAAGACGGAAAGGCTCGGATTAGTGTAGCGCCAACCGCGACGCAAATCCGTCCAGACCCGGTGCGCCAGCACTTTAGCTAGTGCGCGCTGTGCGTCTTCTCGGACCACGGCCCCTACATCTGGGTCTAGCATCCAATGGATACGCGCGTCTTTGTTCGATGCGGTAAACCCGAGTGCCTTGACAACGCGGAGACCGAATTCGTCCTCTGCCAGGCCGTCCTTACCAGCATCGAGGACCGCCCGTAGAATTGCACCGCGCAGAAGACTTACGAAGAGAAAATCGTTGAAGTGCCCAGCCTGTAGTGCGGCATCCTGTCTATTGTCAGTGAATCCAAGCAGTTTGCGTTTCTCGGCGGGAACGCCGCTTTGACTCCCATTCATCCATTCAAGTGCTGTCGACACAAGGTGGGTCGTCGCGGAACTACGACCTTCGCCTGAAAGCCCAGCGAGCTTGCTTCGTTCGCGCATGCTCGGGTGCGGCTGGTCGAGGCAGCACGGACAGAAGCCGAGCTTACCCGGGATGAACCAAAACGATCTTCCGGAACTGCTGTATCGACCATCAGGACCGACAGCAACCATACGCGGCAGTCTAGCCTTACGGTTAGCGCGCAGGCGTTCAATGCCGTTTCGCTCTTCGCGCCAGTCTTCCGGGTAGTTCTCAATATCCCCGTTGAAGACATATTCACTGCCCTCCGCAGCCGTGGGCGTGAGATATCCGGCGATGTCGTCTTCTTGATCGTCGATTGGTGTATCGTCGATGCTTCTTGGAGTAAAACGTTCGCCGTCGGCGTCTTCTGTCTTGGTCACTACGTGGAACTCGTGACCACACACGCGGCAAAAACGGGTCGGATACAGGCGATTGCCCGGTGTATCCGGGTCTTCGAGTTGTCCTTCGAACAGGACTTGTCGCGGCTGTGCCGTGAGAGTCGTAAATATCTCGCCGGCGCCAGAAATGAACCTATGGAGTTTGAATGCCAGAAATGCTGCTGTGTCCGTTCCACCGCGTTCGTTTTCCGGCAAGCTCACTTTTGTAAGGAACTTCTCGAAGCTGACCCTGCAGGTTTCCGGATCGACTCCGCTATGTTTTGCCAGCAATGCGACTGCATGACCGAAAGGGACCGGCTTCTGGCGTTTGAGTTCCTTGCCGTCGTCAAGACCAATCGCGAGCTCGGCCCAGACCGCCAGCGGATGCCGCCGCAAAATCTCGTCCGTCAGAACATCCGGGAGATCTTCGGTCAGGACCGCTGCGAGCTTCGGTCGAATATCGTCGAGCTTGAGCAGATCGTCCGTGGCGCGCTGAAGCGATTCGTCAATCACCGCGTCAGGTCCGATCGAGACACCGAATAGGCGCGAAGCGACACTGGAGACTGCCTGTGCCCTGCCGGTATCCGATCCCTCGCTAGCCATCGTGGCTGACGTTCCGATGCAGATCGGTGACCTGTCTGGCGCGCAACGGTTCCTGAGCCGCCGCACAAGGATGGCTACGTCTGCGCCTTGTCGACCGCGATAAGTGTGGAGCTCATCAAGTACGATGAACTCTAGACCGCCAGCATTCTCGATAACCTTGGTGTCCAGATCATCCTGTCGTGTCAGCAACAACTCGGCCATCATAAAGTTGGTAAGCAGGATGTCCGGTGGGTTGTCTGCTATCCGCTGGCGATCTTCTTGGCTTTCCTGGCCTGTGTAGCGCCGTACGATGGGCTTCAGTTCCTGAGGTAGGCCCGATTGAGAGATGAATTTCTCGATCTCCTTGATCTGGCTATTGGCGAGCGCATTCATCGGGTAAACGATAATTGCTCTGGTCTTCCGGGGTTGCCCGCGCTTTCGTGCCTTCACGATGGCATCAACGACCGGGACAAAGAAGCAAAGCGACTTCCCTGAGCCGGTTCCCGTTGTGACCACGTAACTCTGACCTGCCCGAGCTTTGGCTATGGATTGTGCCTGGTGCCGATAAAGCCGGAGTGGTGTCGTGTCGAATCTAAAGATTTTGCCCGTGGCCTCGTCGAGGTCTCCGGACCTGACCAGATCGTCCACGGTCGGCCCGGACAAATAGCGCGGGTTCAACGACAGGAGTGCGTCTGGCCAAAAGCGACCTACAGCATATTGGTGTTCGATCTGAGCACTTAGGTCGTCTGCCTGAATAGTTGTAAAAGACCGTGAAAATCGGGCGTAAGAGTCGATTAGATGATGCTCAAATTCGAAGGCCTTCATTGACTATCCCCAAGCGTGCCGCCGACGATGCATACATAGTCAGGAGCAGGCTCCGACCGTGCAGTACGTTGTTTTTCTGTCTGGGAGACCTCATTGGCGAGATTGAGAGTCTAATAGACTCGCGGCGGAGCAGTCGCCGAACAAGGGTTGGAACGATACGCCCCCAAAGCCTCTTCCCCCAGCACCCTTCGTTCTTAGGAGGTTCCAGGTCCTAAGAATGCAAAAACCTAGCGAGCATAGGAGGAAAGGGCAACGAGATTTGCCGTATTCCGCTCAGAACATCCCGACGCGCGATAAAAACTGTGCAAGCGCTTTCTGCCTGAGCAGACGCCTCGCGACCGTCTCATCAATCCATGCTACGAAGGTATTCAGGGTAGGGTCTCCGGATCGGATGACTGAGCCCGAAGCAGGGACAGGAAAGCTTCATACTGCTGGATCTGCATCATCGTCTCAATGCACGCGTCCATGGCACGGTGGCGTTCATCGTCGAGTTTCTGTGGCGGGCCCTGCCATCCTGCTGTCGTGTTTTAGTTTACTTTAAGTGCCTGTTGTCCTCCGCGCGGTCTTTCTCGGCCGCCGCATAGATCTCAACGCCGACGAGAAAGTCGATCATCTCGTCCTCAATCGCCCGGCGTACGCCATCTTTCCAGTTTCGGCGCAGATCCTTGTGATGGAGATCGTCCAGAGCAAGCGTGAGCTTTCCCGCTATATGCGCATCTTCCTTCAGCGACAGGCAAAGCTCCTGACCGTCAACTATGAGTTTGGCGCCACCGGTATCATATCTCCAAGAGTACCCGCATGCTTCAGTCGCCCGGAAAATGTCATTGACCAAGAGGACCGTCCGGCTGATGGCACTGGGCGAGATGTCGATGCGGAAGCATTCATTGATGCAGATTTTGTAACGCCCCTCAGACGGGAGAGCCTTATCCAGGGCCTCGGCAAGAGCCTTGGCGGAGTGATGGAGTCGGTCATCTGATGCCTCGGCGGTCGTCTCGCTGCCGTAGATGACCACCTGTTCGATAGTCTTCTTCTGCGCCTGCGGCAGAGGTGTTTGCTGGACTTTCTTCCCTGCGTTGATCTTCGCCCAGTGTCCCGCCGGGGGTACAGGGATCTCGTGGTTAACGCAGATTTTCCGGAGACTTGTGCTTGAGATGCCGAAGTCCTTCGCTGCGTGGATCATCGGCTTCTGCCATACGAGGTTGTAGAGAGCTTCTCTGCTGATCTTTTTCGGCATGTCGTTCTTGTTATTGGGATGAATTGGGTATGTGGAGTCTCAGGACTCCCATTCAAGTACTAGTAGTGAGGTGGACGGATGATTTTTGCGCGGAGCTCGCCTCTGCCTTTTGGGCTCACTTCGCTATAGATATTAATAGCGAAGTGAGTCCAATTCAGAGGGGTAGCTGAAGCCCCCCACCCAGGCAGCAATCAAAGCCCCGCGCTAGTCTGCCGCATGAGCTTTTTCCGCCGGTGAAATTGTTCTGAATTTTTTCAATCTCTCCGGACAGTGTTTTGGGGGACCACACGATAATTCCGACTTTCTTCCGTAGAAAAAGGTGTACTCCCCTAAGGGCCACTAGTCGGTCGAGAAAGGCCGGGAGGCAGCGACTGGCGGTGTTCTGAACTTTTTTCGGCGGAGCGGGCCGGATCCAGCTTCAAGGCCACGTTCTCGGCCTTGAGATGCGTGTAGCGGAAGAGCATCCGGCCGTCGCGATGTCCCGTGATGAGCGCCACCTCCGGCACGTTCAGCCCCATCTCGAAGAAGCGGCTGGTCGCTTCATGCCGCAGGTCGTGGAAGCGCAGGTCCACGAGCCCGGCCTTCTTCACGATCCGCTGCCACGAGAGCTTCACGGCCTCCGCCGACATCGGCAGGACCAGATCCTCCTTATTGGGCAGCTCCCACAGTATACGGATGGCTTCGGGCGTCAGCGGGACGGTGCGCGAGAAACCGTTCTTCGTGAGCGGCAGATGCGCCGTCCGGGCTGCGAGGTCGATATGGCGCCACCGAAGGCCGAGCAGCTCGCCTCGCCGCATGGCTGTCTCCACCGCCAGCCTGATGACGGGCTCGATCAGCTTGTTGCGGCAGGTTCTCGCGGCCTCGATCAGCGCTTCGAATTCGCCATCCTTCAGCCGCCGGTCCCGTCCCGGCGGACGGACGAGCTTCCTGACCATCGTCACGGGGTTGTGCGGGATCGGCAGGCCCCATTCCTGCTGACCGATCTTGATCGCGTGCTGGATGAGGTTGAGGTCCTTGTTGACGGTTGCCGGGCCGACTTCCTCACGCCTCACATCCCGGTACGCCGCCAGATGCTTCGCCGAGAGCTGCTCCAGCGTGTAGGCGCAGATCGGCCGTCTGAGTAACGCCACAAGTACGGCCGTTTCAGGATCGCGCCCCCGCTTCCTGGGCGTGATTTCGTCTTTGTACCGATGAAGAAGGTCGCCCAGCGTCAGCTGCGCGAGAATGCGCGGATCATCGCGCAAGCATCCGGTATCGGCCTGATGCTCGAGCTGTCGCGCCCAGAGCGAAGCGTCGGCCTTGGTCGGGAAGCTCTTCGAGAGAGGAGGGAGCCCTTTGCGGCGGACGACAACCTGCCATGTGGTGCCGCGCTTACGAAACGTCGCCATCGATTTCATCCAGTGTGACAAAAGTGTGCCAAACCGGCGTTTCAGCGATTTTTCGTGGAATGGTCCGAGGAGCTAACCCATTGAATTTTCTTTGGAATTCAATGGTGGACGGTACTGGACTCGAACCAGTGACCCCTGCGATGTGAACACAGTGCTCTACCAACTGAGCTAACCGTCCGTCCGAGGTGCCCGTCTATAGGCTTTGCTCCCGCGCCAAGTCAAGCCGTTCAGGCCGTTGCGGCCGTGGCTTTCGCGACCGGCCGTCTGCGTTATGCTGAGGGCCAATAAGGCGCCAAACGGTGCCGCGAAGCGGGAGGATCGTCATGGCGGAAAAACCCGGCCTCAGGGCCTTGATGACACTCGGCCGCGTGGCCGTCCGGGCGCTGGGGCGCTCGCTGAAGCCACGCCCGCTCGGTCCGGCGGCGGGGCAGCCGTTCGAGCGGACAATGAGTTCGCTTATCGCCGATCCCGGCGTTGCCGCCTCCATTCGTGAGGCGCGCATCGTTGTGCTCCGGCCGGAGCAAGGCTGGCTCCCGGCCGGCATCGAAATCGCGCCGGGCGATGAGGTGACCGTGCTCGCGGCGGGCGGCTTCTGGGCCTCGAAACCGCTCGATCTCGGTTTCGGCGCGCGGATCGGCGTTTGGCTTCGGGCCGGCGAGGCGGGCGCGATCCTGAAGACCCCTTCCAGCGCCGCGACCGTCCGCATGGAGGGTGGTGGCCCGCTCCGGATCGTTGCGAAGCCGCCCGGCGAATGGGCGGACGAACGGGGCACATTCGATCCCGCTTTCCCGCGCGGCGGCGTTACCGGCGAAATCGGCGCCTGCGTCATCGTCTGGAAGGGCTCCGCTCTTGAAGGGCTCGAAGCCATGGCGCGTGCCGGCGATTATGAAGGTCTCGTCGCCGATGCTCTTTCCCGCGCGCGCAACCCCGTCGCCGCCCCCGTCGGCTGGCGCTATCTGTGGCGTCTTGGCGACGGCGAAATTTTCCGAGACGCCGCGAGCGAGCATGGCCACGCCATCTGCTGCCACACGGCGGGCGATGTCGGCATCCTTCAGTTCCCGGCGGACTTTCCGCTGACGGAGAAGACGCGCCTGCGCTGGCGCTGGAAGGTGGACAAGCTGCCCTGCAGCCTCCCGGAAGACATCCAGCCGACGCATGACTATCTCTCCATCGCCGTCGAGTTCGACAATGGCCAGGACCTCACCTACATGTGGTCGTCCTCGCTCGCCGAAGGCACGATCTTCCGCTGCCCGCTGCCATATTGGGATCAGGTCGAAACCCATTGGGTGCTGCGCTCGAACCCCGGCCATCTCGGCCGCTGGCTCAACGAGGAACAGCCGCTCCAGGCCGACTACGTGAAGGCCGTCGGTGCGGCGCCGCGGCGCATCGTGAAAGTCTGGCTGATCGCCGTCAGCGTCTTCCAGCGCAACGAGGGCATCTGCGAATATGCCGACATCGAACTCGTCGACGGCGACAAGGTGCTGAAAATTCTCTAGCCGAAATGCGCCGGCATCAGCTTCGCCAGCGCCGCGCCGAATTCGTCGAAATGATCGATCACGACATCGGCGCCAAGCTCCGGCACCGGCACGCGCGTATAGCCGAAGCTGACGCAGATCGACGGCAGCCCCGCATTCTTCGCCGCATCGATGTCCGTCTCAGAGTCGCCCACCATCACGGCGTGGGCCTTGTCGCCGCCGAGCAGCCGGATCGCCTCGAAGAGATGTTCGGGATCTGGTTTCTTCACGGGCAATGTGTCGCCGCCGATCACCACCGGAAAATAATGGTCGATCGCCAGCATCTCCAGCAGGCTCCGCGACAGATGCTCCACCTTGTTGGTGCAGACCGCCATCAGCGCGCCACGCGCCTCCAGCATGTCGAGTTGAGCGCGCACTCCCGGCCAGAGCTTAGTGTGGTCGGCGATATGCTTGCCGTAATAGGAGATGAATTCCTCGAAGCTCCGGTCCAGAAGCTCTTCGCTCGCCGGCTCCCCCGTCTCGCGGAAGCCGCGGTCCAGCAGCAGCCGCGCACCCCCGCCGACGAGATGCCGCACGCGCTCTTCCGGAACGCGGGCCCGGTCATGCATCTCCAGGATGATGTTCATGGTCTCGCAGAGATCGGCCGCCGTATCGGCGAGCGTGCCGTCGAGATCGAAGAGCAGGGTAGGGCGTGGCGTGGCGCGTGACATGGCGGTACCGGCAAAATGAACCCGCGCCTGTCTCGCACGGGGCCTTGTGCGCTGGCAAGCGCGGAAAATCCATTTTCTGCTTCGGAGGAGGGGTGGTTTTCGGTCATACTTTCCCCATGTCGGTTCTCACTCGATACCAGACGCGAATGGCGGTGCCCGGCCGGGATGAGCCGAAGCTCGGCCGCCTGATCGTCGCCTGCTGGCGCGAGGCCTATCCCGGCATCCTGCCCCAGCCGCTCCTCGACGGCATGAATGCCGACCGCGAAACGGCGAAATGGCGCCACAGTCTTCGCAACGGCATCGCCTGGATCGCGGAGCAGTCAGGCGAGCCGGTGGGCGTCGGCCATATCGATGGCGCGGAGGTGACGACGCTCTACACCCGCCGTGCCGATCAGGGCATGGGGCTGGGCGCCGAACTCCTGTTCCGTCTCTTCGATGAAATAACCTGCCTCGGCCGCCGCGAGGCCTTCCTCTGGGCGCTCGAGAAGAACGCCCACGCTCGCGGCTTCTACGAGCGCATGGGCGGCCGTCTCGTCGCGCGCCGTCCTGTCGGCTTCGCGCGCTACCCGGACATCATGGAAGTGCGATACGATTTCGTGCTGGATTGAGCGCGAAGTGAAAGCTCAATCCGCCGCCTTCAGTCCCTCGCGTGCCCACTCGCCCAGCCCCGCGATGGTGCGGTCGTAACAGGCGAGCCCGTTCATCAGCACATTCTCCTGCCACGATTTCCGGCGCGGCGCGTAGTCGTCGCGAATTTCCTCGAAGTAACCGGGGGCCTCCGGCGCGTCGAAGCCGCCGACGAAGCGCAGCCAGCGTTCCAGCATCGGCACGCGCATGGCTTTCGCGGCATTGTTCTTCACCTGCGCCGAACGGAACTCGATCACCGCCCCGCTGAATTGTGCCTGCCGCGCCAGCATATCTTCGATGCCCCAGAACATGATGCCGCGCCGCGTTGGCCGCTTCGATCCCCACATCGCATCGACCGTCTTCGGGTCGAGCGCCTCGCGGCCCCACCAATGTGCCGCCCGCGCGAAGCCGGGGCCCTTCGGATCGGAGAAGCAGAGATAGATGAGTTCGCCGTCGCCCGCAGGCCCCGAATGCCAGTCGATGAAGCCCACGCGATGCGCGCGCGAAAGCTCGCGGGCGACGATTTCACGCATGGTAAGGTTCGACCATTCGGGCGCCGTCCCGCCGAAATGATAGCCGTCGGGATGCGTGTATTGGCCGCGGCTGATCGCATCCTCCAGCGCCCACTGCCCGTGCCGCTCGATGAAGCGCGCGCCGCCTGTCAGCATTTTCTGGATCGCGGCCTCGTCCATCGTGTCGGGACAGAGAACGGGATGAAGTTCGTCGTAAAGCGGGTTCTCCGGATGCGGCTTCGAATGATCGAGAAAATTGCGGTTCACATCGACGTTGTTTTCCGTGCCCCTGAGGCCCCACGCGAAGCCAAACGGGTTCACCGCATGAACCAGCAGCACGGCGACGCCTTGCGGCAGCGAAGCGGGCCCGCCCTCGCGGATCCACGCCGTCTGCACCGCCGAGCCGCCATAGCCTTCCGCGCCATGCGTCCCGCATGTATTCAGCAGCACCGTTTCCGCATTGGCGGGGCCGAACCAGGCCGTATCGGTGAAAAGCCGCGTTTCTCCGGGCCCCTTCGCATGTGGATTCTCGTAGGAGCGGAGCCGCCCTCCGGCCGCTTCGGCCGCAGCGAGAAAAAGGGCTCTCGCTTCCGCATAGGTTTCGGAAAATAGGGCGCTGGCCTTCATGCGTTTCCGTCTTTATCTGCGGGCTCTTTCCGCGACCCGTCCGGGGATGCTAACAAGGATATATCCATTCTCGCCCCCGCTGCCTATATGACGCGTGCAGGCAAGGAAACGCAAGAAAGCTTGCCAGGCTCCCACATTTCCGAGGATTTCCCATGCCGCTCGCCTCGCGCCTAAAGGACAAGACATTGCTCAAGACCCGCTGCTACATCGGCGGCAAATGGGTGGGGGAAGGCGCGAAGCAGATCGACGTGCTGGATCCGGCGACGGGCGGCGTGATCGCCACCGTGCCCTCGCTCGGTGCTGCGGAAACGAAGGCCGCCATCGAGGCCGCGGAGATCGCGCAAAAATCATGGGCCGCCCGTCCCGCAAAGGAACGCGGTGCGATCTTGCGCCGCTGGTTCGACCTCATGATGGCGAACCAGGACGATCTCGCGGCGATCCTCACGGCGGAGCAGGGCAAGCCGCTCGCCGAGGCGAAAGGCGAAATCGCCTACGCCGCCGCCTTCATCGAATTCTACGCCGAGGAGGCGAAGCGCGTTTACGGCTCCATCGTCCCCGCGCCGACGGCAGACCGCCGTATCGTCGTCCTGAAACAGCCCGTCGGCGTCTGCGCTGCCATCACGCCCTGGAACTTCCCCGCCGCCATGATCACGCGGAAGGTCGCACCGGCGCTCGCCGCCGGCTGCGCAATGGTGGTGAAACCCGCCACCATGACGCCGCTCTCCGCCTTCGCGCTTGCCGAACTCGCCGAACGCGCCGGGCTTCCCGGCGGTCTTCTCAGCGTCGTCACCGGCAAGGCGGGCGAGATCGGCGGCGAGATGACGTCGAGCGGCATCGTCCGCAAGGTGACCTTCACCGGCTCCACGGAGATCGGCAAGGACCTGATGCGGCAATCGGCATCCACCGTGAAAAAGATTTCGCTGGAGCTTGGCGGCAACGCGCCTTTCATCGTTTTCGACGACGCCGATGTCGACGCGGCGGTCGAAGGTGCGGTCGCTTCGAAATACCGCAACACCGGCCAGACCTGCATCTGCACCAACCGTTTCCTCGTGCAGGCGGGCGTCTACGACGAATTCGTCGAGAAGCTCACGGCGAAAGTCGCCATGCTGAAAGTCGGCTCCGGTTTCGAGGAAGGCGTCGTGCAAGGTCCGCTGATCGAAATGGCGGCCGTCGAAAAGGTCGAGGAGCATGTCGCGGATGCCGTCGCGGGTGGCGCGAAAGTTCTCACCGGCGGCAAGCGCCACGCGAAGGGCGGCACCTTCTTCGAACCGACCGTCATCGCCGGCATGAAACGCGATATGAAGGCCGCGCGGGAGGAAACCTTCGGGCCCCTCGCGCCCGTCTTCCGCTTCGAAACGGAGGAAGAGGCCATCGAAATGGCGAATGACACGCCGTTCGGTCTCGCTTCGTATTTTTACAGCCGCGACATCGGCCGCGTTTGGCGCGTCGCGGAGGCGCTGGAATGCGGCCTGGTCGGCGTCAATGCTGGATTGATTTCCACGGAGCTCGCGCCCTTCGGCGGCTTCAAGGAGTCCGGCGTCGGCCGCGAAGGCGGTCCGTGGGGGATCGAGGAATTCCTCGAAGTGAAATATGTTGCAATGGCGGGGCTCTGAGACATGAACGCTGACGATCAGAAGAAGGCGGCGGCTGTCCGCGCGCTCGACTATGTGAAGCCCGGAATGAAGCTCGGCCTCGGCACCGGTTCCACGGCGGAACATTTCGTGCGCGCGCTGGGTGAAAAGGTGAAGGCGGGCCTCGATGTCGTCGGCGTGCCGACATCGGAGCGCACGGGCAAGCTCGCCGCCAGCCTCGGCATTCCGCTCACCAATCTCGACGACACGCCGCATCTCGACATCACCGTCGACGGCGCGGACGAACTCGACGGCAAGCTCCGTCTCATCAAGGGCGGCGGCGGCGCGCTGCTGCGCGAAAAGATCGTCGCCACGGCGTCGGACCGCATGATCGTCATCGCCGATGCCTCGAAGCTCGTGAAGACGCTCGGCGCTTTCCCGCTTCCCGTCGAGGTGATCCCCTTCGGTGCCGCCGTGACGGCCCGCAAGATCGCGGAAGTCGCGAGCGCCCATGGCTGCACCGGCAGGATGTCCCGCCGCGCCGACGAATATGGCGAGCCCTTCTTCACCGACAGCGAAAACTTCATCTACGACTGCGACTTCGGCTCCATTCCGGATCCGGACGGCCTCGCCGCGGCGTTGAACCGCATAGCGGGTGTCGTCGATAACGGCTTGTTTATCGGCATCGCCGCTTTGGCCATTGTCGGAACGGACAAGGGCACCGATATCATCGAGGCGTAATAGGAAAAGCGGAGCCGGCGGCATGACCGAATACGACTACGATCTCTTCGTCATTGGCGCGGGCTCCGGCGGCGTGCGCGCGGCCCGCATCGCGGCGAACCACGGCGCGAAGGTCGCGGTCGCCGAGGAATATCGCGTCGGCGGCACCTGCGTCATTCGCGGCTGCGTCCCGAAAAAGCTCTTCGTCTATGCAAGCCACTTCTCGGAAGATTTCGAGGAAGCGAAAGGCTTCGGCTGGACCGTCGGCGAAACCTCCTTCGACTGGAAGACGCTCGTCGCCAACAAGGACAAGGAAATCGACCGCCTGAACGGCATCTACATCCGCAATCTCGAAAAGGCCGGCGTCGAGATCATCGAGTGCCGCGCCACGCTGAAAGACGCGCATACGGTGCATCTCGTCGGCGAGAAGCGCGATGTCACCGCGGATAAAATCCTCGTCGCGGTCGGTGCCGCTCCCTTCCTGCCGGACATTCCGGGCATCGAACACGCGATCACCTCCAACGAAGCCTTCCATCTGGAAGAGCTGCCGAAGCGCGTCATCGTCGTTGGCGGCGGCTACATCGCGGTCGAATTCGCCGGCATCTTCAACGGTCTCGGCGTGCAGACGATGCAGCTCTATCGCGGCTCGCTCTTCATGCGCGGTTTCGACAACGATCTGCGGGAGTTGCTGCAGGAGGAGATGAGCAAAAAGGGCGTCGATCTCCGCATGAACAGCGACATCGCCGCCATCGAGAAGAAGGACGGCGAGCTTCACGTCAAGCTCACGAATGGCGACGAGTTGAAGACCGACGCCGTCATGTATGCGACCGGCCGCAACCCGAACACGAAAGATCTCGGCCTCGAGGAAGTCGGCGTGCAGCTCGGCATGGCGGGCGAGGTGATCGTCGACGATTATTCGAAGTCCTCCGTCGACAACATCTATGCCGTCGGCGATGTCACCGACCGCGCCAACCTCACCCCCGTCGCCATCCGCGAGGGCCACGCATTCGCCGACACCGTCTTCGGCGACCGGCCCACCAGGGTCGATCACTCGATCATCCCGACGGCCATCTTCTCCCAGCCGGAAATGGGCACCGTCGGCCTCACCGAGGCGCAGGCCCGCGAGCAATATGACGAGGTCGACATTTACAAGACCGCCTTCCGCCCCCTGAAGGCGACGCTTTCGGGTTCGCAGGAAAAGACCTTCATGAAGCTCGTCGTCGACGCGAAATCGGGCAAGATGCTCGGCGTCCACCTGATGGGCCCATCCTCCGGCGAACTCATCCAGGCCGTCGGCATCGCCGTCACCATGGGCGCCACCAAGGCCCAGTTCGACATGACCATCGCCGTCCACCCCACGGCGGCCGAGGAACTGGTGACCCTGAAGGAGAAATGGCAGGCCCCCGTGGTCAAGGCGGCGGATTAACCGCTTTTCCACGTCCCTGAACCGGATCAAGGGCTTAGGCTTCCCTTTAGAGCCCTTGTGGCCTATAACTCCGCCTTCCATATGAGGAGCGTGCGGCGCCGCCGGGCATCAGCCCCGAAGCCCGCGCGCTTTCTTGCGTTTCGGAGAGAAGACGATGGCTGATACCTGGAAACCGGAGAGCTGGCGCGCCAAACCCGCGAAGCATCTCCCGAGCTACCCGGATGAAGCGGCTCTGGCCGCCGTGGAAGCGCGTCTGCGCTCCTATCCGCCGCTCGTTTTTGCAGGTGAGGCCCGCAAGCTGAAGGCAGACCTCGCCGAGGTCTGCGAGGGCCGTGCATTCCTCCTCCAGGGCGGCGATTGCGCCGAGAGCTTCGCCGAATTCTCCGCCGACAATATCCGCGACACGTTCCGTGTGCTGCTGCAGATGGCGGTCGTGCTCACCTTCGCCGCCGCCTCGCCGGTCGTGAAGGTCGGCCGCATCGCCGGCCAGTTCGCGAAGCCGCGTTCGTCCGCCACCGAGACCATCGGCGACGTCACGCTGCCGTCCTATCTCGGCGACAACATCAACGGCATCGAGTTCGACGAGAAGTCGCGCGTGCCGGACCCAGAAAGGCTGCTCCGGGCCTACTCGCAATCGGCCTCGACGCTGAACCTCATCCGCGCCTTCGCGAATGGCGGCTATGCCGATCTCGATTTCGTGCATCGCTGGAATCTGGGCTTCGTCTCCGACAGTGCCGAAGGTGCGCGCTACGAGGAACTCGCGAACCGCATCACGGAGGCGCTCGACTTCATGCGCGCCTGCGGCATCGACAGCGCCACGCAGCATCAGCTTCACACGACGGATTTCTACACCAGCCACGAGGCCCTGCTGCTCGGCTACGAGCAGGCGATGACGCGCATCGATTCGACCACGGGCGACTGGTACGACACCTCCGCCCACATGCTCTGGATCGGCGACCGCACGCGCCAGCCCGATCACGGCCATGTCGAATACATGCGCGGCATCAAGAACCCGATCGGCATGAAATGCGGCCCCTCGCTCGATCCCGAGGAGCTTGTGCGTCTCACCGATATTCTCAATCCGAAGAACGAGCCGGGCCGCCTGACGCTCATCTGCCGCTTCGGCGCGGAGAATGTCGAGAAACACCTGCCGCAGCTCATCCGCGCCATCGAGCGTGAGGGCAAGAAGGTGGTCTGGTCCTGCGACCCGATGCACGGCAACACGATCAAGGCGTCGTCCGGCTACAAGACGCGCCCCGTGGACCGCATCCTCGCCGAGGTGCAGGCCTTCATGGCCGTGCACCGCGCCGAAGGCACCCATGCCGGCGGCGTCCATTTCGAGATGACCGGCCAGAACGTCACCGAATGCATCGGCGGCGCGCAGGCGATTTCGGAAACGCAACTCGGCGACCGCTACCACACGCATTGCGACCCGCGCCTTAACGCCAGCCAATCGCTGGAACTCGCCTTCCTCATCGCCGAAGGCCTGAAGAAGGAGCGCATGGAAGCCCAGCGCGAGAGCGGCTCCGTTGCCGCCTTGGGTGCGTGGTAACGGCGGCACACGGATTAAAATTAAAAGGCCCGGAGCGATCCGGGCCTTTTTCTTTGCGCTCATGCGCGGTAGAAAAGGGAAGGGGGATAAAACAGGGAACGCCCGTGACCCCTTCATCCCGACTGAAATTCCTTCATCTTCTGCCCGCCGCGCTCGTCTTCCTCTGCGCCGTCCCTGCACAGGCGAGCGGGTTCCGCGCGCCCGGCCCGGAAGACCGGCTTCATGCCGTCTCGGTCTTTTTCGGCGAGGGCACGGAAGACAATTTCAGCGACGTGGTGGAAAACTTTTTCATTGTCGACAAGACCGACGACAACATCGTCTCCGCCGCCGCCTCGCGCCTTCTCGGCTGGTACGGCACTTCGCTCAGTTTCGAGGCCGAACTCATGTATGCATGGCACTTCGGCCGCGAAGACTATCACGAGATCGGAACGGCGGCTTATGCGCGCTGGCATCGCTTCCCGTGGAACGATTATCTCGCCACCACCTTCGCCGTCGGCATGGGCCCCTCATACACGAGCCGCTATCCCGAGCTGGAGCGCCAGCCGGATGGCAGCCGTTCGCGCGTGCTGAACCAGTTCAACCTGCAGGCCACATTCGCGCTGCCAGCTCATCCCGAAACATCGCTGGTCACCCGGCTTCAGCATCGCTCCGGCGTCTTCGGCGCGTTCAATGGTGTCACCGATGCCTCGAACTTCATCAGTGTCGGCCTGCGCCACGAATTCTAGCTGACCTTGATAAGCCGCCGCCCCAGATTCTCCCCCTCGAACAGCCCGATGAAGGCCGCCGCCGATCCCTCGATCCCTTCGGACACATCTTCCGTATACTGAAGCTTGCCCTCGTGGATCCATCCGGCCATCTCGGCCTGCGCCTCGCGGAACCGCTTGAAATAGTCGAACACCACCAGCCCCTCCATCCGCAGCCGGTGCGTGATGAAGCGCGTCACGTTGCGGATACCGACGAGTTCGTCATCCGCCCGGTTGTATTCGCTCACCTGGCCCGAAACGACGATCCGCCCATGTTCCTTCATGTTGAGGATCGCGGCGTCCAGCATCTCGCCGCCCACATTGTCGAAATAGATATCGACACCCTCGGGGCAGGCACCTTTGATCGCCGCGCGCAAATCGGCGCCGCGATAGGAGAAGCACTCGTCGAAACCGAGACCCTTCACATAGTCGCATTTCTCCTTCGAGCCCGCGATGCCGACGACCCTGCAGCCCTTCATCTTCGCGATCTGCCCGGCCGTCGCGCCGACGGGCCCGGCCGCCGATGAAATCAGCACCGTGTCGCCTTCCTTCGGGCTCCCGAGTTCCAGCAACCCGAAATAGGAAGTCAGCCCCGGAATGCCGAGCACGCCGATGGCCGCGGTCGGCCTGAGCTTCCCGTGAAACATCTCCGGCGCCAGTACCTGCACGCCACGCCCGTTCGACACCGCATGTGTCACCCAGCCGAAGCCGCCCGTCACCCGGTCGCCCGGCTTGAACTTCTCGTTGTTCGACGCCTCGACCACGCCCACCATCGCGCTGTCGATGGTCTCGCCCACCGGCAGCGCCGCCGTGTAGCTGTCGCCCGAAAGCCGCCCGCGCATGCCGGGATCGACGGAGTGAAACTCCGTGCGGATGAGAATCTCGTGCTCGCCGATATCCGGCAGCGTCACATCCTCCAGCCGGAAATTCTCCGCCCTCGGCTTCCCCTCCGGCCGTGACGCCAGCACCCAGCGTTTCGCTTTTGTTGGCATTTTTTGTTCCTCCCTCACTTCTCTTCGTCATTGCGAGGAGCGAAGCGACGAAGCAATCCAGGGGGCCGCAGCCGCTGCGCTTGCCGCTCTGGATTGCTTCGCTTGCGCTCGCAATGACGTTCTTGTTTATCAGACCGCCTTGTCCGGTCCGATCTTCACCAGCATCTTGCCGAAATTCGCACCCTTGAAGAGATTGAGGAACGCCTTCGGGGCATTCTCGATGCCGTCTTCCACCGTCTCTTCCCACTTCATCTTGCCGCCTTTGATGAGCGGACCCATCTCGGCGAAGAATTCCGGCAGGTGCTGGAAATAGTTGGAAACGATGAAGCCCTGCAGGCGCAGGCTCTTGCCGACGATCTGGATGAGGTTCGTCGGGCCCGGCCGCGGCTCGGTATCGTTGTACTGCTCGATCATGCCGCACAGCGCCGCCCGCCCGTTCACCCGCATTGCGTTGATCGCGGCTTCGAGGTGCTTGCCGCCCACATTTTCGAAATAGACGTCGATGCCTTTCGGGAAAGCATCGGCCACCGCCTTCGTCAGGTCGCCGCAGGTCTTGTAGTTGATCGCGGCGTCGAATCCCAGCTCCTCGACGATCCAGCGGCACTTCTCGTCGCTACCGGCTATACCCACCACCCGGCAGCCCTTGAGCTTGGCGATCTGCCCGGCCAGCGAGCCGCAAGCACCGGCGGCAGCGCTGATCAAGGCAGTCTCGCCGAGTTGCGGTTTACCTATTTCCAGCACGCCAAAATAGGGCGTCAGGCCCACCGCGCTAAAAATGCTCACGTGATAGTTCAACGGAAAGCCATTGTCAGTACTGACTTTGTAGACCTGCTCGCCACCCACCACGCTGAAGTCTTCCCAGGCGTTACAGGCAATCCCCACAACATGGTCGCCTTCACGAAAATCCGGATGACGGCTTTCGATGACCCGACCCAGGGTCGAACCTCGAATGGCCTCGCCCAGAGCAATCGGCGCAAAGTAGCTAGCTTTCTCGCTCATCCAGCCACGAATGGCCGGATCCATCGACAAATAGAGGTTTTCCAGAAGCACCTGGCCTGGTCCAGGACGGCTAACCGGCACTTCGCGCAAGTGAATGTGCTCGGGGGTCGGAATGCCCTGTGGTCGGGCGTGCAGATACAACTGGCGATTGAGCAATTTTTTCACAGCGGATTCTCTTATTGTTCGGTTTGCCGCTCACATGGAAGTGAGGGCTATTGAGCCGTCCAGCCACCATCGATGCTGACCAAGCTGCCATGCATGAAAGACGCCGCATCGGACGCCAGCCAGAGCACCGCCTGAGTCACTTCATCAACTTCACCGAGACGCCCGACCGGATGCAGGGCCGTTAGTTTAGGCAGCAATTCATCGACATCCAGACGGTTCTGCAACATGGCAGTGCGGATAACTCCAGGGCAGATCGCATTGATCCGCACGTTATGCCGAGCATATTCAACTGCTGCGGTTTTGGTCAGCCCCGCCACCGCATGCTTGGTCGCGTTATAGGGTGCCGAACCTGGCAACACCGTAAGGCTCAATGCTGATGCGGTGTTGACGATCACACCGCCACCCTGCTTGAGCATCTGTTCGATGGAGTACTTCATGCACAGCCAGACCGCCTTGAAGTTGACCGCGACGATCTGATCGAACTCGGCTTCGACCACATCGGCAGTCAGGGCGTAACCGCCACTGATACCTGCGTTGTTGTGGACAATATCCAACCGCCCCCAACGCCGCACGGTCTCGGCAATCAGCTCGCGCATCTGCTCGGCCTGGGTCACGTCAACGGCACGAAACGCAGCCCGCCCGCCCGCTGCCTCGATCTGCGCCAAGCACTGTTGGCCCTGGTCGTCACTGATATCCGCCAGCATCACCCAGGCACCTGCACGGGCGAAGGCCTGTGCCGTGGCAGCGCCGATGCCCGAAGCAGCCCCTGTTACCAGCACCACTTTGTCTTTGAACTGCATGACCCGCTCCCTTAGCTCAGTGCACTCACACGTGATCCCATGGCGGCATGCCAGCGGGCTAAATTGCCACAACGTCCACTATTGAGCCCCTGTCCGACCTGCGCACCGAATTCCAGAAAGCAGAATAGCAACAGGTCGGCCACCGTCAGACGCTCGCCGCAAATGAAGGTTTGCGTGCCTAGCTGCTCATCCAGCCAGCACAGCCCCTCGCCAGCAGCCAGCTTCAGCTGATCGGCAGCCTGCGGGTAGCACCGCACACGGTTCTTGAACAGCTCGAAGCCTTCGGCGGCACGAAATCCCGCAGTCATTGGCTGAACCACCGCCTGGTCGACCCGCCGCAACCACATGCGCGTCTGCGCCCGCTGCAGGACTGTCGTGCCGATCAACGGGGGACACGGAAAAATCTCTTCCAGGTATTCGCAAATCGCGGTGGTCTCGCTGATAACCTGGCCGGTGCCCAACTCAAGAACCGGCGTGGTACCGCTCGGGTTGAGCGCGAGGAAACCTGCTTGGCGATTTTCGCCACCGATGATATCGACGTCGACTATCTCCAACTGGATGCCCTTCTCCGCGGCGAACATCCTAACCAACCGCGGATTGGGCCCGATCGAACTGTAGAGCTTCATCCACTCGACTCCCTAGCTCAGCGGCTCAGAACTGCACGCGCTTGGTATAACCGCCATCGATGATCAGGTTGCTGCCGGTGATGTAGGACGCCATCGGGCTGGACAAGAAGACCATCGAGCGAGCCACGTCCTCGACCTTGCCAAAGCGGCCCAAGGGCATTTCAGACAGGGTCTTGGCATACAGCTCGGGCATTGCTTCCTTGATCGCCGTCCAGTTGCCACCCGGGTATTCGACCGGGCCGGGGCAGATCATGTTGACGCGAATATTCTTCGCCGCCCACAACTGCGATAGCTGTTTGCCGTAGGTGATGATCGCCGCCTTGATGGCATTGAACGCTTGCGGATAGATAAAGGTTTCCACCGCAGCGGTACTCGACATCAGAATTACCGAGCCTTCCTTGCTGGCAGACAGAGCTTCTTCAAGCGTCTGGCAGCCGGTCACGGCGCCCATCATGTCGAGACGGAAGCTCATGTCCCAATCCATAGTGCCCTGGGCACCCGAAGAACTGGCGTTGTGGATGAAGATATCGCAGCCCCCCAGGCGCTCTACCGCAGAATTCAGCCAGGTCACATAGGCCTCGCCGTCGTTCATGTCAAAGGCATCGCCATAGACCTTGACCCCATGCGCCTGCAGCGCTTTCACCGTGTCCGCAACGCGCTGCGCGTCACGGGAGAAGAAGGCGATGTCGCAGCCTTCTTGCGCATAAAGCTCCAGGGCTGCACGACCGATACCGCGGCTGCCGCCATTGATGATGACTTTTTTCCCGCGAAGTCCGAGATCCATTGATTTAGCTCCTCAGCGTAAGTTGATTGACCGACGCATGCCGGTCGTAGTCGTAGTCGTAGTTAATTCGTAGGCTGATCAAGGCGTGCCGCCCAGTTCAGGCCGCGACGCAGCAGTTCGTAGAACATTGGGTGATCCCAGGCGCAGCGATCGACCTGCGGCCAGAAGTCCATCAGCGGCCGCAGGTCGTAATGCCCGCGACAATGACCGAGGGTCAGGTAGAGCACGGCCCCTTTGCCCAATGGCCGCAGGTAAAGCACCGGATGGCGCTCGGCCCGCCACTGATCACGGACGAATCCAGGGGTTTCACCCTCGAATGCGGTATCCAGCAGCACCTCGACCTCGGCCGTCATGTCCATAAGGTAGCGCTCGTCGGTGATCTCAAACGCTTCGATGCCGCGTACCAGCGGGTGCTCGGGCTTGGCCACTTCGACCCGGAACGGCGCGATCGGTGGATGCGCGGCAAACTGCGAGCCCAGTGTCTCCATCAGGTGCGGCGCCCAGTCGGGGGTGTCCACCTGGCCATTGTCGAGAAAGCGCAAAATCGAGTTGGTGCCGTGCAACGCATACCAGCGCCCACCCAGCTCTAACCATTCGCGCAGAGCGACCTGCTGCTCCAGACTGGGAATTACTTCACAGGTGTAGGTCAGCAGAAAGTCAGCCGCCTGAATAGCCGTAAGGTTTGCGTAGTCCTCGAACACCCGCACACGGATACGCTGGTTTTCGCCAAGCAGCTTGAGCAGCTCCAGGCGGGCGAAATCGATGTCGTGGTATTTTCCGGCCGCCACCACAACACAATCAATTCTGCCTGTTTGTTTGCTTTCTATGTCGTTGCTCTGCTCCATGACTGATCCTCAGGCGTCAGTTTTGGCAGCCAGTGCCTTTGCCACAGCAGCGCCCACATCGGCACTGGTCGGATTGCCGCGCAACTGCAGGCCACCATTGATTTGCAGGTTCTCACCAGTCATAAAACACTCATCGCTGGCCAGCCACACAGCGGCGGCAGCGATATCCGCCTTGGTACCGATACGGCCCAACGGATAGCGCCCGAGGAAACACTCATGCACGCCCGGCGTAGCCATAGCTTGCGCGGTCATCGGCGTTTCGGTCAGGCCGGGGGAAATCGAGTTGGCACGGATACCGCGACTGCCGAACTCATTGGCCACGCAACGCAGCACATGGTCAATACCAGCCTTGGTGCCAATATAGGCGGCGTAGTTCTCGATCACCGCCTGGGTCGTGGCCGAGCTGATCTGAATGATCGAGCCGCCGCGATGCATCGCCTCGATCACCGCCTGAAGGAACAGGAAGGGGCCTTTAAACTGCAGAGCGGTAATCCTCTCCAGCTCGCCTTCAGAGGTTTCAAGAAAACCCTTGGTCAACCCCCAGCCCGCAGTGTTCACCGCGATATCGAGCCCACCGCCCCAGGTCAGCACATGGGCGGTCAAGGCTGCCAGATCGGTTTTGCTGGTGATGTCGCACTGGAAATACGAGCCCTTGATTTCATCGGCGAAGCGGGACATTTCGTCCACATTACGCCCTGCCACCACCACCCTCGCCCCCTCGGCGACAAAGCGCCGGGCAATGTCCTGACCCATGTTGTCATGGCTGTCGGCACCGATGACCAGTGCGATCTTGTCTTGAAGTCTTGGCATCAGATAGCTCCCCCTGTGACTGCATTAGCATTGGAATCGTTCTGCGGCGCACGCTTAATGCGTGCGGATTCACCCTGAAGCAGGAAGTGGGAAAGTGCCGGTACCAGGATCAGGGCGCCGAGCATGTTCCAAGCAAACATAAAGGTCAGCAGAATGCCCATATCGGCCTGGAACTTGATCGGCGACCAAGCCCAGGTAATCACACCGGCGGCCAGAGTCACGCCGACCAGTGCAACCACCTTGCCTGTAGTCGCCAGTGCCTTCTTGTAGGCTTCGGCCACCGACATCCCGGTACGCTGGAAGGCCAACTGGATACTCAGTAGATAGATCGCATAGTCGATTCCGATACCAACCCCCAAGGCAACCACTGGCAGGGTCGCAACCTTGATGCCGATCCCCAGATAGACCATCAGCGCTTCGGCAAGGATCGAGGTAAGAATCAGTGGAACCAAGGCCACGATCACAGCGCGCCAACTACGGAAGGTGATCAGACACAGCAGAGCCACGGCGGCATAGACGTAGAGCAACATCTGCCGGTTGGCTTCCTTGACCACGATATTGGTCGCTGCGTCGACGCCGGAGTTACCCGCAGCCAGCAAGAATTTGCGATCCTCGGTGTCATGTTTGGCGGCAAACTCACTAGCCACCTTGACGACGCGATCAAGAGTCTCAGCCTTGTGGTCGGCTAGGTAAGCCACGACCGGTGTCAGCGTGCAACTGGTGTTCAGGTACTCTGAGTTCCAGGACACCGCATTGCCAATTTGCGCATCGATGATGCCTTGATTATCACTGATGGTGGACCATTTCGGATTGCCCTCGAACATCCCGGAGGTATAACCGCGCACGGTGTCCGCCAGCGAGGCAGTTCGCTGTACGCCAGGGACCTGAGATAGTTCCCAACCAAGGCGATCGACCTCGGTCAGAGTCTCGTAGGAGCGACAGCCATCGTCACCGGTCTTCACCATCACAGCGAACACATCGCTGGAAATACTGTAGTGCGAAGTTATGAACGCATTGTCCAGGTTATAGCGTGAGTCCGGGCGCAGCTCAGGCGCACCGGCATCCAGATCGCCGACCTGCAGTTGCAGCGAGGTCATAAAACCCCAGCTCCCCAGCGCGAAGCTAACCAGCAAAGCACCGACAGCCCAGCGGCGCTCGGTAAACCGCTCGAGGGTCAACCATACATGGCCGAAACCCGATGCATGCTGGGAGTCGGCTTGCTCCACTGCCAAACTGCGTTGCGCCGCCTTGGGTGTAACGCCGACGTAAGAAAGTAATACCGGGATAAGAATCAGGTTGGTGAAAATCAGCACCCCAACACCGATACTGGCGGTCAGGGCCAGTTCGCGAATCACTGGAATATCGATAATCATCAAGACGGCGAAGCCAACCACGTCCGCCAACAACGCAGTCATACCGGCCAGGAACAGGCGGCGAAACGTGTAGCGGGCGGCGACCAGACGATGGGTGCCCCTGCCAATGTCCTGCATGATGCCATTCATTTTCTGCGCACCATGGCTGACGCCAATAGCAAACACTAGGAATGGCACCAACATGGAGAATGGATCGAGGTTGTAACCAAACAGCGCCACAAGCCCTAATTGCCAAACTACCGCCATGATCGAACAGCACAGAACCAGCAACGTACTGCGGATGCAACGGGTGTAAGAGTAGATGATGGCTACTGCAATAATCACGGCAGCCAGGAAGAATAGCGCTACCTTTTCCAGCCCAGCGATAAGGTCACCGATCATCTTGGCGAAACCGATCACATAGATGTTGACCTTTGCATTCTCACCCTCACCATAGCGCTGCCGGATCTCCTCGATCGACTGCGACAACTCCTGGTAATCCACCGTCTTACCTTCAGCATCCCTGGCCATTAATGGCACTATGATCATGCTGGAGCGATAGTCATGCGCCACTAGGCTGCCGACTGCATCAGCACGCCCGATGTTGATGCGCAGGTCTTCGATCGAACGCGCTGAGCCGTCGTAGTCATTGGGCAATACCGGTCCACCGGTAAAGCCCTCTTCGGTGACCTCAGTCCAGCGCACCACGGGGGTGAAGATCGACTTCATCCAAGGCCGGTCGACACCATGCAGGATGAAGACCTCATCATTGATCTTGGCCAATTCGGCCAGATACTCAGCATTGAATATATCGCCGTCCTTGGCCTCAACCACAATGCGCACCGAGTCACCGAGACCGCGCAGTTCGCTGCGGTTATCAAGGAAATTCCTAATGTACTCCTGCCCGTGCGGCAGCATCTTTTCGTAACTGGCCGCGATCTTCAGATCGCGCACTTGCAGCCCGAGAAACAACGTGATCAGCACACAACTGATGATTATCAGCACGCGGCTGTTAAAGATCAGCTGCTCAAGTAGGCTCCCTGAACGACCATCAAAGTCCTTGAGATCTTTGATCACATCCATTTTTTCTGCATTAGTGACGGTAGCCATAGCCAGCTCCCAACAAGGTGGACATCTGATCAGCAGAGCGTTCGACTACAGCACTCGATTCCTTGGTTTTAATGGCCAACAACGTCATCGTTTCACGCTGTACGCCAGTCGCGCCGACCAGTGTCAGGTTGCCATCCACCCTGGCAACTAGGTCAAAGAACGGCATCGACTTCTTCAGCTGCACGCGTGTGAAACTTTGACCTTCATCCGTACTCAACTCCACTTCACCAGCCAGACTGGTCAGCAGCAGATGCCCTCCTAGTAAGAACACCCCTGCAGTAATCCCAGCTTGACTGTCGATTGGGGTACGCACCCAATTTGCGCCCTCATCGGTCGAGCGAAACACACTGCCACGCATACCAAAAGCGATCAGGCTTTTTCCATTACTGGCCGCGCCGAACAAGGTGCCGGCATAGTCGGTTGGGATCGCAGCGAATGCCATTTCATCCAGACCCATGCGCCAGACCATGCCCTGCTCACCGGTGATATAGAGCGCCCTCGCATCATCGCTCAGCGAATAGAAATGCAGCTCATTCGGATTGTCGACTCGGTGCAGCCAGGGCTCCCAAGTCTTGCCCCCGTCGACCGTTTTAAGAATCCGGTTAAACAGCCCGACTACAAAGCCGATTTTCTCATCAAGAAAATGTACCGCCATTAGTGGCTGAGTACCGCCGTAGCCAATCAAACTTTGCTCGCGATCAATAAACAGTTGCGCATTTTCCAGCGCACCACCACGTGCTTTGTCCGTGTAGTACTCAAGAATCAGCGTGGATGCCTGATGTCCATCCAGTTGCCGCTCCCAGGTTAAACCACCGTCCTTGCTATGCAAGACTACCCCGCCATGGCCCACGGCCCAGCCGTGCTGCGCCGTGGGAAAACTCACGGCTACCAAATCACTACTGACCGGCACTTGAGCTTGTTTCCAGCTATGACCACCATCCTCAGAAAGAGCAATATGACCACGCTGCCCGACTGCCACCGTACGCTCACCAGCCATAGCAACAGCGATCAGCGGACTCATGAGCATTTTCTCACTCATTGCCGCCGCAACCTGCGTCGGATCTTCAAACGCCTGAGCATAACCACAGACAATTAGCCAAGTGCTCAGCAAGAAGACCCTGCAGCAATAAATAGCAAAGACTCGCATCGAAACTCTCCTCACACAGCAGCTCCTGAAGTAGCAGGGCTAACGCCTTGCTACTAGGAGTTCGCGTACATATTCTACAAACCGGGATCAGCCTGACTCAGAGAGAGGAACGGCTGAGTGATTACGCCGCTCCACCCCATTAAGGCTTAGCGAATACCACCACCAGTCAGCGCCGAAGCCGAGAAGGTATTCGTCGGTACGGGATCGGAGGTATACCAGCCGGTCTTCCCTGTCGAATAGGCCTGACGGGTATAAGCACCACTCGCCAAGTCATACACTGCGAACTGGCCGCTGACATGACCTGCCGACTCGTAGAACGGGAAGGATTCGGACTGCACGACACGGTAGACCTTGCCAGTGCTGTCGTAGGAGTCCGCCATGCCTACTCCGAGGTAGTCCTCATCCCAGTAAAGGGTCCGAGTCGGATAGATGTGACGCTTACCGGGCTTCAGCTTCGCGTCGACCACCCAGACCCGATGCAACTCCCAGCGCACGCAATCTGGGTTGATGAAGTTAGGCGTATGCACCACATCCTTGCCGCACTTGGTCTGATCCTGGATCTTGAACATATTGTACGGAATGTACATTTCCTTCTTGCCGACCAGGGTGAAGTCATATCGATCAAACGCACCGTAGAACACCGAGGAATCATCGACCGTACCGATACCCGCACCTGTCGGCGATGGCGTGTCGTAAGCGACGTCCGGCGACAGTTTTACCCGACGCTGACCAACTACATAACTCCAGGCACGGCGTGCGTTGGTAATCATGTTGATGCCATCGTGCAGTACCAGCTTCTCCCCTGCCTTGCGCGCCGGAGCGTTGTAGTCCGCCCGCAGCATCTCGTTGATTTCGTCACCGACCAGCTTCTCGTTCTGCTTCTCAATCCATAGCGGATACTGGTTCCACTGCTTCCAGCCAGCGGTATTGATCACAGTGCCGTTGGCATCGACCACTGTGGTCATCAGATCGTCAGCACGGAATGCAGCCTGTTCGAATTTGAAGATGCGATTCCACATGACTTCCTGACCGGTCTTCGGGATCGGGAACGGTGCGCCAGCCCAGCAATTGCTGACGGACAAGCCTTCGGGGGTCAAAGTACAATCAGTGGCATTCTTCTTGCTGTTTTCCAGATAGAAGTCCGGATAGCGCGCCGTGCGATGCGTCGGATAGACATCGATACGGAAGTTCGGGTATTTGGCAAACAGCGCCTTGGTCCCTTCAGTCAATTTGTCCGCATGCTCGGCCATGTTGGCAGACGTAACCGTCAATACCACAGGCTCATCGGCAAACGGGTCAGGCCGAATGCCTGGGGTGCTCGGGTCATAGTTGGCGGGGGGCTGTATCCCGCCGGTGTAGGCTGGAATGGTGCCTTCCGCGTTACCGGCAACCTCGGCCCCCCAGGGAGTGAGGGTAGTCCCCAGCTGCTTGGCTTCCTCAGGAGAAACGGCGGCCAGCAGTGAACCGCTGACAACCATGCCGATGACTGCAGAGAGCAGTTTGATTGTGTGCTGCATCTTGTTTGCCTCTTTTATTGTTGTCATCAGAAAGTGGTCTTCAGCGTCAGGGACAACCAGCCGCGGTCATTCAGCGTTTCACTGCCACTGAACGGACCCAGTACGCGGTCTTCCAGACCTGGCGTGCCGGCCAACGGATTAGCGATTTGCACACCCTCACCAAAGTAATCGTTGTAGGCCAGGTTAACTTTGTACTGGGAATAGATGTCGAGGCCGACACCAACACTCCAAGAACCCGTATTCTCATTGGCCCCCAAGGCCGCAGGCGAGTTGCCTTTGAGGCCCATACCGAAGTTCAGCGGCAGGGTCATATCGACGCCCGGGAACACCTGATACCAGGTTGGTGTGAAGCCGATATTAAAGCCGATGGCATCATCACTGACGCAGCCAGCCTTGGTGCCGAGGGCGCAACCATGATCTTCATGATTGGCCTCGAATTGGGCCTTGGTTGCATTGCTTACTTTGTCCAAACGCGAATACGTCAGCTCTGCCTGCAACGGCGCAGAGTCGAACAAAGGCGTCTGGCCGATATAGGCAATCATGTTGACTAAGCCATGCCAGGTATCGCCACGCGCGTTGCCGGCCAAGGTCGTATCCTCACGACGCGACAGCTCCGCACCCACTGAAACAGAACCAATCAGTCGGTTGTAGCTGAGGCCATAGAGTTTCACGTCCTCGGCATAGTCGTTATAGAGGAAGGTGCCACTGGAATCTGCCACCAGATTCGGCATGCGGTCATCGAACTTGCGGTAGAACAAACCGACGCTGCCACCCAACGTATCGGATTGAATCTGCATGTTCAGACCAAAACTGCCCTTGTCATCCGGGGTTTTGTTGGGCCCGCTATCAGGGTCACCTATATAGGGAACGCCCAGGTTCTGACCACCGAGCAAACTCACACCACTACCCCCAAGGTAGGTACCGCCATCGGGCAGACGGTGTGGGTCCCACTCCAGCAAGTAGTTGGCGGCAACACTGACCTTGTCGGTCAGCTGTGCAGAAACGGATACCTGATTCTGCGGAAGGAACAGTTCTTTGGCTTCTATACCTGGCGTCGAGGTGGCCTTACGCAGATCAAGAGGGCCCTGACCATAAGCAATGCCGTCGGCGACAGTGAACAATGCCTCCCCCCAATAGAGGTTGTGCCGGCCAGCACGAATATTTACCGGCACCTCACCCAGATCCAAGCGTGTGAAAACGAATGCATCGAGAATTTCACCAGAACGCTTGTAGTAACGCTCCACATCACTAGTGAACTTGTTGTTCGGATAAAGGGAACCGCCGATCAACGGATTGGCCTTAACCTTGTCATCGTAGGCAAAGTCATTCCAGCCCGCAGCAGAAACGCGGAAGCCGTGGTTCTCTTTATAGATAAAGTCGAACTCACTGAAGATGTCTATGCGATTAGTGACTAGATCACCGCGATCATGCGAGTAAGTAGAGTTGTGGTAGGCAGGGCTGTCGCCCAGATTGTCATCACGACCTTCCACTCGCCAGCCAGCGTTGTACTTCAGGGTGTTATCCCAACGCACGGCCAGATCCGAATTGCCAGTATCAATGCTGAATGCATTGGCCGACTGCGCGCCAAGCGTCATCACCGCCGCGCTAACAGCGGCCGCCATGCGCACCCTGACAAACCTCCCCACCTTGATTTTTTTGTTCTTATTCATTGGATTCTCCGAACTTGAGTTGAGTCGGCAGTCGATCGAGTGTACCGACATATTAAAACCATCGTGATCGTTTTTGTTTTATCTATTTTTTTTCATGTCTCTGCCTGCCTTAACCAGCCACGCCAGATAGAACGCATCTGACCCTTACCCTTCCACCACGTAACTGCTACTTCGAGATGCCCTTAGCAGAGAGGCAATCAAGCTCCTAGCCTGGTCGCTTCTCCTTGACCAACCTTCCTGCTGAGACGCTCTGCTAGCTGCAAGTGAACGCACCATCACGCCACCCATTAAAAACCAACACGAACGTTTTTTATTAACTTACACCTGCATCAGCCTATGCACAAGCCACTCAACGAGAGAATTTTCAAAATCATCTGCTCACGGCTGAACCGCCGCGCAAACAGCTTACTTGGGCCAAGTCCAACTGCCCGACAAGACCAGACAGCATGGAAATCACCGACCAATGCAGCCAGACGGAGAATAATTTGTCGACCAATCGCGGAAGATGACTCGAGAATCCGTACTGCTTCGGTACCTTGCTCAAGAGGTATTTCATGACGGCTTTACCCTTCGCCATCCAGCGCACCAAGCAATAAAAACTGGTTCGCCTGTGCCATTTCCCGAAGAAAATTCCAGGTTGCTTTCATCCGGGCGATGTCCTTTAGCTCGATGGGCATCAGCATCCAGAAAGTTCGGGTGAACTCGATTTCCTCACTGAGCACCCGCCGAAGGCGTGGGTCGGCATCAGCGGAGAATGACGGCAGGATTGCAATACCGGCCCCGGCAGCGGTGGCCTGCTGCTGCGCAAGAATACTGGTGCTGCGCAAGGCGAAATGCCGAGGCTTACCGATTTCATCGAGATAAAGGAGTTCCTTGCTGTACAGCAAATCGTCGATATAGCTGACAAATGCATGATCGCGCAGATCCTCCCGATGTCGAATGGGTGGATGCTGCTCCAGATAGCTGGCCGAGGCATACAGCTTGAGCACGTAGTCGGTCAGTTTGGTAATAATGAATGGCCCGCGCTCGGGGCGCTCCAGGGTAATCACAATGTCGGCTTCGCGGCGCGACAGCTGCACCATCCTGGGCACTGCCAGCAAGTCGACCCCAAGGTTTGGATAGCGCCGGGTGAACTCGGCCAGTTGCGGGGCAAGCATCGCCGAGCCATAACCTTCGGTCGCACCGATGCGCACCTGTCCGGACAGGCTGTCTTTCTGCCCTGCTCGCGCTTGTTCAATCGCCGAAAAAGCGCTCTCCATCGCTTCCGCTTGTGGCAATAGCGTGCGCCCAGCCTCGGTCAGGCTGTAGCCCGCCGCCGCGCGCACGAACAGCGGCGTATCCATGCTCTTTTCCAGCGCCTGCACGCGACGCGACACCGTGGTGTGATCGACGCCTAGCCGGCGCGCAGCGGCCGTCAGTTTGCCCGCACGTGACAGCTCGAGGAAATAACGCAGATTGTCCCAATCCATACGACCACTCCAATCACTGTGCAAAAATGCAGAGTAACCCTGCGCATAGTCGTATTGCTACAGACAAAAACGCACTGCTAGGATCGGGGCCTGGTTCTCAAAGCCCCACGATGAGATCCCTACTCACCATCTGCCCTTGAAAGGCTGGAGTCCTAATGACAGCGCAAGCAAACGCCCAGAACACTGTGCCCACCGTCAAACTGCTGATCGGCGGCCAGCTGGTCGAATCCAAGACCACCGAGTGGCGCGACGTGGTCAACCCGGCGACCCAGGAAGTCCTGGCCCGCGTGCCTTTCGCCACCTTGGATGAAATGAACGCCGCCGTGGCCAGCGCCAAGGAAGCCTTCAGCACCTGGCGCAAAACGCCGATCGGCGCCCGTGCACGGGTATTTTTGAAGTATCAGCAACTGATTCGCGAGAACATGAAGGAGCTGGCGGCGATCCTCACCGCCGAACAGGGCAAGACCCTGCCGGACGCCGAAGGCGACGTGTTCCGCGGCCTGGAAGTGGTCGAGCACGCCGCCAGCATCGGCAACCTGCAACTCGGCGAACTGGCCAACAACGTTGCTGGCGGCGTCGACACCTACACCCTGCTGCAGCCGCTGGGCGTCTGCGCCGGCATCACCCCGTTCAACTTCCCGGCGATGATCCCGTTGTGGATGTTCCCGATGGCCATCGCCACCGGCAACACCTTCGTCCTCAAGCCGTCCGAGCAGGACCCGATGGTAACCATGCGCCTGGCCGAACTGGCCATGGAAGCTGGCGTGCCGCCAGGCGTGCTCAACGTGATCCACGGTGGTGCCGATGCAGTCAATCTGATCTGCGACCACCCGGATATCAAGGCGGTGTCCTTCGTCGGCTCGACCAAGGTCGGCACCCACGTCTATAACCGCGCCACCCAGAATGGCAAGCGCGCACAGTGCATGATGGGCGCAAAAAACCACGCCATCGTCATGCCGGATGCCAACAAGCAGCAGACTCTGAACAACCTGCTGGGCGCCGCCTTCGGTGCCGCCGGTCAGCGCTGCATGGCGCTGCCAGTAGTGATTCTGGTCGGCGAGGCGCAGCAGTGGCTGCCGGAACTGATCGAGAAGACCAAGACCCTGAAGATCAGCGGCGGCGCCGAGCCGGGCACCGACATCGGCCCCGTGGTGTCCTGCTCCGCGCTGGACCGGATTGGCAGCCTGATCGCCAGCGGCGTCAGCGAAGGTGCCACCCTGGAACTGGACGGCCGCAACCCGCAAGTGTCCGGCTATGAGCAGGGAAACTTTGTCGGCCCGACCATTTTCTCCGGTGTCACCACCGACATGAGCATCTACCGCGAAGAGATCTTCGGCCCGGTGCTCTGCGTGCTGCACGCAGACACCCTGAACGACGCCATCGCCCTGATCAACGCCAACCCGAACGGTAACGGCACCGCCCTGTTCACCCGTTCCGGCGCTGCTGCACGGCACTTCCAGGAAGAGATCGACGTCGGTCAGGTCGGTATTAACGTGCCAATTCCGGTGCCGGTACCGCTGTTCTCCTTCAGTGGCTCGCGCGCTTCCAAGCTCGGCGACCTGGGCCCTTACGGCAAGCAGGTGGTGCAGTTCTATACCCAGACCAAGACCATCACCCAGCGCTGGTTTGACGAAGACGAAGTCAGCGGCGCCGTCAACACCACCATCACTCTGAAATAAACCGCCAGGCAGGCGCCTGCCTGGCGCCTGCCTGACTCAGGAGTCTGCGTCATGCAATTTGAAACCCTGCTGCTGGAAATCCACGAGCGTGTCGGTCTGATCACCCTGAACCGCCCCAAGGCACTCAATGCCCTCAATACTCAACTGATTGCCGAGCTGAACCTGGCGCTGGATCAGCTCGAGAAAGATCCGCAGATCGGCTGCATGGTTATCACCGGCTCGGCCAAAGCCTTCGCCGCCGGTGCCGACATCAAGGAAATGGTCGACCTGACCTACCCCCAGGTATTCCTCGATGACTTCTTCTCCGCCGCCGACCGCATCGCCAGCCGGCGCAAACCGCTGATCGCAGCCGTGGCCGGTTATGCCCTGGGCGGCGGTTGCGAACTGGCGCTGATGTGCGACTTCATCTACGCCGCTGACAATGCGCGTTTTGGCCTACCGGAAATCACCCTCGGCGTGCTCCCCGGAATCGGCGGCACCCAGCGTCTGACCCGCGCCCTGGGCAAGGCCAAGGCCATGGAAATGTGCCTGACCGGACGCCAGATGGACGCCCAGGAAGCCGAACGCGCCGGCCTGGTAGCGCGCATTCTACCAGCCGATAGTCTGCTGGAGGAAACCCTCAAAACCGCCCGCGCCATCGCTGAAAAATCCCTTCCGGCGACCATGCTGGTCAAGGAAAGTGTCAACCGCGCGTTCGAGTCCAGCCTCAGCGAAGGCGTGCGCTTCGAGCGCCGGGTGTTCCATTCGATATTCGCCACCGCCGATCAAAAGGAAGGCATGAGCGCCTTCGTCGAAAAACGCCCCGCGCAGTTCAAGCACTGCTGAGCGCTTACCCCATTTAGCGAGGATCCACCATGCACATAGGTTTTCTAGGACTCGGCAACATGGGCGGCCCGATGGCCCTCAACCTGCTCAAGGCTGGCCACAGCCTGACGGTATTCGACTTGTCGCCGGCCTCGCTGGCACGCCTAACCGAAGCCGGCGCCACCGCCGCCACTTCGCCGGCCGCCATTGCCCAGAGCGATGCCGAGCTGATCATCACCATGCTGCCCGCTGCCGCGCATGTGAAGTCCGTGTACCTGGGCAACAGCGGCCTGCTGGCCCATGTACAGCCCGGCGTCCTGCTGATCGACTGCTCGACCATCGACCCGCTCAGCGCCCGCGAAGTGGCCAAGGCCGCCGTAGAGCACGGCAACCCCATGCTCGATGCGCCGGTTTCCGGTGGCACCGGCGGCGCGACTGCCGGCACCCTGACCTTTATGGTCGGTGGCTCTGTTGCCGATTTCGACCGCGCCCAGCCGATTCTCGCGGCCATGGGCAAGAACATCGTGCACTGCGGCGACGCCGGCAACGGCCAGGTGGCCAAGGTCGCCAACAACATGCTGCTCGGCATTTCCATGATCGGGGTCGCCGAGGCCATGACCCTCGGCGTGTCCCTGGGTATGGATGCTGCAGTCCTGGCCGGCATCATCAATACCTCGAGCGGACGCTGCTGGAGCTCGGACAGCTACAACCCCTTCCCAGGCGTACTGGAAACTGCACCGGCCGCCCGTGGCTACAGCGGCGGTTTCGGTACCGACCTGATGCTCAAGGATCTCGGTCTGGCCAGCGAAGCGGCCAAACAGATCGGTCAACCGGTGATCCTCGGCGCCCTCGCCCAACAGCTCTACCAGAGCTTCAGTGCCCAGGGTAATGGCGGCCTGGACTTCTCCGCGATCATCAACCTGTACCGCAAGGACGCCTGAGCATGAGCGATGTCGAAGCGCCAGTTCTGGCGACCGTCCGCAATCGCATTGGCCACCTGAGCCTGAATCGTCCGGCTGGACTGAATGCCCTGACCCTGCCCATGGTGCGCCTGCTCCTGCAGCAGCTGCATGCTTGGGAGCAGGATCCGCAGATCCTCGCCGTGGTGTTACGCGCCACTGGCGAAAAGGCCTTCTGTGCGGGCGGCGACATCCGCATGCTCTACGACAGCCACAAGTCGGGCGACAATAAACACGAGATCTTCCTCGAAGAGGAATATGCCCTCGACGAATACATCCACACCTACCCCAAACCGATCATGGCGCTGATGGACGGTTTCGTGCTCGGCGGCGGTATGGGGCTGGCGCAGGGTGCCACGCTGCGGGTGATCACAGAGCGCACGCGCATGGGCATGCCTGAAGTGGGCATCGGTTTCTACCCGGATGTCGCTGGCAGCTATTTCCTGCCGCGGTTACCTGGCGAGCTGGGCATTTATCTAGGCGTCAGCGGCATCCAGGTACGCGCCGCCGACGCGCTTTACGCGCGACTGGCCGACTGGTGTATCGCCAGCGAGCAGATTACCGAGCTGGACCGCTGCCTCGACAATATGAGCTGGACCAGCCATCCGCGGGAAGCCTTGCGCACCCTGCTCGCCACCCTCGCCGTCAGCAAGCTGCCAGGCTCGGAGCTCAAAGCGTTGCGCTCGGCCATCGACGAGTACTTCGCCCTGCCCGACCTGGCATCGATACGCGCGGCGCTGTTGGCTGAGACCCGTCCCGAGTTTCAGGACTGGGCCGAGGAAACTGTCAAGGTGCTCGACAGCCGCTCGCCGCTGGCCATGGCCGTGACCCTGGAGTTGCTACGCCGCGGGCGCAAACTGCCGCTGGCCGACTGCTTCGCCCAGGAACTGCACCTGGACTACCAGTGGTTCGACAAAGGCGATCTGATGGAAGGCGTGCGCGCCCTGATCATCGACAAGGACAAAACCCCACGTTGGAATCCAGCCACCCTGGAGGAGCTTGATCCCGCACGGGTGCAGGCCTTCTTCAACGACTTCAAGCCAGCTGCTAAATCCCGGCGCACCGTCAGCGCCTGAGCCCCACAGCACAAGAGAGATGCCCGATGCACGACCTCGAACTGAGTGAAGAGCAATGCATGATCCGCGACATGGCCCGCGACTTCGCCCGTCGCGAGATCGCGCCCAAGGCCCAGGCCATGGAAAAGGCCGGCTGGATCGACGACGCCCTGGTGGCACAGATGGGCGAGCTGGGGCTGCTCGGCATGGTGGTGCCCGAAGAATGGGGCGGCAGCTATATCGATTACGTCGCCTACGCCCTGGCAGTGGAAGAAATCTCCGCCGGCGACGGCGCCGTCGGTGCGCTGATGAGTATTCATAACTCGGTTGGTTGTGGCCCGGTCCTTAACTTCGGCACCCAGGCACAGAAGGATTTCTGGCTCGCGGATCTGGCCAGCGGTCAGGCGATTGGCTGCTTCTGCCTGACCGAGCCTCACGCTGGCTCCGAAGCCAACAACCTGCGCACCCGTGCCGAGCTGCGCAATGGCCAGTGGGTACTCAATGGCGCCAAACAGTTCGTCAGCAACGGCAAACGCGCCCGGCTTGCCATCGTCTTCGCCGTTACCGATCCGGAGCTGGGCAAGAAGGGCCTGTCGGCCTTCTTAGTACCCACCGACACCGCAGGCTTCACGGTCGACCGTAGCGAACACAAGATGGGCATCCGCGCCTCTGACACCTGCGCGATAACCTTGAGCGATTGCAAGATCCCCGAAGCCAACTTGCTCGGCCCGCGCGGTAAAGGCTTGTCGATCGCCCTGTCCAACCTGGAAGGCGGCCGCATCGGCATCGCCGCCCAGGCCCTCGGCATCGCCCGCGCGGCCTTCGACGCCGCTCTGGGTTATTCCCGCGAACGCATCCAGTTCGGCAAACCAATTGGCGAGCACCAGAGCATCGCCAACCTGCTTGCCGACATGCACACCCAGCTCAGCGCCACGCGCCTGCTGATCCTGCATGCCGCGCGCCTGAAGAGTGCCGGATACCCCTGCCTGTCGGAAGCCTCGCAGGCCAAACTTTTCGCCTCGGAGATGGCCGAGCGCGTGTGCTCCAAGGCAGTGCAGATCCACGGCGGCTACGGCTACCTAGAGGATTACCCGGTGGAGCGCTATTACCGCGATGCGCGCATCACCCAGATCTACGAAGGTTCCAGTGAAATCCAGCGCCTTCTGATCGCCCGCGAGCTGGCCAACTACCCGCTGTAACCCCTCCTTTTGCGCAGGACCACCCTACCCGAGTGGCTTGTGCTTTTTTATTCGATGAAGAGAGATCCCATGAAAGTCCTGGTAGCCGTCAAACGAGTGGTCGACTACAACGTTAAAGTGCGCGTCAAAGCGGACAACAGCGGCGTTGATCTTGCCAACGTCAAGATGTCGATGAATCCCTTCTGCGAAATCGCTGTGGAAGAAGCGGTACGCCTGAAAGAAAAAGGCGTGGCGAGCGAAATCGTCGTGGTGTCGATTGGTCCGACTACTGCTCAAGAGCAGTTGCGTACCGCACTGGCGCTGGGTGCTGATCGCGCCATCCTGGTTGAGGCAGTCAAGGTAGAGGGCAGCGATGAGCTGAACTCCCTGGCTGTGGCCAAGCTGCTCAAAGCCGTGGTCGACAAGGAGCAACCGCAGTTGGTGATCCTTGGTAAACAGGCCATCGACAGCGACAACAATCAGACCGGCCAGATGCTGGCTGCGCTGAGCGGTTACGCTCAAGGCACCTTCGCCTCCAAGGTCGAAGTGGCGGGCGACAAGGTCAATGTAACGCGTGAAGTTGACGGTGGACTGCAGACTGTTGCACTCAACCTGCCAGCGATCGTTACCACCGACCTGCGTTTGAACGAGCCGCGTTACGCCTCCTTGCCGAACATCATGAAGGCTAAGAAGAAGCCACTGGAAGTGTTCACCCCAGAAGCTCTGGGCGTTGCTACCACTTCTACCGTCAAGACCCTGAAGGTCGAAGCGCCTGCTACCCGCAGTGCCGGCATCAAAGTCAAGTCGGTGGCTGAACTGGTCGAGAAACTGAAGAACGAAGCGAAGGTAATCTAAATGGCTATCTTAGTTGTTGCAGAACACACCAATGCGGGCCTTGCGCCTGCCACGCTGAATACCGTTGCTGCGGCCAAAGCTATCGGTGGTGATATTCACGTACTGGTTGTCGGTGCTGGTTGTGGCGCTGCCGCTGAAGCGGCGGCCAAAGTTGCTGGCGTGGCCAAGGTCCTGGTTGCCGATAATGCTGCATTCGCTTATCAGTTGCCGGAAAACGTCGCGCCGCTGGTTGCCGAGCTCGGTGCCGGCTACAGCCATATCCTGGCTGCTGCCACCAGCAACGGTAAGAACATCCTGCCGCGCGTCGCTGCGCAACTGGACGTAGATCAAATCTCGGAAATCATCGCTGTTGAAAGCGCTGACACGTTCAAGCGTCCGATCTATGCCGGTAACGCTATCGCTACCGTGCAATCTTGCGCTGCCGTGAAAGTCATCACCGTGCGTGCCACCGGTTTCGATCCGGTTGCCGCCGAAGGTGGTTCCGCAGCCATTGAAGCCGTGGCTATTGGTGGCGACGCTGGCAAGTCGGCATTCGTCGGCGAAGAGCTGGCTAAGTCCGATCGTCCGGAACTGACCGCTGCCAAGATCGTCGTCTCCGGCGGCCGCGGCATGCAGAACGGCGATAATTTCAAGCACCTCTACACGCTGGCCGACAAGCTCGGCGCGGCAGTTGGTGCCTCGCGTGCCGCGGTCGACGCCGGTTTCGTGCCTAACGATATGCAGGTCGGTCAGACTGGCAAAATCGTTGCGCCGCAGCTGTACATTGCTGTCGGTATCTCCGGCGCGATCCAGCACTTGGCCGGCATGAAAGACTCCAAGGTGATCGTCGCGATCAACAAGGATGAAGACGCACCGATCTTCCAGGTGGCCGATTATGGTCTGGTGGCGGATCTGTTCGATGCTATTCCGGAGTTCGAGCAACTGGTGTAAATCAGCGTCTCTTGTGTCATAAAAAACCCGCCTTGGCGGGTTTTTTATTGAGTGCGCCAGGCATGGTGCTGTTCGGGTCGCTGTGGTGGCGAGTCGGGCGACTTGCAGGTGAGCGTCCGCTACACACCTGGTTAGGTGGTGCCTAGCTTGGGGGCGTCTAGCCGAGCGGGAAACAGATGAGCATAATGAAGAGCGTTAGCCAGAATTGCTGAAGTCCGATACTTGCACGGAGCGTTATGTCCTGGATCCGACAGGCTAAGCAGCAAGGTCGCGAGCCAGTTGTCTTGGCTGGCAGCGAAACCGTGGGCCATTAGAGTGGTTTCGCCGTTGCTCGGGCCGCCGTGGTGGCAATGAATGCTAAGATCGTCGACAGTCCCCTGTTTGGCGCCGAGGTCGGCTTGATGCGGGTGCGACCAGGTGCGCCGTAGCCAGTGGCACTTTTGGGCGTAGATAAAAAAGCGCCTGCGAAGCTGCCGAGCAGTAGTGTCAGGTTTAGAGTTTGATTTTTCACCGCAAGCTTTCATCGCGAATTATTGTTGCGCCGGTTATACGCTGACATGCAGTCGGCATACGGCTTTGCGCGCATGTCCGAGAGTCCATCCAACGTTCAGCCGAGAAGCCATCATGCTTGAACATGGTTTGTTGAAATCCGTATTGCTATTGCTGGGTGTTGCGCTGTTGCCTGGGGTGAGCGCTGCCGCAGGTAAGTGTGAACGCCTGGTCGCAACCGGTAATCCCGAGTATCCGCCCTATTTATGGCGCGACCCGCAGAATCCGCAGCAGTTGATCGGGGCCAATGCTGACTTGCTCAAGCATTTGGCTAAAGAGTTGGATCTGGTTATCGATGTGATTTATACCGGGCCCTGGTCTCGCGCCCAGGACGAGGTGCGCACGGGGCGTGTCGATGTGATCGCCGGGGCTTTTCTGACCCTGCCGCGCCTGGAAACCATGGATTACGTGCACCCGGCATTTTATTTCACTCCGAGTGTGGTTTGGGTGCGTAAAGGTGCAGAGTTCCCCTATGCCAGTTGGGCCGACCTGCATGACCGCATGGGCGGCACGTTAGTGAATAACAGCTTCGGTCAGCAATTCGATGCCTATGCCAAGGCCAATCTGAGCCTAGAGGGTGTGTCCAGTGTGACTCAGGCGTTCCAGAAGCTGTTGTTGGGGCGTACTGATTATGTTCTTTATGAGCGTTTTCCCGGTTTGGCGCTGGCCGAAACGCTAGGCGTGGAAGATGACCTGCTGGTGCTTGATCCACCTATTTCCAGCGAAGGTTTGTACCTGACGCTGTCACATAACTCGGCATGCAACGACCCTTGGCTGCGCGGACAATTGGCGAAAAAGATGACAGAATCTGTTGCTGCCGGCCTACCGGAAGTCTTGCTGCAGAACAATCTATTGCTCTGGAAAGAACAGCAGTTGCAACCTGCAAGCGTCCCGAATCCGTAGGATATTCTTTGTGATTAATCGTGTTTCATGTGCAGCAATCGTCTTGCTGGGTTTGACTGGTTGCGCCAGTGATCCAGCGCCAATTGAACAGTTACGTCTTACTGAGCAAGCGTTGGCGCAAGCCAAAGCTGTGGGCGCCGATGAGCACGTGGCTGAGCAGGTCATGGCCGAAGACAAGTTGCTGCAAGCTCAGTCCGCCATGCGACATGATGCATTCAGGGAGGCTCGGGTGCTTGCCGAGCAGGCCGAGCTGGATGCGCGTCTGGCGCAGGCGCAGGTGTTGACGCAAAAAAGCCAGTATCAGCTGAACGAACTGAATAACCGGATTAATCGTCTGCGTAAGCAGTTGGGAGAGCTTTGATGAGTGCTCGAATGAAGTTGCTGAGCAGCGCTCTCTTGGCATTACTGCTGAGTGGCTGCGTGAGTTCGTCGCAGCAGAGCAGCAGTCAGGCACTCGAGGCAGCCCGCGACAGTTTTCAAACGGTAAAAGAGAACGCTGATGTGCTGCGCAGCGCACCCAAAGATGTGATTCGTGCGGGTGAATCCCTGGCCCGTGCGGATCGCCTGTCTAGCTATTGGGGAAGTGCGGATGATGTTAGTCATTACGCCTACCTCAGTCAGCGCTACAGTGAAATCGCCGGGCAAAATAGTGCCTTGAGTCTGAATCAGGAACGCGCGGCCAAGCTCGAGCTGGAGCGTCAGCGCCTGCAGTTGGCGCTGCGTGAGGCCAAGCTGCTTAGTGTGCAAGAGCAGAGCAACTGGCTGGAGCAGATGGTGAGCCTGGTAACCAGTGAGACTGAGCGCGGTTTGGTGATGACGTTGGGCGACGTACTGTTCGATGCAGGGCAGGCCAATCTGAACGCTTCTGCCAATCGAACAGTGTTGAAGCTGGTGCAGTTCCTGCAGTTGAATCCGCGCCGGGTAGTGCGTGTCGAGGGCTATACCGACAGCAGTGGCGACAAGCTGGAAAACCTCGAACTGTCGCGTGCGCGCGCGCAAACCGTTGCCGACGTATTGATTGATCTAGGCGTCGATGGCCAGCGTATCAAGGTGCAGGGCCATGGCGAGGGCTTTCCTGTCACGGAGAATGCGTCGGCTAGGGGGCGGGCGCAAAACCGCCGGGTTGAGGTTGTGTTTTCCGACGAGCAGGGTCGCCTGGGCGCTCTCCGCTGATTCAGTGGTCACGCAAAGCCCTGGTTCGCTGAATAAGGTGCGCTAACGCTTGCTTTTGACGCAGCCAGCTTGGTCGAAGCTGACCTGGCGACTGTTGCCCTGCTGGTCGCGGTAGTGATAGCGCGCTTGGCCGTTCTGGCTGCTGATTTTATCCGGTGTGCCGAGGCTGCTTTCCACATCGTTGCGGCTCATGCCACTGCGTATTTGCTGCTTGATCATGGCTGTGCGGCGCTCGCTGCCGGTAATCAGGTTGCCGCAGCCATCCTGCGTTTCACCAACTACCACCAGTCTGCTGGTCTTAGCCGATGCTTGGTCGCGCGTTAATTTGCCTGGCTTGGCCAGTAGCGTAGGGCTGCCGTTGCCCGGTGTGGGGTTGTAGGCATCCTGCATATATTGCGCTTGCTCGGCAGGGCAGCCTTGCAGGGTGAAGGTGATGTGGCCATTGGCGTCTTCGCAGCGGAACACGGTTGAGGCCAGCAGTGGGGGTGGGCACAACAGGATGGCGCAGATAGTTGCATGGTGCAGTACAAGCATAGTGACGTCCTCCTTGACGCTCGTGTGGCAAGCCTAGTCGATGAGCCTGGCTTTGCCAGTGGTGTCTTGTGCGGCTTCTCCGGCGTCGCAGCTAAGCAGTGTTAAAAACACTGAAGTTTGAGTTGCAACAGCTTGTTCTAGCCTGCTTTTTTGTAACGTGCAAAGCCATCGGGCGGTGTTATTATTTTGCTCGTCAGCCCCGCCGGGGCTTGTGGATTACCACCATGGACTTACCCAGTAGTTACTCTGAATCTCGATTGTGCAATCACGTGTTGACTGATTGACCCTCTTTGGCGTGCGCCGCCGCTGGGGGTGGAGCGCGCCATGACTGAAGTAGAAGCCAAAAAGCCGCAAGAAAGCCTGCAGGATCGCCTTGCCCAGGTGGTCGAGTTGCTGCATCGGCACAAACTGGTCGAAGACCTGACCCATCGTCAGGAAGGCCCGCATCACGACCGGGTGGAAAACCTGGTGCATCGGCAAAATCTGGTCGAACTGCAGCGCAAACTCGATGAGCTGCACTCTGCCGACGTCGCCCACATCCTCGAAGCATTGCCGCTGGACGAGCGACTGACTATCTGGCAGCTGGTCAAGGCCGAGCGTGACGGCGATATCCTCCTCGAGGTGTCCGATTCGGTTCGAGAAACCTTGCTTGCCGACATGGACGACCATGAAATTCTTGCGGCGGCCAAGGAGATGGATGCCGACGAGTTGGCGGATCTGGCCTCCGAGCTGCCGCGTGATGTCGTCCATGAGTTGATGGAAACGCTCGATGCGCAGCAACGTGAGCGAGTGCGTTCGGCGCTGTCCTACGAGGAGGATCAGGTCGGCGCGCTGATGGACTTCGAGATGGTCACCATCCGCGAAGACGTCAGCCTTGAGGTGGTCTTGCGTTACCTGCGGCGCCTCAAAGAGTTGCCGGGGCATACCGACAAGCTGTTCGTTGTCGATTATGACGGGGTGCTCAAAGGTGTGCTGCCGGTCAAGCGCTTGCTGGTCAACGATCCGGACAAGCTGGTCCGTGAGGTGATGGCGACCGATCCGGTAAGCTTTCATCCAGACGAGGATGCCTACGATGCCGCCCAGGCCTTCGAGCGATATGACCTGATCTCAACGCCAGTTGTCGACAAGAACGGCAAGCTGATTGGCCGTCTGACCATCGACGAAATGGTCGATTTGATTCGTGAAGAAAGCGAAAGCGAAGTGCTGAACATGGCAGGCCTGCGCGAGGAGGAAGACATCTTCGCCTCGGTGTGGAAGTCGCTGCGTAACCGTTGGGCCTGGCTGGCCCTCAATCTGATCACCGCGTTCATTGCCTCGCGGGTGATAGGCCTGTTTGAGGACTCCATCGAAAAGCTGGTGGCGTTGGCTGCATTGATGCCGATTGTTGCCGGTATTGGCGGTAACTCGGGTAATCAAACCATCACCATGATCGTGCGCGCCATGGCGCTGGATCAGGTCAGTACGGGTAACACTGCGCGGCTGATTCGCAAGGAGCTGACCGTTGCCCTGATCAATGGCCTTGTTTGGGGTGGGGTGATTGGAGTGGTGGCTTATATGCTTTACGACAGCTGGTCGTTGGGTGCAGTGATGACTGCGGCCATGACGCTCAATCTATTGCTGGCGGCATTGATGGGCGTGCTTATTCCAATGACTCTGGTGCGCATAGGCCGCGATCCTGCGATGGGGGCCAGCGTGATGATAACTGCAGTGACCGATAGTGGCGGCTTCTTCATCTTCCTGGGGATGGCTTCGTTGTTTCTGTTGTAGTGAGGGCGTTAAGTTTGTACGGTCTGGGCTTGGCGCTATTTCGACATAATTTGTCGCCAAGTGCTGTCTGGGGTTTGCTTCAAACGCCCGTTTCAAGCTAAGGTGCGCCAGCTTTGCCTGGGGCATTCCTCAGGCGCTCCTATCAATAATTAATGCAGCCAAATGCTGCTGCAAAAAGGAGTCAAGATGACCTCCAATCAACTCCTGCTCGAGGGTGTTGAGCTCATGTTCTTCGGCCTGGGCTTTGTATTTCTCTTCCTGATTATGTTGGTGGGTGCAATCCGCGTGATGTCGCGGTTGATCGAGCTGTTCGCCCCCCACACGCCAGTACCCGCAGCGGCACAATCGTTCACCAAGTCTGCTATTCAACAGCCGGACGCCGATGTGCTGGCCGCTATTCAATCCGCTATCAATCAGCACCGCGCTCGCCGCGGTTGAGTCAGGTTCGCAAGGGAGCACCTGTATGACTGCCGTTAAACAAGCACTCGGAATCACCGATGTGGTTCTGCGCGATGCTCACCAGTCGATTCTGGCCACTCGAGTGCGCCTCGAAGACATGTTGCCGATCGCGCCGAAGCTCGATCAGGTTGGCTTCTGGTCCGTGGAGTCCTGGGGTGGTGCTACTTTTGATGCCTGCATCCGTTACCTGGGTGAAGACCCATGGCACCGCATCCGCGAGCTGAAAAAGGCCATGCCCAATACCCGCCAGCAGATGCTGTTGCGCGGGCAGAACCTGCTTGGCTACCGGCACTATGCTGATGATGTCGTAGAGAAGTTCGTCGAACGTGCGGCCTTTAATGGTGTCGATGTGTTCCGGGTGTTCGATGCGATGAATGACCCGCGTAACCTGCAGACCGCCCTCAGAGCCGTCAAAGAGCAGGGCAAGCATGCTCAGGGCACGATTTCCTACACCACCAGCCCGGTGCACACCTTGGAAATGTGGGTTGATCTGGCCAAGCAGATCGAGGACATGGGCGCCGATTCGGTGGCGATCAAGGACATGGCCGGCATTCTCAATCCATACATAGCGTTCGAACTGGTGACGCGCCTGAAGGCGACCCTGTCGATCCCTATTCATATGCAGTGCCATGCCACCGCCGGGCTTTCTACCGCTGCCATCGTCAAGGCGGTGGAGGCCGGTATCGACAATGTCGATACGGCGATTTCCTCGCTGTCGATGACCTACGGCCATTCGCCGACCGAGTCAGTAGTGGCAATCTTCCAGGGTTCCGAGCGCGACACGGGCTTGAATCTGCAGCTGCTCGAAGAAATCGCGGCCTACTTCCGTGAAGTTCGTAAGAAGTATGCCAAGTTCGAAGGCACCCTCAAGGGCGTCGACTCGCGCATCCTGGTTGCCCAGGTGCCAGGCGGCATGCTGACCAACATGGAAAGCCAGCTGAAAGAGCAGGGCGCACAGGACAAGTTCGATGAAGTGTTGGCCGAGATCCCGCGGGTGCGCGAGGACTTGGGCTTTATCCCGCTGGTGACGCCGACTTCGCAGATTGTTGGCACCCAGGCGGTGATTAACGTATTGACTGGCGAGCGTTACAAGTCGATCACCAAGGAGACCGCGGGCGTGTTGAAGGGTGAATACGGCGCAGCGCCGGCACCGTTCAATAAAGAGCTGCAAGCGCGGGTTCTGGATGGCGCCGAAGCGATCACCTGTCGCCCGGCGGACATGCTCACTGCGGAAATGGACAAGCTGACTGCCGAACTCAAGGGCATTGCCAAAGAGAAAGGCATCAAGCTGGCCAGCGACGAAATTGATGACGTGCTGACCTATGCACTGTTTCCGCAGATCGGTCTGAAGTTTCTGGAGAATCGCGGTAACCCGGCAGCCTTCGAGCCGGCACCAACGGGTAATGAGTTGCCTGCGCGTGAAGCCGGCAAACCCGAGGTCTACACCGTTGAAGTCAACGGTAAGTCTTTCGTGGTGCAGGTCAATGAGGGTGGCGATATCGACGGCATCAAGCCGCTTGGTGGCGCTGCAGCCGGTGCTGCGGCTGCTACCGCCGCGTTGCCGGCGGGTGGCGGTGAGTCGCAAAACGCCCCGCTGGCTGGGAATATCTTCAAGGTCTTGGTGCAACCAGGGCAGGAAGTCGAGGATGGTCAATTGCTGATCATCCTTGAGGCCATGAAGATGGAGACCGAGATTCGCGCGTTCAAAGCGGGTGTTATCGGTGCGGTTAATATCAAGGTCGGCGATGCAGTGGCGGTGGGCGACAGCCTGCTGACCATCGGCTAAGGGGCGAATCATGGATAAGCTCCTCAAGCTGTGGCAGAGCACAGGTCTTTATCATGTAGAGCCGGGTCAGATTTTCATGATCGCGATCTGCTTGCTACTGATCTATGTGGCGATCAAGAAAGGCTTCGAGCCGCTGCTGTTGATTCCGATTGGTTTTGGCGGCCTGCTGGCCAACATTCCTGTGGCCAACATGGCCGAGGGATCCGGCTTTCTGCACATGATTTATGAGGTCGGCCTGCCCACCAGCGTGTTCCCGCTGCTGATTTTCCTGGGTGTCGGGGCAATGACTGACTTCGGACCGATGCTGGCCAATCCCAAGACCCTGTTGTTGGGTGCGGCGGCGCAGTTCGGTATCTTCGGTACCCTGCTCGGTGCGCTGGCCCTGGCTTCACTGGGTATTCCCGGGCTGGAGTTCACCCTGAAGGAAGCGGCCTCGATCGCCATCATCGGCGGTGCCGATGGTCCAACTTCTATCTTCGTTACCTCCAAGTTGGCGCCGCATCTGCTTGGGCCAATTGCCGTGGCGGCCTATGCCTATATGGCGCTGGTCCCATTGCTGCAGCCGCCGATCATGCGGGCGCTGACCACCAAGGCCGAGCGTGCAATTGTCATGCAGCAGTTGCGTCCGGTTGGGCAGACCGAGAAGATCATCTTCCCGCTGGTACTGTGTTTGCTGGTGGGGCTTCTGCTACCGGACGCGGCGCCGTTGGTGGGTCTGTTTGCCCTTGGCAATTTGCTGCGTGAAGCAGGTGTAGTTGAGCGTCTGGCCGATACATCGCGCAACGCGCTGATCAACATCGTCACTATTTTCCTCGGTCTGGCCGTGGGTTCCAAGTTGTCGGCCGATGCCTTCCTGCAGATCAAGACCCTGGCGATCCTGCTGTTGGGTATGGTGGCTTTCTGTGCGGGCACAGCGGCTGGGGTGTTGATGGCCAAGTTGATGAATGTGTTCTGTACGCACAAGGTCAACCCCTTGATCGGGTCCGCCGGGGTTTCGGCGGTGCCAATGGCGGCGCGGGTATCGAACAAAGTCGGCCTGGAGGCTAACCCCCAGAACTTCCTGTTGATGCATGCGATGGGCCCCAACGTGGCTGGGGTAATCGGCTCGGCGGTAGCAGCCGGGGTGTTGCTCAACTTTGTCGGCTAACGACCAAGGCGTTTAGATGTTGTAAAAAAAGCCGCCTGTTCAGGGCGGCTTTTCTTTGGAGGCGAATAATAAATTGCGTGGGTAGTGGGTAGCGAGCTTTGTCGTCGCTACTTACGCTTATTCAGCTGCCATCTCTGCATCGTGGGCAATCAATGCCACCAGGGCATTTTGTTGGCGACGAGACAGTTGGCGGAAGCGCTGCAGCAACTCGCGTTCATGCAAGGATAGCTCGGGACTATCCAGGCTAACGTTGACTTCGTCACCCAAGCTGCTCTCTTGAAGCATGCTCTGCTCAAGGCGGGCGATGATTTCCGAGTTCATGCTGCGATGGTGATTGCGCGCGACATCAGCGATGCGCTCGCGCATGCCATCAGGCAAGCGAACCACGAATTTGTCAGCCGTGCGGCTGGAGTAAATAGCCTGTTTCATAGGTCGCATACATTTAACCGGTAAGTTCAGGGAAGCGATGCTGTCAGTGAGCACGTGATTGTCACCGTTTTGACCGTCTTTAGCACTAGCTGTTCAATCGCAATCATCATTTGCATCAATATTACGCTACGGGATAGGTGATTATTTGACGCCAAACTTGTGGCACATTGTGCTTTGGGTAGAGGCCCATTGCCAGCACCGGTTGTCAGAAATGCGACCCATTAAACATAAGATAGGCATTTCTGGGTGCGATGCAAAAGTCGCAGCGGGCCTCATTCCTGGTTATCGCAGCCGACGGCTGATCACGCTTCGCCCCGAATCACCTAGTTAAACAGTAGCGGATGATCCTGTTATTTGCCCCTTACCTTAGCGTGCGCCAAGAACCCCTGACGCTAGTAGCCGAGCATCACTCCAGATCAGGAAAAATAAAGCAGTAGTCACCTAAGCGTCATGGCCTGTTAACGGGGATGTCACAGAGTTTGCCTACCTTGGTCTACACCAAGCGGCGACCCTGGGTCGTCAACCCGTTAACTGAAGAGGCGAACCCATGAACGCAGCGATCCGCGTTGAGAGCCTGAGCAAAACGTTCGGCACTAAACAGGCTCTCTATTCTCTGGCGCTGTCCGTGCAGCCCGGTGAAATGGTCGCGCTGATTGGCGCATCCGGTTCCGGTAAATCAACCTTACTGCGCCACCTCGCCGGCTTGGCCTGCGGTGACCGCACGGCTGGCAGCAACATCGAAGTGCTCGGTCGTCAGGTGCAGGCGCAAGGTCACCTGAATGGCGAGATACGCCAACTGCGTGCTGACATTGGCTACATTTTCCAACAGTTCAACCTGGTGACTCGTTTAAGCGTAGTGCAAAACGTCCTGCTTGGCTGCCTTGGGCGAATGCCTCGCTGGCGCGGCACTCTCGGCCTGTTCAATGCCGAAGAAAAGCAGCGTGCGCTGCAGGCGTTGGCGCGCGTTGGTTTGGCTGACCTGGCGCAGCAGCGTGCTTCGACCCTGTCTGGCGGTCAGCAGCAGCGTGTGGCGATTGCCCGTGCCCTGTGTCAGCGCGCCAAAGTGATTCTGGCCGATGAGCCAATTGCCTCGCTGGACCCCGAATCCGCGCGCAAGGTCATGCAGATTCTCGCTGACATCAACCGTGAAGACGGCACCACCGTGGTGGTCACCCTGCATCAGGTGGACTACGCCATGCGTTATTGCCAGCGCGCCGTGGCGCTCAAGACCGGGCACATCCATTTCGACGGATCAACCGCAGGTCTCAATCCGGATTTTCTCAACGATCTGTATGGCGCCGAGTTGGCGGTCGATGTGTTGCCGGCTGACAAGCCGCGTCGGCAGCGCCCGCAACCGGCCTCTATAAGCCTCGCCAAGGCCTGAGTGATCCCCGCGTCTCATTAATTCAGCCCACCCGCAACAGGAGTGCTCCGCATGTTCAAACGTATCAGTCGTGTTCTCGCCGCGTCCGCCCTGGTCACCGGCTCCCTCTTGGGTGCTGCTCAGGCCTCTGAGCCAGAACTCAATTTCGGCATTATCTCTACCGAGGCTTCGCAAAACCTCAAGACCATGTGGGACCCCTTTCTGGCCGATATGAGCCAGCAGACCGGCTTCAAGATCAATGCCTTCTTTGCTCCTGATTACGCTGGGATCATCCAAGGCATGCGTTTCGACAAAGTCGATATTGCCTGGTACGGCAACAAGTCGGCGATGGAAGCGGTAGACCGTGCCGGTGGTGAAGTATTCGCCCAAACCGTCGCAGCAGATGGTTCGCAGGGCTATTACAGCTTGATGGTGGCGCACAAAGACAGCCCGATCACGTCGATCGAAGACATGCTGAAAAACGCCAAGACCCTGACCTTCGCCAACGGCGACCCGAACTCCACCTCTGGCTATCTGGTACCCGGCTACTACGTGTTCGCCCAGAACAATGCCGACGCCAACAAGATATTCAAGCGCGCGCTCAATGGCAGCCATGAAGTCAACGCGCTGTCGGTGGCCAACAAGCAGGTCGATATCGGCACCTTCAACAGCGAAGGCATGCAGCGTCTGGAAGTGACTGCGCCACAGAAGGCTGCTCAGCTGAAAGTGATCTGGACCTCGCCGCTGATCCCGTCTGACCCAATGGTCTGGCGCAAGAACCTGGATGAGGCCAGCAAGAACAAGCTGCGCGAATTCTTTATGACCTATGGCGATCAGCCGGCTGAGCTGAAAGTCCTGGAAGGTCTGCAGTGGGCCAAGTTCAAGGCTTCCGATGACGACCAGCTGCTGCCGATTCGCCAGCTGGAGCTGTTCAAGCAGCGCACTGAAGTGGCCAACAACGACAAGCTAAAGGCCGACGACAAAACCGCCAAGCTCAAAGAGCTGGATGCCGAGTTGGCCAAGCTGGAAAAGCGCATGGCTGAAATCGCCAAGCAAAGCCCTGTCAGCGCTGGTTAATCGCAGTTCTCGACCCGCCGCTTACGGCGGGTCGTTTTCTTCTGCCGCATGATTCGAGACGTTGTTATGACCACTTTGACCACCGCACCCACGCCCGACCTGACTGCCAAGCGTTCCTGGTCGCAGTTGATTGGCTGGGGGCTGTTTTTCGTTGTGTTGGCTTGGTCCTGGCAGGGCGCGGAGATGAATCCGCTGGCCCTGATCCGCGACTCCAGCAACATGGCGACCTTTGCCGCGGACTTCTTTCCGCCCGATTTCAGTAACTGGGAGCTGTACCTCAAGGAAATGATCGTCACCGTGCAGATCGCCCTGTGGGGCACGGTGCTGGCGATTGTCTGCGCGATCCCGCTGGGAATTCTCTGCTCAGAAAACATCGTGCCGTGGTGGGTCTATCAACCCATTCGCCGTGTGATGGATGCCTGCCGTTCGATCAACGAAATGGTCTTCGCCATGCTCTTTGTGGTGGCGGTTGGCCTGGGGCCATTCGCTGGGGTGCTGGCGCTGTTTATCGGCACCACCGGGGTGCTGGCCAAACTCTTCGCCGAGGCGGTCGAGGCCATTGATCCGGGCCCGGTTGAAGGTGTGCGCGCCACTGGCGCAAGCGCGCTGCAGGAAGTCATCTACGGGGTGATTCCGCAGGTGCTGCCGCTGTGGATTTCCTACTCGCTGTACCGCTTCGAGTCCAACGTGCGCTCGGCCACCGTGGTCGGCATGGTCGGTGCCGGCGGGATCGGGGTGATTCTCTGGGAAGCGATTCGCGGCTTCCAGTTCGCTCAAACCTGCGCCTTGCTGATCGTGATCATTCTGGTGGTCAGCTTCCTGGACATCATTTCGCAGCGCCTGCGCAAACAATTTATCTGACGGAGCCGGGTGCCTACGGGCGCCCGTTTTAAAGCATGCACTTGTCTAGACAAGCAGGGCCCATGTACCGCGAACTGGCTGCCGTGCTGCGCGATGAGCTGCAGCGCATGAACCCCGGCGACTACCTGCCGGCCGAGGTGCAGCTGGCCGCGCGTTTTGCCGTCAACCGCCACACCCTGCGCCGTGCGGTGGATGAGCTGGTGCTCGAAGGCCGCCTGCTGCGTCGCCAGGGCAAGGGCACGCAGGTGTTGGCCAAACCGATGATTTACCCGATGCAGGCCGGCAGTGCGTACAGCGCGTCGCTCTCGGCGCTCGGCCACAAGGTTGAGGCGCAGTTGCTCGAAAGCCGCCTGCGCCCGGCCAGCTGCGAGGAGCGCGAGTACCTGCAACTGCCCAGTGCTGCGCAGTTACTGGAACTGAGCACTTTGCGCCTGATAGAAGGCCAGCCGGTCAGCCTGATTCGGCATGCCTTCAGCACTGAACACGCCGAGCTGCTGGCCGACTACCAGGGCGGCTCGCTGCGTCAGTACCTCAGTCAGCGCGGCCTACCGCTGACGCGCACCTTCAGCCTGATCGGCGCGCGCCTGCCCAGCCGTGACGAGGCCGCGCGCCTGATGATGCCTAAACATGCACCGCTGCTGAGTGTGCAAACCCTTTCCCGTGATCTGGCCGGACGGCCGGTGGAGCTGTCGTTATCGACCAGCCGCGCCGACCGCTTCCAGTACCAGCTCGCCCTTTGATGGAGGCTTGTTGATGAACCGCGATAGACCGCACAGCGACATGCAGCACAGCGATCCGCAGATCGCCATTCGTCAGCACTGGATGGGTGTACTCGCCCGTGCTGGCGCCAGCTTGGCAACTTACGAGTCGGCGTTGAAGGAAATCGATTACCGCCTGATTCGTGCCCCGGAAATCGGCATGACCCTGGTGCGTGGGCGTATGGGCGGCACCGGCAGCCCGTTCAACCTCGGCGAGATGAGCGTGACCCGCTGCGTGGTGCGCTTGGTCGACGGCCGCACTGGCTACAGCTACGTGGCGGGTCGTGACAAGCAGCACGCTGAACTGGCGGCCCTGGCCGATGCGCACTTGCAAGGCCAAGAGCAGGCGCACTGGCACGCACGCCTGATCGAACCGCTGGCCGCGGTTCAACGCGCCAAACAGGCGGCCAAGGCCGCCGAAACCGCCACCACCCAAGTGGAATTTTTCACCCTGGTCCGAGGAGAAGACTGATGAACGCGGCGAATAGCTCGCAATGGCTGCAACCGGCCTTCAATGATCCGGTGCTGGACGCGCAAACCAGTTTCCGCAGCGCCCTAAAAGCTCTGGCCGAACCAGGCCTGGCTCAACCGCTGAACCGCGCCCTGGCCCTGGAAAACCTGCATCCGGCAACCTACGCCCTGTGTCTGGCGTTTCTCGATGGCGACACGCCGCTGTGGCTGGCGCCGCGTTTCGACACGCCGGCGATCCGCGCCAACCTGTCGTTCCACTGTGGCTGCCCGATTGTCGCCGAGCGCGAGCTGGCGCTGTTTGCCCTGCTCGATGGCAGCCAGTTGGCCGACTTGTCTGATTTTGACAATGGCAGCGAACGCTACCCCGATCAGTCCTGCACCTTGCTGATTCAACTGGATGCACTGAGCGGCGGTGCACCTCTGCGCTGGCGTGGCCCTGGCATCAAGGACGTGCGCGGCGTCGAGCTGCCATTGCCGGCGGCGTTCTGGCAGCAGCGTCAGGCGCGCAGTGCGTTTCCCCGTGGTTTGGATGCCTTCTTCGCCGCTGGCGAGCAGGTCATCGGCCTGCCGCGCAGCACCCATGTGCTGCTCAATGCCGAGGAGGCTGCCTGATGTACGTCGCGGTTAAAGGTGGCGAGCGCGCCATCGACAATGCCCATTTGCTGCTGGCGAAAAAGCGCCGTGGCGATATTGCCATTCCCGAGCTGAGCGTTGCGCAAGTACGCGAGCAAATGCCGCTAGCGGTAGCGCGGGTCATGAGCGAAGGCTCGCTGTATGACCCACAGCTGGCTGCGTTGGCGATCAAGCAGGCGGCTGGCGACCTGATGGAGGCGATCTTCCTGCTACGCGCCTACCGCACCACGTTGCCGCGCTTTGGTGCCAGCGCCGCGCTGGAGACCACGCAGATGCAGCTGTCGCGGCGCATCTCGGCCACCTTCAAGGACTTGCCCGGCGGTCAGTTGCTCGGACCGACGTTTGACTACAGCCACCGCCTGCTGGATTTCGCTCTGCTGGCCGAAGGCGAACAGCCGGGGCCGCATGTCGACCCGCAGGCTGAACTGTCGCCGTGCCCACGGGTGCTGGATTTTCTCGCCGACGAAGGGCTGATGGCCCGTGAAATCGATGACGGCTTAGCGGTGCCGGATATCACCCGCGAGCCGCTGGACTTTCCCGCCAGCCGTGCCCAGCGTTTACAGGCGTTAGCCCGAGGCGATGAAGGCTTCCTGCTGGCGCTGGGTTATTCCACCCAGCGCGGTTACGGGCGCAATCACCCCTTTGCCGGGGAGATTCGCATTGGCGAGGTCGAGGTTTGGCTGGAGCCGGAAGAACTCGGCTTTGCCGTGCCGTTGGGCGATATCGAAGTCACCGAGTGCGAGATGGTCAACCAGTTCGTTGGCGGCAAGGGCATTGATGCGCAGTTCACCCGTGGCTACGGCCTGGCCTTCGGTTATGCCGAGCGCAAGGCCATGGGCATGGCCCTGGTTGACCGTTCGCTGCGTGCGGCGGAGTACGCCGAGGAGGCGCAAGGCCCGGCGCAGCAGGAAGAGTTCGTGCTGATGCACTGCGACAACGTCGAGGCCGCAGGCTTCGTCTCGCACCTGAAATTGCCGCACTACGTCGACTTCCAATCCGAGCTGGAGCTGATCCGCAAACTGCGCAAGCAGGCCAGCGAGCAGCCCGCCGCCGAGGAGCAACGCGCATGAATGCCCAAAGCCAGATCACTCGCGCCCCGGAAGCCGGGTATAACTTTGCCTATCTCGATGAACAGACGAAAAGAATGATCCGCCGTGGTCTGCTCAAGGCCGTGGCGGTTCCCGGTTACCAGGTGCCCTTCGGTGGCCGCGAGATGCCGCTGCCCTATGGCTGGGGGACCGGCGGCATGCAGCTGACCGCCGCGATTCTCGGTGCAGACGACGTGCTCAAGGTGATTGACCAGGGCGCGGATGACACCACCAACGCGGTGTCGATCCGCCGCTTTTTCGCCCGCACGGCTGGCGTTAAAACCACCACGCGCACGCCGGAGGCGACGGTGATCCAGACCCGTCACCGCATCCCGGAAACACCGCTGAGCGGCGATCAGATCATGGTCTATCAGGTGCCGATCCCCGAGCCGCTGCGCTTTATCGAACCCTCGGAAACCGAGACCCGCACCATGCACGCGCTGGAGGATTACGGCGTGATGCACGTGAAGCTGTACGAGGACATCGCCACCTTCGGCCATATCGCCACCAGCTACGCCTACCCGGTGACGGTCGATGAGCGCTACGTGATGGACCCGTCACCGATCCCCAAGTTCGACAATCCCAAACTGCACATGAGCCCGGCGTTGATGCTGTTTGGTGCCGGCCGCGAGAAGCGCCTGTACGCCGTGCCGCCGTTCACCCGTGTGGTCAGCCTGGATTTTGAAGATCACCCCTTCGAGATCCAGCGCTGGGACGAGTGCTGCGCCTTCTGCGGCAGCCAGGATTCCTACCTCGACGAGCTGATCGTCGACGACGCCGGGACCAAACGCTTTGTCTGCTCCGACACCGATTACTGCATGCAACGCCGAGACCTTGAAGAGGAGGGCGCGCAATGAGTGCTGCCGAGAAATTGCAGCTGCACACCGACACGGCGCAGCCGCTGTTCAGCGTGCGCGACCTGACACGTCTGTACGGCCCGGAAACCGGCTGCCAGGGGGTGTCGTTCGACCTGTATCCGGGTGAGGTATTGGGCATTGTCGGCGAGTCAGGTTCGGGCAAGTCGACCCTGCTCAGCCTGCTGTCGGGGCGCTGCCCGCCGGATTGCGGTGCAGTCAGTTATCGCGATACGACCGGTAACTGGGTTGATCTGTACAGCGCCAGCGAAGCGCAGCGGCGCACGCTGCTGCGTACCGAGTGGGGCTTTGTTGAGCAAAACCCGCGTGACGGGCTGCGTATGGGCGTGTCGGCCGGGGCCAATATCGGCGAGCGGCTGATGGCTCAGGGCGTGCGCCATTACGGCGAACTGCGCGCGGCCGGCATCGACTGGCTGCAACAGGTGGAGATCGACCCGCTGCGCATCGACGACCTGCCGCGCACCTTCTCTGGCGGCATGCAGCAGCGCTTGCAGATCGCCCGCAATCTGGTCTCTAGCCCACGGCTGATCTTTATGGACGAACCCACCGGTGGCCTCGATGTGTCGGTGCAGGCACGTCTGCTCGACTTGTTGCGCGGCCTGGTGCGTGAGCTGGATCTGGCGGTGGTGATCGTCACCCACGACCTGGCGGTAGCGCGTTTGCTGGCCGACCGGCTGATGGTGATGCGCCGCTCCCATGTGGTCGAGGCCGGGCTCACCGATCAGATTCTCGATGACCCGCAGCACCCCTATTCGCAGTTGCTGGTGTCGTCGGTGTTGCAGCCATGAAGCGCTTCGTAGCCCGGATGAAATCCGGGGGCGGTATATGCCAAATCCCCGGATTGCATCCGGGCTACGGGTCAATATGAGGTCAATCATGAATACGCTTATCGAGGTCTCTGGCCTCAGCAAGACCTTCACCCTGCATCAGCAGCACGGTGTGGTGCTGAATGTATTGAGCGGGCTGCATTTCAGCGTGCGCGCCGGCGAGTGCCTGGTGCTGCACGGGCAATCCGGTGCGGGCAAGTCGACCTTGCTGCGCACCCTGTACGGTAATTATCTGGCCGCTGGCGGCAGCATTCGCGTGCTGCACAACGGCGAATGGGTTGAGTTGGTCGGTGCCGAACCGCGTCAGGTGCTGGCGGTGCGTCGGCAGACCCTGGGCTATGTCAGCCAGTTTCTGCGGGTGATTCCCCGTGTCTCGACTCTGGATGTGGTGATGGAACCGGCCCTGGCCCGTGGCTGGAGCAAGACCGATGCCGAGGCGCGGGCGAAAAGCCTGCTCAGTCGCTTGAACATTCCGCAAGCCTTGTGGCAACTGGCCCCCGGCACCTTCTCCGGCGGCGAGCAGCAGCGGGTGAATATCGCTCGCGGCTTTATGGTCGCTTGGCCGCTGATGTTGCTGGACGAACCCACCGCCTCGTTGGACGAGGCCAACCGTCAGGTGGTGCTGGAACTGATTGACGAAGCCAAGGCCGCCGGTAGCGCGCTGATCGGCATCTTCCACGACCGCGCCGTTCGTGAGGCGGTGGCCGATCGCACCCTTGATATGAGCCAGGACATGGGCGCTGCAGCGCAGCAGGAGTATGTGTATGCCGGTTGAACAGATTTTCACCAACGCGCGCATCGTCACCGCTGAACAGGAGTTTCTCGGCACCCTGGTGCTGCGTAACGGCCTGATTGCTCAGGTGGAAGAGGGCGTCAGCGGCTTGCCGCAGGCGCAGAACCTGGATGGCGATTACCTGCTGCCCGGCCTGGTCGAGTTGCACACCGACAACCTGGAAAAATACATGAGCCCACGGCCAGGGGTGGATTGGCCCTCGGCCTCGGCCGTGCAAACCCATGATGCGCAGATTGTCTCGGCCGGCATCACTACGGTGTTTGACGCCCTGGCGATTGGCGATGTGAACCCGCGCGGCAAGCGCATGCAGCAGTTGCCGGCCATGCTTGAAGCCATTGCCGCCGCCACGCAAGCTGGGCACATGCGCGCCGATCATCGCCTGCACCTGCGCTGCGAAGTCTGCCACCCCGAGACCCTGGCGGTGTTCCGTGATCTGCTGGAGCACCCGCTGGTGCAACTGGTCTCGGTGATGGATCATGCACCGGGCCAGCGCCAGTTTGCTAAGGAAGACAAATACCGCGAGTACTACATGGGCAAGTACCACCTCAGCGAAACCGAGATGGAGACGTTTATCGTGGAGCAGGTGGACAACTCGCGGCAGTACAGCGACCGTCAGCGTCGCAGCATCGTTGCCGACTGTCAGGCCCGTGGTATTTCCGTGGCCAGCCACGACGACGCGACCCTGGCCCATGTGCAGGAATCGGCGGGGTTCGGCATGTCCATCGCCGAATTTCCCACTACCCTGGAAGCGGCCAAGGCCAGCCACGAATTGGGCATGAAGGTGTTGATGGGCGCGCCGAATATCGTTCGCGGCGGCTCGCACTCCGGCAATATTGCTGCCGCTGAACTGGCCGGGCATGGCGTGCTGGATATTCTCTCCAGTGATTACTACCCGGCCAGCCTGCTGCAGGCGGCGTTGCTGCTGGCCGGGCAAGACAACGCGTATGATCTGCCGCGCGCCATCGCCACGGTCAGCAAGGTGCCGGCCCAGGCGGCGGGGCTGGATGATCGTGGGGAAATCCGTGTGGGTCTGCGCGCCGATCTGGTGCAGATGCGCGTGCATGACGGCCAGGCGTTGATCCAGCAAGTCTGGCGACAAGCGAAAAGGGTGTTCTGATGAGTGGCCGGTTGATCTATCTGATGGGGCCTTCGGGCTCGGGCAAGGACAGCCTGTTGGATGCCGCACGCGAGCGGCTGGCCGCGCGTGGCTGTGTGATTGCCCGGCGGGTCATCACCCGCTCGGCGGAAGCGGTGGGCGAGGAGGCGGTGGGCGTGTCGCCGGCCGAGTTCGACCAGCAGGAAGCGGCCGGTGCTTTTGCCCTGAGCTGGCGTGCCAACGGCTTGGCCTATGGCATTCCCCGGCAGATCGATGACTGGCTGGCGGCAGGGCAGGACGTGCTGGTCAACGGTTCGCGGGCTTACTTGCCACACGCTTTGCAGCGTTATCCCGATCTGATTGGCGTATTGCTCTTGGTCGAGCCTGCGGTGTTGCGTGAACGCTTGCTCAGGCGCGGCCGTGAAAGCATTGAGCAGATTGAGCTGCGCCTGGCGCGTAATGCTCAGTTCGACGCCGCTAGCGCTGAGCGTGATGGCCTGCATCTGTTGGATAACTCGGCGTCGATTGAGCGTGCAGGGGACAACCTGCTGGCTCTGATCGGGGCCAGCCGCGTATGCGCCTGACTCTGCTCGGCACCGGCGATGCCCGTCAGGTACCGGTGTACAACTGCAGCTGTCCGGCCTGTGCCAGTGCGCGCGTTTATCCCGCGCGGCGCCGTGGCCCCTGTTGCGCGCTGATTGAATGCGGCGCGCAACGCTGGCTGATTGATTCCGGCCTGACCGATCTGTGCGAGCGCTTCCCGCCCCACAGCCTGAGCGGCATTCTGCAAACCCACTACCACGCCGATCACGCTCAGGGCTTGCTGCACCTGCGCTGGGGTCAGGGGCTGATTATTCCGGTGCACGGCCCGGATGACCCGGAAGGCCTGGCTGACCTGTACAAACACCCCGGTATTCTCGATTTCAGCCAACCGTTCGCCGCCTTCGAGCGGCGGCAACTGGGTGAGTTGAGCGTCACGGCGCTGCCGCTTAATCACTCGAAACCCACCTTTGGATACCTACTAGGGGGCGAAGACAGGCGTATCGCCTACCTCACCGATACCCTTGGCGTGCCGGACGCCAGCGCCGAGGTGTTGCGCCAGCAGCCGCTGGATCTGCTGGTGCTGGATTGCTCCACCGCACCGCAGCCCATCGCCCCACGCAACCACAACGACCTGACCCGCGCACTGGAAGTGGTCGATCAACTGCAGCCAAGGCAAACCGTGCTTACTCATATCGGCCACAGCTTCGATGCCTGGTTGCTGGATAACCCCGATGCCTTGCCGGCCGGCGTAAGCCTGGCGCATGACGGGCGGGTGTTATGAGCGGCCAGCGCTTTTGTGGGAGGGGCTTTAGCCGCGAAAGCTCTTGGGTTCAGCTGTCTGTCGCGGCTAAAGCGGAGCGCCGCCCGACCCCTCCCAAGGTAATGAGAGCAACCCAATGAACGCCCGCCGTGTGACGCTGCTGCTGTGCGGTGCGGAAACCCTGGGCATGGCCGGCTTTGCCCTGTTCGCCGCCTTGCTGCCGGATTTTCAGGCGTTGTGGGGGCTGAGCAATACCCAGGCGGGCTGGATCGGTGGCGGCTTCTTTCTTGGCTATATGGTCGCGGTGCCGATTCTTACCGGGCTGACGGATAAGTACGACGCGCGGCAGATCTACCTGGCGGCGATGCTGCTGACCGCGTTGGCCAATGCCGGCTTTGTGTTTGCCGATGATTTCTGGTCGGCGCTGGCCTGGCGGGTGTTGGCCGGTATTGGCCTGGCCGGCACCTACATGCCGGGGCTTAAGGCGCTGTCCGAGCGCATCGAAGGGCCGGCGCAGTCGCGGGCGGTGGCCTTCTACACGGCGAGCTTCGGTTTGGGCACGGCGCTGTCGTTTATCCTCGCCGGCGAGTTGGCCACGTTTGGCGGCTGGCAACTGCCGACCCTGCTCAGTGGCGTCTGCGCCTTGCTGGCCTGGGCCATGGTCTATTGGGGGTTGCAACCCAAAGCGGTGGTGCAGCATGCGCCGCGTAAATTGCTGGATTTTGCCCCGCTAAAGAATCGAGCAGTGGTCGCCTACTGCCTGGCCTATGCGGTGCATAACCTGGAACTGTTTGCCATGCGCGCCTGGGTGGTGGCCTTTGTGGTGTTTTCCGGGCAATTGCAGGGCCGCGATCCCTGGCTGTCCGGCACCTGGGTGGCGATGCTGGTGACTTTGATCGGCATGCCGGCGAGCATCTTCGGCAATGAACTGGCGCTGCGTTTTGGCCGGCAGCGCTGGCTGATCGCGGTGATGCTCAGTTCAACCGTACTGGCGCTGTTTATCGGCCTGAGTGCGGCGTTGCCATTCTGGCTGATGCTGGTGCTGGTATTGCTCTACAGCATCACCGTGACGGCCGACTCGGCCTCATTGACCGCAGGCCTGATTGCCGTCGCACCGGCTAGCCACCGTGGTGCGGCCATGGCGATTTATTCCTGTACCGGCTTTAGCGGCGCATTTCTTGGCCCGCTGCTGTTTGGCATCAGCCTGGATGTACTGGGCGACAAGAGCCTGTTGGGCTGGTGGGCGGCGTTTGCCCTGATCGGGGTGATATTGCTGCTCGGCCCGCTGGCGCTGTGGTGGGCAGGTAAAACCCGGGGGTTGGTGCGCACGGCGCACCCTACGGGCCGCCGGTTGTCTTGATCCGCTGCGCGCGCCGAGGCGTGAGGAAATGCTGATGCGCACACCTGGCCCCGCCTACCCTAAGGGCCAGCAAGTAGCCTGGGTCGAGCGCAGCGATACCCGGGGGGAGATGTCCACTGCACAGCGCGGTTAATGCGGCGCGCCGGCCGATCCTCCCGTGCTATTCGGGGCCAGTTAATCCAACGGTAATTCGGTGGTGCGTTTGACCTCGCTCATGGCGATGTGCGAGTGCGCTTCCTGCACATGCGGGCGTTGCAACAGGTGGTCACGCAGGAAGCGTTCGTAACTGGCGATGTCCTTGGCTACCACCTTGAGCAGGTAATCCGAGCCACCGGCCATGGTGTAACACTCCAGCACCTCGGGGTAGCCAACCACCGCCTGTTCGAATTCTTCCAGGTTCTTGCGGCCATGGGCCGACAGCTTGATATCGACGAACACGGTCATCCCCAAGCCCAATAATTTTGGGTTGAGCAGGGCGACTTTGCGCTCGATCAGGCCTTCCTCCTGCATGCGGTTAATCCGCCGCCAGCAGGGCGATTGTGACAACTCGACCTTCTCGGCGATCTCGGCGGCAGAGAGGTCGGCGTCATGCTGCAGCAGGCGAAGAATCTTGCGGTCGATAGGGTTAAGTTTTTCTTGCATGATTTCTCCAGAATTTTTGTATTTATAGGATAAGTCATGCGAAGTATTGGCTTTTTCCTGCGTATTTAGAAAGAAAAAAGCGGCACCGCTCAGTCATATTCTTAGCCAGTCGTTGCGCCCGGTGATCCCGGACGCAACAGAACCCGGTTGGCACTCACCGTTGCCAGCCTTGCTCTCCATAAAAATAAAAGGAGCGACAGCATGTCTCTGGCCGAGATCCGCCTGGATGACAAGTACCGCCTTGCCACTGGTCACCTGTACCTCACCGGCACCCAGGCGCTGACCCGCCTGCCCATGCTGCAGAAGCAACGCGACGCCGCCCATGGCCTGAATACCGCGTGCTTTATTTCCGGCTACCGGGGCTCGCCCCTGGGCAACCTCGACAAGAGCCTGTGGGACGCCAAGCAGTACCTCAAAGAGAATCACATCCACTTCCAGCCGGGGGTCAACGAAGAATTGGCCGCCACCTCGGTGTGGGGCAGCCAGCAGACCAGCCTGTTCCCCGGTGCGCGTTACGACGGTGTGTTTGCCATGTGGTACGGCAAAGGTCCGGGTGTGGACCGCTGCGGTGATGTGTTCAAACACGGCAACTCGGCCGGCGTTTCCGAGCATGGCGGCGTGCTGCTGCTGGCCGGCGACGACCATGGCTGCAAGTCTTCGAGCATCGCCAACCAGAGCGAGCATGCGTTTATCGCCGCCTCGATCCCGGTGCTCAACCCGGCCAACGTTCAGGAAATTCTCGATTTCGGCATCATCGGCTGGGAGCTGTCACGCTACAGCGGTTGCTGGGTGGCGCTGAAAACCATCGCCGAAAACGTCGACTCATCCGCTGTGGTGGAGGTCGATCCGCTGCGCATGCAGGTGAAGATTCCCGAGGATTTCCAGCTGCCGGAAGACGGTGTATATATCCGCTGGCCGGACCCGCCCCTGACCCAGGAAGCACGCCTCAATACCTACAAAATCTACGCCGCCCGCGCCTTTGCGCTGGCCAACAACCTCAACCAGATCAAACTCGACTCGCCCAACCCGCGCTTAGGCATTATCACCACCGGCAAGTCCTACCTCGACGTGCGTCAGGCTCTGGATGACCTCGGTCTGGATGACGCGCTCTGTGCACAAGTCGGCCTGCGTGTGCTGAAGATTGGCATGAGCTGGCCGCTGGAACCGGTATCGGTGCATGAGTTTGCCGAAGGCCTGGACGAGATTCTGGTGGTCGAGGAAAAGCGCGGCATCATCGAAGACCAACTCACCGGTCAGCTCTACAACTGGCCCGTGGGCAAGCGCCCGGTGGTGGTTGGCGAGTTCGACGAAGCCGGCCATTCGCTGCTGCCGAATCTCTCCGAACTGACCCCGGCGATGATCGCCCGCGCCATCGCCAAGCGCCTTGCGCCGATCTACAGCAGCGCCAGTATCGACGAGCGCCTGGCCTTCCTGGCGGCCAAGGAAGCATCGCTGGCTGCGCCTAAACACACCACTGTGCGCACCCCGCATTTCTGCTCCGGCTGCCCGCACAACACCTCGACCAAATTGCCGGAAGGCAGCCGCGCCCAGGGCGGTATCGGTTGCCACTACATGACCCAGTGGATGGACCGCAACACCGACACCTTTACCCAGATGGGCGGCGAGGGTGCGACCTGGATCGGCCAGGCGCCGTTTACCGACACGCCGCATATCTTCCAGAACCTCGGCGACGGCACCTACTTTCATTCCGGCCAACTGGCCCTGCGTGCGGCCGTGGCCGCCGGGGTGAATATCACCTACAAAATTCTCTACAACGACGCGGTGGCCATGACCGGCGGCCAGCCGATCGACGGCGAATTGCGCGTCGATCAACTGAGCCAGCAGGTGTACGCCGAAGGGGTGAAACGCATCGCCTTGGTCACCGACGAGCCGGAGAAATACCCGACCCGTGCCACCTTCGCGCCCATCGTCAGCTTCCACCATCGGCGTGATCTGGATGCCGTGCAGCGCGAGTTGCGCGAGTTCCAGGGCTGCTCGGTGCTTATCTACGACCAGACCTGCGCCACCGAGAAACGCCGTCGGCGCAAACGCGGCAAGCTGGTCGATCCGCAAAAACGTGCCTTTATCAACCCGGCAGTGTGTGAGGGTTGTGGCGATTGCAGCGTCAAGTCCAACTGCCTGTCGGTGCTGCCGCTGGAAACTGAGCTGGGGCGCAAGCGCGAGATCGACCAGAATTCCTGCAACAAGGATTTCAGCTGCGTTGAAGGCTTCTGCCCAAGCTTTGTCACTGTGCACGGCGGCAGCCTGCGCAAACCGGAAGCCGTGGGTTTGAGCGCGCTGTTTATTGCCCTGCCGGAGCCTCGGCAACCTACTCTGGAACGGCCGTGGAATATCCTCTTGCCAGGTGTCGGCGGTAGTGGCGTCACCACTGTCGGCGCGTTGCTCGGCATGGCTGCGCATATCGAAGGCAAGGGCTGCAGCGTGCTCGATCAGGCCGGCCTCGCGCAGAAGTTCGGCCCGGTGATCACCCATATCCGCGTCGCCGCCAAACAGGACGACATCTTTGCCGTACGAATCGCCGCCGGCGAGACCGACCTGCTGCTCGGTTGCGATCTGGTGGTCTCGGCCAGTGAAGAGGCCCTGGCCAAGCTCAATGACAAAATCGCCCATGCGGTGGTCAACAGCCATGAAGCTGCCACCGCCGAATTCACCCGTAATCCAGACGCGCAAGTGCCTGGCGCGGCGATGCGCGAGGCACTGATCGAAGCGGTGGGCGCGGGCAAAACCCACTTTGTCGACGCCAGCCGCCTGGCCACGCGTCTGCTCGGCGACAGCATCGCCACCAACCTGTTTATGCTCGGTTTCGCTTACCAGAAAGGCCTGGTGCCGGTGTCTGCCGAAGCCATCAACAAGGCCATCGAGCTTAACGGCGTGGCTGTGCAGCTCAATCAGCAGGCATTCCTCTGGGGCCGTCGAGCGGCCCATGATGCGGTCGCCGTGGAGCGTCTGGCCAAGCCGACTGTGGACGAAGCAACCCATTGCCAGACGCTGGAAGACATCATCGCTGACCGCGTTGTGCGCCTGACTGCCTACCAAAACGCCGCCTACGCCGAGCGCTACCGCGAGCAGGTGGTGCGGGTGCAGCAGGTCGACAACAGCGCTGACCAAGCGTTGAGCAAGGCAGTGGCGCGTTACTACTTCAAGCTCTTGGCCTATAAGGACGAGTACGAAGTGGCGCGGCTGTACAGCGACGGCAGCTTTATCCGTCAGCTGGAGGCGCAGTTCAGCGGCGACTACCGCCTGGAATTCCACCTGGCACCTAGCTGGTTGAGCAAGCCGGATGCCAGCACCGGCGTGCCGCGCAAGCGTCAGTTCGGCGCCTGGATGCTCAAGGCTTTCGGCGTACTGGCCACGTTCAAGTTCCTGCGTGGCACACCGCTGGACCTGTTCGGCTACAGCGCTGAACGCAAGCTGGAGCTGCAGCTGATCGACGACTACGAGCAGAACCTGGACTACCTGCTCAAGGAACTCAATGCCGACAACTACCGCACCGCACTGGCCCTGGCCGAGCTACCGGAGCAGATCCGCGGCTATGGCCACGTCAAGGAACGTAGCCTGGCCAAGGTGCGCGAGCAGAGCAGCCAGCTCAAGGCGCGCATGTTGGTTAGCGAGATTCAGGCGGTGCACCTGTTCGAGCCAGCCGCCTGACAACCAATCCCCTGTAGGAGCCAGCTGTGACCCACATGGATGTGGGGAATGCCGCAAGGCGTAGGGAACGATAGCGGCCTGGCGATTTTCTGGCATCAGTGACACGCCATGATCGCCAGGCCGCCGGACCGCAGCAAGAACTAGGCGTCCCCCTGGCTCCTACACGTTGATAGGCCTCAACCCTCACAACAAGAACAATCAAGGAACTCCCATGTCCGTGTTTTCCCATATCGATTTCGACCACCACGAACAGGTGGTCTACGGCCACGACCAGGCCAGCGGCCTGAAGGCGATTATCGCCATTCACAACAGCAACCTCGGCCCGGCCCTCGGCGGTTGCCGCATGTGGAATTACGCCAATGACGATGAAGCGCTGCGCGATGTGCTGCGCCTGTCGCGCGGCATGACCTACAAATCGGCCCTGGCCAACCTGCCACTGGGCGGCGGCAAGGCGGTGATCATCGGCGACCCGCATACCGGCAAGAGCGCGGCGCTGTTCCAGGCCATGGGTGATTTTGTCGACAGCCTCGGCGGCCGCTATATCACCGCCGCCGACTCCGGCACCGGCGTTGCGGAAATGCAGATCATGGCCGAGCGCACCCGCCACGTATCCGGCGCCGAGCTGCGCGAAGCTTTTGCCGGCGGTACGCGCAATGGCGACCCGTCACCGTCCACCGCCTACGGCGTATTTATCGGCATCCAGGCCGCAGTCAAACACCGCCTGTGCCGTGATGATCTGCACGGCCTGAAAGTGGCAATTCAAGGGGTAGGGCAGGTGGGCTTCGACCTGGCGCGTCAGCTGAAAGCTGCCGGGGCCGAGCTGTGGGTGACTGATATCGTCGAGGCCAATGTGCGTCGCGCGGTCGAGCAACTGGGCGCAACCGCTGTCAGCCAGCAGGCAATTTTCGGCCTGGATGTCGATGTGTTCGCGCCCTGCGCCATGGGCGGCATTATCAACCAGCAAACCCTGGAAGCCCTGCGCGCACCGATTATCGCCGGGGCCGCCAACAACCAACTGGCCGATGCCAGCCTGGCGGAAACCCTGCGTCGCAACGCGTGCCTGTACGCGCCGGATTACGCGATCAATGCCGGCGGCATTATCGACGTCTGCTACGAGCGCACCGGCGGCAGCGCCGCACAGCTCAAGGCGCATATCGAAGGCATCGGCGCGACCCTGGCGGAGATTTTCCAGCGTGCCGAGCGCGAGGGCGCCACCACCACCGCTATCGCCGATCGTCTGGCCGAGGAGCGCCTGCACTGCGGCGTATGACGTAGGGTGCGCCGTGCGCACCAGGCACCAGAGGTGTCTGGTGGCGCCCTGAGCGTCCTTTGTTGGGTATCGCTGCGCTCAACCCAACTTTTTCCACAACAACAAGAGGGTAAAACCCAATGAGTCAAGACAGCATCGCCGGCGCCAGTGCCGGCCCCGTCAGCAGTTCAGCCGCGCGCGGCCTTTGGTCGTCGCGCTGGGTATTCTTTCTCGCCGCCACCGGTTCAGCAGTGGGCCTGGGCAATATCTGGAAGTTTCCCTATATCACCGGGGAGAACGGCGGCGGCGCCTTCGTCCTGGTCTACCTGGCCTGTATTCTGGCCATTGGCATTCCGCTGTTGATGGCCGAGGTGATGATCGGTCGTCGCGGCCGGGCCAACCCCGAGGGCGCCTTCGCTGCCGTGGCCAGGCAGGCGGGCGCCAGTCGTCATTGGCGCTGGCTGGGCACGCTGGCGGTGCTTACCGGTTTTCTCATCCTTAGTTTCTACGCAGTAGTGGCCGGTTGGGCCCTGGCCTATGCGCCAGCGGCGGCCATGGGCAGTTTCGCCGGGCTGGACGGCGAGAGCAGTGGCGCCTTGTTCGGCGCCATGCTCGGCGACCCCTGGAAGCTGGCCGGTTACGGCACCCTGGTATTGCTACTGACCCTGGGCATCGTCGCCCTGGGCGTACGCGAAGGCCTGGAGCGTGCACTGCGGTTCATGATGCCGGGATTGTTCGTGCTGCTGTTGATTCTGGTGGGCTATGCCGCCACTACCGGGCATTTCCTCGAGGCCGTGCACTTTCTGTTTGACGCCGACTTCAGCAAGCTCAGTGCGCAGAGCGTGCTGGTGGCGCTGGGGCATGCGTTCTTCACTCTCAGTCTGGCAAGCGGTGCGATGATGGTCTACGGCTCTTATCTGCCGGCCGGTACGTCCATCGTCAAGACCTCGCTGATGGTGGCCCTGGCTGATACCGGGGTGGCTTTGCTCGCTGGCCTGGCGATCTTCCCGCTGGTGTTTGCCAACGGCCTGGAGCCAGGCGCCGGCCCCGGGTTGATCTTCGTCACCCTGCCTATCGCCTTCGGCCAGATGCCGTTCGGCCAGGTAATCGGTGGTCTGTTCTTTATCATGCTGGCACTCGCCGCGCTGACCTCGGCAATCTCGCTGAGCGAGCCGACCATTACCTGGCTGTGTGAAAAATTTGCGATCAGTCGGCTCAAGGCCGTGCTGTTGAGTGGCCTGGCGCTGTGGTTGTTGAGCCTGGGTACGGTGCTGTCGTTCAACGCCTGGGCGGAATTCACCCTGTTCGGCAAGACCTTCTTCGACAGCCTGGATTACCTGACCACCAACCTGATGATGCCGCTCGGCGGGCTGGGAACGGTGCTGTTCACCGGTTGGGCGTTGAGCCGTGCAACGGTGCAGGAAGCCTTGGGCGTTGGTCATGCGCGATTGTTCAAGCTGTGGTGGCAGCTGCTGCGCTGGGTCACGCCAGTCGGGATTCTGGTGGTGTTCCTGCACACCCTCGGGCTGTTCGCATAAGCGTTAGTCGTCCCGGGGTGTGTCTGGTGCGAAGGTGGGCAGTGTGAGGCTTGTCCACCTTCGCCGTTTTAGCCGCGAATGGCCGCAGGCCCCATCAAATAATCGTGCATAAGTCCCCTCCCACAACAAAACCTAGATCTGCGTAGGAGGGGCCTTGGCCGCGAAGGGCCGTGCCGAGATGCTGAATCCATGCGCCTGTCTCAGTCCAGGGCCAGGGCCAGGCTGATGCCATGAGGCTTGAATCCCAGCTCGGCGTAGAAACGATGGGCGGCCTCACGGCTCTGGTTGCTGGACAGCGCCAACTTGTAGCAACCCCAACTGCGCGCGCGCTCAACGGCTTTGCCCATCAGCGCCCGACCGACACCCAGGCCGCGGGCGTCGGCATCTACCACCACATCCTCGAGCACCGCCGAGCGGGCGAAGTTGTGCGCCAGGTGTTCGATCAGATTGAGCGTGCAGGTGCCCAGCAGCTTGCCATTGCGCTCGGCCACCAGCACTGCGCGGTTGATCGGCAGCTCGGTCAGGCGCAAGGCCAGTAGCTTGGCGTCGGGGCGCGGTTCTTGCGGAGCCAGTTGCTGCAGCAAGGCGGCCAGGGCAGCGGCGTCGGTGACGCTGGCGGCGCGCAGGCTGATGGTGGTGAAAGGCGAGTCTGGCGAGAGGCGTACCTGTTTCATGGCAATCTCCGTGCTGATTCAGCAGGAGTATGCTCAAGGCTTGATGGCAGTGACATGACAAAACCGCGCAGGCTCGCTAAGATGCGGCCCGGCTGGTGGCTTGTGCAGCCAGCGCGCAAAAAGTCCCCTTAGTTCAAGGGATAGAACAAGCCCCTCCTAAGGGCTAGATGCTGGTTCGATTCCAGCAGGGGACGCCAAACAACAGGTTATGTACACCGTGCAATAACCAACAAAAAAGGCTTACGCACTGCGTAAGCCTTTTTTCGTTGCGGCGCCTTATCAAGCCTGGCGCTGTGCCTCGCTGATGCAGGCCGTGGCGGTAAACAGTACGTCGGTGGAGGAGTTCAGCGCGGTTTCCGCCGAATCCTGGACGATGCCGATGATAAAGCCCACCGCCACCACCTGCATGGCCACGTCATTGGGGATGCCGAACAGGCTGCAGGCTAGAGGGATCAGCAGCAGCGAGCCGCCGGCCACGCCCGAGGCTCCGCAAGCACTGACTGAGGCCAGCAGGCTGAGCAGCAGGGCAGTGGGCAGGTCCACGGCGATACCCAGGGTATGCACCGCAGCCAGCGTCAGCACGCTGATGGTGATGGCTGCCCCGGCCATGTTGATGGTGGCACCCAGGGGGATCGAGACCGAATAGGTTTCCTCATGCAGGCCCAGGCGCTGGCACAGCTGCAGGTTGACCGGAATATTGGCCGCCGAGCTGCGGGTGAAGAAGGCGGTCAGGCCGCTTTCGCGCAGGCAGGTGAAGACCAGCGGGTAGGGGTTGCGGCGCAGCTTGAAGAAGACAATAGCCGGGTTGACCACCAGGGCGACAAACAGCATGCAGCCGACCAATACCAGCAGCAGGTGCAGGTAGTCGAGCAGCGCTGCCATGCCTGATTCGGCCAGGGTCGCAGCCACCAGGCCGAAGATCCCCAGCGGCGCCAGGCGGATCACCAACTTGACAATCGCGGTGACGCCGGCGGACAGGTCGGCAAGCATCAGTTTGCTGCTCGGGCTGGCGTGGCGGAAGGCCAGGCCAAGACCGACGGCCCAGGCCAGAATGCCGATAAAGTTGCCCCTGAGCAGCGCATTGACCGGGTTGTCGACCACATTGAGCAGCAGGGTCTGCAGCACTTCGCTGATGCCGCCGGGGGGGCGTCAGGTCGGCACTGTTGCTGACCAGGGTCAGGCTCGAGGGGAATACGAAACTGGCGGTGACGGCAATCAGTGCTGCGCTGAAGGTGCCGAACAGGTAGAGCAGCAGAATCGGCCGGATGTGGGTTTGTTGATCGCGTTGGTGGTTGGCAATCGAGGCGGTGACCAGAATAAACACCAGTACCGGCGCCACGGCTTTCAGGGCCGAAACGAACACCGTGCCGAGGAAGCTGACGCTGCTGGCCGCTTCGGGCAAGAAGACGGCCAGAGCGATGCCGGCGAGCAGACCGATAAAGATCTGTAGCACCAGGCTGGTGCGGTTGAATATCTGCAGTAGCGGGCGTTTGGCAGCAGTCATGACATGCATCTCAATAGAGCCAGCAATCTCTTGTGTGGCGTAGCGGGTACGCCTGGATGCGTTGGCTGCGTGGCTGTGGGTCAGGCATTTGCCGGGGCGAGGGCGCCTTGGCAAAAAATAGCGCGCGACTTTAGCACAGAGCCCTGCTTGCAGGTGTTGGGCGGCCAGCCCGACTGCTAGGCTAGTGTCACGACAGTGCTATCTGACCGTTCGCATGCTGGTGCCGCCAACCTGCGCGGCCCCACGTGCTGTGATCCGACATATCATGAGTGACACGGCATCAGTGCCATGCCCGAGCCTTAGAGAATTACCATGACCAGCGAAACCCCAACCCCGTCGATCGATGTGCCGCTGACGACCACAGAAGCTCGAGTTCTGGGCTGCCTGATCGAAAAGCAGGCGACCACTCCAGAGGTTTACCCGCTGACCCTCAATGCCCTGGTACTGGCCTGCAACCAGAAAACCAGCCGCGAACCCTTGATGAACCTCAATGCCGGACAGGTCGGCCAGGGTTTGCGCAGCCTTGAGGGCCGAGGGCTGACGCGCCTGGTGATGGGCAGTCGAGCGGATCGCTGGGAACACCGTACTGACAAAGCGCTGGAATTGGTGGCAGCGCAAGTCGTCTTGGTAGGCTTGTTGCTGTTACGCGGGCCGCAAACGGTCAACGAATTGCTTACGCGCAGTAGTCGCATGTACACGTTCGAAGATGCGGCGCAGGTGCAGCACAACCTGGAGCGGCTGATCAGTCGCGGCCTGATCTGCCTGTTACCGCGCCAAGCGGGGCAGCGCGAAGAGCGCTATATGCACGTGCTGGGCGATCCGGCAGATATGCAGGCAGCCATGGAGGCGCGGGCCAGTGAGCCGGAACGGGCGACCACCAATGCCCAGCATGAAACTCGCCTGGATGTATTGGAGGCCCGGATTGCGGCCCTGGAAGAGCGGCTGGCGCAATTGGAGTAAAACGCTCAGGCGTGTAAAAGGTGCCCATTCGGGCACCTTTTTCGGGGCGGCTCATGTCTCATCGCTCGGGGCGTTAGCCAATGCGCTGGCCTGGGGTACGTTCAGCGCCACCTTCGGCGAGACGATTGGGGCCTACCCGATCGGCGCCATCCTCGGCGACACGCAGGCGCTGTTGCAGGCGTTCAGCGCCACCTTCGGCGAGACGATTGGGGCCTACCCGATCGGCGCCATCTTCGGCGACACGTAGGCGCTGTTGCAGGCGTTCGGCGCCACCTTCGGCCAGCGGAGTGTTACCAAAACCAATAACTGATTTGACGCTGCTGTCTTGGGCTTCGCCAAGCAGGGGTTGAGGGCTGCCTTGCGGCAAGGCGAATGCGCTAGCGGTCAGGCTGGTCAGGAACAGTGCGGTGATCATTTGCTTTTTCATGTTCAGGCTCCTCGTGAGGGCGGTAAGTGACTACGAGGGCCATACTACCGATGAAAAACTGATGAAGAAGTTGCGTCTGGGCATGGTAATAATCGATGCGCTTGATAGTAAGGTTTAGCCGCTCTATAACGGCCGTTACAAGTGCTTTAAAAGGACCTTTTGGGGACTGGCAATGACGCAGTTGGCTTGGTCTTTACTATCTATTTATTAGATGTGTTTACCCGGGGCGTGGTACAGCGCCTGATCGCAATAGTAGCTTTGCTTGAAATACTGAACGGGCGCTGCGTATTTTGTACGCATAGCCGTCCGTCTCCGGCCACATTCAAGGACCACAGCCAATGAACGCCCTCAGCCGCACTGCCATGGCCGAGCTACTGCGCGGTATCGATGAAGTCGAATGCGTGACCCCGGATCTGAACGGTGTACCGCGTGGCAAGGTGATGACCACCGAAGGTTTTCTTGAAGGCCGGCGTTTGCAGCTGGCCCGCGGTGTGCTGCTGCAGTGCATCATGGGCGGTTACCCGCCACCGCGTTTCTATGGCGGCGACGACGGCGACCTGGCGCTGAATGCCGAGCCGACCCAGGTCCACCGCCTGCCCTGGAGCGATCCGCCGCGTGCGCTGGCGATCTGCGATGCCGATGAGCTTGATGGTCGCAGCTCCGGCTTGTCGACCCGAGGCCTGCTCAAGCAGGTGGTGGCGAACTATGCGGCTCATGGTTGGCAGCCCGTGGTGGCAACCGAGTTGGAATTTTTCGTGTTTGCGCCTAACCCTGATCCGCAGCAGGCGTTTCAGCCGCCCGTAGGCCTGGATGGTCGGCGCGAGGACGGCGGCAGTGCCTTCAGCATCAGCTCGAATAACGGTCTGCGGCCGTTCTTCAGTGAGGTCTATCGGTGTATGGCTGCGCTGGAATTACCGCGCGATACCTTTATGCACGAGATGGGCGTCAGTCAGTTCGAGATCAATCTGCTACATGGTGACCCCGTGCAGTTGGCCGATCAGACCTTCCTGTTCAAACACCTGCTCAAGGAGGTCGCCCTCAAGCATGGGCTGACAGTGGTGTGCATGGCCAAGCCGCTGGCCCATACCGCGGGTAGCTCCATGCACATTCACCAGAGTGTGGTTGAGCGGGACAGTGGCAGTAATATCTTCAGTGCTGCGGACGGCCAGGCGACGCCAGCTTTCTATCACTTCATCGCCGGCCAGCAAGCGGCGCTGGCGGACTTCACCCTGCTGTTCGCGCCGCATGTGAACTCCTATCAGCGGCTTTGCCATCCTTTTGCGTCGCCGAATAATGCCTGTTGGTCGGAAGATAACCGCGCTGCAGGTTTGCGGATTCCAGCCAGTGCGCCGGTGGCGCGACGGGTAGAGAACCGCCTGCCAGGTGCCGATGCCAACCCCTATCTGGCATTGGCCGCTAGCTTGGCTGCCGGTCTCCATGGCCTTGAGCAGCAGTTGCAGCCAAGTGCGCCGATCCAGGGAGAGTTCGAGGTGCCAGATAAATTGACGCTACCCTGTACCATGCATGCCGCTATCGAGCGTCTGAGAAATAGTCGATTAGCCGTAGAACTGTTTGGTGAGGAATTCATCGAAGGCTACATCGCCAGCAAGACCCTGGAATTAAGCAGTTACTTTGACGAGATCACGCCTTGGGAGCGGCGCATTCTCGCCGCCCAGGCCTAATTCAATAACCTGAGTAATCCGCATTGCAGTCAAGTGCCATGAGCAGGCACGAGGGGCAATGCATTCGGGCTTTGCGTCCTGCGCTGTATGTTCCATACATGTATTAATTTGTGCGGTTATCGCCGCCGCGCCGTTCGTATTGAGCGGTTCCGTTGTCCATCAGGAGTTATTCGCAGAGTCATGCGCCTTATCTGGAAGTCTTTTCGTTCGTTGTATTTTGCCACCCTGTTGATGCTGCTGGGCTCGGGTCTATTGAGTACCTACCTGGCGTTGCGCTTGTCTGAAACGGTGGACGGTCTATGGGTGGGTGCCTTGATGGCAGCCAACTATATCGGCCTGGTACTAGGCGGCAAGCTGGGACACCGGCTGATCGGTCGGGTCGGGCATATTCGCGCTTATGTGGCCTGTGCCGGGGTTGTTACGGCTGCCGTGCTGGGTCATGGCCTGACTGACTGGTTGCCTGCCTGGCTGCTGCTGCGCATGCTGGTGGGTCTGGCCATGATGTGCCAGTACATGGTGATCGAGAGCTGGCTCAATGAGCAGGCGGAAACCAGCCAGCGCGGTCAGGTCTTTTCCGGCTATATGGCTGCTTCCTACCTGGGATTGATTCTCGGGCAGTTGGTATTGGTAGTCCATCCGACCCTTGGCCTCGAACTGCTGATGCTGGTGGCGCTGTGTTTTGCCCTGTGCCTGGTGCCCGTGGCATTGACCCGCAGGTTACACCCGGCGCCCATGCGTCCAGCTTCACTGGAGTTGCGCTTTTTTATCAAACGGGTGCCTTTGTCGCTGACCACCATTGGCGTTGCCGGCTTGATGATTGGCTCGTTCTATGGTTTGGCGCCGCTCTATGCGACTCGCATGGGCTTATCCACTGAGCAGGTCGGTCTGTTCATGGGTAGCTGCATTTTTGCCGGTTTGGTGGTGCAGTGGCCGCTCGGCTGGCTGTCGGATCGCTATGATCGGGCTGGCCTGATCCGTGGCTGTGCGGTGCTATTGGCTCTGGCGGCACTGCCTCTGGCCTTGATGCCCGCAGCGGACTTATGGGTATTGCTCGGTGTCGGTTTCGTCATCGGGTTGTTGAAGTTCAGCCTCTACCCTCTGGCCGTGGCTTTTGCCAACGACCATGTCGAGGGCGAGCTGCGCGTCTCGCTGACTGCCATGCTGCTGGTTACCTTCGGTATCGGCGCCAGTATTGGCCCATTGTTGGCTGGCGTATTGATGCGCTTTTTTGGCGCCAACATGCTGTATGCCTTCATCTGTTGCTCGGCCCTGATTCTGATCTGGCGAGTGCGCCCGGATAAAGTCAGTCACCTGCACCAGGTCGACGATGCGCCACTGCATCACATTGCGATGCCGGACAACATGACCAGCTCACCCCTGGTTGCTGCCCTTGATCCACGGGTCGACGAGCAGGTCGTGCAGGATCAGATGCTCGACGGCAATGCCGCCGAGATGCCCGCCGCTGGAGCGGTTGATGGTGTCGATCCGGATGAGCAGGCACCACGGCCGTGACGCCGTTACTCAGCGTGATTATCCCGGTGCGCAATGAGGCGGCGGCGCTGCCTTTGTTGCTGGCTGATCTGGCGCCGTTGCGTGCGGCGGGTGCTCAGCTGATTGTGGTGGATGGTGGCAGCAGCGACGCAACTTGCGCGTTGGCGGCTATGCAGGCTGACCAGGTGCTCGAGGCGAGCGCGGGGCGCGCCCGGCAAATGAACGCCGGCGCCGCAAACGCGGTATCTGAGTATCTGTGGTTCGTGCATGCCGACACCCGGGTCAGCGCTGAGTCAATTCAGCGCTTGTTGGCGGCATTGGCTGAGCGACCGATCTGGGGGCGTTTCGATGTGCGTTTGTCGGGTAGTGGCCTGGCTTTGCGCGTGATCGGTACGATGATCAATCTGCGCTCGCGGTTGACGGGTGTGGCATCGGGCGATCAGGCGATCTTTGTCGCCCGCGAGTCGTTTGCAGCACTGGGTGGTTATGCGGATATCCCCTTGATGGAAGACATCGAGCTCAGCAGGCGCCTGAAGCAACGAGTGCGTCCATGTTGCTTGCGCCCTGCGCTGTCAACATCAAGCAGGCGCTGGGAGCAAAACGGCATTTGGCGTACCGTGTTGTTGATGTGGCGTCTGCGGCTGGCCTACTACTGTGGCGCCAGCCCTGACCAGTTGGCGCAGCAGTATCATCGAGGGCCACCGCAATGAATCTGTCTATTTCGTTACACATGCTGGCACGTGCGCCTGTACCCGGTCGGGTCAAAACCCGGCTGATTCCTGTGCTGGGCGACGAGGGCGCATGCGATCTGCAACGACTGTTGCTTGAGCGCGCACTGCAGCTTCCCCCGGAGGGGTTCAGTCAGCGGTTTTTGTGGCTGGATGATATCCCTGATGTCGAGCTGCAGGCGCTTGCCGCCCGGTTGAACTGGACGCTGGTTGAGCAGCCCGCTGGCGACCTGGGTGAGCGCATGCGCCTTATCGCGACCTTGGGTCTGGTGGAAAGCGATGCCGTGGTGCTGATCGGCAACGACTGCCCGGCACTGGATGGCGACTACCTCAGCGCTGCTTGCGCAGCCTTGCACGGGCAGCCGGTAGTCGTGGGGCCAGCCGAGGATGGTGGTTATGTGCTGCTCGGCTTGCGCTGCGTCGATCACGTGCTGTTCCACGCCATACCCTGGGGAACCGACCAGGTGTTGAGCATGACCTGCGAGCGACTGCAGCAGCTGGACTGGGGGCATCAGCTATTGCCGGCCTTATGGGATGTTGATCGCCCTGAAGACCTGCCGCGCCTGGCGACACTGGGTATTCGGGTCGAGGTCTGAGCGATCGTTCGCGGCCAGTTGGTCGTCCTTCTTCCCTCTGGTGGGGCCGCACGCCTAGACAAACACAGTGATCTCCTGTTTGTTGTGGTCGCTGCGTCATTCGCGGCCAAGCCCCTCCCACAAGAGCGCTACCGCACCGTAGGAGGGGCCTTGGCCGCGAGCCGTAGAATTACCCGGTTAGCTCGCGTGGTGATTTAGGCGGTGCGCCACGATAACGGTGGCTGCTAGAACAAACCGTCGCTATCGAAGCGGCGGGCATCACGCTGCAGTTGGTAGACGAAGCGCTCAACCTGACGTTGCACCAGGCCGCTCATGCGATGGAAGCGAACGCCAGCAAAGGTCGTGTCGAGACTCTCTGCATACTCCACGTGGCGCAGCTCTACGGCAGTCATCATCGCGCCGAAGGGCAGGTTGGCGGTAAAGCGCTCATACACCTGACCTGAATGCAGGCTGCCCGCGACATTGCCTGGCAAGCGCAACTTGCAGCCTGTGGCGGAAATATCCAGCAGTTGCCCTGTGATGGGGCTGCGCAACTTGGCGCCGGCCAGTTCGATCTTGACCAGTTCGGATTGCTTGATTGGTGCCCTGTAGGCATTGCGACGCTGGTAGTAATGCACTTCTTCGGGTATCGGGCTGTAGTAGCAGCGCGCGCCCTGATGTTCTTCTATCTTTACCGGCTGCAGGCATTGCCAGGCCACCCGCACGCCTTCATGGAACGCCTCGATGTTAAAGGGTTCGCCATTTTGCAGAAAGCGCTCAGCATTGTTCGGGATCATTTCGTCAAGAATCAGACGGTTCTTGTCGCGATCAATTTCGATCAGGTAGCTCTGGAAACGTTGGCTGCGCTCGTGGAAGGTGATGACCAGCGGGTCGTGGTGCTGTTGCAGCTGACGCAGATTGGCGACGATTTCCACGGGGGCTTTGAGAACCTTCGGTGGTTGCGGGCCATCATCCTCGGAAAAGGGGTTGGACACGGTCCAGAAATCTCCAGGCAAGTACGATGACGCTAGGATGCCGGCCTTGTGGCAGCATTTCCCTGTGCCTTGTTATAAGTGTTCAGGCCTGACTAAGCGGGCGCTGCTGGGCGATTCTAGCGGTACTGCCGCGGCTGTCATAGAGGCTGGGGGTTTCGCCGCCACGAAGAATGCCGAGCATGGTGCGGGCTGAGGTCTGGTTGGAACGAATCAGGCGGCCATTACGCAAGTTGCCCGCTTGGCAGCGTTCTAGCAGCGCCTGCAACTGGTCGCCGCGCTCAAGCAGTTCGGCGCCTTGGCTGGAGCTGGAGCGTTCGGCAAGGGCTTGCAGGCCGGCGCGATCCGCGCTCAGTTGCAGACTGATCAACAGTTGACTGCGCGTCCGTCCGTGTTGGTCGAGTTTTATCAGTAGCGGTTGTTTGTTTTCCAGAATGCTTTGCAGGCGAACCAGATCGCGCTCGCCGAGGGCCTGGAATTCGTCATCGAGCAGTTCGAGCAATTGCTCGGCGCTGCCGATATCGTCGTTGAAAAGCTCAAGCAAGGTGGTGTCGTGCATAGCAGGCTCTCAGATGTTAGCGGGCCGTAGCAGCGCTACTGTCCCGTAAGGCTAACACCCCGGCGCTGCCTTGAGCAGGCTGTTGAAGAACTAGCTGCGTGGGCGCTACGGCGTTAAAAATGTCCTAGAGTGCGAGCCCCGTCAAAATGCTCTTTTACAGCAGTAAACTCGCGTGCGGATCAAATCCGCCTTTTCGGCTATTTTTGCCTCGCCTACGCTTTTCAACTGTCTACCAGACTAGCGCTGGGATTCGAAGTCGAGCAGCTTGCTGGCAACGCGCTGGCTGTCGACCTGGTAACTGCCGTCAAGTATCGCCTGCTTGAGTTGCGCAACACGCTCTTTGTCGACGGTTGGCTGGTCAGCGAGTTTTTCACTGATTTTTTGCAATTGCTGCGCTTCGCGACTGAACTGCACGGACTCACCGCTCTTGCTGGCGTCTGCCTGCTGGGGTGACGGGCTAGTCGGCTTTTCGCTGATGGCTTCATTTCGGCCACCAGACTGAGCGCCGCCCACACGCCCTGAATTGACAGGGGTAGTGGCGTTGTTTAGCCGGTTGAAGTCGATGACCATGATGCAAAACCTCGAACAGTGTTTGGACGCTTGCCAGGTTCTCGGCGGTGTCTGCAGAAACTTTAGAGAAAAAACCTGTTTTTCGACAATCCGTTTTTCAATTAACAGTTTAGCCGCTGTGTGAAAGAGCGCCAGAAAGCCGACTCAGGCGCAATATGCCAGAAACCATAGCGATAATCGTGCCGTGTATCACGGCTACATGGCGACTTCGACTTGGCCCGGGCCTATTACCCGTGCCTTGACTACCCGTTTTGAACGTTGGTTGCGCACACTGATCTGTTTGCCGATGGCTCCGTCCGACAAGGCTTCGCCGGGCATGCGCACGCTCATGTTACCGCTGCGCGCGCTGATCACCACCTGATCGCCTTTGCGGATCACCTCGGCCTGTTCGACGTTTGCTGGCGCCAATACCTGGTCCGGCTGCAGTGGGCGCGTCAGTTTTTTGCCGAGCGCCTGCTTGAGGCCTGTCAGATAGCCTTGATTAAGCAGGCCCACGTCACGCTCTACCAGGCTCACGTCCATCTCTGACAGTACAGCCTCACGCTTTAGCGGACGGATGGCGATGACCACTTCGCGGAACAGTCTCACCTGTCCTGGCACGAAAACCGTCCAGGGCGAGCTGCCGTCACAGCGTACCCGCATGGTGACACGGCCAATCGGTTGGGCAGGGCTTTCCAGGGTGGTAGTCAATTCCTTGTCGCACAGTGGCAGGCGTAAACGAGGGTCAATACGGTTGATTTGAACCTCATGCCGGCCTTGAATTTCGCTGCGCTGCAGGTAATCAACCACCGCCTGTTCAAGAAAACTCTGGGTGGTGCCGATAAGCTGTTCAGGCGTGGTTGCCGCCGCAGGTGCTACGGGGCTGTAGCCGAGCGCGAGCAAAGCAGGTAAAACTGCTAGCCAATAACGGCCTCTTGTCGGTAGGTGTTGATGCCTATGCCGATGAAGGTGTCTGAAAATTGTCGTTTCTGCGTTCATGACGAATGAGTAGCAAGGCGCGTGCCGCCTGCTACGCTTTGTATAACGTGCGAGACTCAAAACAGAGAGGTTTGGGCATGGCCGGTGTAATGGATTCGGTTAACCAACGCACGCAGTTGGTTGGGCAGAACCGTTTGGAGTTGCTGTTGTTCCGCCTTGATGGCGGACAGCTTTATGGCATTAACGTGTTCAAGGTGAAGGAGGTGTTGCAATGCCCCAAGCTCACCATCATGCCCAAGTCCAGCCCGGTCGTACGAGGGGTTGCGAGTATTCGAGGGGGCACCATCCCTATTCTTGACCTGTCCATGGCGACAGGGCGGCCGCTGCTGCAAGATTTGAAGAACAGCTTCGTCATCATCACCGAATACAACACCAAGATTCAGGGTTTCCTGGTTCATTCAGTTGAGCGCATCGTCAACATGAACTGGGAGGAGATCCATCCACCACCCAAGGGTGCGGGGCGTGATCACTACCTCACGGCAGTGACTCGTCTGGACAATGAGCTGGTAGAAATCCTCGATGTGGAGAAAATTCTCGCCGAGGTAGCGCCGACTTCTGAGGTGATTTCTGCCGGGGTCGTCGATGCACAGACCCAGAGCAAGGCGCTTACCAAGCACGTATTGATAGTCGATGACTCATCCGTTGCGCGTAAGCAGGTGATTCGCTGCCTGCAAACCGTAGGTGTTGAGGTCACGGCGCTGAACGATGGGCGGCAGGCCCTGGATTACCTGCGCAGCATGGCAGACGAGGGCAGGCACCCCGACCAGGAACTGTTGATGCTGATTTCCGACATTGAAATGCCGGAAATGGATGGCTATACCCTGACTGCAGAGATCCGCAGCGATGCGCGGATGCAGAAGTTGCACATCCTCCTGCATACTTCGCTTTCCGGGGTATTCAATCAGGCCATGGTAAAGAAGGTCGGCGCCAATGATTTCCTTGCCAAATTTCGTCCTGATGACCTGGCGTCGCGGGTGGTTGCACGCATCAACGAGGTCGATCAGGGGCTTTGAAAGCAGGTCGCTCCTGCGCAGGCCAAGAAAAACAGAAGATCGGGCCGCCGACCGTGCGGTGGCCTTTTTTAGCAACCGAGCATGAGGTGTTAAACCCGTTTTTAATGCTCTACCTGTGAATCAAGCCGCTTTTATACGGCTCGACAATAGGGCGAAGGGTGCATCTTTCACTGCAACACTTTGATTGGCGAGGCCTGGCTAGTGTCTTCAGGTAATTTGGATTTTGAGCAGTTCCGGACCTTCCTGGAAAAAGCCTGTGGCATTTTGCTGGGCAGCAATAAGCAGTACCTGGTGTCGAGCAGGCTGAACAAGCTGCAGGAGCAACACGGGATCAAAACCCTGGGTGAATTGGTACAGCGCATGCAAAGCCAGCCGCGCAGCGGTTTGCGCGAGCTGGTGGTGGATGCCATGACCACCAACGAAACGCTGTGGTTCCGTGATACATACCCTTTTGAAGTGCTAAAAAAACGGGTGTTGCCCGAGTTGATCAAGGCCAATCCGAGCCAGCGTCTGCGCATCTGGTCGGCCGCCTGTTCCTCGGGGCAGGAGCCGTATTCCCTGTCGATGAGCATTGATGAGTTCGAAAAAACCAATATCGGTCAGCTTAAGGCAGGTGTGCAAATTGTGGCCACCGACCTGTCGCCGTCGATGCTGGCCAATTGCAAGTCTGGTGAGTACGACAGCCTGGCGATGGGCCGGGGGCTGTCACAAGAACGCTTGCAGCGATACTTCGATCCCCAGGGTCCGGGGCGCTGGATTGTCAAACCTGCGATCAAGAGCCGTGTTGAGTTTCGTCCGCTGAACCTGATGGACAGTTACGCCAGCCTGGGTAAGTTCGATATTGTGTTTTGCCGTAACGTGTTGATCTATTTTTCTGCCGACATGAAGAAAGACATTCTCACGCGCATTCATGCCATGTTGAAGCCAGGTGGTTACTTGTTCCTTGGTGCGTCCGAGGCGCTCAATGGCCTGCCCGAAAAGTACCAGATGGTGCAGTGCAGCCCAGGGATTATCTACCAGGCGAAGTGAGTCCGGGTTCGAATATTAAACGGGAGGCCAGTGGCCTCCCGTTTTTGTTGGTGGCAATACTGAGCAGCCTTTTGTAGGAGCGGGGCGCGCCCAGGGCCATGCCCGCGAAACGCATCGCGGGCATGGCCCGCTCCTACAGATTCCCACAAGCCGGCAGACGCAATTGCCCCCCAGCTTGCTGCGCGGCAGCGCGGCGTCTGGACGGCGGGCGACCTCCTACAGGCGCACGGCCAAATCTTCCGCCACGTTGAGACTTGGGGGCGGCAAGGCGTTGGGTCGATTGCCGCTTTGTTTGCCAAAGGGCGGAAAAGCCTTGCCGCTTGGCTGCGCTTGTAGGCTTTAAAATTATATAAGCTATTGAAATATAACAAATAATTTAAATGGCACGACCTTTGCTAAATGTCTTGTACGCAAACCAGACAAGCCCAATGGCAAAGGTTTCTGACCATGAGCATCAGCTTCGATAGCGCACTCGGCATTCATGAAAAGGCACTTGGCTTTCGCGCCCAGCGTGCCGAGGTCTTGGCCAACAACATCGCCAACGCCGATACGCCTCACTACAAGGCGCGTGATCTCGATTTCGCCTCGGTGCTGGCTGAGCAGAGTGCCAATACCCAGCGTGGTTCGGCAGGCCTGGCGCGCACCAACAACCGGCACATCGCCGCAGAGGGTATGGCCATGGGCAGCGCCAGCCTGGCCTACCGCATTCCCTCGCACCCCTCGATCGATCAAAACACCGTTGACGTGCAGGTCGAGCAGTCTTCCTACGCGGAAAACGCGGTGAATTTCCAGGCCAGCTTTACCTTTCTCAACAGCAAATTCAAAGGGCTGGTCAGCGCCCTGCGCGGCGACTAAAGGAGCCATGCCATGTCACTAGCCAGTGTTTTCAATATCGCCGGAACCGGCATGAGTGCCCAGAGCACTCGCCTGAATACCATCTCCAGCAACATCGCCAACGCCAACACGGTGTCGTCGAGCGTCGACCAGACCTACCGCGCTCGCCACCCGGTATTCGCCACCATGTTCCAGCAGTCCATGGGCGATGGCAGCGGTTCGTTGTTCGCCGAACAGGACCAGGCGGGCAGCGGCGTACAGGTACTGGGTATCGTCGAGGATCAGAGCGATCTGGTGCCGCGCTACGAGCCCAACCATCCGGCGGCTGATGAGGGCGGATATGTGTATTACCCCAACGTCAATGTGGTCGAAGAGATGGCCGATATGATCTCCGCCAGTCGGGCATTCCAGACCAACGTCGAGATGATGAACACGGCCAAACAAATGTTGCAGCGCGTACTGACCCTGGGTCAGTAAATCGCACGAAGGGGATACGGCATGAGTACGGTAAACGGCGTCAGTTCAGCGCTTGATCAATATCAAATCAAGAGCGACACCACGGCCAATAAAGAATTGGGCAAGAACGAGTTTCTCAACTTGCTGGTGGCGCAACTGAATAATCAGAACCCACTGGAGCCGCAGAGCAATGGCGAGTTCATCGCCCAGTTGGCGCAATTCAGCCAGGTTGAAGGCATCGAGAAGCTCAACTCCAGTATGGGTTCGCTGCTCTCCGGTTATCAGTCTTCCCAGGCGCTGCAGGCCTCGTCCCTGGTTGGGCGCAAGGTGATCATTCCGACCGACAAGGCCGTGGTCGATACCAGCGAGAGTTTCAAGGCCAGCATGGTATTGCCGACCAGCAGCAGCAACGTCTACGTCAATGTCTACGACAACGCCGGGTCGGTGGTGAACCGGATCAATATGGGCGAGCAGGCCGCCGGCAATGTCAGCTTTATCTGGGACGGCAAAAACGCCAGCGGCAATCAGTTGCCGCCCGGCACCTACAAGTTCGAGGCGCAGGCCACTTACGAAGGCGAGACCAAGGCGCTTTACACCATGCTCCCGGCCAACGTCGACAGCGTGGTATTGGGCGGCAGCGAGTTGATGCTCAACCTTGCAGGGCTTGGCAGTGTGCCGCTCTCCCAGGTGCAGGTCATCGGTCAGTAATTTCAAGGTTTTAATCGCCGGCCATCCCGGCAAAGGAGCATTCCATGGCGTTCAATATCGGTCTTAGCGGCCTGCGCGCGGCTACCAGCGACCTCAACGTGACCGGCAACAACATCGCCAACGCCGGTACTGCAGGCTTCAAGCAGTCGCGTGCGGAGTTTTCCGATGTGTATGCGGCCTCGGTGAATGGCTCCGGCAAGAATGCGCAGGGGAGCGGCGTGCTCCTGAGTAACGTCTCGCAGCTGTTCAATCAGGGCAATATCAACTACACGCAAAACTCCCTGGACCTGGCGATCAACGGCAACGGCTTCTTTCAGACCAGCAACAATGGCGAGGTCAGCTACACCCGTGCCGGCTATTTCGGTACTGACCGTGAAGGCTTCATGGTCAACAACTTCGGCTACAAGCTGCAAGGCTATGCGGTCGATGGTAGCGGCAACCTGCAGAATGGCGTGATCAGCGATCTGCGCATCGAAACCGCAAGTCAGGCGCCGAAGGCGACCTCGACGTTGAATCAGACGTTTAACCTGAATTCGACCAATACGGTGCCTGCGAATGCCATTTTCGATCCCACAGATCCGACCACTTACAATTCGTCCACCTCGACCAACGTCTACGACTCCCAGGGTAATGCCCATGTACTGACCCAGTATTTCGTCAAGACTGGCGCCAACCAGTGGCAGATGAATGTGCTGATCGATGGGCGTAATCCGGCGGATCCGACATCCACTGCGCCGTACTCGATGGCTGCCAGCTTTACTCCCAGTGGACAGCTAGATACCAGCAGCCTGACGTCCAGCCCCGCTTTCACCGTCGACGCTATTGGGCGCTTCTCTTTGAATGATTGGGTGCCCGCTGCCTCAGATGGTGGCCAGCCTCCGGTATGGTCGGGCAATGGCGCGAATGCCAACGCTGACGGCATCCTGGTCGATATGCGCAACTCTACTCAGTTCTCCAGCTCTTTCGCGGTCAACGCCGTCAGTCAGGACGGCTACACAACCGGCCAGCTGGCGGGTCTGGAGATTGATGACACCGGGGTGATTTTCGCCCGTTACACCAACGGCCAATCCAATGTGCAGGGGCAGGTGATTCTGGCCAGCTTCGCCAACGTGCAGGGCCTGACGCCGGTGGGTAAAACTGCCTGGGTGCAATCCTTCCAGTCTGGCGAACCGGTGGTTGGCACGCCGCGCAGCGGCACCCTCGGCGCCTTGCAGTCCGGCGCCCTTGAAGACTCCAACGTCGAACTGTCTGACCAGTTGGTCAACCTGATCGTCGCTCAGCGCAACTACCAGGCCAACGCCAAGACCATCGAGACTGAAAGCTCGATTACCCAGACCATCATCAACCTGCGCTGATAAGGTGCGGCGGTAGTTGTTTGGAATGGCGATGGCAGGAGTATTGAGCTGGCTGCCACCTTGCCTGCAGTGCGCTGTTGCGCTTGTGGGAGGGGCCTTGGCCGCGAACAATGTCTGGAGCAATCTCCAGTCGCGGACAAGTCCCCTCCCACAAAAACGCCTCAGAGCCCCGGGCATTGAAGGTCTGCGGCATCGTAGGGTGGATGGCGCTCTACCCATCCACCAATAGCGAAGGTGGATGAAAAAGGCGTCAGCTACGCGCCCCGATCCACCCTATAGCGCTCTCGTAGATCCTGGATGAGCTCCAGTGTGATCCGGGGAGTGTATTCCCGGATTGCGCCAAGGCTTATCCAGGCTACGAAACTGCGCTGGCTGTTGCAGAAAGTTCTGGTGAATGTCCGCGACCTGTAGGAGCCAGCTTGCTGGCGATCAGTGCCAGATTGCAAGATCGCCAGCAAGGACTAGGCGTCCCCGGCGCCTACAGCGGTGGCAGGCAATGGCTTTGCCGTCGGCGGCAATATCTCGCCGACCTCATCTTTAAAGGCTCCTCGTGGGGCCTTTTCTTCATTCTAAAATCTAATATTTTTCAATGTCTTATGGTTATTAATCGAGACTGGCACGCCGCTTGCTTTGTTACTTTGCATAGAGCAGCGGGCATTACGCCCACCTCGGAGGATAACCATGGACAAGATGCTGTACGTCTCCATGACTGGAGCTCACAACAACAGCCTGGCCCAGAGTGCCCACGCCAATAACCTGGCGAACATCTCGACCAGCGGTTTTCGTCGCGATTTTGCACAGGCGCGTTCGATGCAGGTTTTCGGCGACACGCTGCCGGCGCGGGTCTATGCATTGACCGAGCGACCCGGTACTGACTTCACGCCTGGCACCCTGCAGGAAACCGGCCGCGATCTGGATGTAGCGATTGGCGGGCGCGGTTGGCTGGCCGTGCAGGCAGCCGACGGCAGCGAAGCGTATGTGCGTACCGCTAGCCTGAATATTGACGCCTTGGGCGTGCTGCGCACCGGCAACGGCTTGCCGGTGATGGGCAACGGCGGACCGATTGCCGTACCGCCAGAGCAGAAGATCGAAATCGGCTCGGACGGCACCATCAGTATTCGCGCCCTCGGCGAAGGCCCTAGCGTGCTGGCCGAAGTCGACAGGTTGAAGCTGGTCAACCCTGACCTGAAACAGATGGAGAAGGGCACCGACGGCCTGATCCGCTTCAAGGGTGTGGGGCCGGTGCAGGCAGACGCCACCGTGCAGGTGACCTCCGGTTTTCTCGAGTCGAGCAACGTCAATGCGGTGGAGGAGATGACCTCCATCCTCGCCTTGTCCCGCCAGTTCGAGCTGCAAGTGAAGATGATGCGCACCGCCGAAGACAATGCGGCCGCTGTGGCGCGGGTTTTGCAAATTAGCTAATTACCAGCACGCAGCGCCTTGAAAATGGCGCTCGAGGAGAATCTCTATGCTTCCGGCACTGTGGGTCAGCAAGACCGGTCTGTCCGCTCAGGACATGAACCTGACCACCATTTCCAACAACCTGGCCAACGTCTCGACCACCGGCTTCAAGCGCGACCGTGCCGAGTTCGAGGACCTGTTGTATCAGATCCGTCGCCAGCCCGGCGGCCAGTCCAGTCAGGACAGCCAGCTGCCGTCCGGTTTGCAGTTGGGTACGGGTGTGCGCGTTGTCGGCACGCAGAAGATCTTCACCGCAGGCAGCCTGCAAACCACCGAGCAACCGCTGGACATGGCGGTCAATGGCCGCGGTTTTTTCCAGGTGCTGATGCCCGATGGTACGGTGTCCTATACCCGTGATGGCAGCTTTCACTTGAACTCGGACGGTCAGGTCGTCACCTCCAATGGCTATGCTTTGGAGCCGGCGATCGTCCTGCCTAACGAAGTACGTACCTTCACTGTTGGTGAGGACGGCACGGTGTCGGTGACCACTTCCGGCAATCCGCAGCCGCAGGTCGTGGGTAACCTGCAGACTGCCGACTTCATCAACCCGGCGGGCCTGGAAGCAATCGGCAACAACCTGTTCCTGGAAACAGCCGCCAGCGGTGCCCCTCAAGTCGGCACGCCAGGCCTCAACGGCTTGGGCACCACCCTGCAGAACACCCTGGAAAACTCCAACGTCAGCGTGGTCGAAGAGTTGGTGAACATGATCACCACCCAGCGTGCTTACGAGATGAACTCGAAAGTCATCTCCACCGCCGACCAGATGTTGGCCTTCGTCTCGCAGAATCTCTAATCCCGGCGCCGGGGCGTTACTCCGGCTCTGGCTTGATATAAAACGCCGTGAGGTAGTGGTTATGAACCGGCTGGTAATAATGTTCTCGATGCTGGGTCTGGTTGTCCTGAGTGGCTGCGTCGCGCCGCAGGCCAAACCCAATGACCCGTATTACGCACCGGTACTGCCGCGCACACCGTTGCCGGCGGAGCAGAACAACGGCTCGATTTATCAGGCCGGCTTCGAGAACAACCTGTTCGGCGACCGCAAGGCCTACCGCGTTGGCGACATCATCACCATCACCCTTAACGAGCGGACCCAGGCCAGCAAGAATGCCGGCTCGCAGATCCAGAAAGACAGCAGCGCCGATATCGGCCTGACCTCGCTGTTTGGTGGCGCGGTATCGGCGGCCAACCCGTTTACCAACAATCAGCCGCTGTCGCTGGGTGCCGAGTACAGCTCCAGCCGTGACACCAAGGGCGACAGCAAGGCGGCCCAAGGCAACAGCCTGAGCGGCTCGATCACCGTGACCGTAGCCGAAGTGCTGCCCAACGGCATTCTGGCGGTCCGCGGTGAGAAGTGGATGACCCTTAATACGGGCGATGAGTTGGTGCGGATCGCCGGGCTGGTGCGCGCCGATGACATCGCCACCGACAACACCGTGGCCTCGACGCGTATCGCCGACGCGCGCATCACCTACTCGGGCACCGGCGCCTTCGCCGACGCCAGTCAGCCGGGTTGGCTCGATCGTTTCTTCATCAGCCCGCTGTGGCCGTTCTAAGGATGACGCAGATGATGATCGTAGGAGTGGGCCATGCCCGCGAAAGCATTCACAGGGTCGGTAGCAGAATCGCGGGCATGGCCCGCTCCTACCTCTTATTGCTGTGCGTCCTGCTGAGCCTGCCGGCGCAAGCCGAACGGCTCAAGGATCTGGCCAGCATCCAGGGCGTGCGCAGCAACCAGTTGATTGGCTACGGCCTGGTCGTGGGCCTCAATGGCAGCGGCGACCAGACCACCCAGACCCCGTTCACCGTGCAGACCTTCAATAACATGATGGCGCAATTCGGTATCAAGGTGCCGCAAGGCGGCAACGTGCAGCTGAAGAACGTCGCGGCGGTGTCGATCCATGCCGACCTGCCAGCGTTCGCCCGGCCGGGGCAGACCATCGACATCACCATCTCCTCCATCGGTAACGCCAAAAGCCTGCGCGGCGGTAGCTTGCTGATGGCGCCGATGAAAGGTATCGACGGTAATGTCTACGCCATCGCCCAAGGCAACCTGGTGGTTGGTGGGTTCGATGCCGAAGGCGGCGACGGTTCGCGGATTACCGTCAACGTGCCCTCGGCGGGACGCATTCCCGGCGGTGCCACGGTTGAGCGCTCGGTGCCAAGCGGTTTCAATCAGGGCAATACCCTGACCCTCAATCTCAACCGTCCGGATTTCACCACGGCGAAGAACATCGTCGATCAGATCAATGACCTGCTTGGCCCTGGCGTCGCCCAGGCGCTCGACGGCGGCTCGATCCGCGTCAGTGCGCCGCTCGACCCGAATCAGCGGGTGGATTACCTGTCGATTCTGGAAAACCTCGAAGTCGAAGTCGGCCAGGCGGTGGCCAAGATCATCATCAATTCACGCACCGGCACCATCGTCATCGGCCAGAACGTGCGGGTGCAGCCAGCGGCCGTGACCCATGGCAGCCTCACGGTCACCATCACCGAAGACCCTATCGTCAGCCAGCCGGAAGCACTATCGGGCGGCCAGACTGCGGTGGTGCCGCGCTCGCGGGTGAACGCCGACCAGGAGGCCAAGCCGATGTTCAAATTCGGCCCCGGTACCACCCTGGATGAAATTGTCCGGGCGGTTAACCAAGTGGGCGCATCGCCCTCCGACCTGATGGCTATCCTGGAGGCGCTCAAGCAAGCCGGCGCCCTGCAGGCCGACCTGATCGTGATTTGAGGTAATAGGTTATGGACTCTCGACTCTCGGCCGGTTTGCTCGGCAGCGTCAACACCAACAGCCCGCTGGACAGCGGCGCCTTCACCGACCTGAACCGGCTCAACCAGCTCAAGGTGGGTGGCGACAGCGAAAAGAACATTCGCAAGGTGGCGCAAGAGTTCGAGTCGCTGTTTCTCAATGAAATGCTCAAGGCCATGCGTTCGGCCAACGAAGTGTTCGCTGAAGGCAACTTCATGAACAGCAACGAGAGCAAGACCTACCAAGACATGCACGACCAGCAATTGTCGGTGACCCTGTCGAACAACCAGAACGGTATCGGCCTGGCCGACGTGCTGGTGCGGCAGATGTCGCAAATCAAGGACGCCGGCAGCCGGCCTAATCCCTTCGCCCAGGTCGATCAGCCGGTGCCGAGTGCGCCAAGCCAACCCTTGGCCAAGGTTGACGGCGGTCGTGACGATTCATCCCTGCTCAACCAGCGTCGCCTGTCGTTGCCGAGCAAGCTCGGCGATCGGATGATGGCGGGCATTGTGCCTACAGCCGGCGCGCCGGCTGATAGCCAGCCACTGGCGCAGAACGACTGGATCCCGGCCAAGGCGTTTGCCGCGCCTGCCGACAAGGCCCTGAGTCTGAATGGTACGGACGCCATCAGCGGTCGCCGCTTGGCCGAGGCTCTGGGCAAGACGGCCTTCACCTCGAAAGACGAATTTATCGCCGCCATGCTGCCTATGGCCGAACAGGCCGCCGAGAAAATCGGTGTCGATGCGCGCTACCTGGTAGCCCAGGCTGCGCTGGAAACCGGCTGGGGCAAGTCGATCATCCGCCAGCAAGACGGTACCAGCAGCCACAACCTGTTTGGCATCAAGAGCCACAACAGCTGGGATGGCGAGTCGGCGCGGGTAATGACCACCGAATACAAAGGCGGCCAGGCAGTCAAGGAGGCGGCATCCTTCCGCGCCTACGACTCCTACGCCCACAGCTTCGAAGACTACGTGAGCTTTTTGCAGAGCAACGGCCGCTACCAGAACGCACTAAGTTCCACCGCAAACCCCGAGCAGTTTGCCCGCGAGTTGCAGAAGGCCGGTTACGCCACCGACCCGCAGTACGCACGCAAGGTGGCGCAGATCGCCCGGCAGATGTCGACCTACCAAACCATCGCGTCCAGCGACAACGCGCTGATCCGGGGATGAACTGAGCCATGGCTGACCTACTGAGTATTGGCCTGTCCGGGTTGGCGGCGAACAAGACGTCGCTGGCAGTCACCGGGCATAACATTACCAACGTGAACACCCCGGGTTTCTCGCGCCAGGACACGGTGCAGGCCACGCGCAACCCTCAGTTCAGCGGTGCCGGCTATATCGGCTCGGGCACCACGTTGGTGGATGTTCGGCGCACGTATAGCGAGTTCCTCGGCACCCAGGTGCGTAGCAGCACCGCGCTGAGCTCCGACGTCGAGGCTTACAGAAGTCAGATCGAGCAGCTCGACTCGCTACTGGCCGGCACCACCACCGGCATTACGCCTTCGCTGCAGAAGTTCTTCTCGTCCCTGCAAACGGCCGCCGAAGACCCCGCCAACATCCCGGCGCGGCAATTGGTGCTGTCCGAGGCAGAAGGCCTGGCCCGGCGCTTCAATACCGTGTCCGACCGGATCAACGAGCAGAACGAGTTCATCAACAAGCAGATGGTCGCTGTCGGTGACCAGGTCAATCGCCTGGCCACCTCAATTGCCAGTTACAACGATGCAATCGCCAACGCCTCGGCCAACGGCCAGCAACCTAACGACCTGCTCGATGCGCGTGAAGAGGCCGTCCGCCAGCTGTCCACCTTTATTGGCGTGACCGTGGTGGCGCAGGATAACAACGCGCTCAACCTGTTCGTTGGCTCCGGCCAGCCGCTGGTGGTGGGCAGCACCACCAGCCGCCTGGAAATCGGGCCAGGGCAGGCCGACCCGACCCGTTTCGAGGTCAGCTTTGTCAGTGGCGGCTCGCGGCAGGGCATTACCTCCCTGATCACCGGTGGCGAAATGGGCGGACTGATTCGCTATCGCAGCGAGACCCTGGACCCAACCCTCAATTCACTGGGGCGACTGGCCCTGGCGGTCAGCGATCAAGTCAACACCCAGCTCGGTCAAGGCCTGGACCTGAAAGGCCAGGTGGGCACGGCGCTGTTCGGTGACTACAACGACACCGCGTTGGCCCAGCTGCGAGTACGGGCGTTCTCGACCAACACCAGCAACGTCCAGCCGGCGCTGAATATCACCGACACCAGCGTGCTCACCACCAGCGACTACCGCCTGGAATACGATGGCAACAATTACACCGCGCGGCGCTTGAGCGACGGTGAGGCGATGACCGTTAGCAATGCGGCCGGCGTGCTCAGTTTTGCCGATAGCAATGGGCGCGACCAAGGCTTTACCGTAACTCCAGGCGGCACGCCGGATACCGGGGATCGCTTCTTGTTACAGCCGACCCGGCGGGGCGCCACGACCATCAGTGCCCAGTTGGATCAGCCCGATCAGTTGGCGTTTGCTGCCCCAGTGCGCTCAGAGGCGAATTTACAGAACCGCGGTAATGCGGTGATCGGTCAGCCCTCCATCGATAACGTCCAGGATCCGCTGGTTCCGGCGGATCTGCAGGCGCTATCACCGCTGACTATGACCTATGCCGCGCCTGTCGCGCCTGCCACGGCTGGGACGCTGACCCTGAGTGCGCCGGGTGGCGTCACCTTTTCGCCGGCTATCTTGAGCATCACTCCGGGGCAGAGCAACACGCTGAGCTATACGGTCACATCTGGTGGCAGTACGATGGAAGTCTCGCAGGCCTTCAGCGGCCGCCCAGAAGCTGGCGACACTTTCACCCTGGGCTTCAACCAAAACGGCGTATCGGACAACCGCAACGCCTTGAAGATGGTCGATTTGCAGACCAAACAGACTGTAGGCGTGGACCCGACAGTGACGGGCATCAGCACCGGCGTCAGCTTTACCGACGGCTATGGCGACCTGGTCGAGCGGGTTGGTACCCTGACGGCGCAAGCCCGGCAGGACAGTGCCGCCACCGGTGCCATCCTCAAACAGGCGACCGACAACCGCGACTCGCTGTCCGCAGTCAACCTCGACGAAGAAGCCGCCAACCTGATCAAATTCGAGCAGTACTACAACGCTTCGGCACAGGTCATTCAAGTTGCACGCTCTTTGTTCGATACCCTGCTAAATACATTCAGATAACAGCGCGCCGCTAGCGGGCGCGCGCAGAACAATCCCCTCTCCCTCCGGGAGAGGGCTAGGGTGAGGGGCTGCTCGCGGCGGCCCGACTCCGGATTGCAACAAGAGGCTCAAGCATGCGCATCTCCACCATCCAGGCATTCAACAACGGAGTCGCCGGCATCCAGCGTAACTACGCCAATGCCACTCGTACCCAGGAGCAGATCAGTACCGGCAACCGCATCCTAACTCCGGCGGACGATCCGGTCGCCTCGGTGCGCCTGTTGCAGCTGGAGCAACAGCAAAACGTACTGACCCAGTACAAAGACAACCTAACTGCCGCGAACAACAGCCTGACCCAGGAAGAGGTCACCCTCAATTCGGTAAATACCGTGCTTCAGCGGGTACGCGAGTTGGCGGTGCAGGCGGGCAATGGCGCGCTCAGTACCGCCGATCTCCAGTCCATAGGTGCTGAGTTGGGCGAGCGTGAAAACGAACTGTTCGGTCTGATGAATACCCGCAATGCCCGCGGCGAATACCTGTTCGCCGGCTTTCAGGGCAAGACCCAACCCTTTGTCCGTGAGGGCGACGGCAGTTACAGCTACAAGGGTGATGAGGGGCAGCGCAAGTTGCAGGTGGCAAGTTCGCTGGAAGTGCCGATCAGTGACAACGGCAAGAAAATCTTCCAGAACGTCACCAATGCCGGGCGCCTGGAGGCTAATCCCCCGGCTCCTCCTTACACAGCCCCGGTCGGCTCCACCCTCAGCGTGTCCGCTCCATTGGTGCAGGACGAAGTGGCCTTCTCCGGGGCTCCACCGTTCCCGCCGGCCGGCATTGGCATCCGGTTTATTTCCGATAGCGATTATGTGGTCTATGACCAGGCCAGCCCGCCGACTTTCCCGGTGACCTTACCGGATGCCTTGGTGCTGCAGAGCGGCAGCGTCGACGATCAGTCCGATACCAGCGGCCAGTTGGTTTTTCGCGGGGTGAGCGTACAGTTCGACGGTTTGCCCGTGGGCGGCGAAAGCATCCTTATCACCGCCGACCCCACTCGGCAGAAGCAGGGCATCCTCGACACCATCGCCAATCTACGCACTAGCCTGGAAAACCCGGCAACCGGCTCGCAGGTAAACGATGCAGTGGCGGTGGCCCTGACCAACCTCGATCATGGCATGACCACGGTCGACAGCGTGCGCGGTGAAATCGGCGCGCGCCTGAATATCATCGAGTCCAGCCAGACCGATAACGAAGACGTCGCCCTGGTCAACAAGTCCGTGCAGGCCGAACTGCGTGAGCTGGACTACGCCGAGGCGCTGTCGCGGTTGTCCTTCCAGACCATCGTGCTGGAGGCATCGCAGCAGAGCTACGTAAAGATTGCCGGACTCAGCCTGTTCAACAAAATATAAAAGCCAACAAAACCCTTCGCCTTGGGCGGTATCGACACGTTTTTCGTTGTATGTGGCGGGCCCCGCAGGTGGGGCTGCGTAGGCTCGAACGAAGCGATAGCCTACGAAAGCGCTGCGATCCCGTAGGATGGGTTAGCCGCCACAGCGCTTCGATCAAGGCAGCGTTGTGCGTGCGGCGTAACCCATCACCTGCAGCGTGCCGGCTGAGGCCATGTTGGGTTACGCGGCGGTTGAAGGCCGGGCTTGATTCAGGATAAACGCTCGCCGGTAACCCAACCTACGGGCTGCGGATTTGCGTCCGAATTAGATCCGTAGACGGTTTGCGGGTTTGCGACCGAAGCCGACCCATAGGATGGGTTAGCCGCCACAGCGCTTCGATCAAGGCAGCGTTGCGCGTGCGGCGTAACCCATCACCTGCCGCGTACCGGCTGACGCTATGTTGGGTTACACGGCGGTTGAAGGCTGGGGTTGATTCAAGAGAAGCGTCCGCCGCTAACCCAACCTACGGGCTGCGGGCTTGCGACCGAAGCAGACCCGTAGGATGGGTTAGCCGCCCCAGTGCTTCGATCAAAGCAGCGTTGTGCGTGCGGCGTAACCCATCACCTGCGACAGGTGACACTCCCGCTTGGGTCGATCGATTGTTGCCTCTCACGGAAAATTTTTCGCTGAATAAGACAAAAACTCCTAAAGCATCCCGGCTTGGCGCCGATAAAGATTAGGAATGCGAAGTAACTGGGGTGCCTGAGCAAGGCCACCAACCAAGCTCGCACTACCCGGATACCTTTAGTACCAGCCCATTGGAGGCAAACACCATGGCCCTTACCGTCAATACCAACATTGCGTCGCTCAACACCCAGCGCAACCTGAATGGTTCTTCCAATGCGCTGGCGACCACCATGCAGCGTTTGTCCACTGGTTCGCGTATCAACAGCGCCAAGGACGATGCCGCCGGCCTGCAGATTTCCAACCGCATGACCAGCCAGATCAACGGCCTCGGCGTAGCGGTGCGCAACGCCAACGACGGCATCTCCCTGGCGCAAACCGCGGAAGGTGCTCTGCAGCAGTCGACCAACATCCTGCAGCGCATGCGTGACCTGTCCCTGCAATCGGCCAACGGCACCAACGATGCTACCGACCGCAAGGCGCTGCAAAAAGAAGTAAGCACCCTGCAGTCCGAACTCAACCGTATCGCCGATACCACCACCTTCGGCGGCCGTAAGGTACTGGACGGCTCCATGGCCAACGTGGACTTCCAGGTGGGCGCCAATGCGCGTGAAACCATCGGTGTGTCGATCAAGGCTTCGAGCGCCAAGGATATCGGCTCCTTTACCATCAAGTCGTCCGGTTCCCAGACAGGTAAAGCTGTGATCGGCACTGCTCTGGGTACTGCTCCTGTCAGCGGGTTGCCAGCTATTACCGCAGGCGCTTTGGTGATCACCGGTCCAGAAGGGCAAAAAGGCACCGCCGCAACCGTTGCTATCAACGGTTCTGCCCGCGATATTGCAGCCGCCATCAATGGAGTCACTACGGACACCGGGGTGAGTGCCACTGCTTCCACCAAGGCTCAGTTGAGTGATCTGGGGGAGAACGGCATTGTCAAATTCAACCTTAAAGGTTCGGGCAGCGAAGTTGCTATTGAGGCAACGATTGGTGATAAAACGGACTTGACGTCTTTGGCAAACGTTATCAATGCGCAGTCTGCTTCGACCGGTATTACGGCTGATGCGACCAAGGGTGATGGCAAACTGACCCTGACCAGCAAGGATGGCTACAATATTGAAATCAGTGATTTCAATATTAACGAGGGTGGTGGCACACCATTAACGAATGCGACTGTCGCAAAAGTGACGTCTTTTGACGAGAAGGGTGTGGCTGATACTGCAAATGCGATCACTTTGAGTGAGGTTGCTGCGTCTAACATAGACTCCGCGACGGTGGTGGGCAACTTCAGCATGTCGGCCCTCGGCGGTTTCAGTGTAACGGGTTCGGCGACTACTTATATTGCCACTGGCGATGTCAACTCCAAGCAGTCGGCTGTAAGCGCCATCAACATTGCCACTGTCGACGGTGCCCAGGATGCAATCGCTGTAATCGACGGCGCCCTGGCGCAGATCGACGAGGTACGCTCCGGTCTGGGTGCTGCGCAAAACCGTTTCGATAACACCATCAGCAACTTGCAGAGCGTTCAGGAAAACGTCTCCGCAGCCCGTGGTCGTATCCAGGACACCGACTATGCCGCCGAAACCGCGAATCTGAGCAAGAACCAGATTCTGCAGCAGGCCGGCACCGCGATCCTGGCCCAGGCCAATCAGTTGCCGCAGGCGGTTCTCAGCCTCCTCGGTTAAACTGACCAGCAAGGTCTGCAATAGACGGCGGGGGAAAGTGCTTGGCACTTTTCCCCGTTTTGCCATTGAGAGGTGATGAGATGGATATTGCACTTGGTAGTGCATTGCCGGTTGCCGCGGCTAAGGGGCGTACGGAACCTTTGGTGACAGTGGCGGAGACGCCCACGGTTGGGCAGGCTCGGGCACCAGTGTTGGCCTCCGTTGACGCCGAGGGCCAGGCGGGTCGTGAATCCCTGGAGCAGGCGGTGTCGAGCATCAAAGATTTTGTGCAGGCCATTCGCCGTGATCTGAATTTCAGCCTGGATGATTCCAGTGGCCGGGTAGTGATCAAAGTGACGGATAGCGTCTCCGGCGATGTGATTCGGCAGATGCCCTCTGAAGAGGCACTGCGCCTGGCCGAAAGTCTGGATGAGGTACGCAGCTTGTTGTTCAAGGCCGAGGCATAAGCGGCATGTTTCTTGATTGAGTTAGGGTCTTTCGTTGCAAGCGTCAACTCCATGACGAGGTGGTTAGCATGGCAGGTATAACGGGTATTGGTTCTGGCTTGGATATCGACAGCATCGTCGGTGCCATGGTCGGTGCGGAAAAGGCCCCGAAAGAGGCGCAACTGGCGCGTCTGGAAAAGGTCTCAACGACCAAATTTTCCGCCTTGGGGCAGCTCAAGGGTGCCTTGAGCGAATTCCAAACCGCCATGAAAGACCTTAATAATCTGGCACTGTTCGAGAAACGTACAGCTACGTCATCCAATACCAGCGTGCTCAGCGCATCCGCCGAAAAAACGGCACTGGCCGGCACTTACCAACTTGCTGTGCAAGCGTTGGCGACCAGCAGTCGGGTTGCGACCTCTGCCGTTCCCTCTGCCTACGTGGCTGCGGAAGATGGCGTGTTAACGGTCAAGCTGGGTGCCGCTGACACCGCTGGTGTTGATGTGGACATCGCTGCCGGCGACACCCTAGAGCAGATACGCGACAAGCTCAATGCAGCCCTCAAAGACAAAGGCATTAGTGCCAATATCGTTAATAACCCAGCTGATGGGGGCACTTCACGTTTAGTGTTGAGCGCCAAGGAAACGGGTGCTGACAAAGACATAATGATCAGTAGTGCCGCGTTCGCGGAGTTGGCCGTCGATGGCAGCGTTGCCGCGACCACTCTTGGTGGAGCTGGCTATCTGGGTTCCCCGGCTCAGGATGCAGTGTTCACCATCGATGGTTTGTCGCAAGCCAGTGCCAGCAACAGTGTTGCGGGTGTCATTCCGGGCGTAACGTTCAGCTTGTTGAGTGAGAGCGAGCCGGGCAAGTCGCTAACATTGTCTGTTGGGCAGGACGCCAGTGGCGTGACTGCCAATATCAAAAAATTTGTCAGTGCTTACAACAAACTGATCGCCACCACCAATGAGCTGACTAAGGTTACTTCGGTTGGTGACGGTAATGCTCCAGTTACTGGGGGGTTGGTGGGTGATGCCACCGTGCGAGCGTTGCTTGCCGGCGTGCGCAACGAGCTGGTAAACCCCTCGGGCCAGGATGGTGTTCGTGCATTGACTGATTTGGGTATAACAACCCAAAAAGACGGTACCCTGAAAGTAGACGATAGCAAGCTCAGCAAGGCGCTAGAGGAGAATTTTGACGCTGTAGGTGCTTTTTTCACTGGCGATAATGGCTTGATGAGTCGAGTTGATAAGCGTGTTGATGGTTATATTCAAACCGGCGGCGTGCTTGAATCGCGCATGGCAGGTCTGCAGTCAACAATTACGGATATTGATAAGCAGAGGGTAAACCTTGCTCGTCGCGTTGAGCAGATGCAGTCCCGCTTATATTCTCAGTTCAATGCAATGGACTCCTTGGTGGCTCAACTGTCAAACACCAGTAGTTGGTTAACAAGTGCCCTTGAAAATCTACCCGGCGTCGTGAGAAAGGACAGATAAATTTTGAGCAAGCCAATAGACACTTATAAAGCCGTTAAAGTCAGCCAGGAAGTCAGCCCTTACCATGCCGTGCAATTGTTGCTCGATGGCGCGCTGGAGCGTATTGCCCAGGCATTGCTGGCGCAAGCACAAGGTAACCCAGGTGTACGTGGCGAGGCCGTAGGCACCACGCTGTCGATCATCGGCATTCTGCAGGGCAGCCTGGACAAACAGCTCGGCGGCGAACTGGCAGAAAACCTCGATTCGTTGTACGACTACATGACCCGGCGCCTGGCCGGCGTAGCGTTGGACAAGACTGCGCAGAGCCTGGAAGAAGTGCAGGGCTTGCTGGTGCAGATACGTGATGCCTGGAGCGCGATCGGGCCTGAGGTCGAGCCCGCACTGTAGGATGCGCCGTGCCAGGCCTGCAATCGGTATGCGTGGTCGATCTGCGCGCTGTTTAACGATTTAAATCAATTGATTACGTTATTTCCACATAGCCCTAAAGCTGCTGCCGGAACTGCCGATACATGAAGTATTCCCGCATTAAACCGGAGTACATTCAGCATGAACGCGATGTCGGCCATGAAGCAGTATCAAAGCGTCAACACCCAGGCCCAGGCCGTAGACGCCAGCCCCCATCGGTTGATCCAGATGTTGATGGAAGGCGGTCTTACCCGTATCGCTCAGGCGCGTGGTGCCATGGAGCGCCAGCAGACGGCGATGAAGGGCGAGCTGATCGGCAAGGCTATCGGGATTGTCGGTGGCCTGCGTGCAGGCTTGGATTTGCAACAGGGTGGCGAGTTGGCAGCCAACCTCGATAGGTTGTATGAATACATGGTCTCCCGCCTGCTCGAGGCCAACGTAAAGAATGACGCCGCGCCGCTCGATGAAGTGGCAGGGCTGTTGCGTAATGTGAAGTCCGGCTGGGACGCGATCGGCCAGTGATAGCGGCCGGCGCTTTAAGGAGTACGTTAATGAGTTCATCTGTCCAGCGCTTGGAAAAGACGGGGAGCGCCTTGCGCGATGCCCTGGCTGCCCAGGATTGGGCGGCCATCGGCGAACTGGATTTACAGTGCCGCCAAGCCGTTGACGAAGCCATGGTTGAGACTGTGCAGGACGAAGATGTGCTGCGCGCGCGCATGCAGGAATTGCTGGATCTGTACCGCGAGCTGGTTGATGTCTGCCAGTCGGAGCAGTGGCGCCTAGCCGGCGAGCTCAAGCAACTTAACCAGGCCCAGCAAGGGGCCAAGGTTTACCAGCTGTTCGGTTGATGGGTTCGCGGGGCTGCTAGATTTCGTAGTGTTGTTACAGTTCGTAGGATGGCGCGGGCCGCGTAGGATTGAGCGCAGCGATATCCATCGAGCGATTTATGTCCACGGCTAACCCTTGGCAAAGGCGCTAGCCAGTAATCGGCACTTGATGGGTTACGCCGCACGCAAAACACGGTCTTGATCAGAGTTATCTGGCGGCTAACCCATCCTACGGGACTGGTGCGATATGTAGGATGTGCGGGCCGCGTAGGATGAGCGCAGCGATACCCATCGAGCGATTTATGCAAAGCGGATGTCCCCCTTCCTGCAAACCATCGCACAGTCAATTGGTCAGGCAAATCAAAAAAAGCACGCCATAAAATTGACTATTCGCGCGGAATTGACTTTACTAGCGGCCAATTGCCAGCGTAATTGTCATATTCGACAAAGTACGCTTCTGTTCGCCCCCAGGATCAAATCAAAATTATGTGGCGTGAAACGAAAATTCTGCTGATTGATGATGACAGCGAGCGTCGTCGTGATTTGACGGTGATCCTGAATTTCCTGGGTGAAGACCATCTCGCGTGTGGTAGCCACGACTGGAAGGATGCGGTCGCTGAGCTGGCCTCCAGCCGAGAGGTGCTCAGCCTGGTGCTTGGTGACGTACAGGCCAAGGGCGGTGTCCTTGAAATGCTCAAGCAAACGGGTGGCTGGGACGAGTTTTTGCCGACCCTGCTGATTAACGAGCATGCGCCTGCCGAGTGGCCAGAAGAGTCACGCCGCCGCGTGCTTGCGACTCTGGAGATGCCGCTTAGCTACAACAAATTGCTGGATTCCCTGCACCGTGCGCAGGTCTATCGCGAGATGTACGACCAGGCGCGCGAGCGCGGTCGGCAGCGTGAGCCGAACCTGTTCCGCAGCCTGGTAGGCACCAGTCGTGCGATTCAGCAGGTGCGGCAAATGATGCAGCAGGTAGCCGATACCGAGGCCAGCGTGCTGATCCTTGGCGAGTCGGGCACCGGTAAAGAGGTGGTCGCGCGCAACCTGCACTATCACTCCAAGCGTCGCGATGGACCGTTCGTGCCGATCAACTGTGGCGCGATCCCCGCGGAGTTGCTGGAAAGCGAACTGTTTGGCCATGAGAAGGGCGCCTTTACCGGGGCGATCACCAGCCGCGCCGGGCGTTTCGAGTTGGCCAATGGCGGCACTCTGTTTCTCGATGAAATTGGCGACATGCCCCTGTCGATGCAGGTCAAGCTGCTGCGTGTGCTGCAAGAGCGTACGTATGAGCGGGTCGGCGGCAACAAGACGCAAAATGCAGACGTGCGCATCATCGCGGCGACGCACAAGAACCTGGAAGAGATGATTGAGGCGGGCAGTTTTCGTGAGGATCTCTACTACCGCTTGAATGTATTCCCCATCGAGATGGCGCCGCTGCGCGAGCGTATCGAAGATATCCCTCTGTTGATGAACGAGCTGATCTCGCGCATGGAGCACGAGAAGCGCGGCTCGATTCGCTTCAACTCCGCGGCGATCATGTCGCTGTGTCGCCACGACTGGGCGGGTAACGTGCGCGAGCTGGCCAACCTGGTCGAGCGCATGGCGATCATGCATCCCTATGGGGTGATCGGCGTGGGTGAGCTGCCGAAGAAATTCCGCCATGTCGACGACGAAGACGAGGCGTTGACCACCAGCCTGCGTGAAGACCTGGAAGAGCGTGCGGCCATCATCGCCGGGCTGCCGGGGGTTAATACGCCGGCCATGCTGCCAGCCGAAGGCCTCGACCTGAAAGATTATCTGGGCAATCTCGAGCAAGGCTTGATCCAGCAGGCGCTCGATGACGCCGGCGGTGTGGTTGCCCGAGCCGCAGAGCGCTTGCGCATTCGCCGCACCACCCTGGTCGAGAAAATGCGCAAGTACGGCATGAGCCGCCGCGAGGACGAGCTGCTGGAAGACTGATGCCGTAGGGCCGGCCACAGTCCGTTGGGTTAGCGGCGACGCATTATCGTGCGTATCGCCGCAGTCTTGTCGCGGCGTAACCCGACAAGGGTCTTGAGCGTGCTGCCGCTGTGTTGGGTTTCGTGGCGCTCTGCCAGCAGGTACAGGCAGAGATCGCTCGATGGGTATCGCTTCGCTCAACACATCCTACGAACTTCGACCTGCGCAGCCCGGCCATCCAGCAAAACCTCGGAACGCCGCCCGACCCCTCCCACAAGATCCGAGAGTGCGCAGTCCGTAGGTTGGGTTAGCGGCGTGCACCTTTCCTGAATCAAACTCAGCCTTGAACCGCCGCGTAACCCAACATGGCGTCAGCCGGCACGCCGCAGCTGATGGGTTACGCCGCACGCAAAACGCGGCCTTGATCAAAGCTCTGTGGCGGCTAACCCATCCTACGGGTCTGCTCAGCCGGGATGCTTGCAGTGCCTGTAAGGCCGATCGCGGCTAAAACGGAACGCTGCCCGACCCCTTCCGCAACAGCTGAGAGTGCGCAGTCCGTAGGTTGGGTTAGCGGCGGGCGCCTATCCTGAATCAAACTCTGCCTTGAATCGCCGCGTAATCCAACATGGCGTCAGCCGATACGCCGCAGCTGATGGGTTACGCCGCACGCAAAACGCGGCCTTGATCAAAGCTCTGTTGCGGCTAACCCATCCTACGGGTCTGGATGTTGCCCTCGCCACGGTTTGCGGCCAAGGCCCCTCCTACGGCGCTGCTCTTGTGGGAGGGGACTTGTCCGCGACTGGATATTCCAGGCTGGCGTCAGCCAGCGCTCAGCGAGTCAGGGTCTTGGCGCTGCTGGGTTCAATACAGCCGGGGCTTTGACGTTTTTTGCTGGCTTGTTTTTCAAGTCATTGAAAGTAAAAGAATTATTTTTAGGCACGGGTATTGCTAACTCTCTGCTAACTGACTGTCTTATGACGGCTCGCCAGGCGAGAGAAAATGATGAAGCCCAACGCTCAACCCACCCCACATGCTGAACTCGAGCCTGCCGCCCCGCAGGAGCTGACCAATCGCGCGAGCCTGGAGCAGGCTTTTGCGCGGTTCAACCAGATGTCGACTCAGTTCAGCGAGTCTTACAGCATGCTGGAGGATCGGGTTGCCGAGTTGAAGGGGCAGTTGGCCCTGGTCAGCGCCCAGCGCATGCAGGAGCTGGCCGAGAAGGAACGCCTGGCCTACCGCCTGCAAAGCCTGCTGGATCTGCTGCCGGGTGGGGTGATCGTGATTGACGGGCAGGGCGTGGTGCGTGAAGCCAATCCGGTGGCGCGCAGTCTGCTCGGTTTGCCGCTGCTCGGCATGCTCTGGCGGCAGATCATTGCGCGCAACTTCGCCCCGCGTGAGGACGATGGCCACGAGATTTCCCTGAAAGACGGTCGGCGCCTGTCGATTGCCACTCGTTCGTTGCAAGGCGAGCCGGGTCAGTTGGTGCTGCTCACCGACCTGACAGAAACCCGGCGCCTGCAGGATCAACTGGCGCGGCACGAGCGTTTGTCCGCGCTGGGGCGCATGGTCGCCTCCCTGGCGCATCAGATTCGTACGCCGTTGTCGGCGGCATTGCTGTATGCCAGCCATTTGACCGAGCAGGTGTTGCCGGTCGAGCAGCAGCAGCGCTTTGCCGGGCGTTTGAAAGAGCGGCTGCATGAGCTGGAGCATCAGGTCCGCGACATGCTGATCTTCGCCCGTGGCGATCTGCCGCTGCCGGATCGCCTGACGCCCAAGGCATTGTTCGAGGCGCTGCAGGCGGCAGCTGAGCCCCATGTGCGCGGCATGAACGTGCGCTGGCAATGCGACAGCCGTGACGGCGAGTTGCTGTGCAACCGCGACACCCTGGTCGGCACCGTGCTGAATCTGATCGAAAATTCGATTCAGGCTGCCGGCCGCGAGGTGCGCTTGAAGATTCACCTGTACCAGCGCGGCAACAGCCTGCGCCTGTCTGTCAGCGACAGCGGTCCGGGCATTGATCGCGTCACCCTGGCGCGCCTGGGCGAACCTTTCTTTACCACCAAGACCACCGGTACCGGCCTCGGCCTGGCCGTGGTCAAGGCAGTGGCGCGCGCCCACCAGGGCGAACTGCAGATGCGCTCGCGGATTGCGCGCGGTACCTGTGCCTTATTGATTTTGCCGTTGATTCCCGCGGCACAACCCTTGATTCAGGAGTAGCACCATGGCTGCCAAAGTTCTGCTGGTCGAAGACGACCGCTCCCTGCGCGAAGCCCTGGCCGATACCCTGGCGCTGGGTGGTCACGATTACCGTGCGGTGGATTGTGCCGAGGCGGCGCTGGTGGCCTTGACCCAGGAGCCCTTTGGCCTGGTGATCAGTGACGTAAATATGCCGGGCATGGACGGTCACCAGCTGTTGGCTCTGATTCGTCAGCGCCAGCCGCAACTGCCGGTGCTGCTGATGACTGCTTTCGCGGCGGTCGAGCGTGCGGTGGATGCGATACGCCAGGGTGCGGCAGATTATCTGGTCAAGCCGTTCGAACCGAAAACCCTGCTGGCGCTGGTTGATCGCCACGCCCTGGGGCGCGTGCTGGCGACTGAGCACGACGGTCCGGTGGCGCTGGAGCCGGCCAGCGTGCAATTGCTTGAGCTGGCGACGCGGGTTGCGCAGAGCGATTCGACGGTGTTGATCACCGGCGAGTCGGGCACCGGCAAGGAGGTGTTGGCGCGGTTCATTCACCAGCAGTCGCCACGGGCAGCAAAACCGTTCATTGCGATCAACTGTGCGGCGATCCCCGACAACATGCTCGAAGCCACCCTGTTCGGTCATGAAAAGGGTTCCTTCACGGGCGCCATTGCCAGCGCGCCGGGCAAGTTCGAGCTGGCCGAGGGCGGCACTATTCTGCTCGATGAGATTTCTGAAATGCCGCAAGGCTTGCAGGCCAAGTTGTTGCGCGTGCTGCAGGAGCGTGAAGTGGAACGGGTCGGTGGGCGCAAGCCGATCAGCCTGGACATTCGCGTGCTGGCCACCAGTAACCGCGACCTGGCTGGCGAGGTGGCGGCGGGGCGCTTCCGGGAAGATCTTTACTATCGCCTGTCGGTGTTCCCGCTGGCCTGGCAGCCGTTGCGCGAGCGGCCGGCTGATATTTTGCCGCTGGCGGAGCGGCTGCTGGCCAAGCACGTCAAAAAAATGAAGCACACGCCTATTCGTCTGTCGCCGCAGGCGCAGGCGAGTCTGGTGGGCCATGCCTGGCCGGGCAATGTGCGTGAGCTGGATAACGCCATTCAGCGCGCGCTGATCTTGCAGCAGGGCGGTTTGATCCAGCCGCAGGATCTGTGCCTGACGGCGACGGTTGGCAGTCTTGCGCCTGCGCCTAGGCCGTTGCTGGCGGTGGTGCCGGCGAGCATGCCGGTGGCGCCGGAAGTTGTTGCGGCCGAGGCGGGCGCCCTGGGTGAAGACCTGCGCCGGCATGAGTTCCAGATGATCATCGATATCCTGCGTGCCGAGCGTGGGCGGCGCAAAGAAGCCGCCGAGCGCCTGGGCATCAGCCCGCGCACCCTGCGTTACAAGCTGGCGCAGATGCGCGATGCCGGTATGGATGTGGAGGCGTATTTGTTTGCCAGTTAGCGCTGGCAGCCACAAGCGGCCAGTAAGAGTCGAAACCAGGCCGTGACAGCGTTATGCCGTATCCGCCGGTGTGGGCCGTTCGTAGCCGGATAAGCGCCAGCGTAATTCGGGAATGCGCCGTGCCTGCTGGCGCGGTGTTGGGTTACGCGGCGGGCTGGCTTTGAGGTGTGCTTGAGATCGGCGTACGCCGCTAACCCAACCTACGGATTTGGCCGGAATCCGGGAATGCGCCGTGCCTGCTGGCGTGGTGTTGGGTTACGCGGCGGGCTGTGCTCAACACCAACCTACAGACGTATACGGCTTAAAGCGTGTAGCTGCAGCTATCTGGCATCTTTGTTGCAAACTCCCTTGGCAAGAGCCGCGTAGTGTCAAAAAACCGCGGCCAGCGGAGGTAGGTCATGAGCCAGGGTATTGAATTCAATCGCTTGATGCTGGAAATGCGTTCCATGCAGACCGAGGCGATGGCGCGGCAGAAGCCGATCGCCAGTGCTCCAGAAGTCGGTGCGCCGAGTTTCTCGGACATGCTTGGCCAGGCGGTGAACAAGGTCAGCGAAACCCAGAAGGCCTCCAATCAGCTGGCTACGGCTTTTGAAATGGGCAAGAGTGGCGTGGACTTGAGCGATGTAATGATCGCCTCACAGAAAGCCAGTGTGTCTTTCCAGGCCATGACCCAGGTTCGCAACAAGCTGGTTCAGGCGTATCAAGACATCATGCAGATGCCGGTTTAAGGGTAGGTTCTAAATCATGGCCGACGCACTCGCCACAAACGTTCCTGCCACCACTGCTGGCAATGATTCGGGCAAGCCGCTATTCGGCTTGGCGTTTCTGGAAAATCTCTCGGATATGTCGATGCTGCGCCAGCTGGGCCTGCTGGTCGGGCTAGCTGCCAGCGTGGCGATTGGTTTTGCCGTGGTGCTCTGGTCGCAGCAGCCGGATTATCGTCCGTTGTATGGCAGCCTGGAGGGGATGGATGCATCCCAGGTCATGCAGACCCTTAGCGCCGCTGACATCAGCTATACCGTCGAACCCAATTCAGGCGCCTTGCTGGTCAAGGCCAGCGACCTGGCGCGGGCGCGCATGCGCCTGGCTGCTGCCGGTGTGGCGCCGAGCGACAACACCATAGGTTTCGAAATTCTCGACAAAGAGCAGGGCCTCGGCACCAGCCAATTCATGGAGGCCACCCGCTATCGCCGTGGTCTGGAAGGCGAATTGGCGCGCACCGTGTCCAGCCTCAACAACGTCAAGGCCGCGCGGGTACACCTGGCCATTCCGAAGAGTTCGGTGTTCGTGCGTGACGAGCGCAAGCCCAGTGCCTCGGTGCTGGTCGAGTTGTATTCCGGTCGCGGCCTGGACCCGAGCCAGGTGATGGCGATTATCAATCTGGTGGCCACCAGCGTGCCCGAGCTGGACAAGTCACAGGTCACGGTGGTCGACCAGAAAGGCAACCTGCTGTCCGATCAACAGGAGATGTCCGCGCTGAGCATGGCCGGTAAGCAGTTCGACTACAGCCGGCGGATGGAGGGCATGCTCACTCAGCGTGTGCACAATATTCTGCAACCGGTGCTCGGTGCCGGGCGCTATAAGGCCGAAGTGTCGGCCGATGTCGACTTCAGCGCGGTCGAGTCGACCTCGGAAATGTTCAACCCCGATCAGCCTGCGCTGCGCAGCGAGCAGCAAGTCAACGAACAGCGCACCAGCGGCATGTCGCCACAGGGTGTGCCCGGTGCGCTGGCCAATCAGCCGCCAGGCGCGGCGGCAGCGCCTGAACAAGCGGGTGGTGCTGGCGCAGCAGGCGGAGCGATTGCCGCGGGCCAACCGCTGGTGGATATCAATGGTCAGCAGGTTATGGACCCCGTGACCGGTCAGCCGATGCTGGCACCTTTCCCGGCAGACAAGCGCGAGCAGTCGACGCGCAACTTCGAGCTGGATCGTTCGATCAGCTACACCAAGCAGCAGCAGGGCCGTCTGCGCCGTTTGTCAGTGGCGGTGGTGGTCGACGATCAGTTCAAGGTGGATGCGGCAACTGGCGAAACCAGCCGTGCACCCTGGACTGTCGACGAACTGGCGCGCTTCACTCGCCTGGTGCAGGATTCGGTCGGCTTCGACGCCAGCCGCGGCGATAGCGTGAGCGTGATCAATACCCCGTTCACTGCGGTTCTGGGCGAAGAAATCATCGAGATTCCGTTCTATACCCAGCCCTGGTTCTGGGACGTGGTCAAGCAAGTGCTCGGCGTGCTGTTCATCTTGGTGCTGGTCTTCGGCGTGTTGCGCCCGGTGTTGAACAACATCACCAACGGTGGTAAAGGGCGGGAGCTTTCGGCTGGCGGTCGCAATGGCGATGTCGATCTGGGTGAAATGGGTGGCCTGGACGGCGAGCTGGCGGCCGACCGGGTCAGCCTCGGTGGCTCGCAAAGCATCCTCCTGCCCAGCCCGAGCGAAGGGTATGATGCACAGCTGAATGCAATCAAGAGCCTGGTCGCGGAAGACCCGGGTCGGGTCGCCCAGGTGGTCAAAGAGTGGATCAATGCCGATGAGTGAAAACCGAACAGCTGCCAAGTTGAGTAAGGTCGAGAAGGCCGCGATTCTCTTGCTTTCACTCGGCGAAACCGATGCCGCGCAGGTGCTGCGCCATCTCGGGCCGAAGGAAGTGCAGCGGGTCGGCGTAGCCATGGCCGGCATGCGCAACGTGCACCGCGAGCAGGTCGAGCATGTGATGGGCGAGTTCGTCGAGATCGTCGGCGACCAGACCAGTCTGGGTGTGGGCGCCGACGGTTATATCCGCAAGATGCTGACTCAGGCGTTGGGCGAAGACAAAGCCGGCAACCTGATCGACCGTATTCTGCTCGGCGGCAGCACCAGCGGCCTGGACAGCCTGAAGTGGATGGAGCCGCGCGCGGTGGCCGACGTGATTCGCTACGAGCACCCGCAAATTCAGGCCATCGTGGTCGCCTACCTCGATCCCGATCAGGCCGGTGAGGTGCTTGGTCACTTCGATCACAAGGTGCGGCTGGATATCGTTTTGCGTGTGTCCTCGTTGAATACCGTGCAGCCAGCGGCACTCAAGGAGCTCAACCTGATTCTCGAGAAGCAATTCTCCGGCAGCTCCAGCAGCACTCGCGCCACCATGGGCGGTGTCAAGCGCGCCGCCGACATCATGAACTACCTCGACAGCTCGGTCGAAGGCCAGCTTATGGACTCGATCCGCGAGGTCGACGAAGACCTGTCGTCGCAGATCGAAGACCTGATGTTTGTCTTCGACAACCTCGCTGAGGTCGACGACCGCGGTATCCAGGCGTTGATGCGCGAGATTTCTTCCGATGTGCTGGTGCTGGCCCTTAAGGGGGCGGACGAGGCGATCAAGGAAAAGGTCTTCAAGAACATGTCCAAGCGTGCCGCCGAGTTGCTGCGCGACGATCTGGAAGCCAAGGGCCCGGTGCGGGTCAGCGACGTGGAAACGGCGCAGAAGGAAATTCTCACCATTGCCCGGCGTATGGCCGAAGCTGGGGAAATTGTCCTCGGTGGCAAGGGTGGCGAAGAAATGGTTTAACCGGAGAAGATCGGCATGACCTCCAAGGAAGCACCCAGCGAGTTGATTCGCGCCCAGGACATCAGCGTTATCGACCGCTGGGCATTGCCCAGTTTCGACCCCTATGTCGAGGATGCTGCAACTGATCCAACGAACGCGGCCGGTGCAGCCGAGGACGCCTCTGGCCAGGGGCTATCGGGCGAATCCGAAGACGTGGCCCTGGAAGATGTCAAGCCGTTGACGCTGGATGAGCTGGAGGCGATTCGCCAGGATGCTTACAACGAAGGCTTCGCTGCGGGTGAGAAGGACGGTTATCACGGCGGTCAGCTGAAAGCCAAGCAGGAAGCCGATACTGCGCTGGCCAGCAAAATGCTTGCCGTCGAGAAGTTGATGCAGCAGTTGTTCGAGCCGATTGCCGAGCAGGATCAACAGCTTGAGGTGGCGCTGGTCAATCTGGTCAGCCACATGGCCCGCGAGGTGATCCAGCGCGAACTGAGCATCGATTCCAGCCAGATCCGTCACGTTCTGCGCGAGGCCCTCAAGTTGTTGCCGATGGGCGCCAGCAATGTACGTATCCATCTCAACCCGCAGGACTTCGAGATGGTCAAAGCCCTGCGTGAGCGGCACGAGGAAACCTGGCGGATTGTCGAAGACGAAGCTCTGCTGCCCGGCGGTTGCCGGGTCGAGACCGAGCACAGTCGCATTGATGCGAGCATCGAAACCCGCCTCAGTCAGGCGCTGCAGCAATTGTTCGAGCAGCAGCGCGAGCAGGCCACAAGCCCCATTTCTGCGGACATTCAGCTCGATCTTGATGCCGTCGAGGACTCCGTGCATGCGTCTTGAACGCACCAGTTTCGCCAAGCGGCTGGCCGGCTACAGCGATGTGGTGCAGCTGCCTAGCCAGCCTGTGGTCGAGGGGCGTTTGCAGCGTATGGTCGGCCTGACCATGGAAGCCGAAGGCCTGCGCGCCGCTCTTGGCAGCCGCTGCCTGGTGATCAACGATGACAGTTACCACCCGGTGCAGGTCGAGGCCGAGGTGATGGGTTTCTCCAACGGCAAGAGCTACCTGATGCCGGTCGGCAGTCTGGCCGGTATCGCACCAGGGGCACGGGTGGTGCCGCTCCCCGACAGCGGGCGCCTGCCGATGGGCAAGTCAATGCTGGGCCGGGTGCTCGACGGCACCGGTCGTGCGTTGGACGGCAAGGGCGGGATGAAGGCCGAAGATTGGGTGCCCATGGATGGGCCGACGATCAACCCGCTGAAGCGCCACCCCATCAGCCAGCCACTGGATGTCGGCATCCGCAGTATCAATGGGTTGCTCACGGTCGGGCGCGGCCAGCGCATAGGCTTGTTCGCCGGCACCGGCGTGGGCAAGAGCGTGCTGTTGGGCATGATGACGCGTTTTACCGAGGCCGACATCATCGTGGTCGGTTTGATCGGCGAGCGTGGCCGCGAGGTCAAGGAGTTCATCGACGAAATTCTCGGTACTGAGGGTATCAAGCGTTCTGTGGTGGTCGCCTCGCCTGCAGACGATGCACCATTGATGCGTTTGCGCGCGGCGATGTATTGCACGCGTATCGCCGAATACTTTCGCGACAAGGGCAAGAATGTCTTGTTGTTGATGGACTCGCTGACGCGCTTCGCTCAGGCCCAGCGCGAGATTGCCCTGGCCATTGGCGAGCCGCCGGCGACCAAGGGCTATCCGCCATCAGTGTTTGCCAAGTTGCCGAGGCTGGTCGAGCGCGCTGGTAATGCCGAAGAGGGCGGCGGTTCGATCACGGCGTTCTACACGGTCTTGAGTGAAGGTGACGATCAGCAGGACCCGATTGCCGATGCTGCGCGCGGCGTGCTCGATGGCCACATCGTGCTGTCGCGGCGGCTGGCGGAAGAGGGGCATTACCCGGCTATCGACATCGAAGCCTCGATCAGTCGGGTCATGCCGCAAGTGGTGACCAGCGAGCATCAGCGCAGCGCGCAGCGCTTCAAGCAGTTGTGGGCGCGCTATCAGCAGAGCCGTGACCTGATCAGCGTTGGCGCCTATGTACCCGGTGGCGATGCCGATACCGACCTAGCTATTGCCCGGCAGCCGGCGATGGTCAGCTATCTGCGTCAGGGCTTGGGTGAAAGCGAGAGCCTGGAACGCAGCAGTGCGCTGCTGGCGGCGTCCTTCAATCCCAATATTGCGCTGGGACGCTAAGTGTCGAGCAGCCGCGCGGCGCGCCTGGCGCCGGTTATCGTTATGGCCGAGCGTGCCGAGCGCGAAGCTGTCATGCAACTCGGGCACTGTCAGGGGTTACTGAATCAGGCCCAGGTCAAGCTGGGCGAGTTGGAGCAATACCGCGGCGATTATCAGCAGCAGTGGATTACTGAGGGCGAGCGCGGGGTATCCGGGCAATGGCTGATGAACTACCAGCGATTTCTTTCCCAGTTGGAAACCGCCATCGGCCAGCAGCGCCAGACGGTGGCCTGGCACGGCAATAATCTGGATAAGGTGCGCGAGGTCTGGCAGCAGCGCTACGCTCGCCTGGAAGGCCTGCGCAAGCTGGTCAAGCGTTATCAGGAAGAAGCACGCTTGAGTGCGGATAAACGTGAGCAAAAACTCCTCGATGAACTGTCGCAACGCATACGCCGAGATGATTCGGCCTGATTGCTTGTTGCCGCAGGCGCTGGCGAGTGCTACATCTTGAATATAAGGATCGTGCGCTCAGGCGCGATCAGCCGGGATAAGAACCGTGCTGCGGCGCCTGGGGCGTGATCGACTGTTCTACTGGATTTAAGGAGTTATGCATGGCCATTACCTCGCTGCCCTCGCCTGATGGGCAAGAGTTGACCATTGTGATTCAGGGACGTTTCGATTTCGGCGCGCACCAGGAATTTCGTGATGCTTACGAACGTGTCGATTTCAGTCCCAAGCGCTATGTGGTGGATCTCAAAGGCACGACCTATCTGGACAGCTCCGCGCTGGGTATGTTGCTGTTATTGCGTGATCATGCAGGCAGTGATCGCGCGCAAATTAGTTTGCTCAACTGCAATACTGACGTTCGCAAAATCCTCTCCATCTCCAACTTCGAACAGCTGTTCCAGATCTCCTAGTCAGAGTCATTGAACTATGCCCCCGCGTCTTTCAATTCTGATTGCCGAGGACAATGCTGCTGACCGCATGCTGTTGTCGACCATCGTCAGTCGTCAGGGTCATCGCAGCCTGACGGCGAGCAACGGGTTGGAGGCGGTTGCCTTGTTCGAGCAGGAGCGCCCGCAGTTGGTGTTGATGGATGCGCTGATGCCGGTTATGGACGGTTTCGAGGCGGCGCGACGGATCAAGCAGATAGCGGGCGAGGAGCTGGTGCCAATCATCTTCCTGACCTCGCTGACCGAGGGTGAAGCGCTGGTGCGTTGCCTGGAGGCGGGCGGTGACGACTTCCTCCCGAAACCCTACAACCGGGTGATCCTGGAAGCAAAAATCAATGCCATGGATCGTTTGCGACGTCTTCAGGACACTGTGCGGCAGCAGCGCGACCTGATTGCCCAGCACAACGACTATCTGCTCAACGAGCAGCGCGTGGCCAAGGCGGTGTTCGACAAAGTGGCGCATTCCGGCTGCCTTGCTGCCCCGAATATTCGCTACCTGCAATCGCCCTATGCTTTGTTCAACGGCGATCTACTGCTGGCAGCATTCAAGCCGTCCGGTGGCATGCATGTGCTGCTCGGCGACTTTACCGGCCATGGCCTGCCGGCGGCGATTGGCGCCATGCCGTTGGCCGAGGTCTTCTATGGCATGACCGCCAAGGGTTATTCGCTGCCGGAGATCGTGCGCGAGATCAACGCCAAGCTCAAACGCATCCTGCCGCTGGGTGTTTTCTGTTGTGCCACCTTGCTAAATATCAGCTTCCAGCGCCGGGTTGTCGAGGTGTGGAACGGCGGTTTGCCAGATGGTTATCTGCTGCGCGCCAATGGCGGCGAGCGGGTGCGCCTGGTGTCGCGCCATCTGCCGCTGGGGATCTTGGAGCCCGAGGCGTTCAATGACCGCTACGAGGTTTTCCCGCTGGAGGTGGGTGACCGGGTTTTCCTGCTGTCCGATGGCGTGCTGGAGACGTCGAATCAGCAGGGCGAGTTGTTCGGTGAGATGCGTCTGCTGCGGGTGTTTGCTGCCAATCGGCAGCCGGCGCTGCTGTTTGCGCAAGTTCAGCAGGCGTTGCTGAGTTTTCGTGGCGAACAGCAGCAGGACGACGTCAGTCTGGTTGAAGTCAGCATGGTCGAAGAGGGGAGTCTGAGTCCTGGGCCACTGATCTTCACCGGCAGTGGTCAGAACAGCCCGCTGGACTGGTCAGCGACCTTCGAGTTTCGTGGCGAAACCCTGCGCCGCTTCAATCCGCTGCCATTTCTGTTGCAATTGCTGCTCGAGGTCGAGGGCTTGCGTCCCCGGGGTGGCGCGCTTTACAGCGTGCTTGCCGAGCTTTACTCGAATGCCCTTGAACACGGAGTGCTGGGCCTGGATTCGAGCTTGAAGTGCGATGCCGAAGGCTTTGCCGAGTATTACCGGCAGCGCAGCGCAAAACTGGCCGAGTTACGCGAGGGTTATGTGCGTTTCCATCTGCAGTTGGTTCCCGAACCTGGCGGTGGGCGTCTGACTGTGCGGGTCGAAGACAGTGGTGCGGGTTTCGATGGACTGGCGGTCCTGGAGGAAAAAATGCGCCACGACCGTCTGTCTGGTCGTGGCCTGACGCTGGTTCGTCAGTTGAGTGAGCGCTGTACCTGGGCAGACGATGGCCGGGAGGTCAGCGTGGAGTTTTCCTGGTTGGCTGGGGCATAATCGCTCAGCTGATGATCAGGGAGCGAGCCTATGTCAGAGATTCATCTCGATAGTGCGGTACTGACCGCGCTGCAGGATGTCATGGAAGATGAGTATCCGGTGTTGCTGGATACTTACCTGACGGATTCCGAAGAGCGTGTGCGCTTGTTGCGCGAGGCCATGCGCGAAGCTGATGCGCTCAACTTGCGGCTAGCCGCGCACTGCTTCAAAGGCAGCTGCAGCAACATGGGTGCGCCCCTACTTGCCGGCTTGTGCAAGCAACTCGAAGAGGTTGGCCGGCGCGAGCTGTTGGCCGAGGCCCCCGAGCTAATCGAGCAGATTGAGCGTGAATTTGCCATCGTGCGCATTTTGTTCAAGTCCGAACGCCAACGTTATCCAGCCTGAAAACGGCCCGTGAAGGGCAGTTCGCACATTGCTCATTGCCTGCTGTCAGCAACTTGGCCCGGCCTTTGCTAAAGCCATGGTACGCCCCCATTTGAATGGAGAATGCCCATGGCCGTCGCTTCCGATCCGCTCCTCCGGTCGACACCGCAAATAAAGCCGAAGACGTCTGCGGGTAAAGCCCCGGAAAAACCGGCCGAGCCCCGTAAGAACGAGGCTTCCAGTTTTGCTCAGGTGTATGCCAAGGAGCGTCAGGCGAAAGCTGCAGAGCGCAGTGATGCGTCTGCCAAGCACAATCAAGACGCTAAACCAGCATCGCCGGAAGTACAGAATTCGCAAACAGCCGAGGCGGCTACCGCCAGTCCTCAGTCGGAGTTTGCCGATAGCGGCAAGCTTTTGCCGAGTGAGACTGGCGTGGATGATCCTGCCCTCGATCCGTTGCTGGCATTGGGTATGCTCGGCCAGCCGTTGCTCGACGCTGAGACTGCAGACTTGGGTCTCGCTGGCGAACCGCAGCCACTGATGACAGCGGCACTGCCGGGCGCCTGGTCGCCACTGACCCAGTTGCCGGCGGCCGACGCCGATCCCGAACTGGATGGTCTGGACCAGCTGCCTGCCGTGCGCATGGCCCTGGAATTGGGCGCCAAAGCCAAGGCCGCAGCGGCCGAGCAGGGCAGCCCAACCGGCGTTGCGACGCAAGCGGCGCAGGGCGCCGGGCAAAGCTTTGCCAGCGCCATCGCGGCGATGGGTGCTCAACAAGCAGAGCCTGAAGCTGAGCTGCCGGTTCTTGAACTGAGCGCGCAGGGGCTGGAGGCACTCAAGGAAAGCGCCGCCGATACCCGTCCGGAGAATTTCGTCGCCAAGCTCAGCGCGTTGAGTCAGGCAGTTGCTCAGCAGACCGCGCAAGCACCCCGCGCCGGCTTGATGGCTGGCCAGCCGGTGCCCATGCAGCAGGCCGGTTGGAGTGAGGCGGTAGTGGATCGGGTAATGTTGCTCTCCAGTCAGAATCTCAAGTCTGCCGAGATCCAGCTTGATCCGGCCGAACTGGGGCGCCTGGAAGTGCGCATCAGCGTCAACCAGGAGCAAACCCAGGTGACCTTCGCCAGCGCCAATGCCGGGGTCCGTGAAGCCCTGGAAGGGCAGATGCACCGGCTGCGCGAGATGTTCGCCCAGCAAGGCATGAACCTGCTCGATGTGAACGTTTCTGATCAGTCGCTTAATCGCGGCTGGCAGGGGCAGGGGCAGGAGCAGGGCGGCGACGGCCGGGGGCGTGGCGAGACTGAAAATGACCTGTTGGGTGGGGTTGATGAGGCGCTTGCGCCCCTCGGTGTAGAGCTTAATGGCAGCCTGTCCGGCAGTGGGCGCGGCATGGTCGACTATTACGCCTGATGGGCCGAGTAGTCTCGCGTCTCGCTTGAGCAACCGGTCGATGGGTATCGCTATGCTCAAGCCTACGCGCCCCGCCGCTTCCTGCAAAAACGCTGCGGCCATCCATCCGTAGGATGGTGTTGAGCGCAGCGATACCCATGCTGTGGTGTTGAACGAAGCGATACCCATGCTGTGGTATTGAGCGCAGCGATACCCGCCACGACGATCTGCGGCCAATCAATAAAACCCGGCGGCGCAACCGGTCGATGGGCATCGCTGTGCTCAAGTCCCGCGGCCCGCCTCCTGTAAAAGCCTCGCCCTGAGCACCGAACCGATAGCCGCCTGGCCTCGCAATCGGTCCGGCGTGGCGTTTTCGGGTGACAGCAACTGGCCAGACTGGTATACCCGCTGGCCATTGTTGAGATGAAGCGCTATTTCTCATGCGCGCGCGATTGTCCGGCTGTATCGCCTGCCCGGTGCCCGGTCAACTGCGGGCAGTTGCAATCTGGCATAACACTTGCTCTCAACCCTTTGAACACGGATTGAACTCCGATTAGTGACGGATAATTGGCATGGCTAAGAAAGAAGCGGCTCAAGACGGGGCCACCGCAGAGGCCAAACCTGGCGGCAAGTTGAAGCTGATCATCGTGATTGTCGTGGTCGTGCTCCTTGCGGTGGGCGTCTCGGTGGGTGGCACCTTGTACTTCCTTAACAAAGACGCGCCCAAGAGTGGCGCCGAGACCGCGTCTGCAGAGCCCGCAGTGCCCGTTAAGCTACCCGCGATATATGAAGAGCTGGCGCCGGCGTTCGTGGTCAACTTCACCCACAACGGGCGAGCGCGCTACATGCAGGTCAGCGTTGCCTTGCTGGTCCGCGATCAGGCGGCGCTCGATGCACTCAAGGTGCATATGCCGGTGTTGCGCAACCGTCTGGTGATGCTGTTCTCAGGCCAGGATTTCGAGACATTGATCACCCCGGTGGGCAAGGAAATGTTGCGTCAGCAGGCTACGGCCAGCGTGCAGGAATTGGCGCAGCAGGAGACGGGAAAGTTGACCGTCGAGCAAGTGCTGTTCACCAACCTGGTTTTGCAATAAAGGCATGTTCGCCGCGCCAGCGTGAACTGTCGTTCAAGACCCTACAGGGGAGCTCCACATGGCTGTGCAAGACCTGCTTTCCCAGGATGAAATCGATGCGCTGCTGCATGGTGTCGATGACGGGCTGGTCGATGCCGAGGACGATGTCGAACCTGGGACCGTCAAGCAATATGACCTGACCAGCCAGGATCGCATCGTTCGTGGGCGCATGCCGACCCTGGAAATGATCAACGAGCGTTTTGCCCGCTACACCCGCGTCAGTATGTTCAATCTGCTGCGTCGTTCGGCGGACGTGGCGGTGGGCGGCGTGCAGGTGATGAAGTTCGGCGAGTACGTGCATTCGCTGTATGTGCCAACCAGTCTCAATCTGGTGAAGATGAAGCCGCTGCGTGGCACCGGTCTGTTTATTCTGGACGCCAAGCTGGTGTTCAAGCTGGTTGACAATTTTTTCGGTGGTGATGGTCGTCACGCGAAAATCGAGGGGCGTGAATTCACTCCGACCGAACTGCGCGTGGTGCGCATGGTGCTCGATCAGGCCTTTATCGATCTGCGCGAGGCCTGGCATGCGGTGCTGGATATCAACTTCGAGTACGTCAACTCGGAAGTCAATCCGGCCCTTGCCAACATCGTCAGCCCCAGTGAAGTCATTGTGGTGTCGACCTTCCATATTGAACTGGACGGCGGTGGCGGCGACCTGCACATCACCATGCCCTATTCGATGATCGAGCCGATTCGCGAGATGCTCGATGCCGGTTTCCAGTCTGATGTTGATGATCAGGACGAGCGCTGGGTCAAGTCACTGCGCGAAGACATTATGGATGTCAGTGTGCCGCTCAGCGCTACCGTGGCCAAGCGTCAGTTAAAGCTGCGCGATATCCTCCATATGCAGCCGGGTGATGTGATTCCGGTGGATATTCCTGAGAACGTAATCCTGTGTGCCAGCGGTGTACCGGCCTTCAAGGTCAAGCTTGGCGCGCACAAAGGTAATCTGGCGTTGCAAGTGCTAGAACCCATCGACCGCCAGCGCTGACAGACTGAGCAGCGCAGTGCTCGCCCAACCCGCTACAAGCCCGCCGAGGACAGATAATGGCAGACGATAACGAACAGACCTCCCCCGAGGAGCAGGCGCTGGCCGATGAGTGGGCCGCCGCTCTTTCCGAGTCCGGCGACGACGCCAATCAGGATGATATCGATGCCATGCTCGCCGGCGCCGGCGCTGGCACGGCTGCGCCAAGTGCGCCGCGCGCCCCCATGGAAGAGTTCGGTAGCGTGCCCAGGGGCAATCTGCCAGTCAATCTGGAAGGGCCGAACCTCGATGTGATCCTCGATATTCCGGTATCGATCTCCATGGAAGTCGGCAACACCGATATCACCATCCGTAACCTGCTGCAGCTCAACCAGGGCTCGGTGATCGAACTCGACCGTCTGGCCGGCGAGCCGCTGGATGTATTGGTCAACGGTACCCTGATTGCCCACGGCGAAGTGGTGGTGGTCAACGAGAAGTTCGGCATCCGCCTGACCGACGTAATCAGCCCCAGCGAGCGGATCAAGAAACTGCGTTAACCGGCTATTTTTAACGCGCTTTTGGCCATGTAGTAGTTTTTCAACGGCCTGTTTACGTGCCGATAGAGTCCGACCATGCACAGATTGTTCGGCGTCACCTTGCTCCTGCCGCTCACTGCTTTGGCCGCTGAACCGGCTGCGCAAGCGGTCGCGCCTATTGCCAGCAGCGGCATCGCCGGGCAACTGGTGCAGTTGCTGCTTGGCTTGTTATTGGTTATTGGCCTGATTTTCGTGCTTGCCTGGCTGATGCGTCGCGTGCAGCAGTTTGGTCCGCGGGGCGGCCAACAGGTGATCAAGATAGTCGCCAGCCAGGCGCTCAGTCCGCGTGATCGCCTGGTGCTGGTTGAAGTGGGTGGCGAGCAGATTCTCCTGGGGCTGACGCCGGGACGCATCGCACCCCTGCATGTGCTGAAGGAGGCGGTGCATTTGCCTGATGGTGAACCTGCCTCTAGCGAGTTCGCCCAGCGCCTGATGGGGTTACTGGCCAAGGACTCGCAGAGGGACAAGTCTTGATGAATCCATTGCGTCTGGCGCTGGTTGTACTGGTCACCCTGCTCGGGCCCATGGTCTTCGCTGGGCAGGTGTTTGCTGCCGACAGCCCGTTGTCGATCCCGGCGATCACCCTGAGTACGGACACCGAAGGCCAGCAGGAGTACTCGGTTAGCCTGCAGATCCTGTTGATCATGACGGCGATGAGCTTCATTCCAGCCTTCGTTATGTTGATGACCAGCTTCACCCGCATCATCATCGTGTTCTCCATCCTGCGTCAGGCGCTGGGCTTGCAACAGACGCCGTCCAACCAGATTCTGGTCGGTCTGGCGCTGTTTCTTACCCTGTTCATCATGGCACCAGTGTTCGAGAAAATTAATGTGGATGCCTTGCAGCCGTATCTCAATGAGCAATTGTCTGCCCAGGAGGCGATTGCGAAGGCCGAGGTGCCGCTGAAGAACTTTATGCTGGCGCAGACCCGCGAGAGTGATCTTGAGTTGTTCGTGCGCTTGTCCAAGCGTACCGACATCGCCAGCCCGGAAGACGCACCGCTGGTTATCCTGGTGCCGGCGTTCGTCACCTCCGAGCTGAAAACCGCGTTCCAGATCGGTTTCATGATCTTCATCCCGTTCCTGGTGATCGATCTGGTGGTGGCCAGTATTCTCATGGCCATGGGCATGATGATGCTCTCGCCGCTGATCATTTCTCTGCCGTTCAAGATCATGCTGTTCGTCCTGATCGATGGTTGGGCGCTGATCATGGGCACCCTTGCCGCCAGCTTCGGAGGAACCTGAGCATGACGCCCGAGGTAGCCGTCGACCTGTTTCGCGAGGCGTTGTGGCTGACTGCAGTCATAGTTGCGGTCACGGTCGTGCCCAGCCTGCTGGTCGGCTTGATGGTCGCCATGTTCCAGGCTGCCACCCAGATCAACGAGCAGACCCTGAGCTTTCTGCCGCGCTTGCTGGTGATTCTGGTCACCCTGATCGTTCTCGGGCCCTGGTTGGCTCAGCAGATGATGGAGTACACGCAGAATTTGATCATGAACATTCCCATGTTGATTGGCTGAACGGCCATGCATAAATCGACTGTGCGCTCTTCTTGGTCGCGGTACTGGGCTTTGCCATGCTGGAGTTGACTGAGGCGCAGATCGGTGGCTGGGTGGGTTCTTTCCTGCTGCCGCTGTTTCGTATCGCGGCGCTGTTGATGGTGATGCCGATCATTGGCACGCAGTTGGTGCCGATGCGGGTGCGTTTGTACTTGTCACTGGCGATTTGTGTGGTGCTGATGCCCAACCTGCCGCCGATGCCGCAGGTCGATGCGCTGAGCCTGTCGACGTTTATTCTGATCGCCCAAGAGGTGCTGATCGGGGTGATGCTGGGGTTTACCCTGCAGCTGTTCTTCCATGCGTTCGTTATCGCCGGGCAGATCGTGGCGACGCAGATGGGCCTGGGTTTTGCCTCCATGGTCGACCCGGCCAACGGTATCTCGGTGGCGGTGATCGGGCAGTTTCTGCTGATGCTGGTGACCTTGCTGTTTCTCGCCATGAACGGCCATCTGGTGGTCTTCGAGGTGCTGGCCGAGAGCTTCGTGACCCTGCCGGTCGGCGGTGGTTTTCTGGTCGAGCACTATTGGCACCTGGCCAATAAGCTGGGCTGGGTGATAGGCGCGGCGCTGATTCTGGTGCTGCCGGCGATCACCGCGTTGCTGGTGGTCAACCTGGCCTTCGGGGTGATGACTCGTGCTGCGCCGCAGCTGAATATTTTCTCCATCGGTTTTCCGCTTACGCTGGTTATAGGCTTGGTGATTCTCTGGATTGGCATGGCCGATATCCTCGCGCAGTACCAGGACTTGGCCAGTGAAGCCCTGCAACTGTTGCGTGAAATGGCGCGGGCGAGCTAAGCCATGGCCGAATCGGAAAGTGGTGCCGATAAAAGCGAGGAACCCACGGAGAAACGCATTCGCGAGTCCCGTGAGAAAGGTCAGATTGCCCGCTCTCGTGAGCTTAATACCCTGGCGATCATGCTGGCCGGCGCGGGTGGCCTGCTGGCCATTGGCGGCAGCTTGGGCAGCGACTTGATGTCGATCATGAGCGGCAATTTCTCCCTGTCGCGCGAGGTGATCATGGATGAGCGCTCCATGATGATCTGGCTGCTGGCCTCCGGAAAAGTCGCGGTGGATGCCGTGGCGCCACTATTTCTGGCATTGCTGATAGCTTCGATTGTCGGCCCGATTTCATTGGGTGGCTGGCTGTTCTCGGCCAAGGCGATGGCGCCCAAAATGAGCCGGATGGATCCGCTTGCAGGCCTCAAACGGATGTTTTCGGCCAAGGCGCTGGTCGAGCTATTCAAGGCGCTGGCCAAATTCACCCTGATACTTGCCGTGGCGCTGGCCGTGCTGTCGGCCAATGTCGACGATTTGCTGGCGATGGCCCATGAGCCGCTGGAGATGGCCATCCTGCATGCCGCCCAGGTGGTTGGCTGGAGCGCCCTGTGGATGGCTTGCGGGCTGGTGCTGATTGCGGCGGTGGATGTGCCGTTCCAGCTCTGGGACAACAAGCAAAAGATGATGATGACCAAGCAAGAGGTGCGCGACGAGTACAAGGACAGCGAGGGCAAACCCGAGGTCAAGCAGCGCATCCGTCAGTTGCAGCGCGAGATGGCTGAGCGCCGGATGATGCAGGCCGTGCCGCAGGCGGATGTGGTGATCACCAACCCGACCCATTTCGCGGTCGCCTTGAAATACGACCCGGCCAAAGGCAATGCGCCGGTGTTGCTGGCTAAGGGCAGCGATTTTACTGCGTTAAAGATTCGCGAGATCGCCCAGGAGCACAACGTCATGCTGCTGGAGTCGCCGGCGCTGGCGCGAGCAGTGTTCTATTCCACCGAGCTGGATCAGGAGATTCCCGCTGGCCTGTATTTGGCGGTCGCCCAGGTGCTGGCCTACGTCTACCAGATTCGCCAGTACCAGGCCGGCAAGGGCAAGCGCCCGGTGCCGCTGCCAGACCTGCCGATCCCGCCGGATTTGCGTCGCGACGACTAGGGTGGCGTCAGCAGGCCCGACGCCGCGATGGGTTACGCCGCGCCCAAACAGCGGTATTGGCTGAAATCGGCTCAGCGGCTAACCCATCCTACGGGGGCCGGAACAGTTCGTAGGATGGTGTTGAGCGTAGCGATACCCATCGAGCGATTGATGTCTGCCGACTACTCTCCCGCCTAGCGAGTAGGTCGGGTTAGCGGCGCTGGCCGCCGGATTACTGGTAGCCACGCCCTTCGAGCGCCGCGTAACCTGACATGGCGTCAGCAGGCCCGACGACGCGATGGGTACGCCGCGCCCAAACGGCGGCCTTGAGCGAATATCGGCTCGGCGGCTAATCCACTCTTCACCCTTCACCCCTCGCAGGCAAAGTTGGACAGCTTCTTGCAAACCCCTTGGCAAAGGCGCGGTTAGCGTCAAAAGATTGAATCAGCTGGGGTAGGGATGTGGCAGTAGATCGCTCACAAATGGTCGGTAACGTGCGCAGCAACCTGTCCGGGTTGCGCGAGGGCAATCTGGGCATTCCGTTGATGCTCCTGGTCATGCTCGGCATGGTCATGCTGCCGATTCCGCCGTTCCTGCTCGACGTGCTGTTCACCTTCAGTATCGCCCTGTCGATCGTGGTGCTGCTGGTTGGCATCTACGCCTTGCGTCCGCTGGATTTCGCGGTATTCCCGACCATCCTGCTGGCGGCGACCTTGCTCCGCCTGGCGCTGAACGTCGCCTCCACTCGCGTGGTGTTGCTCAACGGCCATGAAGGCGATGGCGCGGCGGGGCAGGTGATCCAGGCCTTCGGGGAGGTGGTGATCGGCGGCAACTATGTGGTTGGTATCGTGGTGTTCGCCATCCTCATGATCATCAACTTCGTGGTGGTAACCAAAGGTGCCGGGCGGATTTCCGAGGTCAGCGCGCGCTTCACTTTGGATGCCATGCCCGGCAAGCAAATGGCGATCGACGCGGACCTGAATGCCGGCTTGATCGAGCAATCGGAAGCCAAGACACGTCGCGCAGAGGTCTCCCAGGAGGCCGACTTCTACGGTTCGATGGACGGTGCCAGCAAGTTCGTCCGCGGCGACGCCATCGCTGGTCTGCTGATTCTGTTCATCAACCTGATTGGCGGCATCGCCATCGGCATCTTCCAGCACGACCTGGGCTTCGCCGACGCCGGCAAGGTCTACACCTTGCTGACCATCGGTGACGGCCTGGTTGCCCAGATCCCCTCGCTGCTGCTGTCGACCGCGGCGGCGATCATGGTCACCCGTGTCTCCAGTTCGGAGGACATGGGTGCCCAGGTCAACCGGCAGATGTTCGCCTCGCCGCGCGCTCTGGCCGTGGCGGCGGCGATCATGATTGCCATGGGCCTGGTACCCGGCATGCCACACTTTTCCTTTATCAGCCTCGGCCTGGTCGCTGCCGGCGGCGCCTACTGGATTGCCAACAAGCAGCGCAAGGTCAAGGAAGAGGAGGTGCATGAGGTCAAGCGGCAGCAGGAGCTGTTGCCGGCCCAGCGTGCCCAGGAGGTCAAGGAGCTTGGTTGGGACGACGTGATGCCGGTGGACATGGTCGGCCTGGAAGTCGGCTACCGGCTGATTCCGCTGGTGGATCGTAACCAGGGCGGGCAACTGCTCGCGCGGATCAAGGGCGTGCGCAAGAAGCTCTCGCAAGAGATGGGGTTTCTCATGCCTTCCGTGCACATCCGCGACAACCTCGATCTGCAGCCCAGCGCCTACCGTCTGACCCTGATGGGTGTCAGCGTGGCGGAAGCCGAGGTCTACCCGGATCGTGAGTTGGCGATCAATCCGGGCCAGGTATTCGGCACCCTAAACGGGATTGCCGCCAAAGATCCGGCGTTCGGTCTGGAGGCAGTCTGGATCGACCCCAGTCAGCGTGATCAGGCGCAATCGCTTGGCTATACCGTGGTCGATGCCAGCACCGTGGTCGCCACTCACCTCAACCAGGTCTTGCACAAGCACGCCCACGAGCTGCTTGGCCATGAAGAAGTGCAGCAACTGATGCAGCAACTGGCGAAAAGCTCGCCCAAGTTGGCCGAGGAACTGGTGCCGGGTCTGGTGTCGTTGTCGACCCTGCTCAAGGTGCTGCAGGCGCTGCTGCAGGAACAGGTACCGGTGCGCGACATTCGCACCATTGCCGAAGCCATCGCCAATGTGGCGCCGAAGAGTCAAGATCCCGCCGCGATGGTCGCGGTAGTGCGGGTCGCCTTGGCTCGGGCAATCGTGCAAAGCATCGTGGGACTAGAGCTGGAGCTGCCTGTGATCACCCTTGAGCCAAGGTTGGAACAGATATTGCTAAACAGTCTACAGAAGGCCGGTCAAGGCTCCGAGGAGGGCATCCTCCTGGAGCCTGGCATGGCCGAGAAGTTGCAGCGTTCCCTGGTGGAAGCAGCGCAGCGCCAGGAAATGCTCGGCAAGCCAGTGATCCTGCTGGTAGCCGGACCGGTTCGAGCGATGCTCTCGCGGTTCGCACGGTTGGCAGTGCCGAGTGTGCATGTGCTGGCTTACCAGGAAATCCCGGACAATAAGCAGGTCACCATCGTCGCTACGGTGGGGCAGAATTAACCGAGGTAACAGGCCATGCAGGTCAAACGCTTTTTCGCTGCCGATATGCGCCAAGCCATGAAGCTGGTTCGCGATGAGCTGGGCGCGGACGCCTCGATTATCGGTAACCGCCGGGTTGCCGGTGGTGTCGAACTGACTGCCGCACTGGACTACCAGATTCCCGCCGCACCTGCCCGGCAACCCAATCCGGCGCTGGAAGCCGAGTTGCGCCAGACCCAGGCGCGTATCGCCTCGGCTCAGGCCGAACTGGTTACGCGCACTCAGGCCGATGCCAGCAAGGATCGCCAACTGTTCGCTGAAGAGCCGGTAGCACCGCTTGATACCCTGGACACCGCGCTGCGCATGGCAGCGCCAGCGCCCATGACGGCCAGCGACCAGGGCGCAATCGAGGCCATGCGCTCGGAGCTGCATGGCTTGCGTGAGTTGCTTGAAGGGCAGCTTGGTTCCATGGCCTGGGGGCAGATGCAGACGCGTCGTCCGCAGCAGGCCAACCTCTGGCGGCGCCTGCAGCGCATGGGCCTGCCTGCTGAGCTGTCGCGGGTATTGCTTGAGCGTGTAGCGAATGTGGCCGAGCCGCGCCAGGCCTGGGGCATGTTGCTCGCTCACCTGGCTCATGCGATCCAGGTGCCTAAGCAGGAGCCGCTGGAAGATGGCGGTGTGATTGCCTTGGTCGGCCCTGCCGGCATGGGTAAAACCACGACCCTGGCCAAGCTGGCCGCGCGTTATGTACTCAAGTACGGCGCCCAGCATGTCGCCCTGGTCAGCCTCGACAGCTACCGGATTGGTGCCCAGGAACAATTGAAGACCCTGGGGCGTATTCTCAATGTGCCAGTGACCCTGGTCGATCCGGGTCAATCATTGACCCAGGCCCTGGCGCCATTGGCGCGCAAACGTGTGGTGTTGATCGACAGTGCCGGCCTGCCGGCAAGTGATCCCGCCCTGCGCATGCAGCTCGAGACCCTGGCCAGTCGCGGTGTAAAGGCCAAGAATTATCTGGTACTGGCCGCAACCAGCCAGAGCCAGGTGCTCAAAGCGGCCTACCATAGCTATAAGCGCTGCGGCCTTTCCGGCTGCATCCTGACCAAACTGGACGAAGCTACCAGCCTGGGTGAAGTTTTAGGTCTGGCTATTGGCCAGCGTCTACCGGTAGCCTATCTAACTGATGGGCCACGGATTCCGGATGATTTGCAGGTGCCGCGCAGCCATCAATTGGTGAGCCGTGCGGTGGGACTGCAAAGCGCGGAGGAACCGAGTGAAGATACAATGGCCGAGATGTTTGCCGGGCTTTATCAGCACCCGGCACGGCGCGCCGGCTAATGGCCACAGCAGTAATGATTCAGCGATATGCGGCAATGCGTGGCGCCCGGCAGTGGTTTGGCGGATTTCCAGCAGCCACAGCCTCTCAGTCGAAGTCAGACAAGGTGTATAGATAACATGGGTATGCATCCCGTACAGGTGATTGCGGTGACCGGCGGCAAAGGTGGCGTCGGCAAGACCAATGTGTCGGTGAATCTGGCGCTGGCGCTGGCTGACCTTGGTCGGCGGGTGATGGTGATGGATGCCGACTTGGGTCTGGCCAACATCGACGTGTTGCTGGGCCTTACGGCCAAGCGCACATTGGCCGATGTGATCAGTGGCGAGTGCGAGTTGCGCGATGTGGTGCTGCAAGGCCCCGGCGGCATTCGTGTGGTGCCTGCTGCTTCTGGCACGCAAAGCATGGTACAGCTCTCGCCGATGCAGCATGCCGGCCTGATTCAGGCCTTCAGCGACATCAGCGACAACCTTGATGTATTGATCGTCGATACCGCTGCCGGTATTGGTGATTCGGTGGTTAGCTTCGTGCGCGCAGCCCAGGAAGTGCTGGTAGTGGTGTGTGACGAGCCGACTTCGATCACAGACGCCTATGCACTGATAAAGCTGCTCAATCGCGACCATGGCATGAGCCGTTTCCGCGTGCTGGCGAATATGGCGCATAGCCCGCAGGAAGGTCGCAACCTGTTTGCTAAGCTGACCAAGGTTACCGACCGCTTCCTCGACGTCGCGCTGCAATATGTCGGTGCGGTGCCTTACGATGAATCGGTACGCAAGGCCGTGCAGAAACAGCGTGCGGTCTACGAAGCTTTCCCGCGGTCGAAGTGTTCCCTGGCGTTTAAAGCGATAGCTCAACGAGTCGATGCGTGGCCATTACCGGCCAACCCGCGCGGCCATCTGGAGTTTTTCGTCGAGCGCCTGGTGCAGCAACCGACTGCGGATACGGCCATATGACAGCAGCTTCTGGACTCCGTATGTACAGCAAAGCTCAGACGCAGGACGCCCAGCACCAGTTGATCGAGCGCTATGCGCCCTTGGTCAAGCGGATCGCCTATCACATGCTGGCGCGCTTGCCCGCCAATGTGCAGGTAGACGATTTGATCCAGGCCGGGATGATTGGCCTGCTCGAAGCCTCGAAAAAATACGACTCCAGTAAAGGTGCAAGTTTCGAAACATTCGCCGGCATTCGCATTCGCGGTTCGATGCTTGACGAGGTGCGAAAAGGTGATTGGGCGCCACGTTCGGTGCATCGCAACAGCCGAATGGTCAGTGACGCAATTCGAGTAATTGAGGCCAGAACCGGTCGAGATGCTAAAGATCAAGAGGTTGCGGCCGAACTCCAATTGAGTCTCGATGATTACTACGGCATTCTTGGCGACACTTTGGGCAGCCGGCTGTTCAGTTTCGACGATCTGATGCAGGACGGCGAACATGGCGGGTTGCGCGAAGATGCCAGCTCCAGTCACTCAGAACCCTCGGGAGAGCTGGAAGACGAGCGCTTCCAGGCGGCTTTGGCCGATGCTATCAGCCAGTTACCCGAGCGGGAGCGGTTGGTGTTGGCGTTGTATTACGATGAAGAACTGAACCTCAAGGAAATTGGTGAGGTTCTGGGGGTTAGCGAGTCGCGTGTTAGCCAGTTACATAGCCAGTGTGCCGCACGACTACGGGCACGATTGGTTGAGTGGCGCGCAAGATAAGCAGTTAAATCAGCAGGCCGTTACAAAAAAAGCTGGCGAGTTCAGTGACTTTGTAACGACCTGTCAGGCCGGTTTCACGATTGAAAGCGTGCCCAGGTGCTGGGTTCGTTTGGGACTGTACGGAGGTCGACTTGGACAAAAACATGAAAATCCTCATCGTTGATGATTTTTCAACGATGCGCCGGATCATCAAGAACCTTCTACGCGACTTGGGATTCACCAATACCGCAGAGGCTGACGATGGCACCACTGCATTGCCAATGCTGCACAGCGGCAGCTTTGATTTTCTGGTGACTGACTGGAATATGCCAGGCATGACCGGGATTGACCTGTTGCGTGCGGTGCGCGCAGACGAGCGTCTGAAGCACCTGCCGGTGTTGATGGTGACCGCTGAAGCGAAGCGCGATCAGATCATCGAGGCTGCACAAGCTGGGGTGAATGGCTATGTGGTTAAGCCATTCACAGCCCAAGTGCTGAAGGAAAAGATTGAAAAAATCTTTGAGCGGGTCAACGGCTGATGTCTGCCGCGAGGGCACTATGGAAAACGATGATTCCGCTAAGGGTGACTTCGAGTCAACCCTGAAAAGACATGCCCGCCACTTGGTGGAGAGCTTGGAACATGGTGATTTTGGCGAAGCAGTACAGCTGATCAATGACCTCAATAAGGTTCGCGATCATGGCCTGTATCACGAGGTCGGCAAGCTCACGCGCGAACTGCACAACGCTATCGTCAATTTTCAGCTTGATCCCCGGGTACCGCACGCCAAGGAAGTGTCGCAAATTACCGACGCGACCGAACGGCTGAATTATGTGGTGACGATGACCGAGAACGCGGCCAATCGCACCATGGATCTGGTTGAGCTGAGTTCTCCTCTGAGCAGCGGTATTGCTACCGAGGCGCATAGCCTGAGCGGCGACTGGGGGCGCTTCATGCGCCGGGAAATGGATGCTGAGGGTTTTCGCGACCTGGCCAAGCGTATTGAGTTGTTCCTGGCCAGTAGTGAGCGCGACAGCCTCCAGGTTTCTGCCCACCTCAACGATATTTTGCTCGCCCAGGATTACCAGGATTTGACTGGCCAGGTGATCAAGCGAGTGACGCAATTGGTCACCGAAGTGGAAAGTAACCTGCTCAAATTGGTGCTGATGGCGAGTCAGGTTGATCGTTTTGCCGGCATCGAGCATGACCACGCCGTGTTGCGTGAGGAACAAAAACAACAAAAAGAGCCTTCCCACGGTGAAGGTCCGCAGATTCATGCCGATAAGCGTGAAGACGTCGCATCCAATCAGGATGATGTCGACGATCTGCTTTCCAGCCTGGGATTTTAGGAGCACGTCTATGAGCTTCGGCGCCGATGAAGAAATCCTCCAGGACTTCCTGGTTGAGGCCGGCGAGATTCTTGAATTATTGTCCGAGCAGTTGGTGGAGCTTGAGAGCCGCCCGGATGACATGAATCTGCTGAACGCTATTTTTCGCGGGTTTCATACCGTTAAAGGTGGCGCCGGTTTTCTCCAGCTCAATGAGCTGGTGGAATGCTGCCATATCGCAGAAAACGTTTTCGACATCCTGCGCAAGGGTGAGCGGCGCGTCGACTCCGAGTTGATGGATGTAGTGTTGGAAGCGCTCGACGCGGTCAACGGCATGTTCACTGAAGTGCGCGAACGCGTCCCCCCGACGCCAGCCACCCGGGAACTGCTGGCTGCGCTGACGCGCTTTGCCGAGCCGGCTGCGGCCGTTGTGGTCGAGCAGCCCATCGCTGAAGTTGTTGTTGCGATATCAGTGGCTGGCGCTGGCGACATTATCGACAACGAGTTCGAGCAGTTGCTCGATGCCATGGCTGAGTCGCCTGTCCCGTCGGTGAGTGCAAGCGTGGGCGGTGATGAAATCAGCGATGACGAGTTCGAGTCGTTGCTTGATGAGTTGCATGGCAAGGGCCAGTTCGCGGCGGGCGCAGCTGCGGTGCCAGTCGCTGCTCCAGTTGCTGCGCCGGTTGCGCCAGCGGCTGGAGACGAGATCAGCGACGATGAATTCGAGGCGCTGCTCGACCAGTTGCACGGCAAGGGTCAGTTCGCCGCCCCTGCCGAGCCTGCTGTTGCTGTTGTGCCGCCTCCGGTTGCAGCACCCGCTGCGCCAGCGGCAGGCGATAATATCAGCGACGATGAGTTCGAGGCGCTGCTTGATCAGCTGCATGGCAAAGGCAAGTTCGTCGAGCCGGCCGTGACCGTCAAGGCGCCTGTCCCGGCGCCTGCGCCTTCGGCTGCGGTCGCGCCAGTTACACCGGCCAAGCAGCCCGAGACCAAGATTGTTCCGCCGAAAGCACCCGTCGCCGCAGTTGCTGATAAGCCACAAGCGCCTAGTGAGGCGGAAACCACCGTGCGGGTTGATACCGCGCGTCTGGACGAAATCATGAATATGGTTGGCGAACTGGTGCTGGTGCGTAACCGTCTGGTGCGGCTGGGCTCCAACAGCGGCGATGAGGCCATGGCCAAGGCCGTGTCCAACCTCGACGTGGTGACCGCTGACTTGCAGACGGCGGTGATGAAAACGCGCATGCAGCCGATCAAGAAAGTCTTCGGCCGCTTTCCACGCCTGGTTCGGGACTTGGCACGCAGCCTGAAGAAAGAGATCAACCTTGAACTGGTCGGTGAAGAAACCGATCTGGACAAGAACCTGGTCGAGGCACTGGCCGACCCGCTGGTGCACTTGGTGCGTAATGCCGTCGACCATGGCATCGAAACTCCGCAAGAGCGTGAAGCTTCTGGTAAGTCGCGCGGCGGCAAGGTTGTGCTGTCGGCCGAGCAGGAAGGCGATCATATCCTGCTGTCGATCTCCGATGATGGCAAAGGCATGGATGCTGATGTGCTGCGTGCCAAGGCCGTGGAGAAGGGCCTGTTGGACAAGGATGCTGCCGATCGGCTCAGCGAGTTCGAATGCTACAACCTGATCTTCGCACCAGGTTTCTCGACCAAGACCGAGATCTCCGATGTGTCCGGTCGCGGGGTTGGCATGGACGTGGTGAAGACCAAGATTTCCCAGCTCAACGGCACGGTCAACGTGTTCTCGGTCCAGGGGCAGGGGTCGAAGATCGTTATCAAGGTGCCGCTAACCTTGGCGATCATGCCGACGCTGATGGTGATGTTGGGCAACCAGGCGTTTGCTTTTCCGCTGGTCAACGTCAACGAAATCTTCCACCTCGACCTGTCGCGCACAAATGTGGTCGATGGCCAGGAAGTAGTGATCGTGCGTGACAAGGCATTGCCGCTGTTCTACCTCAAGCGCTGGTTGGTCCGCAGTGCTGCCCACGAGGAGCAAGGCGAGGGCCACGTGGTGATTCTTACTGTCGGTAACCAGCGCATCGGTTTTGTCGTTGACCAGTTGGTCGGTCAGGAGGAAGTGGTGATCAAGCCGTTGGGCAAAATGCTCCAGGGCACTCCGGGTATGTCCGGTGCGACCATTACCGGTGATGGGCGTATCGCCTTGATTCTCGACGTGCCGAGCATGCTCAAGCGCTACGCACGGCGCATCTGATTGTTCGCGGCGCCGGCTCAGGTCGCGCCGTTTAGGAGTTTTTATGGTGGTCAAGGTGTTGGTGGTGGATGACTCCGGCTTTTTTCGCCGGCGCGTTTCGGAGATTCTTTCGAGTGATCCGAACATTCAGGTGGTAGGTACCGCGACCAATGGCCGCGAAGCCATCGATCAAGCGCTGGCGCTCAAGCCTGATGTGATCACCATGGACTACGAGATGCCAATGATGGACGGCATCACGGCAGTAAAAAACATCATGCAGCGCTGCCCGACGGCCGTACTCATGTTCTCTTCACTGACTCACGAAGGCGCTCGCGTCACTCTCGATGCGCTGGATGCCGGCGCGGCAGATTTTCTGCCGAAGAATTTCGAGGACATCTCGCGCAATCCGGAGAAGGTCAAGCAACTGCTTTGCGAAAGGATTCACACGGTCGCGCGCAGTAATCGTCGCAGTTTGAGTTCCGCCCCAGTGCCGAGCGTCAGCACGCCGGGAAAGCCGGCAGCGCTCAGTAATTTTGCCCGCCCTGGCGTTAGCACAGCGGCGCCAGTGCCAGCCCCGGCGCCAGTTACTGCGCGCGTCAGTGCACCCAAGCGCAAGTCCTACAAGCTGGTGGCCATCGGTACTTCTACCGGTGGTCCTGTGGCGCTGCAGCGCGTATTGACCCAGTTGCCGGCCAACTTCCCGGCACCTCTGGTGCTGATCCAGCACATGCCCGCGGCCTTTACCAAGGCATTTGCCGAGCGCCTGGATAAACTGTGCAAGATCAACGTCAAGGAAGCCGAGGATGGTGATCTGCTGCGCCCTGGGTTGGCACTGCTGGCCCCTGGCGGCAAGCAGATGATGATCGACAGTCGCGGCGCGGTGAGGATTCTGCCGGGCGACGAGCGTTTGAACTACAAGCCTTGCGTCGACATTACGTTTGGCTCGGCGGCCAAGTCCTTTCGCGACAAGGTACTGGCTGTGGTATTGACCGGTATGGGTGCCGATGGTCGCGAGGGTGCGCGCCTGCTCAAGCAGGAGGGCAGTCAGGTGTGGGCGCAGGATGAGGCCAGTTGCGTGATCTATGGCATGCCGATGGCGGTGGTCAAGGCCAATCTGGCTGATGCAATTTATAGCCTCGACGACATGGGTCGGTATTTGACCGAGGCTTGCGTGTAATGGATGTACTGAGCCTGATTGGGGTCATCCTGGCGTTCGTCGCCATTCTGGGTGGCAACTATCTGGAGGGCGGTCATGTGGCGGCCCTGCTCAACGGTCCGGCGGCGTTGATTGTGATTGGCGGCACCCTGGGGGCTGCTTTTCTGCAAGCCCCGGTGAATGTATTCAAACGCTCCCTGGTTATTCTGCGTTGGATATTCTTCCCGCCCCGTATCGACCTGGCTGGTGGCATCGAGCATGTCGTCGGTTGGAGCATGACCGCACGCAAGGAAGGTCTGCTCGGCCTTGAGGCCGTGGCGGATGCCGAGGTCGACCCCTACGCGCGCAAAGGCCTGCAGTTGCTGGTTGATGGCGCCGAACCCGAAGCTATTCGCAGCATCCTTGAGGTCGACCTGTATACCCAGGAGGGCCGCGACATCCAGGCGGCCAAGGTCTACGAAAGCATGGGCGGTTACGCACCGACCATCGGCATCATTGGCGCGGTGATGGGTTTGATCCATGTGATGGGCAATCTGGCCGACCCGAGCAAGCTCGGCAGCGGCATTGCTGTGGCCTTTGTCGCCACCATCTACGGGGTGGGAATTGCCAACCTGCTGTTGCTGCCGATTGGCAACAAGCTCAAGGCCGTCGCCTTGCGTCAGTCACTCTACCGCGAGATGTTGCTGGAGGGCATTCTGTCGATTGCCGAAGGTGAAAACCCACGCTCCATCGAGTTGAAGCTGCAAGGCTTCATGGAGTAGTCATGGCTCGTCGCAGGCGCCACGAGGAGCACGAAAACCATGAGCGATGGCTGGTCTCCTACGCGGACTTCATTACCCTGTTGTTTGCTTTTTTCGTGGTCATGTACTCGATGTCCTCGGTTAACGAGGGTAAATACAAGATTCTTTCGGACAGCCTGACCGGGGTGTTCAGTCAGCCGGAGCGGGCGATCAAGCCTATACCTGTGGGTGATCTGCGCCCGCGCACCACCGAGCCGGATCGCGCGCCGCTCGATGAGGACGAGCCGGGCGGGCAGCCCGCGGACTCTCTGCAAAATATTGCCGATAGCATGCGCCAGGCCTTCGCTGGGTTGATTGACGCCAAGCAACTGAAAGTGAGTGGCAATGAGTTGTGGGTCGAGATCGAGCTCAGTTCCAGCCTGCTGTTCCCCAGTGGCGATGCCCTGCCGAACAATACGGCATTCGATCTTATCGAGACGATTGCCAAAATTCTGGCGCCCTACGAGAACCCGGTACATGTCGAGGGCTTTACCGACAACCTGCCGATTAACACTGCGCAGTATCCAACCAATTGGGAGTTGTCTGCCGCTCGGGCGGCCAGCATCGTGCGCATGCTGGCGATGGATGGCGTCAACCCCGGGCGGCTGGCGTCAGTCGGCTATGGCGAGTTTCAGCCGGTGGCTGACAATGCGTCGGCTGAAGGTCGGGCACGCAACCGACGGGTGGTATTGGTGGTCTCGCGCAACCTGGATGTTCGGCGCAGCGTAAGTGGCGTGGGCAGTTCCAATGCGCGCCCTGATAGCGCCTTGCAGCGGGCTGGCACGCAACCTGCACCACCGCCTGCAGTACAGGCCCCGCCAGCGGGTGCCGTCAATCCTCCGTCGTTTGCCCCTTAGGGCGACGCCTGTTCTCGGTAGGGTCTGAATCATGCCGGGAGGACAAACAAGATGAGAGTTTGGGCAGTAGCCAATCAAAAGGGCGGTGTTGGCAAGACCACCACTGCCATCGCCTTGGCCGGTTTACTGGCCGATGCCGGCAAGCGCGTGGTGGTGGTCGATCTTGACCCCCATGGGTCGATGACCAGTTATTTTGGCCACGACCCAGATGCGCTGGAGCACAGCTGTTTCGACCTGTTTCTGCATCAGGGCGTGGTGCCTCAGGGGTTGCCAGAGCAGCTGCTGCTGCCCACCAGCCACGAGCGCATCGCACTGTTGCCGTCGAGTACCGCCTTGGCCACGCTCGAGCGTCAATCGCCCGGGCAAAGTGGCTTGGGCCTGGTTATATCCAAGAGTCTGGCGCAGCTGTGGCAGAGCTATGACCATGCGGTGATTGACAGTCCGCCATTGCTGGGCGTGCTCATGGTCAATGCGCTGGCGGCCAGTCAGCAGCTAGTGATTCCGGTGCAGACCGAGTTTCTCGCGGTCAAGGGGCTGGAGCGTATGGTCAGTACCCTGGCGATGATCAATCGATCGCGCAAGCAGGCTTTGCCCTACAGCATCGTGCCGACGCTGTTCGACCGACGTACCCAGGCATCACTGAGTACCTTGCGTCTGTTGCGCGACAGCTATCCTGAACACTTGTGGCCAGCTTATATTCCGATTGACACGCGCTTGCGCGATGCCAGTCGCGCAGGGCGCACGCCCTCGCAGTTCGACCCTAACAGTCGTGGTGTACTGGCTTACCGGGCACTGCTCAAACACTTGCTTGCGCAACAGTTGGCAGTACAGGTGGCTTGAGATGGTGGTTTATGTTGAGCTGAAGCGCTCAAGTATGCCGCACCTGCGGCCGATAGGTTTTACAGGTAATTTTTGCGGATTCCATCTATGAGCCGTCCCGTCGCCACCGCTACGCGTCCCCAGCTGGCCTTGCAGTCCTACCTGGACAGCTTGTTGCAGGAGGCTGCAGTCGAGTTGGCCGAGAGCAGCAGTCTGGACGAGTTCGAGGCCGCAGTGCTGGAGGAGCAGGTTCGCGACGCCAGCCTGCTCTGCGCTGTGCCAGTGCAGGCGCTGTCTGCGCCTGTCGTGGTGCCGGTGATCGAGGTGGCACCTGTCGTCGTCACCCCGCTGGTGTCGATCGAGTCGGCTATCGACGTCCATCTTGCCGTGCCCGCCTTGCAGTCGGGCGAGCGTCCAGATTGGGCACAAGAGCCATTCGAATGTTTGTTGTTCGACGTCGCCGGCCTGACGTTGGCTGTGCCGCTTGTGTGTCTAGGCTCTATATTCCCACTGGAGGGCCAAGAGTTGACGCCGTTATTTGGCCAGCCTGACTGGTTTCTCGGCATACTGCCGTGCCAGGCCGGTAACTTGAAAGTTCTGGATACTGCGCGTTGGGTCATGCCTGACCGCTATCGCGATGATTTTCGTCAGGGTTTGCAGTATGTGATTTCAGTCGAGGGCTACGAATGGGGGTTGGCTGTGCATCAGGTCAGTCGTTCGATTCGTTTGGACCCAAGTGAGATCAAGTGGCGTACCCAGCGTACGTTGCGGCCCTGGCTGGCGGGTACCGTGATCGAACACATGTGTGCGTTGCTGGATGTGGCGGCCCTGGCTGAGCTGATCGCCAGTGGTGCGGCCAAGCGTATGGTGAATGGCCAGATTCATTGATTGAACTTATGGCGGGCTCGCCCCAGCGGCAGGCTCTATGCATTATGACCCGCGGTTTGAACCGCGCACGCCGCGCAGTGCGGCTTACGACGAGGCTAGGGATATGAAGAAGAATTCTGCACAGGGCGCTGAAGATCCCATCCTGCAATGGGTGACCTTCCGCCTGGACAACGAAACCTACGGCATCAATGTGATGCAGGTTCAGGAAGTGCTGCGCTACACCGAGATTGCTCCGGTTCCGGGGGCCCCAAGCTACGTGCTGGGGATCATCAACTTGCGTGGCAATGTGGTCACGGTGATTGACACCCGTCAGCGCTTTGGCCTGGACTCGGCACCGGTGACTGACAACACCCGTATCGTGATTATCGAGGCAGACAAGCAAGTGGTCGGCATCATGGTCGACAGCGTGGCTGAGGTGGTTTATCTGCGTCAGTCTGAAGTGGAAACCGCACCCAATGTCGGCAACGACGAGTCGGCCAAGTTCATCCAGGGCGTGTGTAACAAGAACGGCGAGCTGCTGATTCTGGTTGAGCTGGACAAAATGATGAGCGAAGAAGAGTGGTCCGAGCTGGAGAGTATCTGAGTTGTCAGAGATCGCGCTGATCCTGCTCGGGTTGATATGCCTGGGGTTGGTTGGCACCTGTGTTTGGCTGACCATGCAGCAGCGTCATCTGGCGTTGCTGCAGGCTGAACGGGATGCTGCGCGCGATCTGCGGATCAAGGAGCTCGCCAAGCGCCTGGATATCTATCTGGCGGGTGGCGTAAGGATGGGCGAAGAATTGCACGAGCTGCGGCAGATCGTTGCCCCGCTGCCGGACAAACTCAGCCAGATTGAACAGCGTGACCCCAGCAGCCTGTCGTTCACCCAGGCCGCGCGCCTGGTCGGCCTGGGCGCCAGTGTCGATGACCTGACCCAGTCCTGCGGGTTGAGCAAGGCCGAGGCCGAGCTGATCAGCAAGCTCAACCAACCGAGAAAGCCTTAGTCGCCGATTCGCCGAAGCGCTTTCGTAGCCCGGATGCAATCCGGGGCGGTCGTGTATTCTCCCCGGATTGCATCCGGGCTACGGGTCTGTTCTGCGTCCCTGGCTTGGTCATCCACCCTACGAAACTGCAGCCCTGATCGGCGCTCTTTGTAGGAGCCAGCTTGCTGGCGATCAATTGCCGAATCGCCGGAATGCCGGGTCACAGCAAGCGGGCTCCAACAGGTTTAATTCGAGCTTCGTAGCCCGGATGAAATCCGGGGGGGGTATATGCCAATTCCCCGGATTGCATTCGGGCTACGGGTCTGTCTTCTGTGCTAACGGAGCGGGCCGTCGAGCAGCGCTAGCGGCGGGGTAATGTCATTGTCGGGCTTGTCGTTGTGGAAGCCCGGCGGGCACTTGCCCTTCAAGTGCCAGGCAAACGCGATGATCTCGGCAATGCAGCGATACAGCTGCTCGGGGATCGCTTCGCCCAGTTCCATGCGTGCCAGCAGGCGCACCAGATCGGCATTCTCGTAGATGGGCACTTCATATTCACGGGCGATTGCAAGAATCGCTTCGGCCAGCTCGTCATCGCCCTTGGCGCTGAGGGTTGGGGCGTTTTGACCGTCGTAGGTCAGTGCGATGGCTTGGCGCGGTGCTGACTTTTTCATGCGGTTTCGTCAACCCAGCGTTGTTCCAGGCTGGTTTTTGCTCCCTGGGGTGGCGTGCCTTGACTGCACACCAGTTCGCCAACATTCAGGCCTGCGGCAGTCATACGTTCACGCAAAGTGCCCAGTTCAGCGCCGATCAGGCTGGCGGTGCGCGGGCGCTCGGCCCATAGCTGACTGGACAGGGTGCCACGCGCCAGTTTTGCCTGGACTTGCAGTGGCCCCAACGGCTCCAGGTCGAAGGCGAGTTCGACCTTCCATAGTGCTTCTTTAGAGTCCTTGCCCGGCGATTTCGGCGGTTCTTCGTGCTGTATTTTTACCTGCAGGGGCACCAACTCGCGCTGGTCGCGCATGGGCAGTTCCAGTTGCCAGGTAGTCAGCAGATTGCCGTCCGGGCCGACCTGGCTCTGCGCCAGGCTGGACAATTGGTGAGTTTGCAGGCGCGAGACGGCGGCGGCGGCCAGTTTCAGCAGGGTTTGCAGATCGGCTTCACCCTCCATCGACTGCAGCAGTCGCGGTGGCAGAGGGAAGCGCAAGGCCTGTTGGCGTGCGCCTGATTGGGCGAGTGAGCCGAGTATGTCGCGGGCGAATGCGGGTATTGCTTGGGCCATGGCGGCGCTGGCATTGGCCGTCGCCAGCGGTGCTCCGCTTGCCAGGGTCGGCAGTAGTTGGCTGATCAAGCGCAGCAGGTTGGCTTTCATGTCCGCTGGCAGGGCATGGCCTTGGCCACCAAGTAATTTGCTTTCAAGGAACAAGCCGCTGTTTGCCACGGCCTGACTCAATCCTTTTCCGGTACTGAGTTGGGCGGCATCGGGCAGGGCGCTGAACAGCTTGTCGATGCTGCTGCGCAGGCCCTCAGGCAGCGTACCTCCTGCACCTTGCAAGGCCTTGAACAGCCCTTCCAATGAGCCTTGGCGGTTGTGTTGGCTGCCCAGCTGTTGGCTTAATTCGAGTTGATCAAGGCGCCCGCTGAGGGGCAAGAAGTTCAGGGCCTGACTGCCTTGCACCTGGGCGCTGAGCAGGCTGCCTACAGGGAGCGCCAGGGGGGTTTCCAGGGATAACTTACTGCCGGCCAGCGGGGTGTTGAGTAGGCTCACTACCACCTTGTAGAGTGCCTGCTGTGCAGTGGCCTGGGTCAGCTGTTCGCGTGCCACGACTTTGCCCTGCAGCAAGGTGCCGACCGGCAGTTGTTCCAGGTTCAGGCTGGTCAGGGCTTTCTCGCCGCCTGCTAGCAGGGCGACGCTCAGGCGGCTGTCCGACAGCGCGGTGACCAGCAGTGAGCTGCCCTGGGCAAGCGGGCGTGGGCTGCTGGCCTCCAGGGTGGCCTGGCTGCCATTGCCCAGGGTCAGTTTGAGCAGTAGCTGGAAGTTTTGCGCCACTTCTTTAAGGGCGAGCACCTCGGCTTTTGCCGTTTCGCCACTGGCCAGCAGGCCCTGCAGCGGCTGCAGCAGTTTAAGCGCCATATCGCTGGCCGGGGCACTGGTACGGCTGCTCGGTGGCGTTGGGGCTATCGGCCGGGAACTGCTGATTTCGCTCATTAGCGGGTTACACCCTGTCGAAAATGCCCACTGCGGGGGGCAGGGCATGGCATGTATAATCGCGCCCCGTCTGGGTCGGCTACGCATTTAACTTGCGTCAGTATAGCGGCCGGGACACTGCCGACTTGAACCGCTTTTTAGGTATATATGCCGTGACCAGTCCTCTTCTTGAAGCCGTGGCGCTCGCTTGTGAGCGGGACTGGCGCATGCTTTTCGAGCGACTCGACCTGCGTTTGGCGGCCGGCGAGATGCTGCAGGTTTCCGGTCCTAATGGCAGTGGCAAGACCAGTCTGCTGCGTCTGCTCGCCGGGCTGATGCAGCCAACAGCTGGCGAAGTTCGCTTGAATGGCTTGCCGTTAGGCGCGCAACGTAGCGAGTTGGCACGCAACCTGTTGTGGATTGGTCATGCTGCCGGGATCAAGGGTCTGCTTACTGCCGAAGAAAATCTAGCCTGGTTGTGTGCCCTGCATCGTCCGGCCGAACGCGCGGCGATCTGGCAAGCGCTTGAGGCTGCCGGGCTGCGCGGTTTCGAGGATGTACCTTGCCATACCCTGTCTGCTGGTCAGCAGCGTCGTGTCGCGCTGGCCCGTCTGTATCTTGATGGGCCGCCGTTGTGGATCCTCGATGAACCCTTCACCGCGCTCGACAAGCTTGCCGTGGCGCAGTTGGAAAACCATCTGGCCAGGCATTGCGAGCTGGGCGGGCTGGTACTCCTGACCACTCACCACACGCTGACGGTCAAGCCCGCCGGTTACCGCGAGCTTGATCTGGGGCAGCGCAACGTATGAGTAATGTGTTCGGTTTGCTGGTCGCACGCGAAGCGCGGCTGTTGTTTCGCCGGCCTGCCGAGTTGGCTAATCCGTTGGTGTTCTTTGCCATTGTTATCGCCCTGTTTCCGTTGGCTGTCGGGCCGCAGACGCAGCTGTTGCAAACCCTGTCGCCTGGGTTGGTATGGGTGGCGGCATTGTTGGCCGTGCTGCTCTCACTGGACGGCCTGTTTCGCAGCGACTTCGAGGATGGCTCGCTGGAGCAGTGGGTCCTTTCGCCGCACCCCTTGCCCCTTCTGGTATTGGCCAAGGTACTGGCAAACTGGTTGTTCTCCGGCTTGGCTCTGGTGCTGCTGGCACCCTTGCTGGCCTTAATGCTCGGTTTGCCCGGGCGCTGCCTGCCGGTGCTGCTGTTTTCGTTGCTACTCGGCACGCCGGTGCTGAGCTTGCTCGGCGCGGTGGGCGCCGCGCTGACGGTAGGTCTTAAACGTGGCGGCTTACTGCTGGCACTGCTGATTCTGCCGCTGTACATACCGGTGCTGATTCTTGGCAGCGGGGCGTTGCAAGCCAGCTTGCAAGGATTGCCGGCGGTCGGTCACTTGTTGTGGCTGGCCAGCCTTACCGCGTTGGCGGTGACCCTGACACCTTTTGCGATTGCCGCGGGTTTGACGATTAGCGTCGGCGAGTGATCTATAACCGTGCTAACGAGGACGGCCCAGTGCGGTCATACCTCGGAGAATGATGAGTAATCTGATGAATTGGACGTGGTTTCACAAGCTGGGCTCGCCCAAATGGTTTTACCAGATCAGCGGTCGTTTGCTGCCCTGGTTGAGCGCTGCTGCCGCATTGTTACTGACGGTCGGGCTGGTCTGGAGCCTGGCGTTTGCGCCGCCGGACTACCAGCAGGGCAACAGCTTCCGCATTATTTACATCCACGTGCCTGCAGCGTTTCTGGCCCAGTCGGTGTATGTCATGTTGGCGATAGCCGGCGTAGTTGGCTTGGTGTGGAAAATGAAACTCGCCGATGTCGCCTTGCAACAGGCCGCTCCGATTGGCGCCTGGATGACGGTGATCGCGCTGGTGACTGGCGCCATCTGGGGCAAGCCGACCTGGGGTACGTACTGGGTCTGGGATGCGCGCCTGACCTCGATGCTTATCCTGCTGTTCCTGTATTTCGGCGTGATCGCCCTCGGTCAGGCCATCAGCAACCGCGACAGCGCGGCCAAGGCCTGCGCGGTGCTGGCCATCGTCGGGGTGATCAATATTCCGATCATCAAGTACTCGGTGGAGTGGTGGAACACCCTGCACCAACCGGCCACCTTTAGCGTGATCGAGAAGCCCGCGATGCCGGCGGAAATGTGGTTGCCACTGCTGATCATGGTGCTTGGCTTCTACTGTTTCTTCGGTGCCGTACTGCTGCTGCGCATGCGCCTTGAGGTACTCAAGCGCGAGGCGCGCAGCAGTTGGGCCAAGGCTGAGGTCAACGCTCAAGTGGAGAAAAGCCTATGAGTTTTACCTCGTTTGCCGAGTTTCTCGCCATGGGTACTCATGGTGTTTACGTTTGGTCGTCCTTTGGCATCAGCCTGGGGGTGTTGGCACTGAATGTCGTGCTGCCGCTGCTGGCACGCCGCCGTTATCTGCAAGACGAGGCGCGTCGTTTGCGCCGGGAGGAGTCGCAATGAACCCTGTTCGCAAGAAGCGCCTGTTGATCATCATGGCGATCCTCACGGGTGTAGCTATCGCCGTGAGCTTGGCGCTGAGTGCGCTGCAACAGAATATCAATCTGTTCTATTCCCCGACCCAGATCGCCAACGGCGAAGCGCCGCAAGACACGCGCATTCGCGCTGGCGGACTGGTGGAAGAGGGCTCGGTCAAGCGCTCCAGCGACACCCTGGATACCGACTTCGTGGTGACCGACGGTGCAGCAAACGTGACCATTCGTTACAGCGGTATCCTGCCGGACTTGTTTCGCGAAGGTCAGGGCATTGTGGCCATGGGCAAGGTCAATGCCGATGGCGTGTTGATCGCCGACCAAGTGCTGGCCAAGCACGATGAAAATTATATGCCGCCGGAAGTCATGCAGGCATTGGAGCAAAGTGCGATGAAGCAAAAACATGACGCGGCCACACAGGGGTACGGTCAATGATTCCCGAACTCGGCCACCTGGCGATGATTCTGGCGCTGTGCCTGACTTTGGTCCAGGCCAGTCTGCCGATGATTGGCGCCTGGCGCGGCGATCGGCAGTGGATGAGCTTGGCTGTGCCTGCTGCCTGGGGCCAGTTTGCGTTCCTGATGGTCGCGTTTATCTGCCTGACCTATGCCTTCATGGTCGATGATTTTTCCGTCGCCTATGTGGCCAACAACTCCAACAGTGCGCTGCCCTGGTACTACAAGTTCAGCGCAGTGTGGGGCGCCCATGAAGGCTCGCTGTTGCTCTGGGCGTTGATCCTGGCCGGTTGGACCTTCGCCGTTTCGATCTTCTCCCGCCAGTTACCCGAAGAGATGCTCGCCCGCGTACTCGGGGTGATGGGCATGATCAGTATCGGCTTTCTGTTGTTCCTTATTGTCACCTCCAACCCGTTCGAGCGCCTGCTGCTGAACACGCCACTGGACGGCCGCGACCTCAATCCACTGCTGCAGGATTTCGGTCTGATCGTGCACCCGCCGATGCTCTACATGGGTTATGTCGGTTTCTCGGTAGCCTTTTCTTTCGCCATCGCCGCTTTGCTCGGCGGCAAGCTGGATGCCGCTTGGGCGCGCTGGTCGCGGCCTTGGACCATCGTCGCCTGGGCCTTCCTGGGCATCGGCATCGCTCTGGGCTCCTGGTGGGCCTATTACGAGCTTGGCTGGGGCGGCTGGTGGTTCTGGGACCCGGTGGAGAACGCCTCCTTCATGCCCTGGCTGGTCGGTACCGCGCTGATCCACTCCCTGGCCGTGACTGAAAAGCGCGGTGTGTTCAAGAGTTGGACGGTGTTGCTGGCGATTGCCGCTTTCTCCCTGAGCCTGCTGGGCACTTTTCTGGTTCGCTCCGGCGTGCTGACGTCGGTGCATGCGTTTGCCACCGACCCTGAGCGCGGTGTGTTTATTCTGGCCTTCCTGTTGCTGGTGGTCGGTGGTTCGCTGACGCTCTTCGCCATTCGTGCGCCAGTGGTCAAAAGCCAGGTTGGTTTTGCCCTGTGGTCGCGCGAGACCCTGTTGTTTGTGAATAACCTGATCCTGGTGGTGGCGGCGGCAATGATTCTGCTCGGCACCCTCTATCCGCTGGTGCTAGATGCCATGACCGGGGCCAAGCTGTCGGTTGGCCCTCCGTACTTCAACGCGTTGTTCGTGCCGCTGATGGGCCTGCTGATGGCAATGATGGCGATCGGCGTGCTGGTGCGCTGGAAGGACACGCCGTTGCGCTGGCTGCTGGGTATGCTGGCTCCGGTGCTGATCGGTAGCGTGGTCCTGGCTGTGCTGGCGACCATACTGCACGGCGACTTTAGCTGGGCAGTGCTGGGTGTATGCCTGCTAGCCAGTTGGGTGGTGTTGGCCGGCGTGCGCGACATTTATGACAAGACTCGCCACAAGGGCCTGCTTAAAGGCTTGCCAAGCCTGACCCGCAGCTATTGGGGTATGCAGGTGGCTCACCTCGGCATTGCTGTGTGCGCCCTCGGGGTCATCCTGACCAGCATGGGCAGCTTCGAGCGCGATATGCGCATGGCGCCGGGTGACTCGGTAGAGATGGGCGGCTACCAGTTTATCTTTGAAGGTGCAGAGCACTTCGAAGGTCCGAACTTCACCTCGGACAAAGGCACCGTGCGCATTCTTGAAGATGGCAAGCAGATCGCCGTGTTGTATCCAGAGAAGCGTCTGTACACCGTGCAGCAGTCGGTGATGACCGAGGCCGGGATTGACGCCGGGATTACTCGCGACCTGTTCGTCGCGCTGGGTGAACCGCTGGAAGATGGTGCCTGGGCTGTACGCGTTCACATCAAGCCGTTTGTGCGCTGGATTTGGCTAGGCGCCTTGTTGATGGGCCTGGGCGGCTTCCTCTCGGCGTCCGATAAACGCTACCGGATGAAAGTTACCACCCGCGTGCGTGAAGCCATGGGCATGAAGGGGGCGCAAGCATGAAGCGCTTGATCCTGTTGCTGCCGTTGGCCGCCTTCCTGGTACTGGCCGGCTTCCTCTATAAGGGCCTGTATCTCGACTCGCGCGACATCGGCTCGACGATGATCGGCAAGCCGCTGCCAGAGTTTGCCCTGCCATCCCTGGAGGAGCCGTCGCGCACCCTTGGCACCGCCGATTTCGAGGGGCCGGCGTTGGTCAACGTGTGGGCGACGTGGTGCCCGACCTGCCGCGCCGAGCACGAGATGCTCAACTTCCTGGCCGAGCAGGGTGTGGCAGTCTATGGGATCAACTACAAGGACAACGGCGACGCCGCGCGCCGCTGGCTCATCGAGTTGGGCAACCCGTACCGTTTCAACGTTGAAGACCCAAAGGGCAGCCTGGGTATCAATCTCGGGGTTTACGGTGCGCCGGAGACCTTCCTCATCGACAAGAACGGCACCATCCGCCACAAGTATGTCGGCGCCATCGACGAGACCGTCTGGCGCCAGCAGTTGGCGCCGCTGTACCGTGAACTGATGGACGAGGCTGGCCGATGAAACGATTGCTGACGGCAGGCCTGTTGGGTCTGACCCTGTCGCTGGGTGCTCAGGCTGCCATCGATACCTACGAATTCACCGACGAGGCGGATCGTCAGCGTTATCGCGGTCTGGTTGAGGAGCTGCGCTGCCCCAAGTGCCAGAACCAGAACATTGCCGACTCGGATGCACCGATTGCCATGGACCTGCGTGCCGAAGTTTATCGCATGCTGGAAGAGGGTCAGAGCAACGCGCAGATCATCGATTTTCTTGTGTCGCGTTACGGCGACTTTGTGCTCTACAAGCCACCTGTCACCGCGCGTACCCTGTTGCTCTGGTACGGCCCGGCCAGTTTGCTGGTGGCTGGCTTTGTAATGCTCGGCGTGGTGGTTCTGCGGCGTCGGGGTAAAAAGTCCGCAGCGCACCACCTCTCTGCCGATGAGCAGCAACGCCTGGCTGCTTTGCTCAGCCCAAGGCCTACCGATCAAACGCCTCAGGATAAGAAAGACTGATGATTGAATTCTGGCTATCCGCTGGCCTGCTGTTGCTGGCTGCCCTGGGTTTTCTGCTGATTCCGGTACTGCGTGGCCGTAAAGCCCAGACCGAAGAAGACCGTACCGCATTGAATGTCACTCTTTATCAGGAGCGCCTGCAAGAACTGGAGACCCAGCGAGAGGCTGGCGCTCTCAGTACTGAGCAATTGCAAAACGGCCGTGATGAAGCTGCCCGCGAACTGTTGGCCGACACTGATGGTGCCGAGAGCAAAGCCCGCGTTGGGGTGCTCGGCAGCAAGGTGCCGCTGATTTGCGCTTTATTGGTGCCATTGCTGGGTTGTGGCCTGTACCTGTACTGGGGGGCGATCGACGATGTTGAGCGCGCGCGAAACTTTGCCGGGCAGCCGCAGACTATCGAGGGGATGACTGCGCGCCTGGAAGCGTCAGTGAAAGCTGACCCACAGTCCGCCGAAGGCTGGTATTTCCTGGGCCGTACTTACATGGCTCAGGAGCGTGCTGCTGATGCAGCCATAGCCTTCGGGCGCGTGGTGGAGATCGGCGGGCGCGAGCCAGAGTTGCTCGGCCAGTGGGCGCAGGCCCTGTACTTCGCTGGCGACAAACAATGGACCGAGCGACTCCAGGCACTCACCGATGAAGCGCTGAAAGCCGATCCGGCGGAAGTGACCAGCCTCGGCCTACTCGGCATAGCGGCTTATGAAGAAGAACGTTTCGAGGACGCTATAGGCTTCTGGGAGCGACTTGTAGCTGTATTACCTGAGCAGGATCCTTCACGGCAAGCTATCCAAGGGGGGATTGACCGTGCTCGTGAGCGCCTGGGTGCGCCGACGGCAGAGACCCCAGCGGTCGCAGCAGCCGCGCAGTTGACCGTTATGGTCGACCTGGCGCCAGCGCTGAAAGACCAGGTAGAGCCTAGTGATAGCGTGTTTGTCTTCGCCCGTGCTGCGTCCGGTCCGCCGATGCCGCTGGCCGTCAAGCGCCTGACCGTGGCCGATCTGCCGGTTGAGGTCAGCTTGTCCGACAGCGACGCGATGATGCCGCAACTGAAAATCTCCGGGTTTGCTGAGGTGCAGTTAGTGGCGCGTATTTCGCGCAGCGGCAATGCGACTGCCGGCGAATGGATTGGCCGTAGCCAGCCGTTGTCCAGCAGCACTACCGAGGCGCAACACCTGACTATCGACACGGCGGACGGCCAGGCGCAATGAGCCGATGGTTGGCGATTGGCCTGGCCATCGGCTCATTGAGTCTGGCTGGCTGCGCGGTGCAGGGCACGGCGCCGACCGGCCAAGTGCCGGTGGTGAGCAAGTCCCACCCGCGCTATGCGCCGCCGCCAGGGGTGGAAAGCCACTGGGATGCGGGCCTGAGCGTTTATGTGGTGGGGGCCGCGCGGGATCTGTATTACCGCGAGCGCACCTACTACCGCTGGAGCAGCGGCTGGAGTTGGGCGACCAATCCCCAAGGGCCGTGGCAGTCGACCGATAGCAGTGGCGTGCCACCGGGCTTGTACCGGCGCTACGCGCAGTAACGCTGCCGAAGAGCGGGCTGGGCAATGATCTGCTTCAGCCCAGCGATAATCCAGGGCCGGGAGATTCCCCGGATTGCACCCGGGCTACGAGAGCGGCTTAGGGGCGCGTAGCTGAGGCCTGTTTCATCCCCCATCGCTATGGGTGGATGGATAGAGCGTCATCTACCCTACGATGCCGCAGACCTTGCATATGGGATCTACCAGATCGCAGGCCTTGCAGATAAACACAGGGCCTACGGTCTTGCCCGGCGATCAGGCCAGCACGCCATCATGGAAGTCGCGCAGCGCCTGCTCGATCTCTTCTTGGGTATTCATCACGAATGGCCCGTACTGCACGATCGGCTCGCCCAAAGGCTTGCCGGCAATCAGCAGCAGTTTGGCGCCGTTGCGGCTGCTCAGCTGAAGTTCGCCACTATCGGACAGGCGCACCAAGTGTCCTGCTGGCACTTCCTGTGCACTGGCGCCTGGTAACTCAAGCACCCCTTCGTAGACATACAACACGGCGCGATAGCCGCCGGGTAGGCGTGGAACGATCAGACTGCCGGCTGGCAGGCGCAGGTCAAACAACTGTGGGTCGGTGTGTGGGCGTTGTACGGCGCCGCTTTGCTGCACCTCACCGTCGTCGAACAGGCCGGCGATCACCACCACCTCGACGCCGGCGGATGTGCTTAGACGCGGGATCTTGTTGGCAGCAATGTCCTGGTAAGCAGGATCGCCGAGTTTGTCCTTGGCCGGCAGGTTGAGCCACAGCTGGAAGCCGCGCATAACCCCTTGCTCCTGCTCGGGCATCTCGCTATGGATAATCCCGCGGGCAGCGGTCATCCACTGCACGTCGCCGCTTTGCAGCAGGCCGACATTGCCCAGGTGGTCTTCATGACGCATGCGGCCTTCGAGCATGTAGGTGATGGTCTCGAAACCGCGGTGCGGGTGCGGCGGGAACCCGGCGATATAGTCGTCTGGATTGTCCGAGCCAAACTCATCAAGCATCAGGAAGGGGTCGAAGCGCTCGATCCCGCGGCCACCAATTACTCGATTCAGGCGCACACCGGCACCGTCGGTCGCGGGTTTGCCGGGTTGGATGGCGAGTACGCTGCGCAGTAGGCTCATGAGTCATCTCCTCAGTTTGAATACAGCCATCCTATGCCTGTAAATAAGATTGATGGTTGCTAAAACCACACCATAACAATCAATTTATTAGATGCTTTAGGCGCCAGGCAAGAAAAGATAGAGTGTTTCTTGCCGATTTATTCGGAGTCTTTGACCCGTAGGAGGGTGGCTTGGCCATCCCTGCGCGGTGCATATATCGAGCGCTATCTCGCGTTTTCAGCGCCTTTGGGCTGCACCAGGTTCAGCGCCTAGTGCAGCCCTATGCTTTGCCAGGCTGGCTTATTCGGCAATCAGCAGCTTGCGCGACTCGCTGTAGAAGTAGCGAATTTTTTCATACTCGAACGGCGAGTTGAGCTGGCCATAACGGAAATTGACCGTAGAGCGTTGGTCGACCGTCTCGAGCAGAAATATTTCCGGATGGCCTTTGCTGGCCTCGGCAACGTTTAGCCAGTTGACCTGGCTCTTGGCACTGAAATCCATCACCAGCCCGCCAGTGTCGCGCAGGTTGGAGGGGCCGAGCACCGGTAACATCAGGTAAGGGCCGGCCGGTGCGCCATAGAATCCCAGAGTCTGGCCGAAGTCTTCGCGTTGTTTCGGCAGGCCCATGCGGCTTGCCGGGTCCCACAGCCCGGCCACGCCGATGGTGGTATTGAGTAGCAGGCGTGCAGTGGTTTCCATCGAGCGCTTGGCTTTGAATTGCAGCAAGCTGTTGAACAGGTTGGGTACGTCGCCGAGGTTGCTGAAGAAGTTACTCACCCCACGCTGCACAACTGTTGGGGTGACATAGCGATAACCATCGACTATTGGCAGAAACACCCACTGATCGAAGCGGTAGTTGAAGTGATAAACCCGCCGGTTCCAGGACTCCAGGGGGTCGTAGACATTCAGGGCGCCCAAGGTCGAACGCTCGAACTCGCGCTGATCCAGGCCAGGATTGAACTGCAGGTTTTGCAGCGGTTGCGTGAAGCCATCTGCATCGGCGTGATGCTCGGCTTGAGTCAGGCCGCTGGACAGCAGCAGGGTCAGTAGCAATGTTGTCGCAAGAGGCTTAACCACGGAAGAACTCCAGCATGGCATCGCTATTGACGCGGTAGTTGAGGTTGCCGCAATGCCCGCCGAACGGGTAGACGGTCAGGCGATCACCCAGGGTGCGGCGTAGAAAGCCAAGGTCGCCTGGGCCAAGAATGAGGTCGTCGGCGTTGTGCATTACAGCGATCTTGCTGGACTCTTTCAGGTAGTCCTCGACGGCATAGAGACTGATCTGGTTGACCATCTGAGTAATGCTGCCGCCATCATGGCGAGCCCGCCACATCGGAATCAGCTGTTCGGTGATGTAGCAATCGAAATCGCATTGCAGGGCACGCTTGAAGAACGGCGTCAGGCTTGTGCTGTCGCTGATGGGAAAGCGTGCGGGAGTGATCAGGCCGCGCCGGTTGATCAAGTCGGAGGTGAAGGCAATGTCGGCGGCGGAGAAGCGAAATGCCGTACCAATCAGCATGGCCATCTGCTCGTCGGACAGCTGCTCCTTGGAGCGCTGGAAGTCGAAGAGCATGGCATCGTTGAGGTCGACGTAGCCCTTTTCCTGGAAATAGCGGGTCAGCTTGGCCAGTACGGTTTCGTAGAAGGTGGTGCTGCTGTTTATGCCTTCGACGTGGGTTTGCACCAGGCGGTCGAGGTTGCTGGTCGAGGTGTAGAGATTGACCGGCGGATTGAGCAGCAGCACGCGTTTGAAGTTGAAGCTGCGGCGAGTTTCATCGAGCTGGCTGACGAAAGCCGCTTGCAGCGCGCCCAGGCTGTAGCCGGTCAGGTGGTAGGCGCTGACTTTCAGTCTTGGGTGTTGGGCGCGTACGGCTTGCATTGCACGGTAGAGATCGTCGGCATCTTCCCCGGTAAGACCTGGAGTGGCGAAGCGCGAGGCAGCGCTCATGAAGTCATAGCTGGTCGGTGAGGACAGTTGCACCACATGGTAACCGGCGCCGTAGAACAGCTTTTTCAGGTATTCCACTGTGCTGCCGGAATACGGCATGCCCGTGCCTGCGATGATGAAGATCAGCGGCGCCTCGCCTTTCTGCCTGGCCAGGCGATAGCCCATTTTGGTCACCGGCCAAAAATTATCGGGTAATTCGAACTCGCGCTCGGGGCGCAGGCTGACCCGGTAGTCTCGCTGGTCAATGTCCGCATCCGCTGGCAGCTGTGGCCGCAGTTCAGGTGGCGTGGTGGCGATGGTCGCTTCGAACGGATTGGTCAGCGGGTAGCCATAGCTTTGTGCGTCGATGTCGGCCGCCAACAGCGGCCCACCGAGGGTTATGCCGCACAGCAGGGCAGCGAGGCGATATACAAGCGGCATGGGTTAAATCCCTTTAAAAGAGAGTGGGTTGCTCAAATTGAAGAGGTAAGACCGTCGAGTCGTCACAAAGTGCCCATCAAGTTGTCTTTTGACTCAGCTCGTGTAGCGCCGGGCCGGTGAGGCGATACATTGTCCAGCCATCGAGCGGGGCAGCCCCTAGGCGTTGATAGAAACCGATGGCCGGTTCGTTCCAGTCAAGTACCGACCATTCCAGGCGCCCGCAGCCACGCTCTACAGCCAGGGTTGCCAATGTGCTGAGTAAGGCGGTACCCAGTCCAGTCCCGCGGGCGCTGGGGCGTACATAGAGATCCTCGAGGTGGATGCCGGGTTTACCAAGAAAGGTCGAGTAATTATGAAAGAACAAGGCAAACCCTGCAGCCTCACCGTCTACTTCGCCGATCAATACCTCGGCAAAGGGGCGCGCCCCGAACAGGTGTTCGGTCATTTGTGCGGGGTCGGCGACTACTTGGTCGCTGAGTTTCTCGTACTCGGCCAGTTCACGAATGAAACCGAGAATCAGCGCAACATCGCCACGTTGGGCGCTGCGTATGTGTAAACGAGGCATGGTCGCTCCTTGAGTTGCTAAGCGACCGAGCATGCAGTGTGGCTGAGGATACTTGCAAGGGCAGGGTAGGCCGCCATTGCAAATAGTAGGTAATGGCAAATGCCGACACTTGGGCGTTCATGCCTGGTGGTGTAACCAGGCATGTTTCGGCAGCTCGGGTGCGGGGTTCGAGCGGTTCTCCAGGCGCTGCCAGATTTTTTCGTGAAAGTAGAAGCCGACCGAGTTGCACAGCGGCTCGATGGCTGCCACCAGGCCGCTGGCCGCGACACTGCCAGTCAGTGCATAGGTCACCGCAAAGGCTATGCAGAAGTGCATGAGGGTGAACGTTATGGTCTTGAGCATGGCTGGCCTCTAACAAGAATTATTACTGCTTGGTTCTTATGTTAGTGGCTAGCTGCCGATTGATAAAATGTTCCGTGCTTATCTTATCGATAGTATTTAATAATCAATTGGCTGGAGTCACAAAGAAACGTCAACAAAATGCGTCGATAAATTTGACAAGGCGATACGGGCAGCTAATTTGAAGTTCGCGGCGCATGGAAGACCCCGCGCTGCTCACCGTTCACTTGAGCTTTTTGAAATGGAGTTTCAATATGCATAAGCGCTATCTCTCATCCCTGCTGTGTGCTGTTCTGACCGCCACTACTCTCAGTATCTCTGCCGCCGAAACCACCAATACTGCACCCGCGAAGCCTGCGGTCGTGCAAGTGGCTGAGGTTGGTAAAATAAATCTCAACACGGCTGATGTTTCGATGCTGGAGCGTGAGCTGAGCGGTATTGGCGAGACCAAGGCCAAGGCGATAGTGGCGTACCGCGAAGCCCATGGCGCATTCGCATCGGTCGACGAGTTGCTTGAGGTCAAGGGTATCGGCGAGTCTATCCTGGCGAAAAACCGAGATAAGTTAAGCATCAATTAACCCAGCCGCAGAAAAAACAGGCCGGTCACTGACCGGCCTTTTTGCGTGTGCGCCAGGCACGAGCGCACGCTTGCGGACAAATTGCCCGTCGTACGCTGGCCACGGCGAACCAAGTGAAGTGCAGTCGTCCGCGTGCAGGTTGGCGCGGGCCGCGTAGGTTGAGTACAGCGAAACCCAACGTGTATTGGCATACTCGTTGGGCTTTCTCAGGTCCTGTTTTTTGGCCTGTTAGCCCTTGCAACAACCCACTGGGGCATGGCCTAAAAGGGGGAAGTTAGGTTTATCGGACTTCCCCTGGCCGCTTCAGAGAACCTGCGCGATAGCCTGTGTCACGACCGGCAAATTGCGCTGGTTGAGTGCCGCAACGCAGATGCGCCCGGTACCGACAGCGTAGATGCCGAACTCGCTTCTCAAACGTTCCACTTGTTCGGGGGTGAGGCCCGAGTAGGAGAACATACCGCGTTGTTGAGCGACGAAACTGAAGTCGCGCTTCGCGCCCAGGGCGCTCAATTGATCGACCATGGCGATGCGCATGGCGCGAATACGCTCGCGCATTTCACCCAGTTCGGCTTCCCACATGGCCCGCAGTTCCGGGTTATTGAGCACCGCTGCGACAACGCTGGCGCCGTGGGTTGGCGGGTTCGAGTAGTTGGTACGAATAACTCGTTTGAGTTGCGAGAGTACTCGGCCGGTTTCATCTCGCGAGCCAGTGACGATGGACAGCGCGCCCACGCGTTCCCCATACAGCGAGAACGACTTGGAAAAAGAACTTGAGACAAAGAAGGTCAGGCCGGATTCGGCGAACAGGCGCACTGCAGCGGCGTCTTCTTCGATACCGTCGCCAAAGCCCTGGTAGGCGATGTCGAGGAAGGGCACGTGTTCGCGCTCGCGAAGAACCTCAAGGATGGCCTGCCAGTCGTCCATGCCCAGGTCGACACCGGTCGGATTGTGGCAGCAAGCGTGCAGTACCACGATCGAACGGGCGGGCAGGTTTTGCAGGTCTTCGAGCAGGCCGCCACGATTCACCCCATTGCTGAAGGCGTCGTAGTAACGGTAGTTGCGTACGGGGAAGCCCGCTGCCTCGAACAGGGCGCGATGGTTTTCCCAGCTCGGGTCGCTGATGGCGACAGCTGCATCCGGGAGCAAGCGTTTGAGGAAGTCTGCGCCGATTTTCAGTGCGCCGGTGCCGCCCAGGGCTTGAGCGGTAATTACCCGGCCTTCCTTCATGAGGGCCGAGTCGGCGCCGAACAACAGGGTCTGCACGGCCTGATCGTAAGCAGCGATACCCTCGATCGGCAAATAGCCGCGTGGGGCGTGGGTGGCAGTCAGCGCATTTTCGGCTTCTGCCACAGCCCGCAACAGCGGAATGCGCCCATCTTCATTGGTGTACACGCCAACGCCGAGGTTGACCTTAGTGGCGCGGGTATCGGCGTTGAATGCTTCGTTGAGGCCCAGGATGGGGTCGCGCGGAGCCATTTCGACGGCAGAGAACAGACTCATGGATGCGGCAGCTCTGAAGAAGAGGGGGGATGTCTACAACGCCCTGCTAGGGGTTGCGTAAGTGGGCCGGTAGTATAGCGACCCATAACGTGAGTCGCGACAGCGAGTACACGCATTTCACCTGTTTTGACGTAGGCTTTCAGATCGCGTCACAGTCGTTCGTCGAGGTTAGTCATGTCCAAGTTCCAACTGGTCACCCGTTTCCAGCCTGCCGGCGATCAGCCGGAGGCCATTCGGCAAATGGTGGAAGGCCTGGAGGCGGGCTTGGCGCACCAGACCCTGCTCGGCGTGACGGGCTCTGGCAAGACCTTCAGCATCGCCAATGTGATCGCGCAGATCCAGCGACCGACCTTGATTCTGGCGCCGAACAAGACGTTGGCCGCGCAGCTATACGGCGAGTTCAAGAGCTTCTTCCCGAACAACGCGGTGGAGTACTTCGTTTCTTATTACGACTACTACCAGCCTGAAGCCTATGTGCCGTCGTCCGACACCTTTATCGAGAAGGACGCCTCGATCAACGATCACATCGAGCAGATGCGCCTGTCCGCGACCAAGGCGTTGCTGGAGCGCTCGGATGCAATCATTGTCACTACGGTTTCCTGCATTTATGGCCTGGGTAGTCCCGAGTCCTACTTGAAAATGGTCCTGCACGTCGATCGCGGCGACAAGATGGATCAGCGTGAGTTGCTGCGCCGCCTGGCCGATTTGCAGTACACGCGCAACGACATGGATTTTGCCCGCGCCAGCTTCCGGGTGCGCGGCGACGTGATCGATGTGTTTCCCGCCGAGTCGGAGATGGAAGCTGTGCGCATCGAATTGTTTGATGACGAGGTGGAGAGCCTGTCAGCGTTCGATCCGTTGACTGGCGAGGTGATCCGCAAGTTGCAGCGTTTTACTTTCTACCCCAAGAGCCACTACGTCACCCCGCGTGAAGTGCTGCTGGAGGCGGTGGAGAAGATCAAGGTTGAACTGGCCGAGCGTCTGGACTACCTGCGCAGCACCAATAAACTGGTTGAGGCCCAGCGGCTGGAGCAGCGCACGCGTTTCGACCTGGAGATGATCCTGGAGCTGGGTTACTGCAACGGCATCGAAAACTACTCACGCTACCTCTCCGGGCGCGGCCCGGGCCAGCCGCCACCGACCCTCTACGATTACCTGCCGGATGAAGCGCTGCTGGTGATCGACGAATCCCACGTCTCGGTGCCGCAGGTCGGGGCCATGTACAAGGGTGACCGCTCGCGCAAGGAAACCCTGGTCGAGTACGGTTTTCGCCTACCCTCGGCGCTGGATAACCGGCCGATGCGTTTCGAGGAGTGGGAGGCGGCCAGCCCGCAGACCATCTTTGTCTCGGCTACGCCCGGCAACTACGAGGCAGAGCATGCCGGCCGAGTAATCGAGCAGGTGGTGCGGCCGACCGGCTTGGTTGACCCGCAGATCGAGGTGCGTCCGGCGCTGACCCAGGTCGATGATCTGCTCTCGGAAATCCACAAGCGCGTGGCGGTGGGGGAGAGGGTGCTGGTCACCACGCTGACCAAGCGCATGGCCGAGGATTTGACCGACTACCTGGCCGACCATGGCGCCAAGGTGCGTTACCTGCACTCGGATATCGACACGGTGGAGCGGGTCGAGATCATTCGCGATTTACGCATCGGTGCATTCGATGTGCTGGTGGGTATCAACCTGCTGCGCGAAGGCTTGGACATGCCGGAAGTGTCGCTGGTGGCGATTCTCGATGCGGACAAGGAAGGCTTTCTGCGCAGCGAGCGCTCGCTGATCCAGACCATCGGTCGCGCCGCGCGTAACCTCAACGGTCGTGCGATTCTTTATGCAGACCGCATGACCGGCTCGATGGAGCGGGCAATCGGCGAAACCGATCGGCGCCGCAACAGGCAAATCGCCTTCAACGAGGCCAACGGCATCATACCGAGAGGCGTGATCAAGGACGTTCAAGACATCCTCGAAGGCGCTACTGTTCCGGGCTCGCGTAGCAGAAAACGCAAAGGCATGGCTCAGGCAGCGGAAGATATTGCGCGTTACGAGAACGAGCTGCGTTCGCCCAGCGAGATCAGCAAGCGTATTCGTCAACTGGAGGAGAAAATGTACCAGCTGGCGCGGGATCTGGAATTCGAGGCTGCGGGACAGCTGCGAGATGAGATCCACAAGTTGCGCGAGCGCCTGTTGCAGGTGTGATTGCAGGCGACTGGCTTTGCGGTTGGGCGGGCTTCGGCCGCCACAATCGCCCGCCCAGTCGCGACTAAAGCCACTCCCACAGGCGCGAATAGGCGCGACTCAGCTGTAGCCCAATGAAATGGACTCCCCCCTCCTACGGCGTCTATGCGCCAGACTAGAGTTGTCAAAACAAAAGTCACGAAGGGAGGAGTCACCATGAAATTTAAGCGAATTGGTGTCGATTTGGCAAAGCAGGTGTTCCAGG
>NZ_JAUXMX010000036.1 GCF_030683065.1 Pseudomonas sp.
GCGCGCGACAAGGGCTTGATCCTGCTGTCCTGCGGCACCTACGGCAACGTGTTGCGGGTGCTTGTACCGCTGACCGCCGAAGATGCCCTGCTCGACCGTGGCCTGGCGATCATCGCCGAGTGCTTCGACGAGCTGGCTTGATCCCCAGCGCGCTACCCACAAAACCCGCTTCGGCGGGTTTTTCCTTGTTTGCGTTATCAGGGTGGATGACGCTTCACCCATCCACCTTCCGGATGGTGGATGGAAAAGGCGCGCCACCTACCGACCATTGTTGCCGCGACGCTTGAGAATGCGCTCGGGTACAATGCGCCACTTTCGTGAATGCCACCGAGGTGCGCCATGCAACCCTTCGCCATCGCCCCGTCGATCCTCTCTGCCGATTTCGCCCGCCTGGGCGAGGAAGTCGACAAGGTGCTCGCCGCGGGTGCCGACATCGTCCACTTCGATGTGATGGACAACCACTATGTGCCCAACCTGACCATCGGCCCGATGGTTTGCGCGGCGCTGCGCAAGTACGGCATCACCGCGCCGATCGACGCGCACCTGATGGTCAAGCCGGTGGATCGCATCATTGGCGATTTTATCGACGCTGGCGCCAGCTACATCACCTTCCATCCCGAGGCCAGCGAGCATGTCGATCGCTCTCTGCAGCTGATCCGTGATGGCGGCTGCAAGGCGGGCCTGGTGTTCAATCCGGCCACCTCGCTGGAGGTGCTCAAGCACGTGCTGGACAAGGTCGACATGATCCTGCTGATGAGTGTCAACCCGGGTTTTGGTGGGCAGAAATTTATCCCCCACACCCTGGAGAAACTCAAAGAGGCCCGCGCCCTGATCGACGCCAGCGGTCGTGAGATCCGCCTGGAGATCGATGGCGGGGTCAATGTACAGAACATCCGCGAAATCGCCGCCGCCGGTGCCGACACCTTTGTTGCTGGCTCGGCGATCTTCAGCCAGCCGGACTATAAGCGCGTGATCGATGCCATGCGTGCCGAGCTGGCCCAGGTGCACGGGTGACGGCACTGCATGCACTGTTCGCGGGCGAACTGCCGCGTCTGGTGATGTTTGACCTGGACGGTACGCTGGTCGATTCGGTGCCGGATCTGGCTGCTGCGGTGGACAAGAGTCTGCTCCAGCTCGGGCAGCCTGCAGCCGGGATCGAGCAGGTGCGCGACTGGGTCGGCAATGGGGCGCGAGTGCTGGTGCGACGCGCCCTGGCCGGTGGTCTGCAGCACGCGCACATTGACGACGCCGACGCCGAGCAGGCACTCGAGCTGTTCATGCAGGCTTATGCCGATGACCACAGCTTGACCCGGATTTATCCGGGCGTGCTGGAAACCCTCGACTGGCTGCGTGCGCAGCAGGTCGAGATGGCGATCATCACCAACAAACCCGAACGCTTCGTCGCGCCGCTGCTGGATGAAAAGGGCTTGGGCAGCTATTTCCGTTGGATCATTGGCGGCGACACGCTGCCTCAGCAGAAACCCGATCCGGCTGCGCTGCTGCATGTGTTGCAGCTGGCCCGGGTCGAGGCGCAGCAGGCACTGTTTATAGGCGATTCACGCAATGACGTGCTGGCGGCCAAGGCTGCCGGTGTGCCGTGCATAGCGCTGAGTTACGGTTACAACCACGGTCGCCCAATCGCTGAAGAAGGTCCGCTGCGGGTGCTGGATGATTTGCGCCAGTTGCTGGTGGCCGGCTAAGCCGCGCTGGCCGGGTTGCTTAGGTCTGGCGGCTGCGCTAGTGTTGCCAGACTTTACTCCTGCCTGAGAGAGCTCCGTGGTGGTTACCTGCACGCGCTGGTCCGCAAGAATCGGTATGAACATCATCAAGGCCCTGGCCCGCTGGCGCTGGCGCCTCTGACCCGATCTTGGCCGCTTAGGCGGCGCGTTTGCACACAACCGTTTACCCTCAAGCCACGAGGCTGATAATGATCCGCGAAGAATTCCTGCGTTTAGCCGCTGCCGGCTATAACCGCATTCCGCTTGCCTATGAAACCCTGGTCGATTTCGATACCCCGCTGTCGATCTACCTGAAGCTGGCCGACGAGGCCAACAGCTACCTACTGGAGTCTGTCCAAGGTGGCGAGAAATGGGGCCGTTACTCGATTATTGGTCTGCCTGCGCGCACTGTGCTACGTGCCTATGGTCACAGCGTGAGCATCAGCGTCGATGGCGTCGAGGTGGAGCGCCATGAGTGCGCCGACCCGCTGGCCTTCGTCGAGGAGTTTCAGGCGCGCTACAAGGTGCCGACCCTGCCTGGGCTACCGCGTTTCAATGGCGGGCTGGTCGGCTACTTCGGTTACGACAGCGTGCGTTACGTCGAACCGAAGCTGGCGGCGGGGAGCAATCCCGACCCGCTGGGTACCCCGGATATCCTGCTGATGGTGTCCGACGCGGTGGTGGTGTTCGACAATCTGGCCGGCAAGATGCACGCCATCGTCCTCGCCGATCCAGCCGAGGAGGGGGCGCTGGAACAAGGCCAGGCGCGCCTGCAAGAGCTGTTGCGTAAGTTGCGCCAGCCCATTACTCCACGCTTGGGCGTCGACCTGAATGCCGCGCCTGGTGCCGAGCCGGTATTCCGCTCCAGCTTCAGTCGCGACGATTACGAGCGCTCAGTCAACGCCATCAAGGAATACATCCTCGCCGGCGACTGCATGCAGGTGGTGATTTCCCAGCGCATGTCGATCCCCTTCAAGGCTGCCCCCATCGATTTGTACCGGGCGCTGCGCTGCATCAACCCGACGCCCTACATGTACTTCTTCAACTTCGGCGACTTCCATGTGGTCGGCAGCTCACCAGAAGTGCTGGTGCGCCTGGAAGATGGCCTGGTCACGGTGCGGCCCATCGCGGGCACCCGCCCGCGCGGCGCCAACGAAGAGGCCGATCTGGCCCTGGAACAGGATCTGCTGGCGGACGCCAAGGAAGTCGCCGAACACCTGATGCTGATCGATCTGGGCCGCAACGATGTCGGTCGGGTCGCCAGCACCGGCTCGGTCAAACTCACCGAGAAGATGGTGATTGAGCGCTACTCCAACGTCATGCACATCGTCTCCAACGTCACCGGTCAACTGAAGGAAGGCCTGACGGCGATGGACGCCCTGCGCGCTATTCTGCCGGCCGGTACCCTGTCCGGGGCGCCAAAAATTCGCGCGATGGAAATCATCGACGAACTGGAGCCGGTCAAGCGTGGCGTCTACGGCGGCGCCGTCGGTTACCTGGCCTGGAACGGCAACATGGACACCGCCATCGCCATCCGCACCGCAGTGATCAAGGACGGTGAACTGCATGTGCAGGCCGGCGCCGGCATCGTTGCCGACTCGGTACCGGCTCTGGAGTGGGAAGAAACCCTCAATAAGCGTCGCGCCATGTTCCGCGCTGTCGCGCTTGCCGAACAAACCGTCCCCGACCAGAACCCGCGCTGAGGAGTCTTGCCATGCTGCTGATGATCGACAATTACGACTCCTTCACCTACAACGTGGTGCAGTACCTCGGTGAGTTGGGTGCTGAGGTGCGTGTGATCCGTAACGACGAGTTGAGTGTCGCCGAGATCGCCGCCCTGCAACCCGAACGCATTGTGGTTTCGCCCGGCCCCTGCACGCCCAACGAGGCCGGCGTATCGCTGGCAGTAATCCAGCACTTTGCCGGCAAGCTGCCGATTCTCGGTGTCTGTCTGGGCCACCAGAGCATCGGCCAGGCTTTCGGTGGCGATGTGGTGCGCGCGCGCCAGGTGATGCACGGCAAGACCAGCCCGGTGTTCCACGAAAATAGCGGGGTGTTCACCGGCCTCAACAATCCGTTGACGGTGACCCGCTACCATTCCCTGGTGGTCAAGCGCGAAACCCTGCCCGATTGCCTCGAAGTGACCGCCTGGACCCAGCGCGAAGACGGCGCTGTCGATGAAATCATGGGCCTACGGCACAAGACGTTGAACATCGAGGGTGTGCAGTTCCACCCGGAATCTATTCTCACCGAGCAGGGCCATGAGCTCTTTGCCAACTTCCTCAAGCAACAAGGAGGCGTGCGCGCATGAATATCAAGGAAGCCCTCGATCGGGTAGTCAATCAGCTCGATCTGAGCACTGCAGAAATGCAGGATGTGATGCGCGAGATCATGACCGGCCAGTGCACCGATGCGCAGGTCGGTGCCTTCCTCATGGGTTTACGCATGAAGAGCGAGACCATCGACGAGATCGTCGGTGCCGCGCAGCTCATGCGTGAGCTGGCCGCGCCGGTGCAGATCAAGGCTGAGCGGCTGGTCGATACCTGTGGTACCGGTGGCGACGGCATGAATATCTTCAACGTCTCCACCGCTGCGGCCTTTGTAGTCGCCGCAGCCGGTGGCCAGGTAGCTAAGCATGGTAATCGCGCGGTTTCGGGCAAGAGCGGCAGTGCCGATTTGCTGGAGGTCGCCGGGGTCAATCTCAATCTCACCCCTGAGCAAGTGGCACGCTGCGTCGAGAGCGTGGGCGTCGGCTTCATGTTCGCACCAGCCCACCATGGCGCGATGAAGTACGCCATCGGCCCGCGTCGCGAGCTGGGACTGCGAACCCTCTTCAATATGCTCGGGCCAATGACCAATCCGGCCGGGGTCAAGCATCAGGTGCTGGGGGTGTTCAGCAAGGCGCTGTGCCGGCCGCTAGCCGAAGTGTTGCAACGTCTGGGCAGCGAGCATGTGCTGGTGGTGCATGCCCAGGACGGCCTAGACGAAATCAGCCTGGCGGCACCTACTTTTGTCGCTGAGCTGAAAGACGGCATTGTGAGTGAGTACACCATTCAGCCAGAAGATTTTGGCATCAAGAGCCAGAGCCTGATCGGTTTGACCGTCGATGACGCCGAACAATCGCTGGCACTGATCCGTGATGCGCTGACCAAGCGCAAGGGTGAGCAGGGCCAGAAGGCGGCCGACATGATTGTGCTGAATGCGGGTGCGGCGTTGTATGCCTGCGACCTGGCCAGCAGCCTGAAAGAAGGTGTGCAACTGGCCCATGATGCGCTGCATACCGGGCTGGCCTGGGAGAAGCTGCAAGAGCTGGTGTCCTTTACCGCGGTATTCAAACAGGAGAATGAAGGGTGAGCATTCCAACCATTTTGGAGAACATCCTCGCCCGCAAGGTCCAAGAAGTGGCCGCGCGTCGCGCCATCGTTGGCCTTGCGGAGGTCGAGCAGCAAGCCCGTGCCGCTGATACGCCGCGTGGGTTTGCCCGGGCGTTGCAGGAACAGGCCAAACGCAAGCAGCCGGCGGTGATCGCCGAAATAAAGAAGGCTTCGCCGAGCAAGGGCGTGCTGCGTGAGGTCTTCGTGCCGGCGGACATCGCCCGCAGCTACCAGGCCGGCGGGGCGACTTGTCTGTCGGTGCTGACCGACGAGGATTTCTTCCAGGGCGCCGACCTCTACCTGCAGGAGGCGCGCAGCGCCTGTTCGCTACCGGTGATCCGCAAGGATTTCATGATCGACCCTTACCAGATCGTTGAATCTCGCGCCTTGGGCGCCGATTGCGTGCTGCTGATTGTTTCGGCGCTGTCTGATGCACAGATGGCCGAGTTGGCGGCAACCGCCAAGGCCTTCGATCTTGATGTGCTGGTGGAAGTGCACGATGGCGATGAGCTGGAGCGTGCGCTAAACACCCTGGATACGCCGCTGGTGGGTATCAACAACCGCAACTTGCACACCTTCGACGTCAGCCTGGAGACCACCCTGGATCTGTTGCCACGGATTCCGCGCGACCGTCTGGTGGTGACCGAAAGCGGTATTCTCAATTGCGCCGATGTCGAGTTGATGGAGATCAGCGAGGTGTACGCTTTTCTGGTTGGCGAAGCGTTTATGCGCGCCGACAACCCAGGCGCCGAACTGGAACGTTTGTTCTTTCCCGAGCGTAAGCGCGTGATCAGTTCGCCCGACGTGGACTGAACTCGACCAATAGTAAAAAGCCGGCGCATGCGCCGGCTTTTTTACGCCTGGTGACTTCAGCGGGTGCCGAACACCACCATGGTCTTGCCCTTGACGTTGACTAGGCCCTGTTCTTCCAAGGCCTTGAGCACGCGGCCGACCATCTCGCGCGAGCAGCCGACGATGCGGCCGATTTCCTGGCGAGTGATCTTGATCTGCATGCCGTCTGGATGGGTCATGGCGTCCGGCTGCTTGCACAGGTCAAGCAGGGTGCGTGCGACGCGGCCGGTGACGTCAAGAAATGCCAGGTCGCCGACCTTGCGCGTGGTGTTGCGCAGGCGCTCGGCCATCTGGCTGCCGAGGGCGTAGAGGATGTCCGGGTCTTGCTGGGTCAGTTCGCGGAACTTGGTGTAGCTGAGTTCGGCTACTTCGCATTCGGTCTTGGCACGCACCCAGGCGCTGCGTTCTTTCTCGGCGCCGTCCTTATCGAACAGGCCCATCTCGCCGAAAAAGTCGCCAGGATTGAGGTAGGCGATGATCATTTCACGGCCATCGTCATCCTCAATCAGGATGGTTACCGAACCTTTAACGATGAAGAACAGCGTTTCGCTGCGATCACCCGCATAGATGATGGTGCTTTTTGCCGTATAGCGACGGCGCTGACAATGCGCGAGGAGTCTGTCGAGATTCTTGATTTTTGGTGTAAGGGTAATTGCGACCATGCCTGAGTCCCGAAAATGAAAAGGAGAGCCTTTGTCCGACAGGCAATTTCTTAGGCGATGTACCCGTCAGGTGATGCGCGCAAGCCAAGGCTGGGCTGTAGCCGTCACGCATCCTGTGTGGCTGGCCGTGGGCTAAAACCGATCACCGTCCGGCGCACGCTTCAAGAGTCGACTTACAACAATTAACGAGTAAAAAGCCATTTCTTATACTTATCTGGTCCAAGTGTGCCAGCAATCCCGCGTCAGCCTAACAAACACGCCAAGCCGAGGGCCGGTTTTGCGACGCGGCTAACATCTAGCCGCGGAACATGTGCCCGGAAGGCTGAAATCGAGTAGCGAAAAATGCTGTGATAAGCTGCCTCCCTTTTTAACAGCGGAGGCCTGCTAATGAAAGCGCGCATTCAATGGGCTGGCGAAGCCCTGTTTATCGGTGAGTCGGGCAGTGGTCACGCGGTGGTGATGGACGGCCCGCCGGAGAGCGGTGGGCGTAATCTGGGTGTGCGTCCGATGGAGATGCTGTTGATCGGTCTCGGTGGCTGCAGCAACTTCGATGTGGTCAGTATTCTGAAAAAATCCAGGCAGCCGGTAGAGAGTTGTGAGGCCTTTCTCGAGGCCGAGCGTGCCACCGAGGAGCCAAAGGTGTTCACCAAGATTCACCTGCATTTTGTGGTCAAGGGTCGCGGTTTGAAAGAGGCTCAGGTCAAGCGTGCGGTTGAGCTGTCGGCAGAGAAGTATTGTTCCGCCTCGATTATGCTCGGTCGCGCCGGCGTTGAGATCACCCACGACTACGAGATCGTCGAACTGGCTTAGCAGTAAAGTCATCCGCCTCAGCTAAGTTTGACCCGTGCGGGTGGGGCCTGGCTCGCGGGCCGGTTACCGTGACCCGCTCGCCAGTTGATGTGCGTACGGCTATAGCCGATAGGCGCTCTTGGTCATGACCTTGGACAAGAGTGTCATGCCGAATTTTACCGGTGCGGGGAAGCGTAGCCCCCCTGCTTCCAATGCACTGGTGGCATGGCGTTCTTCATCGAGGCGCATCTGCTCAAGTATTGCCCGTGATTTGTCGTCGTTTGCGGGCAGCTGTTGCAGGTGATCGTCCAGGTGTTTGACTACCTGATCTTCGGTGGCGGCGACAAATCCCAGGCTGACCTTGTCGCTGATCAGACCGGCCAATGCGCCAACGCTGAAAGACAGGCCATAAAACAGTGGGTTGAGTACGCTCGGTTGGCTACCAAGCTGGCGAATGCGCTGTTCGCACCAGGCCAGATGATCGATTTCCTCATCGGCTGCATGCTCCATTGCTGCACGTACGTCTGGCAGCTTGGCGGTCAGCGCTTGGCCTTGGTACAGCGCCTGGGCGCAGACCTCACCCGTGTGGTTGATACGCATCAGACCGGCGACATGCCGCGCGGTTGGCTCATCCAGTTCAGCTTCCGTCTGCACGATAGCTGGCGAGGGGCGCGTGGGCTGACCGCTGAACGGCAGCAAGGTACGCAGGGCCGCGTCCGCTTGCAGGAACAGGCGGTCTACGGGGGAGTAGTGACGTTCGCTGGCCATTGGGCACCTCCAACTAAAACAGAGTGGTTAGCTTACTCCAATCCATGTGCTGCAGCTTGACCGCTGTCAGGGGCGTTCGGCTAGTCACAGGCTAGATCAACCCGGTGGCAAGGTCGTCTGCCGTCGACCAAGGGCATGCCCGTGGGATTTATCCCGTCAGGGTTTTGTCGTCTTCAGCGCGGTCTTTGAGGTTGTTTTTCGAGCTTACCCGCAAACGCCCCGCAGCCATGGGGCGTTATCGTGAAAGGCGGGTGTCTGATCGCCTTGATAAAGCTTGCGTGCAGGTATTTCCCCGGCGACTCTCTTGCAGTGTCTGCAGTCTATGGCTAAGTCTTCTGGCGTGTGAGTTATAGGCGGAGGTTGAAAAAAACGTAGCGCGCATTCGAGTTGATTGGCTCGCCCTGCGGCTATTTCGCTGGGCTGCGTTTAAATGCGCATAGCCGGGCGCAGCAGTTTATCAACGGCCTGCTGGGTCGATCCTGGCCATATGGCCGCCACAATAATGACCGCCACAAAGGAGTGGGTGTGAAGAACGATATCCATGATCTGGGCCTGGTGCTCGATTCCAGGGTCAAGCTGATTCTCATCGAGTCCTGGGATGAGCCGCGCGTGCTGGAAACGCTCACTGGCCTGGCGGTCAAGCGTGGCCTCGGCCTGCACACCTGGTCGGTGACCGAAGGCTTGCAGCGCCTGGGTTTCGGCGGTGAGCCGCTGGGCGACGGCGCGAGCCAGGAGCCGGAGGCCGCGCTGCGGCTGATCAAGGCTGACCCGCAGGCGAACCTGTATGTGTTGTGCGACTTGCATCCGTTTCTCGCCGACAACCCGACGCTGGTGCGTCTGCTTAAGGAAATCGCCATGCGCGATACGCCGCACGCGCCAACTCTGGTGCTGGTGTCCCACGCCTGCAAGCTGCCGGCCGAGGTGCAGCGCCTTGCCGCGCGCTTCAGTCTGGCGCTGCCGTCGGAAGACCAGTTGCTGGTCATCGTGCGCGAGGAAGCCAGCCGCTGGAGCGAGCGTAATCGCAATGCCCGGGTGCGCACCGACAATCGTACCTTGCAGCAAGTGGTGAAGAATCTGCGCGGTTTGAGTTATGGCGAAGCGCGGATGTTGGCGCGCAAGGTGATTTGTGACGACGGCGCCATAACCCAGGAAGACTTGCCGGAACTGAACAAGACCAAATTCAAGTTGCTGGACCTCGAAGGAGTGTTGAGCTTCGAGTACGACACTGCACGCTTCGCCGATGTCGGCGGCCTGAACAACCTCAAGCGCTGGCTGGCCGAACGCCAGGGGATTTTTCTTGACGGTACGAGCATCGACCTGCCCAAAGGCATGCTGCTGGTCGGCGTCCAGGGTGGTGGCAAGAGCCTGGCGGCCAAGGCCGTGGCTGGACTGTGGGGCTTGCCCCTGCTGCGTCTGGACTTTGCCTGCCTGTACAACAAGTTCTTTGGCGAGACCGAGCGCAACCTGCGGGAGGCCTTGAGTCTTGCCGAGCAGATGGCGCCCTGTGTGCTGTGGATCGATGAGATCGAGAAAGGCCTGGCCAGTGGCGAGCATGACGGCGGTGTAAGCCAGCGTGTACTCGGCACCCTGCTGACGTGGATGGCTGAGCGTAAGGCGCCGGTATTCATGGTGGCGACTGCCAATGCCATCGATCGCCTGCCGCCCGAGCTGGTGCGCAAGGGCCGCTTCGATGAACTGTTCTTCGTGGACTTGCCGGATCAGCCCGTGCGTGCAGAAATCTTCCGCATTCACCTGATGCGGCGCGAGCTGGAACCCGGCGGGTTTGATCTACCCATGCTGGCGTTCGCCAGCGATGGTTTTTCCGGCGCCGAGATCGAACAGGTCGTGGTCAGTGCTCTGTATGCCGCCCAGGCGCAACAGCAGGCGGTCGATCAGGCCTTGCTGTTGCACAGCATCCACAGCACTGCACCCTTGTCGGTGGTGATGGCCGAAGACCTCAGCGCGCTGCGTGCCTGGGCCCATGCGCGCACGGTCCTGGCCTGATTAGCGGCGGCTGAACGTTCGGTTGAGTCGTGCCGCTATTTTGCGTACCAGCCAGCGCGGGGCCAGGCGTGGTGCTACAGACCACAGCCGGTTGCGCCATCCAGGAATGATGATTGCGCGGTTTTTTTCCAGTGCCTTGACTGTGATCAGCGCCACTTCCTCGGCACTCATCATCCGCTTTGCGCCTTCCAGTCGTGTGCTATCGATTTGTGCCGAGCGGAAAAATGCGCTGCGTGTCGGCCCCGGGCAGAGCACTGAAACCTTGACCCCGTATTCCTTGAGCTCCTCGCGCAGGCCTTCGGAGAAGTGCAGGACATAGGCTTTGCTCGCGTGATAGTTGCTCATTCCGGGGCCGGGGTGAAATCCCGCCAGCGAGGCGACATTGAGAATCTGCCCGCTGCCCTGGCCGGCCATCACTGTACCGAGCGCATGGCAGAGTCGGGCGAGCGCGAGGACATTCACCTCAATCAGTTGCTGTTCGCCGCGCCAGTCCTGGGCGACGAAGGCTCCACAAGTGCCCACGCCCGCGCAATTGATCAGCAGGTCGATGGGCAGCTCACTTTGCTCCAGTTCATGCAGCAGGCCGGACAGTTGCAGCGGCTCGGCCAGGTCGCAGACGCGGAACAGGGCTTCCACGCCGAAGCGCTGAGTCAGCTCGCAAGCGATGCTGTCCAGCGCGTCGCGTTGCCGTGCGACCAGGATCAGGTTGCGCCCTCTGCGTGCCAACGCCTCGGCCAGGGCCAGGCCTATACCGCTGGACGCGCCGGTGATCAGGGCATAGGGATGCATGGAGTTTCTCCGTGAAGGGGGCAGCTTTGACCGCATGGGAACTTCTGGGTTGCCTGGGCCAGTGATTAAATTCCCCCGGCCAGGCTATGAGCACATTGAGCGCTACGGCAAGAGCGTCTGCACATGCTCCAGGTCGCACTTCACGTGTTTCGCCGGCGCTCAGTTATTGAGCGCGCTGAAGTCTATTCCGCTGAGCGCCAGGGCAAGCATCGCGAAGCCGCCGAGGAACAGCGCCAGCAGGCTGCCAACCAGCACTGCCAAGAACAGTCCTGCGAGTATCTTGACGGCTGTGCTGTTGGCTGGCGGCGGTGAGCCAAAGCGATTGGCGCCCTGGCTGCCGGGGACTACCAGCATCAGCAGCCAGAACACGCTGTTGACGACAGGCACGATATTCAATAGCAGCAGCCAGCCACTCCAGCCGATGTCATGCAGGCGCTGGACACCGATCTGCACGCTGACGACCAGCATACCGATCATTACGGCAAGTCCTAGTAGGCCGCCGAGCACCTCGGAAATGCCCATCACGATGGCCACCGCAGCCATGATCCCGGTAACCGCGAATATCAGTACCAGTGACCAAGCCAGATAGCGCAGCCGGCCAATCCTGCTGTCGACGGTGAATACATTCAGTTCGCCAAATGCTGGCAGTACTTCACCTACTGCCGCCTGGGGTGTGGCGTAGGGGGTATTGGTCGAGGGGCTCGCTGGGGCAGTGTTGTGGGCGCTCGCAGCAGCCTGACGCGCAGTAAACTTTTCAATGATGATGCCGCAAGCCGAGCATTGCACCGCCTTGGCCTGCCGGTGGTTGCACTTGGGGCAGGTCATCTCACTACTGGCGCCGCTTGGCATTTCGTCGGTGCGGTGATCCTCGGTATCGACCAAGCTCAGGCTGGCCGCCAGGTCAGGCTCCTTGCGCGCGTTGGCCCCCGCGCGGTGCAGCGCGGCGAGGTATTGATCGGCCTCACTCTCCTGCAGATCGCGCTTGATGGCGATAGTGCTGCCACTGAAGAGTGTGTTGATCCGTGAACGGTCACTTTTGAACAGGCGCGCGAGGTTGTCTTTGGCTGTTTCCAATGCCACTTCTGGCATCAACTCGCCACTGAAGACAATCTTGAACCGGGCTTGGGTCATGCGAGCTTCCTTGTCGGCGCTTTGGATAAATAGTCAGTACAGCCTAGCGGGCCTGCCGGCCTCTGAACAAGCCACCCGGCGCACAAACATCGGACCCGCTTCACGGGTTTGCCTGGGGTGTCTTGCGGCCGAGCAAAGAGTGGCCTTAGTTGTATGCAGCCGAGAGTGCCTGCCAAGGTTTCGGTGTCGAATGCCGGGTGGCGAACCTGAGGGTCGACAGCCGATTGCTCAGGCCCGGCCGGCTGTGCGTTTTCATCGCGGCCAATGTTGCTGCAGCAACTGGGCCTGACGCTGTGCATCGCGGTACTCGCGGTCCAGACGCGCTACCAGTACCTCGACGCTTGGCAGGTCGGCGATGGTGCCGACGCCTTGGCCGGCCGACCAGACAGTTTTCCACGCCTTGGCCTCATCGCTGATCGGCTTGAGCTTCTCGCCGTAGTTGATCTCGCCCTTGTTCTGCAACTGCTTGAGGTCGTAGCCGGCTGCCTCCAGGCTCTGGCGCATAAAGCTGGCCGGCACGCCGGATACCGCCGGGGTATGGATGATGTCGGCGGCTTGAGCGTCCAGGATCATCTGCTTGTAAGCCGCTGGCGCGTTGTTCTCCTGCGTGGCTATGAAGCGCGTACCGAGGTAGGCCAGGTCGGCGCCGAGCAATTGTGCGGCGAGAATTTCATGGCCGTGATTGAGGCAGCCAGCCAGGAGTAAGGTCTTGTCGAAGAACTGGCGGATTTCCGCAATCAGGGCAAACGGACTCCAGGTGCCGGCATGCCCGCCAGCGCCGGCGGCGACCGCGATCAGACCATCGACTCCGGCCTCGGCGGCTTTTTCCGCATGGCGGCGGGTGGTCACGTCGTGAAATACCAGGCCGCCGTAGCTGTGCACCGCATCCACTACCTCCTTGGCTGCGCCGAGGCTGGTGATGACGATGGGCACGCGTTGCTCGACGCAGATTGCCAGGTCGGACTGCAGGCGTGGGTTGCTGCCATGCACGATCAGGTTGACCGCGTAGGGTGCCGATTCGGTTTGCAGACCCGCTTCGATCTCTTCCAGCCAGGCTTTGAAGGCGCCGCTGTCACGCTGGTTGAGCGCCGGAAAACTGCCAACGATACCGTTACGGCAGCAGGCGAGAACCAGCTGCGGGTTGGACACCAGGAACATGGGGGCGGCCACTACCGGCAGGCGCAGGCGTTTTTCGAGCAGGGCGGGAAGGCTCATGGTGATTCCTTGGGTAGGTCAGAAGGGTTTGACGACAACCAGGATGACAACCGCGAGCAAAACCAGGACTGGTGCCTCATTGAACCAGCGGTAGAACACATGACTGCGCTGATTCTCGCCACGGGCGAAGCGCTTGAGTTGAGCGCCGCAGAGGTGTTGATAGCCGATCAGCAGGACGATCAGGCTGAGCTTGGCGTGCATCCAGCCCTGGCTGAAGTAATAGCCGGGGTTAAGGCTGATCAGCCAGATACCGAAGATCAGGGTGGCGATCATCGACGGCAGCATGATGCCGCGATAGAGCTTGCGCTCCATCACGCAGAAACGTTCACGGCTGGCGTCATCCTCGCTCATGGCGTGGTAGACAAACAGGCGTGGCAGGTAGAACAGCCCGGCGAACCAGCAGACCATGGCGATGATGTGCAGGGCTTTAAGCCACAGGTAGAGCATTGTCCGACTCCAGCGCAATAAAAGTGCCTCGATAGTAGTGGTCGGCGGCGGATACGTCATCTACGCGGTTGGCCGTTAGGGGGGTAGGGCCTTATCATCGGTGGCTTTCCAATGGCTTTTTGCAAGGGGCAAGTGATGGTCAAGGTCGGTATCGTCGGCGGCACGGGCTACACCGGTGTGGAGTTGTTGCGTTTGTTGGCGCAGCACCCGCAGGCGCAAGTTGCAGTCATTACATCGCGCTCGGAGGCGGGCCTGCGCGTTGACGAGATGTACCCGAACCTGCGCGGCCATTACCCCGGCCTGGTCTTCAGCGTCCCGGATATCGCGACCCTGGGTGCTTGCGACGTGGTGTTCTTCGCCACCCCGCATGGTGTCGCCCATGCCCTGGCCGGCGAGTTGTTGGCGGCGGGAACCAAGGTTATCGACCTGTCTGCCGATTTTCGCCTGCAAGACGCCGAAGAGTGGGGGCAGTGGTACGGTCAGCCCCATGGCGCGCCGGATCTGCTACCCGAGGCGGTCTATGGACTGCCGGAGGTCAACCGCGAGGCAATCAAGCAGGCGCGCCTGATCGCCGTGCCCGGTTGCTACCCGACCGCCGCTCAACTGGGTTTTATCCCGCTGCTGGAGGCCGGCTTGGCCGACACGTCGCGCTTGATCGCCGACTGCAAGTCTGGGGTCAGCGGTGCCGGGCGTGGTGCCAGTGTCGGTTCGTTGTTCAGCGAAGCCGGTGAGAGCATGAAGGCTTACGGCGTCAAAGGTCATCGCCACTTGCCGGAAATTTGCCAGGGCTTGCGGCGTGCGGCGGGTTCCACAGTAGGGCTGACCTTCGTGCCGCACCTGACTCCAATGATTCGCGGCATTCACGCAACCCTGTATGCGACGGTGGCCGACCGCTCGGTCGACCTGCAGGCACTGTTCGAGAAACGCTATGCCAGCGAGCCGTTCGTCGATGTAATGCCGGCCGGTAGCCACCCGGAAACCCGCAGCGTGCGAGGGGCCAACGTTTGTCGTATCGCCGTGCACCGCCCGCAAGATGGCGATCTGGTAGTGGTGCTGTCGGTGATCGATAATCTGGTCAAAGGTGCTTCCGGTCAGGCCGTGCAGAACATGAACATCCTCTTCGGGCTTGACGAGCGTCTAGGTCTGTCGCACGCGGCCATGCTGCCCTGATGGCTGGTTGGGAAGTTCGCCCCAGTGATCCGCGTCGCGCGCGTCGGCAGCGGTTTGTGCTGCTGTTATTGCTGCTAGCTGTTCCCGCCGCATTCTATGCCGGCACTTGGACCCAGTCGATTGAGGTGGAACACCAGCCGATGCAGGAACGCTTGAGCGTACTCGAGCAGGAGCTGGATCAGTTGCGCCAGCGTCTCGTCGTGGTCGGTAGCGGCGAGAGCGTCGCACAGCAGGCCAATGAGCAGAGCCGTCTGACCATCAAGTTGCTCGAAGAGCAGATATTCAAGCAGCAGCAAGACCTGGCCTTTTACAAAGGCGTGTTGGCACCCGCCAGTCGTCGGGAGGGCCTGCGCATCCGCTCCTTTGAAGTGCAGGCTACGGACAAGCCGATGCATTACCGCTACAAAATATTGCTCAGTCGGGTGGGCAAGGACGATAAGCCGCTTGAGGGAGAGTTGGCGGTGGTCGTGGAGGGGCGTCAGGGCGGAAAGGAGGTCCGTTTGCCATTGGCCGGATTGACGCAAGACTTGCCCGATCAGTTCCGTGGTCAGGTGATGCTCTTCTCTTTCAAGCATTTCCAGGCAATCCCTGACGCAGGACGCTTCGCTGAACTGAAGCTGCCTGACGGCTTTACGCCGCATCAGGTCAGGGTGCGCGCAGAGGTCAAAGGCGAAAAGCCGTTGGAGCGCACATTTAAATGGATGGGCCAGGAGTGACAGCAACTCATGTGGAATAAAGACAAACGCAAGACCGACATGCAACGTTTTACGGGTCACACCAGCCTGATTGCCGCAGGGGCAGAATTGAATGGAGACCTACAGTTTCACGGTGCGGTGCAGGTCGATGGCAGAGTCTGTGGCAACCTGCAGGCCAGTGAGGGGATGGTTCGAGTTAGTGCAGAAGGGCAGGTCGAAGGCGAGATTCGCGCCCCGCGCGTAGTGATCAACGGCGAGGTGATAGGCGATGTTTATGCAAGCGAGCACCTTGAGTTGGGCAGTCGCGCGCGCGTGTGCGGTACCTTGCATTACGGTCTGATGGAGATGGCCATGGGGGCACAGATCGACGGGGGCTTACGGCCACTCAACGAACAGTCGCGGCCCTTGGAGTTGCCGGAGAATTTGGTTACTGCAGAATAGTTGACCGCTTTTGTAGGGTAAGTGGATAATGCAGGGCCTCAACGCAGTATGGCGCCTAGCGCCGGGAGATAGTCAGCATGAGCGTCGAAACCTTCACCCCTACAGCTTTGCAATTCACGCAGGGCGCTGCGAGCAAGGTGAAGAGCCTGGTCGATGAAGAGGGAAACCCTCGCCTGAAGTTACGCGTGTTCGTTACGGGCGGCGGCTGTTCGGGCTTCCAGTACGGCTTTACCTTCGATGAAGAGGTCGCCGACGATGACACTATCGTTGAGCGGGAAGGCGTCAGTCTGGTCGTCGATCCCATGAGTTTCCAGTACCTGGCGGGTGCCGAAGTGGATTACCAGGAAGGCTTGGAAGGCTCGCGCTTCGTGATCAAGAACCCCAACGCAGCCACTACCTGTGGATGTGGCTCGTCCTTCTCGATCTAATCCACTATGACTAACGTCGTGCTTGTGCAACGCGGTAGTTGGTCTTTGGTCAGCCCGTAATCAGGCAGGGTAGATAGCGCCGAGGATCCTTGGGCCACGGGCGCCTGTCACAGTCGGTCGATTCGCGGGTATGCCGTCAAGGCAGCAGTGCGCCAGCCAGGCGAATGCCATGGCTTCTACCCAGTCGGCAGGCACGCCATAGCTCTGTGTGCTATTCACGGCGCAGTCCGGGAGCAGTGCGCTCAGGCGCCTCATCAGGGCGCTGTTGTGTGCTCCGCCACCGCACACAAGCATCTCTTCAGTCTCGCTTTGAGCGCTTAGCAGGGCTCTGGTAATGCTTATTGCCGTCAACTCTAGCAATGTCGCTTGTACATCTGCGTCAGCGTAGCGGGATGGCTCGGCCAAGTGCCGGTTTAGCCAGTCAAGGTTGAACAGCTCGCGACCGGTGCTCTTCGGTCCCTGGGTCTTGAAGAACGGATCGCTGAGCAGCGTTTCGAGCAGTTCGGGCCGGACCCTGCCACTCGCTGCCCAAGCACCGTCGCGGTCATAAGTGTCGCCGCGCAGGTACTGGATCCAGGCGTCCATGAGAACATTGCCCGGGCCACAATCGAAGCCGCGTGCAGGTTGATCCGGCGCGAGTAGGCTGAGATTGCTGAATCCACCAATATTCAATACCGCTCGACAGCTGTTTTGTGCGCCGAATAAGGCCTCATGAAACGCGGGTACCAGCGGTGCCCCTTGTCCTCCAGCGGCTACATCGCGGCGGCGAAAGTCGCTCACTACGCTGATACCCGTCAGTTCCGCAAGCAGGGCGGGGTTGCCAATCTGTATGGTGAACCCACGGGCCGGCTCATGGCGAATAGTTTGGCCGTGGCTACCGATTGCGCGGATCGACTCAGCACTGATGGCTTGCTGCTTGAGCAGTATATGTATGCCTTCGGCAGCCAGTTCCACCCAGCGCTGTTCAGTGACCGCCGCTCGTGCCAGTTCATCCGGTCCGGATGCGCAAAGCGACAATAGCGCAACACGCAGTTCTGGCGGCATGGGTAGGTAGTGTGTGCCGAGTAGAGAGGTTTTTTCGCCTTGTTCGATCAGGGCGATGTCCAGCCCGTCAAGGCTGGTACCAGACATCACGCCCAAGTAAAGGGGCATCTCGCTTAACGCTTATTGAGGGCGAGCAAAGTGGTTTTTTCCTGATCCATACGAGCCATAAGCGGGGCGCTCAATTGCATGAACCGCTGCTTTTCATTGCGTGCGATAGGATCCGCCATTGGCAGCTTTTGACTCAGAGGGTCGACGTGGGTGCCATTGACTTGGAATTCGTAATGCAGATGTGGTCCGGTGGATAAGCCGGTAGTGCCGATATAGCCGATGATTTGGCCCTGCTTAACGTTGCTGCCGCTGCGGATGCCTTTGGCAAACCCCTGCATGTGGGCATACAGCGTACGGTAGCGGCTGCCGTGTTGGATGACAACGGTATTGCCGTAGCCGCCGTTGCGCCCTGCGAGGGTGATCTTGCCATCGCCTGCAGCCTTGATTGGCGTCCCGTGTGGTGCTGCATAATCTACGCCCTTGTGTGCGCGGATCTTGTTCAGGATTGGGTGACGACGGCCGTTGGAGAAGCGCGAGCTGATGCGTGCAAAATCTACTGGTGTGCGTATAAAGGCCTTACGCATGCTCGTGCCGTCTGCGCCGTAGTAGCTGCTGTTGCCCTGCTTGTCGGTATAACGAACCGCAGTGAACGTCTTGCCTCGGTTAGTAAAACGTGCGGAGAGAATATTTCCCGTTCCGACCTGTTTGTTATTGACTACTTTCTGTTCAAAAACCAGCTCGAACTCGTCGCCGTCGCGAATATCCATGGCGAAGTCGATGTCATAACCAAAGATGTTGGCAAGGTCCATGGTCAGCCCATGGGAGAGGCCTGCGCGTTTCGCCGACAAAAACAACGAGCTATTGATGATCCCGCGCGCATAGGTGTTTTTTACGTCTGGTTTGACGATGTCGCGCTTAAAAGTGAAGCCATTTTCACTTCTGCTTAGTTTGATGCTTTCTAGGTCATTGAGCTTGCTGTTAAGGCTCTTGAGTTGACCTTCATCTGTCAGCTCAAACTCAAGTGCCTGGCCAACTTTAAGGCGGCTGAACTGTGTGGCCTCCTTGCTGCTGCTCAACACTTGATGGAGGGTAGTGGCGGAGAGGCCAACAGCTGCAAAAATTGTAGAAAGTGTATCGCCGTTCGCCACCCTGACGGTCTTGTGCAGCGGATCGATTGGCGTGGCTTCAGCTGACTCTTTGTCAGCATCGCTGCCGATGTGGTCAGCGGCGACACTTTGCGTCGCGCTGTTTTGTGCATTTGAGGCTTGCTCGACTCTGCTGAACGGTGAAGTGCTCAGGCTGCTTCCAGGGACGTCGTGGCGAAGGTCGTCCTGTTCCAGTAGAACGAGCTCGGACCCGTTGTCTAGCTCAAGGCTAAGGTAGGTTTTCTTCGCCTCGACTTCGCGAGAGGGGAAGACCAGCAGGGTTAGGCTAAGCAGTGCTGCTATACCGCTGGCAGCTAGGATGTGGGTTTTAGGGTATGGAGGAGGCGTTTTACTTATAGGGGTCATAGATGGCTTTGACTTTAGTAAAAAGTGAGAAGAAAAGATGAATAACACGATGAATATGCATTAATTGTATAAAATATAACCAAATCGTCTGTGAGGCAACCCTAAAAAGGACGGCAGGCTACAGGCGTGTGACGCTCAGGGCAAAACTTGTTATTTGTCTGTGATCTTGTATTGTTGGTTCCCTTTAAATTTGCGTAGTCGTGAGTCCTGTCATGAAGTCGGTCGAAGAGCAGCTGGCGCTGATCAAGCGCGGTGCGGAAGAGGTTTTGGTTGAGTCCGAGCTGGTAGAAAAGCTCAAGCGTGGTCAGCCGCTGCGCATCAAGGCGGGCTTCGACCCGACGGCGCCGGATCTCCATCTGGGGCATACCGTGCTTATTAACAAGCTGCGGCAGTTCCAAGAGCTGGGGCACCAGGTGATTTTCCTGATTGGCGACTTTACCGGGATGATCGGTGACCCCAGTGGCAAAAGCGCCACGCGTCCTCCGCTGACGCGTGAGCAGGTGCTGGAGAATGCCGAGACCTACAAGACCCAGGTGTTCAAAATTCTTGATCCGGCGAAAACCGAGGTGGCCTTCAATTCCACCTGGATGGACAAGATGAGCCCGGCCGATTTCATTCGTCTGACCTCGCAGTACACCGTTGCACGCATGCTCGAGCGTGATGACTTCAGTAAGCGTTATTCAACCAATCAGCCGATCGCCATTCACGAGTTCCTCTACCCGCTGGTGCAGGGCTATGACTCGGTTGCCTTGCAGGCGGATGTTGAGTTGGGTGGTACTGACCAGAAATTCAATCTGTTGATGGGGCGCGAGCTTCAGCGCTCCTATGGGCAGGCGTCGCAATGCATCGTCACCATGCCCTTGCTTGAGGGGCTGGATGGTGTGAAGAAGATGTCCAAGTCATTGGGCAACTATATAGGTATCCAGGAAGCGCCCGGCGTCATGTACAACAAGCTGGTCTCCATGCCGGATGTATTGATGTGGCGTTACTTCGAATTGCTCAGCTTCCGCTCCATGGATGAGATTGAGCAATTCAAGCGTGATGTCGAGGCGGGTGCTAATCCCCGTGATATCAAGATCAAGCTGGCCGAAGAGGTCGTCGCGCGCTTTCATGGTGGCGAGGCTGCGGCGAGTGCTCATCGTTCGGCGGGTAATCGTATGAAGGAAGGCGAGCTACCAGAAGATTTACCGGAGATCGAGTTGGTATCGGCTGAGGATATGCCTATAGCGACCCTGCTCAATAGGGCTGGCCTGGTCAAGAACGCAGCAATGGCGCGCGACTTGCTGGGTTCTGGTGGTGTGCGGGTGGATGGTGATGTGGTTGACCGCTTCTATATATACAGAAGCGGGGAGACCCATGTCTGCCAGGCTGGCAAGAAAGCTTTTGCGCGCATTACGCTAAAAGCCGAATAAAGCCTTGACGTAGATTCTGCTGAGCCTATAGTCCGCACCTCTTCTGGCGCAGGCCTCTCGGTAAACCTCTTGTAAAACAAGAAGTTAGCTTAAAAATAGGGGTTCCGGTACGGCGAAAGCTGTGTAGGATGCGGCAGGCTAGCGAGGCGGTTGTAGGTGCCTTGTTAGTGATTTGATCGAGAAGATCGAAAGCGGTAATGAGGTGGTTGACAGCGGTTTTAAACGCTGTATTATTCGCCTCCCGCTGACGAGATGCTTGAAGCAGATCGGAAGCGCAAGCGGTTGAGTAGAAAGGGTTTCTTAGGAAATCGGTTTGAAAAAAAGCTTGACGGAACATGAGGCTGCTGTAGAATGCGCGCCTCGGTTGAGACGAAAGAATCAGCCACCGCTCTTTAACAATTGAATCAAGCAATTCGTGTGGGTGCTTGTGAGGTAAGACTGTTAGTCGCAAGATTATCAGCATCACGAGTAACCATTCGTTAATTCGAGAGTTTATTTGGAAATGCTGAGCCAAGTTTAGGGTTTTCACAAAACCCAAGCAGTATTAAAACTGAAGAGTTTGATCATGGCTCAGATTGAACGCTGGCGGCAGGCCTAACACATGCAAGTCGAGCGGTAGAGAGAAGCTTGCTTCTCTTGAGAGCGGCGGACGGGTGAGTAATGCCTAGGAATCTGCCTAGTGGTGGGGGATAACGTTCGGAAACGGACGCTAATACCGCATACGTCCTACGGGAGAAAGCGGGGGACCTTCGGGCCTCGCGCCATTAGATGAGCCTAGGTCGGATTAGCTAGTTGGTGAGGTAAAGGCTCACCAAGGCGACGATCCGTAACTGGTCTGAGAGGATGATCAGTCACACTGGAACTGAGACACGGTCCAGACTCCTACGGGAGGCAGCAGTGGGGAATATTGGACAATGGGCGAAAGCCTGATCCAGCCATGCCGCGTGTGTGAAGAAGGTCTTCGGATTGTAAAGCACTTTAAGTTGGGAGGAAGGGTAGTAACTTAATACGTTGCTACTTTGACGTTACCGACAGAATAAGCACCGGCTAACTCTGTGCCAGCAGCCGCGGTAATACAGAGGGTGCAAGCGTTAATCGGAATTACTGGGCGTAAAGCGCGCGTAGGTGGTTTGTTAAGTTGAATGTGAAAGCCCCGGGCTCAACCTGGGAACTGCATGCAAAACTGGCAAGCTAGAGTACAGTAGAGGGTGGTGGAATTTCCTGTGTAGCGGTGAAATGCGTAGATATAGGAAGGAACACCAGTGGCGAAGGCGACCACCTGGACTGATACTGACACTGAGGTGCGAAAGCGTGGGGAGCAAACAGGATTAGATACCCTGGTAGTCCACGCCGTAAACGATGTGAGTTTGTCGCTGGGAAGCTTAGCTTTTCGGTGACGTAGTTAACGCGTTAAACTCACCGCCTGGGAAGTACGGCCGCAAGGTTAAAACTCAAAGGAATTGACGGGGACCCGCACAAGCGGTGGAGTATGTGGTTTAATTCGTCGCAACGCGAAGAACCTTACCAGGCCTTGACATCCCGATTAAGAGAAACAGAGATGTTTCTCGTCAGTTCGGCTGGATCGGTGACAGGTGCTGCATGGCTGTCGTCAGCTCGTGTCGTGAGATGTTGGGTTAAGTCCCGCAACGAGCGCAACCCTCATCTTCAGTTGCCATCATTTAGTTGGGCACTCTGAAGAAACTGCCGGTGACAAGCCGGAGGAAGGCGGGGATGACGTCAAGTCCTCATGGCCCTTACGGCCTGGGCTACACACGTACTACAATGGTGGTGACAATGAGCAGCTAGGTAGCAATACCATGCAAATCTCCAAAAGCCACCTCAGTTCAGATTGCACTCTGCAACTCGAGTGCATGAAGTTGGAATCGCTAGTAATCGTGGATCAGCATGCCACGGTGAATACGTTCCCGGGTCTTGTACACACCGCCCGTCAAGTGATGGGAATTGGTTCTACCCGAAGGCGGGGCGCTGACCGTAAGGAGGCAGCCGACCACGGTGGGATCAGTGACTGGCACTAAGTCGTAACAAGGTAGCCGTAGGGGAACCTGCGGCTGGATCACCTCCTTTCTAAGGAACGCTTTATGTGATCTGGCTCGTGATAGAGCCAAGCACTCCGCTGTCTTCGTATCTCTTCTCTTTATTCTGTACTGGGTCTTGTGACTTTTAGGGCTTGTAGCTCAGTTGGTTAGAGCGCGCGCTTGATAAGCGTGAGGTCGAAAGTTCAAGTCTTTCCAGGCCCACCATAAAAGTCGGACAGACAACGATATGGGGGTGTAGCTCAGCTGGGAGAGCGCCTGATTTGCATTCAGGAGGTCATCGGTTCGATCCCGTTCACCTCCACCATTGTTAAAATGGTGGGTTAAGACAACGGGTGAATCGAACCGACAAATTCAAATCTGTCGGCGTAGCCGACTGGTTCGATCCCGTTCACCTCCGCCATTCAAAAGATGGTGGAACATAACGGAGAGCACAGAATAAAAGTGGAGAATTTGGTTTTCCGACATCACTAGATGAAGGAAGATCGGCGTTCTCGTCGATCAAAACATTGCCGCGAAAGCAGCAGGGTTATTGCACATTGTGAATAGATTTACTGACACCGAAAAAGCCGCGGTTCATAGTTTGATTTATCAAGCTTTGAATCGCACTTAATTCAACTTTGCATCGAGGAAAACACACGAGTGGATTTATTTCTACGCGTGATTTCGATTCAAGCGTAATTAAGGGCATCTCGAGAATGCCTAGGCTCTAAGAGGCGATGAAGGACGTGATACACTGCGATAAGCTGCGGTTAGCTGTGATTAAGCTTTGACCCGCAGATTTCCGAATGGGGAAACCCACCACATCTGTGGTATCTGCAACTGAATACATAGGTTGTAGAAGCAAACCCGGGGAACTGAAACATCTTAGTACCCGGAGGAAAGGACATCAACCGAGACTCCGTTAGTAGTGGCGAGCGAACGCGGATCAGGCCAGTGGTCATTTTGTAAGAACTAGAATTGTCTGGAAAGGCAAGCCAAAGTGGGTGATAGCCCCGTATAGGTAGAA
>NZ_JAUXMX010000041.1 GCF_030683065.1 Pseudomonas sp.
GGCTATGTACCAGTTGCATGTTGCACGACTTGCGCTGACAGCACCTCAGGAGAGATGACCAGTAAAAAGGCAGACGCGTCTGTAGGAGCCAGCTTGCTGGCGATCCGGGCCAGCAAGCCCATGCAACAGCATCGCCAGCAAGCTGGCTCCTACAGGGTATTGCTGCATGCAACACATAACGGGTACATAGCCTTGTTCATGGCCATGTACCCGTGAGCTGTTGCTAGCCAACGCGCGGAATCTGTCGGAGCTGGTTTACGGTGATTCGGCGCTCAGACGATGCTTTTGCGCTGGTTTTTCGCCCCTGCTCATCTCGCGCGCTGGGGTCGCAAGCGCTACGCTTTTGCTCGTCTGTTCGCTTAACCTTTATGCCGTGCATGGAAAATCAGGATGAACGCTATGGTTTCGTTGGATCGCCTCAGGCAGTTGAGCGCTCAAATTCGTGAGCGGCTATGGGTGCGGCCATTGGCTGTTTGCCTTCTGTCAATTGGCGCTGTCTTTACCGCAAGTATTTTCGATAGCACAGGATTGGGCCCATTCGTCCCGATTACATCGGATTCCATCGAGACGTTGCTGTCCATCATGTCCGCCAGCATGCTGGTTATTGCCACTTTTTCGGTGGCGTCGATGGTCTCCGCTTATGCTGCGGCCAGCAGCACGGCGACGCCCAGGGCATTCACGCTGATCATTGCGGACGACGCTTCCCAGAACGCGCTTTCGGCTTTTGTCGGGGCGTTCATTTTTTCGGTGGTGGCTCTTACTGCGGTCAAGAATGGCTATTTCGAAACGGCAGGGCTGTTTGTTCTTTTTGTGATGACCGCGCTCGTGTTCAGCATGGTTATTTTGACGTTTGTGCGTTGGGTCGATGGCATTGCCCGTCTTGGACGGATGGCATCAACGATAGACAAAGTGGAGCGGGCGACTGCCGAGGCCTTGGCGCGCCGCCGCGATGCACCCACCCTTTACGGGGCGGTCGTGCGGGCTGAGCCGGACGGGCTACCGATGTTTACGGCGAAGATTGGTTACCTGCAACACATCAATATGTCTGCGCTGCAGGCCTGGGCGGCCACCGCCAATGCGCGGCTGACGGTGGCAGCGTTGCCAGGAACGTTTGTCACCCCGGAGCGGCCACTGGTGTATGTGAGTGATTGCGCTGAAAGTCTCAGTGACTATGACTTCGGGCCTGTCATTGAGTCGTTCCAGATTGGTACCGTACGTCGTTTCGACGACGATCCACGGTTTGGTCTGGTTGTGATGTCGGAGATTGCCGGGCGGGCCTTGTCACCTGCAGTCAATGATCCTGGCACTGCCATCGATATCGTCGGGAGGCTGGTTCGCCTGCTGCACCTGTGGTGTGAGCCTGCACCGGTGCAGGCGGGCGCTGGGTTGTTGTACGAGCGGGTGGAGGTGGCCGAAATTTCGCTGCGGGATATGTTTGATGACGCGTTTACAGCGATTGCCCGTGACGGCGCTGGCCATGTCGAGGTTGCAGTTCGCTTGCAGAAAGCCTTGTGTTCTCTGGCAGCCATCGGTGATGAGACTGCGCGAGATGCTGCCAATTACCACAGCCGGCTAGCGCTGCAACGCTGCAAAATTGCGCTGGATATGCCGCAAGACCTTGCGGTTGTTCGCGCCGCCGCGAGGTTTAGTGCCGGTGGTGAGTAGGCTGTGCAACCGGATGCTGCCTGAGTAAGCTGGGGTTGCATTTGAGTTGAGGTGGCGCGTGGTCGCTGTCCCCTGTTTAAACGAGCGCTGGATGAATAGTGATGACACTGTCAAAAGAAGATGAGTCGAGAGTGGTAGAGATGGCGTGGGAAGACAGGACGCCGTTTGAAGCCATTGAACTGCAGTTTGGCTTGAACGAGTCCTCGGTCATAAAGATGATGCGCAGTTACTTGAAGTCGCCAAGCTTCAAGTTGTGGCGCAAACGGGTGAGTGGACGCACCACCAAGCACTTGATGTTGCGCAGCCCTGACATTAGCCGCGGCTATTGCCCGACACAATATAAGCATCGGTAACCAGGTAAGCGCTCAAGCTGAATGGCGGGGCGCGACTATTGGCAGATTCCGATGTGCTCCCGTGCGTGCTCTGCAAGGCTGAGGTCATGAGATTTTAGCGGGCCGCACTGGGGTGGTCAGGTGGTGCACTGTGTGTGCGCAACCGCTAATCGTATTCGGTTTAATCTGCGTGGGAGGCACCGCCGTTGTTATCGCCATTTTTTGATCGTATGCGCTGCTCGCAGTTGCTTGGCGTGGCGCTATTGAGCGTGTGTGCCAGCCTGGCCGTTGCCGGTCAGGGACGGCTGTTGGCTACGGGCGGGGCGAGCAGTCTGGAGGGTTCGGCAGGCGCCGGGATCACTCCGTGGGCGGTACTGGCGGGATACGGCGAACGTGGCGAGTGGGGCGGCGATGTGTTCGCTACGCGGGTGGAGACGGCCGATTACCGGCTGGATGTTGCGGGGGGGGCGGTGTCGTTCGACAACCGGGTGGAGTTGTCTTATGCCCGCCAGCGCTTCGACCTGGGCACCCTGGCGCGCGACCTGAGTTTGCCGCAGAACAGCCTGAGCCAGGATATCTTCGGGGTGAAAGTGCGGCTGTTCGGGGACTTGATCTACGAGCAGTTGCCCCAGGTGTCCCTCGGTATCCAGCATAAAAGGCAGAAGGATTTCCTCATTCCCAGCCTGGTCGGTGCCCAGCGCAGCGAGGACAGCGAAGGCTATCTCACGGCCAGCCGGCTGATCCTTGGTGGCGCCTTCGGCTATAACCTGTTGCTCAACGGTGGCCTGCGTTACAGCCGGGCCAATGAGTTGGGTTTGCTCGGCTTCGGCGGCGATCGCCGCGACCGCCACTCGCTGCTCAAGGAAGGTTCGATTGCGGTGCTGCTTGACCGTCACTGGGCGGTTGGCGTCGAGTACCGTGAGAAGCCGGACAACCTGAGCTTTGCGGGCGAGAGTGATTGGGCCGACCTGTTTGTCGGTTACTTCCCGAGCAAAAACCTGGCGCTGGTGCTGGCCTATGCGCGCCTCGGCGAGATCGCCACTCTGGATAACCAGAACGGTGCCTATCTGTCGCTACAGGGGAGTTTCTAGGTATGCGTATTTTGCTGCTGGTCCTGGCGTTGAGTCTGGCCGCCTGCGCCCAGCGCGCGCCAACCGATGACAGCCTGTACCGCGCTCTGGGCGAGCAGGCGGGCATTACCCGTATCGTCGAAGGGATGTTGCTCAACATCGCGCGTGACCCGCGCATTGTTCGCCACTTCGAGAACATCGATATCGTGCGGCTGCGTGACAAGCTGGTCGAGCAGGTTTGTGTCGAGGCTGGCGGCCCCTGTACCTACACCGGCGACAGCATGGAAGACAGTCATAAAGGCCAAAACCTTACGCCCAGCGACTTCAATGCCCTGGTCGAAAACCTGCAGGACGCGATGGTTGCCGAAGGCATTGCAGCGCCCGTGCAGAACCGCTTGCTGGCGCGCCTGGCGCCGATGCGCGGGCAGGTTATCGAGCGTTAGCTGGCGCTCTGCAGGCCTGCGCAGGCTTGGCGACGGGCAGGGTCAAGCCTCGGTATGCCCATGCTCAGCCCCGATTTTTGTGCATCCCTGCAGGTGTTATTTATGCTTTTGCACCTAAAAGATTCATAAAGGCGACATTTTGCTCTATTGCAGTGCGTTGTCTGCTGCTAGAGTGCGGCCCAATTTAAGTACGTAACCGTGCTGTGACACGCTTACTTGAGGGCTGCCCGATGACCGAATCTGTAGAGAATTTTCTTGCGCGCCTCAAGCAGCGCGATCCTGACCAGCCCGAGTTTCACCAGGCGGTGGAGGAAGTGCTGCGCAGCCTTTGGCCGTTTCTCGAAGCCAATCCGCGTTACCTGCAGGCCGGCATTGTCGAGCGTATGGTCGAGCCAGAGCGCTCGATTCTGTTCCGCGTGCCTTGGGTCGACGACCAGGGCCGGGTGCAGGTCAATCGTGGCTATCGGGTGCAGATGAGCAGTGCCATCGGCCCGTACAAGGGCGGCCTGCGTTTTCATCCTTCGGTGAACCTGGGCGTGCTCAAGTTTCTTGCCTTCGAGCAGGTGTTCAAGAACTCGCTGACCTCGCTGCCGATGGGTGGTGGCAAGGGCGGCTCGGACTTCGACCCCAAGGGCAAGAGCGACAACGAAGTGATGCGCTTCTGCCAGTCGTTCATGAGCGAGCTGTACCGCCACATCGGTGCCGACCTCGACGTGCCGGCAGGTGATATCGGTGTAGGCGCTCGCGAGATTGGCTATATGTACGGCCAGTACAAACGCCTGGCAAACCAGTTCACGTCGGTGCTGACCGGCAAGGGCATCGCCTATGGCGGCAGCCTGATCCGCCCGGAAGCCACCGGTTTCGGCTGTGTGTATTTCGCCGAGCAAATGCTCAAGGGTCGCAACCAGACCATCGATGACCTGCGGGTGGCTATCTCCGGTTCCGGCAACGTGGCGCAGTACGCCGCGCGCAAGGTGATGGATTTGGGCGGCAAGGTGATTTCGCTGTCCGACTCCGAAGGCACTTTGTATGCAGAGGCTGGCCTCAGCGAGGAGCAGTGGCAGCACCTGATGGAATTGAAGAACTTGCGTCGCGGGCGGCTCAGCGAAATGGCCGAGCAGTTCGGCCTGCAGTTCATCGTTGGTCAGCGCCCGTGGCACCTGCCATGCGATGTTGCGCTGCCCTGTGCGACGCAGAATGAACTGAACGCCGAGGACGCTCGCAGCCTGTTGAAGAACGGCTGCTTTTGCGTGGCCGAAGGCGCCAACATGCCCTCGACCCTGGAGGCGGTTGACCTGTTCATCGAGGCCGGTATTCTCTTCGCGCCGGGCAAGGCGTCCAACGCTGGCGGCGTCGCGGTCAGTGGCCTGGAAATGAGCCAGAACGCCATGCGCCTGCACTGGACGGCGGGTGAGGTCGACGAGCGTCTGCACGGCATCATGCAGTCGATCCACCATGCCTGCATCGGCTACGGCACCGAGCCGAACGGCTTCGTCAACTACGTCAAAGGCGCCAACATCGCTGGCTTCGTCAAAGTTGCCGATGCCATGCTGGCGCAAGGCGTGGTGTAAGCCGAGCGGTTATGCAAAACGGCCGCCTGCTGTGCTCGCACATGCGTTGGGCGGCCGGGGGCGTTCGTTCAGGCGTAAGGTTTTCCCGGATTTCATCCAGGCCACGAGAGCGGTTTAGGGTGGGGCGCGGCGCGCAGCTGAGGCCTTTTTCATCCACCATCGCTATGGGTGGATGGATAGAGCGTCATCCACCTTACGATGCCGCATGAACATAGGATCTACAAAAGCAGGCTGTTCACTTGCCGCCGGGCGGTGTCACTGTTCCTGCCAGTCCAGATCGCAGCAGAAGACATAGAGTGTGCCGCCGACTTTGATGGTCTGCGACACGGTGATGCACATGCGTGAATCGGCGATCGACAGGTAGGGGCGGCTGATCTGTATGACGCCTGGCTGTTTCAGGGCCCGGTAGTGGTAATGCTTGTGTGACCAGTTGGCGTTGTCGCCACACAGCAGGGGCGCAAAGCGCGCGTTCATTTGCGGCTGCTCGTGTGGGCTGTGGACATTGCGCGAGACCTGATAGCCCGCTTCATTAAGCAGGTAGCAGCGCGCAGTGCGCGGGTCGTTGAAGAGAAAGCTGCTGCTGTGCTCAAACTGCTGGTTGGCGGCAAAGCTCGCCACGGCCTGCTGAAATAAAGCCTCTATTTCACGTACGTAGTGGCGCAAGTCAGCGCTGCGTTTGACGCTTTGCCACTGCTGGCCGCGCAGCAGGCTGTCAAAGGTAGTGGCAAAACTCTGGCCTGGATTAATCTGGGCCTGGGGTCTGGCGAAATAGAAGCCCTGGAGCATGTCGGCGTTGGCTGCAATCGCCACCAGGGCTTCGTGTTCGCTTTCTACGCCCTCCACAACGACCAGGCTGCCGGCCTCGTGCAGCAAGCTGACCATGCCGGTGAGAATGCGCTCCACCCGACGCGAATTACCGGCATCCTGGATCAGGCGGCGGTCGATCTTGACGATGTCGGGCTCCAGGTCCCAGATGCGGTCGAAGTTGGAGTGGCCCGCACCGAAGTCATCGATGGCGATCAGGCACCCCAGCTGCCGGAAATGGCTGACGAAGCGCTTTAGTTGGGCCTGATCACTGACTTCACTTTCAATGATTTCGATCACCAGCCGATGCGGCGACAGGCCGCTTGCCTGCAGCAGGTTGCGGGTAAAACCAATGTCCGGTTGCTCACTGACCAGGTACTGCGAGTTCAAGTTGAGGAACAGCCAGGCTTGCCCCGTATCTTGCTTGGCAAAGTTGTGCACGTGCAGGCTTCGGCAGGTGCGGTCCAGCGCCAGGCACTCCCGGCCATTGCTCGGCATCGCCAGCAGGGCTGCAGGTGATTGCGCCGTGCCATCGGCATGCTGTGCACGAATCAGCCCTTCGTAGCCCACTGCCCGGCCGTGGGCGATACTGAAAATCGGTTGGAAATGGCTGGTCAGCGACAGCCCCCGATAACGGCCATCAGGCATTGGCTGCGCCAGCGCGTAAGGGCCTGGTACGCAGGTGAGTGCTCGTTGGTCGTCGCGTGATGGCTGGGCGGTCTTGAGCATCTGAAACCCTTAGCGGTGTTGGAGCTGAGCCAGCGCGGCATCGACCAATGCCAGCAGTTCGTCGATGGCTTGGGTAGCACGCTGGAAGTAGCTCTTAGCGGCAATCACCGGTTTTTCCTGGCCGAGTAATTCGTGTTGGATGCAGTCTAGAAAGTCCGTCATCACCTGTGCGCCATGTTGCAGGTGAAACCCGTTAGCCGGGTGCTCGGCGGTATGGCGCTTTAACGTAGCAAAGGCTGTGCCTGAGAGCAGTTCGATCTTCTGATAGAGAAAGCGCATCCGCACGCGCTGCTCGGCGCTGCTGTGACCGGCCGCCGCGATGCCGGTGCCCAGGGCGCGCGCCTGGCCCGCCCATTCCGCCGCCTGGATTACCTCGCGCCAGATGCAGGGCAGGTAGCCCAGCTCGGCACGACCCTCGCTCAGGTCGATCTCGCTGGCCACATCCTCCATCAGAAAGATGCTGTTGCGAATGATCAGGTGGTGTTGCGCCAGGTTGTTCGCCTGGTCGCTGCTGCGCCCTTCGCGCATGCGCGACCAATGATCGATCAGGCTGTGCCAGGCGTCCCGGTGCGTGCTGTCGAGTGCTTGGGCGGTGTGGATATGCCGGTCCAGGCCCTGGCGCGCGGTGGCCAGATCCTGACTCAGGCTGGCATCGCCACAGAGCACGCCATTGCTCAGGCCGCGATGGCGCTGCAAGCCTGCGATCAGCGCGCGTAGCAAGGCCAGTTGCTGGATGTTGAGCTGGATATGTTGGCGTTTTTGCTGCTGCTGGCGGCGGTGCAGGCTATAGAACAGCAGGCTGGCCATGATCAGGGTGGCAGCGGCGGCGAGCAGGAGGGGGAATCCATTCATGCTGATTATCCTGTCAGGTGAGCCAAATGGTGGGCGATGGTACGCGCCTGATCGGCGGCCAGCAGGTTGTTGGCATTGCCCTGGCGGACGCGGTCGGCCAGCTCGGCGATTTCCGCAACGGCCTTGCCCTGTTGGTCAGTGCTGACGGCCACCTGGTCGACCTGCTCGGTCAGTTGCTGGGTGCGCTGCTGCACCTGATTGAGCAGGGTGCGCACGGCGACCGAACTCTCAGCGCTGCGGTGCGCCAGGTCGGTCAAGTTGGACACTTGCACTGTGGCGTCCTTGATGTGCTGTTGCACCGATTCGCTGTTGCGCCCGATCTCTGCCGCGGACTCCTGGCTGTGCAAGGCCAGGCGGCGCACTTCATCGGCCACCACGGCGAAGCCTCGGCCGCTCTCGCCCGCGCGGGCCGCTTCGATGGCCGCATTCAGGGCGAGCAAATTGGTTTGCGCGGCAATTGCGCGGATGGTGCCGGACATTTCATTGATGGTGCGCGAGTTGCTGTTCAGCTGGAGGATCAGTTGGTTGGTGCTGATGGCCTGCTGCGCCATTTCGGACACCTGACGCACCAGATTGGTGAGTTGTTCGATCCCTTCAGCCAATTGCTCGCTGGCCACGATACTGGTCTGCCGTGACTCATCGGCCAGCGCCGCCACTTGCACAATGCTCACATTCAGCTGTTCCACCGCGGCCGCCGCGACAGTGGCCGATTCGCTTTGCCCTTCGGCGTTACGGGTCACCAGTGCGGCGCTTTGCTCGAGTTCTTGCGAGGAGTGGGATATTTCATCCAGGCGCTGTTGCAGCAACTGCTGCTGGCGCTGCTCGCGGTTCAGCCACTGCTGGAAACCCCGGCTGACCGGCTGCAGCAACAGCCACTCGGTGGTACTGATAGGCCCTTGGGCGCCATGCTGGGCGGCGTCTTCACAGTAGCGCTGCAACTGCCCGACCTCTTGCAGCAGCAGCCACAGGCTGGCAATTGCCAGATAGGCCAGCACCGCCCAGAGCGGCTCTATTGGCAGTGCTGGAGCGAGTAGGGTGGTTGCGCCGCCCGCCAGGGCAATCCCCAGCAGCGAGCGCAGCATGCCGACGATGCCCAGTTCGCGCAGGAGCAAGAACGCAGGGTAGGTAAGCCACTTCATGTGTCCGAATCTCCAACCCGAGTGCCCAAAAAAAACGCCTGAAACCGCTGCAAACTATCTGCAGTGGGTTCAGGCGCCTTTGCCTTGCAGGAGCGAATCCTGCTGATGTGATTTGTTCGCAACAGCTGATGCGATTACTTGGTAAAAATACAAAGCAAAAGCGGTGCCAGCTGCGTCTGGACGCGCGAAGGATCGGGGACCCATCGCGGATCGCGAGCTGCCAGGCGTGCGTAGCCTTATATAGAGCGAGCCTGCACGCCTGTGTCGTCAGCAAACGTGCTTGAAATGCGTCACCAGCAGCAGGCGCCAGCTAACCTTACAGCGGGGCGCCAATTCGCCATTAGTTCCCGTATCTGGAGTTTTTCGCAAAAACTCCAGAGCTTTCAGCAAGAAGCTGTCATGGCGATGCCACTAAATTTCGTTACCCACTGTTTGCCGTGTGTGGTTGGCAAGTGCCTTAGTTATGGCGACCTGCCAAACCAAATATCAACAGTCCCTACAACAACAGTCTCCACAAGAGGATGGGCGTGATGTTTAAAGCCAGTCACGTCTTGCAGGACGAGTTCCTTAACCGGATCTCTGCCGCCAAGGCCGCCGATTTTTTCCCTGTCATCAGCGCCAATTACAGCGTTGACGAGGCAGCCTATCTTACTGAGCTCTTGCAGCTCGCCGATCCCGGTGAGGCCGGCATTGAGGTTATCAGCCGCGGTGCCCGTACCCTGATTCAGGACGTACGTAGCCGGGACAACGCCGTCGATACCCTCGACGCATTGCTTCGTCAGTACAGCCTCGACACCCAGGAAGGGCTGATGCTCATGTGCCTGGCCGAGGCTCTGCTGCGTGTACCAGACGCCGCTACCGCTGACGCATTGATCCGCGACAAGCTGAGCGCTGCCGAGTGGGAACGCCACCTCGGCAAGAGTGACAGTGTGCTGGTCAATTTCGCCGCCTGGGGGCTGGTGATGACGGGCAAGGTGGTCGATCCGCAAACCGCCGACGGCCGGCCGAAGAATGTCCTCGGCAAGCTGATCAAACGCTCCGGTGAACCGGTGATTCGCGCGGCGATGAACCAGGCGATGAAGATGATGGGCAAGCAGTTCGTGCTTGGTCGCAACATCGCCGAGGCCCTGAAAAACGGTCGCCCGGAGCGCGAAAAGGGCTACACCTATTCTTTCGACATGCTTGGCGAGGCGGCGCTTACCCAGGCCGATGCCGAGAAGTACATGGCCGACTACCGCAAGGCCATCGACACGGTCGGTGCCGAGCCGCAAGTTGGCCCGGGACCGAAGCCGTCGATCTCGATCAAGCTGTCTGCCCTGCACCCGCGTTACGAAGTGGCCCAGCGTGAGCGCGTGCTCACCGAGCTGTTCGCCAATGTGCTGGAACTGGCGGTGCGTGCACGCAAGCTGGACGTGGGTATCTCGGTGGACGCGGAGGAGGCCGATCGCCTCGAACTGTCCCTTGAACTGTATGAAAAGCTGATGCGCGATCCGGCCCTGAAGGGCTGGGGCGAGTTCGGTCTGGTGGTGCAGGCGTATTCCAAGCGTTGCCTGCCGGTGCTGGTGTGGTTGACCCTGCTGGGCAAGGAACTCGGCGAGAAAATGCCGCTGCGCCTGGTCAAGGGTGCCTATTGGGACACCGAGATCAAGCAGTCCCAGGTCCAGGGCCTGGACGGCTACCCGGTGTTTACCCGCAAGGAAGGCACCGATACGTCCTACCTGGCCTGCGCCCGCTACCTGTTGTCCGAGTTCACCCGTGGGGTGATCTACCCGCAGTTCGCCAGCCACAACGCGCACACGGTCAGCTGCATTCTGGCGATTGCCGCCGAACATCAGCAGCCGCGCGAGTTCGAGTTTCAACGCCTGCATGGCATGGGCGATGCGCTGTACGACACGGTGCTGGAGAAGCATGGCAAGAACGTGCGCATCTACGCCCCGGTCGGCGCGCACAAGGATTTGCTGCCGTATCTGGTGCGTCGCTTGCTGGAGAACGGTGCGAATTCTTCGTTCGTTCACCAGTTGGTCGACCCAAGTACCCCGATCGAGTCACTTCTTGATCACCCGGTGACGCAACTGCGCAAGTTCAAAACCCTCGGCAATGACAAAATCCCTCTTGCGCCTGCCCTGTTCGGCGCCGCGCGGAAAAACTCCCAAGGCCTCAACATGAACATCCAGCACACTCTGGCTGAGCTAGAGCTCGCCTACCAGCCGCACCTCGCTCGTCAATGGCACGCCGCACCGGTGATCAACGGGCAGTTGCTGCCTGGCGCCGTGCAGGAAGTGCATTGCCCCTATGAGCTGAGCAAGGTGGTTGGTACTGCACAGTTCGCCACCGCTGCCCAGGCAGCTCAGGCGCTGGACGGGTTGAGTGCTGCCTGGCCGCGCTGGAATGCCACGCCCATCGACAGCCGCGCGAGTATCTTCGAGCGTCTGGCCGACCTGCTGGAGAGCAACCGCGCCGAGCTGATGGCGCTGTGCACCGTAGAAGCCGGCAAGTCGATGCAGGACGGTATCGACGAAGTGCGCGAAGCGGTTGATTTCTGCCGTTACTACGCCCAGCAGGCGCGCCTGCGTCTGGGCCGTGAAGAGCTGAAAGGCCCGACCGGCGAGCGCAATGAGTTGTTCCATGAAGGTCGCGGCATCTTCGTCTGCGTCAGCCCGTGGAACTTCCCCTTGGCCATCTACCTGGGCCAGATCGCCGCGGCCCTGGTGGCGGGTAACTGCGTGCTGGCCAAGCCGGCCGAGCAGACCAGTCTGATCGCTGCCCGTGCCCTGGAACTGATGTTTGAAGCCGGCTTGCCGGTGGATGTGATCGCCTTCCTGCCAGGCGACGGCGCGACCCTGGGCGGCGTGTTCTGCCGCGATGCGCGGGTTGCTGGCGTGTGCTTCACCGGCTCCACCGACACCGCGCGGATCATCAACCGTCAGCTCGCCGAGAAAGCCGGTCCGATTGCTGCGCTGATCGCCGAGACCGGCGGGCAGAACGCAATGATCGTCGACTCCACGGCGCTGCCGGAACAAGTGGTCAAGGACGCCGTGCAGTCAGCCTTCACCAGCGCTGGTCAGCGTTGCTCAGCCCTGCGCGTGCTCTATGTGCAAGCTGATATTGCCGAGCGCGTGCTCGACCTGCTCAAGGGCGCCATGGCCGAACTGAAAGTCGGCCCGACCCATCTGCGCGAAAGCGACGTCGGCCCGGTGATCGATGCCGAGGCCCGCGAAGGCCTGCAGGCGCACATTGCCCAGCTCAAGAGCGAAGGCAAGCTGATTGCCGAAACGCCGCTGCCAGCAGGTCTGGACGGTCACTTCGTTGCCCCGGTAGCGTTCGAGATCAGCGGCATCGCCGAACTGCAGAAAGAAAACTTCGGCCCCATCCTGCACATCGTGCGCTTCCAGGCCAGCGAGCTGGAGCAGGTGGTCGCTGCGATCAACGGCACTGGCTATGGCTTGACCCTCGGCGTGCATACCCGTAACGAAGAAACCGCCGCGCGCATCGAAGCCTTGGCGCGCGTCGGCAACCTCTACGTCAACCGCAACCAGATCGGCGCTGTGGTCGGTGTGCAACCCTTCGGCGGCTGCGGCCTGTCCGGTACCGGCCCGAAAGCCGGTGGCCCGAGCTACCTGTTGCGCTTCGTCAACGAGCGCACCACGTCGGTCAACACCACGGCGGTGGGCGGCAATGCGTCGCTGCTGTCGCTAATCAACGAGGACTAAGGCCTTTCAGGGGCAGGCTCACAAGGCCTGTCCCGCCCCGGAGCAGGTTCGTGCGTGCACCTGCTCTGTGGTTTCACGCTGCGGTCGCCTATGGCGACTGTTTTAAAAAACTAGAGTCACGGCCCAAGCCGTGCCAATAAGAGAACAACAAGATGAACGAGCAGAACGTTTTTGTTGTAGGGGTGACCTTCGTGGTCTACCTGGCATTGATGTTGTGGTTGGGCCTGGTGGCCTATAAGCGCACCAGCAATTTGTCCGACTATATCCTTGGCGGCCGTTCCATCGGTCCGACCACCGCGGCGCTGTCGGCGGGTGCTTCCGATATGAGCGGCTGGCTGCTGCTGGGTCTGCCGGGTTATGCCCTGGCAGCTGGTTTTGAAGCCACCTGGATCGCTGGCGGCTTGTTGGCCGGTACCTGGCTGAACTGGTTGTTCGTTGCTCAGCGTCTGCGCATTTACTCGCACACGGCCAATGACTCGGTGACCATGCCGTCCTACTTCGAGAATCGCTTCAACGACAAATCCCGCGCTCTGCGTGTGGTGTCGGCGTTGATCATCCTGGCGTTCTTCCTGTTCTACACCAGCTCCGGCTTGGTGGCGTCCGGCAAGCTGTTCGAAACCGTGTTCGGTCTCGACTACAAGATCGCGGTGATCGTTGGCACCCTGGCAGTGGTGTCCTACACCCTGTTCGGCGGCTTCCTCGCCGTGGCCTGGACCGACGTGGTGCAAGGGTTGCTTATGGCGGCTGCGCTGGTGCTGGTGCCAGTCTTCGCCCTCAATGCAGTGGGTGGTATCGACGCCGCCCACATGGCCATTCAGGCGAAAAACCCGGAGCTGCTGACCTTCTTCAACGATGCCAAGGGTGAGCCGCTGGGTATCATCGCGATTCTCTCGCTGCTCGGTTGGGGTTTGGGTTACTTCGGTCAGCCGCATATCCTGGCGCGCTTCAAGGCAATCGCCAATGACAAGGACATGCCGACTGCCCGTCGCATTGCCGTGAGCTGGACTGCCCTGACCCTGGTTGCCGCGCTGGCCATCGGCTGGATTGGCGTTGGCTACCTGGAAACTGACCTGGGCGATGCCGAAACCGTGTTCATGGTTCTGGTAAACAGCCTGTTCCACCCGGTAGTGGCCGGTATCCTGATGGCTGCCGTGCTGGCTGCGATCATGTCCACCGCCGACTCACAACTGCTGGTCAGCTCCTCGGCTCTGGCTGAAGACTTCTACAAAGCGATCCTGAAGAAAGATGCTGGCGATGCTGAACTGGTATGGATCGGTCGTGGCGCAGTGGTGCTGATTGCCCTCATCGCGTTGGTGCTGGCATTGAACCCCGACAACACCGTACTGGGCCTGGTTTCCTACGCCTGGGCTGGCTTCGGCGCCGCCTTCGGCCCGGCCATCCTGCTGTCGCTGTACTGGAAGCGCATGAACCGCAATGGCGCGTTGGCTGGCATCGTGCTGGGCAGCGTGACCGTGGTGGTCTGGAAGCAACTGTCCGGCGGGATTTTCGACCTGTACGAAATCATCCCCGGTTTCATCCTGGCGACCATCGCCATCATCGTGGTCAGCCTGCTGACCAAAGAACCGGAAGCTGCTCTGCAAGCCCAGTTCGACGAGGTCGAGCGCAAGCTGGCCTGATGCGTTTCATCCCCGCCTGCAGCCGGTCGTCTGCAGGCGGGGCGCCCGAGTAAGGATTTCTATGCTGATGCCCTGCTCGGGCTCCACGACGACCCGATAGTGCTTTGCCGGCCCACACCTTGTTGTGTAGGGCCGGTTTTTTTTTGCCTGAGTGGATCAATGGTCGTGCGGGTGCTGCAGTGGCCTGCTATTCCTGACAAGACGCACTGCCGAAGCAGAGCAGAGGCTTCGGTTGGTGCAGTTATACGCAAGTGACAGGTTCAACTAATCGATGCTCGGACCCACGGATTTGGAAGAATGGCGGCCCTCTTCCAGGTAGTCGTGGCCAGCTCTGTGACCGCCATTCAACAACCCTGACAAGGGGTGTAATCATGGCAACCTTCATTTCGCTGGTTAACTTCACCGATAAGGGTATCCGGGAGGTCAAGGACTCACCGGATCGCTTCCAGGCATTCAAGGCGCTGGGAGAAACGCTGGGCATTGAGGTCAAGGCGGTCTATTGGACCGTCGGCAGCTACGACCTGGTGCTGATCGTCGAGGGCGACGAGGAGGCCGCCACCTCTCTGCTGCTCAAAGTAGGCTCGCTCGGCAATACGCGCACCCAGACACTGCGCGGCTTTTCGGAGCAAGAGATGCGCAAGATCATCGGCAACATGCATTAGCGCCAACCCGGCCTGCACGTTTTGCCGCAGCTGCAGTCGATTCGCTGGTGTTGTAGCGGCCCATCCCCCTGGTGATGGGCCGTTTTTTGTCGGGGCGTCATTGCTCGCCGAGTTTCCCGCAATATGGCTGCACTTCGTTCATGGCGGCGCTTTTGCGCTGGAGCTGGCCGGGCAGTCAGGTCAGAATGTGCGCCCACGCGCGCCCGAGCCTGTCAGCCGGTGCGCCGCGCCACGCTGTCGACACAGGTTCTACATGACTCAATCGCCGAAAGACCCGCTGCATGGCGTCACCCTGGAAGCCATCCTCAATGACCTGGTGGCCAAGCTGGGCTGGGATGGCCTGGCGGAGCGCATCGATATCCGCTGCTTCAAGAGCGATCCAAGCATCAAGTCCAGCCTGACCTTCCTGCGCAAGACCCCTTGGGCGCGGGAGAAGGTCGAGGCGCTATATATCCGCCTGCAGAAAAAGGGCTGAGCCGCGCAACAGACTGCATGCCGGGACGCCCAGTTCCATAGCCGCTAAGTGCTGCAAGCCCATCAAACATATTCGCGGCTAAAGCCCCTCCCACAAGAACACCGCCTACCGTAGGAGCGGCCGGGACGCCCAGTTCCATAGCCGCTAAGGGCTGCTGGGCCTGTAGTGAGTAAAGTTTCATCCAGGCTCTTGCAGGCCTTACGCCTGATGCCTACTGCCAACGTGCCTGCACCGGGGTCAACGGTGGCGCGCATTGGCTGTGGCTGCCCGGCTCCAGGTAGGGTGCGAGGATCGGTGCCATGCCTTTGAGCACCTGCACCGGCAAGGCTGAGGTGAAGGTGAATTTCTCCGCGGCGCGGCCGGGAACGAAGGCGGTGAGGGTGCCGTAATGGCGCGGGCCGATGAAAAACACGAAGGTAGCGGTACGGTTCATCGCCCGTGAACTGAGCACCTGACCACCGCGGCCAACGGTTTCGATCCGGTTGTCGCCGGTGCCGGTCTTGCCGCCGAGGGTCAGCAGGCGGCCGTCGGGTAGGCTGAAGCTGCCTTGCAGGCGCCGTGCAGTGCCGCCTTCAACCACTTGCGAGAGCGCACCACGCAGCGCCGCGGCCACTTCGCTGGGCATGACTCGTTTGCCGTTCAGGGCGTTGCGCTCGACCTGGGTGTCGTAGGGCGTGTCGGCGGCGAAATGCAGGCTGTCGATGCGCACCGTGGGTTGGCGGATGCCATCGTTCTGGATGATGCCCATCAGTTCGGCCAGCGCTGCCGGACGGTCGCCGGAGCTGCCGATGGCGGTGGCCAGCGACGGCACCAGGTACTCGAAGGGGTAGCCATGTTTCTGCCAGCGGCGGTGAATATCGAGGAAGGCCTCGACCTCGAGCATGATGCGGATCCGGCTGTCGCGGGCACTCTTGTGCCGGCTGCGGAACAGCCAGCCGTAAACTTCCTGGCGCTGGTCGCGGCTGGCGGTTACGGCATCGCTAAAGCGCGCCTCGGGGTTTTCCAGCAGGTAACCGAGCAGCCACAGTTCCAGCGGGTGGACGCGGGCGATATAGCCCTGGTCGGGCAGGCTGTAGGCGCCAGGGCCGTAGTTCAGGTACAGCTCGCGGATCCGTTTGTCGCTGAGTTTTTCGCCAGGCACATGGGCGCGCAGGAAGGCGGCGAAGGTCGCTTCGTCGACTTCCGGCATCAGGTAGCGGTGCACGGCGGCGAGGCGCACTGAGGTATGGCGCAGGCCACCGAGGAAGCTGTCGAGGCGCTGTTGCGCCGGCTGGCCCTGGTATTTGCGCCAGAAACGCAGGAGGAAGGTCGTGCCTTCGCGGTCGGCGAAGCGGCTAAGGTAGGCCTGGCGCCGCGGGTCCTTGTCGTCCTTCATCAATTCGGCGCTGTTGCCGGGGGCCTGGTAGGTGCTGTAGCGCACCAGGTCGCGCATCAGGCGGATGAACGGCAGGTTGATCGACTCGCGTAGCGCTTCGCGCAGGGTCGGGTTGCGGCCGTTGTCTTCGCGGCGGAAGTTGCCGAAGGTATGCAGGCCGCTACCGGTGAAGAAGCGTTCGTGCGGGCTGGCGGAGTACTTGCGCTCCAGCGCGGCTTCGAGCATGGCCGGCAAGGTGGCAGCGGGGCTGCGGCTCAGGTAGTCGATGGCCCAGCGGCTCAGGTAGTCCTGCTCGGCAAGCTCCACGCTGCGCAACTCGGCGGCGCTCTGTCCGGCATGGCGCTGGTGCAGCTCGGCGATGACCTCCAGGTAGGTGGCCAGCACGCGCAGTTTGGCGGTGGAGCCGAGTTCCAGTTTGCTGCCTTCGTTGATGTCGAAGGGCTGGTCGGTGTTGTCCGTCTGCACCCGTACCCGACTGCCGTTGGCCGTGCGTTCAAACAGGGTGAAGCTGTAGCGTACATCGCCGGTTTTTTCGGCAGACAACAAGCGCTCACCGAACAGGCCGATCTGCTCGGCAAAGGCGGGGTCGGCGAGTTGCTCCAGGTAGGTGCTGACCGTTTGCTGCAATTCGTTGTTGAGGGTGGTGCTGGCGGACAGGTCCAGGCGGTCGAGGTCATACAGCGGCATATTGAGCAAACCGGAGAGGCGGGTGCGGGCGACGCTGATGCCCTTGTTGCCGTTCACCGTTTGCAGGTTCGGCTCCAGCACCCAGTCGCGGTAGCGCAGCGGCTGAGCCAACGCTGCATCGCGCAAGCCTGCATCGATCAGGCCGCCGCTCGCCAGCAGGCGCAGATGGCTGTCGATCAGTTCGGCCAGTGCATGCCGGCCCTGGGCCAGGTAATAAGAGGGGCGGCGCTGGGCGATCAGCATGGCCAGCACCCGGCGCAGGGCCAGGCCGCGCTCGGCATTGCTTGCCTCGGGCGAGCGTTCGGGGTCGAGCAGGCGATTGACCTGGGCGAAGTCAGCGCCGAACCAGATGCGTAAGCCATCGGCCAGGCCATGCACCTCGCCATGCCCGGGCGCAGCGGAGAGCGGCACGCTGTTGAGGTAGTCGCGCACAATGTTTTCCCGCGCCGCCTGGGTGTGTGCGCCGCTTTGGTAGGCGCGCACACTGGCCGAGACCATCTGCCGCAGTTTCTCCTTGGCCGAAGAGGTCAGGCCGTCCGGCGAGTGGCGGTACTTCTCCAATTGGGTGGCCAGGGTGCTGCCGCCAGCGGATTGATCCTGCATGTCCAGCATCTTGCCGACCTGCGAGATCGCTGCCGTGGCGAAGCGCGGCCAGTCCACCGCCGGGTTGGCCAGGGGCTGTTCGGGGTCGAGCAGGTGACGGTTCTCGATGAACAGCAGGCTGCCCGCTACCAGCGGCGGGATGGCGCTGAAGCTGGGGTAGCGCTGTTGTGGGTAGCGGAACTCATAGAAGGGTGTGCCGCGGCAGTCACTGATGCTCAGCCCGGTCTGAATTTTTTCCGGATAGGGGGTAAAAAATCCGCGTTGCGTGTAGTCGAGCAACGCCGGGGAGAACTGTGCCTGTTGGCTAATCTGGAAGTCGCGCTGCTGCAGGCGTTCGAGCATCAGCGGCAGGTAGGCGTAACCCAGGCGTTTGTCGAAGGGGCCGTCCTGCGGGTAGACAATCGCCGGGCTGGGGCCAGGTTGTACACGGTAGCTCAGGCTAGTGCTGTAGTGGCTGAGGTAGCGGGCCTGGAAATGTGCGGTACGCAACTCGAAAACCATCAGCAGTACAGCGGCCACAATCAGCAGTGTCAGGATTGACCAGGCGGCGATGCGCAACTTGCTGACATGCTTGATCGGCGTCAGTTCGTACGCCGGCTGCTTGCTCAACGGTAGTGTTTTCTCAGGTACAGCGGATTTCCATAATATGCCCATGATTGTTCGGTCTGACCCCCACGCCACCCTTAACCACAGCTTAGTCGCTACTTTATGAAGTAGACGCTGGTGTTGTTGACCACGTCGCAAAGAGTGCGGGGCTGCTTAATTTTTTCGATGAACGCCGTTCGCGCCTGCGTCTGGGTAGGGTGCGCTTGCGCAGCGCTGGCGGGTGGTTTGATGTGCAGCGTAGTGATCGTGGACAGTTGGTGCGCGCGGCGCACCCTACGGGTTGATGGCTGAGCGGCCATTGGAGCGCCGTTTGCGCCTGGGTAGGGTGCGCTGTGCGCAGCGCTGGCGGGTGGTTTGATGTGCAGCGTAGTGATCGGGCAGTTGGTGCGCGCGGCGCACCCTACGGGTTGATGGCTACTCAGTCGACGATGAACAACCGCGCGCCGGTTGCCGTCGAGGAGCGATGGGTTCGATCAGGCTCCAGTCGGTCGTACCGAAGGGGATGTTTGATTCGCTCCTTGAGCTTATTGGCACGCTCTAGCTGCTCAGGCTGGCCTTGGTTGGTCGCGGGGCGAGTAGGTGCTCCGGTAGATCGAGCAGGTCATCGTCGAAGGTTTCCAGCGGTGGCGGGCGCCGTTCGAAGCGTGCGCCCAGCACCAGCAGGCAGGGTGTCAATAGCAGGGTCAGCGCGGTGGCGAAGCTCAGGCCACCGGCGATCGCGCTGGACAGTTGGGTCCACCACTGGGTCGAGGGCGCGCCCACGCCCAGGCTCGGGGTCAGCAGGTCGATGTTGACGCCAAGGACCATGGGCATCAGCCCGAGGATGGTGGTCACTGCGGTTAGCAGCACCGGGCGCAGGCGCAGGCTGCCGGTTTCCAGCGCCGCCTCGTGCGGCTCCAGGCCTTGGCGGCGCAGCTGGTTGTAGGTGTCGATGAGGATGATGTTGTTGTTCACCACGATGCCGGCCAGGGCGATCAGGCCCATGCCGACCATGACGATGCCGAACGACTGGCCGTTGACCATCAGGCCCATCAATACCCCGGCGGTGGACAGCACGATGGCCGAGAGCACCAGCAGGGCCTGGTAGATGCTGTTGAACTGGGTCACCAGGATCAGCGCCATGAGGAAGATCGCCACGCCGAAGGCGGTGGCCAAAAAGACCGCGGCTTCGCGCTGGTCGGCATCCTCGCCGGCGAATGTCAGCTGGATATCCGCTGGCAGCTCGCCCATGGCTTCACGCAGCGCTGGCAGGCGTTCGTCCAGGCGCGCGCCATCGGCCAGATCTGCCTGCAGGGTAATGGTGCGGGTGCCATCGATCCGCCTTAGGGTGCCGACCTTGGGCGCTGGTTCCAGGCTGACAAAGTTGCTCAGTGGCACCTGGCCGCTGGGGGTATTGAGGGTCAGGCGCCCCAGTTGGTCGAGCGAACGCCAGTTGCTGGGCAAGCGCACGCGGATGTCGACTTCGTCGGTGGCGTCTTCCGGTCGGTAGGTCGCCAGCTTCAGGCCATTGGTGATCATCTGTACGGCGTTGCCGACGCTCAGTACGTCGGCGCCGAAGCGTGCGGCGGCTTCACGGTCGACCTTGATGCGCCACTCGATGCCGGGCAGGGCGCGGTCATCTTCGACGTCCAAGAAGCCGCCGATGGCGAGCATGCTGGTACGCAACTGCTCAACGTATTGATCGGCCCGGGCCGGGTCGAGGGCACTGACCTGCAGCTTGACTGGTTTACCACCGCTGGGGCCTTGCTCTTGCTCGCGGAACTCCAGAATCACCCCGGGAATATCGGCGCTACGCTCGCGCATGTCGGCCAGGATCTGCTGCGCAGGACGCCGTTCATGCCATTCGACGAACTGGAATTGCAGGGTGCCGATCACGTCGACGCCGAGCTGGCCGCCCGGTTGAGCCAGGGAACGGGCATACAGCGCCTTGACCTCGGACATGCCGAGCAAGCGGCGCTCGACCTGCTGTAGCAGGGCATCTTTTTCCTGTACCGACAGGTCGCCACGGGCGCGCAGCCAGATCTGCGCAGTATCGGGTTCGGCGTTGGGGAAGAACTCCACGCCATGGTTGAAGCGGCCGTAGCCGGCATAGATCAGAGTGATCAGCGCGAGCATGCCGAGCAGGGTCAGGCCGGGTCGGCGCAACAGTTTTCCGAGCAGTTTGCGGTAGGCCTTGGCACTGCGGCTGGGGGTGCTCGGCAGCGGTTGCGGGCGGCCGCCAGTGACCGCGCCGAGCACCGGCAGGAACACCAGGGCCATGGCCAGGGAGGCGAGCAGACAGAGAATCACCGTGGCCGGCAGGTATTTCATGAACTGGCCGACCACCCCCGGCCAGAACAGCAGCGGCAGGAATACCACCAGGGTGGTGGCGGTTGAGGCGATCACCGGCCAGGCCATCCGCGTCGCCGCGTTGGCCCAGGCCTGGCGCGGGTTCTGGCCCTGGTGCAGGTTGCGGTCGGCCAGTTCGGAGACCACGATGGCGCCGTCCACCAGCATGCCGGTGACCAGAATCAGGCTGAACAGCACCACGATGTTGAGGGTGAAGCCAAGCATCCAGATCAGCAGGATGCCAGTCAGAAAAGCCCCGGGAATAGTCAGGCCGACCAGCAGCGCCGAGCGCATGCCCATGCTCGCCACCACCAGGATCAGCACCAGGACGATGGCGGTCATCACGTTGTTGAGCAGGTCGCCGAGCAGGCTCTCGACTTCCTGCGACTGATCCATGATGTAGCTGACCTGCAGGCCGTCGGGGAGCAGCGGCTGGGCCTGGGCCATCAGCACTTTGACCTGTTCGATGGTGGCGATGATGTTGGCGCCGCTGCGCTTGGCCACTTCGAGAACGATGGCCGGCTGCCCGTTGATGCGGGCGAAGCCGGTGGGGTCCTTGAAGGTGCGTTGAATGCTGGCGACATCGCCGAAGGTCACCACGCTGCCGCCGACCACCTTGATCGGCATGGACATGACATCGTCCAGGTTCTCGATGACCCCGGGCACCTTCATGCTCATGCGCCCGGCGCCGGTGTCCAGGCTGCCGGCGGCAACCAGGCGGTTATTGCGGCTGACCAGGGTGAACAGTTCGTTGTAATCGATGCCGTAGCTGTCGAGCACCTGAGGGTCGACGACAATTTCCAGCAGGTCTTCGCGGTCGCCGCCGATCTCTACCGAGAGCACCTCGGCGATGCCTTCGATGTTTTCTTTTAGTTGGCGGGCGATATACACCAGCTGCGCTTCGGCGATCGGCCCGGACAGGCCGATCGAGAGCACTGGGAACAGCGCCACGTTGACTTCGGTGACCGTCGGTTCGTCGGCTTCTTCCGGTAGTTTGCTGCGTGCGGTATCGACCTTCTCGCGCACGTCGATCAGGGCTGCCTTGGCGTCGAAGCCGGCATCGAACTCCAGGGTCACCGAGGCGTTGCCTTCGTTGGCCATGGAGCGCATTTCCTTGACCGCCTCCAGACTGCGCAGCTCCTGTTCAAGCGGGCGCACAAGCAGGCGTTCGGCGTCCTCCGGGCTGATCCCTTCCAGGCTTACCGAGACATAGATGATCGGGATGCTGACATCCGGGTTGGCTTCCTTGGGGATGACCAGGTAGGCAGCCAGGCCACCGATGATGAGAAAAGCCAGCAGCAGCAAACTGGTGCGGCTGCGGTCCAGCGCCGCGGCGATCAGGGCGTGCATTTCAGCTGCCCTCGTTGGCGAGTTGGCTGAGTACCTGCTGGCCAGGTTCGACAAAACCCTGGCCGAGGGTGATCAGCGCGACCCGCTGCGGCAGGCCACTGACCCAGGCGCCCTGATTGTCGACGCTGATCAGCGTCACCGCGGTGAACTCGACCTTTTGCTGCTGATTGACCCATTTCACCCCGTGGCGCCCGGCTGCATCGAGGCTGAGCAGCGCTGGCGAGAGGCGATGGGCCATGGCTTCACCGGTCTGGATGTGCAGGGTGGCGCTGGCACCGGCCAGGCGCAGCCGCTCGGGGTTGTCGATCCGTACCTCGATACGGAAGCTGCGCGAGTCGGGGTCGGCGGCAGCGGCGATAAAGTGCAGTTCGCCATTCAGCTCACGGCCGTCGAGCAACTGCACGCGAACCGGCTGGCCAAGGGTCAGGTTGATCACGTCTTGCTGGGCGATCTGCGCGCTGACCTTGAGCTGGCGGATGTCGACCAGGGTCAGCAGGCTTTGCCCGGGCTGGACGAAGTCGCCCAGCTCGACCTGGCGCGCATCGTAGACCCCGGCAAAGGGCGCCTCGATGCGGGTGTTGCGCAGTTGCAAGCGGGCGGTTGCCAGTTCGGCACGGGCCTTGGCCAGCTCGCTGTCCAGGCGCAGCAGTTCGTTGGCGGAAAACAGATTGCGTTCGCGCAGGCGTTTGGCCGAACTGACGTCGGTCTCGCGCTGGCGCACCTCGGCTTCGCTGCGCGCCACCTGGGCGGTGCGGTCGTCCGGCGACAGGCTGAGGAGCAACTCGCCCTGTTCGACCGGTTGGCCCTTGTCCCGGTCCAGACGCTGCACGCTGGCGCTGATCTGCGCGCGCAACTCGACCCGGCGCCAGGCTTCGACCTGGCCCTGGACCACATGCTGGCGCTGCATCGGTTGCGCCTCTAGCCACTGAATCTCGACTTTCGCCAGACCTTGCTCGGTGGCCGGTTGATCGGCGCTGGCGACTTTCTGCGCCTTGAACAGCGAACCGCTGAGCAACCACAGCACCAGCAAGACGCTGATGGCGACGGCAATCAACCACGGACGTTTGGACACTTGACTGAACATGACGGTTACTCGTGGTTGGCGGATGGTGAGCCAAGGCTGCCGGCCTGGCCATGCAGGCCGGCAATGATGAAATCGCTGACGCGGTCGAAGTAGTCGTTCAGGGCAATGGGGTCGGCCCAGTGCTCGAAGCCACCGGAAGCGATGCGCGCCATCACCCCGTTGATGCAGGCCTCCACGCCCCACAGCAGGTATTGGCAGTCGTTGGGGGACAGTGCGCGGTCATCGAAGGTGTCCCGCAGCAACTGGCCGAAGAAGTTGACGTAGTCGCGCTCCAGCTGCTGGAACTGCTCGCGGTAGGGCGCCTCCAGGCGCTCCTGAAAGGCCGGGCGGTCGCAGTGTTGGCACAGCTGCGCGAGGATCGGGTCGGCGAGCATCAACGTGAAGTGGTGACGGATCACCTGGCGCATCACCTGTTGCGGCGCCTGGGCAGCATGCAGGGCGAGTAGCTCATCGAGGTTTGCCCGGCTCATGTCCAAGGCCAGGCGGGCAAACAGCGCTTCCTTGCTGGGAAAGTGCTTGTACACCGTGCCCTTGCCGATGCCTGCCTGGGTCGCCACTTCGGCAATGGTCACCCGATCCCAGGGCTGCTGGCGAAACAGCAGGCGCGCGGCGTCGAGAAGGGCGCTTTCGCGCTGCAGGAAGAGCTGGTCTTGAAGGCGCATGGGCTGTTGGCTATCTGGCTGTGACTGATGGTCATGCTATGACTAGTGGTCACGCTGAGCAAGCGAGTAGTTGTAACGGCGCTTGGCGCGGGTTGGATCATCTGTGACGACGTGCGAGGTGGATGACGCGCCATCCATCCACCAATCGCGGTGGCGGATGAAAAAGGCGTCACCTACCCCGATGCCGCAGACCTTGCGTATGAACATAGGATCTACGGACTGCGTCATCGCGCTGTAGCGCAAAAATTATGTAGGAAATCTCCATCGTCCAGCGCGCCGCGCTGTCCGCAGCAAACTGGATGCGCGCGAGGCCTGCTGCTTTATGAGCGGCTGGGCGGCGTTACGCCGTTTGCTGTACCGCGAAGAATTCGCGGCCATGGGCCGCTGGAACGCGTTGTACCAGTCGCGGTTACTGGGGTGCGCGCCTGACTGGCGCAGAGCATTGGCCGTTCAGCGCGCCACGCTGACCCCTTCCAGGTTGGCAAAGGAGGTGTCTTTGGCGGTGAGCAAAAAATCACGCATAAACGGCGAGTCGAGCATGTCGGTGCGAATGCCCGCGTACAGGGTGGCGAACAGGCCCTTGTCGCCCAGGCGTTTGGCCGTGACGTAGCCGCGCGAGCTGTACTCGTGCAGCGCCCAGTTGGGGAGGCCGCAGACGCCGCGGCCGCTGGCGACCAGTTGCATCATCATTACCGTCAGCTCGGAGGTGCGTACCTGGGCGGGCTCGACATCCGCCGGTTCGAGGAAGCGGGTGAAGATGTCCAGCCGGTCGCGTTCTACCGGGTAGGTGATCAGGGTTTCCGTGGCCAGGTCTTCGGGCTGGATAAACGGTTTGCTGGCCAGCGGATGCTGGTTGGCCACCGCGAGCATGGCCTCGTAGGTGAACAGCGGTACATAGGTGATCCCGGCCAGCTCTAGCGGGTCGCTGGTCACCACCAGATCCAGATCGCCACGGGCCAGCGCCGGCAGCGGGGCGAAGGAGAAGCCTGAGGCCAGATCCAGCTCCACCTCCGGCCAGGCGTCGCGGAACTGGTCGATGGTCGGCATTAGCCACTGGAAGCAGCTGTGGCACTCGATCGCCATATGCAGGCGCCCGGCGGTGCCGCCGGCCAGCCGGGCCAGGTCGCGCTCGGCACTGCGCAGCAGCGGCAACACTGCATCGGTCAGTTGCAGCAAGCGCAGGCCGGCGCTGGTGAAGCGCACCGGCTTGGTCTTGCGCACGAACAGCTGCATGCCGAGACGTTCTTCCAGCTCCTTGAACTGGTGTGACAGCGCCGATTGGGTCAGGTGCAGGCGTTCGGCGGCGTCGACCAGGCTTTCGCTTTCGCGCAGTGCGTGGAGGGTTTTCAGGTGGCGCAATTCAAGCATGGGAGTTCCAGGGGGGTTCACAACGTTACTGTGTGGAGAAGCGAGCTCTTACCAAAAAAAGATAAATCGTTGATTTGTATAGGAACTTAATCAGAATAAATCCTTGTAGGAGCCAGCTTGCTGGCGATCCCGGCAGATCAAAGGCATCGCCAGCAAGCTGGCTCCTGCAAATATGTTGCTTAGCAGAACATGAGTAAAACTATAGATCAAGACGAATAGATTGAGTTTGTCTCACGATGGCCGTTTGCCGAGAATACGTTCCATCTTGTTTTTGTTTATTTATGGAGCGTTTTGACATGGCCCTGTCCCATTCCCTGGGTTTCCCGCGTATCGGCGCCGACCGCGAACTGAAGAAGGCCCTGGAGGCTCACTGGAAAGGTGAGCTGGATGAAGCTGGTTTGCAGGCGGTTGGCCGCCAGTTGCGCGCTGCCCATTGGCAGTTGCAGAAAGACGCCGGTATTGACCTGCTGCCGGTCGGCGATTTCGCCTGGTACGACCAGGTACTCACCCACTCATTGACCTTCGGCGTGATCCCCGAACGTTTCCGTCGGCACAACGACAAGCCGAGCCTGGAAACCCTGTTCGGCATGGCGCGGGGTGCCGTTGCAAGCAAGAGCGGCGACGGTTGCTGTGGCGGGGCCCATGCCCAAGAGCTAACCAAGTGGTTCGACACCAACTACCACTACCTGGTCCCCGAGTTCAGTGCCGATCAGCAGTTCCAGCTCAGCTGGGAACAGCTGTTCGAGGAAGTCGACGAAGCCCATGCGTTGGGGCACACCGTCAAGCCGGTGCTGATCGGCCCGCTGAGCTATCTATGGCTGGGCAAGGCCAAGGGCGCTGCCACTGGGACAGCAGGCTTTGACAAGCTCGACCTGCTCGAACGGCTGCTGCCGGTCTACGGTGAGATTCTCCAGCGTCTGGCTGCCCAAGGCGTGGAGTGGGTGCAGATTGATGAGCCGATCCTCGCGCTCGACCTGCCGCAAGACTGGAAGAACGCCTTCGAGCGTGCGTACAACATTCTTCAGCGCGAGCCGGGTAAGAAGCTGATCGCCACCTATTTCGCTGGTCTGGAAGATAACCTCGGCCTGGCCGCTAGTCTGCCGGTGGATGGCCTGCATATTGATTTGGTGCGCGCCCCCGAACAATTCCCGAGCATTCTCGACCGCTTGCCGGCCTACAAGGTGCTGTCGCTGGGTGTGGTCAACGGCCGTAATGTCTGGCGCACCGATCTGCAGCAGGCTCTGAATATTTTGCAGCAGGCCCAGCAACGTTTGGGTGAGCGCCTGTGGGTGGCGCCGAGCTGCTCGCTGCTGCACAGCCCGGTCGACCTGAACCGTGAGGACAAGCTGGATGGCGAGCTGAAAAGCTGGTTGGCTTTTGCCGTGCAGAAGTGCGAGGAAGTCGCACTGCTGACCACCGCCCTGAATGACCCGCAGAACGCCAAGGTACAAGCCGCGTTGGCGCAGAGCCAGGCGGTGCAGGTCCGCCGTGCGCAGTCGCCACGTATCCACAAACCGGCGGTGCAGGCCCGTCTGGCCGCCATTAGCGCCGCCGACAGCCAGCGTCAGTCGCCGTTTGTGCAGCGCATCGAGCAGCAGCGCGCACGTCTGCAGCTACCGGCATTGCCGACCACCACCATCGGCTCGTTCCCGCAGACTGCGGCCATCCGCTTGGCACGCCAGGCGTTCAAGGCCGGCAAGCTGTCGCCTGGCGACTACACCGAGGCCATGTACAGTGAGATTCGCCATGCTGTCGAGGTGCAGGAAAACCTTGGTCTGGATGTGTTGGTGCATGGCGAGGCCGAGCGTAACGACATGGTCGAGTATTTCGCTGAACAGCTCGATGGTTATGCCTTTACCCGTTTCGGCTGGGTGCAGAGCTACGGCTCGCGCTGCGTCAAACCGGCGGTGATCTTTGGTGATCTGAGCCGGCCCAAGGCCATGACCGTGGAGTGGATCAGCTACGCCCAGACCCTGACCCAGAAGGTCATGAAGGGCATGCTGACCGGCCCGGTGACCATGCTGATGTGGTCCTTCCCGCGTGACGATATTTCTCGCGAGCAGCAGGCGCGGCAACTGGCCCTGGCGATTCGTGATGAGGTGGTGGACCTGGAGGCGGCCGGAATCAAGATCATCCAGATCGACGAAGCCGCCTTCCGTGAAGGCTTGCCGTTGCGTCAGGCACACTGGCAGGGTTACCTGAACTGGGCTACTGAATCGTTCCGCCTGTGTGCCTCGGGCGTGCGTGACGAAACGCAGATCCACACTCACATGTGCTACAGCGAGTTCAACGATGTGATCGAGTCGATCGCCGCCATGGATGCCGACGTGATCACCATCGAAACCTCGCGTTCGGATATGCAGTTACTGGAGGCCTTTGAGCGCTTCGACTACCCCAACGATATCGGCCCAGGGGTCTACGACATCCACTCGCCGCGGGTGCCGGACACCAGTGAGATGGTCAAGCTGCTGCGCAAGGCGGCGCAGCGCATTCCCGCCGAACGCTTGTGGGTCAACCCGGACTGCGGCCTGAAAACCCGCGCCTGGCCGGAAACCGAAGCGGCGTTGGTCAACATGGTGGCGGCGGCGCGGCAGTTGCGCAGCGAGTTGGCCTGACAGCCGCACCGTTGGGCTGGCAGCAGGTTTCTCAAGCTGCCCTCTAGATTTGCGTGGGCGCGCCGGTTCGGCCGCTCCGCGTCCTTGTCGCCGCACCCGACGTCCGGTCATTCGGCAATATTCATCAAATTGTCATGGTTGTGTGGCGGCGCGCTCGCCTGAATGTCAGCAAACTCGCTTCTCAATGAGGTTGTGCATTTTGGTGTTTCTATGCGGGTGTTAATTCTTCTTGCCGCGCTCCTTTGCGGCGGGCCTGTTTTGGCCAGCGAGCGCTGCGATGTGCAGGCACCGACCTTCAAGGTCGAGTTGGGCGATGTACAACTGGCTTACCAAAGCATCGGCCGCGCCAGTGATCCGGTGTTGCTGATGATCATGGGCCTCGGTGGCCAACTGATTCACTGGCCGGATGAGGTGCTCGCGCGCCTGTGCGAGCAGGGCTTCCGGGTGATCCGTTTCGACAACCGCGATACGGGTCTGAGCAGTTGGGTCGGCGTGGCGCCGCCAGCCAATCTTGTCTACGAGGCGCTGCGTTACCGAATCGGCTTATCGGTATCCGCGCCTTACCGGCTGCGCGACATGGCCGGCGATGCCCTGAACCTGATGGATGCCCTCGGCGTGCGCCAGTTTCATGTGCTCGGCGCGAGCATGGGCGGGATGATTGCCCAGCATATGGCCGACCTGGTGCCGACCCGGGTGCAGAGCCTGACCCTGGTCATGACCAGCTCCAGCGCTCAAGGGTTGCCGGCGCCCAGTCCGGCATTGTTGACCCTGTTGGCCGAGCGCGCGGCACCCAGTCGCGAAGTGGCGCTCGAACAGCAGGCCAATCTGCTCGCTGCATTGGGCAGCCCGTTGGTCAGTGATGATCGCCAATTGCTGCTGCAACTGGCCGAGACAGCCTACGACCGCGCGTTCAATCCTGAGGGCGTGCAGCGCCAGTTGCTGGCGATTCTCGCCGAACCGAGCCGGGTCGAACTGCTCAACCGTCTGCGGGTGCCAACGCTGGTGGTGCACGGCACCGCCGATCCGCTGCTGCCAGCCATGCACGGCGTGCATGTTGCTGCGCACATCCAAGGCAGCGCGTTGAAGCTGATTCCCGGCCTGGCGCATCGTTTCCAAGAGGCATTCAAGGAGCCGCTGCTGGCGGCGGTGCTGCCGCATCTCAAGGCGCATCGTCAGGACGGGCACTGGGCTAGGCTTTAGCACTCTGCGGGAAACAAGTTCCACGTCTTGGGTGATCGGGATCGAGGCTCTCAGGTTGCGTGAGCGAGCGACGGCAGGCTCAGGTAGCGGGTCAGCCGCGCCTGCTGTGACGGGGTCATGAACAAGCCCAACTTAGTGCGCCGCCAGAGAATATCAGCGGCGTCCATGGCCCATTCCTGCTGGCACAGGTAATCCACTTCCCGCGTATATAAACCGCCGCCCAGGTGTTCGCCGAGGTCGCTCAGTTCCTTCACTCCATCCAGCAGAACCCAGCTGCGGCTGCCGTAGCAGCTGGCCCAGCGCCGGGCGAGGGCGCTTGGCAGCCAGCCGAACCGTGCGCTCAGGGCTTCGACCATGGCGCTTTGGCTTTGCAGGTTTTCCGCGCCAGGGAGCAGGGCGCTGGCGGTCCAGCTTGGCTTCATCTGCGGGAAGTGCGGCGCCAAGTGTGCCAGTGCCGACTCCGCCAATTTGCGGTAGGTGGTCAGCTTGCCGCCGAACACCGAGAGCAAGGGCGCCTCCCCCGGTTGTCCCGATAGCGCCAGGGTGTAGTCACGGGTGATCGCAGAAGGCTCGTCGGATTCGTCGTCGCACAGCGGCCGCACCCCGGCGAAGCTGTGCAGGATGTCGCCACGTTCGAGCTGTTTCTTGAAGTGGGCGTTGACCACCTGCAACAGGTAAGCAGTTTCCTCATCGCTGATTGCCACCTTGGCCGGGTCGCCGGTGTATTCGCGGTCGGTGGTGCCGATCATGGTGAAGCGGTCGAGGTAGGGGATGGCGAAGACGATGCGGCGGTCTTCGTTTTGCAGGATGTAGGCCTGCTCACCGTCGAACAGCTTCGGCACGATGATATGGCTGCCCTGAATCAGGCGGATGCCGTAGGGCGAGTCCTGTTTCAGGTCCTCGCGGATAAAGCGCGCCACCCAGGGGCCGGCGGCATTGACCAGGGCACGGGCGCGGATCGACAGCAGGCTGCCATCGGCGCGTTCCAGATGCAGGTGCCACAAGCCCTTGGCACGCCGTGCGCTGACGCAGCGGGTGCGGGTGTGTACATGAGCGCCTTGTTCGCGGGCGGCCATGGCATTCAGCACTACCAGGCGGGCATCGTCGACCCAGCAATCGGAATACTCGAAGCCACGACTGATCTCCGCTTTCAATGGGCTGCCAGCGCCGAAACGCAGGCTGCGCGAACCAGGGAGTTTCTCACGCTTGCCCAAGTGATCATAAAGAAACAGGCCGGCACGAATCATCCAGGCCGGGCGTAGGTGCGGCCGGTGCGGCAGGATGAAACGCATGGGCTTGACGATATGTGGCGCCTTGGCCAGCAGCACTTCGCGCTCTGCCAGGGCTTCGTGCACCAGGCGAAATTCATAGTGCTCCAGGTAGCGCAGGCCGCCGTGGATCAGCTTGCTGCTGGCCGATGAGGTGTGTTCGGCCAGGTCATCCTTTTCACAAAGGAATACCGACAGGCCGCGACCGGCCGCATCGGCGGCGATGCCGACGCCATTGATGCCACCGCCGACGACCGCCAGGTCATAGACTTCGGCAAGAGGGGTCGTGTGATTGGGACGAATAAGCATGGCAGCACCGGAAAGTCGAAAGTGAACTTTGTGATGTTCGGTTTCGAAAATATCCTAGTCGAATATGCACGGCTACGCCAGTGCGGATATTCGGGTTCGCGCCGAGCGGTCATGGTGGAGGCAGCAGGCGTCAGACCACGTCCAGCTGGACCTTGTTCTCGGCCAGCAGGCGCTTAATTGTGGGTGACGGTGCGGCGTCGGTGAATACTCGGTCGACCAGGGTGATTGAGCCCAGGCGCACGACTGCATTGCGCCCGAACTTGCTCGAATCGACGGCGAGAAAGACTTGCCGGGCATTGTCGATAATGGCCTGGGAAACCCGTACTTCCTGGTAATCAAAGTCGAGCAGGCTGCCGTCCTCATCGATGCCGCTGATACCTACCAGGGCAAAGTCGACCTTGAACTGCTGGATGAAATCTACCGTCGACTGGCCGACTATTCCGCCGTCGCTGCGCACGGTGCCGCCGGTCACCAATACCTCGAAATCTGCCTTGGCACTGAGCTGGGCGGCGACCTGCAAGTTATTGGTGATGACCTTCAAACCCTTGCGTTTAAGCAGTTCACGGGCAATTGCCTCGGTGGTGGTGCCGATGTTGATGAACAGTGAAGCGTGATCGGGGATGTGTGCTGCGATGGCCGCAGCGATGCGTTGTTTCTCCTCGCGCATCTGTCCGGCTCGCATGGTGTAGGCGGTGTTCTGGGTGCTCGACGCTTCGCTCGCCGCGCCGCCATGGGTGCGCCTTAGCAGGCCTTGCTCGGCCAACTGGTTGATGTCGCGACGGATAGTTTGCGGGGTGACGGCAAATGCTTGGGCCAGCTCGTCAATACTGACGTAGCCACGTTCGCGAGCGAGGGCGAGGATGTCATGTTGGCGGGGCGCCAGGGTCATGGTCGGGATCCTTGTTTTGTTCAGCATTATAGGCTGTCGTTGAAGAAATTTTATGGTCTGCCATCCATGGCGGCCACCCTGCGGGCCGTCGCTGCGCGACGTTAAAAACTGCTCCTGGCAGTTTTTTCGGCTAAGGTACGCGGACTTAGCCAGATAATCTTCACAAACGAACATGACGCCAGCCATCGATCTGCTGAAGAAACACAAAGTTGCACATCAGGTGCACAGCTACAGCCACGATCCCAAGGCTGCCTCCTATGGTCTGGAGGCCGCGGAGAAACTCAATCTGCAACCGGCGCGGGTGTTCAAGACGTTGCTGGTCGCCAGTGAGAAAGCCGAGTTGCTGGTCGCCGTGGTGCCGGTTGCCGGTAGCCTCGATCTGAAGGCCCTGGCCCACGCCGCCGGGGTGAAGAAGGTCGACATGGCCGACCCCGCTGCGGCGCAACGCGCCACCGGCTATCTACTCGGTGGCATCAGCCCGCTGGGGCAGAAGAAGCGCTTGCGCACCTTTATTGATGAGTCGGCGCAGCACTATCCGAGTATCTTCGTCAGCGCCGGGCGGCGCGGGCTGGAGGTGGAGTTGGCGGCTGAGGTGCTGGCGCAACTGACCCAGGCCGGTTTCGCTGCCATCGGCCGGTAATGAGTTGCGCCGGTGCTTTAACCGCTGGCACCGTAGGTTGGCGCTGAGCGCAGCGCACACACTGTTGCAAACGCCATAACAACAAGGAAATCTGCATGTCCGACTACCTGCTTGCGATCGACCAAGGCACTACCAGCAGCCGCGCCATTATCTTCAATGCCCAGGGCTTGCCGGTGGCACGTGCGCAGCAGGAGTTCAAGCAGTACTTCCCGCAGGATGGCTGGGTCGAGCACGACGGTGAAGAGCTCTGGCAGAGCACTCTTGCGGTCTGCCGTGAAGCGCTCATCCAGGGCAATCTGGACGCCAGCCAGATCGCGGCCATCGGCATCACCAACCAGCGCGAGACTACTCTGGTGTGGGACGCGGCGACCGGCACCCCGATTCACCCGGCTATTGTCTGGCAGGATCGGCGCACCGCCGATTACTGCGCCGAGCTCAAGGCCGCTGGCCACGAGGCGGCAGTGGCGGCCAAGACCGGGCTGTTGATCGATCCTTATTTCTCCGGCACCAAGTTGCGCTGGGTTCTCGATAACGTCGCCGGTGCCCGCGAGCGTGCCGAGCGTGGCGAACTGCGCTTCGGTACGGTGGACAGCTTTTTGCTGTGGCGCCTGACCGGCGGCAAGTCGCACAAAACCGACGCGACCAATGCCTCGCGCACTCTACTGTTCAATATCCACACTCAGCAGTGGGATGCGCACATGCTGGCGTTGCTGGAGATTCCGCCCAGCCTGCTGCCCGAGGTGCTGGATTGCGCCGCCGACTTCGGTGTCATCGACGCCGAACTGCTCGGCGCAGCGATCCCGGTGCTGGGCATGGCTGGCGATCAACAGGCGGCGCTGATCGGCCAGGCCTGCTTCCAGCCGGGCATGGTCAAGAGTACCTATGGCACTGGCTGCTTCATGATCCAGAACACCGGCGATACGCCGGTGGCCTCGAAAAATCGCTTGCTCACCACCGTCGGTTACCGCCTGGATGGCAAGGTCACGTATGCGGTGGAGGGCAGCATCTTCGTCGCTGGCGCCGCGGTGCAGTGGCTGCGCGACGGCATCAAGCTGATCAGCCATGCGCGCGAAAGCGAGGCTCTGGCTGAGGCGACTGGCGATGCGTGCGGGGTCTACCTGGTACCGGCGTTTACCGGCCTCGGCGCGCCCTACTGGGACCCGAAGGCGCGCGGCGCGATTTTCGGTTTGACCCGTGACACCGGGATCAAAGAGATCGTTACCGCCGGTTTGCAATCAGTCTGCTACCAGACCCGGGACCTGCTTGAAGCCATGCGCCAGGACGGCGCCGCCGAACCCAGCGCGCTAAGGGTGGATGGCGGCATGGTGGAGAATAACTGGGTCATGCAGTTTCTTGCCGACATCCTCGGCGTGCCGGTCGAGCGCCCCGAGATCACCGAAACCACCGCCCTCGGCGTGGCCTATCTGGCGGGGCTGAAGGCGGGCATCTACCGCGACCTCGACGAGATTGCCGGGCATTGGCAGCGCCAACAGCGCTTTGACCCGCGCATGGGCGCAGAGCACCGCAGCACGCTTTACCACGGCTGGCTGGATGCCGTGCAGCGGGTGCGCAGCGAGGGTTGAGCGATGCACCGGCCAGCGATAAACATTGGTCAGTGTAGGGTGCGTCTCGCCCACCAATGGGTCGGCGCGGCGAAGCTGGTGCGCACGGCGCACCCTACGGGATTGAGCGGGTGCATCGCAGTGCTCGGCCAGCGATAAACATTGGTCAGTGGAGGGTGCGTCTCGCCCACCAATGGGTAGGCGCGGCGAAGCTTGTGCGCACGGCGCACCCTACGGGATTGAGCGGGTGCACCGCAGTGCAGCGCCGGCCAGCGATAAATATTGGCCAGCGTAGGGTGCGTCTCGCCCACTAATGGGTAGGCGCTGCGAAGCTGGTGCGCACGGCGCACCCTTCAGGTTGCGCGGGTGCACCGCAGTGCTGCGCCGGCCAGCGATAAACATTGGCCAGCGTAGGGTGCGCCGCGCGCACCAACTGTGTTGGGCGGGTCGAGCTGGTGCGCACGGCGCACCCTACGGGATTGAGCGGGTGCACCGCAGTGCTGCGCTGGCCGGGATAAACATTGGCCAGCGTAGGGTGCGCTGCGCGCACCAATTGTGTTGGGCGGGTCGAGGTGGTGCGCATGGCACGCCCTGCCGGCCGCCTCAGGAACCCGCCAGCATCACCCCTTCATACTGGCTGGTCAGCTCATTCATCTGCCACAGCAGGGTCTCGCTGGTGGTGGCGATCACTGTCGGTACAAAGCGCGAGTCGGCCGATAGGTTGAAGCCGGCGCGGGTGAAGCGCCATTGCGCTTCGGCCTGCTGCAGGCCCTTGGCGATGGCCGGGGTGTTCTGCCGGGCCTGCTGCAGTTCCTGCAGGGCCTGGTCGAATTCCTCCACAGCTTGATCGAAGGCCTGCTCCAGGCCGGCGACCGGCAGGCGCCAACTCATGGCTAGGTAGAGTTTGGCGATGCGCTGGCTGAGCATGCGCTGGCGGCCGCTGCGGTTGACCAGGCGTGCGCTTTGCCCGCCGCTGTGGCGTTCGAGCAGTTGCACCACCTGCTCGCTCTGCGCCAGCAGTTGATCGCTGAGTTCCAGCATGGTCAGCGCCTGCTGTTTGTCCGGGCGCGACAGTGCCAGTTCGCGGTAGCGTTGCCAGGTTTGCCCCACGTCGGTCAGAGCGGTGCGAATCTGTGCGGTGGGTGCATAGTCACCGAGGGCCAGGTAGTTACTCTCGAACTTGGCGATACTCTGGTCGAGTTGTTGTTCGGCCAGGTCCGGACGAACCTCGGCGCCGATCATCAGGTAACTCTTGGCGATACGCTGACTGAGCATGCGCTGCATGCCGGACAGGTTCATCGCTTCGGCGGCGTTGATGGTTGCCCAGCTCGGTGGGCTGAGCAGGGCTAGGCCGAACAGCAGGCTGGCAATAATGGGTTTGAGCATAGGGGGTGTCTCCTTGAGGTCCGCGACGACCGGACTGCGGCGTAAGCGCAAGGCCGTGGTCTGCATACGGTGTGGTGCTTTTGCCGGTGCGCTGTGGACGCCTGGTCTTTATCCGCGAATTTCGCGGCTGAAGCCGCTCATACGGGACGATACAGTCATCCAGGCTGCACTCGTGGCAACGCATAACCGCAGCAGATCCACGGGAAAGGCCCCGCACAGCAGGGCCTGGCCGTCAGTAGCTGTATTGCAGTTGCACCCAGAGCTTGTCGGTGTCGACGGAGACGTCGTCGGCATTGTAGCCGGCGTACTTGACCAGGCCGACCAGGCCCTTCACGCCGGGAATCGCATGGGCGTAGGAGACATCGATCTCCGAGCCGTAGTGACTGCTGCCACGCTCGGCGCGGTAGTCGTGATACCAGGCCGCCAGGGTGCCGCCCAGTAGCGGTGCGCTGCCGCCGAGGTAGGCGTCCTTGATCCCATTGGCCGGGGTCAGCAGGAAGATGTCGGCCCAGCCCTGGAAAGCATGCTTGGTCGCCAGCGGGGTCTGGAAGGCGCGGTTACCCGGCCCCGAAGCACCACCCAGTACCTCATAACCAGCCTTCAGCGCGACGCCCTGGATCGTGTAGCCCAGTTCGGCCAGGTAGTAGTCGCTATCCAGCTTCAATGGATTATCGGCGTAATCCTTTTGCTTGGCGTACTCCAGGGCATAGCTGATCCCCGAGATGACGCCATTCAGGCGTACGCCGGTGGTCTGGCTCGACTGGCCGCCAGCGGCCAGGTTATCCAGGCCCAGGCGGTACTGGTAGGCGCTGGCAATCAGCTCGGGCATCAGCACGTACTGGGCATTCAGCAGGTGGCTGTGGCCGTCGATATTGGCCGGGTTGGCGGCGGTATCGAAGCGGCCGTTGCCGGGGCCGAAGATGGTATTGATAGTGTCGATATAGGCGTAGCTCAGGGTCAGCCCGGTGAGGGGCTTGAGCTGCAGGAGGGCGCCGTCATAGGTCTGCTCGTTCTGCCGCCAGGCGACGCCGCCGATGAAGCGCTGGTTGTCCAGGTTGATGCGCTGGCGACCAAGCACGGCGCTGCCGTATGTATGGTCATAGCGCAACAGGGCCTGGTTGACCTCGCTGCCGTCCGGGTCGGCGACCACTGAGTAGTCGCCCTGGCCGTTGCGTGTGCTGTTGTAGCTGGCGTCACCAATGCGGCTGACGTTGTCGGCCTCGACCAGCGCCGAGAGGCCGTACCACTTGCCGCTCTGGAAGCCGACGCGGGTGCGCAGGGTCTGGGCGTTGGCGTTGTTCAGCGTATTGTCCTGATCGACGTGTTCGTAGCGGTAGCGCAGGTCGAGGATTGGCTTGCCTTCGGTGATCAGTGTGCTCAGTGGCTGGGTAGCGAAAGCGGCGTGGCTGAAGGTGCTGCTGGCGATGGCCAGGGACAAGAGGGAGAGTGTTATCGGGCGCATGGCATGCTTCCTATATGGGCCAAAATCGCAAAAAAAAACGTCACAGTGCCCGCGGCTCGAAGATGAGCGGGGTACGGTGACGTTGTTGTCGGATGTGTGGCAGACACGCCGTTGTGCTGACCGAGGCTAGACATAGCAGGTGGCGTGCCAGGATTTTCAAGTGTCTGATTTATTTAGGATTAGTGGTTTTTTTAGAACCTTTCGCGATTGATCCGTGCACCGCGCTCGCTCGCTGCGCCTTGGGACAGTGCAGCTGTAATGCCTTTATCGCGGGCGACTGTAGCGGGCGCACGGGCGCGGATTTCGGCATGCTCGATTTCTTGCAGATCAGGAGTACCCCCTATGCAACTCGAGTTCCATCAGGTCGACGCCTTCAGCAATCGCCCTTTCGCCGGCAACCCGGCCATTGTCTATCGCCTGGACCGCTGGCTCAGCGATGCACTGATGCAGCAAATCGCCGCCGAACACAACTTGGCAGAAACCGCCTTTCTGGTGAAGGAGGGCAGTGCCTGGCATATCCGCTGGTTTACCCCGCTCGCCGAGGTGCCGCTGTGCGGGCATGCCACCCTGGCCAGTGCCTATGTGCTGTTTGAGTTGTATGCCGAGGCGGGCGAGACCATCGATTTTATCTGTCTGTCCGGTGCGCTGCGGGTGAGTCGCGAGGCGGGCCTGCTGGTGCTGGATTTCCCGCTGCGCAGGGCCGAACCCTGTGGGTTGAACGCGCAGGTCGAGCAGGCCATGGGCATGCCGGTGCAGGCGTTATTGGCCCTGCAAGGCCCGCAGGGGATTCAGGAACTTTTGGTGATTCTGCCGTCGGAAGCCGCCGTGCGCGCGTTTCGGCCGAATCTGCCAGCCCTGGCCGAGTTGCCGGGTCTGGGGGTGCTGATCACCGCGCCAGGCGAGCAGCATGATTTCGTCTCGCGCTACTTCGCCCCTGCTATCGGCATCAACGAAGACCCGGTCACCGGCTCGACCCATTGCATGCTCACGCCCTATTGGGCCGAGCGTTTGGGCAAGACGCAACTGAGTGCCTATCAGTGTTCGGCGCGCGGTGGCGAGTTGCACTGTAGGCTGGAGGGTGAGCGCGTCAAGATCGCCGGTCAGGCGGTATTAGTGGCCAGCGGGCGGCTGTGTTTGAGCGAGGATGGTGGACCGGGTTAACCGTGGAGTTGGTGCGCATGGCCTGGGCGGCCCTGCGCACCCTGCGAGCGGCGCTAGTTAGCTGGCGCTGCTGCAGCGCCTGACCCCTGATTCACCAAGGCTGACTTGGGTGGCGACGCTGCCGGGGGTAGGGAACACCACCAGGTGGTCCGCCGCCACACGAATGCCGACATGTTCGCCAAGGTGGTGGTCGGCATGGCTGGGGAACAGCGACTCCAGCAGGCTGCCGGTGGCCAGTTGCAGGCGGTAGAGGGTGGCTGCGCCAAGGAAGGTCTTACCGACGATCAGCGCTTTCAGCGCGCTGTCCGGGGCGTAAATGATGTCGTCCGGACGCAGCAGCACATCCACGGTACTGCCGCTTGCCAAGGTGTAGGCGCGATTGCCGCGAATCAGGCCCAGCTCGGTCTGCACGGTGTCCGGGCTAAGCAACTGGCCGCGAATAAAGTAGCCTTGGCCGATAAAACTGGCGACGAAGGGTGTCAGCGGTTCGTGATAGAGGTTGTAGGGGGTGTCCCACTGCTGCAGCCGACCCTCATTAAAGACGCCGACATGATCGCTGACGGCGAAGGCTTCTTCCTGGTCATGGGTCACCAGAATCGCACTGGTACCACGGGCTTTGAGGATGTCACGCACCTCATGGCTCAAGCGTCGACGCAATTCGCCATCGAGGTTGGAAAAGGGTTCGTCGAGCAGCAGCAGGCGTGGCTCGGGAGCCAGTGCGCGGGCCAAGGCCACACGCTGTTGCTGGCCACCCGACAGCTCATGTGGGTAGCGCTTGGCCAGGTGGCTGAGCTTGACCAGCTCCAGCAGCTCCTGGGTGATGCGCTCGCAGTTGGCCTGCTTGCGGACACCGAACCCGACATTTTCCGCCACGCTCAGGTGCGGGAACAGCGCATAGTCCTGGAACACCATGCCAATGCGGCGCTTCTCAGGCGCCAGGGTATAGCCTGCGCGCGAGATGACTTCACCTGCCAGCTGGATCTCGCCTGTGACCACTGGCTCGAAGCCTGCGATGGCCCTCAGGGTGGTGGTCTTGCCACAACCTGAAGGTCCGAGCAGGCAACCGATGTCCCCAGCATTGAGGTGTAGATTGAGGTCCTGCACCACCTTGTGTTCGTTGTAACCACAGCTCAGGTCGCGCAGGTTCAGCAGTAGGGGTTGGCTCATGCGTGGTGGTACGCCGGCTCGACCAGAAACTCGAGCAGGGCCTTTTGCACATGCAGACGGTTTTCCGCTTGATCCCAGGCTGCCGAGCGCGGGTCGTCGAGCAGGTCTTCGCTGATTTCCTCTCCGCGGTGGGCTGGCAGGCAATGCAGGAACAGCACGTCTACGGCGGCGGCATCAAGCAGGGCTCGGTTGACCTGATAGGGCGCGAACAACTTGTGACGTTCGGCGGCTTCCTCTTCCTGGCCCATTGAGGCCCAGACGTCGGTGCTTACCAGGTGTGCGCCGGCGACTGCTTCACGTGGGTCGCGCAGGATCTGTACCCGCTCGCCGGCGGAGGCCAGGAATTCGGCGTGTGGCTCGTAACCCTCAGGGCAGGCGATGCGCAGTTGGAAGTCGAATTGCTCAGCGGCTTCTATATAAGAGTTGCACATGTTGTTGCCATCGCCGATCCAGGCCACGGTCTTGCCTTTGATACTGCCGCGCTGCTCGTGAAAGGTTTGCATGTCGGCCAGCAGCTGGCAGGGGTGCAGGTCATCGGACAAACCATTGATTACCGGTACTCGCGAATTTGCCGCGAAGTCGGTCAGGGTGCTGTGGGCAAAGGTGCGGATCATCACCGCATCGAGCATGCGCGACATGACGATGGCGGCATCGCCGATCGGCTCGCCGCGGCCGAGCTGGGTGTCGCGTGGCGAAAGGAAGATCGCCTGGCCACCCAGTTGGATCATGCCCGCCTCGAACGACAAGCGCGTGCGGGTCGAGGCTTTCTCGAAAATCATCCCCAGCACACGGTTCTTCAGCGGCTCGAACAGCACCCCACGGTTGCGCAAGTCCTTCAGCTCAATGCCGCGGCGGATCAGGCTCACCAGTTCTTGCGGTGTGCAGTCCTTCAGCGAGAGAAAGTGTCTTGCGCTCATGGTTAACTACCTTTTGACAGCAGGGCGCAGGTTCAAGGGCCGGGTTTAACAGGGAAAACGGCAGAACCTACGGCTGGGAGCCGCACAGTGCGACGAAACGGGAAAGGCGCGATCTTATAAGGAACCTCGGGCAGGCGCAAATCGTCCGGTTGTTCAGGTATGGCATGACAGTGCCGCCGTTATGCGCAATTGGCTGGCCTGATGCTCGTCGATTCATGAAACTAACGCTGCTGGTGCGGGGTGCTCCCAGCCTCCATAGTCTGGTTTATCGACCTTCGGCGGTCGTTTCTAACAAGAATATGAGGCCAGGCCATGACCAAGACCCTCCATCACCGTGCATGCCATCTCTGTGAAGCCATCTGTGGCCTGACCATCGAAACCGAGCTTCAGGCCAACGGCAGTCAGCAGATTCGCTCGATCAAGGGCGACGCTCAGGACAGTTTCAGTCGCGGCCATATTTGCCCCAAGGCGGTGGCCTTGCAGGATATTCAGAACGACCCCGACCGCTTGCGCCAACCCATGCGCCGGGTTGGCAGCGAGTGGCTGGCGATCGAGTGGGACGAGGCGTTCGCCCTGGTCGCCGAACGCCTCGGTGCTATTCAGGCGCGCCACGGACAGAACGCCGTGGCCGTCTATCAGGGCAATCCCAGCGTGCATAACTATGGGCTTTTGACCCACAGCAATTACTTTCTCGGCTTGCTGAAGACCCGCAGCCGCTTCTCGGCCACCTCGGTGGATCAACTGCCGCACCACCTGGTCAGCCTGCAGATGTACGGTCACGGCATGCTGCTGCCGATTCCGGATATCGATCACACAGACTTCATGCTGATTCTTGGCGGCAATCCCCTGGCCTCCAACGGCAGCATCATGACGGTGCCCGATGTGGAGAAACGCCTGAAGGCGATCAAGGCGCGCGACGGCAAAGTAGTGGTGGTCGACCCGCGCCGCAGCGAAACCGCAGCGATTGCCGATCAGCACGTGTTCGTGCGGCCTGGCGAGGATGCCGCGCTGCTGTTCGGCCTGCTTAATACCCTGTTCGAAGAAGGCCTGACCCGTAGCAGTCACCTGCCGATTGCCGGCCTGGACGAAACGCGCCACGCCATCGCCGGCTTCACCGCCGAGGCCATGAGTGCGCGCTGCGGTGTGCCGGCCGAAACTATTCGCCAACTGGCCCGCGACTTCGCCGCAGCCGACAAGGCGGTGTGCTATGGCCGCATGGGCGTTTCCACCCAAGCCTTCGGCACGCTCTGTCATTGGCTGATCCAGCTGATCAACCTGGTCACCGCTAACCTCGACCGCGAAGGTGGGGCGCTGTGCACCGAGGCGGCGATTGATTTGACCACCGGCAGTTCCGGCACCCACTTCGACCGCTGGCGCAGCCGCGTTTCCAACCTGCCGGAATACGGCGGCGAACTGCCAGTCGCGGCCTTGGCCGAAGAGATGCTGACGCCGGGCGAGGGGCAGATTCGCGCACTGGTTACGGTCGCTGGCAACCCGGTACTGTCGACCCCCAATGGCCGCCAGCTGGAGCAGGCGCTGGAAGGCCTGGAGTTCATGCTCTGCATCGACCCCTATATCAACGAAACCACCCGCTACGCCGATCTGATCCTGCCGCCCACCGGCCCGCTGGAGCATGATCATTACGACATGACCTTCAACAGTTTTGCCGTGCGTAATGTCGCCCGCTTCAACCTGCCAGTGCTGGAAAAACCGGCTGGCGCGCTACATGACTGGGAGATTTTCGTCGGCTTGGCCAAGGCCTTCGCCGGCACGCTCGGCGTGGCGCTGAAGCCGACCATGGCGCCGGCCGAGATAGTCGACATGGGCCTGCGTATGGGGCGTTATGGCGACAAGTCCGAGCACAAACTGTCCCTGGCAACGTTGCTGGAACATCCGCATGGCATCGACCTGGGGGCGCTGACGCCCAATCTGGCCGCGCGTTTGCGCTCCCCGGGCCAGCAGGTTCAAGCCGCACCTGCCTTGCTCTTGAGCGACTTGCCGCGTTTCGCCATGCAACCGCAGCCCAAGGCCGACGAGTTGCTGCTGATCGGTCGTCGCCATGTGCGCAGTAACAACTCCTGGATGCACAACTACCATCGCCTGGTGAAAGGTAAGCCGCGCCATCAGTTACTCATGAGCCCGGTTGATCTGGATCAGCGCGGTCTCAGCGATGGCCAATTGGTACGGGTACGCTCGCGGGTTGGGGCTGTCGACGTGCACGTCGTCGCCAGCGACGAGATGATGCCCGGTGTGGTCAGCCTGCCCCACGGCTGGGGGCACGCACGCCCAGGCGTACAATTGGCCATTGCCAGCGCGCAACCTGGTGCCAGCGCCAACGACTTGACCGACGAGCGCCAGCTGGATGCCTTATCCGGCAATGCCGTGCTCAATGGTGTGCCGGTCGTGGTGAGCGCTGCCTGACTGCTCGCGGATGACGCGCCGCTCTGCGCGGCGGCGCATGGGTAAATGGCCTTTTATCAGGCCGATAAAGCTCGTCGGGCTAATGCCGAGCATTGCGCTCGGCTTTTAGCTACAATGCCGTCATCGTGCCGACCCGAGAGTCGGGAAGTTAAGACCTGAGGTGCCCCATGGATATCATCGAAACCATCAAAGAACAGATCGCCAACAACACCGTTCTGTTGTACATGAAAGGCTCGCCGAACGCCCCGCAGTGCGGTTTTTCCTCGAAAGCTTCACAATCTGTGATGGCCTGTGGCGAGAAATTCGCCTATGTCGACATCCTGCAGAATCCGGAAATCCGCGCCAACCTGCCCAAGTACGCCAACTGGCCGACCTTTCCGCAGCTTTGGGTTGGCGGTGAACTGGTTGGCGGCAGCGACATTGTGGCCGAGATGTTCGAGAAGGGTGAGCTGCAGACCCTGATCAAGAACGCCATGCAAAAAACCGACGCCTGAGTCGGCTTTGCCTTGAAGAACCCCGCCGCGGCGGGGTTTTTTGTGCATGCGCTTTTTAGCTCATCGAAAGGTCGAATGCAGCGCACGGGTCTGTCAGTAGCCCGAGCCGGGCAGGCATGCAGTCCTGACTGCTCAGGTGCAGGTGCCTGTGCCGAAACGCTGCAACTGCATTTCCTGCAGACGGCTCAAGGTGCGGCGAAAGGCAAAACTCAGGTAACCCTCGGTATAGAGATCGGCCAGGGGCACCTGGGCTTCGATATACAGCGGCACCTTGCGGTCGTAGCACTCATCGACCAAGGCAATAAAGCGCCGCACGCTGTCGTCCTTGATCGACAGCGCGGGCAACTGTCGATCACCGGCCTGCACCCGCTCGACGCCATCTTCGGTGCCGCGGGCGATCTTCGCGGCGCGCTGCGGACTGCTCAGGTTAGGTACTTGATCCAGCAGAATGGCGCTGAAGCGGTTGCACAGAACGATAAAGTCCTGCGCCGCAAAGGGCTGTTCGCAGAGGTCGGCAAAGCGGCACCATAGCGCCGTTTCACAGTGGCGGATGACCTGCAGCGTCCGCGAACCCAAACTCACGGGCTGGTCGCAGCTCTGCCTGCCAGCGGCTAACTGGCTGAAACTGCGATTGAGCACGCCGGGCATGCCGGGCGCGGTGACCCAGTAGCGGCGATGGCCGGTGCCGGGATGCAGGCGATGATCCTGGTTACCGTCGATAGCCACTACGTGCATATGTCGCTGCAGCGCAACGATGGCTGGCAGGAAGCGTTCGCGGTTGAAGCCATCGGCATACAGCTGCTCGGGCGCCTGGTTAGAGGTGGCGACCAGCACCACGCCCTGCTCGAACATGGCCTGGAACAAGCGGCCGAGAATGATCGCGTCGCCGATATCGCCAACAAACAACTCGTCAAAGCACAGTACCCGAACCTCTTCGCTCAGCTCCACGGCCAGTGCCTGCAGGGGATCGGCGGTGCCGGTCAGCTGGAACAGGCGGATGTGCACCCAGCGCATGAAGTGGTGAAAGTGCTGGCGCCGTGCCGGTACCTTCAGGCCCTTGTAGAAACTGTCCATCAGCCAGGTCTTGCCGCGGCCAACCGGTCCCCACAGGTAAACCCCTCTCACAGGCTGCATCGGTGCATCTTGCTGCAAGGCCTGATGGCAGTCGTGCAAGGCCTGGGCCGCCTGCCATTGCGCGGGGTCGGGCTTGAAGCCGTCGTGGTCGATGGCGTACTGGTAGGCGGTCAGGGGAGAGTTATTGGGCATAAAATAGGACTGCGCTGCAGGGAAACGAGGCGCTTTATAGCCTGTGCGGGTACACGCGCGCCACTTTCTGCGGTGAATCAGCGCCAGCCAAGAATCGGCCAGCCGGCCTGCTGGGCGTGTTGCAGCAAGGTCGGATCGGGATTGACCACATGGGGCTTGTCGACCACCTGCAGCAGTGGCAAGTCGTTGCGTGAGTCGGAGTAGAAATAGGCACCGTCGAGGGTTTCGTCGTGTGCCTGCAGCCAATCGCGCAGACGGCTTACTTTGCCGTCGCGATAGGTCAGCACGCCTTGGGTGCGGCCGCTGTAGTGACCGTGTTGTTGTTCCAGGTCGATGGCCAGGACTTCTTCGATCTTTAGGCGGTTGGCGATGGCGCTGACCAGAAAATGCGCAGAGGCGGAGATCACCAGAATGCGGTCACCAGCGGCGCGATGGGTAGCCAGGCAGCGAGTGGCGTCACTGTAGAAGATCGGTTCGATTACGTCCTCGACGAAGGGTTCGACCACATGAGCGACTTCTTCGGCCGTGCGGCCCACCAACGGCGAGAGGGTGAAGGCCATATAGTCTTCCATGGCCAGCTCGCCAGCGCTGTACTGGTGCATCAGTTCCTGCTCGCGGGCAATAAAGCTGTCGCCGTCGGCCCAGCCGAGCGTGACCATTTCGCGGGCCCATAGACTGGCGCAATCGCCGCCGATCAGGGTTTCGTCCAAGTCGAAAATTGCCAGGGCCATCAGGCCACCTCACAGATTGCGTTGTCTTCGATGTTCAGGTTGATGTGCTGGCCATTGACGTGCATGTCGCTGGCCGAACGGTTCAGTACGTCGACCAGCAGTTCGACCCCACGGGCCTCGATGCGGTAGCGGATGACGTTACCGAGCAGGCTGTGGCTGCGGATTTGCGCCTGGATGTTGCCTTGCGCACCTATTTGGATGGCTTCCGGGCGGATCGCGACACGGCTGTCGATCGGCCGGCCGAGCAAGCGGCTGGCAGTTTCGGCGTCGAGCAGGTTGTAGTTGCCGATAAAGCCGGCGGCGAACGCATCGGCCGGTGCGGTATAGAGCGTCTCGGCGTCGCCACTCTGGACGATCTGCCCAGCGTTCATCAGGAAAATGCGGTCGCTCAAGACCAGGGCTTCTTCCTGGTCATGGGTGACGAAAATAGTGGTCAAGCCCAGTTCCTGTTGAATGCTGCGGATCTGCTCGCGCAGGTGCTTGCGGATCCGTGCATCGAGCGCCGAGAGCGGTTCGTCGAGCAGCAGCAGGCGTGGGCGAGTAACCAGCGAGCGGGCCAGGGCCACACGTTGGCACTGGCCGCCGGACAGTTGCTGTGGGTAGCGGCCGGCAAAGTCATTCAGCTCGACCATTTCCAGGGCCTGCTTGACCCGTTGTTCGGCTTCGCTGCCCTTGACCTTGAGCATGCGCAGGCCGAAGGCGACGTTCTGCTGCACAGTCATGTTGGGGAACAGTGCGTAGCTCTGGAAGACCATGCCGATGCCGCGTTTTTGCGGGGCAACCGGCACCAGGTCTTGGCCGTCGAGGACTATTTGCCCACCGTTGACCCCGGTCAGGCCGGCGATGCAGCGCAGCAATGTGGACTTGCCGCAGCCGGAGGGGCCGAGCAGGGTGATGAATTCGCCTTTGCCGATCTCGCAGTTGATGTCACTGAAGATCGAGGTAGTGCCGTAGCTTTTGTGCAGGCCTTGGATACTCAGATAACTCATGACTTGTCCTTATTCAGGCGGTTGGCCGCCCAGGTCATCAGCAGCACGAACATAAAGTAGGAAATCACCAGGGCGCTGGTGAAGTGACCGCTGTCGTTGCGCATGTTGTAGAGGTATACCTGCAGGGTCTCGTAGCGGCTGCCCACCAGCAGGTTGGCAAATACGAACTCACCGAACAGGAAGCTGAACGAGAGGAACACCGAGACCATCAGGCCCTTGCGCAGATTCGGCAGCACCACCATAAAGGCCGCGCGCCAGGTGCTGGCGCCGAGCAGGTGGGCGGCGTCCATCAGGTCACGCAGGTTGATCGCCTGCAGGTTGTTGCTGATCGCCCGGTACATAAACGGCAGGGCGATGGTGAAGTAGGTACCGATAAGGATCCACGGAGTGCCGAGAATCGGCAGCGGACCGCCAGCGAACAGTTGCATCAGGCCGACCGAGGACACCACTGGGGGAATGGCGAACGGCAGCAGGATCAGCACGTTCATCAGCCCGTCGAGCCTGGGGAAGTGGTAATTGACCACGAACAGGAGCGGTAAAATCAAGATCAGCGCCAGCGCCATGGCGGCAAAGCAGATCAGCAACGACCGGCCAAAGGCGGCAAGAAAGCGCGCATCGCTCCACAGCGCCAGGTACCACTTGAAGGTCAGGCCACTGGGCAGGATGCTCGCCGACCAACTGGTCGACAGTGAATAGAGCAGGGTGCCGAGCAGTGGCAGCAGCAGGATGATGAACAGCGCATAGACGATCAATTGGTGCAGCAACGGTGAGCGTTTTTCAGCGTGTGGCATGGTAGCTCCGGCGCAGCAGCCATTGGTGAACGATGGTGATCAGGGTCATCAGGCCGACCAGAATCATCGCCAGGGCGCTGGCCATGTTCGGGTCGAGGAAGATGTCGCCGGAAACCATGGCCGCGATGCGAATGGGCAGAATGTTGAAGTTGCCGGTGGTCAGGGCGTAGACCGTGGCGTAAGCGCCCAGGGCATTGGCCAGCAGGATGACGAATGTGCCGAGCAAGGCTGGCGCCATCACTGGCAGGCCGATATGCCGCCAGAACTGCCAGTTGCTGGCGCCGAGCAGCTCGGCGGACTCGCGCCAGTCCTCGCGCAACGCGTCGAAGGCCGGGTACAGCAGCAGCACGCCGAGGGGGATCTGGAAGTAGCTGTAGAGCACGATCAGGCCGGTCTTGGAGTAGAGGTTGAAGTCCTCGATGATCCCCGCCTGCTTGAGCAGGATGGTCAGCGCGCCGTTGAAACCGAGCAGGATGATGAAGGCAAAGGCCAGTGGCACCCCGGAAAAGTTACTGGTCATGTTGGAAAAGGCCATGACAAAGTCGCGCAGCTTGCTGTCGACCTGGCGCAGCGAATAACTGCCGATAATGGCGATGCTGATGCCGATCAGGCTCGACCAGAAGCTGACTTCCAGGCTGTGACGGATCGCCTGGCGGTAGAAGGGTGAGGCAAAGGCTTCTCTGAAGTTGCCCAGGCCCCAGCCATCGGCGGTGTTCAGGCTATTACTGGCGACCCAGAGTAGTGGCGCGACCTGAAAAGCGATGAAAAACAGGGTAAAAGGCAGCAGGCACAAGAGTGCCAGCCACTTGCCGCGAAGGGCTTTGATCACTGCAGAAGCTCCCGGCAGACAGGTTTGTCGTGGGCCACGCCGAGCAATTGGCAGACCGTGCCGCAGATTTCGAGCTGGCTAGGCTGAGCCTGGGGATTCAGGCTGAAGGCGCTGCCGAGCACGAACAGCGGCACTTCACGCTCTTCTGCGAGCAGGCCGTTGTGCGAGCGGTCGTTATTCATGCCGTGGTCGGCAGTGACCAGAATCTGGTAGCCAGCCTCCAGCCAGGTCTGCAGGTATTCGGCCAGCAAAATATCGGCTCGGCGTGCGCTGTTGCGGTACTGCGAGCTATCGAGGCCGTGTTTGTGGCCGGCGTCGTCAATATTCATCGGGTGCACCAGCAGCAGGTTGGGCTGGTAGCGCTGGCGCAGGCTGTCGGCATCGGCCAGCAGGTGTGAGTCCGGGTAGTGGTCGGCGTAATAGAAGTGGCCATGCTGAATAGGCAGTGCCGCATCGCAGGTGTGGCGGTCGCGAGCAGCCTGGAAGGGCGCGCGGTTGTACAGTTCGCTGACCCAGTGATAGGCCGCAGCTGCGGTGGTCAGCCCCGCATCGCGGGCATAGTGGAACATGCTGCGCTGATTGCTCAGGCGCACGACATCGTTGTGCACGATGCCGCTGTCGATTGGCGCGACACCAGTGAGAATTGCCTCGTACAGCGGACGTGAGAGCGCCGGTAACTCGCACTCGAGTTTGTACAGCGCGGCCCGTCCTGCCTGGCAGTAAGCCTGCAAATGACCCAGCGCATGCTGGGCCACCTGGTAATTCAGACCGTCGAGAATGACGAGAATGACCTTGGACACCATGGATTATCCTGTGATCGTTAAGTGAGTCGTCGCCTGGGTTGAGCACAGCGATAGCCAGGTCAGGTTTCCCGGGTGTCGCTGCGCTCGACCCGGGCTACGGGTTACTGAAGCTGTTAGTTCATATTGATGATCACGTGTTCCTGCCACAGGCGCGGCAGGGCCTTGGAGGTATTTTCCCAGGCGGCGGGATCCTTGATCGGCTGCACGTTGGCGTACTGCGCCTGGGGCAGCAATTTAGCCTGCACCTCTTCCGGCAGGGTCAGGTACTCGGCGCGGATCGGCCGGGCGTTGCCCTTGGCCAGGTTGATCTGGCCTGCGTCGGAGAGGATGTACTCACGCGCCAGCTTGGCGGCGTTGGGGTTTTTTGCCCACTTGTTGATGATGGTGCTGTAGCCGGAGATCACCGAACCATCGGACGGAATCAGCACCTCGAAGCGCTCGGGGTCGATCTGGTCGCGGTAGCTAAGGCCGTTGAAGTCCCAGACCACGCCGACTTCTACTTCGCCTTTTTCCAGGGTCTGGATAGTCGGGTTGGCCAGTGACAGGCGACCTTGCTTAGCCAGTTCGCCGTAGAACTCCAGGGCCGGTTTGACGTTGCTTTCGTTACCGCCCATGGCGATGGCAGCCGCCAGAACGCCGTTTACCGCTTGTGCGGCGGTACTGACGTCGCCGGCAGACACTTTATAGGTGCCGGTTTTCAGATCGGCCCAGGAGCGCGGAATGTCTTTGACCAGTTGCTTGTTGACGATAAAGGCGATGGAGCCGGTGTAGGCGAGCATCCAGTGGCCGTCGGCGTCCTTGGCCCAGGCCGGGATCTGCTCCCAGGTGCTTGGCTTAAACGGCTGAGTCACGCCCTGTTGCACGGCGATAGGGCCAAAGGCGGCACCGACGTCGCCGATATCGGCGGTAGCGTTATCTTTTTCAGCGGCGAACTTGGCGATTTCCTGGGCCGAACTCATGTCGGTGTCCATGTGTTTTAGGCCATACAGCGTGTTCAGGTCAGCCCAGGTGTCTTTCCAGTTAGCCCAGCTGTCGGGCATGCCCACACTGTTCACCGCGCCTTCCGCGCGTGCAGCCTGTTCCAGCGCCTGCAGATCCGTGTCGGCAGCCATGGCCGAGGTTGCCAGGGCGATGGCTGAACCCATCAATGAAGCCAGCAGCAGTTGTTTCATTGGAAACTCCTTTGCGATTGAAATGCATGCAGCGAAAAAGGTCTGGTCTAGATCAGCAAGACCTAGGCCAATCTAGGCGTGTTAAATGACATTTTTATGTATGCGGGTCATTTTTCAGTTAGATCCGGCCGGCACAAACCGGTGCATTACTAGCGTAGACCATGAAAAAATCGGTCATGTATGGCATGCAGGCCAATTTTCATCAGCTTTTACTGCCACTGAAAGAAAGTTGTCATGGCCTGGTCATCAAGACTGCTTAAACTTGAAACATTGTTTTTATCGCTGCACACACGATTTCATGCCCTTTAGTGGGGCTGGACTAGTCCAAATTTGGAGGTCTTGATGCGCGATGAAGCGCCGCGGGCAGTCACAGCGATATGCCGGGCATTGGAGGAGCAGATCGAACACGGTCTGTTGCCGTCGGGAAGTCAGTTGCCGGCAGAGCGCAAGCTCAGTGAGGTGTTCGACACGACGAGGATCACCTTGCGCGAGGCGTTGGGCCAGCTTGAGGCCCAGGGACTGATCTACCGCGAGGAGCGCCGCGGCTGGTTTGTTTCGCCGCCGCGTGTGGCCTATAACCCGCTGGTACGCAGTCACTTTCATGCCATGGTTGGCGAACAGGGCAGGGTGCCGGCTACCGAGGTGTTGAGCGCGAGACTGATTCCAGCCAGCGCCGAGGTCTGTCAGCTACTGGCCTTGCCCGCATTGTCCAGCGTGTACCAAATCCGTCGGGCGCGGCGCATCGACGGACGTCTGGTGCTGTACGTCGAGCACTACCTGAACCCGGCCTACTTTCCCGGCGTGCTCGACTTTGACCTGACCCTGTCGCTGACCGAGCTGTATGTCAGCGAGTACGGCATTCACTATGGGCGGGTGCGTTTCGACATGGTGCCGACCGCCCTGCACAGCGAAGCAGCGGCTGCACTGAAGGTTGCAGTGGGCAGCCCGGCACTGCGCATCGTGCGGGTCAACCGCGACCAACACGGTCGCCTGATTGATTGCGATCTGGAGTTCTGGCGCCATGACGCCTTACACGTCAGCGTCGAGGTGCCGGAGTAGCAGGGCCCGCAGCCCGGATGCAATCCGGGAGCGATTTATGCGGCGATAGACCTTCCCGGATTGCATCCGGGCTACGCGTCACGCTTTTTTAGTGTGGACATGCGAAGCGTTGTCTACTGGCGAGCAGATGGCGGACCAGCCTTCGGCATGTCCGCCCTACGGGGCGTCCATCAGGGCAGCTCAGCGCTCGCGTAGAACGCCGTCAGTACCTTGACCAAATGCGCCAGGTCGTGGCTGCCGGCCAGTTCGCGGATCGAGTGCATGGCGAAGGTCGGTAGGCCGATATCCACGGTGCGCACGCCCAGCTGGCTGGCGGTGATCGGGCCGATGGTCGAGCCGCAGCCCATGTCGCTGCGGGTGACGAAGCTCTGTACCGGCACTTCGTTTTCCAGGCACAGGTGGCGGAAGAAACCGGCGGTTTCGCTGCTGGTGGCGTAGCGCTGGTTGCTGTTGATCTTGATCACCGGGCCGGCGTTGAGCTTGGGGCCGTGGTTGTCGTCGTGCTTATCCGGGTAGTTGGGGTGCACGGCGTGGGCGTTGTCGGCGGAAACCAGCAAGGAGCGCTGGATGGTCCGCACGAAGCCTTCGCCTTCCGGCAGCACGCGGCGCAGCACTTGCTCGAGCATCGGGCCATCGGCGCCACAGGCTGAGCTGGAACCGACTTCTTCGTGGTCGGTGCAGACCAGCACGCAGCTTTCCGCGTCCGGTGCGGCCAGCAGGGCCTGCAGGCCGGCGTAGCAGGACAGCAGGTTGTCCAGCCGCGCGCCGGCAATGAAGTCGCCATTCAGGCCGATTACCGCGGCGGCCTGGGTGTCGTAGAAACTCAGCTCGAAATCGAGCACTGCATCTGCACTGAAGTCGTGCTCGCGAGCCAGTTGCTCGGTGAGCAGCGCGCGGAAATCCGCCGCTGTTGTGCCAGCCAGCTGGGCCAGGATCGGCGGCAGCTCGGTTTGCGCATTGATCGGCCAACCCAGGTTGGCCTCGCGGTTGAGGTGAATGGCCAGGTTGGGGATTACGGCGATCGGCAGCTGGAAGTCGATCAGCTGGCTTTCCACCTTGCCATCGCGGCGGTAGGTCACCCGCCCGGCCAGCGACAGGTCGCGGTCGAACCAGGGGGTGAACAGGGCGCCGCCATAGACTTCCACACCGAGCTGGAAGAAGCCCTGGCGCTGCAACTCCGGCTGCGGCTTGACGCGCAGGCAGGGACTGTCGGTATGGGCACCGACCAGGCGCAGGCCGCCTTCTAGCGGCGAACGCTGGCCCAGTTTGAAGGCGATCAGCGAGGAGTCGTTACGGGTCACGTAATAGCGGCCGCCGGCATTGGTATGCCAGGGCGCGCGCTCGTCGAGTTGTTGGAAACCTGCAGCATCAAGGCGCTGGGCCAGGCTGGCGGTGGCATGAAAGGGGGTGGGCGAGGCCTTGAGAAAATCGATCAGGCCTTGGTTGAGTTCTTCGCGCATGGGGCGCTCCTGGCGGCAATCCGCGGAGTTTATCGGAATTGGCCGGCGCATTGGGTACATGCAACGTTAATGGCTCAGGCAGGGATGGCGACCAGGCTGAGCAGATGACCATCGTGCTCGACGAACTGGCCATCCAGCTCGCTGCCGGCTGGCCAGTCGCCGCTCAGGTCGATGAGCAGGCGCAGGCGCGCGCTGCCGCCGGCATGGCAACTCAGCAGGTCGGCGTCCTGGAAATAGAAACGCTTCAATACCAAGGGGTAGAGCGCCTTGAACAGGCTTTCCTTGAGCGAGAAGGTCAGGCTGATGCGCCAGGCCTGTTGCTCCGCTGTCAGACCTTGTAGCTGCTGCAGCTCGCCAGGGGTGAGGATTTCTCCGGCCAGTCGTTCGGCGCGCGCCGGCGTCAGCCTGCGCTCCACATCGACACCGAGGCCACGCCAGGCGCTGGCGTACGCAACCATGGCGCCAGCCCAGCCGCTGCCGTGGGTGATCGAACCACTGACCCCGGCCGGCCACTGCGGAGCACGGTCGGCACCGACCGCTGGCACCGTGGCCGTGCCCGTCACTCGGCGCAAGGCTTCGCGCGCACACAGGCGTCCCGCGAGGTATTCGCTCTGGCGTTTGGCCACGCCGTTGACGGCGGCGATGCCGCTAAGGTCGAAGTCGTTGGCGTCGAGCCGGGCTGCATCGAAACGGGTGCTGATCAGCTGCACGCCAGGTAATGCCTGGGGCAGTGGCCAGTGATCACTCAACGGAGTGCAGCAGGGAGGCAGGTACAGGTTGCTCATGCCGGCATTCTGCCGCGTGCGGTGGTGCCATGCCAGCAATGTGAGTGTTTGCATATAAGAGCTACACCCAGAACGCAGCTGGGCGTGGGGTATGACGCGCAGACCCTACTGTGATTTGAGCGCTGGGGCGCCATCACCCAACGGCTTTGGAATTTACGCAGCAACCGTTCGGCAGGCCTGCTGCGTGTAAAGCAATCTGCAAACAGTTGAGTCGATGGAGAATTGATCCAATACAGTCACTAGTGAATTGTTACTGTGTGGTTCACAATCGACAAAACTGTACCGGTGCACGTGTAGGTCACCGGGTTACTGTTTGGGTCCAATAAAGCGGGAAGGTGGTCATGACTAATCTGTTGCTCTATCAGCGTATCGCCCAGCAATTGGCGGAAGATATCCGTCGCGGCGTTTATCAGCCGGGAGAGCGAGTGCCGTCGGTACGCAAGATGAGTTCGCAGCTCAATGTCAGTCATGCCACGGTATTGCAGGCCTACGCCAACCTGGAGGATCAAGGGTTGATCCGTGCCCGCCCGCAATCCGGCTTTTATGTGCACCAGACTCCAGCCCTGACTGCACCGACCCCGGATATTGCCCGGGTCGAGCGTCCCAGCCTGGTGACGCGCAGCAGCATCATCAATCAGATCCTCACCGAGTCGCGCCGCGAGGGTGTGTTCCCCCTGGGCGCTGCGGTGCCGCATGTCGACTACCTGCCGGTGCGCGCCTTGCATCAGCAGTTGGCCAAGGTCACCCGGTTTCAGAGCCCGCGCGCTTTCAGCTATATGTTCAGTCCAGGCTTCGAACCGCTGCGTCGCCAGGTGGCGATCCGCATGCGCGATGCCGGTGTGGTGGTCGATCCAGACGAGGTGGTGATTACCCATGGCTGCGTCGATGCGTTGCAGATGTCGCTGCGGGTGCTGACCAAGCCGGGTGACTTGATCGCCACTGAGTCGCCGACCTATTACGGGCTGCTGCAACTGGCTGATCTGTTGGGTTTGAAAGTCATCGAGATTCCCAGCGATCCGACTACGGGGATCAGCCTGGAGGCGTTGCAACTGGCCGCCAGTCAGTGGTCGATCAAGGCGCTGGTGTTGACCGCGCGCCTGAGTAATCCGCTTGGCGGCAGTATTCCGGAGGCGCGGCAGAAGCAGTTGCTGCGTCTGGCTGGAGATTTCGACATGCAGATTGTCGAGGATGATATCTACGGCGAGTTGATGTTCGATCAAGGGCCGATCAAGGCACTCAAGTCGCATGACCGTGAAGGGCGGGTGGTGTATTGCTCAAGCTTCTCGAAAACCCTGTCGCCCGGCGTGCGCATCGGCTGGATCATTGCCGGTAAATACCAGGATGAAATTCAGCGCCTGCAGACTTTCAGCACTCACTCAGCCTGCAGTGTCACGCAGATGGCGGTGGCGGCCTATCTGGAAAACGGCGGTTATGACCGTCATCTGCGCTATATCCGCCAGGAGTACCGCAAGAACCTCAGCGCCTTCCAGTTGGCGGTGCAGCAGTATTTTCCCGAAGGCACGCAGATGACCCGGCCCAACGGCGGCTTCATTCTCTGGATCAGCCTGCCAGTGCGGGTCAATACCAAGGACTTGCACGTGCGCGCGCTGCAGCATGGCATCAGCATCGCGCCGGGGCTGATCTTCAGCAACACCGAACAGTTCAACCATTGCGTGCGCCTCAATTGTGGCATTCCCTGGAACCGCGAGGCCGAGCGTGCCTTGATGACCCTGGGCATGCTGGCCAGCCAGTTGTGTCAGGAAGAAGCGCCGAGTAGCTGATCAGGCTCCAGATATTGCTAGCCCGTCATTCTGGTTGCCCACAATGCAGCTCAGGCTCGGCGTAGAAGCGTGCCTTACTCGAAGTGCTCTTGGCTAACCGCGGGTTGAGTAAAACCTGTGTAAGCATCAGGCGCCAGGCTTGCTTGATGCCGGAGGAGAGGCGAGCATGGGTTCCTCTTATTTCTGCGATTGTGCATGTTGATGATCAGCTTACGTTTTTCGTGTTTATTGATGGCCCTGCTAGCACTGAGTGCCTGCGACAACCAAGAGCCAGCCGCCACTGCACCACGTGAGCCGGCCAAACCCGCTGCTGTCGTGGTGCCCGCTGCGCCCGCAGATGTTGTGCCTGTGCCCGACCCCGAACCGGTGCCCACGCCCAAGCCGCCAGTCAAACCGCCAAGCGAGCCTGCTCGGCCCATTCCCAAGCCAGCGGCCAAAGAGCCTGCTGTTACCCCTGCGCTCAAGGAGAACCTGGACTTGAGCTTGCCGGCGGATTTGTTTGACGAGTTGCAGCCGTTCGCTACCCCCGATGAATTCTCGTCTCCGGCTCTTCTACCGCCGCTGTTCCGGGCACAAGAGTCTTCGCAAAGTCCTTTCCAGCTCCATGGCAAGTTGATTACCAATGAGCAGGAAGATGACTATTGGGATTCGCTGGAGGGTGCCGAGCTGCAGTTCGAGTTCAAGCGATAGCCGCAGCCGGGTTGCGCGCGCTCCACGCGGGGTTGTGGCCGGGTTGTCTGGCTAGTCGACAAACAGGTCAGTAATCAATGCACCGCCATCGGGGTCGAAGCGGTAGTGCTCGAACTCGCGTTGGCCCTGTTCACGCAGCATATCTTCGTCAATCAGCAAGCGCCCGGTCAGGCTGCGGCCTTGGCTCGACACAATGGCGTGGGCGGCGTCGGCCATGATCGCCGGGGTACGGGCGCGTTTGAAGGCCTCGCGGCTGCCCAGTTCGAACTCGATGGCGGCGGTGGCGATCATGGTTTTCGGCCACAGCGAGTTGACGCTGATGCCGTACTTCTTGAACTCCTCGCTCATGCCTAAGGTGAGCATGCTCATGCCGTACTTGGTCACGGTGTAGGGGCCGTGCTGGGCGAACCACTTGCTGTCCATATTCAGTGGCGGCGACAGGTTGAGGATATGCCCATTGCTGCTCTGCTTAAGGAACGGCAGGGCGGCTTGGCTGCAGACCATCACCGCACGGGTGTTGATCTGGAACATCAGGTCGAAGCGTTTGGGCTCGAGTTTCTCCACACCGACCAGCTTGATTGCGCCAGCGTTGTTGATCAGCGCGTCGATGCCGCCGAAATATTCGGCCGCCTTGGCCATGGCGGCTTTCACCGCGTTCTCGTCACGTACATCGACTTGCAGGGCCAGGGCCTTACCGCCTGCTTCCTCGACCTCGGTGGCCACCGAATAGATAGTGCCGGGCAACTTGGCATGGGGCTCGGCGCTTTTCGCCGCAATCACGATGTTGGCCCCATCGCGCGCGGCGCGCAGGGCGATCTCCCGGCCGATGCCGCGGCTGGCACCGGTGATGAACAGGGTTTTGCCGTGCAGTGACATAGACGTGCTCCGTGATTTGTTCTTCAAATGAGCTGCTTTTGTAGGGTGGGGCGGGCGGCGTTCCGTTGAGCGCAGCGATACCCAACAATCCCAACAATGTTGAGTGCCGATGGGTATCGCTCTGCTCAACCCATCCTACGTTTCTAGGCCGTGCACACCGTCGGGATTTTGGTGCGCATGGCGCACCCTATGGGTCAGGCCTCGCTGGCTTCGATTTCTACCAACAGCTGACGGTTCTTCACCTGATCGCCACGGCTGACGCCAATGCGGCGGACCACGCCGTCGATGCTGGCTTTCAGCGGGTGCTCCATCTTCATCGCCTCCAGCACCACCAGCAGTTGGCCTTTGCTCACCGTTGCGCCTTCTTCAACCAGCACCTCGACAATTGCCCCGTCCATTGGCGCTTTGACGCTGCCCGAACCGGCCCCGGCCTCACTGCTGACCGGTTGGTGGGTGATGTCGGTGAAGTGCAGGTTGCCGGTGTGGCCATACAGCCAGATGTGCTCGCCATCCAGGTGATAGGCCAGGCGCTGGCGAATGCCATCGCGCTCAACGGTGGCCCAGCGGCCGTCACTGGCGAGCAACGTGAGGCTCACCTGTTGTTCGCCCACAGTGGCCAACAAGCTTGGCTGCGGGCCGTCTGCGCGTACTTCCAGCTCAACCGTCAGTGATTGTTCGCCGTGTTTGAGGACAAAGTGCCATGGCGCGCTGCCGGCATTGCGCCAACCGGCCAGCCCCGGCTGATGGGCGCGGGCGTTGGCCGATTGCTGGAACAGCAATGCGGCAGCAACAGCCAGTTCGCCGGCGGCCGGCGGCTGCGGCGACAGGCTTGGGTCGTTGGCAAAGTGCTCGGCGATAAACGCGGTGGTGGCGTTGCCAGCGGCAAATTCAGGGTGGCTGAGCAGGTTGGCGAGAAAGCGCTGGTTGGCGTTAACGCCCAGCAGCACGCAATCTTCCACGGCGCGCACCAGCTTGCGCCGGGCTTCTTCGCGGGTGGCACCGTAGGCAATCACCTTGGCCAGCATCGGGTCGTAGAACGGACTTATCACCTGGCCTTCAAGCAGGCCATGGTCGATGCGGATGCCGTCACGCAGCGCCGGTTCCCAGCGCAACGCGGTGCCGGTTTGCGGCAGGAAGTTATGGGCGGCGTCCTCGGCGTACAGGCGCACTTCCATGGCGTGGCCGGTCAGGCGAATTTCGTCTTGTTTGAGTGGCAGCGGCTGGCCTTCGGCGACGCGAATTTGCCAGGCGACCAGGTCTTGGCCGGTGATCAGTTCGGTGACCGGGTGCTCCACTTGCAGACGGGTGTTCATCTCCAGAAAGAAGAATTCGCCGCTTTGATCCAGCAGAAACTCGACGGTGCCAGCGCCGACATAATTCACCGAGGCAGCGGCCTTGACCGCAGCTTCGCCCATGGCTTGGCGCAGCTCGGGCGTCATCACCGGGCAGGGCGCTTCCTCAACCACTTTCTGGTGGCGGCGCTGCACCGAGCAGTCGCGCTCGCCCAAATAGACGATGTGGCCGTGCTGGTCGCCAAACACCTGAATTTCCACATGGCGCGGCTGGATCACCGCACGCTCAAGGATCAGCTCACCGCTGCCAAAGGCGTTCTGCGCCTCCGAGCGCGCCGTGCGGATTTGCGCCAGTAACTCGCTGGACTCGTGTACCAGCCGCATGCCACGGCCGCCGCCACCGGCGCTGGCTTTAATCATCAGCGGGTAGCCGATGCGCTCGGCCTCGCGGCTCAGGGTGTCATCGTCCTGGGCTGCTCCTTCGTAGCCGGGAATGCACGGCACGCCGGCTTCGAGCATGGCGATCTTCGACAGGCGTTTGCTGCCCATCAGGTGAATCGCTTCCACGGTCGGGCCGATAAACACGATACCGGCGGCTTCGCAGGCGCGGGCAAAGTCGGCGTTTTCCGAGAGAAAGCCATAGCCGGGGTGGATCGCATCCGCGCCGGTTTGCTGCGCGGCGTGGATGATGTTGTCGATCACCAAGTAGGACTGGTTGACCTGCGCCGGGCCGATGCAGACCGCCTCATCCGCCACCTGCACGTGGCGCGCATCGCTGTCGGCTGCGGAGTAAACAGCCACGGTGCGGTAACCGAGGTCTTGGGCGGTGCGCATCACCCGGCAGGCGATTTCCCCACGGTTGGCGATCAGAATCTTATTGAAGGCGGGCATCTCGGTGCTCCTGCTTATGCGTAGCCCGGATGCAATCCGGGGGGTGGTGTTCCCGGATTGCATCCGGGCTACGGTGTGTGGCTACTGCGCCCACTTCGGTGCGCGTTTTTGCATAAACGCCATGGTGCCTTCGATGCCTTCGGTGCCGGTGACGGCGGCGGCGAACTGCTCGGCGGCGCGGTCCAGCAACGGGCCGAGGGCTTCGTGTTCAGCAGCCAGCAGCAGGGCTTTGGTTTTTGCGTTGGCTTGCGGCGCGCACTGGCGTACCTGGCTCAGCACCTGCTGCAAACGGGCGTCGAGGTGCTCGCTGTCGATTTCGCTGAAATGCACCAGGCCTAGGCGTTCAGCTTCGCTGCCATTGAAGCGGGCAGCGGTCAGGGCCAGCCGGCGAGTCTGGGTCAGGCCGATGCGCCCCACCACAAAGGGCGCGATCTGCGCCGGGAGAATGCCCAGGGTGGTTTCCGGCAGGCCGAATTTGGCGTCCTGCTGGCAGAGGGCGATATCCGAGACGCAGGCCAGGCCGAAGCCACCGCCCAGCACCGCGCCTTCCAGCACGGCAATCAGCACCTGGGGTGCATGCTGCGCTTCTTCCAGCATGCTGCCGAAGGCGCGATTAAGGTTGCGGTAGGCCTCAGCGCCAGCGGCGCGTGCACCGGCCATGTCCTTGATGTCGCCACCGGCGCAGAAATGGCCGCCGGCACCGCGCAGCACGATGGCGCGCACACTCAGGTCACTGCGCAGGCTTTCCAGTACCGCGCGCAGTTCCCCAACCATGGCCAGGCTCATGGCGTTGCGGCTCTCCGGGCGGTTGAGGGTGACGTGCAGCACACCGGCATCGAGGTTTAACAGCAGGGTTTGGCAGTTCAGTAGAGCGGACATCCGATATTCCTTGTGCGTAGGATGGGTCGGGCCGCGCAGGTTGAGCGAAGCGATACCCATCGATTCAGCGGCGATGGGTATCGACGCTGCGCGTCTCAACCCATCCTACGGTCGTACGTTTCTCAGCTCTTCTTTATGGCCTGCCATCCCTGGCGGCCACCCTTCGGGCCGTTGCTACGCGACGTTAAAAATCGCTCCCGGCTATTTTTTCTTACCCGGCAGAATGCCCATCAGTTTGCAGATAATGCCCAGCATGATTTCGTCGGCACCGCCGCCGATGCTCACCAGGCGCACGTCGCGGTAGGCGCGTGACACCGGGTTGTCCCACATAAAGCCCATGCCGCCCCAGTACTGCAGGCAGCTGTCGGTCACTTCACGGCCCAGGCGGCCGGCCTTGAGCTTGGCCATGGAGGCCAGGTTGGTCACGTCGCGGCCTCGCACGTATTGCTCGGTGGCCTGGTAGACCAGGGCGCGCAGGCACTCGATTTCGGTTTGCAGTTCGGCCATGCGAAAGTGAATGACCTGGTTGTCGATCAGCGCATTGCCAAAGGTTTTGCGCTCTTTGCAGTAGTCGATGGTGGTGTTGATGCAGTGCTCCAGGCCCTTGATCATGTTGGCCGCGCCGAACAGGCGTTCTTCCTGGAACTGCAGCATCTGCATCATAAAGCCGGCGCCTTCGTGGCCGATGCGGTAGCGCTGCGGCACGCGCACGTTGTCGAAGAACACCTGGGCGGTCTCCGAGCTGCGCATGCCGAGTTTGTCCAGGTGCGGGCTGAGGGTGATGCCCGGCGTGTTCATCGGCAGCATGATCAGCGACTTGTTGACGTGGGGCTTGTCGTCGCTGGTGTTGGCCAGCAGGCAGATAAAATCGGCCGATGGCGAGTTGGTGATCCACATCTTGCTGCCGTTGATCACATAGTCATCACCGTCTTTGCGTGCGGTGGTTTTCAGGCCCGCCACATCCGAGCCTGCACCGACTTCGGAGACGCCGATGCAACCGACCATGTCGCCACTGATGGCTGGCTTGAGGAACTGCTCGCGCAGCTCATCCGAACCAAAGCGGGCCAGGGCCGGGGTGCACATGTCAGTCTGTACGCCGATGGACATCGGAATGCCGCCGCAGTGGATGGTGCCGAACTCTTCCGCGGCAACGATCGAGTAGCTGTAGTCCAGGCCCATGCCGCCGAATTTCTCCGGTTTGGAGATGCCCAGCAAGCCGAGGTCGCCGGCTTGTTTGAAGATTTCATGGATGGGGAAGCGGCCGTCCTTTTCCCACTGCGCCACATGCGGGTTGATTTCTTTGTCGACAAAGTTACGCACCGTGCGACGCAGTTCTTCGTGTTCCTGGGTGATGATCATTGTTGTTTTCCTCAGAAAGTCGGTGGTGTTCGTTCTGTAGGAGCCAGCTTGCTGGCGATCAGGGCAGCAGAAGCGTATCGCCAGTAAGCTGGCTCCTACACGATGTCAAAGGCGGGCAACGCCGAATGTGTTGTTTTTAAGAGGCCGGATGTGCGCCTCTGCACAAATATCCAGCAGGTAGCCGAGCAATTTTCGCGTATCGCGTGGGTCGATCAGGCCGTCATCCCACAGACTGGCGGTGCCGTAGAGCGCGGTGGACTGGCTGTCGAGTTTCTGCGCGGTGACGGTTTCCAGCATGTCGAGCATCGCAGGATCTGCTTCCTTGCCTAATTTGAGGTGTTTTTCCTCGGTGATGATCCGCAGCACCTTGCCCGCTTGCGCGCCGCCCATGACGGCGGTTTTGCTGTTGGGCCAGGCGAAGATGAAACGTGGGTCGAGGCCGCGGCCGCACATGGCGTAGTTGCCGGCGCCGTAGGAACCGCCGACGACGATGGTCAGCTTCGGCACCGTGGCGTTGGCCACCGCCTGGATCATTTTCGAGCCGTGCTTGATCACGCCGTTCTGCTCCGACTCGGTACCGACCATAAAGCCGGTGGTGTTGTGGAAGAACAGGATCGGCGTATTGCTCTGCTCGCACAGCTGAATAAATTGCGCAGCCTTGGCCGCGCCGCGCGGGGTGATCGGGCCGTTGTTGCCGATGATGCCGCAGCCGTGGCCTTCGATCTGCAGGTGGCCGCAGACGGTCTGGCTGTCGAACTCGTTCTTGAAGTCCAGAAACGCCGAGCCGTCGGCGATGCGCGCGATGATCTCGCGCACGTCATAGGGCTTTTTCGCATCCGCCGGGACGATGCCCAATAATTCGTCAGCCGAATACAGCGGCTCACGCCAGGTTTTTTTCGCCCTTGCAGGCAGCTGCGCATTCCACGGCAACATGCCGACAATCTCGCGCGCCAGGCGTACGCCATCTGCGTCGTTTTCCGCCAGGTATTCAGCCGTACCGGCGATTTGTGCGTGCATTTCGGCACCGCCCAGTTGCTCATCGGTGGCGATTTCACCCGTGGCGGCTTTCAGCAGGGGTGGCCCAGCGAGGAACATCTTGGCCTTGCCGCGCACCACCACCACGTAATCCGACAGGCCCGGCTGGTAAGCCCCGCCCGCCGTGCTGGAGCCATGCACCACCGTCACTTGCGGAATACCAGCCGCCGACAGACGCGCCTGATTGGCAAAGGCGCGCGCACCTTCCACAAAAATCTCGGCGGCGTAGGTGAGGTTGGCACCGCCGCTCTCGGCCAAGGTCACCACCGGCAATTTGTTCTCCAGGGCGATCTGCTGCAAACGCAGGGATTTGCGCAACCCGCTCGGGGAGATGGTGCCGCCTTTGATGGCGCTGTTGTTGGCGATCACCAAACACCGCACCCCGGCGATGTAACCGATACCGGCAATGATGCCGCCACCGGCCTGGGTGCCATCCTTGTCATCGTGCAGCTTGTAGCCGGCCAGTGATGCCAACTCCAGGAGCGGCGCGCCGCTGTCGAGCAAAAGGTTGATGCGCTCACGGGGCAGCAGTTGGCCGCGTTTGGTGAACTTGGCTTTGGCCTCAAACGCCTTGTTCAGGCAGTTCTGCTCGACATCACGAAAGCTGGCCACGGCCGCCAGCATGACCTCGCGATTTTTCACGAAGTCTGCGCCATGCACATCGATCTCGGACTGAATGACCGGCATCGCCTTACTCCTTCAATACTGCAGGCACATAGGCCCGGTGGAAGCCGTTATAGGATTCGCTGTTTTTCGCCTTGCCCAGGGTCCAGGCCCGCGTGCCCTGGCTGGCTGCGCCGTCGATGCGGATGGTGTTGCCGCTGATAAAGTTGGCCCCTGGCGTGAGCAGGAAGACGATGGCCGCCGCCACCTCTGACTCGCTGCCGATGCGTTGCAGCGGCACGTGATCCTTGAGCGAGCGGATCATGGTCTTCATCGACGCGGGGTAGGTGTCCATGCCGCTGGAGGCGATCCAGCCCGGTGCCACGGCATTGACCCGCACCCCGGCATGGCCCCACTCGTAGGCGGCGGTCTTGGTGAAGTTTTCCATGCCAGCGCGTGCCGCACCCGAGTGGCCCATGCCGGGCATACCGCCCCACATGTCCGCGAGCATGTTGACGATTGAGCCGCCGTGCTTGCTCATGCTCTGCAGGAAGACTTCCTTGGCGATCAGAAAGCCGCCCACCAGGTTGGTGCGCACCACGGTTTCGAAGCCTTTCTGGTTGATGCCGATCAGCGGCGCGGGGAATTGGCCACCGGCATTGTTGACCAGGTGGTGGATCTGCCCGTGTTCGGCGACCACGCTTTTGACCATGGCCTTGACCGCGTCTTCGTCACGGATGTCGCACACCTGAAAACTGGCTTGGCCGCCGTCCTCAATAATCTCGCCGCAGGTGGCTTCAAGCTTTTCCACCTTGCGCCCGACCAGCACCACGTGGGCACCCAGGTGCGCCAGCTCATGGGCGGTGCAACGGCCGATGCCGCTGCCGCCGCCGGTGACCATGATGGTCTGGCCGCTAAACAGGCCGGGTTTAAAGACTGAGTCGTATGCCATTTTCGTTATTATCCTTAGGCTTTATCGGGCACCACCATGTCAGGGTGGTGCGCTATCAGCTTTCTGTAGGGGCGAGCTCATGAAGCTTTTGCTGTGTTGATGATCGCCAGCAAGCTGGCTCCTACAGGGTATTTGCCAGCGTTTGGGGCACCGGCACCGGGAACTCCAATAGCTGTTGGGCGAAGGCCTTGCCCTGCGGGTCGATGCGCAGGGAGGCGATGCCGCCGCCGCCCAGGGCGTTTTCCAGCAAGAAGTTTAGGCTGTGACTGCCGGGTAGATACCAACGGCTGACCTTGCCGGCTTTCTCATCCAGCGTGTGCTGCATCCATTCGGCCACGGCGGCCTCCGTCAGCGCAGCGGCGATCCACGCCAAGTATTCGGGCTTTCTGGCCATCACCCCGATATTGCTGTGGTTACCCTTGTCACCGGAGCGCGCCACGGCCAGCTTGATCAGCGGCACGCTGGCATCTGCCTGACCGCTTGGCAGCGGCGCGGCGATATCGGCGGCAATCTGTGCGCGATCGAGCACGGCGATCTGCGGCAGTGCAACAGGGGTCCGTTCACCGTTCAGCTCGACTTCCAAGGCGCAGGCGCTTTTGTCGGCGAGAAAGCTGAACAGGCGGATCACCGGATACACCGTCGGGCGACCGCCGACGATGCCGGTCAGGCCGGGTGCCATGCCGGTGGCGGCCTGAGCGATCTCGCGGGAGAAGAGAATCAGCGCTTCTTTCTTGGCGTGGCGCACGGCGATTTTCAGCACGATTTCGCGGGTGTCCGCACGCTGGCCACGGCTGCCGTAGGTCGCTTCGCTGCCGAGCAGCTCAATGCTGACTTCTTTGTAGGCTCCCCAGCCGCGCTCAGCGAACATTTCTTCGGTTTTATTGATGATCGCCTGGCTGACGCGCTGGGCTTTTTTCACCGCATCGATACCGGCCAGCAAGCAACTGGCGGTGCAACGGAAACCATCTGGGTGAGTGGCGCTGACCTTGTACTGAGCGGTGGGCGGCAGGCCGCGTGCGCCTTTGAGTTCCACGCGGTTTTCGCCAACCTGAGTCAGTTGCACCTGGGTGAAATCACACAGCACATCGGGCAGGTAATACGCCCGTGGATCGCCGATTTCATAGAGCATCTGCTCGCCTACGGTAAAAGGTGTAACCAAGCCGCCGGAACCCTGCGGTTTGGTCACCACAAAGCCACCATCGGCGGCCACTTCCACCACCGGGAAGCCGATGTGTTCATAGTCCGGCACGCTGTCCCAATCGGTGAAGTTGCCGCCCGTGCATTGTGCACCGCACTCGATGATATGCCCGGCCAATGCGGCCTGAGCCAGCTGGTCATAGTCACTCCAGTCCCAGCCGAATTCATGCACCAGTGCGGCGCTGACCACGGCGCTGTCCACCACGCGGCCGGTGATGACGATATCGGCACCCAGCTTCAGGGCTTCGACAATGCCGGGCGCGCCCAAGTAAGCGTTGACCGACACGCAGAAGGGCGGCAACGGCGCGCCGCTGAACATTTCCAGCGTGCCGGCTTTGACCAGTTCGCCCAGTTTGGGTTGCAGGTTGTCGCCGTGCAGCACGGCGATTTTCAGGTCGACGCCGGCCTGCTCGCAAGCGGCTGCCAGAGCGGCGGCGCAGGCGCTGGGATTGACCCCACCGGCGTTGCTGATCACGCGGATGTTCTTCGCCGCGATCTCACCCAAGAGCGGGGCGAGGGTTTCGACAAAATCTGTGGCGTAGCCGGCGTCCGGTTTTTTCATCCGTGCGCCCGCCATGATCGACATGGTCACTTCGGCCAGGTAGTCGAACACCAGGTAATCCAGTTCAGTGCCTTTTACCAGCTGGGCGGCGGCGGTGCTGGTGTCGCCCCAGAAGGCGGAAGCGCAGCCGATGCGTACGGTCTTGGTCATTGGAATTATCCGCAACACAGGAATAAGGTCACTTAAAGGCTACCAAGCAAGCGCTTGGTTTAAAAGCCCTTGATTCGATTTTTCTCACCCCAAGACCCCCAAGCGCTTGCTTGGCTGGCTGGCGAAGCTTAAATTTCACCAATAACGACAAGCACTTGGGTAAATCTGCTGAGAACCAGCGTGCAATTGCAGGCTGGGCGGGTTGGCCTGAGGCATTAAAGAGAGTTGGAGAGTACTTAGCGTGGATGATCAACAAGCGCAGGCCGTGATGCGTGACCTGGTGGCCAGTGGGCAGATTACCGACCCAGACAGCGCGCGGGGCAAGTTGCTGCAAATGGCGGCCCACCTGTTTCGCAGCAAAGGCTATGAGCGCACCACGGTGCGTGACCTGGCCGGTGCGGTGGGCATTCAGTCGGGCAGCATCTTTCACCACTTCAAGAGCAAGGATGAAATCCTGCGCTCGGTGATGGAGGAGACCATTCGTTATAACACCGCGTTGATGCAGGCTTCCCTGGCCGAAGCGAGCGACCTGCGTGGCCGCGTGCTGGCGCTGATTCGCTGTGAGTTGCAGTCGATCATGGGTGGCACCGGCGAGGCAATGGCGGTGCTGGTGTACGAATGGCGTTCGCTGTCGGAGCCCAGTCAGCAAGTCATCCTCGAGTTGCGCGACACCTATGAGCAGTTGTGGTTGGACGTGTTGAGCGACGCCCGAGCGGCGGGGTACGTGAAGTCCGATCCTTTCATTTTGCGGCGTTTTCTCACGGGAGCCCTGAGCTGGACCAATACCTGGTTCCGCCCTGAAGGGCCGATGAGCCTGGATCAACTGGCTGAAGAGGCGCTTTCGCTGGTGCTCAAGGACGTTTGAGCGTTCACTGCCTGCTAATGGCCTTTTGGCAGTACTGCCGCGGCTAGGGAATATCCGCTCAGCCAACACAAGGAGCCGCTTGCGGCCTGTTGCTTTCGAGGTATGTGATTTGCGCGTGGTATTCAGACAGTTGCTGACTTTGCTGTGTCTGCTGATGACTTTGCCGGCCATGGCCGGTGAGCAGGTGCGGGTCGGCGCCTACCATTTCCCTCCCTATGTGGTTAAGCCGGAAAGCGCCGCGCCAGAAGGCGTGCTGCCGGATTTGCTGGCTGCTTTGAATGCGTTGCAGAGCAACTATCGGTTCACGCTGGTACCGACCTCGGTGACCCGTCGTTACCGCGATCTGCAGAGTGGCCGTTTCGACCTTATCCTGTTCGAGTCGCCGAGATGGGGGTGGCAGAACACGGCATACACTTCGCTGGATCTGCAGATCCAGGATGCGGAGGTGTATGTTGCTCTCGCCGAGCCGGGGCGCGACCAGCGCTATTTCGACCAGCTCAAGGGCAAGCGCCTGGCGCTATACAACGGTTATCACTATGGCTTCGCGGGTTTCAATGCCAATCAGCAATTCCTCCGTGAGCAACATAACGCGGTGCTCACCTATTCGCATGACAGCAATCTGCTGATGCTCATGCGCGGCCGGGCAGATATTGCCGTGATTACCCGTTCATACCTGCAGCATTCCCAGCGTAGCGACTCCCAGCGCAGTAGGGCGTTGCTGGTATCGCAACGGCTCGATCAGGTTTACCAGCACCATGCGCTGTTTGCACCGGACTCCGCGCTGACGCCACAGGCATTTGCCGAGCTATTGCTGGCGCTGAACCAAGATGGGCAGCTGGATGCTTTGTTCCGCGGCTATCATCTGGTGGTGCCAGAACGACAGATACATGAGTGAAATCGCTCTGTTCGGTCAGCTTTTCCTGGGATAGGCTGGGTCGAATGGATAACAGGGGCGGGGCGTATGGTGCGGTTACTGCGCAAGGTGGTCAGCGGGTGCACACTGCTGGTGGCGACGTTGGCGGCGTGGCCACTTGCAGCCCAGCAAGTGGTGCATGTCGGGGGTGCGGTTTTTCCGCCTTATGTCGCCAAGGCGGAGCAGTCGCAACAGGCTGGCCTGTTGCCGCAACTCCTTGATGCGCTTAACCAGCTGCAGAGTGATTTTCGTTTTGTCGTGCGGCCGACCTCGATTCCTCGGCGCTTCCGCGATTTTGAACAAGGGCGGATTGATCTGTCGATGTTCGAAAATCCGGCCTGGGGTTGGCAAGGTATTGCCCACAGTGCCGTGGACATGGGCCTGGAAGATGCTGAAGTCTATGTTGCTCTCGCCAAGCCGGGGCGGGGGCAAGATTACTTCAACCGCCTCAGGGGCAAGCGCCTGGCGCTATTCAACGGTTACAACTATGGATTCGCCGACTTCAACGCAGAGCCGCAATTTCTTACGAAAAACTTCAATGCGACCCTGAGCTACTCCCACGACAGCAACCTGCTCATGGTGCTGCATGACCGAGCGGATATCGCCCTGGTCACGCGCTCCTATGTTCGCGACTTTCATGAGCGTCACGGGCAATACGCCGGGCAGTTGCTGGTCTCCGCGCGGCTCGACCAACGCTACCAGCATCAGGCGCTGCTGCGCCCCGGCGCGCCGATCAGCCCGCAGCAACTTGCTCGATTGTTTGAGCAACTGCGCGGCAACGGCCAGCTGACCGCGATCTTCGCGCCCTACCAGATCGCCGTCAGCTCAGGCGTAGCGGATAGCTCAGCAGCAACAGGTGTGACAGATTGACCGCTGCGTGCAGGGCAATCGCCAGGCTCAGCCGACCACTGTAGTGAAACACCAGGCCGTAACCCAGGCCGGCGACCCCCGCTACTATTGCAAATAAAGGGCTGAAGGGCGCATGCACGGCGCCGAACAGCAGGGCAGTCAGCAGAATGCCCGGCCAGATTCCCAGCCAGCTGACCAGGCGCGTCTGCAGCAAACCACGAAACAGCAGCTCTTCGGCCAGGACCGCTACGCCCAGGTTGACCGCCAGCCATAGCCACAATTCCTCCGGCCATTTTGGCTGCCAGCCGACCAGGTCCAGCGCCAAGGCCAGCAGCGGTACGCCGGCCAGGGTCAGCAGCGCCACTGCCCAGGCCCGTTGCGGTTGTGTGGCGCGCATGTGGGGTTGGCCCAGCCACCAGGCCAGCAAGGTCAAGCCGACCAGCAGTTTGTCCCAGGACAGGCGCACGGCGTAAGGCGCTGCATCGCTGCTGATCTGCCGTGGCGTCGACAATGGCCAGGGCGCGAACCCTGGCACCAGGTGGGCGGCCAGGGCAATGCTGGTGAGCAGGCTGAGGCTCCACCACAGGCGCGTGGGCAAGGCTTTGTCGGCAGCCAGCAGCAGGGTGATGAACAGTAGGCCGGCGGCCAGGCCGATGGGTTGGATAAAGCCCAGGCCAACGCCCAGCCCCAGGCCGAGGGTCGGTAGCAACAAACGAAGGTGTAATGGCACGGCAGCTCCTTGTGGGGGCGGCAGTCTAGCAGCCTGTAGGGCTGTGGCGTTGCTAGCGAGAAAGCCCGACAGGCTGCTAGCGATGCAGCGCCGTGCGGGGTTACTGGAAATAGCGCCCAAGCAAATACGGATCGTCGAAGTGGGCGCGGCCGATAAAGGCGGTGGCATGGTTGCCCCACTGCCGCATGGCGCCTGGCGACGCGACGCCGGATGGCCACAGCAGCCAGCGTTCCAGGCGCTCGCTGCCGGGCACCAGACCGTCGCTGGCGTACAGGCTGCGCTCGCCTTGTGGGTGAGGCAGCCCGCGCAACTGATCGAGCGCCTGGCGTTGGTAGTGCACGGACGGGTAGGGCGAGCGGCGGGCATCTACCCACTGCAGGCGATGCTCGCCAGCGCTCAGCCAGAGGGTCGGCGCTGTATCGCCATTGACTCTCAGGCGCTGGCTCAGGCGTGCTTCCTCGCCAGCGCTCTGACGCACCTGCAGGGACGAGTCGGCTGGCAGATAAAAGCTGTGCCAGCAACCACAGGGATGGATGCTGTCGTAGAGCAGGGCATTGCCCTGTCGGTCGAGGGTGACGCGCCAGAGCAAGCCATCCAGCTCGCCACCGTACAGATCCAGGGCGTGGGGCTTGGGGCGCTGGCTGAACCAGAGTTGATAGATCAATTGCAGGTGCCACTGACCATGCAGTTGACTCCAGCTTTTGTGCTGGTAAAGGCGCGCCTGCAGCGGAGTGAAATCCCGGCTGCCGTCATGCCGGTAATACGGGCTGCCGATGCGGTCGCTGCGGCCAGCCTGTTTGATCTTCAGCCGGGGGGCGTGGCGGGCGAACAGCGCGTCAAGTTGCCGTGCATCCGCCTGGGGCAAGCCCAGTTCATCTTCATCCAGAATCAGCGGCAGCGTCTGCGCGGGTACTGGAATTGGCTGGTAGCTCAGCCAGTGCGCGCCGTCTTCGGGCGCAGTGGCCTGGGCGGCGGCCTGCTGCCAGGCGGCAATACCTCGGCGCAAGATTGGCTTGAACAGTGGGTAGAAGCCCAGGGTGCGCGCCCAGTCACGATAATCGTCGGGCACCTGTGCGGCCTCGACTGCACGGATAAACGCCTTGGGATCGCCACTCAGGTGTTCGATCTGCTGGGCGCGGCAGGCGTCAAGAGCCGCTTGCCGGACAGGCGTGTTCCAGTCCTGACGCTGGATCGCGGGCAATTGGGCGATTTCGATCCGGCTGGCTTCGGCGTCACGTTCGGCCAGGTAGTGCAGCCACTGACGGCGCTGCTGCGGGCTGCTTGCGTTGGCGCCAAGGGCGGCGAGCACTCTGTCGCTACGCAGGCCAATAAAACCGGGCAAACGATGGTACTGCGCATCCTGATGAGCCTGGGTGGCCTTCGGCAATTGGCTGAGCAGCAGCGCACAGTTGTCAGTGGGTACTGGGTACTGATGCGCGCAGCCCGCCAATAGCCCAGCCAGTAGGCTAGCGGTCGCGAGAGTCCTTGGCGTCCTGGGTTTCCATCTCGACTTTACGTTCACGGACTTTCTTCAGTTGCTCATCGGTTAGCGGCAAAGACTTACTGGTTCGCAGCAGTATCAAGCCCGCCACGATAGAACCCAGGACGAACACCATCAACAGCCAGATATACCAGGGCATGGTCAATTCCTCGGGTGGGTGGAATCCTTACCTTATCGCGCCTGGCCAGGCTTGTCAGGTGTCCGATTGTGGCGAGGAGCAGATCAGCCGGGGGCGTCAGCGCTTTCGCAAGACATTCGCGCTTGATTGACAACGGTCGATCCGTCATGGCGCGCTTGGCCATCATAGGTTTCTCGCAAGTGGCTGTCCCCGACGCTGCGAGCGGTCTTGGCTGGTAGCTGTGGGGGTCGCCTATGCCCGTTTACCCTCACCCGGCCCTGACTTTGAAGCGGCTCAGGGCGTGTTGCATGGCGGCTGCGTGTTCGGACAGTTGCCCGGCAGCACGCGCACATTCCTGGGAGCTGATGTTGTTCTGCTGGGTGACGTCATCGATCTGTTCCAGGCCGATACTCGCTTGGCCCAGTCCCGAAGCTTGTTCGCCGGAGGCCAGAGAGATCAGCGAGACCAGGTTGGAAACCTGTTCGGTGCCGCTGACGATTCCCTTGAGTGAGTCGGCGGTGCGGCTGGCTATGACCATACCGCGCTGGGTCTTGATTGATGAGTCGGCAATCAGTGAGGCGGTTTTTTGTGCAGCTTCAGCACTGCGGGCCGCCAGGCTACGAACCTCATCCGCCACTACGGCGAAACCACGGCCCAGCTCACCGGCGCGGGCCGCCTCGATCGCCGCATTGAGCGCGAGCAGATTGGTTTGTGCCGCAATGTTGTCGATGGTGGCGATAATTGTAGTGATGTCCTTGCCAGCATTATCGATCTCGCCCATGGCGCCGATCAGTTCGTCCATCAGTTGGTTGCTTTGCCCTGCATCCTCACGGCAAGACTGCGACTGATCATCTGCTCTTTGGGCATTGTCGGCATTTTCGTTGGTCTGTGCTGTCATCTGGTTCATCACCGCACTGATCTGTGTGACCGATGAGGCCGAGTTGGCTGCTCCCTGCGACAGCGACAGGCTCAACTCCGATACCTGCGCAGAGCTGCAGGTGATCTGCGTTGCCCCTGTCTGAACGTCGGCAATCAAACCGTTAAGGCTATTCACCATCTGCTGCAGTGCTTTGCCTAACTGATCGCGCTCCGAGGACAGTGTCACATCCAGATCCAGATCGCCCGCAGAGATGCGTTCCGCTACGTGAACCTGGCGCTGCAGGCTGTCTGACATGTCGTTCAGGGCCTGGGTCAATTCGCCAACTTCGTCGCTGGAGTGGTGGCGGAGGCGCTGGGAGAAATCGCCCGTACGAATGTTTTTTGCCAGCCCGGCGGCGTTACGGATTGGCCCGGCCAGCTTACCGGCGACATACCAGAGTACGAACAATGCCAGGAGGAAGATGCTTGCGCCGACCAGGATCTGCCAGAAGCCATTCATCTGGCTGCGCGACTTGAGTTCGGCGTCGAGGGCAATGGCTTGGCTCATGACGACGGCTTTGGGTACGCTGATCAGGATGGCCCAGGGTTTGTCGGTGCGGCCGAGCGGAATCGGCATTAGCACTTCGAGGTTCTGGGTGGCCTCGTTCAGGCGGGCCTTGCCCTGGCCTTGCTGGATGTCGTCGAGGGTCTGTTCCCACGCGTCCGGCAGCAGGTTCTGCAGGCTTTGGCCGATCAGGTCGGTGCGCTGGCTGTCGGCAACCACCAGGCCCTGGTTGCTGAGGATGGAAACCGTACCCTGGCCCTCGTAGAGCTCGCTCGCCATCTGCTCACTGAGTTTCTGGATGAATGTCAGGTCGTAATCGGCGCCGACAACGCCATAGAATTTGCCTTCGACCACGATGGGCACCGACAACGTCGCCAGCCACACCGATTGCCCTTGCACTACATAGGGGATGGGGTCGAGCACGCTCTCCTTGAGGGTATCGCGAGGGCCGCTGTACCAGCCGCCTTTGAGTACCCCGTTGGGGTGGCGTTCCTCACTGTCGTATTCAACCAGTGTCTGAACCGCGATATTGCCATTGCTGCTGCGGGTCCAGTAGGGGGTAAAACGTCCGGTGTTACCGCTATTGCCCTCCAAACCAGTGCGGTGGATTGCATCTTCGCCGTCGAGCGCATCGGGCTCCCAGCAGGAGTAGGTGCCGTTGAATTCGGGGTTGTCGCGCAGTACGCCGAGCAGAATTGCGTTGATTTGCTCGCGTCCCAGTTCCAGCGGACTGTCGTAGGGTATGGCCGCAGCAAAGGTGTTGGCCATGGTGCGCGCCGCATCGAGAGCATTCTGCAGCTTGGCCTGGATGGCTGTCGCCCTGGACTGCGCGAGGTTCTGCACCTCGCGAACGGTCGCTTCCTCGATCAGTGTCGAAACTTCTTGGTTGACGAAGGTCGCAGTCGCGTAGGAAGAGTAGAGGCCATAGAAAACGAGTGATGCAGAGGACAGCAGCAGGCACAGGCCGGCAGTAGAACAAATGCGTGTTTGTAGAGAACGAAAAGCCATGGTGCAGCCTCCTCGGGTATCTATTGCAGCACAGGGCTTAAGGTTCAGGTACTGCCCCGGTGAGGTGCAGTGCCAGTATTACTGGTAGGCCGTCCGAGCAAGGCAGTGGCGTTCAATCCACACAGGTCGGATTTCCTGACAGCTTCCAGGGCGTAATTTTTCGTCAAGGATAACGATGTGTGCCCGTGCGCTATATGCCGCTTTATGTCTGGCTAAATAGTGCTTTGGAACAAGTATCACCAGGCATTCGGCAGTGCCAGGCAAGGCAATGGCGGGTGGCAGTGGCGCTTGAGAGAGAGGATGCATGCCCGCCAGTTGCTGGCGGAGTAAGCGCGGGTTGCCAATGCGCGCAACTCGTTAATAGCTCAACTAGTCTTTGCCACGATAGAGCCCAGGGCGAGCGCGATCAGCAGCCAGAGATCCCAAAGCATGGTCAGTTCATCGGCGTGGAATCCTTCCTTATTGCGCCTTGGCCGGGCTTGTCAGTTTGGCAGTTGCGCGACTGCCTGCAGGTTGCTGTCGTCCTTGAGCGTTACGCCTGAGAGTTGTAGGCGCAGGGCCTCGCGGGTCAGGTAGTCGAGTTTGTGTGCGGCCACGGCGTAGGGCAATCCTTCCGGGCGCACGTTGGAGATGCAGTTGCGCTGGCTGTCCATGGTGGCGGCCTGCGGTTGGTAGGTGATGTACAGGCCCAGGCTGTCCGGCGCGGTCAGGCCAGGTCGTTCGCCAATCAACACGATAACCAGGCGTGCGCGCAGGGCCATGGCGATACCGTCGCCGATAGCCACCCGGCCTTGTTCGGCGAGCACCACCGGGGTGTTGGCCCAATCCGTGTCGAAGTGTTGGCGAAACGCTAGCAGCAGGGGCAGGGCATGGCGTTGTACGGCGATCGACGACAGGCCGTCGGCGATGACGATGGCCAACTCAGGCGCGGCCAGTTCGTGCAGCAGGTGGGTGCGGCAATCGTCGTGCAGGCGCCGGCCATAGTCAGGGCGCAGCAGATAGGTCTGCCGGTCTGCGGCGTTGCTGTGTACCTGCAGGGTGCGAAAGCCATTGCTCTTGAGCTGGTGTTTCAGTTCGCTGAAGTCCAGCGGGCGGTGCACCGCATCGCGGGCCTGGGCGTGGGCCAGGCCGAACTTCAGCACCTCGCGCGTCGGCAGGCTGCAGCCGACGCGACCCAGGGCGATGCGTGCCGAAGTATGGGCGCGCAACTCGTCCCATGGGTTGGCCTGGGCCAGCTCCACTTTGGCCTGGGTCAGCTCCACTTTGGCCTGGGCCAGCTCCATCTTGGCCTGGGCCAGCTCTATCTTGGCCTGGGTCAGGTTGGGTTTGTCATCGTTCATGTTCAATCCCCTCAGGCCGCGCCGGATACATGCGGCAGTTGTTGCAGCAGGTGATGGCCGCGACCGATTTCGCGCAGCCTGCCGGTGGTGTCGGTGATGGCCATGCGCGTCAGCCAGGCGTCGAATTCCGGCGCGCGCTTGAGGCCCAGCACGCTGCGCAGGTAGAGGGCATCGTGGAACGAGGTACTTTGATAGTTGAGCATGATGTCGTCAGCACCAGGAACACCCATGATGAAGTTGATGCCAGCCGCGCCAAGCAGGGTGAGCAGGTTGTCCATGTCGTCTTGATCGGCTTCGGCGTGGTTGGTGTAGCAGACGTCGCAGCCCATCGGCAGGCCGAGCAACTTGGCGCAGAAGTGATCCTCCAGGCCGGCGCGGATGATCTGTTTGCCGTCGTACAGGTATTCCGGGCCGATGAAGCCGACCACGGTGTTCACCAGCAGTGGTTTGAACGCGCGGGCCACGGCGTAGGCGCGGGCCTCGCAGGTTTGCTGATCGATGCCGTGATGGCCTCCGGCCGACAGCGCGCTGCCCTGGCCGGTTTCGAAGTACATGCAGTTGTCGCCCACGGTGCCGCGCTTGAGGCTCAGGGCCGCCTCGTGGGCTTCTTTGAGAATACTCAGGGATACGCCAAAACTGCTGTTGGTTTTTTCGCTGCCGGCAATCGACTGGAACACCAGGTCAACCGGCGCGCCGGCCTCGATGGCCTGGATCTGTGTGGTGACGTGGGTCAGCACGCAGCTCTGCATGGGGATCTCGAAGTGCTGGCGCACCTCATCCATCATTTGCCACAGGCGCATCAGGGTCGGCAGCGAGTCGCTGGCCGGATTGATGCCGACTGTGGCGTCGCCGGCGCCATACAGCAGGCCGTCGAGCAGGCTGGCGGCGATGCCGCGCACATCGTCGGTGGGGTGGTTGGGTTGCAGGCGTACCGAAAGATGGCCCGGCAGGCCGAGGGTGTTGCGAAAGGCGCTGACCACATGGCACTTGCGCGCCACCAGAATCAGGTCCTGGTTACGCATCAACTTGCTCACCGCAGCGGCCATTTCCGGGGTGATGCCCGGGGCGACGGCGGCGAGGATGCTGCTGTCGGTCCTCTCCAGCAGTAACCAGTCGCGCAGGTCGCCGACCGTCAGGTGGCTGATCGGGGCAAAAGCCTGTTGGTCATGGCGGTCGATAATCAGTCGGGTGACTTCGTCGCTTTCGTAGGGGATCAGCGCTTCATTGAGAAAGGTCTGCAAGGGCACATCGGCCAGGGCCAGTTTGGCCGCCATGCGTTCCTCATAGGTGGCCGCCGCCAACCCGGCCAGGTAATCACCGGAACGTGCAGGGCTGGCCTTGGCCAGCAGGGTCTTGAGGTCGGCGAAGCGATAGGTCATGGCTCCGACAGTGGTCTGATAAGGCATACGCACTGCACTCCAACTTGCAAATGGCTGAGAACTCCGCCGTGCTCTGCGAGCGCCTAGCACTCTTACGACGACGCGAGGTGCGTTCACGGCTGCTGAGCGTTTTTTCACACGTATTGTGAGCATTCAGCGGCAAACCCTTGCTACTGCAGTGCCCATGCCAACGTCCGCTGGGCGCCCCATGCAGGGCGTTGGCGTGTTTGCGCGACCGACATTGTCTCGTGTTCTGCTCTATTTTGGAGCGCTGGTTAGTTGGTCTGCGCTGGCCTAGACCAAGATGACAGGGCGATGACTAACAATAGAGCATTCGGTCAGGGCGTGAGGAGTGTCACAAGACGGCAACTTGGCGCTGGTTGAATGGCAGACTTTCAATCTGCCAGGAACCTCTGCCAATGACCACTACCAGCGCTCTGGCGCGCCTGCTCAAACCGGTCTTGCCATTGGCGCCGGGCATGAGCATCGCGGATGTCGCGGATCGCTTGTTGACCCCCGAGCACAAGGATTTTCTGTCCCTGCCGATTGTCGATGTGGCGGGCTATCCGCTGGGCCTGGTCAGTCGTAGCGCCTTGCAGGACATCTTTATGCAACGCTTCGGCCGCGATCTGCGCGGTCGCCATCCGGTGCAGGAGGTGATGAACCCGGCGCCCTTGACCGTCAGCCTGGACACCAGCCTGGAGGAGGCCGCCAAGCAGATAACCGGGCAGTTGCAATATCCGATCACCGAAGACTTTATTCTGGTCGATGCACAGGGCCAATACCGTGGCCTGGGCACCGTGCTTGACCTGCTCAAGGCTATGGAGACGCGCATTGCCCAGCGTAATGCGGTGCTGCACAAGGCCCTGGTCGATCTCAAGGAATCACAGGCGCAACTGGTGCAGTCGGAAAAGATGGCCTCGCTCGGGCAGATGGTTGCCGGCGTCGCTCACGAGCTGAATACCCCGCTGGGTTACGTGAAAAACAATGTGCAACTGCTGCGTGAACTAAGTGCACCGCTGTTCGAGTTGGCCGAGGCGCAGGCTGTCCTCGCGGATTGCCTGGCGGACCCGCACTGCGACGAAGCGCGCCTGGCCATGGCTCTGGACAGCGCCGCCAATGCTCGTGAGCAGGCCGCGCCGGAGCTGCTGGTTGATGATCTCAATCAACTGTTCGACGACACCCTCTATGGACTGCAGCAGATCGCCGAGCTGGTGGTCGGTCTCAAGGATTTTGCCCGCCTGGATCGCGCCATGAGCGAGGAGGTCGACCTCAACGACTGTGTTCGCAGCGCCCTGGTGATCGCCCGCAACAGCATCAAGGACAAGGCGGAGGCGGTGTTGCAGCTCGGCGAGTTACCGCGTATTCCCTGCGCGCCGTCGCAGATCAATCAGGTACTGCTCAACCTCTTCACCAATGCCGCCCAGGCCATCGAGGGTTTCGGCCAGATTCGGGTGAAGACCTGGGCCGAAGACGCTGCGGTGTTCATCTCGGTACAGGACAGCGGTCGCGGTATGCCTGCGGCGGTGCTGGCGCGGATTTTCGATCCCTTCTTCACCACCAAGCCGGTCGGCCAGGGTACGGGCCTGGGCCTGTCGATCAGTTTCAAGATCATCCAGGACCATGGAGGCCTGATTCGCGTGGCCTCCGAACCAGGGCGCGGTACGCGTTTCCTGATCCGCCTGCCGCGTCCCCAGGCAGCCACACTGCAACGGAGCGCTTGAAATGACTGCACCTATCCGCATCCTGTTTGTCGACGACGAAGAGCGCATTCTGCGCAGCCTGGCTCTGCAGTTTCGCCGCCAATATGAGGTGCTCACCGAGAGCGATCCGCACCGCGCCTTGCAGCGCCTGAAAAACGAGACAGTGCATATCCTGGTCAGCGACCAGCGCATGCCGCAGATGAGCGGCGCGGAGCTGCTTACCCAGGCCCGCGAGATCGCCCCGCAGACCCTGCGCATTCTCCTCACTGGTTATTCCGACCTGGACACGGCGGTGGAAGCGCTCAACAGTGGCGGCATTTTCCGCTACCTGACCAAACCCTGGGACCAGCAGGAGATGGCCTTTACCCTGCGCCAGGCGGCAGAAATTGCCGCGCGCCAGGTACAGGCGTCGGTGGTGCCAAGCGCCAGCGTGCTGGCCGCGCCGCTCAATGTGCTGTTGCTTGATGAAGACCCGCAAACCCTGGCCGTGGTGGGTGATTTTTGTATGGCCGGCGGTCATCGCCTGCTGCGTGTGAGCAACCTGCGTGAGGCGCTGGGCGTACTCAACGAGTTGTCGGTAGATTTGTTGGTCAGTGATCTGAAATTGGCCGGGGAGGAAGTCGCGCCCTTGCTGAAAACCCTGGCCCAGGCACACCCAGGTTTGCTGACCCTGGTGGTGACACCGTTCTGCGACACCCAGGCGCTGCTCAAACTGATCAATGAGGCGCAGATATTTCGCTACCTGCCCAAGCCGATTCGCCGCGGCCTGTTCGAGAAAGGCCTGCTGGCTGCCGCCGAGCAGGCGCAGCTGTGGCGCACCCAGCCGGCGCAGGTCGTCACGCGCCTGGCGCAGATACCGCGCGAGGCGCGTGAACGCGAGAAGGTGGGGAGTTTAATGGGCATGCTGGGCCGCTTGCGCGAGCGCCTGACGGCGTAAGGCGGTGCGGGCGGCGTTCCGCGCGGCACCGCCGCCTTCGACGGGGGCGCGTGTAGCAGCCAGGGGGGGCGCCTGGTCTTTGCTGCGGTTCGGCGCTCCGACGATACTTTTGCCCTGCAAAGATCGCCAGCAAGCTGGCTCCTACGGAGCAATGCTGTTCACTTAAGTGGGCATGTCAGGGCGCTTGTCGTCAGCCAGGTTCCTCGCGCGTAGCCCGGACGCAATCCGGGAGCGGTTTGTCGGGCTACAATTCCCCCGGATTTCATCCGGGCTACAATTCCCCCGGATTTCATCCGTATATGGACTCCCCCCGTTTTGCCAGTGATACGCTCTTCAAACGAACCTAGGTACGACTGCTTCCGTATATCCGGCTTCTAATTAAGGCATTAGGTGCCTTGAGCCATAATGAAAATCCGCTCATG
>NZ_JAUXMX010000044.1 GCF_030683065.1 Pseudomonas sp.
TCAAGCCAGCTCGTCGAAGCACTCGGCGATGATCGCCAGGCCACGGTCGAGCAGGGCATCTTCGGCGGTCAGCGGTACAAGCACCCGCAACACGTTGCCGTAGGTGCCGCAGGACAGCAGGATCAAGCCCTTGTCGCGCGCCTTGGCGACGATTTGCCCGGTCAGCGCGGCGTTGGGTTTGTGCAGATCACCGTCCTCACACAGCTCCATGGCGATCATCGCACCAAGGGCGCGCACCTCGCCGATCGCCTTGTGCTTGGCCTGGATGGCTTTGAGGCCGGTGACCAGACGCTCGCCGACTGCCTTGCAGCGATCCAGCAGCTTTTCTTCCTCGAACACTTCCATCACCGCCAGGGCAGCGGCGCAGGCAATCGGGCTACCCGCGTAGGTGCCGCCCAAGCCGCCTGGAGCGATGGCGTCCATGTATTCGGCCTTGCCGCACACGCCCGCCACCGGGAAACCGCCGGCGATGGATTTGGCGAAGGTGGTCAGGTCGGCGGCGACGCCCATCTGTTCCATGGCGAAGAAGGTGCCGGTACGCCCGGCGCCGGTCTGCACTTCGTCAGCGATCAGGAGGATGCCGTGCTGGTCGCAGAGGGCGCGCAGACGCTGCATGAATGCTTTAGGCGCGACGTAGAAACCGCCCTCGCCCTGCACCGGCTCGATGATGATCGCAGCAATGTCGCGCGGCTCGGCATCGTTCTTGAACACCCGTTCGATGCTGGCGATGGCGTCATCCACGCTGACCCCGTGCAGTGCGCACGGATACTGGGCGCGGAATACGCCGCCGGGCATCAGGCCCATGCCGGCTGAATAAGGATTGACCTTGCCGGTCAGCGACAGGGTCATCATGGTGCGACCGTGGTAGGCGCCAGTGAAGGCGATTACCCCGGTACGGCCGGTGGCGGCACGGGCGATCTTCACCGCGTTCTCGACCGCCTCGGAACCGGTGGTGACCAGCAGGGTTTTCTTGGCGAAGTCGCCCGGTACCCGCGCGTTGATCTTCTCGCACAGTTCGACGTAGGGCTCGTAGGCCAGCACCTGGAAGCAGGTGTGGGTGAGCTTGGTCAGCTGTTCCTGCACGGCGGCGATGACTTTGGGGTGCAGGTGGCCGGTATTGAGCACCGCGATGCCGCCAGCGAAGTCAATAAACTCGTGGCCTTCAACGTCGATCACCGTGGCGTTCTGCGCCCGGTCGGCGAAGATCGGGTGGATCTGCCCGACGCCACGCGGAACGGCAGCGGTGCGGCGTTGCATCAAAGATTCGTTGGTCTTGCTCATG
>NZ_JAUXMX010000057.1 GCF_030683065.1 Pseudomonas sp.
GTTCGCCTTCGCCGACGTGACCATGGGCCTGCTGGCCATCGCCAACCTGATCGCCCTGGCCCTGCTGTTCAAGGTCGGCCTGCGTCTGATGCGCGACTACGACAAGCAGATCAAGGCAGGTGTAGAGGTGCCGGTCTTCGAGCCGAAAGACTTCGCCGATCTGGATCTTGACCCAGAAGCCTGGCCAGAGTCGACGCCGCCGCTGAGAGTGCCCTCGATCGGCGCCAGCGTGCCCGCCAACGCCCTCCATCAGCGCTGAATCTGTGCCGCCCGGACGCTGTTCCGGGCGGCTTTCGCTGGGTCATGGGAGCCCGTGCCGCCAAGTGGCTGGCACGGGCGCCTGCGCTACACAGGAGTGATCGACCATGCGCCGTTATTTCCCGCTACAGCTGTTGCTTGGCCTGCTGTTCGCCTCCTGCGCTCACGCCGAGTTGCCACGGGATTACCAGGTGATACTGCTCACCGAGAACTTTCCGCCGTTCAATATGGCGGCGAACAACAAGAACTTCGCCCGCGATGAGAATATCCAGGGCCTCAGCACCGATACCGTGCGCGAGATGTTCAAACGCGCCGGCATCGACTACAGCCTGACCCTGCGCTTCCCTTGGGCGCGGATCTATAAACAGACCCTGGAAACGCCCAATCACGGGCTGTTTTCCACCTCGCTGAGCGAGGCGCGGCGGCCCTTGTTCAAATGGGTCGGGCCGATCGCCCAGTATGAAAGCGTGCTGGTCGGCCTCGATGGAAGCGCCCCGCGCCTGGATAACCTGGAGCAGGCCAAGGCCTACCGCATCGGCGCCTACCAGAGCGCCGCGGTCAGCCAACACCTGGAGCGCCTGGGCTTTGCCCTGCAGAACGCCCTGCGCGATCAGGAAAACCTGCGCAAGCTGCAGCGCGGGCAGATTGACCTGTGGGCCACGTCCGATCCGGTCTGGCGGGTCTACGCCAAGGAGCACGGCGTCAGCGGCCTGAGCACGGTCTTGAGTTTTGAGACGTCACAGCTCTACCTGGCACTCAACAAAGACACCCCGGATGAAGTGATCGAGCGCCTGCAAGCGGCGCTCGATCAGATGCGCAGCGAAGGATATGGCAGCTGCGCGAAAAACCCCGAACGCTGCTGAATCGGGCCGCTAGCGCAGTGCTCATTGCGCAAACGGCTGCGGCTGGCCTGCGGAGGGGGCACGTGGCCGCCTAGCCGTGCGCACCACTGACAACCGGGTATCTGCTACCTGGTGCGCGCGGCGCACCCTACAAGCAGGCAGTAGCGAGACAATCACCCCAAGCCCTGCGCAGCGCCAGCAGGGCTTCGGCGATCTGCGCCTCGGGCACTGCGGCAAACCCCAGCACCAACCCGGCGCGCTGGTCCTCAGGCGTGCTGCTGCCAGGCAGCCAGTAACTGCTGAGCGCACTTATCTCCACGCCAACCCCTGCAGCGGCGCTGATCAGTTCGCGCTCGCGGATCAGGCTGTCGACGCGCACACAGAGGTGCAGCCCCGCCTCCACCGCTGGCAGCGGCGCGCAGCCCGGCACCGACTCAGGCCAGCCGGCCAGCAGCACATCGCGACGACTACGCGCGGCGCTACGCATGCGCCTGATATGTCGCTGGAAATGGCCGGCGGCGATAAATTCGGCCATCACCGCCTGGCTGCCGATCTCCGAGTGGCGCATATCCAGGGCGCGGCGACGGGCGAAGGGCTCGGCCAGGGCGGCCGGCAGCACCAGATAACCCAGGCGCAGCGCCGGAAAGGCGATCTTGCAGAAGGTGCCGACGTAGAGCACCCGCCCCTGGCGGTCGAGGGCGGCCAACGGCGCCAGCGGCGTGCCGCTGTAGCGGTACTCGCCATCGTAGTCGTCCTCGACTATCCAACTGTCGTGGCGCTCGGCCCAGTCCAGCAGTTCCAGGCGCCGCGCCAGCGACAGGGTCACCCCGGTTGGGTACTGGTGCGAGGGCGTGACATAGGCCAGACGACAGCGCCCCGCCCGCTCCAGCGCCGTGGTATCCAGCCCTTCGCCATCCACGGCAATACCCGCCAACTGCGCGCCAGCCACGGCGAAGGCATGGCCGGCGGCGCGGTAGCCGGGGTTTTCCACAGCCACCCGGTCACCCGGCTCGATCAGCAACTGGGCGCACAGGCTGATGGCCTGCTGGGAGCCGCACGTCACCAGGATCTGCGCCGGGTCACAGTGCAGGCCGCGGCTGTTGCGCAGGTAAGCCGCGATCAACTCGCGCAATTGCCCATCGCCGGCCGGGTCGCCATAACCCAGGCGTGCCGGTGATGGTTTGCGCCAGAAGCGCGCGGACAAACGCGCCCAAGTCTCGAAAGGAAACAGGTCGAAGGCCGGCACGCCGACGCGAAAGGCCCGTGGCGCGCCGCTCAATGGCGGGTTCAGATGATGGGTCTGCAACAGCTGCAGGGCTGCGCTCTGGGTGGCGGCGATCGTTGGTACCTGGGTCGCGCCCGCTGGAGCCGGCCGCGTCGCCCCGCTCAACTCGGCGACATAGGTACCGGCCCCGATACGGCCCTCGATATAGCCTTCGGCGTAGAGCTGGTCGAAGGCACGGATCACGGTGTTGCGCGAGACGCCCAACAAATTCGCCAGATCACGACTGGCCGGCAGGCGCGTACGGCGTTGCAGGCGACCATCGAGGATGCGTTCGCGCAGCGCCTGATACAGCTGGCGCGCCAGGCCGCGCTGCGGATCGAGGCGAATGCCGGACAGATCGACCGGGAGCGGCGGAGCAGACGGGGCAGGCATAGCGATTGGCTCCATGAAAGCCGCAGAAAGTGGATCTTACAACAGACCAATACTCTGCCTAGCATGGCGCATCAGCTCAGGAGCCTGCCCATGTATACACCCGCCGCCTTCCGCCAGGACGACCTCGCCACACTGCACCAGCAGATGCGCGCCACGCGCCTGCCGACGCTGGTCAGCCATGGCGCGCAGGGTTTGCTCGCCAGCCACCTGCCGTTATTACTCGATGCCGACGAAGGGCCCTATGGCACGCTGTACGGCCACTTCGCCAAGGCCAACCCGCAGTGGTGCGATCTCGCCGAAGGCAGCCCGGCGCTGGTGATTTTCCAGGGCCCGGAGGCTTATATCAGCCCGTCCTGGTATGCCGCCAAGGCCGAGCACGGCAAGGTGGTGCCGACCTGGAACTACATCAGTGTGCAGGCCCATGGCCGCGCCGAGGTGTTTGATGACGCCGAGCGCTTGCTGCAGCTGGTCAGCCGCCTCAGCGCGCTGCACGAAGCCGAGCGCCCGCAACCCTGGGCGGTGAGCGATGCACCGCGCGACTACATCGACAGCATGCTGCGCGCCATCGTCGGTTTTGCCCTGCCCATCGAGCGCCTGGAGGGCAAATGGAAACTCGGCCAGAACCGCAGCCAGGCCGACCAGATTGGCGTGCGCGAAGGCCTGGGCGCCAGCGGCGACCCACGCGACCGCGAACTGGCCGCGTACTCGGGTTTTGTCCAGCCGTGCAAGACACGTTAAAGGCCATGCTCCAATAGCCTGTTGCGCTCAGCTTCGCCACTGCGCGTGAGCAGGTCTGGAACTGTAGGGTGCGAGACTCACAAATAGCGCTGTGGGACTACCTCGCCGGCTGAACACCAACCTACATGGTGCGCTCAGCCGTCTACTCGATCTCGAACAGACCTGCGCGAATGTGCGCGCCGGCCAGACGCTGGCGGATGTCCGGATCGATGCGCGAATCGTCCGGGTCGTAGAGCATCACCTGGCGATAGGCATTGACCCGGTTGATCTCTGCGCCGAGGTATTCCCAGACCACCCGGGTGCACGCCGGGGTGCGCAGATCGCCGCTGGAGACGCCGGTTTTCAGGCCATTGAGGCGGGTGATGCGACTTTTAAAGCTGGGGATCAGGATGGTCTGAGTCATCTCGTTGCCGGTCAGCGACTCGTAGTCGATCAAAAACAGCCGGTCCTGCAGGTAGAAGGCCGCGCCTAGGTAGCGACAGCGCACCCAGTCTTCGGCCTTGCTGCTGTCGGCGCGCGACGGCTCCTGACGCTCCTGCCGCTCCTGGCGCTCGAACAGGTAGCTGCCGCGCTCCTCGCGCACATGCACCAGCGACAGCAGGATCTGCCCCGGCACCGACATGCAGTTGGCGTACTCGAAGTAATACCCACAATAGCGCGACAGGCTGCTGGCGAACTCGCGCAGCGGCTGTAGCAACTCCAGCAGCGGATCACCACCGGCTTGCTGTTCCAGACCACTGCCGCGCGCGCCAATCAGGTGGGCGAATTGCTCACCCGGCAGGCTCAGCTCATAGGCCTCGACGCCGAAAAAATCACAGATGCGTTTGAGATTGTGCGCCGTCGGGCGGCTCTGGCCATTGAGGTATTTATTGAACTGCGCGCGGTTGATCGCCAGCTTGCGGCATACCTCGGCAATCGAGCGGTAGTGGCTGCACAGCAGCTTGAGGTTGGGCCCCAAAAAATCCGACATGGTGCTGTTCCTAACGGCTATGGCGCGAGCGGCGCGATTGTAGCATCAACTCGCGCCACATCGCCGCCACCTGCGAAATTGCATGGAGAGCGCGTCTAGCCAACCATTCCCAGGCCACGTGCTGACGTTGAATTTTCCCCAAACAACAAGAGAGAGACACTCCCGCCATGCTCGACATTCTCAACGACCTGATCTGGAGCAAGCTGCTGATCGTGATGCTGATCGGCCTCGGGCTGTACTTCACCATCGCCTCGCGCTTCGTCCAGTTTCGCTACTTCGGCAGC
>NZ_JAUXMX010000060.1 GCF_030683065.1 Pseudomonas sp.
AACGATGTTAACCGAGTTGTAGTTGATAGTAAAAAGTTACGTTAGCAACAAATGCCCAGGTGGTGAAATTGGTAGACACGCCAGCTTCAGGTGCTGGTGACCTTACGGTCGTGGAAGTTCGAGTCTTCTCCTGGGCACCAATTCAAAAAACCGAGCCAAGCGCTCGGTTTTTTATTGCCTGCGATTTAGCAACGTAAGCAACAACTCACCCTGCTCAGCTACACGCCGCCATTCACGAGGCAAAAACACACAGCTAAAGCCCAGCAGCCCCTCAAGAACTGGCGTCACTGAGCTTAGCAAGCCCGCCTGCAACACCCAAACGCACAGGTATCGCTCGATATCTAAACGCGGAACTGCCCCAGACTGGCTTTCAGTTGCTTGGCCAGACCATCCAGCACCCGCCCACTGTCAGCCGTAGCAGCCACCGCCTCGGCAGCACGCTGAGCTTCCGCATGAATCACCTCGACCCGCCCTCGCACCGCATCAGCGCCTTCAGCCTGATGCGCTGCTGCCTGAGTCGCTGCATTGATGGCGCCATGCACCTCCTCCACCGCCCCTTGCACGGACTGCTGCACTTTGGCGCTCTCCAGCAAAGCAGCCAACCCCTGATCGGCCTGCTGACTTGCCTGCCCGATAGCGCCTACCGCTTCACGCGCACCCTTCTGCAAAGCACCGATGTGCGCCTGAATATCCCCGGTTGACTGCTGAGTCTTACTCGCCAGCGCACGCACCTCGTCCGCCACCACGGCAAAACCACGACCGCTCTCCCCAGCCCGGGCCGCCTCAATAGCGGCATTCAAGGCCAACAGATTGGTCTGCTCGGCGATACCGTGGATCACCGTGAGCACAACCTCGATCTGCTCGCTCTGCCTGGCAAGTCGCTCGATCACTGCCGCGCCCTCCCCGACCCGCAACACCAGAACCTCCATCGCCCCACCGACCCGCGCCGCAATCTCAGCGTTATCCTGGGTGGACTGGCGAATCGCCGCAACCCGGCGCAATGCTTCCTGCATGGCCTGACTCTCTGCCTGAGCCTCACCCGCCATCTGCGCCAGAGCCTGCAAGCTAGCTGCCACCTCGTCACGCTGGCGCCCGGTAGCAGCCTCAGCAGCGGCACTGCGCAGCGCCAGACTGCCAATCTCCCGTCCGGTGAGCACCGCCACCTCACCCGCCTCGCGCACAATGGGCTGCAACCTGGCGACAAACCGATTGACTGCGGCCGCCATGTCACCTACCTCGTCACGACTATCCAGCTCGACCCGCCGAGTCAGGTCGCCCTCGCCCTCGGCCAAGTCCTGCAAGGCTGCGATCAGCAACTGCAAGCGACTCAATACACGCCAACCGAGAACCAGCGCTACAGCCAAAAGCGCCAACAAACCCACCGCCGAGAGCCCCACGGCAATCCGCCAACGCAAGCTCTCGGCAGCCGCCCGAACTGAACTCAAACTACCCTGCGCCATACCCTCGGCCGCCTGCTCTGCCTCTGCCAGGCGCCGCTGCAGCGCCTGTGTGCTTTCACCTGCAGCACCCGCCAGACTGGCATCGACCAGCTCACCAGCATTGTCTACCAATGAGGAAAATCGCTGATCCAACGCCTGCAGCTCCTCCTCAACAGCAGCCCTGGACAGACCCAACTGGACCTTGCCGATCTGCGCCCCCATGGGATTAATGGCCACTTCGACCATGTACACCTGCGGATCACGCGAGGCGGCCTCGACCAACTTATCCAGCGGTGTATCACCCTGGCCCGCCGCAACCAAGGCGCGCACTCGTGCATCACTGCGATTGAAATTGCGCGTCAGGCGCTTGCCCTGCGCATCGTAATAGACGGCGAACAGCACCGCCGGATCGCGCTGAGCGATGCGCGTAAACGCCGTCAGTGCGGGGACATCGTCATCCCAGATGGCCTTGGGCGCGACGCCGGCCAGCAACTGCGCCATGGCGCCGCCTGACTGCCTGAGATTCTCTTCGAGCACGCCGCGCAACTGCACTTGCTCGGCCTGGAGCCGGCCGGAAAGCGCCTTACCAAGACCCTCGCGGGTATTGACCGACAGCGCAGCCAGGTTTTCCACCACTTCACGCTCAGCGGCGCCCAGCTCACCACTCAAACGCTGGCTATCGCCTTCCATGCGCGTTGCCAGATCGGCAACCAGCTCACCCACAGTGGCGTGGGTCAACCATACGGCAAGGCATACCTGCACCAGTATGGCGACACCCAAGGCAATGAATACCGGACGCAACAAACGGCTATGCAGTAACGCGAACATGGCGGACAAGGCCTCACTCCTCTCGAATCAAAACAGCTTATAAACAGTAATCGGCCACAAGCGCCAAAGCTGAAGCCGCCGCCCTAAAACGACAAAGGGCCGCACATGGCGACCCTTTGACACACAGCTACGACACTTAGGCGAACGGATGACGCAGAACGATGGTCTCGTTACGGTCTGGACCAGTAGAGACGATATCGATCGGCGCACCGACCAGCTCTTCCACACGCTTGATGTAGGCCCGCGCACTGGCCGGCAACTCTTCCAAGGTCTTGGCGCCCAGGGTCGACTCACTCCAGCCCGGCATGTCTTCATATACCGGCTGAAGACCCAGATAGCTGTCGGCATCGGTCGGCGCGTCGACCAGCACTTCGCCGTACTGATCCTTGTAGCCGACGCAGATGCGAATGGTCTCGAGACCATCCAGCACATCGAGCTTGGTCAGGCACAGACCGGAAATGCTATTGATTTCAATGGCGCGCCGCAGGATCACTGCATCGAACCAGCCGCAACGACGAGCACGACCGGTGGTGGAGCCGAACTCATGGCCACGCTTGGCGAGGAAAGCCCCGGTCTCATCGAACAGTTCGGTCGGAAACGGCCCCGAACCAACACGCGTGGTGTAGGCCTTGGTGATACCCAGGATGTAATCCAGGTACATCGGACCAAAACCCGACCCCGTGGCGATACCGCCGGCGGTGGTATTGGAGCTGGTGACGTAGGGATAAGTACCGTGGTCGATATCCAGCAGCGAACCCTGGGCACCCTCAAACATGATGTCCTTGGACTCGCGGCGCATCTCGTGCAGCACTGCGGTGACGTCGGCCATCATCGGCTTGAGTAGCTCGGCGTATTCCATGCACTCATCCAGCGTTTTCTGGAAGTCGATGGCCGGCTCTTTGAAGTAATTGACCAGCACGAAGTTGTGGTAGTCGAGCAACTCAGCGAGCTTGGCGGCGAAACGTTCGCGATGGAACAGGTCGCCGATACGCAGACCGCGACGCGCCACCTTGTCTTCGTATGCCGGGCCGATACCGCGACCGGTAGTACCGATCTTCAGATCGCCACGAGCCTTCTCACGAGCCTGATCCAGGGCCACGTGATAAGGAAGGATCAGCGGGCAGGACGGACTGATCCGCAGACGCTCGCGCACCGGCACACCCTTGCCTTCCAGCTTGATGATTTCACGCATCAGTGCGTCGGGGGCTACTACTACGCCGTTACCGATCAAGCACTGGACGTTCTCGCGCAGGATGCCCGAAGGGATCAAGTGCAGAACGGTTTTTTCGCCATCGATCACCAGGGTATGGCCAGCGTTGTGACCACCCTGATAGCGCACGACGGCTGCAGCCTGTTCGGTGAGCAGGTCGACGATCTTACCCTTGCCCTCATCGCCCCACTGGGTGCCCAGGACTACGACATTCTTACCCATAACACTTGTCCTCTTCACGCAAACTTGATGTCGACCGCAGCCGACGGAAACTATAGTGGGACGGCCAGTTTGGACGGCCTGCCAGGATCAGCAGCCAAGTCTGGCCAGTCAGGCGATCGATTAACGCAATACAGCCCGACCAACCTGCCTGCCTGCTCAACCCGCCAGCGGCGTTACTTGCCAGCGACCATCACACAGCAATAATTGACGATCACAGCCTACCTCGCGAGCATCGGCCAAAGCCTGCCCAGGCAAGGCCTGCACCACACGCTCGCCCTCACCGCGCAGGCGCTGCACCGCTCGCCACAGGTACACGTCATGATGATCAGGCGCCCAGATGCCCGCAGGCAACTCACCGAGCGGCATCTGTCCGAGACTGACCAGGGTTTTCAGATCGGTGGAAAAACCCGTCGCCGGACGCGCCCGACCGAAATCGGCGCCGATATCATCATATCGACCACCCTGGGCTATCGATTGGCCGACACCGGGCACGAAGGCCGCAAATACCACGCCTGTGTGATAGCGATAGCCACGCAGCTCACCGAGATCGAAATACAAGGGCAACTCTGGGTAACGCAGACTCAACGCGTCGGCAATAGCCAGCAAGTCATCCAGCGCGGCGTGCACATCATCCGGCGCCTCGACCAGACAAGCCTGCGCCAAATCCAGCACGTCACGGCCGCCACAGAGCTCGGCCAAGGCACGCAACATTTTGCGCAGCGCAGCCGGCAAGGCCTCAGTCAGCAGCACAATCTCGTCCATGGCCTTGCGCTGCAGCGCATCGAACAATTGCTGCTCAACCTCGCCCGACAAGCCGGCAGCACGCGCCAGGCCACGGTAAATACCAACATGACCGAGATCGATGTGGATATCGGGCACCTGCGCCAACTCCAGAGTGTCCACCAGCAGGCTGATCACCTCTACATCACTGGCCGGACTGGCATCACCATACAACTCGGCGCCCAATTGGATCGGGCTGCGCGAGGTGGTCAACGCTCTCGGTTGAGCATGCACCACGCTGCCGGCATAGCAAAGACGGCTCGGCCCTTCGCGGCGCAAGGTGTGCGCGTCAATACGCGCCACCTGCGGCGTGATATCAGCGCGAAAACCCATCTGCCGTCCCGACAGCGGGTCGGTCACTTTGAAGGTGCGCAAATCCAAATCCTTACCGGCGCCAGTAAGCAGCGACTCCAGATATTCGATATGCGGCGTCACCACAAATTCATACCCCCAGCGCTGGAACAGATCCAGCACCTGACGGCGCGCGACTTCAATGCGCGCCGCTTCCGGCGGCAGTACTTCTTCGATGCCATCTGGTAGTAGCCAGCGGTCTACCGTTGCCATTTCGCCATTCCCCTCTTGAACCGGGCGGCACAAGCCTTCAGTGAAGCAGATAAAGGAGAGCTGTACCCAGCAACATGCTGGTCAGCCCCATCAGTCGCAGTCGTAGATCCGACAGCCTTGCAAGCTGTGCGACTGCCCCACGCCAAAAGCGTGGATAGAGGAAGGGCAGGATGCCTTCCAGGACCAGCAATAGACAAAACGCAATGCCCAATTCCTGCCACATGATACCCACAGACGCAAAAAAGCCGGGATTTTCCCGGCTGCCGAATCATACCACGTTTTTCTAAACGGTCACCCCGACGGACGGCTAGCGTCCGCCGGGGATCTGTTTAAGGCTTGGACTTTTCCAGGTAACGGAAGAAATCACTGCTCGGATCGAGCACCAGCACATCACGCTTGTCCGCGAAGCTCTCGCGATAAGCTCTCAGGCTGCGATAGAACGAGTAGAACTCTTGATCCTCGCTATAGGCCTTTGAGTATATAGCTGCCGCCTGGGCATCACCATTACCGCGCAGCTCTTCAGCCTGGCGATAGGCATCAGCCAGCAACACTCGACGCTGACGATCTGCATCGGCGCGAATACCTTCAGCCAGCTCCTTACCTTTTGCACGATGCTCACGGGCCTCGCGCTCACGCTCGGAACTCATGCGGTCGAACACGCTACGGTTAACTTCTTTTGGCAGGTCGATGGCCTTGACGCGCACATCCACTACCTCGATACCCAACTCACGTTGCGCAGCGCGATTCAGCGAAGCCGTTACATCCGCCATCAGCGCATCACGCTCACCGGATACCGACTCGTGCAACGTGCGCTTACCGAACTGGTCACGCAGCGATGCCTCCAGACGGCGCGACAGACGCTCATCGGCGATTTGCTTGATACCCGAAGTCGCCGTGTAGTAGCGCTCAGCATCAAGCACTCGCCACTTGGCAAAGGCATCAACCATCAACGCTTTCTTTTCCAGGGTAAGGAAACGCGAACTGGAGGAATCCAACGTCAGGAGACGCGCATCAAACTTGCGCACCTGATTGACGTAGGGAACCTTCACATGCAGACCCGGCTGCACATCCGGCTGGACTATACGACCGAACTGCAGCAGTACCGCCCGCTCAGTTTGCGCCACTATATAGAAGCTGTTCCAGGCAACCAGCGCCAGTACTACGCCAACAATCAGGGCGATCAGCGACTTATTGCTCATCAGCGGGTCTCCCTTGTACGCAGTTCAGCCTGGCGCGGGTCATTACTCATACGCGAACCCGCATCAGCGGCGCCCGCACCCGACACGGAGCTCGACCCCACACTGCTGCGACCATCGATCATCTTGTCCAGCGGCAGGTAAAGCAGATTGTTCTGTCCCTTGTCGCCAGTCACCAATACCTTACTGGTATTGCTCATCAGCTCTTGCATGGTGTCCAGATACAAACGCTCACGCGTAACTTCCGGCGCTTTGCGGTACTCGGTTACCAATGCAGTGAAGCGATCCGCCTCACCCGTTGCGCGAGAAACCACTTCTTCGCGATAACCACTGGCATCCTCAATCAGACGCTGGGCCTGACCACGCGCCTCTGGAACCACGCCGTTAGCATAAGTTTCAGCCTGATTCTTCTCGCGCTGCTCGTCTTCACGGGCACGGATCACGTCATCAAAGGCTTCCTGTACTTCACGCGGCGCTGCCGCACTCTGCAAGTTGACCTGAGTAACACTGATGCCGGTGCGATACGTATCGAGGAAGCGCTGCAAGCGGTCCTTGACCTCACTGGCCATCAGCTCGCGACCTTCGGTCAGCACCTGGTCCATCTCGGTCGAGCCGACGACATGGCGCACGGCGCTGTCAGTAGCGTGCTGCAAGCTGACTTCCGGCTGATCCACGTTGAGCACGAAGTCCTGCAGATTGCTGATCTTGTACTGCACGGTCAGCGGCACTTCGATGATGTTCTCGTCCTCGGTGAGCATCTGCCCCTGCTTGCTGTAAGCACGCTCGCGGGTGACGTTCGCCTGGAACTTACGATCGATCGGCGGGAAGTAAATATTCAGACCCGGCCCTACGGTTTCGTAGTATTTGCCTAATCGCAGTACCACAGCCTGCTCTTGCTCATCGACCACGTAGATCGCGCTGTACAACCAAACAGCAGAGAGCACGGCCAAGCCAATTAGCAACAGACCAAAGCCACCGCCTTTACCAGCACCGTCACTGCTGCCACGTTTCTTACCGCCACCGAACAGCCCGTTGAGGCTTTCCTGCAGCTTGCGGAAGGCCTCGTCGAGATCCGGCGGCCCCTTGCGATCACCGCCTTTGCGGCCGCCCCAAGGATCCTGATTGTTCGAGTTGCCACCCGGCTCATTCCAAGCCATAGCGCTCTCCATCTAATAAAGCAAAGACGCGCCCACGGCGCGCCGACCCATGCTACCGAATGCTAGCCATCAGCGGCAAAGCCACTGTGGCAGGCTTTATTGCAAAGTGTGTTGCTCGATAAATTCCAACGGCTTCAAACCTGCCCGCGTAACCAGTCGATTCAGCTCAATGCGCGGCAAGCGTACTGCCAACAAACTGCTGCCATCCTCGACATGTTCCTCGCTTTGCACCGCACCAAAAGCAAAGAATTGCGCACGCAGTCGCGCCAGGTGCTGCGGTAACTGCAATGTAGCGATAAACAGATCATCAGCCAACAATTCGGCAATAGCCTGCTTCAACAAGGGCAGGCCTCGCCCGTCACGGGCAGACAACCACACCCGCTGCGGCTTGCCGTCGGCATCGCGCTGAATTTGCGGTTCAACACCTTCGAGCAAATCCAGCTTGTTGTATACCTCGAGCATCGGCAACTCGTGCGCACCGATCTCGCCAAGCACCGCCATGACCTGCTCAATCTGCTGATCACGCTCAGGCTCGTGCGCATCAATCACATGCAGCAGCAAGTCAGAATTACTCGACTCTTCGAGCGTCGCCCGGAAAGCTTCGACCAATTTGTGTGGCAGATGGCGGATAAAGCCCACCGTATCGGCCAATACAATTGGCCCAAGATCGTCCAACTCCAAGCGGCGCAAGGTTGGATCAAGGGTGGCGAACAACTGATCGGCAGCGTAAACGTCCGACTCGGTCAAGGCGTTGAACAGGGTCGATTTACCGGCGTTGGTATAACCTACCAAAGACACTGAAGGGATATCCGCGCGCTTGCGCCCACGCCTGGCTTGCTCGCGCTGGCTGCGCACCTTCTCAAGCTTCTGCTTGATCTGACGAATGCGTACGCGCAACAAGCGACGGTCAGTTTCCAGCTGAGTCTCACCCGGACCACGCAGACCGATACCGCCCTTCTGCCGCTCCAGGTGAGTCCAACCACGAACCAGACGAGTACTCAGGTGATCCAGTTGTGCCAACTCAACCTGCAACTTGCCTTCGTGAGTACGCGCGCGCTGAGCGAAAATATCGAGAATCAGGCCCGTACGGTCCAGCACTCGACACTCGAAAACCCGCTCAAGGTTGCGCTCCTGACTGGGAGTAAGGACGTGATTGAAGATCACCAGATCCGCCCCGAGGGTTTTAACCTGGTCGCGCAGCTCCTCGACCTTGCCACTGCCAATCAAATACTTTGCGGTCAGCCGGCTACTCGGCACGCTAAGAAAGGCAACCGTATCGGCGCCAGCCGAAATGGCCAGCTCCTGAAACTCTTGCGGATCTTCGCGCGACGCGGAATCCTGACCATCCAGATGAACCAGGACAGCCCGCTCACCCCCCTCATGACGCTCGAAGAACAATACAACCTCCTAGATCAGGCGTTGCCCGGCTCGGCTTCGGCCAGCTCAGCCTCGGAAACGCTCGGCAAACGCACCGGACGGCTTGGCACCACAGTGGAAATGGCGTGCTTGTAGACCATCTGGCTGACAGTATTTTTCAGCAAAATCACGAACTGGTCGAAAGACTCGATCTGGCCTTGCAGCTTGATGCCGTTAACCAGATAAATGGAAACCGGGACGCGTTCCTTACGCAGGGTATTGAGGTAAGGGTCTTGTAGCGAATGCCCTTTTGACATGTGTCACACTCCTTTGAAAATTCAATAATTAATAGTTTTAGTAAACAAAAAAACAGTTTCGAGCCGGCACACCCCAAGGATAGACGGTCAATAACGTAATCTCAGGTCAATATGGAGGCCGGCGCCAGGTATTTCAAGGCGCGCGGCAGATTGTCACAAGCCAGACTGTCCAACCAGTGTAAATCAGCCCAGCTGCGCAACCAGGTAAACTGCCTTTTGGCCAGCTGACGCGTAGCGATAATGCCACGCTCACGCATCTGCGCCTCACTCAAGTTACCTTCCAGATAATCCCACACCTGGCGATACCCCACCGCTCGTATAGACGGTAATCCCGGATGCAGGTCACTTCTCTGCCGCAGACGTTCGACCTCGTCGACAAAGCCCTGTTCCAGCATCAACTGAAATCGTTGTGCAATTCGCCCATGCAGCATCTGGCGCTGCGCCGGGGCAATGGCGATGTGCGCAACAGTATAGGGGAGTTGCCCAGCCCCAGACTCACCCATGACACGATTTTGCGCCGCCTGGCGCTGGCGATGCCCGGTCATGCTCAGACCGCTGACGCGATAGACCTCCAGCGCCCGAACCAGGCGCTGCGGGTCATTGGGATGGATGCGCGCCGCGGACTCGGGATCGACTGACTGCAACTCGCGGTGCAGTGCATCCCAGCCTTCGACCAGAGCACGCGCTTCCAGCTCGGCGCGCACGTGCGGATCAGCACCCGGCATATCGGCCAACCCCTCGAGCAGCGCTTTGAAATAGAGCATGGTCCCACCGACCAGCAACGGTATGCGCCCACGCGAACTTATCTCGGCCATCGCCGCCAGCGCGTCGGCACGAAACTCGGCGGCCGAGTAGCTTTCGGCTGGGTCGCGAATGTCGATCAGCCGATGCGGGAACTCAGCGAGCGTGGCTTTATCGGGCTTCGCGGTGCCTATGTCCATACCGCGATAGATCAAGGCCGAATCGACACTAATCAACTCGCACGGCAACACCCGCGCCAGCTCGAGGGCCAGATCGGTCTTGCCGGCGGCGGTAGGCCCCATCAGGAAAATTGCCGGCGGCAGGCGTTCGGACATCGTCAATACGTCTCAAGGGTTGTGAAAATATCGCGCGAGCCCGCGAGACTGCCTTCAGGCGCTCGCGGCATTGCGCAACGCCAGTAGCGAACAGTTGAAGGAGGCCGGCTCACACGTTCTCAGTGCAGCGCAAACGTCGACCGCCCGCGACTCGGTCAGCGGCCACGCAAGAACAACTTGTCCAGATCGTCCATGCCCATCTGGGTCCAGGTCGGCCGGCCATGGTTGCATTGACCGCTGCGCTCGGTGTGCTCCATATCGCGCAGCAGAGCGTTCATTTCCGGCAGGCTCAAACGTCGATTGGCCCGTACCGAACCGTGGCAGGCCATGGTGCCCAGCAGCTCGTTGAGATGCGCCTGAATCCGGTCACTGGTGCCGTACTCGAGTAAATCGGTCAGCACATCCGCCACCAAACGATTGGCTTCGGCCTGCTTGAGCAGCGCGGGAATCTGCCGAATAGCCAGGCTTTCCGGCCCCAGACGCTGCAATTCAAAGCCCAGCCGCTGAAACCAGGCGCCATGCTCTTCGGCGCAATCCGCCTCGCGCTGACTCACCGCCAGCGATTCAGGCACCAGCAATGGCTGGCCGCGCAAGCCTTCGCTGGCCATGGCGACCTTCAGTCGTTCATAGGTGATCCGTTCATGCGCCGCGTGCATATCAACCAGCACCAGGCCTTTCACATTTTCGGCAAGGATATACACGCCCTTGAGCTGGGCGATGGCGTAACCGAGCGGCGGCACGTCGCCCTGGGCCTCGGGCAGACTCGCTGGCACCACATTCAGTGGCGCAAAATACTCGCGGTAGGCGCCCTGCGCTTCGGCAGCGGGCACCCCGGACTGCGACCGCTGCCCTTGGTAACCGGCGCCTGGCGAGCGCCAGACCGACTCGCTCGGCGCAGGCTCAAGCAAGCTGGCAGCCAGGCCAATTTCGCCCTGCGGGCCGAACTCACCCGCCGCCTGCCCAGTCGGCGCCAGCATGCCGGTTACCGCTGCCGGCGCGGCCAACTGATCTTCGGGACGCACATCGCCCAACGCACGGTGCAAGGTGCCGTAGAGAAAATCATGAACCATGCGCCCATCGCGAAAGCGCACTTCGTGCTTGGTTGGGTGCACGTTGACATCGACGACCGAGGGGTCGATTTCAAGAAACAGCACAAACGTCGGATGACGGCCATTGAATAGTACGTCACGGTAGGCTTGCCGAACCGCATGAGCAACCAGCTTGTCGCGCACCGTGCGCCCGTTGACGTAGAAATACTGCAGGTCCGCCGAACTGCGCGAGAACGTCGGCAAGCCGACCCAGCCCCACAGGCGCAGGCCATTGCGCTCGATCTCGACGGGCAGCGCCTGCTCGAGAAAAGCCGCACCGCAGACCGAGGCCACCCGCCGCGCACGACTGACGTCGTCATTGGCTTCATGTAGCCCAAGCACGGTCTTGCCGTTATGGCGCAAGTGGAAAGCCACATCGAAGCGCGCCAGTGCCAGGCGCTTGATGACCTCCTGCAGGTGATCGAATTCGGTTTTCTCTGCCTTGAGGAACTTGCGCCGCGCCGGCGTATTAAAGAACAGGTCGCGCACTTCCACCGAAGTCCCGACCGGGTGCGCGGCGGGCTGCACGCGCGGCTGCATGTCGCGCCCTTCGGTTTCCACCTGCCAGGCCTGCTCGGCATCGGCCGTACGCGAGGTCAGGGTCAGTCGCGCAACCGAGCTGATCGAGGCCAGAGCCTCACCACGAAAGCCCAGGCTCATCACCTGCTCAAGGTCTTCAAGCTCACGGATCTTACTGGTGGCGTGTCGGGCCAATGCCAGCGGCAAATCGTCAGCGGCGATGCCACTGCCGTCGTCACGCACCCGCAGCAGCTTGACCCCGCCTTGCTCGACATCCACTTCAATACGTCGAGCACCGGAATCCAGGCTGTTCTCAAGCAACTCCTTGATCACCGAAGCCGGCCGCTCAACCACCTCGCCTGCAGCGATCTGGTTGGCCAGGCGCGGACTCAAGAGCTGGATACGCACATCACTATTCATGGCTGAGCCGCCAGAGCCGTGGTGGGAACTTGCAGCACCTGGCCGACCTTGATCACGTCGGAACGAAGCGCATTGGCACTGCGCAGGGCGCCAAGACTGACCTGATAACGCAGTGCGATCAGGGCCAGGCTCTCGCCGGAGCTGACTACATGCTCGCGCGGCCCCTGGACAATTTTGCCGTTATCGCGCTGCCAGGCGACATAGCTGCCGGGCGGCGGGTTCTCCTGAAAGAACTGCCGAACGCCGGTCACGATAGAGCGTGCCAGCGCCTGCTGGTGGCTGGCACTGGCCAGTTTGCGCGCTTCATTGGGGTTGGAAATAAACCCGGTCTCAACCAGGATCGACGGCATATCCGGCGATTTGAGCACCATGAAGCCAGCCTGCTCGACCCGACGCTTATGCAGTGGGGTAATGCGACCCATATTGCTCAGCACCTTGTTGCCGACATTCAGACTGGACGACAGCGAAGCGGTCATCGAAAGGTCGAGCAGCACCCCAGCAAGCATCTTGTCCTTATCATCAAGGCTGACATTGCCAGCACCGCCAATCAGATCCGACTGGTTCTCTGCGTCGGCCAACCAACGCGCAGTCTCCGACGTAGCGCCGCGATCCGACAGGGCATACACCGAGGCGCCAAAGGCCGATGCACGCGGCGCTGCATCTGCATGAATCGAGACGAACAGATCGGCGCCTTTCTTGCGCGCAATGTCGGCGCGCCTGCGCAGCGGGATGAAGTAATCGCCGGTGCGCACCAATTCAGCACGAAAGCCCTTCTCCGCATTGATCTGGCGCTGCAACTCCTTCGAAATAGACAGGGTCACATGCTTTTCATACTGGCCCTTGACGGGCGAAAGCGCACCCGGGTCTTCGCCACCGTGGCCGGCGTCAATGGCGATGACGATATCGCGCTTGCCACTGGGCACGGGCGTCAACTTGGGCGGCGTCCGAGTTGGCGTGACCGGGACCGGCGGCGCACTGGCCACCTGGGTTATTGGCAAGCTCGGGGCAGCGCCGCCCTCATGGTCGAACAAATCAACAACCAGGCGGTGGCCGTATTGCTGATTGGGCGCCAGCATGAAGCTCTTGGGCGTAACCTGCGATGACAAATCAATCACTACCCGCAAATCGTCAGCCGTGCGTTGCGCCGAGCGCATGCCGGTAATCGGCGTATTGCTCAATGCCAGATTGCCGAACTGGGTCGCCAACTTGGCGCCGCGGAGATCTATGACGATGCGATTCGGCGCAGTAAGGGTAAAGACACTATGCTGCACGGGACCAGACAGATCGAAGACCAACCGGGTGTTGTCCGGCGCCCGCCACAGCCTTACGCTGCGCACATCCGAAGCGGCAAAAACCTCGACAGCCAGCACCGCCAGTACCACTCCAACCGCGATGAAACGCGCGCCTATGCGCATACCCAACCCCATTTTATTTTGATCATGCCCCGACGGCCAAAGCAGCACACCAGGTTTTGCCGCGCTCGCCTTGCGCCTGCAAATGCAGGGAACGCCCAGTCGCTTGTGCGGTAATGGTAATGTCCATGTCAGCCTTTGGCAAAACGCCTGTTCCGCGCTCTGGCCACTCGACCAGACACAAGGCATCGTCATCGAAGTAGTCGCGCACCCCCAAGTACTCCAATTCCTCCGGATCGACCAGGCGATACAGATCGAAATGGAACACGCGAACGGCATCAATTTCGTAAGGCTCGACCAGCGTAAAGGTCGGACTTTTCACCGCCCCGACATGGCTCAGGCCGCGAATTATCCCGCGCGACAACGTGGTTTTCCCCGCACCCAGATCCCCATGCAGATAGATCACCCCACGCCCACCGCTCACCTCGGCGATACGCGCACCCAGCATCAGCATCGCCGCTTCATCGGCGGCATACAGCTCTAACTCGAACACACTGACTGCTCCTGCAACAATTGACGAATGGCTGCGCACAGATCACTCGCTGCCAACCCACAGCCCTGCTCAGCAAGGCGCTCACCAGCACTTGCATGCAGCCATACTGCCAGACTGGCCGCCGCCATCGCAGGCAAACCCTGCGCCAGTAACGCACCAATCAATCCAGCCAACACGTCGCCTAAACCAGCGCCAGCCATAGCCGGGTGACCACGCTCGCAGAGCAACAACTGTCCGGCAGCATCAGCAACCAGAGTGCCCGCGCCCTTGAGCACGCACACTGCCTGGTAGCGCAACGCCAAGGCCCGCGCCGCTGCCGGGCGATCGGCCTGCACCTCGGCGCTCGTGATGCCCAACAAGCGCGCAGCCTCACCTGGATGCGGCGTAATCACGCCACCCGCCGGCATCTTGACCGCAGCCACGGCCAGCAGGTTCAAGGCGTCGGCATCCCAGACCTGCGCAGTATCAGCAATCGCCGCCACCGACAGCAGGCTTCGCCCCCAGGCGCCCTGCCCCAGCCCTGGCCCGACCACCCAAACGCTGGCCGCCGCGCCCAGCGCCAGCAGCTGATTGGACGAGGCTACGGCGACGCTCATCACCTCGGGCAGACGCGCTTGCGCCGCCGCCAGGTGCTCGCTACGGGTTGCCAGAGAAACCAGGCCGGCGCCGGCGCGCAGAGCACTTTGCGCCGCCAGCAAAGCAGCACCGGCGAAACCGCGATCACCACCGACTACCAGCACATGGCCCAACTGCCCTTTATGCACGGTACGTGGCCGCGCGGCCAAACGCGGCACATACGCGCCGGCAAGCCGCCGCGCCACGCACGCCTGCGCAGCCACCAGTGACGGCTCGGCCTGCAGATCCTCGAATAGCAACTCCCCTACCCAATCCGCAGCCACCCCGGTAAACAACCCCAGCTTCAGGCCGATCAGGGTCACCGTCACCTGCGCGCGCACCGCCACGCCCAGCACCTGACCGCTGTCAGCGCACAGGCCCGAGGGAATATCCACCGCCAATACCGGCAGACCGCTGGCATTGAGCACGCGAATCGCCTGGGCATAGGGTTCGCGCACCGCGCCACTGAGGCCGGTGCCGAGCAACGCATCAAGCACCACGCCACTCAGCTCGGCGCATTCACGCCAAGGTCGAACAGGCACCCCAGCAGCCAGTGCCTCATCCCGCGCCAGCGCCGCATCACCCTGCAGCAGCGCCGGATCACCTACCGCCAGCAACTGCACCTGCCAGCCGGCCCGCAACGCCAGGGCCGCCACCAGGTAGCCGTCACCAGCATTATTGCCGCGCCCGGCCAGCACCGTCAGCGTCCCGGCATCCGGCCAACGGCGGCGCAGCGCCCGCCAGATGGCATGCGCGGCGCGGCTCATCAGCTCGAAACCAGGGGTACCCGCGGCGATCAGGCGGGCATCCAGCTCGCGGACCTGAGCGGCGCTGTATAAAGCGAGGGGGAAATTGTCTGGCGATTGCGGCATGCGTAGGCTCCGATGTCTGGCAGAATTATACCCACCTCCGCCCTGGTTACTCGCCCCATATGACAACTGCCGCACTCGACCTCAATGCCCTCGCCCAGTCGATCAAGGAATGGGGCCGCGAGCTGGGCTTTCAACAGGTCGGCATTGCCGGGCTGGAGCTGAGCGAACACGAGGCACACCTGCAACGCTGGCTGGACGCCGGCTACCAGGGCGAAATGGAATACATGGCCGCCCACGGCAGCAAGCGCTCGCACCCCGAGCAACTGGTGCCCGGCACCTTGCGGGTAGTCTCGTTGCGCATGGACTACCTGCCCGGCGACACACAAATGGCCCAGCGCCTGGGCGAACCGGAGAAAGCCTATGTATCGCGCTATGCCCTGGGCCGCGACTACCACAAGCTGATCCGCAAACGCCTGCAACAGCTGGCCGAGCGCATCCAGCAGCAGATCGGTCCGTTCGGCTACCGCGCCTTCGTCGACAGTGCGCCGATTCTGGAAAAAGCCATTGCCGAACAGGCTGGCCTCGGCTGGATCGGCAAGAACACCCTGGTACTCAACCGTAGCGCCGGTAGCTACTTCTTCTTGGGCGAGCTGTTCGTCGACCTGCCGCTGCCGGTCGACGCACCGCACGCCACAGAACATTGCGGGCGCTGCACCGCGTGCATGGACATCTGCCCTACCGGGGCGTTTGTCGGCCCTTACGTGCTGGATGCCCGACGCTGCATTTCCTACCTGACCATCGAACTGAAAGGCTCGATCCCCGAGGAGCTGCGCGCACCGATTGGCAACCGCGTATTCGGCTGCGACGACTGCCAGTTGGTCTGCCCGTGGAACCGTTTCGCCCGGCCCACCGAGCAGGCCGATTTTCAACCGCGCCATCAGCTGGATAACGCCGAGCTGGCGGCACTGTTCCGTTGGAGCGAAGAAGAGTTCTTGAGTCGCACCGAAGGTTCACCGTTGCGCCGCGCCGGCTACGAGCGTTGGCTGCGCAACCTGGCAGTGGGCTTGGGTAATGCCCCCTCGAGCATCCCGGTGCTCGAAGCGCTGCACGCGCGCAGCGACCATCCCTCGGCACTGGTGCGCGAGCATGTAGAGTGGGCACTGGCGCAGCACCACAGGAGAATAGCGGAATAGTCCAGTAGCCCATGGCACTCATTCTGTGGCCTACGCCTAAGCCTTGATGAAGTGCTCGCGGTAGTACTGGAGTTCGGCAATCGACTCGCGAATATCGTCCAGTGCCTGGTGGCTACCCTTCTTCACAAAGCCCTCCTTGAGCAGCGGCGCCCAGCGTTCGGCAAGGATCTTCAGGGTCGAGACATCCAGGTAGCGGTAGTGGAAATAGGCTTCCAGCGCCGGCATGTAGCGATAGAGAAAACGCCGATCCTGACCGATGCTGTTACCACAGATCGGCGACTTACCCTTGGGCACCCACTGCTCGAGAAAGGCAATGGTCTGCGCCTCGGCCTCGGCCTGACTGATCGTACTCTCACGCACCCGCTTGACCAGGCCACTTTCGCCATGGGTGCGGGTGTTCCATTCATCCATGCCAGCCAGCGCCTCGTCACTCTGATGCACCGCAATCACCGGGCCTTCGGCCAGAATATTGAGGTCGCTATCGGTAATGATCGTGGCCATTTCGATGATCACGTCTGTATCTGGCTCAAGCCCGGTCATTTCCAGGTCGATCCAAATCAGATTCTGTGGGTTTTGCATGCTGCACTCCTCGGCTGATGCCAGCAGTTTAGCGAATAAAGTCGCAGACGAAGCGACGGACTTACCCTCCGCACGGCCGCTCACGCTCAACTAGCGCCCGGCATCCGCCATATCAGCAGGCGCGAGCGGCGCCAGTCATGCAATTCGACCTGCTGACCGGCCGGCACCCCAGGCACCTCGAAACTATTGCTGACCAGCAGCGAACCAACAGCCATTTGCGTCGAGGCCTTGACCCACAACTCAGCCATCGGCGCGGGAGAGAGAAAGCAATACACCACATCGAATTGCGCCAGATCGGTGCGCCAGAGGCTTTCGTAGCGAATCCGACAGTTGCGCTGCGACAGTGCGCGTAGCCAGGCGACGGCGAACGGCAAGGGGGCCGTTTCTACTCCGACGAACTGCGCCTGGGGAAATCTCCGCGCCAGCCAGAGCAATGCCCCTGCGGGACCACACCCTAAGTCGACGAAGCGAAAATCAGCCTGCTGCTGGGCAAGCAACTCGGCCAGCGCCTGACGGCTGCGCGCCCCGCTCAGATAGAGCGGCACCCGCTCGCCGAAGCTGTTCCAATTACACAGCAATAGCAGCAGGAAGCCGACCAAAAAAACCCATGACGGCAGCGCCGCACCACTGAATAAGAGCAGCGCCGGGACAAACCCCAGGTTCAGCCACCACCACCAAGACGGCAAACCAAACCAGCGGCCAAAACTCGCCGCCAGCAAGCCCAGAAGCAAACCGGCGGCCAAGCCGCTGGGGCGCCAACTGAATAGCTGCACCGCCAAGGCCATCGACCCGCCCACTAGCAGCGCGGCACAAAGCTGCGCCAGCAAGGCCAGGAGCGCCGGATAGCGCCCCGCCGTTTGAGCAATTATTTGCACGCACGCGCCCATTTATCGCCTCTAATTAACCTGTCGCCGCCCTACAGTCTAGCCTTCGGCACTACCCATGAGCATCAGTAACGCGGCAGCGCGAGTCTGCATGCCCCGCGTGCTAAACTGGCTGGCGGATTTTACCGCAAGTCAACCTCGGAACTTTCATGGCCAAACGCCAACTCAACCGCCGGCAAAGCTGGCGCATCGACAAAATTCAAGGCGAGCGAGCTGCCCGCGCGGCCAAGCGCGAGACGCAGGCCGTACAAATCCTGGAAGGCGGTGACCTCGGCCCCGAGCAGATCGGCCTGGTGATCGCCCACTTCGGCGTACAGGTCGAGGTCGAAGCCCAGGACGGCGAACTGGCCGGCCAGGTGTTCCGCTGCCACCTGCGCGCCAACTTGCCCGCCATGGTCACCGGCGACCGAGTAGTCTGGCGCGCCGGCAATCAGGGCATCGGCGTCATCGTTGCGCAACTGCCGCGCAAAACTGAACTGTGCCGCCCGGATACCCGCGGCCAGTTGAAGCCAGTGGCAGCCAACGTCGACTTGATTGTCATCGTCTTCGCCCCGCTACCCGAGCCTCACGCCAACCTGATCGACCGCTATCTGGTCGCCGCCGAACATGCGGGTATTCGCCCTCTGCTGCTGCTGAACAAGGCCGATCTGATCGATGAGCAGAACGCTGTTGCGCTGAATGTCCTGCTCGGGGTTTATCGCCAACTGGGCTACCCCGTACTGGAAGTTTCAGCCCATCAGGGCGACGGCATGGAACAGCTCAAACAACAACTCGACGGCCATGTCAGCGTTTTCGTCGGCCAGTCCGGGGTCGGCAAGTCGTCGCTGGTCAACAGCCTGCTGCCTGGCGTGGACACCCGTGTCGGGCCGCTGTCGGAGCTGACCGGCAAAGGCACCCACACCACGACCACCGCACGCCTGTTCCACTTCCCCGGCGGCGGCGAACTGGTCGACTCACCCGGTATCCGAGAGTTCGGTCTGGTGCACGTCAGCCGTGCGGATGTCGAAGCGGGCTTTATCGAGTTCAACGAGCTGATCGGCCAGTGCCGCTTTCGCGACTGCAAGCATGATCGTGAGCCCGGCTGCGCGCTGCTCAAGGCACTGGAAGACGGACGCGTCCAGCCACAACGGATGGCCAGCTACCGGCATATCCTCGCCAGCTTGCCCGAAGCGGATTACTGAAACGAACAGGCCGCGATCACTCGCGGCCTGCTTGGACACTGACAGCTCATTCGCTCGGCTGGTCGAGCTGCAACACCCCATCCTCGAAAAGATTCAAGCGCTCAAGCGACTCCACCGGATCCGCGGCAGGCGACGGCGGTTCGGCGCTGCTGCCCGGCACCTCAGGCGCTATTTCGACGGCACCTTCCTGCTCGCCTTCGATATCCCGCTGAGCCTTTTTGGTTAACACGACGATATCGATACGCCGATTAACCGGATTAAGCGGGTCGTCGCGATCAAACAACGCCGACGAGGCGTAGCCAACCACTCGAGCCACCTGATCCTCGTCGTAACCGCCCGCTATCAAGGCACGCCGAGCAGCATTGGCCCGATTTGCCGAGAGTTCCCAATTACCGAACTCACCGACACCGGCAAACGGTTTGGCATCGGTGTGGCCGCTGATGCTGATCTTGTTCGGCACCGCCCTGATGGTGTCGGCCATGGCCAGCAGTATGTCCTCGAAATACGGTTGCAAGCGCGCACTGCCGCTGTCGAACATCGGCCGGTTCTCGGCATCGATAATCTGGATACGCAAGCCGTCCTGAGTAATTTCGAAGAGGATCTGATCCTTGAAACGCTGTAGCTGTGGATTCTCCTCAACCTTGTTCTGCAGTTCCTGCAACAACAACTCGAGACGTTCGCGCTCCAGCTCCTCAGTCATGCCTTCGACTAGCGAAGGAGCAACCTGCCCAGGCTCGATCTCGACCTCCTCGCCCTCGGTCTGATCATCGACCTGCTGATTTAACGTGCGATCCGGCGCAGGCGTTGGCGAGCCGCCAAGGTCAATGACAAAGGGACTGGCGCTTTCGGAAAAACCGATAGGATCCTGGAAATAACCCGATATCAGCTTCTTCTGCTCAGGCGTGGCCGTGGTCATCAGCCACATCACCAGAAAGAAGGCCATCATCGCCGTAGCGAAGTCGGCAAAAGCAATCTTCCAGGCGCCGCCATGGTGCCCGCCAGCCACTTTCTTGATTCGTTTGACGATAATCGGCTGATTATTTTCCATGGTTCAGCTGTCAGCTCCCACGCATGGCCTGCTCAAGCTCGGTAAAGCTTGGCCGATGCGCCGGGTAAAGCACCTTGCGCCCGAACTCCACTGCAAGCGATGGCGGCATACCTGACGCTGAAGCCACTAGCGCAGCCTTGATTGCCTCATACACATTGAGTTCTTCTTTGGCGTCGTGCTCCAGCGCAGAAGCCAGCGGACCAAAAAAGCCATAGGAGGCGAGAATACCTAGAAAGGTGCCGACCAAGGCGGTGCCGACTTTCTGGCCGATTTCGGCATTATCGGCTTCAGCCAGAATGGACATGGTGATTACAATACCCAATACCGCCGCCACAATGCCCATAGCGGGCAAGCCATCGGCAACCTTCGCCACGGCATGGGCAGGGTGATCGATATCTTCTTTAAGGCTCGCCAGCTCCATATCGAACAGACCTTCCAGCTCGTGCGGCGCCATGTTGCCGGAGGACATGATGCGCAGGTAGTCGCAGATATAAGCGGTCATGCGCTGGTCTTTGAGGATACCGGGGTACTTGCTGAAAATCGGACTGGCACTGGGGTCTTCAACATCAGCCTCGATTGCCATCATGCCTTCACGACGACTCTTATTAAGAATCTCATATATCAGCTGGAGCACGCTAAGGTAGTAGGTATGGGTAAAGCGCGAGCTGAACATGCTCAGGGATTTTTTGAACACCGACATAAAAGCGCTGCCGGGATTGGCCTGCAGGAAGCCCCCCAAAGCCGCGCCACCGATAATCAACACCTCAAAGGGGTGTACAAGCGCCATGAACTGGCCGCCTGACAGCATGAAGCCGCCAAGTACGCTGGCAATTACAACGATGATGCCAATAATTTTTGCCATAAAAAGGAATCTTGCAAGAGCCTCTCGTGAGGGTTACGTAAAACAACCCTTCTATTTATCGGAACTTATGCGCGAGACTATAGCCAGTTAAGTCTAAAAGCCAGCATGGCTAGGCACCGATGCCCACTTCCAAGCCCCTACCGCGCACCCTCGAATCCTGGATCGACCGGCTGGACAAGCAATTGTTGCCGGTGCCCGTCGAAAACCACCTGAATGTCTGTCGCGCCCTGTCAGATAGCCGCCGCTCGCTACGCGATATAGCCGAGCTGATGCAGGCAAGCCCTGCACTGGCGCTGTGCGTGCTAAGGGAGGCCAATCGACGGGCAGGTAGTTTAAGCACGCCGTCGGAAAGCCTGGAAAGCGCGCTCAGCCGCCTGGGATTGCAGCGCACCCTGGAGCTGGTCAAGCGCCAACCCGCTCACCCCCTCAATGAGATCCCCTTGGCACTGCGGCAGATCCAGTTGATCAGCCAGCACGCCTCACAGCAGGCCAGCGGCTTGTTCAGCGGCCGTCTGGCGCGGCTCTGGCAAGAGATCCACTGGGGCAGCCTGTTATTTCTCGCGCCCATCTGGTCGTTGCTCGCCGCCCATCCCGAACTATTCGAGCAATGGGAGCAACGCGTACTGGCCCGTGCCGAGCCTGCCTGCAAAGTCGAACAGGATCTCCTCGGCGTTCCTTTGCTGCCACTGTGCCTGGCATTGGCCGAACGCTGGCGCCTGCCTGACTGGGTGATCCAGGGCTACCGCTTGCTGATTGCTGATCGCCGCCAACTGGTCAAGGCGCTGCACATCGCCCGCGACAATCAACACCCGCTCCATCAGCAGCAAATGCTCGATGCTGACACCCCTCTGCGGCGCTGGCTGACTCAACCGGCCAACAGCATCCTGCTGGCCAACGGCCTGGCACTGTCCGCCCATCATGCCTGGAACAGCCCACACAGCCTGCGCTGGCAGCATCTAACCGGGCTCTACCTGCAACTGCCGCTGGACAATGTGCAGCAGCAGATTCACCAGCACGCCGCGCAAAGTGCGCGCCAACATGCCAGCGCAGAACTCTGGCACCCCGCCCAAGCCCTGCTCTGGCCTTGGGCCGCTAGACGCCTGCACTACACCGCGCCCACTGCACCGCCCAAGGCAACCGTGGCAGCGGACAATGGATGGCGCCAACACTGCGCACAATTGCTCGCGCAGCCGAGCGCATTCCACAACCTCGACCAACTCACTGGCACTATCACTCAAGCGCTGCAGGCCTGCGGCATGTCGCGAGTGCTGCTGCTCATCGCCGACCGCAGCCACCGCCGCTTACGAGCACAGCAACAGGCCGGCCTGGACCCATCAGCCAATGCGCTGATCATTGAGCCACAGCACAGTCAAGCCCTGCGACACCTGCTCAAGGCACCGGCACAGTTGCGCCTGGCGCCGGCCAATATCGCGAAGTTCTCGGCCCTGTTGCCTGGCTCGCTGAAAGCACTATTTCCCAGCGAGCACCTGCTGATCCGCTCACTGGCCAGCAACGACCGTGTCGTCATGGTCATCGTCGCCGACCAGTCTGGAGCGCCGCTCAACGACACCAGCGTGCAAGCTTTTGGTAAAACCGCGCAATGTATTGAGCGCGCCCTGGGCAGTTTTGCCAAACGTGAACGCTAAGCTTTCCGTTACACTTTGCTCCCTAAACTCATGAACCCGAAGAGGCCCGGCATGACTGTTTTCGCTGCGTTGCCATTGGTTATCGAGCCGGCGGAGCTGGCGGAGCGCCTGGATGCTCCCGACCTTATCCTGGTCGACCTGACCAGCTCGGCACGCTATGCCTGCGGCCACATCCCCGGTGCGCGCTTCGTCGACCCGAAGCGCACCCAACTGGGCCAACCCCCAGCACCTGGCTTGCTGCCAGAACTCGCGCAACTGGAACAACTGTTCGCCGAACTGGGGCACAACCCTAACGCCGTCTATGTGATCTACGACGATGAAGGCGGCGGCTGGGCCGGACGCTTCCTCTGGCTGCTGGATGTGATTGGCCACAGCCAATACCACTACCTCGACGGCGGCCTGCACGCCTGGCTGGCGGAAGATCGCCCGCTGAGCACCGAGCAGGCCGCCGCGCGCGCTGGCACAGTCACGCTGACACTCGACGACAGCCCGACAGCCAGCCGCGAATACCTACAAAGCCGCCTGGGAGCCAAGGATTTGGCGATCTGGGATGCCCGCTCGCCAGCCGAATACAGCGGCGACAAGGCGTTGGCCGCAAAAGCCGGACACATCCCTGGCGCAGTCAACTTCGAGTGGACAGCCGGCATGGATCCAGCCCGCGCCTTGCGTATTCGCCAGGACATGCCCGCAGTACTCGCCAGTATGGGCATCAACCCGGACAAGGAAATCATCACCCACTGCCAAACCCACCACCGCTCCGGCTTCACCTACCTGGTGGCCAAGGCGCTCGGTTACCCGCGGGTTAAAGCCTACGCCGGCTCCTGGGGCGAGTGGGGCAACCATCCCGACACCCCAGTCGAACGCTAAGCCAGCGCATAGCTGTTACCCGCATGCCATCGAATACTCAAGGGATCCACATGAAACAACGCCTGTTCATTGCCAGCCAATACCTGCTCCCGCACCACCTGCTCTCACGCCTGATCGGCTGCGCAGCCGAATGCCGCGCAGCCTGGTTCAAGAACCGCCTGATCACCTGGTTCGCCAAGCAGTATCAGGTCGACATGAGCGAAGCGCAGATCGAAGAGCCGACAGCCTTCGAGCATTTCAACGCGTTCTTTACCCGTGCGCTTAAAGAGGGCGCACGACCACTTGATACCACGCCGGGCGCAATCCTCAGCCCCGCGGACGGGGCGGTCAGCCAACTCGGGAAAATTGAGCACGGCCGGGTATTCCAGGCCAAGGGCCACAGCTTCAGCGTGCTGGAATTGCTCGGCGGTGACAGTGAACGGGCCAGCCTGTTCATGGGCGGCGAATTCGCAACCATTTACCTGTCGCCCAAAGACTACCATCGCGTACACATGCCGCTAGCCGGCACCCTGCGAGAAATGGTCTACGTGCCTGGCCGGCTGTTCTCGGTCAACCAGACCACCGCGGAAAACGTCCCGGAACTGTTCGCCCGCAACGAGCGCGTCGTATGCCTGTTCGACACCGAGCGCGGGCCAATGTCCGTGGTACTGGTCGGCGCCATGATCGTCGCCTCGATTGAAACGGTCTGGGCCGGCCTGGTCACGCCGCCCAAGCGCCAGCTGAAAACCGTCCGCTACGACGAGGCCGCACGCGCCCCCATCAGCCTGGACAAAGGCGCTGAACTGGGCCGTTTCAAACTGGGTTCGACAGCCATTGTGTTATTTGGCCCGGACCAGGTGCGCTGGGCAGAAACGCTAGGCGCCAACAGCAGCGTGCAGATGGGTCAGGCTATCGGCAACAGCCAGGCCGACTAAGCTGAGCGGCGCCTGAACCTGGACAAAGCGCCGCGAGTGATAGGGTAACTTGCATGCCCAATATCACTGCACGCACGGAACGTTCCGAACGGCTGCGCATCTGATCAATGCCGCAGCCACGCGGATAGCACTAATTCTGGCGGCACGCGCCTCAAGCAGCAGACAGATGCAAGGCATGCGGCCCACGCCGGATACTGCTAGAGTTCGCAAGATTAATTTTCAAGTGAATGTCTCGGCTGAGCTCCGGGCAATGGAGCATCCTAGCTAACATGGATAAACAGAGTCCCCACTTACTGCTCCGCGTCCCTACACCGCAGAAGCCGGACCTGTCCTTCTGTGATGCCAGCCCGCGCGACCTCAAGCGCTGGATCGCCAACCTGCCGAAAGCCAATCTCGGGGAAACCGCCCGCCAGCTCTACCAGGCGCTGATCGAACTCAACCAGTTGCGCACAGCTCCTGACAACCGCCTGCAGCTGCTAGAACTACTGCGCCCTGAGGTTTATTTCGTCTGCAAACACCTGGAGCGGCACTTTCTCAACCAGGCGATTGTTCTCGATGAGCGCCCGCGCAAAGTTGCCAACCTCTGCCAAGCCCTGCAGAACCATCTAGCCGTCGGCTACAAACTGATCATTGCCAACCTGGCTGCGCAAAATAATGGCGAACGCGGCCCACTCCTCAGCATCGCGCTGCAGCGCGCCATCCATAGCCTGTGCGGGCCATTGATTCGCGCCAGCCAATTGTATTGCCCCGTTCCTGAAGGCCTGTGGCTGGAACTGCACCAGATCTACCAGATAGCCCGTGAACGGAAGCTGCACAAACTCGCGATCCGCGACCCTTTGGCCAGCCACACGCAGGGCCTGAGTACCGAGCAAAACTATGTGGTTGCGTTATTGCTTGGTTGCGCGCGCTGCAACCAGATGCGCCAGAATGCTATCGCGCGCCTTGCCGAAGTCCTTGAGCCATGGAGCGCACTGGTCAGCTTGCAAGCCGGCGATGCGCCCTCAAGCCTGTTTGCGGCAGCTCCGCAAGTCGACGGTCCGCCGCGCTACACCTCGCTTTTTCCAGAAAAAGAACTGCTCAACGCGCTAGGCATCGACCCCCACGCGCTGGTTGATGCAATCCAGGAATACCTGCTGCTGCCAGCAGAGGATGCCAGCCAGTCGCGCCTGCTGGTACCGGAAGGGTTCAGCATGGACATGCTGCAGCACCTGAGTGCCGCGTGGGGCGATATCTCCGAACGGACCTTTAATCGCTCCCAAGGCCAAGGCACTCTCACGTTGTGTATCGGCATGAGTGCACTGCACTTTTTCCTGGCTGATAAGCGCCCATTCAGCGAGATTCTGCAGCAGCCGAGCGAAACCACGACGGCCGTATTCAACGCCAACACCGACCTCAACACTGCGGATGTATGGTCGAAAGCCTTCGATGCACAGAAGAGCGCAAACTGGGACAGCAAGCTGCCCATGGAAGAGATCGAGTACAACAATCCCGCCAATCAGGACATGCCGACAGCCGCCAGTGAAGCTGAGGGCTACCCGACCTACGACCTGCCTATCGTCAACCACAGCCCGGGAGGCTATTGCCTGTCCTGGCCCAAGGACGTGCCGAGCCAACTGCAAGCTGGCGAACTGCTCGGCGTACAGGACTCTCCCCAACAGGGCTGGAGCGTCGCGGTAGTGCGCTGGATCCGCCAGGTGCGCGGTGGCGGCACACAGATGGGCATCGAACTGATCGCCCCGCACGCACAGGCCTGTGGCCTGCAGCTGCTGCGCAAGGCCGAACATAACAGCCAATACCTGCGCGCCCTGTTGCTCCCGGAAATCAGCGCAATTTCCCGCCCCGCGACCCTGATCACGCCACGCCTGCCCTTCCAGGAAGGCAATAAGGTGATGATCAACATCAACGGCACAGAACGTCGCGCCGTACTCAGCCAGCGTAAAACCAGCACCGGCAGTTTCAATCAGTTCGAGTACCGCAGCGTCGAAGAAACCCCCCGTGATACTGATAAACCCGTCACGGCCCATGACAGCCAACGCACGGGTGGGGCGGAAGACTTTGACTCGTTATGGAAGTCGCTGTAGATTGCCGACAGATCGATTTTTGTCGCATTTTCGCGCCCATTAACGCGAAAGTCCTGCAGCAACGCGATCCTCACCCACGTCGCACCAAGGCACAAAGCAGCCTTTAGCGCCGGGTGAGGAGAACGGGTATGCCGCAAAGGCTTTCATTATTCGGACTGCCTGTTGTGGCATATCCGTTCGCGCAGATTTGACTCCCGCCATGGCCATCGAAAAAAAAACCATTCGACTGCTGATTCTCGAAGACTCGCAGAATGAGGCCGAGCGTCTCGTCAGCCTGTTCCGAAACGCTGGCCGCGCCACGCGTGTGCACCGCCTGACTTCCAGCGATGACCTGAGCGAAACCTTGCAGCAAAGCTGGGATCTGTTGATCTGCGCGCCAAGCAGCGAGCACCTCGATCCAGGCGAGGCGATCAACGCTATCCGCCGCCAGGCCAAAGATATCCCCGTCATTCAATTGCTCGCCGACAATGATTCCGACAGCATCACCGAAGCCCTGGCTCTCGGCGCCCAGGATGCGCTGCCGCAAGGCGAAGACGAGCGCCTAGTGCTGGTGGCCAAGCGCGAACTGGCCAACCTCGAAGAACGCCGCGCGCGCCGCGCCGCCGAAGTGGCGCTGCGTGAAGCCGAGAAACGCTGCCAGCTGCTGCTCGACAGCTCGGTTGATGCCATTACCTATGTACATGACGGCATGCACATCTATGCCAACCGCGCCTACCTTGAGCTCTTCGCTTACAAGGATGGCGAAGAGCTGGAAGGCATGCCCATGATCGACTTGATCGCCAGCGCCGACCAAGGCAGCTTCAAAGACTTTCTGAAAAATTACCAGAACGCCGAGGGTAACGCCGAACTGGCCTGCTCTGGCGTCCAGGCAAGCGGCCAAACCGTTCCGGTGCGCATGAGCTTTTCGCCTGCCACCTACGATGGCGAACCCTGCATCCAGGTAGTGATACACGCCGAAAGCGGCAACGCCGAACTCGAAGAAAAGCTGCGCGAGATCAGCAGCCAGGACCTGGTCACAGGACTGTACAACCGCAGTTATTTCCTCGGCCTGATGGATGCCGCAGCCGAGCGCGCAGTAATTGCCGGCCAGCCGGCCAGCCTGGCCTATATCCGCATCGACCGCTATGCCAGCCTGCTGGCAGACGTTGGCCTGGCGGGTATCGACTTACTGCTCACCGACCTGGCCAGCCTGCTGCGCGAGCACTTTACGCAAGACGCACAGCTGGCGCGCTTTGGTGATGACGTGTTCACCGTCCTACTGCCCGGCAAAACCCCGGAGCAAGTAGAAGCAAGCCTGACGAGCCTATTGAAAAAGGTCGAGGGCAACCTCTTCGATATCAACGGGCGTACCGCACAAAGCACCCTGTCGATTGGCGTCGCGGGGCTAAATGAAAAAACCTCGAAGGCCCAGGAAGTGGTCGACCGCGCCCAACGCTGCGCCGACGAACTGGACCAGGGCAATGCCCTCAAACTGTTCAACCCTGGCGATGAACTGGCAGCTGCAGCCAACCGCGGCAATATCGTCGCCATGGTTCAGCAAGCACTGGAGCGCAATAGTTTCCGCCTGTTGTTCCAGCCAATCATCAGCCTGCGCGGCGATAGCCACGAATACTATGAAGTCTTGCTGCGCCTGCTCAGCCCGCAGGGCGAAGAGGTTCCGCCGCACGAATTTCTTAACGCAGCCAAAGAAGCGGGCCTAGGCGAAAAGATCGACCGATGGGTCATCCTTAATTCGATCAAATTGCTCGCCAACCACCGTAACAAGGGCCACAACACCCACTTGTTTGTACACCTTTCAAGCTCCAGCTTGCAGGATCAAACCCTGCTGCAGTGGCTTAGCGTGGCCTTGAAGGCAGCGCGACTGCCGTCGGACGCACTGGCTTTCCAGTTCAGCGAGCCGGATGCCATTGCCTACCTCAAGCAGGCCAAGGCACTGACCCAGGGATTGAACGAACTGCACTGCAAGGTGGCGCTGAGTCAATTTGGCTGCGCCATCAATCCCTTCAACACCCTCAAGCACATGCATATCGATTTCGTCAAAGTCGACGGTTCCTTCTCCCAGGACCTGTCGACCCCGGAAAGCCAGGAAGCATTGAAAGTCCTGCTGGCCAGCCTGCACGCCCAGGCCAAGATGACCATCGTGCCCTTCATCGAAAGCGCCAGCGTACTGTCAACCCTCTGGCAGGCCGGGGTCAATTACATCCAGGGTTACTACCTGCAAGGCCCGAGTCAATCAATGGACTATGACTTCGCGGACGGCGACGAGTAAGCCAGCCCGCCAGGCAACCGGCTGTCGCCCCGACACCTGCCCAGCACTCATTTGACCCATGTCACGCTCCCGGCCAGCCCGTGCGCTAGAGTGTTCTAGCGCCCTTAGCTGCCGAGGAGAAGCACCATGACCATGATGAAAGCCGCCGTATTTGTCGAGCCCGGCCGTATCGAGCTGCAAGACAAGCCCATCCCCGAAATCGGCCCAAACGATGCGTTGCTGCGCATCACCACCACCACGATTTGTGGCACCGACGTGCATATTCTCAAGGGTGAATACCCGGTAGCCGCAGGCCTGACCATTGGCCACGAGCCGGTGGGCATCATCGAGAAGCTCGGACGCAACGTGCAGGGTTATCGCGAAGGCCAGCGAGTGATTGCCGGGGCAATCTGTCCGGACTTCAGCTCCTATGCCAGCCAGGATGGGCACGCAGCGCAGGGAGGCGGTTGCGCCTGCCATGGCTACAAAGCCCTCGGCGGCTGGCGCTTCGGCAACACCATCGATGGCACCCAGGCCGAGTACGTGATGGTGCCCGACGCCCAAGCCAACCTGGCGCCAGTGCCGGACGGCCTCAGCGATGAACAGGTGCTGATGTGCCCGGACATCATGTCCACTGGCTTCGCCGGTGCCGAAGCAGCAAACATCAAGATCGGCGATATCGTGGTGGTGTTTGCCCAAGGTCCGATCGGTCTTTGCGCCACTGCGGGCGCCAAGTTGCGCGGCGCCAGCACCATCATTGCGGTAGATCGCGTCGATGCACGCCTGAAAATTGCCCGCCAACTGGGCGCCGACGTCACCCTCAACTTCGAACAGGTGGATGTGGTGGAAGAAATCATGCGCCTGACCGGCGGCCGCGGTGTGGACGCCTCAATCGAGGCGCTGGGCCTGCAGTCCACCTTCGAGAGCGCCCTGCGGGTTCTCAAACCCGGCGGCACTCTATCCAGCCTGGGCGTTTACTCCAGCGACCTGCGCATCCCGCTAGACGCCTTCAACGCAGGCTTGGGCGACAAGCGGATCGTCTCCTCATTGTGTCCAGGCGGCAAGGAACGCATGCGCCGACTGATGAACATTGTCGAGTCGCAGCGTATCGACCTGGCGCCTCTGGTCACCCACAGCTACGCACTCAACGACATAGGCGCGGCCTACGACCTATTCGCCAACCAGCGCGACGGGGTACTCAAGGTGGCGATCAAACCGTAGATGCTATTCCAGGCCATCGCGATCACGGAAGCCAAGCAGGTACAGAATGCCATCCAGGCCCAGAGTCGAGATGGCCTGCTTGGCTGATTGCTTGACCAGCGGCTTGGCCCGAAACGCCACGCCCAGACCGGCAATGGCCAGCATCGGCAGATCGTTGGCGCCATCGCCGACCGCGATGGTCTGCTCCAGGCGCAGCCCTTCCTGTTGCGCCAGCTGACGCAACAGGTCGGCCTTGCGCTGAGCATCAACAATCGGCTCGACCGCCACACCGGTAACCAGGCCATCGACGATCTGCAGTTCATTGGCGAAGACATAGTCGATGCCCAGTTTGACCTGGAGCTGCTTGGCGAAATAGCTGAAACCACCGGACAGAATTGCAGTCTTGTAGCCGAGCCGACGCAACTCGCTGAACAGCGTCTCGGCGCCCTCGGTCAGGCGTAAGGAAGCACCTATATCGGCCAGCACGTCCTCCGGCAAGCCTTTGAGCAGGGCCAGACGTTCACGGAAGCTGGCGGCAAAGTCCAGTTCGCCGCGCATGGCCCGCTCGGTAATCGCCGAGACCTGCTCGCCGACCCCGGCAGCCTTGGCCAATTCGTCGATCACCTCAGCCTCGATCAGCGTCGAATCCATGTCGAACACCGCCAGGCGGCGGTTACGGCGGAACAACGAGTCGCGCTGGAAGGCAATATCGACATTGAGCTCCTGCGCCACGCTGAGAAACTCGGCACGCAAGGCCGCCGGATCGGCAGGTTCGCCACGCACGGAAAACTCGATGCAGCCCTTGCCCTGTTCGGCCGGCATATCCAGCGGCATGCGCCCGGATAAGCGATCGATATGGTCGATATTCAAATCGTACTTGGCGGTAATGGCACTGACCCGCTGCAATTGCTCGGCGGTAACCTTGCGGGTCAGCAAGGTCACAATATGCCGCGCCTTGCCCTGACCGCCGACCCACTGCTGATAGTCCTCCTCGGACACCGGCGTGAAGCGCACCTGCTGGTCGAGCTTGTAGGCGGCAAACAGCAGATCCTTGAGTACCGAGGAGCCCTGCTCGGTTGGCGGAATGTCCACCAGGATGCCAAACGACAGGGTGTCGTGGATCACCGCCTGGCCGATATCGAGGATATTAACCCCGCCTTGGGCCAGCACACCGGTAATTGCGGCAGTCAGACCGGGACGGTCTTCGCCAGTAATATTGATCAGGACGATTTCGCGCAAGGCGCACCCTCCGGGGCTTGGTTAAGGGTCAACAGGCTGCTGACAGAGCACGCTTGTTGAAAAGCCGCACATTCTACCCATTTTCACTGCCATACGGACACGCGCGGTGCTTTGCCCTATGCGGAGCGGTCGCTATACTGCGCGCCACATACAGTCGATAAGAGCGGAGCTCTGTGAACCGGCCCGCCCCCGTAAAACCCGATAATTTCTTCCTGCTGCTGTTCCAGGCCCTGCGTCAACGCCGCGTCCCCCTGGCCTTGCGCATCGCCAGCCACAGCCTGCTACTCGTGGCCCTGGCGCTGGTGATCTATGCGTGGGTAATTGGTATGCAGTTCAAGCATGCGATGGAGCAACAGGCTGAAGCCCTGGGCACCAGCCTGATCACCCAGACTGCCTCCTCGGCCACCGAACTGCTGGTGTCCAACGACATCCTCAGCCTTAGCGTGTTACTGAATAACCTGGTGAAGAACCCGCTGGTGGCTCATGCGGCGATTTACAGCGTGGATAACCGCGTGCTGGCCGAAGCGGGTTCGCGCCCAGGCAAGACCATGCTGGGCGAGACCGAAGGCCTGTACTCGACCCCGATTACCTTCCAGGAGGTAATCGCCGGCCAATTGCGCATCAGCCTGGATATGCGCCAGTTTCAGCAACCAATGACCATCAGCCTGCAGAGCATGGGCATCCTCAGCCTGATTCTGCTGGCGCTGGCCTTATCTCTGAGCATGCGTCTGGGCCGGCATATCTCCACCCCGTTGCTGCAACTGCGCGTCTGGTTACGCGACCCGGACGACCCCGCGCCTGGCGCTGGGCGCCAGGATGAAATCGGCGACCTGGCGCGCCAACTGCAAATGCGCCTGGTGCCGGCAAAACCGGAGCCAGAGCCTGAACCAGAACTCGACGATAGCTACGACGAAGAGGCCGACGAGCACGACTTCGACGATGACGAGCCGACCTTCGAGGTACGCGACCTGCACGATGAGCGCTTTGACGATCAGGCCGACAACGACAGCCCGCGCGGCCAGGCGCACGATGACGACCCATTCGCCGACCTGCGTAACCAGGATGATGAGCCCGCAGCGATTGCTCCGCTGACCGCTCAGCACAGTGCCGTACTGGCCATTCAGCTTGGCGCACAGGAACAACTGCGGCGCCTGCCACGAGCGCGCCTGATGGATCTGCTAAAGCGCTATCGCGATTGCCTGAACCAAGCCTCAGCGCTTTATCAAGGCGAACTGCACACGCTCAACGACGGCAGCAGCCTAATGCTGTTCCATCGCCAAGACAGCGGCGAGGATTACCTGACCCATGCCATCTGCTGCGGCGAGCTGATGCGCGCGCTTGGCCACGCCCTGCAAATCGAGGTGGCTGACAGCGGTATCACGCTCCAGCTGCAGCTGGGTCTAACCCAGGGCGAAGCTCTGCTGGGCTTGAGCCAAGGCGACTTGTTGCTCAGTGAGACCGCTCAGGATGCATTGGCTCTGTCCCAGCACAGCCGCAACCTACTGCTCCTCGAACGGCGCGTAGGCGATGATGCATTGGTACGTCAGCGCGCACGCATCCGCACCATCGCCAGCCCGGAAGGCGCCTGCTGCGTAGAACGCCTGCTGGAACCCTACCCGTCGCTATTGGAGCGCCAGCTGGCGCAAATGCACGAACACCACCCGCATCAGACGCCGTGAAAAAGGTCACGTAGCCGTTAGCCGCTGCAGGCAATGGTCAGGTGGTGGTTCAGCGCGGCGAGGCGCAGGCATGTTTCCAGGACTTGGTTGCCTTGCGCCTCAGGGACAGCCGCTGTGGCAATCGCCTCGCATAACCGCGAACAACGACGGCACCGAGTCGCCCGGCAGATCAGCGCAGGCATGCCGCACACGGTGCCAGGCACGCAGTCTTAGAAGCGAAACACTTCCATTTGCGTGGCAGGCTCGATCCGCAGCACTGGCGGCTTGCTCTCTGGACGCTTGACCGGCGCACTGGCAACCGGCTTGCGCGCAGGCGTCACCTCGGCGGCTGGCATGGCCTTGATTGCATCAGCCAACTCGCCCGCCAGTTGCTGCAGCAGCTGACTTTGCGCACGCACTTGCTCGACCACCGTACCGCCGTGCTCGGCCTGCAGACGCACAACTCGACTGCCGCGAGATACGCCGGCAGAGTCGAGCAAGCGCCATTGCGCTTCAAGTACTGCAGGCTGCTGCACCCCTGAATCCAACCGACTGATATTCAGTACGACCTGTACTTCACTGGCGAAACCAACGCGATCCGGGTACAGCGCGACGCGACTGGTATCGAGTTGACCGGCCAGTTGGCGCAGCAACAGCTGGCCGACATCATCTTGCAGGCTGCCCGCCCAGCGGGCCTGCTGACTGAACGAGAGACTGTCGTCACGTTCGCGCTGCACCAGGTTCTCGCGCAACAGGTAATCCGCCAGTTTCAACGGGCCTAACAGCAGCGCCGGGCCTTTATCATTCTGCGGCAGCTCGGGAGCGCCCTGCTCAAGCTGATAAAACTGTGCCGGTGGCTGCAGCACTGCGCAGCCTTGCAAGGTCAAAACCGCGAGCAACAACAAAAGCGGCGGCGAGAAATGCAACGATTTCATGAAAACATTACCTTGATTTACCAAATATGAGCGACTGAGGCTGCTGGTCGAGCCCTTCCATCGTGCGCTGCAGTGCCTTCCCAGCCTGACTGAGTTCCTGCAGGGCGCGCAACATTTCGTACTGTACCTCGGATTCCGGACCGAGGCTGCGACGACCTTCAACCGCCAACTGGTTGACCTGCTCTAATGCCTGCGCCGCACTCTGTGCCGTGCGGCGTATTTCGCCAACGGCATCGCGCAGATCAACACTGCTTTGCTGAACATTGTCCATGATCGGCGGCAGTTGCTGCTCAAGGCGTCCACTCAGGCGATCGAGTTTGACCATCAGCTGACTCATGCTTACCAGGCCCTGCTGCAGCTCCGGGGAACTGGTAAGTTTCTCCAGCGATTGCAGGGTTTGCGTGGCCGAGGCGACCATATCCTGCAACGGCAATTCGCGCAGGCTGCCAGCTAACTCACGCAGCACATCGGCAACCTCGTCGATACGCGATGGCACACTAGGGATCGTCGGCAACTCCAGTTCATGCGCCGTGCGCACATAGCCGGCCTGCTCTGGAAACATATCCAGCGCGACTATCGCCTTGCCCGTCAACAGGCTGGGCGTCTGCAACTGAGCACGTAAACCACGCTCGACCAGTTGACCGATAAACTGGTCGAAGCCACGGGAGCCTTCTTGCTGCTGATCTGGTGTATTGATGCGCAGGACAACCGGCATCACCACATCCATTAATTCGCGGTCGTAGGACAGGCGAATCTCGCGCACCATGCCCACCTTGACCCCGCGATAGGTGACATCGGCACCGACATCCAGGCCATCCAACGCTCCGGTGAAATACACCACATACTCGCTGGGCTGGCTGAACCAGCTATCACGCGACAGCAGCAACAGGGCGGCGGCCAACAGAGCCAGGCCGCCGAGCAGGAACGCGCCGATCATAAAGGGTTTGCGCGCTTCGCTCATGACGCCTCCATTGGGTGAGCTGTTTCGCCCCGCCGCAAAAAGCGCTGCACCTGCTCAGGCCCATCGGCCAGCAATTCCTGCAGGGTGCCCAGGGCAATCTGGGTATGGGTCTGATTGTCGAGGAACAGGCAGGTGTCGGCCACTGCCTGAATACTCGGTAGCTCATGGGTAACCAGCACGATGCTTGAGCCCAGGCTATCACGCAACTGCAGGATCAACTCGTCGAGGGACTGCGAGCTGATCGGATCGAGGCCGGCCGAAGGCTCGTCAAAGAACAATACCTGCGGATCAAGTGCCAACGCACGGGCCAAAGCGGCGCGCTTGCGCATACCACCGGACAGTTGCGCCGGATACAGCTCATCGCAACCCGCCAGCCCAACCAGCGCCAGCTTCAACGCCGCCAGTTCGACCAGCTCGGCCGGCTGCAAGTGCTGGCGATAGGCGGCCAGCGGCAGGCAGATATTCTCGCGCAGGGTCATCGACCCCCACAGGGCGCCATTCTGATAGAGCACGCCGAACTGCTGCTGCAAGGCGGCACGACGGTCCTCGTCGCCCGCCCAGAAGTCCTCCCCCTTGAACAGCACACGCCCGGCCAGTGGCGCCTGCAGACCGATCAGATGGCGCAACAGGGTGCTTTTGCCACAGCCGCTGCCACCCATGATGACAAACACCTCGCCCGGGCGGATGGAGAAATTCAGGTCATGCTGGATCACCAGGCTGCCGTACCCGGCACTGAGATCTTCGGCGACCAATAGCGCATCGCTCATATCAGACCCCCAGCCGGGTGCAAATCAGGGTGATCAGGGCATCACTGACCACCAGCGCCACGATGATACTGACTACCGCGCGAGTGGTTGCCTGACCAACTGCCTGGGCGTTGCGTCCGCAAGCCAGACCGTAGTGACAACCGATCAGGCCGATCAGCACGGCAAACACCAGGCTCTTGCCGATCCCCACCAGAAAATCGCTGAGGCTGAGCATCTCCAGGCTCTGCTTGAGGTAGAGCTGCGCGGAAATATCGAACAGACCGGAGCCGATGATGAAGCCGCCGAGAATACCGAGGGCATCGGCGAACACACAGAGAATTGGCATGCTTACCAACAACGCCAGCAGTCGCGGCAGAACAAGAAACTCCAGCGGTGGAAAACCGAAGGTCTTCAGCGCATCGATTTCCTCGTTGGCCTGCATGCTGCCCAACTCCGCCGCGTAGGCCGCGCCGGTGCGTCCAGCCATGATGACTGCGGTCATCAGCGCGCCCATCTCGCGGGTCATGCCGATAGCCACCATGTTGGCGATGTACAGTTGGGCGCCGAAGGCTTCCAGCTGGGCGGCGCCGACGAACGCCAGAATCAGGCCGACCAGAATGGCAATCAATGCCACGATCGGCAGCGCGCCCGGCCCGCACTGCTGCAGGGCCAGCCAGAAATCACTGCGGCGCATGCGCCCGCGCCCCCGCAGCTGGCGCCCTAGGGCCAGCACCACTTCCCCGACGAAACGACAAGCCTGGCTGATACTGGCCAGCACCCCGAGCACCAGCAGCCCCAGGCGACCCACTGGACCATAAACAGGTGGAGGCTTCTGCTGGGCCTGGGTAGACGGCTTGGCAGCCATCTGTAACAGCCGCTCGACACCATCCGGCAAACCTTGCCAGCGCAGCTCCACGTCCTGCGCCACGGCCAGGCGCTGCAAGCGGCGCAGCAGTGCTAGCAGGCTACTGTCCCAGGCCGCTACGGCGACATCCACCTGAACCTGCGCGGGCAGTTGCCGCTGGCTGTACCAGACGGCTTCAAGATCGGGCTTGGCCACGTGTAGCAACCAGGCGCCGCCCACGCACAGACGCGCCGGCCGGCCATCCTCTAGTGACCATTGCAACCCTGCGTCCTGCTCGCCCTTATCCATCCCGATCTCCATCCGTTAGCCCTGCTACTCCACCAGCAGCGCATCGACCCGTTGAAAACCACGCGGCAGCTTGTTGCCACGCCGCCCCCGCTCACCCTTGTAGTGCTCCAGGTCATCCGCCTTGAGCGACAAGGTACGCTTGCCCGCCTGCAACACCAAGGTCGCGCCGCTGGGTAGCACCACCAGATCGGTGAGGTATTCCTCACGACTAGCGACCCGCTCACCGGGAATGCCGATGATTTTGTTGCCCTTGCCCTTGCCCAGTTGCGGCAGGTCGCGAACCGGGAACAGCAGCAACCGCCCTTCGGTGGTCACGGCAGCCAACCAGTCCTGCTCACGACTGGACAACGGCTTGGGCGCCAGCACCTTGGCGCCTGGCGGCAAGCTGAGCAACGCCTTGCCGGCCTTGTTTTTGGTTTGCAGATCCTCGCCCTTGACCACGAAGCCGTAGCCGGCATCCGAGGCAATCACAAAAAGTGCACTGTCGTCCGGCAACAGCACGCACTCAAATGTCGCCCCTGGCGGCGGGGTCAGACGTCCGGTCAGCGGCTCACCCTGGCCACGCGCCGATGGTAACGAGTGCGCCGCCAGCGAGTAGCTGCGCCCGGTCGAGTCGATAAATACCGCGTACTGATTCGAACGCCCCGGCGCGGCAGTCTTGAAGCCGTCGCCGGCCTTGTATGACAGACCGGTAGCGTCGATGTCATGCCCCTTGCCGCAACGCACCCAGCCTTTCTCAGAGATCACCACGGTGACCGGTTCGGTAGGCAGCAACTCGGTTTCCGAGAGCGCCTTGGCCTCAGCGCGGGAGACGATCGGCGAGCGACGGTCGTCGCCGTATTTCTCGGCATCGTCGAGGATTTCCTGGCGCACCAGCTTCTTCAGCTTGGCTTCGCTGCCGAGCAGGGTCAGCAACTTGGCGCGTTCCTTGGCCAGGGCGTCCTGCTCGCCGCGAATCTGCATCTCTTCCAGCCGCGCCAGTTGGCGCAGACGGGTTTCCAGAATGTATTCAGCCTGAATATCCGTGAGGCCGAAACGCGCCATCAGCACCGGCTTGGGCTGCTCCTCGGTACGGATGATATGAATCACTTCATCCAGGTTGAGGAACGCGATCAAACGACCTTCCAACAGGTGCAGGCGATGCTCGACCTTATCCAGGCGGAACTGCAGACGCCGGCGCACGGTGCCCACCCGATATTCCAGCCATTCGCGCAACAACTGGCGCAGGTTCTTGACCGAGGGTTTACCGTCCAGGCCGATGACGTTGGTATTGACCCGGTAGCTGGATTCCAGCTCGGTGGTGGCGAACAGATGGGTCATCAGTTCGTCGGCATCGACTCGGTTGGAACGCGGAATGATGACGATGCGGCACGGGTGTTCGTGGTCGGACTCGTCACGTAGGTCGGCGACCATCGGCAGCTTCTTCGCCTGCATCTGCGCAGCGATCTGCTCCAGTACCTTGGCCCCTGAAACCTGATGCGGCAGCGCGGTGACCACAATGTCACCATCCTCGATGCGGTACACGGCGCGCATGCGCACCGAGCCCTTGCCGGTTTCGTAGATCTTCAGCAAATCGGCGCGTGGCGTGATGATTTCCGCCTCGGTCGGGTAATCCGGGCCGAGCACGTGTTCACACAACTGTTCGACCGTCGCGTCAGGCTGATCGAGCAGACGGATACAGGCCGACGCCACTTCGCGCAGGTTATGCGGCGGCACGTCGGTGGCCATGCCCACGGCGATGCCGGTGGTGCCATTCAACAGAATATTGGGCAAGCGCGCGGGCAAGGTCGCTGGTTCGTCGAGGGTGCCGTCGAAGTTCGGCACCCAGTCCACAGTCCCCTGCCCCAACTCGCTCAGCAGCACCTCGGCGTAACGCGACAGGCGCGCCTCGGTATAGCGCATGGCGGCGAACGATTTGGGATCGTCAGGCGCACCCCAGTTGCCCTGGCCATCGACCAGGGTGTAGCGGTAGCTGAACGGTTGCGCCATCAACACCATGGCTTCGTAACAGGCCGAGTCGCCGTGCGGGTGGAACTTGCCCAGCACGTCGCCGACGGTACGCGCCGACTTCTTGTGCTTGGAGTCAGCGTCCAGGCCCAGTTCGCTCATGGCGTAAATGATCCGCCGCTGCACTGGTTTGAGACCGTCACCGATATGCGGCAGCGCGCGATCCATGATCACGTACATCGAATAGTTGAGATAAGCCTGCTCGGTGAAGTCGGCAAGGGAACGGCGCTCAACACCATCCAGGCTCAAATCGAGGGGTTCGCTCATGCGTGCCTCATGGTAAAAAATTAGTGAAGCGAAGTCGTCTGGCGCAGCACCAGGGTGCCGTCGCGCTGAGTAAATTCGAGTTGTTTCAGGGCGCTCATGCCGAGCAGCACCTCAGCGCCTTCCATGCCCGGCGTGATCAGCGCGGCAACGTCACGCAGCACTATCTCGCCAAGGCGTAGGCTGGCCAGCTGGGTACGGTAGCCGACCGCGGTGCCATTGGCAGTACGGACCTGCACCGGCGCACCGCGCTGCAGGCCGAGGCGTTCGGCCAGGGCTGCAGGTACGGCGACTGCGGTAGCACCTGTATCGAGCAGCAAGGTCACGGTGCTGCCGTTGATCTGGCCATCCAACAGGTAATGCCCGCCGCGACTGCTGAGCAAGCGCACCTCGATGTAGTCCTCACCCTGCACCGACTGTGGCGCCTGATTCGGGTTGTCGCGCCGCGCCTCCCATTTGCCAAAGAAGTGCGTAGCCAGCAGCAGCGCGGCAGCCCAGGTCATCACCAGCATTACCCGTCCGACCCGGCGACCCGGCGCCTGCGTACTCACCGGGTGCGTCCCCAGCCGCCCTTGGGAGCAGCGAAACGCCAGACTACCGGCCGCTGCTCGCCGTCTGCACGGATGTGCGGGCCATTGTCGCTACCAACCCAGGCGCCCTGCTCATCGACCCACAGCGCTTCAGCCAAGCCATAAGACGATGACGGATAACGCCGGTCATCGGTCAAGGCTTCAGCGGCGAACGACCAGCAGCGCTCGACCTCACCATCACTCAGCTTGCGCCGGCAGATGCGATGGGCCTGACGCTCTAGAGTGAAGAGTTTTTCATTGTGAAAGGCCAGCCCGGAAAAGTCTCGCGCGCGCAGCTCACTGCCCCGTTGCGGCGGCGATGGCTCGGTACCGCCTTCGCTCATCAGCACACAACCACCGGCGCAGCGCCAGTTCGAACCGCGCTTGTGCAACACCAGCAAACCACGGCGCTGGCGCTCGGCCGCCAACCACAGGCGCTCGCCAGCAGGATCGACCGCTACGCCTTCGAGCAGCGCGTTGAAGTGCCAGAGCATGCCGCTGGCACGTGCCTGGCGCACCATAGAGTCTGGCAGCAGCAACCATTGCGGCGCCCCTGTAGGAGGTACCTGCAATACGGCGGCGCGTGCCTCGCTGACCAGGTAGCGGTTGCCGACGGCATCGCAGGACAAGCCTTCGAAATCCAGATTACCGCCACGCACCAGGCCTGATACCCAGGTACGCATGCGCAAGCCCCAAGGCAACGGTGTCGAGGGTGAGGGCGGCGCGACAAAATGTTCGGCTTCGGCCTGCCAAGCGGAGGCACCGGCAACCAAACGATACAGGCGGTCATCCTCACGATCCGAGACGGCCCAGAGCGCATCGCCACACCAGGCGAGCCCTGACAGGTTGCCCGCGGCGATCCCATCAACCGGGTGCTCGCTGAGCAGTTTCAGCTCTTCGAGTACCTGAGGCTCCGCCAGCACTGGCGTGGCGACCAGCAACAGGGCAACCGCCAAGCGCCGCATCAAAGCAGCACCTCAGCCAGGTTGCCCTTGGACTCCAGCCAGGACTTGCGGTCACTCGCGCGTTTCTTGGCCAACAACATGTCCATAAGCTCCTGGGTGCCGGGATAATCCTCTAGGGTCAGTTGCACCAGACGCCGGGTATTGGGATCCATGGTGGTTTCGCGCAACTGTGGCGGGTTCATCTCGCCAAGGCCCTTGAAGCGGGTGACCTGCGGCTTGCCGCGGCGCTTCTCGGCGACCAAGCGATCAAGTATGCCGTCGCGCTCGGCGTCATCCAGGGCATAGAAAATCTCCTTGCCCAGGTCAATGCGGTACAGCGGCGGCATGGCCACGTAAATATGCCCGGCATCCACCAGCGGACGAAAATGCTGGACAAACAGTGCACACAGCAACGTGGCGATGTGCAGACCATCGGAATCGGCGTCGGCGAGGATGCAGATCTTGCCGTAGCGTAACTGAGTGAGGTCATTGGAGCCGGGGTCGATGCCAATGGCCACGGCGATGTTGTGTACTTCTTGGGACGCCAGCACTTCGCCAACATCCACTTCCCAGGTATTGAGGATCTTGCCGCGCAACGGCAGGATCGCCTGAAACTCCTTGTCGCGCGCCTGCTTGGCGCTGCCGCCGGCGGAGTCGCCTTCTACCAAGAACAGCTCCGAACGCATTGGATCCTGACCCGCGCAATCAGCCAGCTTGCCGGGCAATGCCGGGCCCTGAGTGATGCGCTTGCGCTCGACTTTCTTGCCGGCCTTGAGGCGACGATTGGCGTTGCTGATCGCCAGCTCGGCAAGCTGCTGGCCGAGCTCAGGATTGGCGTTGAGCCACAGGCTGAAGGCGTCCTTGACCACTCCGGAGACGAAGGCAGCAGCCTCACGCGAGGACAGGCGCTCCTTGGTCTGGCCGGAGAATTGTGCATCCTGCATCTTGGTCGAGAGTACGAAGGCGATGCGCTCCCAGATATCGTCCGGCGCCAGCTTGACCCCACGCGGCAGCAGACTGCGGAACTCGCAGAACTCGCGCATGGCGTCCAGCAAGCCCTGACGAAGACCGTTGACATGGGTGCCGCCCTGAGCTGTGGGGATCAGGTTTACGTAGCTTTCCTGTACCGTATCGCCGCCCTCAGGCAGCCACAACAGCGCCCAGTCGACCGCTTCCTTATTGCCACTCAGGCTGCCGCAGAACGGCTCAAGCGGCAGGCGCTCGAACTCGCTGACCGCATCCACCAGATAGGAGCGCAACCCCTGCTCGTAGAGCCACTCGACCCGCTCGCCACTGGCCTTGTCCTCGAAGCTGACGTGCAACCCCGGACAGAGCACGGCCTTGGCCTTGAGCACATGCTTGAGGCGGCTGACCGAATACTTGGGCGAGTCGAAATACTTGGTATCGGCCCAAAAATGCACGCTGGTACCGGTGTTGCGCTTGCCGACCGTACCGATCACTTCCAGATCGCTGGCTTTGAAGCCGTCGGCAAAAGTCATGCGGTATTCGCTGCCATCGCGCTTGACCCGCACCTCGACGCGAGTCGACAGGGCGTTGACCACGGAGATCCCGACGCCGTGCAAGCCACCGGAGAACTGGTAGTTTTTATTGGAGAACTTGCCACCGGCGTGCAGCTTGGTGAGGATCAGCTCAACCCCCGAGACCCCCTCCTCGGGATGAATATCCACCGGCATGCCACGACCGTCGTCGGTAACTTCCAGGGAACTGTCCTCGTGGAGAATCACCTGAATCGAGCGGGCGTGCCCAGCCAAGGCTTCATCGACACTGTTGTCGATGACTTCCTGGGCCAGGTGGTTGGGGCGACTGGTATCGGTGTACATGCCCGGGCGCTTGCGCACCGGATCCAGACCGGAAAGGACTTCGATGGCGTCTGCGTTGTAACTGGCCATGGGGTCTCTGGTGGTTATTAAAGGTCGGAAAAGTCGGTATCGCGCCACAACTGGACGGGTATACCGGCGAAGGCAAAGAGCATTGGCAAGCGCGCGGCAAACCCCTGAAAACCATGATCACCACCGGCCTGAATACGCAACGCGCAAGCGCGGTAATAGGCTTGGGCATCACGGTAATCGAGGGTTTCGTCAGCGGTCTGCAACCACACCTGGTAACGCGCGCAGGCTTGCGGCGCAGGCACGTCCAGCTCGGCCAGGGCCTGCACATGATCGGCAGTCAGTTCCCAGGTTTCACCGCTGTAATAGTTGTGTTGCGCACCCAGGTAGCCATCGAAACGCAGGTGCGGACGCACCGCCGGATTGATCAACAGCGCCTGCAGGCCATGGCGCTCAGCCAAGTGGGTCGCATAGTAGCCGCCCAAGGAGCTGCCGACCAGCACAGGCCGGCCGAGTTCGGCGATCAGCGCCTCGATCTGGGCGATAGCCTGGCGCGGATGATGATCCAGAGCAGGCACCCGCAGGCGCGCATCCAGACCAAGGCGTGTCATGGCGCGCGACAACTGGCTCGCCTTGAGCGAAGCGGGCGAGCTGTTGAGGCCGTGGAGATAGAGAATAGATGCAGTCATAGAGCGGGAGGCTACTAGTGCCAAGCATCCGGCTGCAAGCTGCAAGTATGTAAGCATGCTGCAGCATTGTTCACTTTAGGCCTGTAGCGACTAATAACCCTTTACCGTGTAATCCACCTCAAACTCGATCCCGGTCACCCGCGACACCCCGGTTTCCAGGCGGCCGTCGGCGTGCAAGCGCAACCAGCGGTAGCCTGGCGCAGTGGTGTCGACCTGGAACTCTTCACTGCCGGGGGCGAACTGCACGCAGGTGGAAGGCGACGCCAGCAGGCGCACGTCGTTGTGTACTTGATCAAATTCCTGATGGATATGCCCCCAGAGCACCGCGCGCACCTGACTGAAGCACTCCAGCACGGCGAATAGCGCATCGGGATTGCGCAAGCCTATGGGTTCCATCCAGCGGCAGCCAATAGACACGGGGTGATGATGCAGGCAGATCAAGTGATGCCGCTCTGGCGCTTCGGTAAGGGCGCGCTCCAGCAAGGCCAGTTGGTGCGGATCGAGATAACCTGGCACTGCACCAGGAATCGAAGAGTCGAGCAGAATGACCCGCCAATTACCGACGTCGATCACCGGCTCCAGCAAATCGCTGCCTCGACAGGCAGCCTGCATGGATGGGACGTCGTCGTGGTTGCCAGGGAACCAGCGTGCCGGCGCTGCAAGCACCTCGGTCATCTGCCGAAAACGCTGGTAGGACGCCAGGCTGCCGTCTTGCGAAAGATCGCCGCTGGCGAGCATCAGATCGATCTGCGGCTGCTCTTGCAGCACCCGCTCGATGACTTGCTGCAGACTGTCCTGAGTATCCAGCCCCAACAGCTTGCCGGCCGCCTCGGCAAATAAATGACTGTCGGACAGCTGCACCAGCAGGACCGAGGAATCAGCAGCGGAATTGAGCTCGCTCGGCAAGGCCGTCTCCTTGAGCAGAATCAATGAATTATGCTGGGTAGCCAGGGCGGTGGTAAACCCGCGAAGTGGACATGTGTCACATAAAAGCAGATGTCCGCCGCCGGCATGACGTGCTGAGGATACTTCGTGACGCTTATGGCTGAGCGCTTGAACTCAAAATACCGGTTCCAACTCATGCCCGCAGGCCAGGCAATGACTCAGCCATTCGCCGAGAAAAAGATTGAGCTGAGATTTCTCATCAGGCTGATACATGGCTGCGTTCGGATACGGATAGATGCTGCGAAAACGCCGGGCGTTTTGCGCGCCGATCACCTCGGCCATGCGCGCATCGTGGTAAACCCGCACTTCCAGTTGCGGTACCGGCAGCCAGGGCAGGCTGTGTTCCTGACGCACCCGCACGGTGGAGGTGTAGGGGCAGGTTTCCAGCACTTCGAGAGTCAGCACGCCAAGCAGGCGTTCACCCTGACTCAGCGCGACCCGCCGCGCACACGACACCTCGCGCATATCCGGCAGCAGGCGCATCAAGCGTGCATAGTTGGCTTCGCAAGCTGCCTGCAGCTCGATCAAGTCAACCCGATAACGATCACGCAACAGGTTCACGACCATAACCCCCTAATCTCGGCGCGGTTCAACGCCAGCCACTGCAGGGCGATAATGCTCGCAGCATTGTTGATGCGCCCATCCTTGACCGCATCCAGGGCATCTTCCAGCGCCAGCACATGTACCCGGATGTCCTCACCCTCCTCGGCCAAACCATGCACGCCCCCGGCACCCTGACTGCTGCAACGACCGAGGTACAAATAGACGCGCTCGTCCGAACCACCGGGCGAAGGAAAATATTCGGTAATCGGCCACAGTGACGTGAGAGCCAGGTTGGCCTCCTCCACCGCCTCACGCAGCGCCACTTCCTCCGGCTGCTCATCGGTATCGATCAGCCCGGCGACCAGCTCCAGCAGCCAGGGGCTGGCGGATTTGCCCATGGCGCCAACGCGAAACTGCTCAATCAATACCACTTCATCACGCTGCGGGTCATAGGGCAGCACGCACACCGCATCGTGGCGGATAAACAACTCACGACTGAGCACTGGACCCATTTCGCCAGAAAACTGCAGATGGCGCAGACGCAAGCGGTCGAGGCTATAAAATCCGCGAAAGCAGGCTTCTCGCTCGAGAATCTGCACTGCATCCGGGCCTGGTTTAAGGGTGTCGGTCATACACGTCTCACTCAATCCGATAATCTGGGCTTTCGCGCATCCTACCGCGGCATCCCGCCTTGCGCAGCCTCTTTGCAGATTAGGCGCTGACTGGGATCATGCCGTGTTGCTGCACTGGCGACCCGGCGAACCACTGGGATAACAGACAGTCCAACCCAATCACCCCTACCCTCTCTCCGCCGGGCACAGAACTCAATGTCTCCACGTAAAAAAATCGTCGTAGTCAGCCTCAGCCTGTTCCTCGGCGCCTGTCAGAACCTGCTCCCAGGCGATAGTGCGCTGCCGGTACAACGTGTCGCCTGGGAGAGTATTCAACCCGGCTGTGCGGGCGACACCTGCCCGTTGGTGAATATCGATACACTGATTTTTCCCGACGAGCCGCAGCTCAGTGCGTTGATCGAACGGCGCCTGCTACAGATGACCAACAACACGCCGGACACACCGCTGCCTGCCTCGCTGAGGTCCTACGAAAAAGACTTCCTGCACAGCGCCAAGCACGGCTGGCACACTTACCTGCAAGCCAAGGTGCGCGAGCAACATGATCAACTGGTGATCATCGAATTCTCCAGCTACCTGTCCACCGGCGGGGCACACGGTATGCCTGGTCGCGGCTTCATCAACTACGATCGCACGCTGGAAAAAGCGCTTAGCCTGCAGGACATGCTGCTACCCGGCCAGGCAGCCGCATTCTGGAACCTCGCCGAGCAAGCCCACGCCGGCTGGCTGACCGCCAACCAGCTGGATCAAGACCCCGAGTTCGTCAGCAGCTGGCCGTTCGAGCGCACCGACAACGTTGCGTTCGGCAAAGCCGCGGTGCTGCTGAAATACAACGTCTACAGCATTGCGCCCTACGCCAGCGGACATCCGCAACTAACGATTCCTTACAGTCAGCTGCAAGGCATCCTCAAACCGCAATACGTTCCCGCCCACGACTGAAGGTGCCGAAGACCAACTGCAGCACGCCGGCCAACAACAGAGCAGGCAGGGTCGCACCGATCTCGGGCCAGAAATTCGCCAACAGATGGTAGATGATGGCGCCGCAAGCCCAGGCCAGCAGGGTATCCCAGCGCAACGCCACGCGCGGCGCCAGCTCCGCACGGCGGCGGCGCAAGATGAAGTGATCGACCAGCACCACACCGAATAGTGGAGCGAACACCGAGCCGATCAACAACAGGAAGTTCTGGTACTCGGCTAGCGGCGCAAACCAGGCGATCAGGGTGCACAGCGCACCGATGACCAGCGCCAGCAGCGCGACCTTGAACGGCAGCAGAATACCGACCGAGACCGCGGCCGAATGGATGTCGGCAAAGGCGTTTTCCGACTCATCGAGCAGGATCAGCAGCAACGGAATACCCAAGCCGGCACCCGCCAAAGCCAACAACAGGGCATTGACTTCTTCGTTGGAGGCAAAGGCCAGGGTGTAAGCCACGCCCAGGCTCATCAACCAGAAGTTACCCACGAAAAATCCCACTGCGGTGCCACCGAACACCCGACCAGCCGCCTTACCAAAACGCGAGTAATCGGCTATCAGTGGCAGCCAGGACAGCGGCATGGCAATCGCAATGTCAAAGCCCAGGGCAAACGGCATCGAACCGTCGCCAGTGCGCGCCCATAGCGCGGCGAGATCGGCCTTGTCGAACAGGTTCCAGGTCAACCAAAGGCAGGCACCGAGCAGCAGCCAGATCCCCCATTTACGCAAAATACGCCGCACGAAGGTCAGTGGGCCAGCCACCGCCAGCAGGGTCGCAAGCCCGCCAAAAAACAGGGTCCACAGGCCTGGACTGTTCCACATGCTGCCTTCGCCAAAAGCGCGCACCGCCAACACACTGGCGGCATCGCGCATGACGATGATCTCGAATGCGCCCCAGCCGACCAGTTGCAAAAGATTGAGCAAGGCCGGTACCACGACCCCCTTGCTGCCCAGGCTGAGCCTCAGCGCCGCCATGGACGACAGTCCGGTATCGGTGCCAATCACCGCGACCGAACCCAACAACAACACCCCGACAGCCGTACCACAGGCAATCGCCAGCAGTGCCCCGCTCATGCCCAAACCCGGCGCCAGCAAGGCACCAAGCTGCAGCACCATCAGGCCGATCCCCAGGGAAAACCACAGGGAAAACATGTCACGCGCGCCAAACACACGCTGCCCGATTGACACCGGCAAATGCGGCGAATAGCTAGTAGGGATATTCACAATCAGTAAAGTCTCAAAGAACTTAATGGGCAACGCCAGGAGCAAGCTCCTGGCGTCGGGTAACGCGTCAGACCTGCTTGTAGATCACCGACCCTTCATCCTTGAAGCGCCCGGATTGCTCGGCGAACCCGGCCTCGATGGCCTTCTGCTCATCGGTAAGGCCATGAATCTTGGCGTAATCGCGTACTTCCTGGGTAATCTTCATCGAGCAAAACTTCGGCCCGCACATGGAGCAGAAGTGCGCGACCTTGGCCGAGTCCTTGGGCAGGGTCTCGTCGTGGTAGCTGCGTGCGGTGTCAGGGTCCAGGCCGAGGTTGAACTGGTCTTCCCAGCGGAACTCGAAACGCGCCTTGCTCAGCGCGTTGTCGCGGATCTGCGCGCCCGGATGACCCTTGGCCAAGTCAGCGGCGTGGGCAGCGATCTTGTAGGTGATGATCCCGGTTTTCACGTCATCCTTGTTCGGCAGGCCCAGGTGTTCCTTGGGCGTGACGTAGCAGAGCATGGCGCAGCAGAACCAGCCAATCATCGCCGCACCGATACCGCTGGTGATGTGGTCGTAGCCAGGGGCGATGTCGGTGGTCAGCGGGCCGAGGGTGTAGAACGGCGCCTCGTCGCAGCATTCGAGCTGCTTGTCCATGTTCTCCTTGATCAGCTGCATCGGCACATGGCCAGGGCCTTCGATCATGGTTTGCACGTCATGTTTCCAGGCGATCTTGGTCAGCTCGCCGAGGGTTTCCAGCTCGCCAAACTGCGCAGCGTCATTGGCGTCGGCAATCGAACCCGGGCGCAGGCCGTCACCCAGCGAGAAGCTGACGTCGTAGGCCTTCATGATTTCGCAGATGTCTTCGAAGTGGGTGTAGAGGAAGTTTTCCTGGTGATGGGCCAGGCACCACTTGGCCATGATCGAGCCGCCACGGCTGACGATACCGGTAACCCGCTTGGCGGTCAGCGGCACATAACGCAGTAGCACGCCGGCGTGGATGGTGAAGTAATCGACGCCCTGCTCAGCCTGCTCGATCAGGGTGTCGCGGAACAGCTCCCAGGTCAGGTCTTCGGCCACGCCGTTGACCTTCTCCAGCGCCTGGTAGATTGGCACGGTACCGATCGGCACCGGCGAGTTGCGGATGATCCACTCGCGGGTTTCGTGAATGTGCTTGCCGGTGGACAGGTCCATCACCGTGTCCGAACCCCAACGGATGCCCCAGGTCAACTTGGCCACTTCTTCCTCGATCGAGGAGCCCAGCGCCGAGTTGCCGATGTTGCCGTTGATCTTCACCAAAAAGTTGCGGCCGATGATCATCGGCTCCAGCTCGGTGTGGTTGATGTTGGCAGGGATGATGGCGCGGCCGCGGGCGATTTCATCGCGGACGAACTCGGCGGTGATCTGCTTGGGCACACTGGCGCCGAAGCTCTGGCCAGCGTGTTGCTGGTCGAGCAGGCCGGCAGCACGAGCCTCCTCCAGCTTGAGATTCTCGCGGAGCGCGACGTATTCCATCTCCGCGGTGATGATGCCCTGACGCGCGTAGTGCATCTGGCTGACGTTCTTGCCAGCCTTGGCCCGACGCGGGTTGCGCACATGGGCGAAGCGCATCTTGGTCAACTCGGGATTGACCAGGCGTTCCTGGCCGAAGTGCGACGACAGGCCGTCGAGCAATTCGGTGTCACCACGGTCGTCGATCCAGGCCGAACGCACATCGCCCAAGCCCTGACGCACATCGATGGTCACGGCAGGATCGGTATAGGGGCCGGAGGTGTCGTAGATCAGCACCGGCGCATTGATTTCACCACCGAACTCGGTCGGGGTGATGTCGAGACTGATCTCACGCATTGGTACGCGGATGTCTGGACGCGAGCCTTGCACGTAGATTTTCTGCGAGCGCGGAAATGGCTGGATCGACTGCTGGTCGACTTCAGCACTTTCACTGAGGTTCTTCAGGCTGTTGTTTTGTTGTTGTGTGCTCATCGGCTGGTGCTCTCCTGGGACGAAATGTCGGAGCGAACCTGGAGCGGATGAGCGCGTACGGAGTGCACCGAAAATGGTGCCGAGAAGACTCGTCAGGGGAGTAGACGAGGACATCTTGTTCCCTACGCAGGCCTTAACCTGATCAGGTTCAACGGGATCCGGCAGCTGCCAATCTCAGCCCCGCAAATGGGGCACCCCGACAAGAACCCGACCAGTCTAATCAAGACGCCACGATAAAACCAACCAGAGAGTCAAAAAAGCATGACCCGCACGTCGGTTAGTGACGACAGCAGTCCTGTGGCGCAAATTGTTACGAATAGGCAACATGGCTTGTAGCAAACTAAACTCGATGCTCAAAAAGCATGCCTTGACCCTCCCCGGCAGCGCCGCTTAGCCTTACCGATAATCGCCAATCTCAGGATCCTCCCCCATGTTGCGCAGACTCTCCCTGACTCTTGCTGTGACCGCCGCTTCGGCCGGCCTGGCCTGGGCAGAACAGCTCCCGCCGTCCGTCAAGACTGACCTCGTCACGGTCTATCAGGAAGCCGCCGACAACAACGCAGACCTCGCAGCTGCGCGCGCCGACTACCAGGCCCGTCGCGAAGTCGTACCCCAGGCGCGTTCAGGCTTGCTGCCCAACCTTTCGGCAGGCGCTAATCTGAGCGATAGTCGCACCCAGATCGACTCACCCGCCAATACCGTCTCACGCAGCGGCACGGTGTATCAGGCCAACCTCAGTCAGCCGTTGTTTCGCGCCGACCGCTGGTTCCAGCTGCAGGCTGCCGAAGCCAGTAGTGAGCAAGCAGCGCTGGAACTGTCTGCCATCGAGCAGACCCTGATTTTGCAGAGCGCAGAAACTTATTTCGCGGTGCTAAGGGCTCAGGACACACTGGCCTCGACCAAGGCCGAAGAAGCCGCTTTCAAACGCCAACTCGACCAGGCTAACGAGCGTTTCGATGTCGGCCTGTCGGACAAGACCGATGTGCTCGAAGCCCAGGCCGGCTTCGATACCGCGCGAGCCAACCGGATCCTCGCCAATCGCCAGGTCGAAGATGCATTTCAGGCACTGATCACCCTGACTAACCGTGAGCATCCGGCGCTCGAGGGTATCGAGCACAGCCTGCCGATCCTCCCCCCGACACCGAACGACGCCAAAGCCTGGGTCGATACTGCCGCCGCGCAGAATCTTAACTTGCAAGCCAGCAATTACGCGGTGAACGCTGCCGAAGAAACCTTGCGCCAGCGTAAGTCGGGGCATGCCCCGACCTTGGACGCAGTGGCCAGTTACCAGAAAGGTGACAACGACAGCCTTGGTTTCAGCAACAATGCCAGCAGCGGCAACTCATTCAGCGGCGATGTCGAGCAGCGTTCGATTGGCCTGCAACTTAATATCCCTCTGTACAGCGGCGGCCTGACCAGCTCGCAGGTGCGCGAAGCCTACCAGCGCGTCAACCAGAGCGAACAACTGCGCGAAAGCCTGCGCCGCCAGGTGGTACAGAACACCCGTGACCTGCACCGTGCGGTGAATACCGACGTGGAAACCGTACAGGCGCGCAAACAATCGATCATATCCAACCAAAGCGCCCTGGAAGCCACGGAAATCGGCTATCAGGTCGGCACCCGCAATATCGTCGACGTACTTGATGCGCAACGCCAACTGTACAACTCGGTGCGTACCTATAACTTTGCCCGCTACGACTACATCCTCAACAACCTGCGTCTCAAGCAGGCTGCCGGCACCTTGAGCCCAGCCGATCTGGAAGCCTTGGAGCAATACCTCAAGTCGGACTACGACCCTGATCGTGACTTCCTTCCGCCCGACCTGGCCAAGGCCGCCGAACAACGGTTACGCGGCAATCTGGATTATTGAGTCGCTCAGATTGAGTCGCTCGGATTGCTGAGTCGCTCAACGTGAGTCGCTCGGATTGAGCGGCTCACGTTGAGCGGCTCACGTTCAGTGACACACCTCTAGCGTGCTCAGATCACATCCCGACACTCCAGACCACGCGCAAGCTCGCGTTGCCGGAAAGCCTCAAAAGCAAACGCCCCGACTAGCTCGGGGCGTTTGCTTTTGAAGGTCAAATCCACTGTCTATGCAGGCCGCAGCGTAAAGACAGATGCCATGTACAGCTCGCAGGGTGCTTGCAGACCTCCCTGGCCCCACAGCGCGAGTCGACACGTCACTAACCAGACATCTGCTGGCGATCGTGCAAGCACCTCTAGAACAAGCACCTGAATCTTAAGCGATCAGGATAAATCCAACAAAAGCCAGAGCTGCTGCGATCAAGGTATAGGGCAACTGCGTCAGGGCATGGCTGATCAGGTTGCAACCCGATCCCTGGGCAGCCAGTACGGTGGAATCACTATAGAAACAGGCCTGACTGCCGAAAGCCGACGCCGACAGCAAAGCACCAATGGTCAATGGAATATCCGCCTGTAGCGCATAAGCCAAAGGCATGACTATGGGAATAGTCACCGCGAAGATGCCCCAGGACGAACCCGTAGCGAAGGCCAACACGGCCATAGCCAGGAACACCATGGCCGGTAACATCTGCGGGCTCATGTACGGTTTGAGCGACTCCACCACGTATTGCGGCAGCATCAACTGATCGCACACATCCTTGAAGATAAAGGCAGCAACCACGATACCGATTGCCGGCAGCATGGTTTTGACCCCATCCACCATCTGATCGAGCATTTCGGACAAGGGCATCAAACGCTGCAGCATGTAGAAAGGCACGGTAATCGCCAGGGTGGCCAGCATGCCCATCCATACATCAATATCAAAATAGACAGTGAAGCCAATCAGCATCAGCAGCGGCACCAGGAAGTTGTAGAGCTTGCCGCCCTCCTTGTCCGCCCCCTCAAATTCATCCTCCAGGGATTTCATCGAGTAGTTATGCTCAGGGCTGACCTCGCCGACATGCATGGCGCCAACCGAGCCGTGACTCGCCAGCATCTCGGCCTTGCGCATGGGACCAATCGCAGGCACCACTCCGGCGGCAACCAGCACCACCAGAATCACCGCGAACCAGGCGTAGAGCATGTAGGGAATGGCTTGGATATACACGCTGATGCCCTGGCCGGTGGCGGCGATATCGTTGCTCTCCAGCAGGCCGCCAAAGAACACAGCCCAGGTCGACAGCGGTACCAGAACACAAATAGGTGCCGCAGTAGAGTCCACCACGTAGGCGAGCATCTCGCGGGAGATCTTGAAGCGATCGGTAACCCGCTTCATGGTTTCGCCCACAGTCAGAGCATTGAGGTAGTCATCAACGAAGATAACCACCCCTAGGGCAACGGTCATCAGCAGCGAAGAACGCCGCCCCCTTGCCAGCTTCAATGCCGCACGACCGAAAGCCAGGGCACCACCAGTGCGGACCAGTAGCGCGATCAATGCGCCGAAGCTACCGCAAACCAGGATCAACCAACCAATGGTTTCGTCCTGCATCACCCTGAGAGAAATTTCGGAGAAGTTGTTTAGTGACTCACCTGGCGAGAGCAGCAGTAAACCGGATACAGCGCCCAGAATCAGGGCAAGGATGGGGCGTCGCAGGAAGATAGCCAGGATCAATACGACAACGGGAGGGATCAGACTCAAAGCGCTAGGTTCGGACATGGTGGCAATTGTTCTTATTGGGGCCGCAGGACGGCGGGATCAAAGACCCCTGAACCTTACCCGAGCCGGCTTCCGCACACAATATCAAACAACACGTTCAGAATATCATTCAGCCCAGAAACAAAAAAACCGGGCCAAGGCCCGGTTTTTTCTACAACCTACAACTTACTCGGCGTCTACAGCTGCACCAGCGACCTGACGGTCAACCAGCTCAACATAGGCCATCGGAGCATTGTCGCCAGTGCGGAAACCACACTTGAGGATACGCAGATAACCGCCCTGACGGGTGGCATAACGCTTGCCCAGGTCGTTAAACAACTTACCGACAATGGCTTTCGAACGCGTACGGTCGAAGGCCAGACGACGGTTTGCAACACTGTCTTCTTTAGCCAGAGTAATCAGCGGCTCGGCAACGCGACGCAGCTCTTTGGCTTTCGGCAGAGTAGTTTTGATCAGCTCATGCTCGAACAGCGACACCGCCATGTTCTGGAACATAGCCTTACGGTGTGCGCTGGTGCGGCTGAGGTGACGGCCACTTTTACGATGACGCATGGTTCAATTCCTTACCAAACTGAAGTTCGGTGATGATGACGATCAGGCAGTAGCCTTATCGTCTTTCTTCAGACTTGCCGGTGGCCAATTGTCGAGGCGCATACCGAGGGAAAGACCGCGAGAAGCCAGAACGTCCTTGATTTCAGTCAGGGATTTCTTGCCCAGGTTCGGCGTTTTCAACAGTTCTACTTCGGTGCGCTGAATCAGGTCGCCGATGTAGTAGATGTTCTCTGCCTTGAGGCAGTTCGCCGAACGTACAGTCAATTCCAGGTCATCAACCGGACGAAGCAAGATTGGATCAATTTCGTCTTCCTGCTCGATAACCACAGGCTCACTGTCACCCTTGAGGTCGACGAATGCAGCCAACTGCTGTTGCAGAATGGTTGCAGCACGACGAATAGCCTCTTCAGGATCCAGAGTACCGTTGGTCTCCAGGTCAATAACCAACTTGTCCAAGTTAGTCCGCTGCTCAACACGAGCGTTCTCTACCACGTACGACACACGGCGGACCGGGCTGAACGAAGCATCCAGCTGCAAGCGACCAATGCTGCGGCTTTCATCTTCATCGCTCTGACGAGCATCAGCCGGCTCATAGCCGCGACCACGAGCTACTGTGAGCCTCATGTTCAGCACGCCAGTGGAGGCCATGTTGGCGATCACGTGGTCGCCGTTGACGATTTCGACATCATGATCCAGCTGAATATCGGCAGCGGTAACTACACCCGAGCCCTTCTTCGCCAGAGTCAGCGTAACTTCGTCGCGACCGTGCAACTTTATAGCCAGACCTTTCAGGTTAAGCAGGATTTCAATGACATCTTCCTGAATACCTTCAATGGCGCTGTACTCATGGAGTACACCGTCAATCTCGGCCTCGACTACTGCACAGCCAGGCATAGAGGACAACAGGATGCGGCGCAGCGCGTTGCCCAAGGTGTGGCCAAAGCCACGCTCGAGAGGCTCGAGCGTAATCTTGGCGCGGGTCGGACTGACCACCTGCACATCAATATGGCGGGGGGTCAGGAACTCATTTACCGAAATCTGCATGGATGCACCTATTTTCTAGCCCTTACTTGGAGTAGAGCTCGACAATCAGGCTTTCGTTGATGTCAGCGGACAGATCACTGCGAATAGGCACGGCTTTAAATACGCCGGACTTCTTCTCAATGTCTACTTCTACCCATTCAACGCGGCCACGCTGGGCACACAGCTCAAGAGCCTGAACAATGCGCAGCTGATTCTTCGACTTCTCGCGAACTGCAACGACGTCGCCAGCTTTAACCTGGTAAGACGGCACGTTTACAGTTTTACCGTTTACGCTGATCGCTTTGTGCGAAACCAGCTGACGGGATTCGGCGCGAGTAGCACCGTAACCCATGCGGTAAACCACGTTATCCAGACGGCACTCGAGCAGTTGCAACAGGTTCTCACCAGTAGCACCTTTCTTGCCGGCTGCTTCTTTGTAATAACCACTGAACTGACGCTCAAGAACACCGTAGATACGACGAACTTTTTGCTTTTCACGCAGCTGGGTGCCGTAGTCGGACTGACGGCCACGGCGCTGACCGTGGATACCTGGGGCTGCTTCGATGTTGCACTTCGATTCCAGGGCGCGTACGCCACTTTTCAGGAAAAGATCAGTGCCTTCACGACGAGACAGTTTGCATTTGGGACCAATGTAACGAGCCATTTCTCACTGTCTCCTGATTACACGCGACGCTTCTTCGAAGGACGGCATCCGTTGTGCGGGATGGGTGTCACATCGGTAATGCTGGCGATCTTGTATCCGCAGCCGTTCAATGCACGAACAGCGGACTCACGACCCGGACCTGGACCCTTGACGTTAACGTCGAGGTTCTTCAGACCGAATTCCAGCGCAGCTTGACCAGCACGTTCAGCAGCCACCTGGGCAGCGAACGGGGTGCTTTTACGCGAGCCGCGGAAGCCTGAACCACCAGAAGTGGCCCAAGACAGGGCGTTGCCCTGACGGTCAGTAATGGTCACGATTGTGTTGTTAAAGGAAGCGTGGATGTGGGCGATGCCATCAACCACTGTCTTTTTGACTTTCTTACGAGTACGAGCAGCAGGTTTTGCCATGACTAAATTCCTGTCGATGCGCGAATGCGATTACTTGCGGATCGGCTTACGCGGGCCCTTACGGGTACGCGCGTTGGTCTTGGTACGCTGACCGCGAACCGGCAGACCACGACGATGACGCAGGCCGCGGTAGCAGCCCAAGTCCATCAAGCGCTTGATTTTCATGTTCACTTCACGACGCAGGTCACCTTCGGTATTCACCTTGGAGACTTCGCCACGCAGCTGCTCGATCTGCTCGTCAGAGAGATCCTTGATCTTCACTGCCGGATTAACACCAGCAGCCGCACAGATTTTCTGCGCGGTAGTGCGACCAACACCAAAGATGTAGGTCAACGAGATAACAGTGTGCTTGTTATCCGGAATGTTTACGCCTGCAATACGGGCCATTCAGTGGAACTCCAATTGACAGCTACCTACGCCCCGGAAGCCAAGAAATGAGGCGCGAGATATTAGCGCTGTAGAAACAAATAATCAACCCGGCAGCGCACTAGCTGCCGGGCTTGTATCTTAAATCACACTCAGCCTTGGCGCTGTTTGTGACGCGGCTCCGCGCTGCAGATAACTCGAACGACACCTTCACGACGAATAATCTTGCAGTTACGGCACAGCTTTTTCACCGATGCACGAACTTTCATCACCAACTCCTCGAACCTTATGGGCACTTCAGCGCATCATGCCGCTGCCGTGGCCCTTCAGGTTGGCTTTCTTCATCAGGGATTCGTACTGGTGCGAAACGAGGTGCGATTGTACTTGCGACATAAAGTCCATCACAACCACTACGACGATCAGCAACGAGGTCCCGCCAAGATAGAACGGTACGTTAGCCGCCACCACCAGAAACTGGGGCAACAGGCAAACGGCCGTCATGTACAGAGCACCGAACATGGTCAAACGAGTCAACACGCCATCGATATAGCGCGCCGACTGCTCACCTGGACGGATACCCGGAATAAAGGCACCGGACTTCTTCAGGTTTTCCGCTACGTCTTTCGGATTGAACATCAATGCTGTGTAGAAGAAGCAAAAGAAAACGATCCCCGCACTAAACAGCAAAATGTTCAACGGCTGACCAGGAGCGATAGCCTGTGAAATATCCTGCAGCCAGCCCATACCCTCAGACTGACCAAACCAGGCACCCAGCGAGGCCGGGAACAACAGAAGGCTGCTGGCGAAAATGGCCGGGATAACCCCCGCCATATTCACCTTCAACGGCAAGTGGCTGGTCTGCGCAGCAAAGACCTTACGGCCCTGCTGACGCTTGGCGTAGTGCACCGCGATACGACGCTGGCCACGCTCAATGAACACCACAAAACCGATAATCGCTACTGCCAACAAACCGATGGCAATCAAGGCAAAGATATTGATATCACCCTGGCGAGCAGACTCGAAAGACTGCCCGATTGCCGACGGCAGACCGGCTACGATGCCCGCAAAAATCAGCATCGAAATACCGTTGCCAACACCACGCTCAGTGATCTGCTCGCCTAGCCACATCATAAACATCGCACCCGCCACAAACGTGGTGACTGCAACGAAGTGGAAGCCGAAATCGCCTGAAAACGCGACGCCCTGACTCGCCAAGCCAACGGACATGCCGATTGCTTGAACGAATGCCAAGACTAGGGTGCCGTAGCGGGTGTATTGGCTGATCTTGCGACGACCAGCCTCACCTTCCTTCTTCAACTGCTCCAACTGTGGGCTAACAGCGGTCATGAGCTGCATGATGATCGACGCCGAAATATACGGCATGATCCCCAATGCAAAAATGCTCATGCGCTCAAGCGCACCACCGGAAAACATGTTGAACAAGCTAAGAATGGTCCCCTCATTCTGTCGAAACAGGTCCGCCAACCGGTCCGGATTGATGCCTGGAACTGGGATGTGTGCGCCAATCCGGTAGACGATAATCGCCATGAACAGAAAGCGCAGACGAGCCCAGAGCTCGGATAACCCGCCATTGCTGAGCGCTGAGAGAGCACCTTGCTTAGCCATTTATTCCTCGAACTTACCGCCAGCTGCTTCAATAGCCGCACGCGCACCTTTGGTGGCAGCGATACCTTTAAGGGTGACAGCGCAAGTAACCTCACCGGACAGCATGACTTTCACACGCCGTACATGTTGGTTAATCAGGTTGGCATCCTTCAGCGTTTGCAGAGTAATTACCCCGCCTTCGACCTTGTTCAGCTCAGAAGTACGCACTTCTGCGCGATCCATAGCCTTCAAGGAAACGAAACCGAACTTGGGCAAACGACGGTGCAGAGGCTGCTGGCCGCCTTCAAAACCCGGAGCAATGGAACCACCGGAGCGGGAGGATTGACCCTTGTGGCCGCGGCCACCAGTCTTACCCAACCCACTACCGATACCACGGCCCGGACGGTGCTTCTCGCGACGGGAACCCGGCGCAGGACTCAAATCGTTCAGGTACATGAATTAACCCTCGACTCGCAGCATGTAGTAAGCCTTGTTGATCATCCCGCGATTCTCGGGAGTATCCAGCACTTCTACGGTGTGACCAATGCGACGCAGACCCAAACCCTTCACACAAAGCTTATGGTTGGGAATGCGGCCGGTCATGCTTTTGATCAGCGTGACTTTTACGGTATTAGCCATGATTAGAGAATCTCCTCGACGCTCTTGCCACGCTTGGCCGCAATGGAATCAGGCGACTGCATAGCTTTCAAACCTTTGAAAGTGGCATGCACCACGTTCACGGGGTTAGTCGAGCCGTAGCATTTAGCCAGAACGTTTTGTACACCAGCCACTTCTAGAACAGCACGCATAGCGCCACCAGCAATAATGCCGGTACCCTCGGAAGCCGGCTGCATGTACACCTTGGAGGCGCCATGTGCAGATTTCATTGCGTACTGCAGAGTGGTGCCGTTCAGGTCCACCTGGATCATGTTGCGACGAGCAGCTTCCATAGCTTTCTGGATAGCAGCTGGCACTTCACGGGATTTTCCACGGCCGAAACCAACGCGACCCTTACCATCACCCACTACGGTCAACGCAGTGAAAGTGAAAATACGGCCACCCTTTACGGTTTTGGCAACACGGTTAACCTGTACCAGCTTCTCGATATAGCCTTCGTCGCGCTTTTGGTCGTTATTTGCCATAACTTAGAACTCCAGCCCGCCTTCACGAGCAGCATCAGCCAGCGCCTTAACGCGGCCGTGGTACTTGAAGCCAGAACGGTCGAATGCAACCTGAGTAACCCCAGCGGCTTTCGCACGCTCGGCAACCAGCTCGCCAACTTTCTTGGCCGCGTCGATGTTGCCAGTGGCACCATCACGCAGTGCTTTGTCCAAGGTAGAGGCGCTGGCCAGAACCTTGCTGCCGTCGGCCGAAATGACCTGGGCATAGATGTGCTGCGAAGAGCGATACACGCAGAGACGCACAGCTTCGAGCTCGTGCATTTTCAGGCGTGCCTTGCGAGCGCGACGCAGTCGAGTAACTTTTTTGTCGGTCATTTGCTATGCCCTACTTCTTCTTGGCTTCTTTACGGCGGACGACTTCGTCTGCGTAACGAACACCCTTGCCCTTATAAGGTTCAGGACGACGGAAGTCACGAATCTCCGCAGCGACCTGACCAACCAGTTGTTTGTCGACACCCTTGATCAGGATCTCGGTCTGGTTCGGGGTTTCAGCAACCACACCTTCCGGCAACTCATAGTCGATCGGATGGGAGAAGCCGAGAGCGAGGTTCAACACCTGACCTTTGGCTTGCGCCTTGTAACCAACACCGACCAGCTGCAGCTTGCGCTCGAAGCCAGTACTAACGCCGATCACCATGTTATTGACCAATGCACGAGTAGTGCCGGCCATGGCGCGAGTCTGCTGATCACCATTGCGAGCTGCGAAACGCAACTCACCGGCTTCATGCAGGATCTCAACGGACGAGTGAACATTCAGTTCTAGAGCACCCTTGGCACCCTTTACCGACAGCTGCTGACCGGTGAGACTGACCTCAACACCAGCGGGCAACGTAACGGGGTTCTTAGCAACGCGAGACATGCTTATTCCCCCCTAGAACACTGTGCATAGCACTTCGCCACCGACACCGGCAGCGCGCGCAGCGCGGTCCGTCATCACACCTTTATTGGTGGAGACGATGGAAACCCCGAGACCGCCACGAACTTTCGGCAGATCATCAACGGATTTATACTGGCGAAGGCCTGGACGGCTAACGCGCTTCACTTCTTCGATGACCGGACGGCCTTCGAAATACTTCAGCTCGATGGACAGCTGTGGCTTAACTTCGCCACTGATCTGATATCCCGCGATATAACCTTCGTCTTTCAAGACTTTGGCTACAGCCACCTTCAACGTGGAAGACGGCATGCTTACGACGGACTTTTCAGCCATCTGGGCATTACGGATACGAGTTAGCATGTCCGCTAACGGGTCCTGCATACTCATGGGCTAGACGCTCCTGATACAAAAAGAATTAGCCTTACGGCTAGAGTCACCAAAACGCAGGGCAATTGAAAAGCCCTGACTCAGGCGAGCCGAACATTCTAGAGACTGATCAAAAATGAATCAAGCCCCAAAAGGGGCTTGTTTCATAATGCTTGCCTGAATCTGCCCAGTATCTCCACCGAACAGACCCAGCGAACGACGACTTACCAGCTGGCCTTGACCAGACCTGGTACGTCACCGCGCATTGCAGCTTCACGCAGCTTGATACGCGACAGACCGAACTTGCGATAAACGCCGTGCGGACGACCGGTAATACGGCAGCGATTGCGCAGGCGCGAAGCGCTAGCATCACGCGGCTGCTTCTGCAGAGCTACCTGAGCTTCCCACCGTGCTTCCGGAGTGGCGTTCAGATCGGCGATGGTAGCTTTCAGCGCAGCACGCTTTTTAGCGTACTTGGCTACCGTTTGCTGACGCTTCAGCTCACGGTTTTTCATGCTCATTTTAGCCATGGTCCAACTCCAATCAGTTGCGGAACGGGAATTTGAAGGCGCGCAACAAAGCACGACCCTCGTCATCCGTACGCGCAGTTGTAGTCAGGGTAATGTCCAGACCACGCAGGGCATCGATCTTGTCGTAGTCGATTTCCGGGAAGATGATCTGCTCTTTAACGCCCATGCTGTAATTGCCGCGACCATCAAAGGACTTGGCATTCAGGCCGCGGAAGTCACGCACGCGCGGCAGGGAGATAGACAGCAGACGATCCAGGAATTCGTACATACGATCGCGACGCAGGGTTACCTTGACGCCGATCGGCCAACCTTCACGCAGCTTGAAACCTGCAATCGACTTACGGGCATGAGTCACTACGACTTTCTGACCGGTGATCTTTTCCAGGTCGGCAACAGCGTTCTCGATGACTTTCTTGTCACCGATCGCTTCGCCCAAGCCCATGTTCAGGGTGATCTTGGTGATGCGCGGAACTTCCATCACGTTAGCGAGCTTAAGTTCTTCCTTAAGCTTCGGCGCGATTTCTTTCCGGTAAATCTCTTTTAGTCGTGCCATGGTCTTCTACCTAGCAGTGTTCAAGCATCAACCGCTTTTTGGGTCGACTTGAAGACACGAATTTTTTTACCTTCTTCAACTTTGAAACCAACGCGATCAGCCTTGTTGGTTTCACCGTTGAAGATGGCCACGTTGGAAGCGTGCAGAGGCGCTTCTTTCTCGATGATACCGCCCTGAACGCCCGACATCGGGTTCGGCTTGGTATGGCGCTTCACCAGGTTGATCCCGCCAACGACCAGACGGTCGTCAACGAGAACCTTCAGCACCTTGCCACGCTTACCTTTGTCTTTACCGGCGATCACGATGATCTCGTCGTCACGACGAATCTTTTGCATGTCGGATCTCCTTAGAGCACTTCAGGGGCGAGCGAGACGATCTTCATGAACTTCTCAGAGCGAAGTTCACGAGTCACTGGCCCAAAAATACGGGTGCCGATCGGCTCTTGCTTGTTGTTCAGCAGAACAGCAGCGTTGCCATCGAAGCGAATGATCGAGCCATCAGGGCGACGAACGCCGTGACGAGTGCGGACTACAACAGCAGTCATCACTTGACCCTTTTTCACTTTACCGCGCGGAATTGCTTCCTTGACGGTCACTTTGATGATGTCGCCGATGCCAGCGTAACGGCGATGAGAACCGCCCAACACCTTGATGCACATAACGCGTCGAGCACCGCTGTTGTCAGCGACGTCGAGCATGGATTGAGTCTGAATCATATATTTCTCCGACCCCTAGTCCTTAGACTTCCACTGCGCGTTCGAGAACTTCAACCAGCGCCCAAGATTTGGTCTTGGCTACGGGACGGGTTTCACGGATGGAAACCTTGTCACCGATGTGGCACTGGTTGCTTTCGTCGTGCGCGTGCAGCTTGGTCGAACGCTTGACATATTTACCGTAGATCGGGTGCTTAACGCGACGCTCGATCAATACGGTGATGGTCTTGTCCATCTTGTCGCTGACGACACGGCCGGTCAGCGTACGGACTGTTTTTTCGGCTTCAGCCATGATCACTTACCTGCCTGCTGATTGAGCACAGTCTTCACACGAGCAATATCGCGCTTAACTTGCGAGAGCAGGTGAGACTGCCCCAACTGGCCAGTTGCTTTCTGCATACGCAGATTGAACTGGTCGCGCAGCAGGCCGAGCAGTTGCTCGTTCAGCTGCTGTGCTGATTTTTCACGAAGTTCATTCGCCTTCATCACATCACCGTCCGCTTAACAAAAGTGGTGGCGAGCGGCAGCTTTGCAGCAGCCAGGGCGAAAGCCTCACGCGCCAACTCTTCGGAAACGCCTTCGATCTCATACAGGACTTTGCCTGGCTGGATCTGGGCTACCCAATACTCAACGCTACCCTTCCCTTTACCCATCCGCACTTCGAGAGGCTTCTTGGTAACTGGCTTGTCCGGGAAAACGCGAATCCAGATTTTCCCGCCACGCTTAACGTGACGAGTCAGAGCACGACGAGCGGACTCAATCTGACGGGCGGTGAGACGACCGCGGGCAACAGACTTCAGGGCGAATTCGCCGAAGCTGACTTTGCTACCGCGCTGAGCCAGACCACGGTTGTGGCCGGTCATCTGCTTACGGAACTTCGTACGCTTTGGTTGCAACATTTGGCGTACCCCTTACTTAGCAGCTTTTTTACGAGGCGCAGGTGCCTGCGGTTTCAGTTCTTCTTGGCGACCACCAATTACTTCGCCTTTGAAGATCCAAACCTTGACACCGATCACACCATAAGTGGTGTGCGCTTCGTACGTGGCATAGTCGATATCGGCACGCAGGGTGTGCAACGGCACACGACCTTCGCGATACCATTCGGTACGGGCAATTTCAGCACCGCCGAGACGACCGCTCACTTGGATTTTGATGCCTTTGGCACCAATGCGCATGGCGTTCTGTACAGCGCGCTTCATAGCGCGACGGAACATCACACGACGCTCCAGCTGCTGAGCTACGCTCTGCGCAACCAGCATACCGTCGAGCTCCGGCTTACGGATCTCTTCGATATTGATGTGCACAGGCACACCCATTTGCTTGGTCAGGTCCTGACGCAGCTTCTCAACATCTTCACCTTTTTTGCCAATCACGATACCTGGACGGGCGGTGTGGATGGTGATGCGTGCAGTCTGAGCCGGGCGATGGATATCGATACGGCTTACGGACGCGCTTTTTAGTTTGTCTTGGAGGTATTCGCGCACCTTCAGATCAGCGAACAAATAGTCCGCATAAGTCCGACCGTCTGCGTACCAGACGGAGGTGTGCTCCTTGACGATTCCCAGGCGAATGCCAATGGGATGTACTTTCTGACCCATCTGATCGACTCCGTTACTTGTCCGCAACCTTGACAGTGATATGGCAAGACCGCTTGACGATGCGATCAGCGCGGCCTTTGGCACGCGGCATGATTCGCTTCAGCGAACGCCCTTCGTTGACGAAAACGGTGCTGACCTTAAGGTCATCAACGTCTGCGCCTTCGTTATGCTCGGCGTTGGCTACAGCCGACTCCAGCACTTTCTTGATGATGTCGGCGGCTTTCTTACTGCTGAAAGCCAACAGATTGAGCGCTTCGCCCACCTTCTTCCCGCGGATCTGGTCGGCGACCAAGCGGGCTTTCTGGGCGGAGATTCGAGCGCCCGACAACTTAGCGGCTACTTCCATTTCCTAACCCCTTAACGCTTGGCTTTCTTGTCTGCTACGTGCCCACGATAAGTGCGGGTACCAGCAAACTCGCCGAGTTTGTGGCCGACCATGTCTTCGTTCACGAGAACTGGGACATGCAGACGACCGTTATGCACAGCAATGGTCAGACCGACCATTTGCGGCAGGATCATAGAACGGCGCGACCAGGTTTTCACCGGCTTGCGATCATTCTTTTCCACCGCCACTTCGATCTTCTTCAGTAGGTGAAGATCGATAAAAGGACCTTTTTTCAGAGAACGTGGCACTGTCGTATCCCTCTATTTACTTGCGACGACGGACGATCATTTTATCGGTGCGTTTGTTACCACGAGTCTTCGCGCCCTTCGTCGGGAAGCCCCATGGAGACACCGGATGACGACCACCAGAGGTACGACCTTCACCACCACCATGTGGGTGGTCAACCGGGTTCATGGCAACACCACGAACGGTTGGGCGAACGCCACGCCAGCGCTTGGCACCAGCTTTACCCAGCGAACGCAGGCTATGCTCGGAGTTCGAGACTTCGCCCAAGGTCGCACGGCACTCAGCCAGTACTTTACGCATTTCACCGGAACGCAGACGCAAGGTCACGTAGACACCTTCACGCGCAATCAGCTGAGCCGAAGCACCAGCGGAACGAGCGATCTGGGCACCTTTGCCCGGCTTCAGTTCGATACCGTGAACAGTGCTACCAACTGGAATGTTGCGCAGTTGCAGACTGTTGCCTGGCTTGATCGGAGCCATAATGCCAGCTATCAGCTGATCGCCAGCACTCACGCCTTTAGGGGCAATGATGTAGCGACGCTCACCGTCTGCGTACAACAGCAGAGCAATGTGCGCAGTACGGTTCGGATCATATTCAATACGCTCGACAGTGGCTGGAATGCCATCTTTGTCGTTGCGACGGAAATCGACCAGACGATAATGCTGCTTGTGGCCACCACCGATATGACGGGTAGTGATCCGACCGTTGTTGTTACGACCGCCAGTCTTCGACTTCTTCTCGAGCAGCGGAGCGTAAGGAGCGCCTTTATGCAGCTCCTGGTTGACCACCTTGACCACAAAACGGCGGCCAGGGGAAGTCGGTTTGCATTTAACGATTGCCATGATGCTCCCCTCCCTTACTCTGCACTGCTGGCGAAATCGAGATCTTGGCCTGGCTGAAGGGTAATAACTGCCTTCTTCCAGTCGTTACGCTTGCCCAGACCGCGAGCGGTGCGCTTGCTCTTACCGAGAACATTCACGGTATTAACAGCAGCAACATTCACACTGAACAGGCTTTCGACGGCCTTCTTGATTTCCAGCTTGGTTGCATCAGTTGCAACCTTGAATACGAATTGGCTTTTCTTATCAGCCAGAAGTGTTGCCTTCTCGGAGACGTGCGGGCCAAGCAGCACTTTAAATACGCGTTCCTGGTTCATCCCAGCAGCTCCTCGAATTTCTTCACGGCAGAAACGGTGACAAGCACCTTTTCGTACGCGATCAGACTGACCGGATCGGAACCCTGCACGTCACGAACATCGACGTGTGGCAGGTTACGGGCAGCCAGGTACAGATTTTCGTCAATAGCATCGGACACGATCAAAACGTCGGTCAGACCCATGCCATTCAGTTTGTTCAGCAGGTCTTTAGTTTTCGGCGCTTCAACACTGAAGTCCTCAACTACGATCAGACGATCGGTGCGTACCAGCTCAGCAAGAATCGACCGCAATGCAGCGCGATACATCTTCTTGTTCAGCTTCTGGTCGTGATTCTGCGGACGGGCCGCGAAAGTCACACCACCGCCACGCCAGATCGGGCCACGAGTGGTACCAGCACGAGCACGACCAGTGCCCTTCTGACGCCATGGGCGCTTACCGCCACCAGATACGTCGGAACGAGTCTTCTGCTGCTTGCTACCCTGACGGCCGCCAGCCATGTAGGCCACGACTGCTTGGTGAACCAGGGTCTCGTTATAATCGCCACCGAATGTCGCTTCGGACACTTCGATCGCTTGAGCGCCATTTACATTTAATTGCATGTCAGCTTCCCCTTAACCGCGAGCCTTGGCTGCCGGACGAACAACCAGGTTGCCGCCAGTAGCGCCAGGAACGGCACCCTTGACCAACAGCAGGTTGCGTTCAGCGTCGACGCGCACTACTTCCAGGGACTGCACAGTCACGCGCTCAGCACCCATGTGACCGGACATTTTCTTGCCCTTGAAGACGCGACCCGGAGTTTGGCACTGGCCAATAGAACCCGGAACACGGTGGGACACGGAGTTACCGTGAGTGTTGTCTTGGCCGCGGAAATTCCAACGCTTGATGGTACCGGCAAAGCCTTTACCCTTGGACTGACCGGTGACATCCACCAGTTGACCAGCTTGGAAAATTTCAGCGCTGATCAGATCGCCAGCCTGGTAGTCGCCTTCTTCAAGACGAAACTCCCAAACACCACGACCCGCCGCGACATTCGCCTTGGCGAAATGACCGGCTTGCGCCTTGGTAACACGGGAAGCACGACGCTCGCCGACAGTGACTTGCACTGCACGATAGCCATCGGACTCTTCGGTTTTGAACTGAGTGACGCGATTCGGCTCGATCTCAATGACCGTAACCGGAATGGAGACACCTTCTTCGGTGAAAATACGGGTCATACCGCACTTACGACCGACTACACCAATAGTCATGTTGTAACCTCATGAGTGTACGGGGCTTTCACCCGCTATGGCCGCCCATTTCAGAGCGTTACACGACTAAAACCTAAACGGTCTTAGCCGAGGCTGATCTGCACTTCCACGCCAGCCGCAAGATCAAGCTTCATCAACGCATCAACGGTTTTATCCGTTGGCTGGACAATGTCCAGTACGCGCTTATGAGTACGGATTTCGAACTGATCACGCGCGTCTTTGTTGACGTGCGGTGAAGTCAGAACAGTAAACCGCTCTTTGCGAGTTGGCAGAGGAATCGGACCACGCACCTGAGCACCAGTACGTTTCGCGGTTTCCACGATTTCCTGGGTTGATTGATCGATCAGGCGATGGTCAAAAGCCTTCAACCGAATACGGATTTGTTGGTTTTGCATTTTGACCTCAGATTCCAAGCTGCTATTCCCAGCGGGTGCAAGACACCAGCTAAAAGGAGGCGCAATTCTATAGACGCCCTCTCAGAGTGTCAACCCAATAAAAAAGCCCCCGCAAGCGGGGGCTTTTTAAGACCTATCGATTACTCGAAGATCTTGGCAACCACGCCAGCACCAACGGTACGGCCACCTTCGCGAATAGCGAAGCGCAGACCATCTTCCATGGCGATCGACTTGATCAGGGTAACAACCATTTTCACGTTGTCGCCCGGCATTACCATTTCAACGCCTTCCGGCAGTTCGCAGTTACCAGTTACATCGGTAGTGCGGAAGTAGAACTGCGGGCGGTAGCCTTTGAAGAACGGAGTGTGACGACCGCCTTCTTCTTTGCTCAGCACGTAGACTTCTGCTTCGAACTTGGTGTGCGGCTTAACCGAACCCGGCTTGGCCAGAACCTGGCCACGCTCAACGTCGTCACGCTTGGTGCCGCGCAGCAGGATACCGCAGTTCTCACCAGCACGACCTTCGTCGAGCAGCTTGCGGAACATCTCAACACCAGTACAGATGGTCTTGACAGTATCACGCAGACCAACGATCTCGACTTCTTCCTGGATCTTGACGATACCGCGCTCAATACGACCAGTCACAACAGTACCGCGACCAGAGATCGAGAATACGTCTTCAACTGGCATCAGGAACGGCTTGTCGATAACACGCACCGGATCCGGGATATAGGTATCGAGAGTCTCAACCAGCTTACGCACGGCAGAGGTACCCATCTCGTTGTCGTCCTGGCCGTTCAAAGCCATCAACGCCGAACCGATCACGATCGGAGTATCGTCGCCCGGGAAGTCGTAAGCCGACAACAGGTCACGCACTTCCATCTCAACCAGTTCCAGCAGCTCAGCGTCATCCACCATGTCAGCCTTGTTCAGGAAGACCACGATGTAAGGAACGCCTACCTGACGGGACAGCAGGATGTGCTCGCGAGTCTGCGGCATAGGGCCGTCAGCAGCGGAGCAAACCAGAATCGCGCCATCCATCTGCGCAGCACCAGTGATCATGTTTTTCACATAGTCAGCGTGGCCCGGGCAATCTACGTGAGCGTAGTGACGGATGCTGGAATCGTATTCAACGTGGGAAGTATTGATCGTGATACCACGAGCCTTTTCTTCCGGAGCGCTGTCGATTTGTGCGAAATCACGAATGGCGCCACCGAAAGCCTCGGCACACACCTTGGTCAACGCAGCAGTCAGCGTGGTTTTACCATGGTCGACGTGACCGATGGTGCCAACGTTGACGTGCGGTTTTTTACGTTCAAATTTTTCTTTAGCCACGACAATTAACTCCTTGCCTAAAGGACTGAATCAGCCTTGTTTTTTGGTTACAGATTCGACGATGTGCGACGGAGCTGTATTGTATTTTTTGAATTCCATAGAGTAGCTTGCGCGACCCTGGGACATGGAACGGACGTCGGTCGCATAACCGAACATCTCACCCAACGGAACTTCGGCGCGAATTACTTTGCCGGAGACCGTGTCTTCCATACCCAAGATCATGCCGCGACGACGGTTAAGATCGCCCATCACGTCACCCATATAGTCTTCAGGCGTAACAACCTCTACCGCCATGATCGGCTCGAGCAACTCACCACCGCCCTTCTGGGCCAGTTGCTTGGTTGCCATGGAAGCAGCCACCTTGAACGCCATCTCGTTGGAGTCGACGTCATGGTAAGAACCATCGAACACGGTAGCCTTCAGACCGATTAGCGGATAACCGGCTACAACGCCGTTCTTCATCTGCTCTTCGATGCCTTTCTGGATAGCCGGGATGTATTCCTTCGGAATCACACCACCCACTACCTCATTGACGAACTGCAGACCTTCCTGGCCTTCATCAGCTGGAGCAAAGCGAACCCAGCAGTGACCGAACTGACCACGACCACCAGACTGACGAACGAACTTGCCTTCGATTTCACAGCTCTTCGTGATGCGCTCACGATAGGAAACCTGAGGCTTGCCGATGTTGGCTTCGACGTTAAACTCGCGGCGCATGCGGTCGACCAGGATATCCAGGTGCAACTCGCCCATACCGGAGATGATCGTCTGACCAGTCTCTTCATCAGTCTTGACGCGGAAAGATGGATCTTCCTGAGCAAGCTTGCCCAGAGCAACACCCATTTTTTCCTGGTCGTCCTTGGTCTTAGGCTCTACGGCAACCGAAATAACCGGCTCCGGGAAGTCCATGCGAACAAGGATGATTGGCTTGTCAGCGTTGCACAGAGTCTCACCAGTGGTGACGTCCTTCATGCCGATCAGGGCCGCGATGTCACCAGCGCGCACTTCCTTGATCTCTTCGCGGGCGTTTGCGTGCATTTGCACCATACGACCCACGCGCTCTTTTTTGCCCTTAACCGAGTTGATCACGCCGTCACCGGAGTTCAACACGCCCGAGTATACGCGGACAAAGGTCAGGGTACCCACGAATGGGTCAGTAGCGATCTTGAAGGCTAGAGCCGAGAACGGCTCGCTGTCATCTGCATGACGCTCCAGCTGAATTTCCTCGTCATCCGGGTCAGTACCCTTGATGGCAGGAATGTCGGTTGGCGCTGGCAGGAAGTCGATAACAGCATCGAGAACCAGGGGAACACCCTTGTTCTTGAAAGAAGAGCCGCAAACAGCCAGAACGATCTCACCAGCGATAGTACGCTGACGCAGGGCGCCCTTGATTTCCTCAATGGTGATTTCTTCACCTTCGAGGTACTTGTTCATCAGCTCGTCATTGGCTTCGGCCGCAGCCTCTACCATGTTACCGCGCCACTTCTCGGCCTCTTCCAGCAGCTCTGCTGGAATATCCTTACGGACAGGGACCATGCCTTTGTCAGCATCGTTCCAGTAGATAGCTTGCATGTTGATCAGATCAATCTGACCCTGGAAGTTATCTTCGGAACCGATAGCCAACTGGATCGGCACCGGAGTGTGACCCAGGCGCTGCTTGATCTGAGCGATCACGCGCAAGAAATCAGCACCGGCACGGTCCATCTTGTTGACATAAACAAGACGCGGAACACCGTATTTGTTGGCCTGACGCCATACGGTTTCCGACTGAGGCTCAACGCCCGAGGTACCGCAGAACACAACGACAGCGCCGTCGAGTACACGCAGCGAACGCTCTACTTCGATAGTGAAGTCAACGTGGCCGGGGGTATCGATTACGTTGAAGCGATGCTCATCCTTGTACTGCTTCTCAGAGCCCTTCCAGAAGGCGGTAATGGCAGCAGAAGTGATGGTAATACCACGCTCCTGCTCCTGCACCATCCAGTCGGTGGTAGCAGCGCCGTCATGCACTTCGCCCATCTTGTGGCTTTTCCCCGTGTAGAAAAGCACACGCTCGGTGGTCGTGGTTTTACCCGCGTCCACGTGAGCAACGATACCGATGTTACGGTAACGGTTAATCGGTGTAGTACGAGCCATAGAGCCCTCGCAAATTTAAAAGCGCAATAATTAGAAGCGGTAGTGCGAGAAGGCCTTGTTGGCTTCAGCCATACGGTGCACGTCTTCACGCTTCTTAACTGCAGCACCTTTGCCGTCAGCTGCATCCATCAGTTCGCCAGCTAAGCGCAGAGCCATGGATTTCTCGCCACGCTTGCGGGCGAAATCTACCAGCCAACGCATGGCCAGAGCATTACGACGGGACGGACGAACTTCGACCGGAACCTGGTAAGTAGCACCGCCTACACGGCGCGACTTCACTTCGACCAGCGGAGCGATGGCGTCGAGAGCTTTCTCGAAGATTTCCAGGGGATCGCTGTTCTTACGCTCTTTAACCTTATCCAGGGCGCCATAAACGATACGCTCGGCAACGGCTTTCTTGCCGCTCTCCATCACGTGGTTCATGAACTTGGCCAGGATTTGGCTACCGTATTTTGGATCGTCAAGCACTTCGCGCTTGGCTGCTACACGACGTCTTGGCATTTGATAAGCCCTCAAACGGTCTTCAGGTTAGCTCGAGACTGCCCAACAAGGGCGCCGCCCGACCTTACTCTTATCGACTCAGAAAAATAGAAAACTGCAGTTTCAGCTCAAGCACCGATTACTTCGGACGCTTGGTACCGTACTTCGAGCGACCCTGGTTACGACCCTTGACGCCGGAAGTATCCAAAGAACCGCGAACGGTGTGATAACGCACACCTGGCAAGTCTTTTACGCGACCGCCGCGGATCAGTACCACGCTGTGCTCTTGCAGGTTGTGGCCTTCACCGCCGATGTACGAGGAAACCTCGAAACCGTTGGTGAGACGCACACGGCAAACTTTACGCAGTGCCGAGTTCGGTTTTTTCGGCGTAGTGGTATACACGCGAGTGCATACGCCACGACGTTGCGGGCAATTCTGCAGCGCAGGCACGTCGGATTTCTCGACGATACGCTTACGCGGCTGACGTACCAGCTGGTTGATAGTTGCCATCTACTAGCTCCACTGTTGTCTTTCGACGCTATTTATTTTCAACAAAAGCAATTTAGCAGGGCACGTGCCCTGCCAAATTTAGGGGTGCATGAGTCTAATGAGACTCGCGCTCCCCGTCAAGCTGCAGCCCGACTGCGAAAGCATGCGGGCGGCACACTCAATTACCGCTAGAGTTCAACGCTTCGGTCAGTGCAGCTTCCACTTCACTGGCGCTTACACGAACTGGCTTGTCGGCTTCACGCTTACGCTTACGCTCGGCGTGATAGGCCAAACCGGTACCTGCCGGGATCAAACGACCCACCACCACGTTTTCTTTCAGGCCGCGCAGGAAGTCGCGCTTGCCAGTAACGGCCGCCTCGGTGAGTACACGGGTTGTTTCCTGGAACGATGCCGCCGAAATGAACGACTCGGTGGACAAAGACGCCTTGGTGATACCCATCAGCACACGAGTGTACTTGGCTATGAACTTGTCCGCTGCAGCCAGACGCTCGTTCTCGCCAAGCACCGCAGTCAGCTCCATCTGATCGCCTTTGATGAAATTGGAATCACCCGACTCTGCCACTTCAACCTTACGCAGCATCTGGCGCAGGATGGTTTCGATGTGCTTATCGTTGATCTTCACGCCCTGCAGGCGGTACACGTCCTGGATCTCATTGACGATGTACTTGGCCAGCGCACTGACACCCAGCAGACGCAGGATATCGTGCGGGTCGCTCGGACCGTCGGAGATAACTTCACCCTTGTTGACCTGCTCACCTTCGAACACGTTCAGGTGGCGCCATTTCGGAATCAGCTCTTCGTACGGATCACTGCCATCGTTCGGAGTAATGACCAGGCGGCGCTTGCCCTTGGTCTCTTTACCGAAGGCGATGGTGCCGCTGATTTCTGCCAGGATCGAGGCTTCTTTCGGACGACGCGCTTCGAACAAGTCGGCAACACGCGGCAGACCACCGGTAATGTCGCGAGTCTTGGAGGTTTCCTGCGGGATACGAGCGATAACATCACCCACACCGACCTGGACACCATTCGCCACACCCACCAGGGCGTTGGCTGGCAGGAAGTACTGGGCAGGTACATCGGTACCTGGCAGCAACAGATCCTTACCATCCACACCAACCATCTTCACAGCTGGACGGATGTCCTTGCCGGCAGCCGGACGATCCTTCGGATCGAGGACTTCGATGTTGGTCAAACCCGTCAATTCGTCAGTCTGACGCTTGATGGTGATGCCTTCTTCCATGCCCACGTAGGTCACGGTACCTTTCATTTCGGTAACGATCGGGTGGGTGTGCGGGTCCCACTTGGCGACGATTGCGCCAGCGTCGACCTTGTCGCCTTCCTTCACCGAAATCACGGCACCGTACGGCAGCTTGTAGCGCTCGCGCTCGCGCCCAAACTCATCTGCAATCGCCAGCTCGCCGGAGCGGGATACCGCTACCAGGTTGCCGTCGAGACGCTCGACGTGCTTGAGGTTGTGCAGACGAATCATGCCGCCGTTCTTCACCTGAACGCTGTCGGCTGCCGACGTCCGGCTTGCCGCACCACCGATGTGGAACGTACGCATGGTCAGCTGGGTACCCGGCTCACCGATCGACTGGGCAGCGATAACGCCGACCGCTTCACCGATGTTGATCTGGTGACCACGAGCCAGGTCGCGACCGTAGCACTTGGCACAGATACCGTAGCGAGTTTCACAGCTGATCGGCGAACGCACGATAACTTCGTCGATACTGTTCAGCTCAATGAATTCGACCCACTGCTCGTCGACCAGAGTGCCCGCAGGCACAATAATCTCGTCGGTGCCTGGTTTGAACACATCACGGGCGATGACTCGACCCAGTACGCGCTCACCCAGCGGCTCAACGATGTCACCACCTTCAATATGCGGCGTCATCAGCAGGCCATGCTCGGTGCCGCAATCGATTGCAGTCACGACCAGATCCTGAGCCACGTCAACCAGACGACGCGTCAGATAACCGGAGTTAGCGGTCTTCAATGCGGTATCCGCAAGACCCTTACGTGCACCGTGCGTGGAGATGAAGTACTGCAGAACGCTGAGACCCTCACGGAAGTTCGCGGTGATCGGCGTTTCGATGATCGAGCCGTCTGGCTTGGCCATCAGACCGCGCATACCAGCGAGCTGACGGATCTGCGCAGCAGAACCCCGCGCGCCGGAGTCGGCCATCATGTACATGGAGTTGAAGGACTCTTGCTCGACTTCGTTGCCATGACGATCAATGACCTTCTCTTTCGAAAGGTTGGCCATCATCGCCTTGGATACTTCGTCGTTGGCCTTAGACCAGAGGTCGATCACTTTGTTGTACTTCTCGCCCTGGGTTACCAGGCCGGAGGCGTACTGCGATTCGATCTCTTTAACTTCCTCGGTAGCAGCATCAATGATGCTGGCTTTCTCATCCGGGATAACAAAGTCGTTCACACCGATCGACACACCGGAGATGGTCGAATAAGCGAAACCGGTGTACATCAATTGGTCGGCAAAGATGACGGTGTCTTTCAAGCCAACGGTGCGGTAGCACTGGTTGATCAGCTTGGAGATCGCCTTCTTCTTCATCGAGTGGTTGACCACGTCATACGACAGGCCGTCCGGCACGATCTGGAACAGCAGCGCACGGCCGACAGTGGTGTCGACGATGCGGGTGTTCTTGGTTATCGTGCCATCGCGGTCACGGATGACCTCGTTGATCCGTACCTTGACCTTGGCGTGCAGCGAAGCTTCGCCGCCGCGGAATACCCGGTCAACTTCCTGCAAATCGGCAAACACGCGACCTTCGCCCTTGGCGTTGATCGCTTCGCGGGTCATGTAATACAGACCCAGCACTACGTCCTGCGAAGGAACGATGATTGGCTCACCGTTGGCAGGCGACAGGATGTTGTTGGTCGACATCATCAGTGCGCGCGCTTCCAGCTGGGCTTCCAGTGTCAGCGGTACGTGCACGGCCATCTGGTCACCGTCGAAGTCGGCGTTGTACGCAGCGCAGACCAGCGGGTGCAGCTGAATCGCTTTACCTTCGATCAGAACCGGTTCAAACGCCTGGATGCCCAGACGGTGAAGGGTGGGTGCACGGTTGAGCAGCACGGGGTGTTCGCGAATCACTTCGGCGAGAACGTCCCACACCTCTGGCAGCTCGCGCTCGACCATCTTCTTGGCGGCCTTGATGGTGGTCGCCAGACCACGCATTTCCAGCTTGCCGAAAATGAACGGCTTGAACAGCTCAAGAGCCATCTTCTTCGGCAGACCGCACTGGTGCAGACGCAGAGTCGGGCCCACGGTAATAACGGAACGACCGGAGTAGTCCACGCGCTTACCGAGCAAGTTCTGACGGAAACGACCTTGCTTACCCTTGATCATGTCAGCCAAGGATTTCAGCGGACGCTTGTTCGAGCCAGTGATGGCGCGACCGCGACGGCCGTTGTCAAGCAGGGCGTCGACCGCTTCCTGCAACATGCGCTTTTCGTTACGCACGATGATGTCCGGCGCGGACAGATCGAGCAGGCGCTTGAGGCGGTTGTTACGGTTGATTACGCGGCGATACAGATCGTTGAGATCCGACGTCGCGAAGCGGCCACCGTCGAGCGGAACCAGCGGACGCAGATCTGGCGGCAGAACCGGCAGAACGGTCAACACCATCCACTCAGGCAAGTTGCCGGAGCCGAGGAAGGCCTCCATCAACTTCAGACGCTTGGACAACTTCTTGATCTTGGTTTCCGAGTTAGTTTGCGGAATTTCTTCGCGCAGACGGCCAATCTCGTGCTCCAGGTCGATCGCGTGCAGCAGTTCGCGAACGGCTTCAGCACCCATGCGGGCGTCGAAGTCATCACCGAACTCTTCGAGGGCTTCGAAGTACTGCTCGTCGTTCAGCAGCTGGCCTTTTTCAAGGGTGGTCATGCCAGGATCGATAACGACATAGCTCTCGAAGTAGAGAACGCGCTCGATATCACGCAGGGTCATGTCCATCAGCAAACCGATACGGCTCGGCAGCGACTTGAGGAACCAGATGTGGGCAACCGGCGAAGCCAGTTCGATGTGCGCCATGCGCTCACGACGAACCTTGGCCAGTGCAACTTCAACGCCGCACTTCTCGCAGATCACGCCGCGATGCTTCAAGCGCTTGTACTTACCGCACAGGCACTCGTAATCCTTTACCGGGCCAAAGATCTTGGCGCAGAACAGGCCGTCACGCTCAGGCTTGAACGTACGGTAGTTGATGGTTTCCGGTTTTTTAACTTCACCGAACGACCACGAACGGATCATCTCAGGCGAAGCAAGTTGGATGCGAATGGCATCGAACTCTTCGACTTGACCCTGGTTTTTCAGCAAATTCAGTAGGTCTTTCAAGGCCTTTCCTCCTGGCGGAGCAGAGAGCGGGCCGTACGGCCCCGCTCTCGATTCGCGTCACGTGTTATTCGGTTTCCAGATCGATGTCGATACCGAGTGAACGGATCTCTTTGATCAGTACGTTGAAGGACTCGGGCATGCCCGGCTCCATACGGTGATCACCGTCCACGATGTTTTTATACATCTTGGTACGGCCGTTCACGTCATCCGACTTAACGGTCAGCATTTCCTGCAGGGTGTAGGCGGCGCCATAGGCTTCCAGTGCCCAGACCTCCATCTCACCAAAGCGCTGACCACCGAACTGCGCCTTACCACCCAGCGGCTGCTGAGTAACCAGACTGTAGGAACCCGTGGAACGCGCGTGCATCTTGTCGTCCACCAGGTGGTTCAGTTTCAGCATGTACATGTAGCCAACGGTGGTCGGACGCTCGAACTGGTTACCCGTCCGGCCGTCGATCAAGCGCATCTGGCCGCTTTCTGGCAGGTCTGCCAGCTTGAGCATCGCCTTGATTTCGCTTTCCTTGGCACCATCGAACACCGGAGTGGCCATCGGCACACCGCCACGCAGGTTCTTCGCCAGGTTGAGGATTTCCTGATCGCTCAGTTCATCCAGATTTTCCTGACGGCCGCCGATCTCGTTGTAGATCTGCTGCATGAACTTGCGCAGCTCGGAGACCTTGCGCTGCTCTTCGAGCATGCGGTTGATCTTCTCGCCCAGGCCTTTGGCCGCGAGGCCTAGGTGGGTTTCGAGGATCTGCCCGACGTTCATCCGCGACGGTACGCCCAACGGGTTGAGAACGATGTCGACCGGTGTGCCATGCACATCGTGCGGCATGTCTTCGACCGGCATAATTACCGAGACCACACCCTTGTTACCGTGACGACCAGCCATCTTGTCGCCCGGTTGAATGCGGCGACGGATTGCCAGGTAAACCTTGACGATCTTCAGCACGCCCGGAGCCAGGTCATCGCCCTGCTGCAGCTTGCGCTTCTTGTCTTCAAACTTGTCGTCGAGCAACTGACGGCGGTCGGAAATATAGGCCTGAGCCTTTTCCAACTGCTCGTTCAGTGCATCCTCGGCCATGCGTAGCTTGAACCACTGACCGTGCTCGAGGCCGTCGAGGAACTCGTCGGTGATCTCTGTGCCCTTCTTCAAGCCAGCGCCGCCATCGGCCTTCTTGCCGAGTAGAGCCTCACGCAGACGCTCGAAGGTTGCGCCTTCTACGATGCGGAACTCTTCGTTGAGATCTTTACGGATCTCGTCGAGCTGGCTCTTCTCGATCGACAGGGCACGAGCATCACGCTCAACGCCGTCGCGGGTGAAGACCTGCACATCGATAACGGTACCCTTGGTGCCGGTTGGCACGCGCAGGGAGGTGTCCTTAACATCAGACGCCTTTTCACCGAAGATCGCACGCAACAGCTTCTCTTCCGGAGTCAGCTGGGTCTCGCCTTTCGGGGTGACCTTGCCGACCAGAATGTCGCCAGCACCCACTTCGGCACCGACGTAAACGATACCGGCTTCGTCCAGCTTGTTCAGTGCAGCCTCACCGACGTTCGGGATGTCGGAACTGATCTCCTCCGGCCCAAGCTTGGTGTCACGCGCCACACAGGTCAGTTCCTGAATGTGGATGGTGGTGAAACGGTCTTCCTGAACCACACGCTCCGAAAGGAGGATGGAGTCTTCGAAGTTGTAGCCGTTCCACGGCATGAACGCGACGCGCATGTTCTGGCCAAGCGCCAGTTCACCCATGTCGGTAGACGGACCGTCAGCCAGGATGTCGCTGCGCTCGACCTGATCACCCTTGCTCACCAACGGACGCTGGTTGATGCAGGTGTTCTGATTGGAGCGGGTGTACTTGGTCAGGTTGTAGATGTCGACACCGGCTTCACCAGTCTCAACTTCATCATTATTGACCCGTACCACGATGCGACTAGCGTCGACCGAATCGATCACACCACCACGGCGTGCCACAACGCAAACACCGGAGTCGCGCGCTACGTTGCGCTCCATCCCGGTGCCGACCAGCGGCTTGTCGCAACGCAGTGTCGGTACGGCCTGACGCTGCATGTTCGAACCCATCAACGCACGGTTGGCGTCGTCGTGCTCGAGGAACGGGATCAGCGAAGCGGCAACCGAAACTACCTGCTTGGGCGATACGTCCATCAGCGTGACGTCTTCAGGCGCCTTAACGGTGAATTCGTTGAGGTGACGCACAGCCACCAACTCATCGACCAACTGACCCTTCTCGTTCATCGTCGCCGAAGCCTGGGCGATCACATGATCGGCCTCTTCGATAGCCGAGAGAAAAACGATTTCGTTAGTCACCAGGGTGTCGTTCACTACACGATACGGGCTCTCGAGGAAACCGTACTGGTTAGTGCGCGCATAGGCTGCCAGGGAGTTGATCAGACCGATGTTCGGGCCTTCCGGCGTTTCGATCGGGCACACACGGCCGTAATGGGTCGGGTGTACGTCACGGACTTCGAAGCCAGCACGCTCACGGGTTAGACCGCCCGGGCCAAGAGCTGAAACACGGCGCTTGTGGGTAATCTCGGAAAGCGGGTTGTTCTGGTCCATGAACTGCGAAAGCTGGCTGGAACCGAAGAACTCTTTCACCGCGGCCGCAACCGGCTTGGCGTTGATCAGATCCTGCGGCATCAGGCCTTCACTTTCGGCCATCGACAAACGCTCTTTAACCGCGCGCTCGACACGCACCAGGCCCACACGGAACTGGTTCTCGGCCATCTCGCCTACGCAACGAACGCGACGGTTACCCAAGTGGTCGATGTCATCGACAATGCCCTTGCCGTTACGGATATCGACCAGGGTCTTGAGGACCGCAACGATGTCTTCCTTGCACAACACACCCGAACCTTCGATTTCGGTACGACCGATACGACGGTTGAACTTCATCCGGCCAACGGCCGACAGGTCGTAACGCTCAGGACTGAAGAACAGGTTATTGAACAGGGTCTCGGCAGCATCCTTGGTTGGTGGCTCGCCGGGACGCATCATGCGGTAAATCTCGACCAGCGCTTCCAACTGATTGGTAGTACTGTCGATTTTCAGGGTATCGGAGATGAACGGACCGCAATCGATATCGTTGGTGTAAAGCGTTTCGATACGGACGACCTGAGCCTTGACTACTTTGGCCAGAATCTCGACGTTCAACTCAGTGTTGCACTCGGCAATGATCTCGCCAGTTGCAGGATGGACGATGGCTTTGGCGCTGGTGCGACCGATCAGGTAATCGATCGGAACTTCGAGCTCTTTAGTGCCTGCCTTGTCCAACTGATTGATGTGGCGCGCGGTAATCCGACGGCCTTGCTCAACGATGATTTTGCCTTTCTCGTCCTTGATGTCGAGAACAGCAATTTCACCGCGAAGACGATGCGGCACCAGTTCCAGGTTGAGCGTTTCGCCCGTCACATGGAACACGTTGGTGGCATAGAAGGCGTCGAGCACTTCTTCAGTGCTGTAACCGAGCGCGCGCAACAGGACGGAGGCCGGCAACTTGCGGCGACGGTCGATACGAACAAACACGGCGTCCTTGGGATCGAACTCGAAGTCCAGCCAAGAACCGCGATACGGAATGATGCGAGCGGAGTAAAGCAGCTTGCCAGAGCTGTGGGTCTTGCCACGATCGTGGTCGAAGAAAACGCCTGGCGAACGGTGCAACTGGGAGACGATAACGCGCTCGGTACCGTTGATAACGAAGGTACCGTTCTCAGTCATGAGCGGAATTTCGCCCATGTACACTTCCTGCTCTTTAATGTCCTTGATCGCTTTATTCGACGATTCTTTGTCGAAAATGATCAGGCGCACTTTTACTCGCAACGGCACCGCGAATGTCACGCCGCGCAACACACATTCTTTTACGTCAAATGCCGGATCGCCCAAGCGATAACCAACATACTCCAAGGCCGCATTGCCGGAGTAGCTGATGATCGGGAAAACGGACTTGAAGGCCGCATGCAGGCCGATGTCACGAAACTGGTCCTTGGTCGCTCCCGCCTGCAGGAATTCGCGATACGAATCCAGCTGAATGGCCAATAGATAAGGCACATCCATAACATCCGGCAACTTGCTAAAGTCCTTGCGGATACGTTTTTTCTCAGTATATGAGTAAGCCATCAGCGTTCCCCAGCTTGGTCACCTGCTTATTTGGCCTCTCCGATGGGAGCAGCCAGAAACTCTTGCAAACCCTTTGGTTTGCGCCACCGCTGTACAGGGTGGGTTGTTCCCAGTGAAAGTTGACTAATGAATAGCCAACCTACAACGGAAAAAGGCCGGTGGCAAAAGCCACCAGCCATCAGCCTTAAGCGAGTCGCTCAGGCTGTAGACGCAAGGTCGTCGCTTACTTGAGCTCGACTTTAGCGCCAGCTTCTTCCAGGACTTTCACTGCAGCTGCAGCTTCGTCCTTCGAAACGCCTTCTTTAACAACGCCAGGAGCGCCATCAACTACTGCTTTGGCTTCTTTCAGACCCAGGCCGGTCAGTTCACGAACAGCCTTGATCACGTTTACTTTCTTCTCGCCAGCTTCCAGCAGCACGACGTTGAACTCGGTCTGCTCTTCAACTACAGCGGCGACGGCAGCGGCCGGGCCAGAAGCAGCAGCAGCAGTAACACCGAACTTCTCTTCCATTGCCTTGATCAGTTCAACAACCTGCATCACGGACATGTCGGAAACGGCGTTGATGATGTCTTCGTTGGTCAGAGCCATGACTCTAAATTCCTGTATTGGGGGACAGCCTTCGCGGCCATCAAATTAAACAAATAAGATTGAAAGACTATGCGGCGAGCCTTAGGCCGCTGCAGCTTCTTTCTGGTCGCGAACAGCCGCCAAAGTACGAACGAACTTGCTGGTAACGCCTTGCATCACGCTCATCAGCTGAGAAATCGCTTCGTTGTAAGTCGGCAGAGTTGCCAGTACGTCGATCTGAGTGGCTGCGAGGAACTGACCCTCGAACGCAGCTGCCTTGATCTCGAACTTGTCCTGACCCTTGGCGAAATCCTTGAAGATACGAGCAGCAGCGCCCGGATGTTCATTGGAGAACGCAATCAGGGTCGGGCCTTTGAACACGTCGTTGAGCACTTCAAACTGGGTGCCCTCAACGGCGCGGCGCAGCAGTGTGTTACGCACGACTTTCACGTACACACCAGATGCGCGGGCCTCTTTACGGAGTCCGGTCATTGCAGCTACGGTCACGCCACGGGCATCAGCCACGACAGCGGACAGGGCAGCTTTGGCAGCCTCGTTGACTTCAGCGACGATGGCCTTTTTGTCTTCGAGTTTAATTGCCACGGGTTAACTCCTGGATGTTACCGTTTCGTCCAACCGAGACTGGACGGCGTTTTGGTGTCTGATTCGGTAAGAATCGGGAGCACCATCTGCGTAGGCTGCTGGAGATTACTCACCAGGTTTAAGGCTTTCGCCACCTACGGTCTTGGATAGCCCCCGCCAGGCAGGGACCCCAATTTTATAAGCTGGCGCAATCACTCGCGCCAGCCACAATTATTAAGCGTCGAGCGAGCCTTGATCGATGATCAGACCTGGGCCCATGGTAGTGCTCAAGGTCACGCGCTTAACGTAGATACCCTTGGAAGTCGACGGCTTCAGACGCTTGAGGTCGGAAATCAGCGCTTCAACGTTCTGCTTCAGCTTCTCGGCGTCGAAGCCGACCTTACCCACGGAACCGTGAATGATGCCGTTCTTGTCAGTACGGAAACGTATTTGACCAGCTTTGGCATTCTTGACGGCAGTAGCTACGTCAGGGGTAACGGTACCGACTTTCGGGTTAGGCATCAGGCCGCGCGGGCCGAGAATCTGACCGAGCTGACCAACAACGCGCATGGCATCTGGAGATGCGATGACTACGTCATAGTTCAGGTCGCCGCCTTTCATTTCGGCAGCCAAGTCGTCCATACCAACGCGATCAGCGCCAGCAGCCAAGGCAGCTTCAGCAGCAGGGCCCTGGGTAAATACCGCAACGCGAACGCTCTTGCCCGAACCGTTCGGCAGCACAGTTGCGCCACGCACGACCTGATCGGATTTACGCGGGTCAACGCCCAGATTCACAGCTACATCAACAGACTCGGAAAACTTGACAGTCGACAGTGCCGACAACAGGGCAGCAGCATCAGCGAAGTTATAAGCCTTACCGGCTTCAATTTTCTCAGCAATTGCCTTTTGACGTTTAGTCAGCTTGGACATTACACACCCTCCACGTTGAGGCCCATGCTACGAGCAGAACCGGCGATAGTACGCACGGCTGCATCCATATCAGCAGAAGTCAGATCAGCCTGTTTAGTCTTGACGATCTCTTCCAGCTGAGCACGGGTCACAGTGCCAACCTTAACGGTGTTCGGGCGAGCTGAACCGCTGGTAATGCCAGCAGCTTTCTTCAGCAGCACGGCTGCCGGAGTACTCTTGGTTTCGAACGTAAAGCTACGGTCGCTGTAAACAGTGATGATTACCGGAGTTGGCAGACCAGGTTCTTGCCCCTGAGTCCGAGCGTTGAACGCCTTACAAAACTCCATGATATTCACGCCATGCTGACCCAATGCCGGACCTACTGGTGGGCTCGGGTTAGCCTGTGCAGCCTTTACTTGCAGCTTGATATAAGCCGTTATCTTCTTAGCCATGAGCTACTCCAAATACGGGTTCTAGCGCCTTACGGCTCCCCGGTGTTTACGCATTAATCCCAGTGACGAAAAAACCCCACAGCCTATGGCTGCGGGGTAGGGGATACTTGTGTTAGTTACGCCTTCTCGACCTGGCTAAACTCCAGCTCGACCGGAGTGGAGCGACCAAAAATAGTCACTGCCACTTGGATACGGCTTTTATCGTAATTCACTTCTTCGACAACGCCAGTGAAGTCCGCAAAAGGACCGTCGACAACACGGACCATTTCGCCAGGCTCGAACAGCGTTTTAGGCTTAGGCTTATCGCCACTATCAGCAACCCGACGCAAAATGGCATCAGCTTCCTTATCGGAAATTGCTGCTGGCTTGTCGGCAGTACCACCGATAAAGCCCATCACGCGAGGGGTATCCTTGACTAAGTGCCAAGTCCCTTCATTCATATCCATCTGCACAAGCACGTAGCCTGGAAAGAACTTGCGTTCGCTCTTACGCTTCTGGCCATTGCGCATTTCCACTACTTCTTCAGTAGGGACTAGGATCTCACCGAAACCATCTTCCATTCCGGCGAGCTTTACACGCTCGATCAACGAACGCATCACATGCTTCTCGTAACCCGAGTAAGCATGCACGACGTACCAACGCTTAGCCACGGGACACCTTTAGCCGACTACAAACGAAACAAGCCAACCCAGCAGGGCATCTAGACCCCACAACAGCAGAGCCATTACCAAAACAACAGCCACGACAATCAATGTGGTCTGCGTGGTCTCTTGACGGGTTGGCCAAACGACCTTACGAATTTCAATGCGCGCTTCTTTAGCCAGCTCAAAAACAGCCTGACCCTTGGTTGTCTGTAGCGCTACAAAGCCAGCAACCAACGCCAGCACAAGCAAGGCCAAGACACGGTACAGGATTGGCTCAGCAGAGAAGTACTGATTACCAACCACACCCACCACTACAAAAGCGGATACCACAATCCACTTGAGCAGATCAAAGCGCGAATCTTTGGCTTCAGCCTTAACATTCATTACGAGGATCCTGTGAGAAGACACGCCAAATTCGTTAGAAAATGGCAGGTCAGGAGGGAATCGAACCCCCAACCTGCGGTTTTGGAGACCGCCGCTCTGCCAATTGAGCTACTGACCTAAAACTGAAATCAGGCCGACCATTATGCCGGCCCGACAGAGACAGATCAACCGATTACTCGATGATCTTAGCAACTACACCTGCACCTACCGTACGACCACCTTCACGTATCGCAAACCGCAAACCATCTTCCATGGCAATCGGAGCGATCAGCGTTACGACCATCTTCACATTGTCACCCGGCATTACCATCTCAACACCTTCAGGCAACTCGCAATTGCCAGTCACGTCGGTTGTGCGGAAATAGAACTGCGGGCGATAACCTTTAAAGAACGGCGTATGACGACCACCCTCCTCCTTCGACAGCACGTACACCTCACCCTCAAACCTTGTATGCGGCTTTATAGTGCCCGGCTTAGCCAAAACCTGACCACGCTCTACATCATCGCGCTTGGTGCCACGGAGCAAAATCCCGCAATTCTCTCCAGCACGCCCCTCATCGAGAAGCTTGCGGAACATCTCGACACCAGTACAGATCGTCTTAGCGGTATTACGTATACCGACAATCTCTACCTCCTCCTGAATCTTGACTATCCCACGCTCAATCCTGCCGGTCACAACCGTCCCACGACCAGATATCGAGAAGACATCCTCGATCGGCATCAGAAACGGTCTATCGATCGCACGCACAGGCTCTGGAATGTAACTGTCCAGCACACCGACGAGCTTGCGAACCGCAGTCACACCCATCTCATTTGCATCCTGACCGTTGAGCGCCATCAGCGCCGAACCAATCACAATAGGCGTATCGTCACCCGGAAAGTCATAGGCAGATAGCAGGTCTCGAACCTCCATCTCCACCAACTCCAGCAACTCCGCGTCATCCACCATGTCAGCCTTGTTCAGGAAGACAACAATGTAAGGAACGCCCACCTGACGGGAAAGCAGAATGTGCTCGCGAGTTTGCGGCATCGGGCCATCGGCGGCGGAACAAACTAAAATCGCGCCATCCATCTGCGCAGCACCAGTGATCATGTTCTTCACATAATCAGCATGACCTGGACAGTCCACATGCGCGTAATGACGAACAGAGGAATCGTACTCGACATGAGAAGTGTTAATGGTAATACCACGAGCCTTTTCTTCAGGCGCATTATCGATCTGAGAGAAGTCGCGCGCAGAGCCACCCCACGCATCGGCACAAACCTTGGTCAAGGCCGCTGTAAGGGTAGTCTTGCCATGGTCAACGTGGCCAATAGTGCCTACGTTCACATGAGGCTTGTTACGTTCAAACTTCTCTTTAGCCATCTCGACTGTCTCCAATTGAAGAATTGAGCAAGCCATACCACCATTAAGACAAAGGCAGATATTTTCATATCTGCCTTTGTTGAATGGAGCTCATGAGCGGACTCGAACCGCTGACCTCACCCTTACCAAGGGTGTGCTCTACCAGCTGAGCTACATGAGCATTACACGTCGCAATCACAACAAACATGGAGCGGGTAGCGGGAATCGAACCCGCATCATCAGCTTGGAAGGCTGAGGTTCTGCCACTGAACTATACCCGCAGAGCTTGCAGCTCATGCTAAATCTGGTGGAGGGAGAAGGATTCGAACCTTCGAAGTCGATGACGTCAGATTTACAGTCTGATCCCTTTGGCCGCTCGGGAATCCCTCCAGACAACACGCGGCATTCTCTTCAGAACACCCCTTACTGTCAAGCAATTTCTCATTAAAAACCTGAGCTTAGCTGCATTAACAATAACTCCGCATGGCTATAAACAAAGGCTACCTTGCTAAGCGGGCGCCATTCTATTCAATTTAGAGAGGCGATGCAATGCTTCCGCACGGCATTATTTGATGCCGCAACCCTTTAAAGTCATTAGCCAAGGTCTGCAAAAGCGTATCACTGACCAACCGACGACTCTCGGGAGCGATGCGCACCCGATAACTTCGATGAGCGCGCGGTAACTCCCGCAGCTTCGACTCGTAACCCGCATCACCCAGTCGTTGCATAACGCTCTTCGCCGAATCCTCGCGGGGAAATATCCCCAGCGATATACCGTTGGCCAAATCTCCCTGGGTAATGATGTAGCTGTCTATTTTTCTCGCCTGCAATTCTTTCAACTGCCGCAGCGAAGCCTGGCGAGATGCCAGCGGAGGTAAATAAACCCAGTAATCAACTTCCGCCGCAGTATCTATGGGTTGCACGTGGGCACGGATGTCAAGACTGAGCAGGCGCTGCTCAACAGCTGCAGCCGCAGCCGCCAACTCAAAGCCAGCCAGGTAGAGGCAGAGGGCCGTATCGGCACCGTCAATAGCCGTGCGCCCTGGCGAAGCATGCCGACCAGACTCACTCAACAAGTGAATGTCATGCTTGCTGTCTTGAGCAGATATCAGCGGGGCAACTTCTTTTGGCCGCAAAGGTGACTGCTGTTGATGCCATACGTAATAAAAAACATTCAAGACGAACAACAATAAAAAAACCCAGCGCATGCAATACCTCAACTCAACGGACAAGCAACAGCCAAACCGATAAAAACCAGATCAGGGGCCACTTGCGCATTAGGCGCCACGCCTGACACCAGAGAAGCGTCGCCTCCAGTTAGAAAGACTTGAAAATCATCCCCCAAATTGCTTTGTGCAATATCCAGCTGCGTACGCACAAACCCCTGCAGCATGAGCAGGCAACCCCGTTCAACCGCCTCAGCCGTTGAACGCCCAGGAACCAAGCTCCGCATAGCTATCCCGGCAAGCTGGTCGTCATAACGCGTTCGCCGAGTATGCGTTCGCAATTGACTACGCATTAACGGTACACCTGGGCAGATGAAACCCCCAAGGTGCTGACCATCAGCATCAACAAAATCCGAAGTGACTGCTGTACCTAGATCGAGAACCAAGCAGGCTCGGCGGGACTGGTGGTAAGCACCAACCATAGCCAACCACCGGTCAAGCCCAAGTCGCTCGTACTGCTCATACCCATTGCGCACGCCAGCCAGCTCCAACGCCGGATGCGCGCAAACACTCTCCACAGAAAATGCTCGTCTCAGGGCCTTAACAAGTTGGGTTGTTTCTTCATCCGATCGCACACTCACTAAACGACAAGCGAACAACCTGACCTTTTGCTGCTGAACGGCGCTCACAAGCTCTTCATCGCTACCCACCACACCACCAAAGATAGTAGTGGAGTCAGTTTTGCTAACGATCCGCCATTTTATAAAGCTGTTACCGCAATCGAGCTCAAGAATCATCATGTAACCTCAACCCGAGCTCTCCACCACTGTAGCTTTCCTCGACGCCAGCAACACACAAACGAATAGCACCTACCTGATCAACCCCCAACACCACGCCTTTAACTGGCTCCGTACCTGCCGTTAGTGTCACTTCCAGCCCTTGCCACAAATGACTATCTTGCCACTCATCCCGCAATGCCGAAAACCCTTGCTCCTGATGAACACCGAGATACTGGGACAGCTGACGGTTGAGCTCACGGATAAATATGTTCCGATCTACCACGTGCCCCAACTCAGCGCGCATGGAAGTCCACGACTGATCAATCGTAGCCTTATTGGCAAGCATGTTCACGTTAACGCCAATACCTATCACAACATGACACACATCTGCAGGATCGCCAGTCAGCTCCAAGAGGATGCCCGCTATCTTGCTACCGCTCACCAAAACGTCATTCGGCCACTTCAATCCAGCCCCCACCATCCCGGATGCCTGGAGCGCACGCAACAATGCCAAGCCCACTGTAAGACTCAACCCCTCCAGCTGACGCATTCCACCATTTATCTGAATAGCCAAGCTGTAATAGAGATTCTCACCGAAGGGGCTTACCCAGTTGCGCCCCCTACGGCCACGACCCGCAACTTGTCGTTCCGCCAGTACAATAAAAGGAGGAATGTGGCCCCTGGCCAAACGGCGAAAAACTTCGGCATTAGTCGAGTCTACTGACTGCAAAATACTGACAGGCCAACTGTGGCAATACTCGCTATTTACCAACGCTTGCTCATCCAGCAATAGAAAAGGGCTTTCTAGCCGATAGCCTCGACCGCGAACCTTGTGAACCGGCAAGCCGAGTTCAGCCTCCAGAACTTGTAATTGCTTCCAAATAGCAGAGCGGCTCACGCCCAGGACAGCACCCAACGCTTCCCCAGAATGAAAACGCCCATCCTGCAGGAGCCTTAGTAATGGCAACATAGCGACCTCACCTAGCGACAAGGGACGCATCATAACGGCACACCTGTAGGTTGCCTACATTGCTACGCACGATCTTTTCTGCGGTGCAAAGACAAACCCCCCACCTGCTCACGCAGATGGGGGGTTTGAAATACAAGCTTGACGATGACCTACTCTCACATGGGGAAACCCCACACTACCATCGGCGAT
>NZ_JAUXMX010000061.1 GCF_030683065.1 Pseudomonas sp.
ATCGCCGATGGTAGTGTGGGGTTTCCCCATGTGAGAGTAGGTCATCGTCAAGCTTGTATTTCAAACCCCCCATCTGCGTGAGCAGGTGGGGGGTTTGTCTTTGCACCGCAGAAAAGATCGTGCGTAGCAATGTAGGCAACCGCTCGAAGGTTTGGCGCAGGTAAGCGTAAGGCTCTTGGCTCTTGGTCGTTGGCTTTGGTGGTTTCGATCAAACTCTAGAACTGAGCACCAGTAGTCGCGCCCTTGGGCATGTCGCTGAACAGGCAGGTATCCAGCGCCGCCGCGATCCAAAGCCTTCTGGCTACCGCCACGAGCCTGGTGCCTGGCTTAAAGACACACTGGGAAAAGTGCCACCTGGCTGAACAGCCGAATTAATGAACTTCTGCCATTAAGCTCACCTTGCCATGAACTTCCATAGCATTAATGACACCCTCAAACAGGCTTCCGGCTTTGAACTTCACCGCCTTCGAGGCATGTTGGATCGTACCCGAAGCGGATTGTTGCCGTGCAGACGTGACTGCTCATAGGTAAGCGCTCCATAAACCACGTCCGTCAGGACAAAGTCTGCTTTCAGGAGGCTGGGGCTGGCGAGCAGTTCCATGGCAGCAGCGCTTCGTAGCCTTCGACGCTGTTGGCCTGCGGCAGGCGTTCGAGGATGTGGCGCAGGTAAGCGTAAGGCTCCTGGCCGTTGGCCTTGGCGGTTTCCACCAGGCTGTAGATTTGTGCGCTGGCGGTCGCGCCCTTGGGCGTTTCGCTGAACACCCAGTTTTTACGGCCGATGACGAAGGGACGGATGGCGTTTTCGGCACGGTTGTTATCGATCGGCAGGTGGCCACCTTCGACGTAGCGTTCAAGCCGGCTCCAGTTGCTGGCCAGGTAGTTCACCGCTTTACCCAGCGCGTTTTGCGCGGTGACCTGGGGCTGGGTTTTCTCCAGCCAGGCCTTGAGTTGAGCGAGGATCGGCAAGCTGTGCTGTTGACGGCCCTGATGGCGCTGCTCGGCGCTGGCTTCCTTGAAGTCGCGCTCGATGCCGTACAGCTTGTTGATCAGGCTCAGCGCTACGTCGGCCCGTCCGGTTTTGCCCTTGGGCTGCACCTTCTGCGCTTCGATAAATTTACGCCGCGCATGCGCCAAGCAGGCCAGTCGCTCAACGCCCGACTGGGCGGCCACGGCGTTGTAGCCAGCATAGTCGTCGGTCATCAAATAACCGCGATAGCCGGCGAGCAGGCGCAATGGTATTTCCTGCGCGCGGCTGGTTGTGTAGTCGAAGAGGACCACCGGCCTGTCTGGCGGGCCGCCGGTTTGCACCCACATCCACGATTGGCTGCTGGGGCCCCGCCCCGGCTCTTTGAGCACCTGCACCCGGGTTTCGTCGCAGTGCAGCACCGGATAGTCCAGCAGCGTGTCGCGCATCAAGTTGAGCAAGGGCTGCAGGTGCTCCCCGCACTGGATCACCCAGCGCGCCAAGGTCTGCCGGGGGATGTCGATGCCATGACGATGGAGGACTTTCTCGAAGCGATACAGCGGCGTGCCGTCGACATACTTGGTGCTCAGCAACATCGCCAACACACTGGGGCTGGCCAGGCTTTTCTCGATCAGTTGCGCCGGTTTGTCGGCGGTCACCGGAGCGGTTTCACACCCTTTGCAGGTGTAGGTCTTGCGGATGTGTTTGATCACCCGGATCTGCATCGGGATGATGTCCAGCTGCTCGCTGGTTTCCTCACCGATCACCTGCTTGCGGCAACCGCAGGCACAGGTTAGTTCGTGCTCGGGCAGCTCGTGGATGACTTCAACGCGCGGCAGCTCGGCCGGCAACGGCCTGCGCTTGCCACGACGCTTGGTCGGCGCGACGACTTCTTCCTCAGCCTCATCGGCAGGCGCTTCAGGCATTGCGTCGGCCAGACTTTCGGCCTCGTTGAAGATCTCCAACTGCGGCGAGTCCGGATCGGCGGTCTGCTCGGATTTACGGCCGAACAGGCGCTGGATCAGCAGTGCGTTCTGCTCACGCAGGCGCTCGATCTGCCCATCCTTTTCCGACATCTGTACGTTCGCCGTCAGCAGCAACTGCTTCAGCAAAATAGGGTCATCGGGAAGGGTTTCGGGCACGGAAATCATGCCGTGGATTATACCAATTCAGGTTACGAAACGGGGAGTCAGCACCTTGTGCGGTTGGTTGCCCCAGAGGTCGATGCCCTCCAGTAGTTGGTTCAATTCCCGCACAGTCAGTTCGATGGCCTCGTCGCCCGCATCGGGCTTGGTCTTGAACCGTTCGGCCTCCAACCGCTTGAGCCACAGACAGAAGCCGTTGCGATGCCAGTACAGAATTTTTACTTGGTTGCGCGCGCGATTGAGGAAGACGAACAACACCGGGTCGAACACCGCGACCTTAATATCCAGCTCGACCAGGACCGCCAGACCATTGATGGATTTACGGAAATCGACCGGCTTGGGTTAGAGGTAAACCGCTTTGACCCTGGGGTCGGGACGCATCATGTGCTGGGCTCCAGAAAGAAATCGGAACACAGCATCGGCGGGTTATCGGTTCATTTGAAGGTGGGGTTTATGGAGCACTTACGCTCATAGGCAGTAGGTCAATTATTATGTTGCTGGCAGTAACGCGAGCTCACCGCCTTGGTCCCTGAGTTTCGCCGCAAGCATGTGGTGGTGCGCGACTTGGCGAGGCACAAACGCTGGCTGATTCCATACGCTGCTATCAATCTGGGCGAGACGACTGTAAAGATTCGTGAAACGGATGGCGCCGGTCTAATCCAGCATGCGCTCGCCATCGGGGAAACGGTCAGATTTATAGGCGGCGAACACCGGCAGCTGCACGGGGAAATCATCCGTATCAACGGCAAGACAATCACCCTTGCGTGCGACGAGGAGTAGTGGCGACTACCTGCACTTATAGGTCAAATGCAGGCTGAACGGCGCTTGACCGGCTGTGCTTATACACGCACGTGGCTAGTTCGTTAATATAGCCGGAGAACTTCAACGTTGGCGTGATGGAGCGAGCTTCGAGCATGAAAGTTGCGCATTTCTGGTAGCGTGATTGGAACATAACGCCGAATCATTAACGGGTAGTAGGCACTCAGCCGTTAACTCTTACAGCAACTTGCGCGCTAGTATGGCTATCAACTCTTGACTGCTTACAAGCGAAGGCGGGCAGAAAATATTCTGATGTCCGAAATTATTCGACCACAACAGAGTAAGAGGCGGTTGTTAAGCCGCCTCTACTCAACGTCTAGCGGTTGAAGCGTTCGACCAGCGAATACTGTTCCTGCGCTGTGTTGGTGAGTGCTTCGCTGAGCACGGCAGAACTTTGTGCTTCGCTAGCGGTTTGGTCGGACAATTGAGCAATGTTGGTAATGTTACGGTTGATTTCGTCGGCAACTGAGCTTTGTTCTTCGGCGGCTGCCGCGATCTGGTCGGCCATGTCTGCGATGTTGGATACTGCATCGCTGATCCCAGAGAGAGCTTGATCGGCCTGCTGCACGCGCGCGACGCCTTCATCTGCCTGCTTGCGACCTATTTCCATGGTCATCACTGCTTCTTCAGCTGTGCGTTGTAGCTTGGCAATCAGTTGGTGAATTTGCCCTGTGGATTCGGTGGTGCGTTGTGCCAGTGAGCGTACTTCGTCGGCGACAACCGCAAAACCACGGCCCATTTCACCTGCACGGGCAGCTTCGATTGCTGCGTTTAGAGCGAGTAGGTTGGTCTGGTCGGCGATGCCTTTGATCACATCGACCACGCCGCCGATTTCGTTGCTGTCCTGGGCGAGGCGGGTGACGGTTTCGCCGGTGTCGCCGACTGATTGCGAAAGGCGCTGAATGGCGGCGCGAGTTTCCGCCGTAATGGCACGGCCTTCGCTAGTCAGGCGATTGGCTTCCTGGGTAGCGATAGCGGTACGCGCCACATTGCTGGCGACTTCCAGGGTTGTTGCAGCCATTTCGTTTACTGCAGTGGCAACCTGTTCTGTTTCCTGGCGCTGGCGATTTAGGCCTGCGGAGCTGCTGTGCGCGAGCGCATCCGCTTGCTTGGCCTGTTTTGCCAAATTTTCAGCGCTGTCTTGCAAGCGTGTCAGGCAGGTTTTCAACCGTGCCTCCTGGCCTAGGATGGACATCTCCAAGCGGCCTTGAACGCCACGGCTGTCGGTGTACATTTGCGCAATCAGCGGGTCGGAGGTAGTTTGATCTGCCAGCTGCAACAGACGCTTTATTCCGCGCTGCTGCCAGCTGAGACCAGCAAGGCCCAGAGGTATCGAGAGTAGAGCGGCGACTGCGAAGCCCCAGCTGGTGTCGAGCCAGGTACCGATCAGGAAGCCGACTTGGCTGATCAGTATAAAAGGTAGCCAGTTTTGTAGGGTTGGTAGCCACTGGTCGCTGCTTGGCACCGCGGACTTACCATTATTTATACGCATGTAAAGGGCTTCGGCGCGGCGCACTTGCTCGGCAGTCGGTTTGATCCGTACCGACTCGTAACCGACCACTTGGTTTTTTTCCAGTACTGGGGTGACATAAGCATTCACCCAGTAATGATCGCCATTTTTGCTACGGTTCTTTACGATACCCATCCACGGCCGGCCCAGCTTGAGTGTGTTCCACATATGGGCGAACACGGCTGGCGGGACATCGGGGTGACGTACTAGGTTGTGTGGTGCGCCCAGCAGCTCATCATGGCTGAAGCCGCTGATTTCGACGAACGCCTCGTTGCAGTAGGTTATCTGGCCTTTGATATTGGTCGTGGATATCAAGCGTTGCTGGGCCGGAAAAGTGCGTTCGCGTTGAGTGACAGGCTGATTATTGCGCATGAGGATTTATGTCCCTTACTGTTATGCCTCATCATCGGCCAGGCATGGCTAAAGTTGAGTTCAATTTATCCATGCAGTGTAACTGGATATTGAAGGGCTTCACATTTCTGCAGGCGACAAGGCAGTTGAGGGGGCAGTCGTAGATAGTGCGGGAATTGCTAAATTCTTCGGTTCTCATAGCCCGATAAGTACAGGCATGACCTGGGAGGTCTTGCCCGGATTATGCCTGTACCACGCCCTATCGCGACTGGTCGGGTGGAGGAGCCGGTGATCTAACCCTCAACGCTAGCCTGCAATCAACTGGCGCAAAACAAAATGCAAAATACCACCTGCTTTGAAGTATTCCACCTCGTTGAGGGTGTCGATGCGGCAGAGTACTTCGGCGCTTTCCCGTGTGCCGTCTGCGCGATTTATTTCGACGATGAGCTTCATCTGTGGATGCAACTCGACGCCATCCAGGCCATAGATACCGAGGATTTCATTACCTGTCAGGTGCAGGCTCCGGCGATTCTGGCCCGGCACAAACTGCAAGGGCAATACGCCCATACCAACCAGGTTGGAGCGGTGGATACGCTCGAAGCTTTCGGCGATCACCGCCTTGACCCCGAGCAGGTTAGTGCCCTTGGCCGCCCAGTCACGACTTGATCCGGTGCCATACTCCTTGCCCGCGATCACTACAAGCGGAGTTCCTGCATCCTGGTAGCGCATGGCCGCATCATAGATCGCCAGTTTTTCACCGCTCGGTATGTGCAGGGTATTGCCGCCTTCTTCGTCACCAAGCATCTCGTTGCGGATACGAATATTAGCGAATGTGCCACGCATCATTACTTCATGGTTGCCGCGGCGCGAGCCGTAGGAATTGAAGTCCACCTTGTCGACGCCCTGCGCCTGCAGGTACTGACCGGCGGGGCTGTCGGCCTTGATATTACCGGCCGGTGAGATGTGGTCTGTGGTCACCGAGTCGCCGAGCAGAGCGAGGATTCGTGCTTGATGGATGTCGCCAATATGCGGCGGTGCGTCGCCGATGTTGTCAAAAAACGGTGGATGTTGGATATAAGTCGAGTCGGCTTGCCAGGCGTAGGTGGCAGCTTGCGGTACTTCGATAGCCTGCCACTGTGCGTCGCCCGCGAACACCTCGGCGTATTCCTTGTGGAACATAGCTGTGTCGACCTTCTGGATCGCCTCAGCGATTTCCTGCTGGCTCGGCCAGATGTCCTTGAGATAGACCGGCTGGCCGTCTTTGCCTTGTCCCAGCGATTCGCGGCTGATGTCCACCTGCACGCTGCCAGCTAGTGCGTAGGCCACAACCAGCGGCGGCGAGGCGAGCCAGTTGGTTTTCACCAGTGGATGCACGCGCCCCTCGAAGTTGCGGTTGCCGGACAGTACCGAGGCCACCGTCAGGTCGTGCTGTTGGATGGCCTGTTCGATCGGTTCGAGCAGCGGCCCCGAATTGCCAATACAGGTGGTGCAACCGTAACCAACCAGGGCGAAGCCCAACTCATCCAGGTAGCGGGTCAGGCCGGCGGCCTTGAAGTACTCGGTGACCACCTTAGACCCGGGCGCTAGCGAGCTCTTGACCCAGGGTTTGCGCTGCAGGCCTTTCTCGATGGCTTTCTTCGCCAGCAGGCCTGCGGCCATCATCACGCTGGGGTTGGAGGTGTTGGTGCAGGACGTGATGGCAGCTATCACCACTGAGCCATTTTTCAAGTGGTAGGTCTGGCCCTCGTACTCATAGTCGACCTCGCTGCTCTGTTCCCTTGTGCCGATCGCGGTGCCTCCACCGCCTTCATTGAGCAGGCGACCTTCTGCCTTGGCGCTGGGCTTGAGTTGCAGGCCGACGAAGTCGTCGAACGCTTGCTTGACTTGCGGCAGTGTGACCCGGTCCTGCGGGCGTTTTGGTCCGGCCAGACAGGCTTCGACACTGCTCATGTTCAGCTCCATGCTGTCGCTGAACAGCGGTTCCTGGCCTTGTTCGCGCCACAGGCCTTGGGCCTTGCAGTAGGCCTCGACCAGCTTGACGGCCGGCTCTGGGCGCCCTGACAGACGCAGATAGGCCAAGGTAATCGCATCGACCGGGAAGAAGCCACAAGTGGCGCCGTATTCCGGGGCCATATTGGCGATGGTGGCACGATCCGCTAGCGGCAAGTCAGCCAGGCCGTCGCCGTAGAACTCGACGAATTTGCCGACCACCCCCTCATTACGCAACATCTGTGTGACGGTGAGCACCAGATCAGTTGCGGTGATGCCTTCCTTCAATTTTCCGCTGAGTTTGAAGCCGATCACCTCGGGGATCAGCATTGATACCGGCTGGCCGAGCATGGCCGCCTCCGCCTCGATGCCACCGACACCCCAGCCGAGGATGCCGAGCCCATTGATCATGGTGGTGTGCGAGTCGGTACCGACCAAGGTATCGGGGAAGGCAAAAATCTGGCCGTCTTCCTCTTTGGTCCACACCGTGCGGCCGAGGTATTCCAAGTTGACTTGGTGGCAGATACCGGTACCTGGCGGCACCACACTGAAGTTGGCGAAGGCATGCTGACCCCAGCGCAAGAAAGCATAGCGCTCCCCGTTGCGCTGCATCTCGATGGTCACATTCTCGTTGAACGCGTCCGTGCTGGCGAACTTGTCGACCATTACCGAGTGGTCGATCACCAGGTCCACTGGCGACAGCGGATTGATCTTCTGCGGGTCGCCGCCGGCCTTGGCCATGGCGTCGCGCATCGCGGCCAAGTCAACCACCGCGGGTACGCCAGTGAAGTCCTGCATCAGCACGCGGGCTGGGCGGTACTGAATCTCGCGCTCGGAACTGCGGCTTTTCAGCCAGTCGGCCATGGCTTGCAGGTCTGTGCCGGTGACGGTCTTGCCGTCTTCCCAGCGCAGCAGATTCTCCAGCAATACTTTAAGCGACATGGGCAATCTGTCGATATTGCCGAGGGTCTTGGCCGCGTCCGGCAGGCTGAAGTAGTGGTAGGTCTGGCCGTCTACATCGAGGCTGCGGCGACTGTTCAGGCTATCTAAGGAAGGCATTGCGCGTCTCCTGTGGCTTGCACGGTGCAAGTCGATTGTTTGCTGCAGAGTCTTCAAGCTAGCTCTGCTTGGCGAGGCTCGCCACGTCATTACGCGGTGTGGCGAAAGCATGTTGCGATTTGGCACGTTTATCGAGGCGGTCGTACTTGCGGCGTTTGTCTGGGGAATATTGATAGCTTTTGCAGGTGCTAGTTCAGCTGCGCAGTGTTGCGTTGGTTTGCAGGGTTTTCGCCGTAAAAACTGTTATCCAATTGCAAGCGAAACAATCACCCTCACTAACTTGAGAGGCCGCCGGGGTTTAAGAGCCAGACTCCGCTATGATGCGCGCCTTGAGGAGATCACCGATGAATAGTTTGTTACTGCACTGCCGTCCCGGTTTTGAGAACGAGGTGTGTGCGGAGATCGCCGAGCATGCCGCGCGCCTGGATGTGGCGGGTTACGCTAAGGCTAAACCGAGTACGGCTTGCGCCGAATTTATCTGCACTGAGCCGCAAGGGGCTGAGCGCTTGATGCGTGGTGTGCGTTTCAGTCAGCTGATTTTCCCGCGGCAATGGGCGCGTGGCGTGTTTATCAATCTGCCAGAGCTGGACCGCATCAGCGTGTTGCTATCCCATCTGGCGGACTTGCCGGCCTTTGGCAGCCTGTGGCTGGAAGTGCTGGACACCAACGATGGCAAGGAGCTGTCGAATTTCTGCAAGAAGTTCGAGGCGCCACTGCGCAATGCCCTGACCAAGGCCGGCAAACTGGTAGAGGACGCGCAGAAGCCGCGTTTGCTGCTGACGTTCAAGAGCGGTCGTGAGGTGTTCGTCGGGCTGGCGGAAGCGAATAATTCGGCAATTTGGCCGATGGGCATTCCGCGCTTGAAGTTCCCGCGCGAGGCGCCGAGTCGTTCGACCCTCAAGCTGGAAGAAGCCTGGCATACCTTCATTCCGCGCGAACAGTGGGACGAACGCCTATCGGGCGAGATGACCGGCGTCGACCTTGGCGCCGCGCCGGGCGGTTGGACCTATCAACTGGTTAAGCGCGGTATGTTAGTGACCGCCATCGATAACGGGCCTATGGCCGAAAGCCTCATGGAAACCGGCCTGGTGCAGCACCTGATGGTCGATGGTTTTACCTACAAGCCGCGCCAGCCGGTTGACTGGATGGTCTGCGATATTGTCGAAAAACCCGCGCGCAGCGCCGCCTTGCTGGAAACCTGGATCGGCGAAGGCCTTTGCCGCGAGGCAGTGGTCAATCTGAAGCTGCCGATGAAGCAACGTTACGCCGAAGTGCGACGCCTGCTGCAACGTATGGAGGATGGCTTTGCTGAGCGCAAGATCAAGGTGTCAATTGCCTGCAAACAGCTTTATCACGATCGCGAGGAAGTGACCTGCCATTTGCGGCGGTTGTAGGCGCGGGAAGAGGCTCAGTCGCATGCCCGCGATGATTGTGCAACGCCCGGTTTCGCGGGTATGGCCCGCACCTTCAGCGTGGGTGAAATCCATAAGCGGTATCAACGCGGATCCCTGATTTCATCCGCCTCACCAGGGCGGTGTAGGGGGATGATGCCTTTTTCATCCACCACTGCTATTGGTGGATGGGCAAAGCGTTAGCTACGCCCCCTGATCCCGCAGACCTTGCCCATGGTCTCAATGTCTCAAGGTCCACTGGGCTGCTGTTGCCTGACCCAATAGCTTTGCTTGTGCCCGCGCGCCTCGAATTGCCGGGCCAGGGCTTCGGCAGCGATACGGGTCAGGTCGGCGCGCACCACGAATTGGTTGCCGTTATCGTCCATGCGCATCAAGCACCAATTCCGCGGTTTGCTGGGTGCTGACATACTTGCAGCCTGCGCTGTAGTCCCTCGGTTCACTAAAGACTAGCTCGGCGCAAGCACTGGCGCCTTCTATCCGCGACAGTTCTGGCTCGCTCGGGCCATATGCGCGGCGGGTGGTTTGAGGGGCTGCTTTGCGCGACAATAATGGCCTATTTCTGGAGCCCGCTGATGCCTTTGCAATCCGATGTCACTCTCGATGACACCCTCGACGCCAGTGGGCTGAACTGCCCGGAGCCGGTGATGATGCTGCACAACAAGGTGCGCGACCTACCGGCTGGCGGCTTGCTGAAGGTGATCGCCACCGATCCCTCGACCCGGCGCGACATTCCAAAATTCTGCGTGTTTCTCGGCCATGAACTGCTCGAGCAGGGCGAAGAAGATGGCACCTATCTGTACTTGATCCGCAAGAAAGTTGACTGAGGTATGGGTTGGTACTTCGCTTACGGCTCCAACATGAACCCTGCGCGCATGCAGGGGCGCGGCCTGCAAGTGAGCGAGGCCTTGCCTGGGCATTTGTCCGGGTATGCGCTGTGCTTCAACAAGCGTGCAGTGGATCGTGCTCCGGGCCGCGCCTACGCCAATATTCGCTATGAGCGCGATGGTGTCGTGGAGGGCGTGCTCTATCGGCTGGCAGGATTGGACGAGATCACCAAGCTCGATCCTTTTGAGGGAACGCCAATCTATTACAGCCGTGAGCGACTGCCGATTGTCACTGCCCATGGCTAGCAGCCTGCTTGGGTATATATCGCCAATCCGGCGTTTCGTCAGGATGGCTTGTTGCCTAGCGCCGATTACCTGGCGCACCTGCTGCAAGGCCGCGCATTCCTGTCTGAGTCCTATTGGTCGGCGTTGGCTGCCTGGCCATCCCACCCGGACTGACCCGGAGCCAAGCCACAGCTCTTCAGGCTGTCCTGCCAGGCGCGTACATGCCGATTAGTGGCTGCTTGAAAATCAACCCACAGGGATTGCTCGGGGCCCGCTAGGTTCAGCAGGTAGTTGCGCGTGGCCGCTGGTACTTCGGCGGCGGCGCTGAGTTGGCGCAGGCTGCTGCTCCAGGTCTGGCCGCGTTGGTGTACTTGGGCCAGATAAGGTTGCAAGCCGCCAGCATAAAATTTGACGAAGATATTCTGCAGAATGCGGCCGTTTGGCGTCGCTTGCCCTAGCGGGCAAATCGGCCGTTGCTGCTGGCGGACCTCGAGCAGGCGACTGCCTTCATTGAGTGTATGGGTCAGGCTGGCCAGGCTGCTGATCAGTTGACCGCCCTGGGGGCTGGTATGCAGGGCGAAGAACAACGGGTCGAGCTCATCAGTTGCCGGTGGCAGGGTTTGCGGCAGGGCATTGGCCATGGCGGCCAATTGTGCAAGAGCAGCGAGGGCTGCATCGTCCTCGCTGGGGGCTGTAGGCAGTGCCTGATCGGCAAAGCGCAAGTAGCGCTCGACTTCCTGGCTGGCGTTCAGGGCATTCCAGAAAACGCTAGGCAACTGTGTGCGCTTCTCCAGGGCCAGTCGACTGAGCGAGGCGTGCAGGTCGGGGTCTTGCCCAGCGGCCAGATACGGTAAGCAGGCGTCGATGGTACGTAACAGATCGCCTTCATACCCCAGGCGGCTGCTGGGAACCAGCTGTTTGCCCAGGCTGCTGTTGCGCTGGCTGATTTGCTGCTGCAGGGCGGGGCAGAGGCGGACATCAAGCACTAGGTCGAGCAAGCCGATGCGGACTTCGGGGATATCCACCACACGCTCTCGGCGCGGCGGCAAGCGATAACGGGTCAGCAGGGCCTTGTCGAAGGCGACGACATCATCATCACCTCCGACGGCATTATTCAGACGCTGCAGGTAGTCTGCCTGCAGGGCCATGCCGTCATCGGCCGGTTGGCACGCAGCAAGGCTGAACAGGCTGAGCAGGATAAGGGTTCTGGCTTTCATGGCGTTATCTTAACTGCTCGAATGCGCTTGCGCGCGCTGCCTGCGAGACGAATTGCCAGCATGACGGCGGCGCAGGTCAGGCCGACGATCAAGCCTTGCCAGAGGCCGCTCGGGCCGCTCGGCTCGCCGAGCAGGCTAGACAGGCCGAGGGCGTACCCCACAGGCAGGCCGATGCCCCAGTAAGCGAACAGGGTCAGCAACATGGTGATACGGGTGTCCTGGTAACCACGTAGAGCGCCGGCAGCCGTGACCTGGATCGCATCGGAGAATTGGAACAGCGCGGCATACACGATCAACCCGGAGGCCAGGGCGATTACCGTCGGGTCGGCGGTGTAGATCTGCGCGATCTGCTCGCGCAATAGCAGCATCAAGCTGGCGGATAGGCAGGCATAGCCTAGCGCCGTCGCCATGCTCACGCCGGCAGCGAAACGAGCCTCGCGCGGTTGGCCGCGCCCGAGCATCTGGCCGACGCGCACCGTGGCAGCCATGCCGAGGGAGTAGGGGATCATGAACACCAGCGAGCTGAAATTCAGCGCAATCTGATGACCGGCCACCACGCTGGCTCCCAGGCCGCCGATTAGCAGGGCAATCACCGCGAAGATGCTCGATTCGGCAAATACTGCGATACCGATCGGTAAGCCAATTGCCAGAAGGCGCTTGATCACAGGCCATTCTGGCCAGTCAAACCGGCTGAACAGCTGACTCGGTTTGTAGAAGGGCGCCCACTTTACCCACCAGAACATGCCCAGCAGCATGAAACTCATCACCAGTGCGGTGGCCCAGCCACAGCCGACACCACCCATGGCCGGCAGGCCGAACTTACCGTAGATGAAGACGTAGTTGGCGGGAATATTTAGCAGCAGCCCGCATAGCCCCAGCACCATGCTTGGCCGAGTATGGCCGAGGCCGTCACTGAAGCAGCGCAATACATGGTACAGCGCCACTGCAGGGAAGCCGCACGCCACTGCGCGCAGGTAACCCATTGAGGGCTCGATCAGGCTCGGCTCGATATTCATTAACTGCAGGACGATTTCGGCATTCCACAGCAGGACTGCAGCGCCACCGCCGACCGCCAGTGCCAACCACAAGGCCTGGCGCACTACCGGACCGATTTCGGCTTGCTGTCCGGCCCCGAAGCGCTGCGCAACCTTGGGTGTAGTGGCCAGCAGGATGCCGGTCATCAGTAGAAATACCGGCACCCAGATCGAGTTGCCCAGCGCCACCGCTGCAAGGTCATGGGAGCTGACACGTCCAGCCATCAGCGTATCGACAAAGCCCATGGCGGTATGCGCCAGCTGGGCGATGATGATCGGCGTGGCGAGAACCATCAGGGTGCGCAACTCGGTGCGTACGCGCTGCAGGCGCGATACGGCTGGCATAGGGGTCATCCGTTGGATCTCTGAGAAAACAGTGCAGTCTACGCGCTGACGCTTCGGTCAGGAACTCGTTTTGCAGTGGCGCAGTGCGAGGGCGACGACAGTGGCAAGCTGCCTTAGAATGACGACCCGACGTATGGAGCCAATCATGCAAATAGTCGCTGACGAGAACATCCCCCTGCTCGATGAGTTTTTCGCTGGATTCGGCGAGATTCGTCGCTTACCTGGTCGCGGTATCGATGCGGCGGCTGTGGCCGATGCCGAACTGTTACTGGTACGTTCGGTGACCCGTGTTGACAGTGCACTGCTTGAAGGCAGTGCGGTGCGGTTTGTCGGTACCTGCACGATCGGCACAGACCATCTGGATCTTGATTATTTCGCCCGGGCAGGCATCGCCTGGGCCAGCGCGCCAGGTTGCAATGCGCGTGGTGTGGTCGATTATGTGCTCGGCAGCCTGCTGCTGTTGGCTGAGCAGCAGGGCGTTGAGCTGGCCTCGCGCACCTTCGGGGTGGTCGGTGCAGGTGAGGTGGGCGGGCGTTTGGTCGAGGTATTACGTGGGCTGGGTTGGCGGGTGTTGGTGTGTGATCCGCCGCGGCTGCTCATCGAGGGTGGCGACTTCGTCAGTCTGGAGCAGGTGATCGCTGAGTGCGATGTGGTCAGCCTGCACACACCCCTTGAAAGGGACGGCGCGCAGCCCACCCATCACCTGCTCGATGCACGGCGCCTGGCCCAACTCAAGCAGGGTACCTGGCTGATCAATGCCAGTCGTGGCGCGGTGGTGGATAACCTGGCGCTGCGCGAGGTGCTCAAACAGCGCGGTGATCTGCAGGTGGTGCTGGATGTTTGGGAGGGCGAGCCGCAGGTCGATGTCGAGCTGGCCAGCTTGTGCCGTATTGCCACGCCGCATATCGCCGGCTACAGCCTCGATGGCAAGCTGCGTGGTACGGCGCAGATCTATGCGGCGGTTTGCGCGCATCTCGGCTCTACGCCGACGGTTAGTCTGGATCAGTTGATGCCGCGGCCCTGGCTTGCTGAGTTGAACCTGGATGCCGGTGCCAATCTGGATTGGGCGCTGGCGACTGTGTGTCGCGCGGTCTATGACCCGCGGCGCGACGATGCGGATTTTCGCCGCAGCCTGCACGGCGACAAGGCAAATCAGCGCGCGACCTTTGATGCGCTGCGCAAGTATTACCCGATGCGCCGCGAGATCGATGGGTTGAGTGTAAAACTGCAAGGCGATGCGCCGCAGCTGGCACAGATGATCAAGGCGCTGGGTGCGACAGTGCGCTGATAGGTGGAGGCGACAGTGTGTAGCCGGGGGGCAGGGCAACATGGCCCGGTCAACCGTGGTGGCTATCCGGCACGCTCGAGTGTTTTTACAACGCCCGGCAGGTGTGCAGGATCATGCCCTCAGTTATCGGGATCTTCTGGCCTTTTTCGCTGGTGATTGCCCAGTCTGCCTGCTGTTGCGCGTGCAATGGAACCCTCGCGGGGGAGCAGGGTTTTGCTGCTGCGGGCTTATGAGCCGGGGGTGTGCGCAGTCCAATAGAGTCGGATGCACACGCTCAGGCAGTTCGAGCGACGGTGCGCCGTCACAAATACAGTTCACACGTGACGCACTTGTCACTGTGCCGAAAAATCTGTGGGCTGACATGCTCCTTGGAGCGATTCGAGGTTCAACGAGGTATTTATGTCGCGGTTCCATCTGGGCTTGATCATCAATCCCCTCGCAGGCCTTGGTGGTCCGGCGGGACTCAAGGGCAGTGATGGCGTGGCCGAACAGGCCCTGGCGTTGGGCAGCCAACCGCTGGCGGCAGAGCGAACGCGCACGGCACTGGAACGCTTGCAAGCTGTGCAGGAACGCCTTGAGTTTCTGACCTTTCCCGGGCCGATGGGCGCCGATCTGCTGGCCGAAATGGGCTTCAGGTACCGAGTGCTCGGCGACTTGAGCGACCGGCTGAGCAATGCGGCGGATACTCGCAAGGCTGTCGAGCAATTGCAGGATGCCGGTGTGGCGCTGATTCTATTCTCCGGCGGCGACGGCACCGCTCGGGATATCTGCGCGGTGGTCCGAGAAGGACAGCCGGTGCTGGGTATTCCGGCCGGAGTAAAGATCCAGTCCGGGGTCTATGCCGTCAGCCCACGCGCCGCTGGCGAACTGACCGCGCGGCTGATCGAGGGCGGACTGGTACGACTGGCCAGTGGCGAGGTGCGCGATATCGATGAAAGCGCCTTGCGTGAAGGCAGGGTCACTGCGCGCTGGTATGGCGAACTGACCGTGCCGCAAGAGGGCGGTTACATGCAGCAGGTCAAGCAGGGCGGGGTGGAGTCCGAAGAACTGGTGCTCAGCGACCTGGCCGACTGGCTGCAGGATAGCTGGGAAGCAAATGTTCGGTATATCTTCGGCCCCGGTTCGACCCTGCACGGCCTGGCGCAGAACCTTGGGCTGGAAACCAGCTTGCTGGGTGTCGATGTGATCGAGAACGGTCAGGTGATCGCTCTCGATGTCAGCGAGGTGCAGCTATTCGAGTTGGTGGCCGAGCATCCGGCGCGGCTCTTGGTCACCGCAATCGGTGGCCAGGGCCATATCATCGGCCGTGGCAACCAGCAGATCAGTCCGCGCGTATTGCGCGCCGTGGGTCTGGAGCATCTGCGGGTGGTGGCCACCAAGCGCAAGCTCGGTACCCTGCAAGGCCGGCCCTTGCTGGTCGACAGCGGTGATGTAGAGTTGGACGATGCCTTCCCCGATGTGGTGCGGGTGTGGGCGGGCTACAAGGAAGAACTGCTCTATCCCGTGGGGAGGTGATGGTCAGGGTCGCCTGGTCTCAGGATTGTGAGTGGCGCGGCTATCGTTGGGCTGTGTCGTCGTTATTTACCCGTCAATATACGGCTGCAATCCGCTAGCGTTTCTGCAGGCGCTGAATATCCCCGGATTTCATTCGAGTCAGCAAAAAGCTGCGTTCCTGGCTTAAGTGAGCAGCACAGGAGCTCATCTGGCGTTCTTTGCATGATTAAGTGGGTCATCCGCTTGAGGTGCTTGATCTGCCACGGATGAGCCCCCACCTAATTGAGGTGCACACTGCCTCGCAGCGCTAATTGCGACATTCCCTATCACCCTCAAGGCTTACGCCGAGCAGCGAGTAACCATGCTTTCGATCCTGTCTTCCCGCCAGCGCAATGCCCTGCGCATGGCCTGGCGTTTCGTTGCGCCTTATCGCTGGCGCGTGGTCGGTGCCTTGCTGGCGCTGATATTTACCGCGGCAATCACGCTGTCCATGGGCCAGGGTATTAAATTGCTGGTCGATCAGGGCCTGGCTACTCAGTCGCCACGGGCGCTGCAGCAGTCGATCGGGCTGTTTTTCGTGCTGGTGCTGGCCTTGGCCGTCGGCACCTTTAGCCGTTTCTACCTGGTGTCGTGGATCGGTGAGCGCTTCGTCGCCGATATTCGCAAGCGGGTGTTCAATCATCTGATCGATCTGCATCCGGGCTTCTACGAAAGCAACCGCAGCTCGGAGATCCAGTCGCGCCTAACCGCCGATACCACGCTGTTGCAGTCGGTGATCGGCTCCTCGTTGTCGATGGCGCTGCGCAACGTGATCATGCTGATCGGTGGCAGTGTGCTGCTGGTGGTGACCAATCCCAAACTCAGCGGCATCGTGTTGCTGGCATTGCCGCTGGTGGTCGCGCCGATCCTGATTTTCGGCCGACGGGTGCGCGCGCTGTCGCGCCTGAGCCAGGATCGGGTGGCCGATGTCGGCAGCTATGTCGGCGAGGTGCTCGGGCAGATCAAGACGGTGCAGGCCTACAATCATCAGGCTGAGGACAAGCGGCGCTTCGGTCTGTCGGCGGAGGCGGCTTTCGATATCGCGCGCAAGCGCATTGCTCAGCGCGCCTGGCTGATTACCGTAGTCATCGTGCTGGTCCTCGGGGCGGTAGGAGTGATGCTCTGGGTTGGCGGCATGGACGTGATTGGTGGACGTATTTCCGGCGGCGAGCTGGCGGCTTTCGTCTTCTACAGCCTGATCGTCGGCGGCTCGTTCGGCACTCTCAGTGAGGTGATCGGCGAGTTGCAGCGCGCCGCTGGTGCTGCCGAGCGGATTGCCGAGCTGCTGCAAGCGCGCAATGAAATCACCTCGCCGGCCGTCAATGGCGTGGCGCTGACGCAGCCGGTGCAGGGCCGTATAGAGCTGCAGGGGCTGCGCTTCGCCTACCCGTCACGCCCCGGCAGTTTTGCCGTCGATGGCATCGACCTCACGGTTGCGCCGGGTGAGACCCTGGCCCTGGTCGGGCCTTCGGGGGCAGGCAAGTCCACCCTGTTCGATCTGCTGCTGCGTTTCTTCGATCCGCAGCAGGGGCGAATTTTAATCGATGGTCAGCCCATTGAGTGCCTTGACCCCCATGAGTTACGGCGTTGCTTTGCTTTGGTGTCGCAGCATCCGGCGCTGTTCTTCGGCTCGGTGGAGGACAATATTCGCTACGGTAAAACCGGCGCGAGCCGCACTGAGGTCGAAGCTGCAGCCAAGGCCGCCCATGCCCATGAGTTCATTATGCGCATGCCTGAGGGCTACCAGACTCACCTGGGCGATGCCGGTCTGGGGTTGTCGGGTGGTCAACGCCAGCGTCTGGCCATTGCCCGTGCGCTGCTGGTGGATGCACCTATCCTGCTGCTCGATGAAGCCACCAGTGCGTTGGATGCGGAAAGCGAATACCTGATCCAGCAGGCTTTGCCGCGTTTGATGCAGGGCCGCACTACCCTGGTAATCGCCCATCGCCTGGCTACGGTGAAAAGCGCCGACCGCATTGCGGTGATCGAGCAGGGCAAGCTGGTAGCGATTGGTAAACATGCCGAACTGGTCGGCAGTAGCTCGCTGTATGCGCGTCTGGCTGAGTTGCAATTTAGTAATGAACAGACGGCGCCTACGCTTTAGAGCAGTTTTCCTTTCGGTCTGATGGTCGCCGCCGCGCCGGCCGAAGCCAGGATTATCGCGCTGATCGCCAGCCACTGATTCAGGCTCAGTCTCTCGCTGAGAAATAGCAGGCCGGAGAGCGCGGCAATGGCAGGTTCCATACTCATCAAGATGCTGAACGTGCGCGCTGGTAAGCGAGTCAGGGCGATCATTTCCAGGCTGTAGGGCAGTGCAGATGACAGCACCGCCACACACAGGGCGATGGGTAGCAGGTCGAGCGAGAACATGCTGCTGCCCGCGTGCCACACACCGATCGGGAAGACCAAGCAAGCGGCGACTATAGTGCCCAGGGCGACGGTCTGCCGGCCGTGCTCGGCCCCGGCTTTTTGGCCGAAGATGATGTACAGCGCCCAGCACAGGCCTGCAGCCAATGCCAGGGCCATGCCCAGCGGGTCGAGTTGCACATCGGCTTGCGCGCTGGGCAGCAATAACCAGATGCCAAAGACCGCCAGAGCAATCCAGGCGAAATCCAGCAGGCGCCGTGAAGACAACAGGGCCAGGCCCAGTGGCCCGGTAAACTCCAGGGCCACGGCGATGCCCAGCGGGATGGTTTGCAGCGATAGATAGAACAGCAGGTTCATGCTGCCCAGCGCCAGCCCATAGGCCAGCAACGAGCGACAGGAGCGCAGGTTCAGGCGTGCCTGCCAGGGGCGCATCAACACGCACAGGATCAGCGCGCCCAAACCCAGGCGCAGTGCGGTGGTGCCTGTGGCGCCAATCAATGGGAACAGGCCTTTGGCCAGAGAGGCGCCGCTCTGGATCGAGGTCATGGCGATCAGCAGCAGCATAATCGGCAGGATCACCAGGGCGAAGTGCGATGAACGCGGCATTCGGTTGTTCCACGGTGTTGAAGGGCATAAACAAAAAAACCGGCCATCAGGCCGGTTTCTCAGGCGTCAGCTACCTTAGCGGTATTCGCACAGGTAGGCGGTATCAACGGCTACCTTGAGCTGGAATTTGCTATTGGCCGGGACTGTAAATTTGCTGCCACTGGTGAAGGTTTCCCAGCTGTCGCTGCCTGGCAGTTTGACCGTCAGGGCGCCGGCGACCACGTGCATGATCTCCAGCTTGTCGGTGCCGAACTCGTATTCGCCGGCGGCCATCACGCCAATGGTGGCAGGGCCTTCGGCCATGCCGAAGGCGATAGATTTGACGGTGCCATCGAAGTATTCATTGACCTTGAACATATGCAATTCCTGGAGATGAGTTGAAAGCTTGTGAAAAATACTCGCCCATTACGCCTGTCAATGCGCCTTCAGGTGAGCGCGTAGTGAAGGCATCGCTATGGCGTTAGGTATTTTCACAACCTCTGAAAAAGGCCATTAAGTATGCCCAAGCCTTGGCAGTGCGTCATCTGCTTTACGGAGGCTTAACGTGGCAGCACCAGAGGCAGCAGTCGGGCGGTATTGCGGGCATCTATCAGCGCCCGGTGTTGTTTGCCGCTGAATTGCAGGCCTGCCAGTTGTAGTGCAGTCGTAAGGCCGACCGGGCGGGCTAATTGGCGGGTTTCGGCAAAGCGGCGCTTGAGATTGAGGTGGGGGATCAGGCTCAGGCAGCTGACCAGCTGGTATTTTTGCCAGTCTTGCTCAAATTGGCGGCGATCGTATTCGCCCCAACTGGCCCATCCGATCAGGTGCGGCTGGTGGCTCAGTAGCCAGCGCTCGAACTGCGGCCAGATGCCGGTCAGTGGTGCTGCAGTATCAACATTTGCCTGGCTGATATGGGTAAGTTCGCGACAGAAACGGGTGAGCTGAGGTCGCCGTGCTGGGCGCACGAAGCGTTGAAAATGATCCACTTCATGGCCTGACGTGCTGACCAGGCTGGCGCCGATCTCGATGATTTCCATGTCTTCCAGGGGCCATCCGCCTTCTTCGGTGGTGGCTTCCAGATCGACTACCAACCAATATCCCATATACCCTCCGGCGTTTTGTAAGGTCGTTGTCTCGAGCGTCCACGCGTCAAGCTTTGGGGGCTTGCCAGGCCGCATGTTAGGCTGAGAGTCACTGAATTCGGAGGTGCGTATGGCGAAGGTAGCCTTTATCGGGCTGGGTGTAATGGGATATCCGATGGCGGGGCACCTGGCTCGTAGCGGCCATCAAGTGTGTGTCTATAACCGGACGCCGGCCAAGGCTGCGCAATGGTTAGCCGAATTCCCCGGCAGCAGTGCGCCCACCCCGCGTGAGGCGGCCCAGGGTGCCGAGTTGGTGATGGTCTGCGTGGGCAATGACCATGACCTGCGTGGCGTGGTGCTGGGCGCGGACGGTGCCTTTGCCGGCATGGCGACGGGCGCTGTACTGGTTGACCACACCACGGCCTCGGCCGATGTTGCCCGCGAGCTGGCAGCCAAGGCCGGCGAGCTGCAGCTGGGCTTCCTCGATGCACCGGTGTCTGGCGGTCAGGCCGGTGCGCAGAATGGTGCGCTGACGGTGATGGTGGGTGGCGAAGCCGATGTATATGCGCGGGCCGAGCCGGTGATCCAGGCATACGCCCGCATGGTGCGTCTGATGGGGGCGGCTGGCAGCGGGCAGCTGACCAAAATGGTCAACCAGATCTGCATTGCCGGCCTGGTGCAGGGCTTGTCCGAAGCACTGCATTTCGCTCAGTGCGTGGGTCTCGACGCGCAGGGAGCCATGGAGGTGATCAGCAAGGGTGCGGCGCAATCCTGGCAATTGGAAAACCGTCACCAGGCCATGCTGGCTGGAGAGTTTGAATTCGGTTTTGCCGTCGACTGGATGCGTAAGGATCTGTCGATCTTACTCGAAGAAGCACGGCACAATGGCGCGCAACTGCCGGTTACCGCGTTGGTCGACCAGTTCTATGCCGATGTCCAGGCGATGGGCGGCGCTCGCTGGGATACGTCTAGCCTGATTGCCCGCCTGAAGGTGCCGAACAAGCCTTGAGCGAACTCGCGTGTCAGTCGCCGGCGCCCTGCTGGCGTCGGGCCTAAAGCCGCCGCTGTTACGATTATGTTGAGGTTGTGCCGTCATGCAATGCCGTGCTGGATGTGGTGCCTGTTGTATTGCTCCTTCGATCAGTTCTCCTATTCCCGGTATGCCTCACGGCAAGGCGGCTGGTGAGCGCTGCATTCAGTTATCCGTGGATAATTACTGCAGCCTGTTCGGTAAGCCGGAGCGGCCGGCTGTATGCTCGGCATTTTTGCCGGAGCTGGATGTTTGCGGCACTAGCAATGAGGCAGCAATCCAGCTGCTGGGCTGGCTGGAGCAGCAGACTGCTCTGGCGAATTGAGGGCTTCAGTCAAGGCTGAGCCCTAAAGGTTGTGCCGTCACAGCGGCGCCTCTCGGGGATGCTATTGGCAGTTGGGGGGCTCACGCATGGCGGGCTCGCAAATGCCGCCGAGGCAGGCGTTGCTTGGCCGCTAGGCCATTAAGCGGGTCATTTGTCCCGCGCATAACGCGGGATGCAAAAAAGGCTGCCACTGGCAGCCTTTTTTACATCGGTAAAGCCGAGGTTTATTTCTTCAGATCACGTTGCGGGTAACCCGTGTACAGCTGGCGTGGTCGGCCAATTTTGTAAGGGTTGGAGAGCATTTCTTTCCAGTGAGAGATCCAGCCGACAGTCCGCGCCAGGGCGAAGATTACGGTGAACATGCTGGTCGGAATGCCGATCGCCTTGAGGATGATGCCCGAGTAGAAGTCGACGTTCGGGTACAGGTTGCGCTCGATGAAGTACGGGTCGGTCAGGGCGATTTCTTCCAATCGCATGGCCAGTTCCAACTGCGGATCGTTGGTAATGCCCAGCTCTTTCAAGACTTCGTCGCAGGTCTGCTTCATTACGGTGGCACGCGGATCGCGGTTTTTATACACACGATGACCGAAGCCCATCAGCTTGAACGGATCGTCCTTGTCCTTCGCCTTGGCAATAAAGACGTCGATGTTCGACACGTCGCCGATCTCATCCAGCATAGCCAGTACGGCTTCGTTGGCGCCGCCGTGTGCCGGGCCCCAGAGCGCTGCGATACCGGCGGCAATGCAGGCAAACGGGTTGGCGCCCGAAGAGCCTGCCAGGCGGACAGTGGATGTCGAGGCATTCTGCTCGTGGTCGGCGTGGAGGATGAAAATCTTATCCATCGCCTTAGCCAGTACCGGGCTGATCGGTTTGATCTCGCACGGCGTGTTGAACATCATGTGCAGGAAGTTTTCCGCGTAGCTCAGGTCGTTGCGCGGATACATCATCGGCTGGCCCATGGAGTACTTATAGGTCATGGCAGCGATGGTTGGCATCTTGGCGATCAGGCGCATGGCCGATACTTCGCGGTGATGCGGGTTCTTGATGTCCAGTGAGTCATGGTAGAACGCAGAAAGCGCACCCACCACACCACACATGATGGCCATCGGGTGAGCGTCGCGGCGGAAGCCGTTGAAGAAGGTCTTCAGTTGCTCATGAACCATGGTGTGGTTCTTGATGGTGCTGACGAACTTGGCTTTCTCTTCTACCGTCGGCAGTTCGCCGTTGAGCAGCAGGTAGCATGTTTCCAGGTAATCGGAATGCTCTGCCAGTTGCTCGATAGGGTAGCCACGGTGCAGCAGAATGCCCTGATCACCATCAATATAAGTGATCTTCGACTCGCAAGAAGCGGTGGACATAAAGCCCGGGTCAAACGTGAAACGGCCCGTGGCGGTTAAGCCCCGCACGTCTATTACATCGGGACCAACGGTGCCGCTTAAAATGGGCAGCTCGACGGGGGCTGCGCCCTCGATGATCAACTGCGCTTTTTTGTCAGCCATATGTGGCCTCCTAGTTATGCTTGAAGTCATCTGACGGCCCCCCACGCAGGGCCGGCATCACTATAGTGAGATAAATCCGAAAGTCAATTTGAGCGGAGCTAGGCGCTAGAAGGGTTTGCGGGGTGTTTCTTATGAAAAAAATGGCCTATCTACGCCATTTGTATTGGGTGCGCAATGCGCTATTAGGCATAGGCCTTTGCGTTGTCATTAGTAACCTAACTGTCTATACTCTGGGCCCGACCACCAAGGGCTTTGAACCCTCATTCTGGTGGTTGTCACTCCTTGGGTGATGGGTACCTGACCAGTGCACCTCCCGACAACTTTGCCCTGATAGTTAGGGCTCTCAGTGTGATAAAAAAGCCGTGAATAGCCAACGACCTGTAAACCTCGACCTTAGGACTATCAAACTCCCAGTCACCGCTTACACGTCCATTCTCCACCGTATCTCCGGTGTCATCCTCTTTGTCGGTATCGCCATCCTGCTGTATGGCCTCGACAAGTCGCTGGCGTCCGAAGAGGGCTTCGCCCAGGTGAAAGAATGCCTGACCAGTCCGCTGGCCAAGTTCGTGATCTGGGGATTGCTGTCCGCTCTGCTTTACCACTTGGTGGCCGGAGTACGCCACTTGATCATGGACATGGGTATCGGTGAGACGCTGGAAGGCGGCAAGCTGGGCTCGAAAATCGTTCTCGTCGTTTCGGCGGTGGTGATCGTATTGGTGGGGGTGTGGATATGGTAACCAATGTCACGAACTTCTCGCGTTCAGGTCTGTATGACTGGATGGCGCAGCGTGTGTCGGCAGTCGTTCTCGCAGCTTATGTGGTCTTTTTGCTGGGCTACATAGTCGCTAACCCAGGTATGGGTTATGCCGAATGGCAAGCTCTGTTCTCCAATAACGCGATGCGTATCTTCAGTCTGCTGACCCTGGTAGCGCTCAGCGCTCATGCCTGGATCGGTATGTGGACAATTTCCACTGACTACCTGACGCCAATGGCACTGGGTAAGTGGGCGACCGGCATGCGGTTCCTGTTCCAGGCATCGTGTGGCATTGCCATGTTTACGTTCTTCGTCTGGGGCGTGCAGATTTTTTGGGGTAACTGATTCATGACTATTCGTACTCTTTCTTATGACGCCATCATCATCGGTGGCGGCGGCGCGGGTATGCGTGCTGCATTGCAGTTGGCTCAAGGCGGCCACAAGACCGCAGTAGTCACCAAGGTGTTCCCAACCCGGTCGCACACTGTTTCTGCCCAGGGCGGCATTACCTGCGCCATCGCTTCGGCGGATCCAAACGACGATTGGCGCTGGCACATGTACGACACCGTCAAGGGCTCCGACTACATCGGCGACCAGGATGCAATCGAATATATGTGCTCCGTTGGTCCGGAAGCCGTGTTCGAACTGGAGCACATGGGGCTGCCGTTTTCCCGTACCGAACAAGGCCGTATCTATCAGCGTCCGTTCGGTGGCCAGTCCAAGGACTTTGGCAAGGGTGGTCAGGCCGCTCGTACCTGTGCCGCCGCTGACCGTACTGGTCATGCGTTGTTGCACACGTTGTATCAGGCCAACTTGAAGGGCGGCACCTCGTTCCTTAACGAGTGGTATGCGGTCGATCTGGTGAAAAACCAGGATGGCGTGATTGTTGGTGTGATCGCAATTTGCATTGAAACCGGTGAGACCGTTTATATCCGCTCCAAGGCCACAGTGCTGGCTACTGGCGGTGCAGGTCGCATCTATGCCTCGACCACCAACGCCCTGATCAACACGGGTGATGGCATCGGCATGGCCCTGCGTGCAGGCGTGCCTGTGCAAGACATCGAAATGTGGCAGTTCCATCCGACCGGTATTGCGGGTGCTGGCACTCTGGTAACCGAAGGTTGCCGCGGTGAAGGTGGTTACTTGATCAACAAGCATGGCGAGCGTTTCATGGAGCGCTATGCACCGAACGCCAAAGACCTGGCTGGCCGCGACGTAGTTGCGCGCTCCATGGTCAAGGAAATCATCGCCGGTAACGGTTGTGGCCCTGATGGTGATCACGTGATGCTCAAGCTCGATCACCTCGGCGAAGAAGTACTGCACAGTCGCCTGCCAGGCATCTGCGAGTTGTCCAAGACCTTCGCCCACGTCGACCCTGTGGTCGCGCCTATTCCGGTTGTGCCGACTTGCCATTACATGATGGGCGGCGTGCCGACCAACATTCATGGTCAGGCCATCACCCAGGATGCCAACGGCAACGACAAGATCATCGAAGGCCTGTTCGCGGTAGGCGAAGTGGCTTGCGTATCGGTACACGGTGCCAACCGTCTGGGTGGCAACTCGCTGCTCGATCTGGTGGTGTTCGGTCGTGCCGCCGGGATCCATCTGGAAAAGGCTTTGAAAGAAGGTGTTGATTACCGTGGCGCCTCCGAAACCGACATTGAGCTGTCGCTCAAGCGTCTGGCTGGCGTCAACGAGCGCACCACCGGCGAAGATGTAGCGCCGCTGCGTAAAGAGCTGCAAACCTGTATGCAGAATTATTTCGGGGTATTCCGTACCGGCGAATATATGCAGAAAGGCATCGAACAACTGGTCGACCTGCGTGAGCGGATCGCGAACGTCAAGATCGCGGATAAGAGCCAGGCGTTCAACACTGCGCGTATCGAAGCGTTGGAACTGCAAAACCTACTTGAGGTGGCCGAGGCGACTGCGGTGGCTGCGGAGGTTCGTAAAGAATCCCGTGGTGCCCATGCCCGCGAAGACTTCGAAGATCGTGATGACGAGAACTGGTTGTGCCATTCCCTGTACTTCCCGGGCGAAAAGCGTGTGGCCAAGCGCGCTGTTAACTTCTCGCCGAAGACAGTTCCGACGTTTGAACCCATGATTCGGACTTACTAAGGGTGGCGGATATGTTGCAAGTCAGTGTTTATCGTTACAACCCGGAGCAGGATGCTTCGCCGTTCATGCAGGATTTCCAGATCGATACCGGCGGCAAGGACATCATGGTTCTTGACGTACTGGCCTTGATCAAGGAACAGGACGTGACTTTCTCGTACCGTCGCTCCTGCCGCGAAGGTGTGTGTGGTTCCGATGGTATGAATATCAACGGCAAGAATGGCCTGGCCTGCATCACGCCGCTGTCGGCAGTGGTGAAGGGCGGCAAGCTGACCATTCGTCCTTTGCCGGGATTGCCAGTCATTCGTGACCTGGTCGTCGATATGAGCATCTTCTACAAGCAATACGAGAAAGTGCAGCCTTACCTGCAGAACGATACGCCGGCTCCGGCCATCGAACGCCTGCAAACGCCGGAAGAACGCGAGAAGCTGGATGGTCTCTATGAGTGCATTCTGTGCGCTTGCTGTTCGACCAGCTGCCCGTCGTTCTGGTGGAATCCGGACAAGTTCCTCGGTCCCGCTGCGTTGCTACAGGCCTATCGTTTTCTGGCCGATAGCCGCGACACCAAGACCGAAGAGCGCCTGGCTGCATTGGACGACCCGTTTAGCGTGTTCCGTTGCCGCGGCATCATGAACTGCGTGAACGTTTGCCCTAAGGGTCTTAACCCGACCAAGGCAATCGGCCACGTGCGCAACATGCTGTTGCAGAGCGGTATCTGATCAAAAGCTTTACCCGTGACACCTGCGACGCTGGTCTTGAAATCAGCGTTGCAGTCTAGCCAGAGCCGCTGCTCACAAAGTCGCGGCTCTAACTTTGAAATATATGACGACCAGCAGGGGCATCCGGGCTGGTGCCCGGACTATCTGCGGGATCCGTGGTGGCTTTGTCGCAGTCGCTGCTTCAAGACTTCGCAAGCCTGACGGTTTCTTCGCCGGTGGTGTCCCCTTACCGAGGGTGACCAAGCATGCAAGAAAGCGTGATGCAGCGCATGTGGAACAGTGCCCACCTATCCGGTGGTAACGCTGCCTATGTGGAAGAGCTCTATGAGCTTTACCTGCACGATCCCAACGCTGTGCCCGAAGAGTGGCGCACCTACTTTCAGAAGTTGCCGGCAGATGGCAACGCTGCTACTGACGTATCGCATTCTACGGTTCGCGATCATTTTGTGTTGCTGGCGAAAAACCAGCGTCGTGCCCAGCCGGTGTCTGCCGGCAGCGTGAGCAGTGAACACGAAAAGAAGCAAGTTGAAGTCCTGCGCATGATCCAGGCTTTTCGCATGCGCGGCCATCAGGCTGCCCAGCTCGATCCGCTTGGCTTGTGGCAACGGCATGCTCCGGCTGAACTGTCGATCAATCACTACGGGCTGACCGATTCCGACCTGGACACCACCTTCCGTACCGGTGGTCTGTTCATTGGCAAGGAAGAGGCTACTCTGCGTGAAATTCACGAAGCCTTGCAGCAGACATATTGCCGCACCATCGGTGCCGAGTTCACCCATATCGTCGATTCCGAGCAGCGCAACTGGTTTGCCCAGCGCCTGGAAAGCGTGCGTGGGCGCCCAAGTGTTTCGATAGAAGTGCAAAGCCATTTGCTGGAGCGTCTGACTGCCGCCGAGGGCTTGGAAAAATACCTGGGCACCAAATACCCGGGTACCAAGCGTTTTGGCCTGGAAGGCGGCGAGAGCCTGATTCCGCTGCTCGATGAAATGATCCAGCGCGCCGGCTCCTACGGCACCAAGGAAGTGGTCATCGGCATGGCTCACCGTGGCCGTCTGAACGTGCTGGTCAATACCTTTGGCAAGAACCCACGTGACCTGTTCGACGAGTTTGAGGGCAAGAAGCAAGCGTCCCTCGGTTCTGGCGACGTCAAGTATCACCAGGGATTCTCCTCCAACGTGATGACTGCCGGTGGCGAAGTCCATTTGGCTATGGCGTTCAACCCTTCCCATTTGGAAATCGTCTCGCCAGTGGTTGAGGGATCGGTGCGTGCGCGCCAAGATCGCCGCAACGACAGTGCCGGCGACAAGGTGCTCCCGGTTTCGCTCCACGGTGATGCGGCGTTCGCCGGTCAGGGTGTGGTGATGGAGACCTTCCAGATGTCGCAGACCCGTGGTTTCAAGACGGGCGGCACCATTCATATCGTGATCAACAACCAGGTCGGTTTCACTATCAGTAACCCGGAAGATTCGCGCTCCACCGAGTACTGCACCGACGTGGCGAAGATGATTCAGGCGCCGATCCTGCACGTTAATGGCGATGATCCAGAAGCCGTGTTGTTTGTCACTCAACTGGCCGTCGACTATCGCATGCAGTTCAAGCGTGATGTGGTGATCGACCTGGTGTGTTACCGCCGTCGCGGTCACAACGAAGCCGATGAGCCGAGCGGCACCCAGCCGATGATGTACCAGCAGATCAGTAAGCAGCGCACCACCCGTGAGCTGTATGCCGATGCACTGACTGCAGCTGTGCGTCACTCTGCCGATGATGTGCAAAGCAAGATCGACGAATACCGTACCGCTCTGGACAACGGCCAGCATGTGGTCAAGAGCCTGGTCAAGGAGCCGAACAAAGAGTTGTTCGTCGATTGGCGCCCGTATCTGGGCCATACCTGGACCGCACGTCACGACACGCGTTTCGAACTGAAGACCCTGCAGGATCTGTCTGCCAAGCTGCTGGAAATCCCTGAAGGCTTTGTGGTTCAGCGTCAGGTCGCGAAGATTCTCGAAGACCGTCAGAAGATGGGTGCCGGTGCGCTGCCAATCAACTGGGGCTACGCCGAAACCATGGCCTACGCCACCCTATTGTTTGAAGGCCACCCGATCCGCATGACCGGCCAGGACATTGGTCGTGGCACCTTCTCGCACCGCCACGCGGTGCTGCACAACCAGAAGGAGCCGGGTTCGCACGTTCCGCTCAAGCACCTGTACACCGATCAGCCGCGTTTCGACTTGTACGACTCACTGCTGTCGGAAGAAGCGGCGTTGGCGTTCGAGTACGGTTACGCGACTACCAAACCGGATGCGCTGGTTATCTGGGAAGCCCAGTTCGGTGACTTCGCCAACGGTGCCCAGGTGGTGATCGATCAGTTCATCACCAGCGGCGAGCACAAGTGGGGTCGCCTGTGTGGTCTGACCATGCTGTTGCCGCACGGTTATGAAGGCCAGGGCCCGGAGCACTCCTCCGCACGTCTCGAGCGCTTCCTGCAATTGAGCGCTGAGCAAAACATTCAGGTGTGTGTGCCGACTACGCCGGCGCAGGTTTACCACATGTTGCGACGCCAGGTGATCCGTCCACTGCGCAAGCCGCTTATCGCCTTGACGCCGAAGTCGTTGCTGCGCCACAAGTTGGCCATTTCGACCTTGGAAGATCTGGCCGAAGGCTCGTTCCAGACCGTGATTCCAGAGGTCGATACCATCGATCCGAAGAAGGTCGAACGCATGATTCTGTGCAGTGGCAAGGTCTACTATGACTTGCTGGAGAAGCGTCGTGCCGAAGCTCGCGAAGATATCGCCATCGTGCGTATCGAGCAGCTTTATCCGTTCCCGGAAGAAGATCTGGCCGAAGTTCTCGCTGCGTACAAGCACCTCAAGCACATCGTCTGGTGTCAGGAAGAGCCGATGAACCAAGGTGCCTGGTATTGCAGTCAGCATCACATGCGTCGCGTTGCCACCGCATACAAGAAGACTCTGCTCCTCGAGTATGCCGGCCGCGATGGCTCTGCTGCCCCGGCCTGTGGTTACGCTTCAATGCACGCTGAACAGCAGGACAAACTGCTGCAAGACGCCTTCACTGTTTAACGCCTTTGCGCAAGAGGCGGCCTGATGAGGCCGCCTCGCAGAAGAAACCGAATTTAAGGAACCACACAGAATGGCTATCGAGATCAAAGCCCCTACTTTCCCGGAATCGGTTGCCGATGGCACCGTGGCCACTTGGCACAAGAAGCCGGGCGATGCGGTCAAGCGCGACGAACTGATCGTCGACATCGAAACCGACAAAGTAGTGATCGAAGTACTGGCCGAGGCCGACGGTGTCCTCGCGAGCATCGTCAAGAATGAAGGCGATACCGTCCTCAGTAATGAACTGCTGGGCACCCTGAGCGAAGGCGGTGCTGCCGCTGCTTCTGCGCCGGTTGCTGCCCAGGCTGCTGCGCCTGCTGCCGCTGCTCCTGGTGTTGCGGGTGATGATCAAATCCTCTCGCCGGCTGCGCGCAAGCTGGCCGAAGAGAACGGCATCGACCCGAACAGCATTGCCGGTACTGGCAAGGGTGGTCGGGTGACCAAGGAAGATGTAGTTGCCGCTGCCGAAGCCAAGAAGAATGCTCCCGCGCCAGTTGCCAAGCCTGCTGCCCCGGTAGCTGCCGCGCCGGTACTGGCCGCCGGCGATCGCGTCGAGAAACGCGTGCCGATGACCCGCCTGCGTGCCAAGGTGGCCGAGCGGCTGGTCGAAGCCCAGTCCACCATGGCCATGCTGACTACCTTCAACGAAGTCGACATGACCGAAGTCATGGCGCTGCGTTCGAAGTACAAGGACCTGTTCGAGAAGTCCCACAACGGCGTGCGCCTGGGCTTCATGTCGTTCTTCGTCAAGGCTACCACCGAAGCGCTGAAGCGATTCCCGGCGGTTAATGCTTCAATCGACGGCACCGACATCGTCTACCACGGCTATGCCGACATTGGTGTGGCCGTATCCAGCGACCGCGGTCTGGTGGTGCCGGTACTGCGCAATGCCGAGCTGATGAGCCTGGCTGAAGTCGAAGGCGGCATTGCAACTTTCGGCAAGAAGGCCAAAGAAGGCAAGTTGTCGATCGACGACATGACCGGCGGCACGTTCACCATTACCAACGGTGGTACCTTCGGCTCGATGATGTCGACGCCAATCGTCAACCCGCCGCAAGCTGCGATTCTGGGGATGCACAACATCCTGCAGCGCCCGATGGCCATCAATGGTCAGGTGGTTATTCGCCCGATGATGTACCTGGCCTTGTCCTACGATCACCGCCTGATCGATGGTAAGGAAGCCGTGACCTTCCTGGTGACCATCAAGAACTTGCTGGAAGATCCGGCGCGCCTGCTGCTGGACATCTAATAGCCAGTCTCTCCCACGGCGACCCTGTACTCAGGGTCGTCCGGTTTACTCGAGAAGGAATACCTTATGACCCTGAAATTTGACGTGGTAGTCATCGGTGCCGGCCCTGGTGGCTATGTGGCCGCCATCAAGGCTGCTCAGCTTGGTCTGAAGACCGCTTGCATCGAAAAATACCAGGACCATGACGGCAAGATTGCACTCGGTGGCACCTGCCTCAACGTCGGTTGCATCCCGTCCAAAGCGCTGCTGGACAGCTCCTGGAAATATCACGAAGCTAAGACAGGCTTTGCCATCCACGGTATCGAGGCCAAGGGCGTCAGCATCGACGTACCGGCGATGATTGCCCGCAAGAGCAACATCGTTAAGAACCTTACCGGTGGTGTCAGTACGCTGTTCAAGGCCAATGGCGTGACCTTGCTTGAAGGTCACGGCAAGTTGCTGGCTGGTAAGCACGTCGAAGTCACCGCGATGGACGGTACCACTCAGGTGGTTCAGGCCGAGAACGTGATTATTGCTTCCGGCTCCAAGCCGATCGACATTCCGCCTGCTCCGGTCAACCACGACACTATCGTTGACTCTACTGGCGCCCTGGAATTCCTGAGCGTGCCCAAGACCTTGGGCGTGATCGGTGCTGGTGTAATCGGCCTGGAACTGGGTTCGGTATGGGCCCGTCTTGGTGCTGACGTCACCGTGATTGAAGCACAGGATAAATTCCTTCCGGCTGCCGATGAGCAGATCGCCAAGGAAGCGCTCAAGACCTTCACCAAGCAAGGTTTGAAGATTCGCCTGGGTGCGCGCTTGACCGCTTCCGAGGTGAAGAAGAAGCAGGTTACGGTCAGCTTCACCGACGCCGAAGGCGAGCAGCAAATGACCTTCGACAAGCTGATCGTGGCGGTCGGCCGTCGCCCGGTGACTACTGATCTGTTGGCTACCGATAGTGGTGTCGATCTGGATGAGCGTGGCTTCATTTATGTCGACGACCAGTGCGCTACCAGCGTGCCGGGTGTTTACGCAGTGGGTGACGTGGTCCGTGGTGCAATGCTGGCGCACAAGGCCTCGGAAGAGGGCGTGATGGTTGCCGAGCGCATCGCCGGGCACAAAGCCCAGATAAACTACGACCTGATTCCTTCGGTCATCTACACCCATCCGGAAATCGCATGGGTGGGCAAGACCGAGCAGCAGCTGAAAGGCGAGGGCGTTGCGGTCAACGTTGGCACCTTCCCGTTCGCCGCCAGTGGCCGTGCCATGGCAGCCAATGATACCGGCGGCATGGTCAAGGTGATTGCTGACGCCACTACCGACCGTGTATTGGGTGTCCACGTAATCGGCCCGAGCGCTGCCGAGTTGGTTCAGCAGGGCGCCATTGGTATGGAGTTCGGCACCAGTGCCGAGGACCTGGGAATGATGGTCTTCTCCCACCCAACGCTGTCCGAAGCGCTGCACGAAGCGGCTCTTGCCGTGAATGGCCATGCCATCCACGTCGTCAATCGTAAGAAGCGTTAACAAAAAGCGCTAAGTAGTCGTTTGTAAGTCGCCGCGCACTGGTCGCTGTTTGTAGTTGACCTGTAGTGGCGACGTTACAAGAAGAACCACGGCGGACTGCCCGTGCGGAGCCTGGCTCTAGCGCGGAATGCCGTCGGACTGCTCGCAGAAGCAGTCACAGGTGGTGCGGCATCACAAGTGCAGCACCGAATGCGCAATACCTAACGAAGACGGTAGACAAGCATGAATCTCCACGAGTATCAGGGTAAGCAGCTGTTCGCTGAATACGGCCTGCCCGTATCCAAGGGTTTCGCCGTAAGCACTCCGGAAGAAGCAGCAGAAGCCTGCGAAAAAATTGGCGGTACCGAATGGGTCGTCAAGGCTCAGGTGCATGCCGGCGGCCGCGGTAAAGCGGGCGGCGTGAAGCTGGTCAAGAGCAAGGAAGACGCCAAGGCCTTCGCCGCCAACTGGCTGGGCAAGCGTCTGGTGACCTACCAGACCGACGCCGCCGGTCAGCCGGTCAACCAGATTCTGGTTGAGTCCTGCACCGACATCGCCAAAGAGCTGTATCTGGGCGCAGTAGTTGATCGCTCCAGCCGTCGTATCGTATTCATGGCTTCCACTGAAGGTGGCGTGGACATCGAGAAGATCGCTCACGATACTCCCGAGAAAATTCTCAAGGCCACTATTGATCCGCTGGTCGGCGCACAGCCGTTCCAGGGTCGCGAGCTGGCTTTCCAGCTGGGCTTGGAAGGCGATCAGGTCAAGCAGTTCACCCACATCTTCGTTGGCCTGGCCAAGCTGTTCCAGGACTATGACCTGGCTCTGCTGGAAGTGAATCCGCTGGTCATCAAGGCCGATGGCAACCTGCATTGCCTCGATGCCAAGATCAACATCGACAGCAACGCCATGTACCGCCAGCCGAAACTGCGTGCCATGCACGACCCGTCCCAGGACGATCCGCGCGAAGCTCACGCTGCCAAGTTCGAACTGAACTACGTTGCCCTTGAAGGCAACATCGGTTGCATGGTCAACGGTGCTGGTCTGGCCATGGGCACCATGGACATCGTCAACCTGCACGGCGGTCAGCCAGCCAACTTCCTCGACGTAGGCGGCGGCGCCACCAAAGAACGCGTAACCGAAGCGTTCAAGATCATCCTCTCCGACGACAACGTCAAAGCTGTTCTGGTGAACATCTTCGGCGGTATCGTGCGCTGCGACATGATTGCCGAAGGCATCATTGGCGCGGTTAAAGAAGTCGGCGTGAAAATTCCGGTTGTTGTACGTCTGGAAGGCAACAATGCCGAACTGGGCACCAAAGTACTGGCTGAAAGTGGCTTGAACATCATCGCGGCAACCAGCCTGACCGACGCTGCTCAGCAAGTCGTCAAAGCTGCGGAGGGCAAGTAATGAGCGTCCTGATCAATAAAGACACCAAGGTAATCTGCCAGGGCTTCACCGGCTCGCAAGGCACGTTCCACTCCGAACAAGCCATCGCCTACGGCACCAAGATGGTTGGCGGCGTAACGCCGGGTAAAGGTGGCACTACTCACCTGAATCTGCCGGTGTTCAACACCGTACGCGAAGCAGTTGAGCAGACTGGCGCAACCGCCAGTGTGATCTACGTTCCGGCTCCGTTCTGCAAGGACTCGATCCTTGAAGCGGCCATGAGCGGCATCAAGCTGATCGTCTGCATCACCGAAGGCATTGCGACCATCGACATGCTCGAAGCCAAGGTCAAGTGCGACGAACTGGGCGTGGTCCTGATCGGCCCGAATTGCCCAGGCGTGATCACTCCGGGCGAGTGCAAGATCGGCATCATGCCGGGTCACATCCACTTGCCAGGTAAAGTAGGCATCGTGTCGCGTTCCGGCACCCTGACTTACGAAGCCGTCAAGCAGACCACTGACGCCGGTTTCGGTCAGTCCACCTGTGTCGGCATCGGCGGTGACCCGATCCCAGGCTCCAACTTCATCGACATCCTGAAGCTGTTCCAGGAAGACCCGAAGACCGAAGCGATCGTGATGATCGGTGAGATCGGCGGTTCGGCTGAAGAAGAAGCCGCTGCTTACATCAAGGCCAACGTGACCAAGCCAGTGGTGTCCTACATCGCTGGTGTGACCGCTCCGGCGGGCAAGCGTATGGGCCACGCCGGCGCGATCATTTCCGGCGGCAAGGGTACTGCAGACGAGAAGTTCGCAGCCCTGGAAGACGCTGGTGTGAAAACCGTGCGTTCCCTGGCTGACATTGGCAAGGCCCTGGCCGAGCTGACCGGCTGGGAAGTCAAAAAAGCCTAAGGCTTTTTGATTTGAGAAAAGGCCACCTTCGGGTGGCCTTTTTTATATCGGTTTTAGACGAACTGTTGTTAATGCGACAGCTTTTTTCACCAGTCCGACAGCCTGACCTATGCCAGTGCCGCTGGTTCATCAATTTCGTTAGGCTAGCAACTATAAGTACCTGTTCCGCCACAAGCGGCTGAGGATACTGCAGTGGCCTCGCTTAACCGGCTGGGTAACGTTTCCCCCGACCCCACGGGAAACCATCGGAACTCATAACTTTCTGCCTGTGGTATTCCCCTCTATGAATCGTTTGAAAGGCCCGGATCTCCTGGCGCTTGGTTTTATGACCTTTGCCCTGTTTTTGGGCGCGGGCAACATCATTTTCCCGCCGAGCGCCGGTATGGCTGCTGGCGACAACATTGGCCTGGCGGCCCTGGGTTTCCTGCTCACCGGTGTCGGCTTGCCGCTGCTCACCATCGTGGCACTGGCCCGGGTCGGCGGCGGTATGGCGCTGTTGACCGCACCTCTGGGCAAGCGCGCCGGGATGCTGTTTGCGGTGGCGGTGTACCTGGCAATCGGTCCGCTGTTTGCCACGCCGCGTACCGCGGTGGTGTCTTTCGAGATGGCTGTGGCGCCGTTTACGGGCAATTCTGCTGCGCCACTGTTGATCTATACCCTGGTGTATTTCGCAGCGGTGCTGTTCCTGTCGCTCAACCCAGGGCAGTTGGTTGACCGCGTTGGTAAATTCATTGCACCTGTGCTGTTGGCCGCACTCCTGGTGCTGGGCGGTGCGGCATTGCTGATGCCCGCCGGCGAAATTGGCCCTGTAGCTGCGGATTACCAGGCAGCGCCCTTCGTGCAAGGTTTCCTGCAAGGTTACTTGACCATGGATACCCTGGGTGCGTTGGTGTTTGGCATTGTGATTGCCACGGCTATCCGTGACCGGGGGGTGACCGATGGTGCGCTAATTACCCGTTATTCGGTGATTGCCGGGGTGATTGCAGCCGTCGGGTTGTCCTTGGTCTACCTGGCCTTGTTTTACCTGGGGGCGACCAGCCAAGGTATTGCCGGCGAGGCGCAGAATGGTGTGCAGGTTCTTACCGCGTATGTGCAGTACACCTTCGGTACCGCAGGGAGCCTCCTGCTGGCGGTGGTGATTACCCTGGCTTGCTTGACCACCGCTGTAGGACTGCTGACTGCCTGCGGCGAATTCTTCAGCGGTCTGCTGCCGGTTTCATACCGTGTGGTTGTCGTGGTGTTTGGTTTATTCAGCCTGCTGGTGGCCAATCAGGGCTTGACCCAGTTGATCAGTATTTCGGTACCGGTGCTGGTTGGCCTTTATCCGCTGGCTATTGTGCTGGTCGCCTTGAGTCTGCTGAGTAACCTGTGGTTGTCACCGCCGCGGGTGTTCGTGCCGGTCATGGCCGTGGCCTTGCTCTTTGGTGTGGCCGATGGCCTGGCCGCTGCGGGTTTTAGCCAGTGGCTGCCCGCACTGTTCAGCCAGTTGCCGCTGGCTGGGCAGAGCCTAGGCTGGCTGGTGCCCGTGTTGTTGATGGTGCTGCTGACGGCAGTGCTAGACCGGGCCTTGGGCAAGCCGAGGCCGCTAGAGGCTTGACCTATGCTGGAGTGACGAGGCCGCCTGCAAAAGGCGGCCTTTTTTGTTGGCCAGTGCAACGCCAGTGCTGGCTATAATCGGCGCTGGCCAACAAGGAGTCCCTATGCCGATCGATAACTATTACCTGGCGCATCTGCTTGCTGTTTGCTGGTTTGTGATCTGTTGGGTCGGTTACAGCCGCTACGCGCTGTTTAAAGGGCGTACTACGCCTTGCCTGGCCAGCGTTCTGCATCTCTACCGCGAGGATTGGATGCGCCGCATGCTGTTGCGCGACAACCGTATCGCTGATGCTAATGTGATCGGCAACCTGGAGCGCAATGCCTCGTTCTTCGCATCGAGCACCCTGATCATTCTTGCCGGTATCCTTACCGTGCTGGGAGCTTCCGATCGCGCGGTATCGTTATTGGCTGACTTGCCCTTTGTGCAGGCCGCCAGTCGGGAGATGTCTGAGGTCAAGTTGCTGTGCCTGGGGGTGGTCTTTGTCTACGCCTTCTTCACCTTCAGTTGGTGCATGCGCCAGTACAATTTCGCTGCTGTGCTGGTCGGTTCGGCGCCTATGGTGGGCGAGAAACATGTCACCGAACAGGAGCGCAAGTCGTTTTCCGAGCGCACTGCGCGGGTGATTTCGATGGCGGCCAATCAGTTCAACTACGGCCTGCGTGCCTACTACTTTGGTATGGCGGCGCTGTCCTGGTTCATTAACCCCTGGTTCTTCATTGTGGTGACCACCGGCGTTGTGTTGGTGCTCTACCGCCGCGAGTTCCATTCGGATGTACTTGAAGTGATGGTCTATACCCAGACTGCGATGCTTGAGCCAGCCAAGGAGAAGTCCGAATGAGTTTGCCATTCTGGTGCGTGTTTATTAGTGCGCTGCTGATTTTTCTGGCCAAGGCCCCTGTCGCAAAGGCCATGCAGCAGGAGGGTGGGGTGTATGACAATCATCACCCGCGCAGCCAGCAAGCGCGGCTGACTGGCTTCGGGGCGCGGGCTTTGGCCGCGCATCTGAACAGTTTTGAGGCCTTTCCACTGTTTGCCGTCGGCGTACTGATGGCCCATGTCACACAGACCCATGGCGTGCTGGTAGATGTGTTGGCAGTGACGTTCGTCGTGTCGCGAGTGCTGTATCTGCTGTTCTATTGGGCAGATATGCATTGGCAGCGCAGTCTTGTGTGGGTCGCAGGCCTGTTGTGCAGCTTGCTGCTGATGCTCACTCCAGCGTTATGATGCTTGCAGAAACGACAAGGCCCGCATAACGCGGGCCTTGTCTTGCACGGTAGTGTTACTGACCGTCAACGCTGTCTTTGACATCGTCACCAGCATCTTCGATGGCATCTGCAGCGTCATCCGCTGCATCTTCGATTTTTTCACCGGTGGTAGGTTCCGTGCCCATCACTTCGTCTGCTTTCTGTTCGATGGCGTCGGCGGTGTCGTCTGCCGCGTCACCCATAGACTCAGCAGCTTCGGAAACCGACTCCTTGGCCGACTCCATCTTGTCTTCCGGGGTTTTTTCACAGGCTGCCAGGGCCAGGACAGCAGCGAGAAGCAGGGTATAGGTAAATGGTTTTTGCACGGTCAGTACTCCTTGTGGACATTTATGATGGCTGGGTCACCCCAGGCATAGCCCATTCGAGTACCCCCTGTTCGGCGAAGTTCCCTGTCAATTGTTCGATAAGTAGCCCATTTCAACATTACCGCAATGGGCTGTGGCTCCGGGGAGGCGGTAACATGCGGGCCCCTTGTGCCGTTGTGGTCGGACTGAAACGATGAGCAACACCCTCATTCTCGAACAGGCGCAGCGCTTTCTGGCGGCGTTGCGCCGTTGTCAGGTGCTCGGTCTTCAGGTCCATGACGCCAGCCCCGAGGGGTTGACCCTGCGCTTGCCCTACAGCCAGCACATACTGGGCGACCCTGAGTCCGGGGTTATTCACGGCGGTGCAATTACTACTCTTCTGGAGACTACCTGCGGCATTTCAACAGTCTGCGTGCTCGCCGAGTTCGAGGTTTGCCCGACTCTCGACCTGCGTATTGACTATATGCATCCGGCTGAACCGAACAAAGATGTGTTTGGTTTTGCTGAATGCTATCGGGTTACGCCGAATATCATCTTCACGCGCGGTTATGCCTACCAGGATGATCCGGCGCAGCCGATTGCCCACGTAGTCGGGACCTTCATGCGTATGGGCAAGGGTGTGGCCCAGCGTGACATTCAAGGGGCTGGCGCATGAGCGACTTGAAGCTCAGTCAGCGGGTATCCCTGGCCCATGAAGGTGGCGATTACGACGCGCTGATCAGCTTGATGCCGTATGCCAAATTGCTTGGCATGCAATGCGTGCGGTTAGGTGAAGACATGGTTTTCCGCTTGCCGGCCCACCGGGACAATATTGGCAACCCGATGCTACCGGCGTTGCACGGCGGGGTGATCGCCGGCTTTATGGAGCATGCCGCCATGCTTCATCTGTTGATGTTCATGGGTATGCCGCATTTGCCGAAAATCATCGACTTCTCGATAGATTACCTGCGTGCCGGTCATTATCGTGACACCTATGCCCAATGCCAGGTGTGGCGGCAAGGTCGACGGGCAATTACGGCCTGGCAAACCAATCAAACCGAGCCTATCGCCACGGCACGGGCGCATTTCAAGGTCGACGAGCCTTGAGTGCCCCGATCATCGTGACCTCTCGACGTAAGGAGCTTGAATGGATGCGCTGTTGATCCTTGGCGGCTTGCTGCTGATCCTGGCCGGTTTGATTTGGCTGGTAATGCGCGCTTTTGACACTGGCCTGCTGTGGGGCTGGGCGAGCCTGATACCGCCGTTCACGCTGCTGTATGTGCTGCGCCACTGGCCCCGTGCGCGCAAAGCGGTGGCCCTCAGTGCCTTGGGTTTTATCCCGCTGGTTGTCGGCTTGACTCTGCTGGCCAGTCAGGATTCGCAGCGCCTGCATGCGCTGCTTAGTTTGCAGTGGCTGCAGCCAGAGGTGCAGGCTCCGGCAGAATTAGCCATCGATTTACAGGGCGAGTTGCATGGCCAGCCTTTTGTGCCGCAGCAGGGCGAATTACTCGGCCGCATATTGAGCCTGCGCGAAGGCCAGGATTTTTTTGCCCGGCGCGAACTGTTGATCCGCCTACCGCAGCCGGTAACGGGTGCCTTGCGCATCGATGTGTTGCCAGGTGACCAGGGCCCACTGCCGGAAATAGAAGTGAGCTGGTTGCTGCCAGAGCAGGATCTGCCCGAGGCGCGACGGCTCAACCACGGCTATACGCTGCACCTGAACCTGCAGCCTGTACCACCGAACAGGTTGGCTGGTGATTTTCATCTGGTTCTGCCTGCGCAGTTCAAGACTACTCTGAGCGGCAAGATCGAGGTATTCAGCGATGGTCTGCGTTATCGCGATGGCAAGGTCGACCGCAATGTCGACTCGACCGATACCCTGGCCTATGTCATCGAAGATTATCTGCAGCGGCGTTTTGCAACTCGTGCGGTGCAGTTGAGCGACTTGCCGGCCCTGCAACTACCGGCTGACCGCCTCGAATTGACGGTCGATGTGCTGATTAACGGAAAAGCACAACAGTTGCCCATGCGCCTGAGCAAGACAGCGTCCCGCGGCTGGACAGTCGAGGCTGATCGCTTTGCCGCTTTGCCGGACCCCAGGCCTCAGGCGCAGACTGCGCCAGCCGAGACGGCTAGCCAGCAACGTATCAGCCGCCCTCTGGATCGACGCCAGCGCTTCAGCCTGGAAGGTCTGTTACGCAGTCCGAGCCGCTACGAAAACCTGACCATGCGCGTATCGACTACACGCGGCAACCTCGCGGAGGGGCGTTTTCAGGGGGTCGACCAAGAAGGCCGCATCATCCTGCGCCAGCGGTTGAGCGGTTCTGGCGCCGCGAGCTACGCCTTGCGTCCCGAGGAAGTCAGCAAGATCGAGCTGCTGGAGCCCTGAAAGCGGGTGAAAAAACCTTGTCTACGGCAACCGGCCCAGGCCGCTCGATAGGTGCACAGCCCCTTAGAGGTTTGGCCAACTACTTGAAATTCCAAGGCTCGCCCCCATCTGCATGACATCCGCCGGATTCCGGCCTAGTCACCAATGTGGAGTATGAGTGTGGAAACTCAAAAAGAAACCCTGGGCTTCCAGACCGAGGTGAAGCAACTGCTCAACCTGATGATCCATTCGCTGTATTCCAACAAGGAAATTTTCCTTCGCGAATTGATCTCCAATGCCTCGGATGCCACCGACAAGCTGCGTTTCGAGGCGTTGGCCAAGCCCGAGCTGCTGGAAGGTGGTGCCGCGCTGAAGATACGCATCAGCTTCGATAAAGAAGCCAAGACCGTCACCCTCGAAGACAACGGCATCGGCATGAGCCGCGAGGACGCGATCACTCACCTCGGGACTATTGCCAAGTCGGGTACCGCCGACTTCCTGCAGAACATGTCCGGTGACCAGAAGAAAGATTCGCACCTGATCGGTCAGTTCGGCGTGGGCTTCTATTCCGCTTTTATCGTCGCCGACAAGGTCGACGTGTTCAGCCGCCGTGCTGGTCTGGCGGCCAGTGAAGGTGTGCATTGGGCGTCGCAAGGCGAGGGTGAGTTCGAAATCGCCACCGTTGAGAAGGCCGAGCGCGGCACTCGTATCGTCCTGCACCTGAAGAAGGGAGAGGAAGAGTTCGCTGATGGTTGGCGCCTGCGCAACATCATCAAGAAGTACTCCGACCATATCGCCCTGCCGATCGAACTGCCGAAAGAGGCTGCTTCTCTGGACAGCAGTGAAGAGGCTGACAAGCCGGCCGACGTCGAGTGGGAAACCGTCAACCGCGCGAGCGCGTTGTGGACCCGTTCGCGTACCGAGGTCAAGGACGAGGAGTATCAGGAATTTTACAAGCACGTCGCCCATGATTTCGACAACCCGCTGGCCTGGAGCCACAACAAGGTCGAGGGCAAGCTGGAATATACGTCCTTGCTCTTCGTGCCGGGCCGCGCGCCATTCGACCTTTACCAGCGCGATGCCTCCAAGGGTCTCAAGCTGTATGTGCAGCGCGTATTCATCATGGATCAGGCGGACGAGTTCCTGCCGTTGTACCTGCGCTTCATCAAGGGTGTGGTCGACTCCAATGACCTGTCGCTGAACATTTCCCGCGAGATCCTGCAGAAGGACCCGGTAATCGACTCGATGAAGTCGGCGCTGACCAAGCGCGTACTGGACATGCTGGAAAAGCTGGCGAAGAACGATCCCGAGCAATACAAGGCGTTCTGGAAGAACTTCGGCCAGGTGCTCAAGGAAGGTCCGGCAGAAGATTTCGCCAACAAGGAAAAAATCGCCGGTTTGCTGCGTTTCGCCTCTACCAGCAGCGATGCGGGCGAGCCAAGCGTGGCCCTTGCCGACTACATCGGGCGAATGAAGGAAGGCCAGGACAAGATCTACTACCTCTCCGGCGAATCCTACGCCCAGGTGAAGAACAGCCCGCACCTGGAAGTGTTCCGCAAGAAAGGCATCGAGGTGCTGCTGCTTACTGACCGTATCGACGAGTGGCTGATGAGCTACCTGACCGAATTCGACGGCAAGCACTTCGTCGATGTCGCCCGTGGCGACCTGGATCTGGGCAAGCTGGACTCGGAAGAAGACAAGCAGGCTCAGGAAGAAATCGCCAAGACCAAAGAAGGCCTGGTTGAGCGCCTGAAAGCCGCGCTGGGTGAGCAGGTAGCACAGGTACGGGTGTCGCATCGTCTGACCGATTCGCCAGCGATCCTGGCCATCGGCGAGCAGGATCTGGGCTTGCAGATGCGCCAGATCCTCGAAGCCAGTGGGCAGAAAGTGCCGGAGTCCAAGCCGATCTTCGAGTTCAACCCCAACCATCCGCTGATCGAGAAGCTGGATGCTGAGCCGGACGAAGAGCGCTTCGCCGACCTCAGCCACATCCTCTTCGATCAGGCTGCGCTGGCGGCCGGTGACAGCCTGAAAGATCCGGCGGCGTATGTGCAGCGTCTGAACAAGCTGCTGGTGGAACTCTCCGCCTGACATGAGCCGTAAATAATTAAGCCCGCGAAAGCGGGCTTTTTTCTGAGTGCAGCGCGCTCAGGCGCTACTGTTGAGAACTACTCACCTACGCGGGATTAGATCGATGAAAAAATCACTTTTACCCTTGGCGCTGGCTGGCCTGGTCGGTGCCGCCGAGGCCGCAGTAGTGGTCAAGCCGGTGCCTTACGAGATCGACGGTGAAGCCTTTGAAGGCATGTTGATCTATGACGATGCAGTAACCACACCGCGCCCAGGCTTGCTGATGGTACCCAGCTGGCTGGGCGTCACCGAGGACTCGGCGAAAAAGGCCGCACGCGCTGCGGGCGACAAGTACGTGGTGTTCATGGCCGATATGTATGGCAAGGCGATACGCCCGAGCAACGCGCAGGAGGCAGGAGCGGCAGCCGGTGCGGTGCGCGGTGACCGGCAGTTGATGCGTAAACGTGCACAAGCTGCCGTGGAGGTGCTCAAGGCGCAAACTGCGCAGGTGGCGCTGGATGTCAGCAAGCTGGGGGCGATTGGTTTCTGTTTTGGTGGCGGTGCGGTGCTCGAATTGGCGCGCTCTGGTGCCGATCTGAAAGGCTTTGTCTCGTTCCACGGCAATCTGGATACGCCCAATCCAAATGACGCACAGAACATCAAGGCGCCGGTATTGGTACTGCATGGCGCGGACGATCCGTCGGTACCGCCGGAGCAGGTCGAGGGCTTTATCGCCGAGATGAAAGGGGCGAAAGCCGATTGGCAACTGGTCAGCTATGGCGGTGCGGTGCATTCCTTCAGCAACCCGCAGGCCAATGTGCCGGGGCGCAATGAATACCACCCGGTGGTGGCAGCGCGTGCCTTCAAGGCCATGGACCAACTGTTCGACGAGGTGTTCGTGGCGCCCTGATTGTCACGCCAATGACGGCGCCAAGGCATAGGATGCTGGCGCCGTTACCGCGGCAGTCCATCCGCCGCGACCTCAGGGATTAACCGCCGATTAGTACCAGGTACCTTTGCGCCTGCTGAACTTGCTGGGCAACTGCCGGGTCTATTCAGCCATGCTGACTACCAGGGGGAACACCGCTTTGCATCTTCTACGTTTGAGCTTGATTGCGTTTTTCGTCCTGGCCGCGAACAGCGCGCATTCCCGTGATTATCGTTATAGCGATGCGCATCTGCACTATGTCGATTTCTTCCAGGAAAGCGTCGGCATGGACAAGCTCCTCGAGCGTATGGCCGAGGCCAACGTGGAGCATGTGATGCTCTCGGGTATCCCCGTGGCAAAGAAATGGGACGAAAATGAACCCAAACGCCCGCGCTACTATGCCGGCGATGACGCCAGTGCTTATTGGTATAGCGCCACCGATACGCTGATCGCGCATGCCTTCAAGCAGGTGCCGGCCGAGCAGCGCAAGCGCTTTCATCCCTTTTTGTCCGGCTTCAATCCCAATGACAAGAACGCCGATGCGCATATCCGTCGCATGCTCGAGATGGACCCCGGCTTGTGGCAGGGCATTGGCGAAATATTCACCCGCCACGATGATCTGACGGCGTTGATTCATGGCGATGCGCCGCGGGCCGACAACGAGGCGCTGGCACGGGTGTTTCACCTGGCCGCCGAGTACGACTTGCCGGTGATGCTGCATTCCAACATCACCTCCAAGCGCGAGCGTAATCCGCTGTATTTGCCGGAAATGGAAGCGCCATTGCGCAATCACCCGCACGTGCGCTTTATCTGGGCGCATGCCGGGACTAGCCTGGAAATACACCGCCACCAGGAGAAACTGGACTTCCTCCTGTCGACCCTTGACCGCATGCTCGAAGCCTACCCGAACCTGTACATCGATCTGTCCTGGAGCATGCTCAGGCCCTATCTGCTGGATGATCAGGGCAAGCCTGACTCGCAATGGTTGGCACTGGTCAAGCGCTATCCCGAACGCTTTATGCTCGGTTCCGACGTGGTGGGCCGCTTCGACAGCATGGGTGAGTACATGGAGGGCTTCGAGCCGTTCCTCGATGCCTTGCCCGCCGAGGTCGCGCACAAGGTCGCGCTGGACAACTTCCTCGCCATCCTGCCGCGTAAGGTTCGGAGCGAACTCAAGCGCTAGCAGCCTAGCGGTGAACGTTTAAACAATGCCTGCTTTCAGCTGGCATTTGCCGAGAGCACCAGGAGAAGCAGTCTTGCGGCTGCACTCGAAGTTGTCACGTTGAGGCTTCTGGGGCGGCATTGCAGCAGGTTTGCAATGCCTACGAGCGCCTTGTATTGCGGGATAATCGCAAGGTCATCTGTCATTTCGAGTGCGCTAAATAAAATCAAATGCTGCTCGGTAATTCGCAGGCTGAGGCTTTGCGGATTTTTAATCCGGCAAGGCTCAAGAAGTCTTTACGCAAGTCTATATCCGCTTTAGCTGAGAAGGCGGCTAGCCGGGCTTCTCATATATTCACAAGGATGATGGCCATGTACCATCACATATGTCGAACAAGACAGTAAAGGACTGCCACGATGCCCCTAAGAAACCTCAATATTGCGCCTAGAGCATCGCTCGGCTTCGGCCTGGTGGCCTTGCTGGTTTTATTACTCGGCAGTTTTTCACTGCTGCAGATGTCGGAAATGAACAAACAGTCGGAGCAGGTAAACGGTAACTGGCTGCCAAGCGTCTTGAGTCTGGGCGAGATGAACCAGGACATTTTGCGCCTGCGTGCGCTGACCTTGCGTCTACTGCTTAATGACGACGAAGCCCTGACCCGACAAAACCTGGCGCGCGCTGACGAGTTCAAAGCTCAGATGCGCACAGCGCAGTTCGCCTATGAAAAATTAATTTCAAGTGCTGCAGAGCAGAGTCTCTACGAGCGCTTCAAACAGGCCGAAAGTAGTTATCTGCAGGAGCAGGGCAAGATCGTCGAGGCGGTGCGTCGTGGCGATATGGATGCCGCGTTGGTTTTAGCCAGTGGCCCGCTCAACGGTCATGCAGATAGCATGGCCAAGGCACTGACTGACCTGTCCGTGCTGAATCGAGTCGGTGCAACTGAAGCTGCCAGCAGTGCCAGTGCTGTCTTCGCCAGCGCGCGTTTGTGGGTGGTGGTAATGATTGCCGTGGCGCTTGGGCTGACGGTGCTCCTGGCGCTGCTGCTGACGCGCAGCATCGTCGCGCCACTTGCCGAGGCGCTAAGGGTTGCCGAGGTGGTGGCCAGTGGCAACCTGACCCAGTCGATCGATGTGCAGGGTACGGATGAGCCGGCCCGTTTGCTAGGCGCGCTGAAGAGCATGCAGCAAAGTCTGCGCAGCACCATTCAGAATATTTCCGACTCATCGACGCAGTTGGCATCTGCTTCTGAAGAGCTCAGTGCGGTGACTGAGGACTCCACCCGCGGCCTACATCAACAGAACAATGAAATTGAACAGGCTGCCACCGCAGTCAACCAGATGACCAGCGCTGTGGAGGAGGTGGCACGCAACGCAGTGAGCACCTCGGAGGCCTCCAGCGAATCCAATCGTACTGCCCAGCATGGTCGCGAGCAGGTGCGTCAGACAGTTGATTCAATCAGCCATCTGGCTGACGACGTTACCAACACGTCCAGCGAAGTCGAGTTGTTGGCAGGCAAGGTGCGTGATATCAGCAAGGTACTGGATGTGATCCGCTCGATAGCGGATCAAACCAATCTGCTGGCCCTTAACGCGGCTATTGAAGCGGCGCGTGCCGGCGATGCCGGACGTGGTTTTGCTGTCGTGGCGGATGAAGTCCGTGCGTTGGCTCATCGGACTCAGCAGTCGACCAGTGAAATAGAACAGATGATTAGCGGTATTCAGCAGGGCACCGATAAGGCCGTCAACGCCATGCAGAATAGCAACAGCAGGGCGCGTTCGACCCTGGATGTGGCCAAGGCAGCCGGCCTGGCCCTGGATGAAATTGCGGCCGCTATTTCGCAGATCAACGAGCGCAATCTGGTCATTGCCAGCGCGTCGGAACAACAGGCGCAGGTTGCCCGTGAGGTCGACCGTAATCTGGTCAACATCCGTGATCTGTCGATGCAGTCTTCGGCAGGTGCCAATCAGACCAGCGCTGCCAGTCAGGAGTTGTCGCGCCTTGCGGTGGACCTGAATACGTTGGTGGCGCGCTTCTCCATATGACAGCAGGTTGGCGGGATTACTTGCGCACTGCTTTGCCGCAACCAGGCCTTGATGTGGGCTGGTTCGCGGCAGGTTGGCTGATCAAGGGTGACCCCCGTTAGGTGTACGCAGGCGTTGTTATAAAACCTGCAAGTCAGCCGCGTGCAGTGCGTTCAGTCACATGTCGAGTTCAAGCAGCAAGTTGTCATTCGCCTGTCATACGGGTGTCATAGGCTCGCGCCATCCCAAACAAGGAGCGCGACATGCATTACACCCGTTTCAGTGCGCTGGCCGCATTCATGTTGATGGCCGGGCAGGTGCAGGCCGAGGTAAGGGTCGAGGGGCCCGTGGAGTACGGTGTCTTTGCCAGCCAGTATCAGGACTTTAAGCCGGGCGAGCGGGTCTTGACCCGCAGTAATCAGCAGATCGAGCGCGCCGAGGTGATTCCGGCCAAGCTCGGCACCAAGTTCGGCATGCGCTATAGCTTGGTGGGTAAAACCGCCAGCGAAGCGCCACTGACCCTGCTTTATCTCACTCCAGGCGTCACCACCCCGGATGGCACGCGTCACGACAAGTTCGTCGTGACGCAGGCGTTGGTGCCAGACGCTGCGCAGGATGTCATGGCCTTCGAATTCAGCGAACCCCATGAAGTCGTTGCAGGTGAGTGGCATTTCCTGGTGTTCCAGGATGACCGCAAGCTGGCCGAGCAGCGTTTTCAGGTGCGTTGAGAAATCAGGCCAGGCTGCTGTGCAGTTGTGTGCCGTTGAGCAGGTTATCGGCCAGCGGACAACGCCGTTCGATTTCGTCGAGCAGTGCCTGCTTTTGTTCGCGGTCGAGGTCGGCGTCGATCTCGACCTTTACCCTTAGCGCCTGGAAACCAGGTCTTACGTCTTCACGCCTGCCGAGCAGGCCATCGGGGTCGTAGTCGGCCTCGATCTCGAAGCGCATGCCACGCAGTTCGATCTTCTGCTGGTGGGCGATGTAACGGCCCAGGGTGCCGAAGCAGCCGGCGACCGCCGCCAGGACAATATCCAGTGGAGTGGGGCCCAGGCCCTGCCCGCCAGCATGCGCGGGCTGATCCATGACCACGCGATGATCGCCGCATTGCACCTCGATGCTCATGCCGGCATGCATGTGCCCATGGGCGCTGATGGTTTTAATGGTCATGCCTGAGTCCTCATTGTGCTGCGATTGGCGTTGCCAGCAGCATAAGAGGGCGCGCGGCCGTGACGTTGATCCTGGTCAAGCAAGGCGTAATGCTGTTCGTTATACCCGCTGCCGAGTGCGCCGGGCCAGGCAATAAATTGTCTAGGTGATGCTCCGAGGCTTGCGGCTGTCGGTGCCGCGCGGACTCATTTCGTTTCTGCCATTTGCTCTGAACAGCCCGGCGACTTACAGTCTGGCGCTCATTGAGCGGAGTATCTATGCGCGTCACCTGGGACATTTTCTGCAGCGTTGTCGACAACTATGGCGATATTGGGGTGACCTGGCGGCTTGCGCGGCAACTGGCGGGCGAGCATGACGTGACCGTGAGGTTGTGGCTGGATGATCTCGGTGCGTTCACGCGCCTGTGCCCACAGGCCGACAGGCATCTGCCGCAGCAATCCTTGCAGGGCGTAGAGGTGCTTCAGTGGCCGCTGCCTTGGCAGCCTGTAGAGTCGGCGGATGTGGTGATCGAGGCGTTTGCCTGCGAGTTGCCGGCCGTTTATGTCACGGCGATGGCGGCGCGGCCGCAGAAGGTTCTGTGGCTGAATCTGGAATACCTCAGCGCTGAGGGCTGGGTCGAAGGCTGCCATGGTTTACCGTCCCTGCAGTCGAATGGATTGCAGAAATTCTTCTTTTTCCCCGGCTTTACCGCAGGCAGCGGTGGCTTACTGCGCGAGCGCGATCTGCTCGACCAACGCCGGGCGTTTCAGGTCGACTCTTTGGCATGTGAAGCTTTTCTTCAGGGGCTGGGGGTGGAGCCCATAGCAGGGGCGCGGCGTGTGTCGTTGTTCGCTTACGAGAATCGCGGCCTGGCCAGTTGGTTGGACGCCTTGGCGGCAGATGCCCTTGTGACTCAGCTGCTGGTGCCGGAGGGGCGTATTCTCGGCGATCTGCAAGCCTGGCTCGGTTGCGCGGCGCTGGTTGCCGGTGATCGACAGCAGCGCGGGCAGTTGCATATCCAGGTACTGCCGTTTGTTGAGCAGGAGCAGTACGACCGCTTGCTCTGGAGTTGCGACTTCAACGCGGTGCGTGGTGAGGACTCATTCGTTCGTGCGCAATGGGCAGGGCGCCCGTTGCTTTGGCATATCTATTGGCAAGATGAGGGCGCTCACTGGGACAAGCTCGAAGCGTTTCTGGCGTTGTATACCAAGGGCTTGTCGCCTGCCGCGCGTGAGGCGCTTGAAGGCCTATGGCGTGCGTGGAATGCGGGTGAGACTATGGGTGCTAGCTGGCAGGCAGTGCTGCAGGTGTGGCCAGAACTGGCTGAACATGCTGAACGCTGGTCTCTGCAACAGGCTTCTCAGGCTGATCTTGCCGCGGCACTGGTAGAGTTTTACCTAAATTGGCTATGATACGCGGCCTAGATTTCCGTATCTCCATCCAAATCCGGATATTAGTATGAAAACCGCACAAGAAATGAAGCCCAACAGTGTGGCCCTGATTGACGGCCAGCCTTGGCTTATCCAGAAGGCCGAATTCACCAAGTCCGGTCGCAACAGCGCTATTGTCAAAATGAAGCTGCGTAACCTGCTCACGGGTTCCTCAACAGAGACCGTGTACAAGGCCGACGATAAGCTTGAGCCGGTTATTCTTGACCGCGTTGCCGTGACCTACTCCTACTACAGCGAGCCGAACTACGTCTTCATGGACGATGAGTTCAATCAGTACGAGCTGAACAAGGATGATCTGGAAAGCGTTATGCCGTATATCGTTGACGGCATGACTGACATCTGCGAAGCCGTGTTCTTCGAAGGCAAAGTGGTTTCGGTCGATCTGCCGACCACCATCGTTCGCCAGATTACCTACACCGAAGGTTCCGCCCGTGGCGACACCTCCGGCAAGGTGATGAAGACTGCCAAGCTGAGCAACGGCACTGAAGTCAAGGTTGCAGACTTCTGCAATATTGACGACTGGATCGAGATCGACACTCGCACCGGTGAGTACAAGTCCCGCGCTAAAGCCCCAGTCTAAGTACTGGCTTTACCCGCGAGCAAATCAAGCCCGACCTAGTGTCGGGCTTTTTGCTGATGCGCCAAGGGTGGGGCCTCGTTTGGCGCTCCGCCTTATGGCGTATCGCCTTGAGCACGCCATGTTGGCCCTTCACAACTGATTGCTGTCGGCAGGGCACGCCGGTTTAACTGCCGCTTGCCTAAACGTGTCGCGGGCTCTGTGGCGGCGGGTTGATGCCCATGGACAGATAAATGCTGGTGAAGGCGTCGACGCCGATATTGGCCGGTTTGACCCAGTCCACGGGTACATACAGCAGGCCGCCGCCTATTGGGATAGGGGCAGTTGGCACCAGCACGGCGTAATAGCTGCGGCCATCGATATCAATCGGGTTGGGGTTGGGCATTAGTGCCAGTACGGCGACCCCGTCACCACCGAACAAGCACCAGACCGGACTCATGGCATTGATGTCGGCGCCTTCCTTTTTCTCCAGCAGGTCGACAAAGCGATCCGCCAGATTGTAAAGCTTACCGAACAGCGGAATGCGACGCAGGGTCAGGTTGGTCAGCCATTGCAGCGGGCGGCGCAGCCCCAGTTGCACGCCCAGGCCTAGGGCATAAATGCCCATCAGCAGCGCCGCGGTGCCCAGGGTGTACGCCAGGTAAGGGTTGCTGACGAATGGCTGGCCCATGGCGGCAAACACTTGGCCGAGATAGCTGGAGGGCCCGATTGCCTGGTTCAATAAGCCGACCACCCAGGACAACAGCGTCAAGCTCAAGGCCAGGGGCAGCAGTACGATAAAGCCGGTTAGCCAGGTGGCAATGAGTGCGTTGGCGCTTTTCTTGAACATGTGGATGAGATCCGGTTGAGGGGTGCAATCAGCTTGAAAACTGCTCAGGTTTGTAACTGGGCCAAGTCACGGAACAGCTCCAGCGCCTGAGGATTAGCCAGAGCGTCAGTATTTTTAACGGGTTTACCGTGCACCACATTGCGCACCGCCAACTCGACGATCTTGCCGCTGATGGTACGCGGGATATCCGCCACAGCAATGATCTTTGCCGGCACATGGCGCGGTGTGGTGTTGGTACGGATGATCTGGCGGATCTGCACTTGTAATGTTTCGCTCAGCTCGACACCTTCGCGCAGGCGCACAAACAGCACCACCCGCACGTCATCATCCCACTCCTGGCCGATGGCGATGGACTCCAGCACGTCTTCGACTTTTTCCACCTGGCGGTAGATCTCGGCGGTGCCGATGCGTACGCCACCGGGGTTGAGCACCGCGTCACTGCGACCATGAATCACCAGGCCGCCGTGTTCGCTGACCTCGGCGTAATCACCGTGGGCCCAGATGCCGGGAAAGGTCTCGAAATAGGCTGCCTGGAACTTGCTGCCGTCGGCATCCTGCCAGAAGCCAATCGGCATCGATGGGAAATGCTGTGCGCAAACAAGCTCACCTTTCTCCCCCGTTACCGGTGTGCCGGCATCGCTCCACACCTGCACATCCATCCCTAAGCCTTTGCATTGCAGCTCACCGCGCCACACCGGCAACACCGGGTTGCCCAGGGCGAAGCAAGAGACAATATCGGTGCCGCCGGAGATCGACGAGAGGCACAGATCGGCTTTGATCTCGCGGTAGACGTACTCGAAGCTCTCATGAGACAGCGGCGAGCCAGTCGACAGAATCGCCTTGAGTCGTTGCAGCGTGTGCGTGCTGCCAGGTTTGGCACCGGCCTTTTCCAGCGCGGCGAGAAACTTGGCGCTGGTGCCGAAGATGCTGATGTTCTCGGCGTCGATCAGGTCGATCAGGCGCTCGGCACCGGGGTGAAACGGTGAACCGTCAAACAGCACCAGGGTCGCGCCCAGAGCCAGGCCCGAGACCAGCCAGTTCCACATCATCCAGCCGCAGGTGGTGTAGTAGAACAGGGTGTCGTCGGCTGTCAGATCGGTGTGCAGGCCGAGTTCCTTGACGTGCTGCAGCAAGGTGCCGCCGGTGCCATGCACGATGCACTTGGGCACGCCGGTGGTGCCGCTGGAGTAGAGGATGTACAGCGGGTGATCGAAGGGCACCTGAGTGAACTCAGGTTCGCCGCCGGGCTGGTAGAAGTCCTGCCACAGCGCGACCTTGGCTGCTGAGTGGAAGTCGGCAGCTTTGGCCTGCGGGTTGGAATAGGGCACCACAATCAGCTGTTCCAACGAGGGCAGGCGCTCAAGGATTTCATTGAGCTTGGCGGTCAGGTCGAGGTTCTTGCCGGCGTAGCGGTAACCGGCGGCGGCGATCAGCACCTTGGGTTCAATTTGGCCGAAACGGTCGATCACCCCCTGGGTGCCAAAGTCCGGCGAACAGCTCGACCAGGTTGCGCCCAGGCTGCTGGCGGCAAGCATGCCGACCAGGGTTTGCCAGGTGTTGGGCATAAAGGCCGCAACCCGATCGCTGCTGCCCACGCCGGCATCGCGCAGGCTTTTTTGCAGGCCGGCGACATGGGTGGCCAGCTCGGCATAGCTGAGCTGTTCGCGGCTGCCATCTTCGCCAATGGCGATCAGGGCGGGATGATCGTCGCGGCGGCGCAGCAGGTGTTCGGCAAAATTAAGTTGGGCGCCGGGGAACCAGTGAGCGCTGGGCATGGCTTGGCCCTCATCCAGTACCTGCTCGGGCTGTTGGCTAAAACGCACCGCGAAGAATTCGACGATGGCCTGCCAGAACGCCTCGCGTTGCGCCACGCTCCACGCATGCAGAGCGGGGTAGTCGGCCAACCGCAGACCGTGACGCTGGTTGACGAAGCGGCGGAAGGCGTCCATTCGGGTGGCGGTGATACGTTCCTTGGAGGGTGTCCACAAGGGCTGTTGCATGTCGATTCCTCATTCGGCAGGTGCCGTAATTCTTGTTGTGCCGGGCTGCTGCGCCTGGCCGATTGCACGCTAGCCTACTGATCGCTGGAAGCCTTGACCTGCAGCGACCCTTATTGCTCGGCTGCCGACCTGGCGGCTGTTGTAGCAGTTTTGCACCGAAGGCCGGGCCGGCACGCTGCATCTGGGGCTGTGGCTTTACAGGCTGTAAACAAAGCCTGACGGCAGTGGTTTTCGTAACCCGATGCAATCCGGGACAGCCTTTATTCACCGCCCTCTCGATTGCGTTGGGCTACGCGCTGGCCAGCCGCGCCCGTGCTACCCGCGAGCCATTGGGCTTATCCAGTACTGCGCAAATGCGCTGGCCGGCGCAGATCAACTTATCCATATCAATACCGGTTTCGATACCCTGGCCGTTGAGCAGGTACAGCACATCTTCGGTCGCGACATTGCCGGTGGCACCCTTGGCGTAAGGGCAGCCGCCCAGCCCCGCGACGGAGCTGTCGAACACGTTAATACCTTCGAGCAGGCTGGCGTATATATTGGTCAAGGCTTGGCCGTAGGTGTCGTGGAAGTGTCCGGCCAGCTTGTCTCTGGGGATATCGCGGCCCACCACTTCGATCAGTCGGCGCGTATCACCTGCGGTGCCGGCACCTATGGTGTCGCCTAGGGACACTTCATAGCAGCCCATGGCAAACAGCTCGCGGGCGACCAGGGCGACCTGTTCTGGCGGCACGCTGCCGTCATACGGGCAGCCCAGCACGCAGGAGACATAACCGCGCACGCGGATGCCATGTTGGTGAGCGGCGTCCATTAGCGGAGCAAAGCGCTCAAGGCTCTCGCTGATCGAGCAGTTGATATTCTTCTGTGAGAACGCCTCGCTTGCTGCAGCAAATACCGCAACCTCCTTGACCCCTGCGGCCAGCGCACCTTCGAAACCTTTCAGGTTGGGTGCCAGGGCGGCGTAAGTGATACCCGGCAATTGCTGGATCTGCGCAAACACCTGCGCGCTGCCCGCCATCTGCGGCACCCACTTGGGCGAGACAAAGCTGCCTACCTCGATATAGCCGAGGCCGGCGGCAGATAAGTCGTCGACCAGGCGCACCTTGTCGGCCACGCTGATCGGCTGTTTCTCATTCTGCAAACCGTCGCGCGGGCCGACTTCGACCAGGCGGACTTGTTTGGGTAAATTCATTTGGCGTCTCCTTTGGGGCCACTGGTGCGCACGGCGCACCCTACGGTGTACGCGATGCCATGGGTTTACGCAGGGTGCGTTGCTTATGGCTCTTGCAGCTCCACCAGCACGGCGCCTTCGCTGACCATCTCACCTTCGCTGCAATACAGCGCCTTGACGGTGCCGGCATGGGGCGCACGGATGCTGTGTTCCATCTTCATCGCTTCCAGCACCACCAAGGCCGCACCGGCTTCCACCGCCTGCCCAGCCTCGACCAGTACGCGCACGATACTGCCGTTCATGGGTGCGGTAAGCCCGCCGTGATGGCTGTGGCTGGCCTCGACTGCGGCAATCGGGTCGAGTTGGCTGATGGCGTGCAATTCACCTTGCCATTCCAGGTAAAGGGTATCGCCCTGGCGGATGGCGTGCAGGCGTTGTTCGCCCCCTGTAGGAGCCAGCTTGCTGGCGATCTGGATGGCAGCAGGAGCATCGTTAGAATGCTGCAACACGGCCAGCGGGTTGTTGCACAACAGCGTCTCGCCCTGCAGTCGGGCGCCACCGTTGGCGCGCACCTTTTGCGTGGTGCCATTACAGCTCAGGTGCAGGTCGATCTCGGTCGGCAGACCGGCGCGCCAGCCACTGGTGCCGACCCAGGGCGAATGGAAGTCTTCGTGCTTGCGCCGTAGCGGCTCGCTCTGGGCGAAGGCGTCGCCTGCCAGCTGCCAGAACTCAGCCGTCAGGTCAGCGGGCGGCGGCAGCAGTTGCGCTTCATGGCGCGGGATAAAACCGGTATCCAGTTCGGCGTCGGCAAAGGCCGGATGGGCCAGCACGCGGGTGAGAAATGCCAGGTTAGTCTTGACTCCGCCGATGCAGGTTTCCTTGAGCATGGCCAGTAGGCGTAGGCGCGCCTCCTCGCGGTTCTCGCCCCAGGCGATCAGCTTGCCGAGCATCGGGTCGTAGAAAGGCGAAACTTCGTCACCTTCGGCAACCCCCGTGTCGACTCGGCGGCCCGGGCCGGCTGCGGGTTCGCGGTACAGGCTCAAGCGTCCGGTGGACGGCAGGAAGTCGTGCTCCGGGTCTTCGGCGTAGAGACGCACTTCGATGGCGTGGCCAATCAGCGGCACCTGCTCCTGGCTGATCGGCAGCGCTTCGCCACGGGCGACGCGGATCTGCCAGGCGACCAGGTCCAGGCCGGTAATCAATTCGGTCACCGGGTGCTCGACCTGCAGGCGGGTGTTCATCTCCATAAAGAAGAAGTCGCCGCGCTCATCCAGTAGAAACTCTACGGTGCCGGCGCCGACATAGCCGATGGCCTGGGCGGCCTTGACCGCCGCTTCGCCCATGGTGCGGCGCAGTTCAGGCGACAGGCCGGGCGCTGGTGCTTCTTCGACGACCTTCTGGTGGCGGCGCTGGATCGAGCAGTCGCGCTCATTCAGGTACAGGCAGTGGCCGTGCTGGTCGGCGAAGACCTGGATTTCCACATGGCGCGGCTTGAGGACGTATTTCTCCACCAGCATGCGCGAATCGCCGAACGAGGATTGTGCCTCGCGCTGGGCGCTGGCTAGGGCTTCGGCTAGTTCGCTTTCGCGCTCGACCACCTTCATGCCCTTGCCGCCGCCGCCAGCGGTAGCCTTGAGCAATACCGGGTAGCCGATGACGTCGGCAGCAGTGCGGAAGGTCTCGATATCCTGAGCGTTGCCGTGATAGCCCGGTACCAGCGGTACGCCGGCGGCTTCCATCAGCGACTTGGCCGCAGACTTGCTGCCCATGGCGTCGATAGCCGAGGCGGGCGGGCCGAGAAAGATCAGGCCAGCGTCTTCAATGGCGCGGGCGAAACCAGCGTTTTCCGAAAGAAAGCCATAACCGGGGTGGATGGCCTGGGCACCGCTGGCCTTGGCCGCTGCGATCAGCGCGTCGATACGCAGGTAGCTGTCGGCCGGCTTGGCGCCGCCCAGGTCGATGGCGATGTCCGCTTCGCGTACGTGACGGGCGTTATGGTCGACTGCACTGTGTACCGCCACGGTCGTGATGCCCATGGCTTTGGCCGTGCGCATCACCCGGCAGGCGATCTCGCCACGGTTGGCGATTAGCAGGGTGTCAATGTGCTTGCTCATGATTGTTGCTCCTGCCAGGCCGGTTTACGTTTATCCAGAAAGGCGCGCAGGCCCTCCTGGCCTTCGGCGCTGACGCGGATGCGAGCGATGGCGTTTTCCGTGTAGCGGCGCAGTGCTGGAGTCAGCACGCCGCTGCCGACTTCGCGCAGCAGGTCCTTGCTCGCCTGCATCGCCTGGGGGCTGTTAAGTAGCAGGTTGCTGATCCAGCTTTCTACTTGAGCTTCCAGTTCGGCAGACGGATAGCACTCGGCAAACAGTCCCAGCTCCTGGGCGCGTTCGCCGCTAAAGCGCTCGGCGGTCAGGGCATAACGGCGCGCGGCACGCTCGCCAATGGCCTGCACGACAAAGGGGCTGATCACCGCCGGGGCCAGGCCGATGCGCACCTCGGACAGGCACAGCTGGGCGTCATCGGCGCCGATGGCCATGTCGCAGCAGCTGATCAAACCCAGCGCGCCACCAAAAGCTGCGCCTTGCACCACGGCCAGGGTCGGGATCTTCAGCTGATAGAGGTTGTGCATCAGCTCGGCCAGCTCGCGCGAGTCGGCCAGGTTGGCGTTGTAGTCCAGGGTCGCGGCATGCTGCATCCAGGCCAGGTCCGCGCCCGCGCTGAAGTGCTTGCCACGGCCGCGCAGCAGCAGAAAACGTAGGCTTTTGTCGGCCATCACCGCGTCGAGGGCGAGAATCAGCTCGCGGATCATATCGGAGTTGAAGGCATTGTTCTTGTCGGCGCGGTTGAGCCAGAGGGTGGCAAAGCCGCGCGGGTCTTTTTCCATTTGTACGGTGTTGAATTCGCTCATGGTCATCTTCGTAGGGTGCGCTGTGCGCACCATTGCGTTGAAAGGCGGTGCGCACGGCGCACCCTACGGTACTAAAGCCCATCCCGCGGATTACATTCTGAACACGCCAAAGGTGGTCGGCTCGATTGGCGCGTTCAGGCTGGCAGACAGTGCCAGGCCCACTATCTCGCGGGTCTGCGCTGGGTCAATGACACCGTCGTCCCACAGCCGCGCGCTGGAGTAATAGGGGTGACCCTGGCGCTCGTACTGTTCGAGGATCGGCTGCTTGAGTGCAGCTTCATCCTCGGCGCAGAAGCGCTGCCCGGCGCGGGCGGCCTGTTCGTGCTTGACCTGCACCAACACGCCTGCGGCCTGTTCGGCGCCCATCACGCCGATCCGCGCATTTGGCCACATCCACAGAAAGCGTGGCTCAAAAGCGCGGCCGCACATGCCGTAGTTGCCGGCACCAAAGCTGCCGCCGATGATCACCGTGAATTTCGGCACCTTGGCGCAGGCCACGGCGTTCACTAGCTTGGCGCCATGCTTGGCGATGCCGCCGGCTTCGTATTTCTGCCCGACCATAAAGCCGGTGATGTTCTGCAGGAACAGCAGGGGAATACCGCGCTGGCAGGCCAGTTCGATAAAGTGCGCGCCTTTCTGCGCCGATTCCGCAAACAGGATGCCGTTATTGGCAAGGATCGCCACCGGATAGCCGTGGATATGCGCAAAGCCGCAGACCAGAGTGGTGCCGAATAGCGCCTTGAACTCATCGAATACGCTGCCATCGACGGTGCGGGCGATCACTTCACGGACATCGAAAGGCTGCTTGGCGTCTGCTGGAATCACTCCGTACAGCTCTTCACTGCTGTACAGCGGGTTAATCGGCGCGCGGGTGTTCAGAACGCCGAGCTTGCGCCAGTTGAGGTTGCTGATGCTGCGCCGAGCGAGAGCCAGGGCGTGTTCGTCGTTGTCGGCGTAATGGTCAGCGACGCCGCTAGTTTTGCAGTGCACGTCGGCGCCGCCCAGGTCTTCGGCGCTGACCACTTCACCGGTGGCAGCTTTTACCAGCGGCGGGCCGGCGAGGAAAATGGTGGCCTGGTTGCGCACCATGATCGCCTCATCTGCCATGGCCGGCACGTAGGCACCGCCGGCGGTGCAGGAGCCCATGACCACGGCAATCTGCGGGATGCCCATGGCCGACATATTCGCCTGGTTGAAGAAGATTCGCCCGAAATGCTCGCGGTCGGGGAACACTTCATCCTGACGCGGCAGGTTGGCGCCGCCGGAGTCCACCAGGTAGATGCAGGGCAGACGGTTCTGCTGGGCGATGGTCTGCGCGCGCAGGTGCTTTTTCACCGTCAGCGGGTAGTAACTACCGCCTTTTACCGTGGCGTCGTTGGCCACGATCATGCATTCCACGCCTTCGACCCGGCCGATACCGGCCACCACGCCCGCCGCTGGCACCTCTTCGCCATACACCTCATGGGCGGCCAGTTGGCCGATCTCGAGAAACGGCGAGCCGATATCCAGCAGGCGGTTGATGCGTTCGCGCGGCAGCAGTTTGCCGCGTGAGGTGTGGCGTTCCTGAGCCTTGGCGCCGCCGCCTTCGTGAACGCGGGCGAGCAGGGCACGCAGGTCGTTTACCTGGCTAAGCATCGCCGCACTATTGGCGGCAAAATCCGGCGAGCGGGTGTTGATCTGGGTGTGCAGGATGGCCATCTGGCGCTCCGGGTCTACTGGCTGACAACGCGTAGGGTGGGTTGAGCGAAGCGATACCCACGCGGTTTCGGGTTCGATGGGTATCGCTTTGCTCAACCCATCCTACGGTTCTGGCTTATTTGGTTTCGTTAAACAGTTCGCGGCCGATCAACATGCGGCGGATTTCGCTGGTGCCGGCGCCGATTTCATAAAGCTTGGCGTCACGCAGCAGGCGGCCGGTGGGGTAGTCGTTGATATAGCCGTTGCCGCCGAGAATCTGGATCGCATCAAGGGCCATCTGCGTGGCGCGCTCGGCGGAGTAGAGAATCACTCCGGCGGCGTCCTTGCGCGTGGTTTCGCCGCGGTCGCAGGCCTGAGCCACGGCGTACAGGTAGGCTCGGCTTGCGTTGAGCTGGGTGTACATATCGGCGACCTTGCCCTGGATCAGCTGGAACTCGCCGATGCTCTGGCCGAACTGCTTGCGGTCGTGGATATAGGGCACGATGACGTCCATGCAGGCCTGCATGATCCCGGTCGGGCCGCCGGAGAGCACCACACGCTCATAATCCAGGCCACTCATCAGTACCCGCACGCCGCCGTTAAGCTGGCCGAGTACGTTCTCCTCCGGCACTTCGACATTGTCGAAGAACAGCTCGCAGGTGTTGGAGCCGCGCATGCCCAGTTTGTCGAACTTGCTACCACGGCTGAAACCCTTCCAGTCGCGCTCAACGATAAAGGCGCTGATACCGTGGGCGCCTTTTTCCGGATCGGTTTTGGCGTAGATCACATAGGTGTTGGCATCCGGGCCGTTGGTGATCCAGGTCTTGCTGCCGTTGAGCACGTAGTGGTCGCCTTGCTTGTCGGCGCGCAGCTTCATCGATACCACGTCGGAGCCGGCGTTTGGCTCACTCATTGCCAGGGCACCGATATGCTCGCCGGAGACCAGCTTGGGCAGGTACTTGGCCTTCTGCGCGGCGGTGCCATTGCGCTTGATCTGATTGACGCACAGGTTGGAGTGCGCGCCGTAGGACAGGGCAACCGAGGCCGAGCCACGGCTGATCTCTTCCATGGCGATGACGTGGGCCAGGTAGCCGAGGCCGGAGCCGCCGTACTCTTCATCGACGGTGATACCAAGTAGGCCCATATCGCCGAATTTGCGCCACATATCCGCCGGGAACTGGTTGTCGCTGTCGATGGCGGCGGCGCGCGGGGCCAGTTCGCTGGCGACAAAGGCCTGGGTCTGCTCGCGCAGCATGTCGATGGTTTCGCCGAGGGCGAAGTTGAGGGACGGATAGCTCATGGTTCCACCTGCTGTTGTTTTTGTAGGGGTGCGGGGCCGGCTAGGCGGCGCGCACCGGGTTGGTTGGTGCGGCGCACTCTAGGTGATGGTATCGGCCATGGCCGCCAAGCAGCGTTCCTCTGCAGTATCCAGCTCCAACTGCATCTGTTCGATATCCAGCAATTGCTGCTGCAGTTGGACGCGGCGCTCGGCGATCTTGGTCATGAAGGTGTCCAGCTGCTTGTGATTGCCGTGCACCGGGTCGTACAGCTCGATCAACTCCTTGCACTCGGCCAGGGAGAAGCCGATGCGCTTGCCGCGCAGGATAAGCTTGAGGGTGACCTTGTCCTTGGCGGTATAGATGCGCTCCTGGCCGCGCCGTTCCGGGCTGAGCATCTGCTGCTCTTCATAGAAACGAATGGCGCGGGTGGTGATGTCCAGCTCGCGGGCCAGCTCGGAGATGGAGTACGTGATCATGAATGACGCCCTTAATTGACCTTTACGTTAACGTAAGGCTGGGCGTGCATTAAGTCCACGACCATATGAGTGCGTTCAAGCGCATCCGGGTTTTGGATATTGGGCTGTGACGCCAGTGCAGTGAGGTCTGTAAAACCCAGCGTGTACTGCGGGCATTGATGGCAGAGCAGCCCAGTGGGGCAGTGCGGTGTGTGCGGGTAAATGCGTGCAACTAATACCGGTCGCGCGGGCCAGGGTAAATTGATCGAGAGGATCGAGTGCCGGGCGACTCTGCAGCCCGTTGCAGCTGCTGTTTAGCTGATTGAGCTGCGCAGGCACGCAAAAAATTCGCCTGGCGCAGCTGCCTCTGGGTACCCACTATGGGTGTTGCGCTAAGTGAAATACGAGGGTATCCAGCTGACTGAACGCCCTCCATGTAAGCACTTTGCCGCGAAAACGCCTGAGGCGCCCTCACGAGAGCGCTGGAGATACCAACAACCGTTGATGATTACTCCGGCATGCTCCAGGGCGCCAGGTTATAACCCTGCTGGCTTAATTCCGCGCGGGATTTGTTGAGTACGCTGGCCAGTTGTATCGGGTCGCTGTAGGTGCTGCTCGATAGCAGGGTGCGGCCCAGTAACCGGGTGCTGGTACGGTCGATGACCGTCAGGCTGAGTTCGCCAGTGCCGTCTTGTGGTGTCCAGGCGACACACTGCAAGGGTTGAAAGGCGCGATCGGCAATCAGAAGTGCTTCGTTGAAACGCAGTGGCGCGTTCATGGGGTCGGTTTCTCCGAGGTGATCCCAAAATCGTAAAAGTCAGCGCCGCTTCCTGCTGCGCCGTCCAGTTATAGTTGTTGATGATCAGCCGGGGTCATCAAGTCACATTTGCGGGCGCGATAATCTAGAAAATGTAGGCTTGATCGAAAAATCGGCCTATCGAGAGCGATTTACATGCCGAGACTCATAGTGCCTGCATGCGCTCAGCCAGGCGGCCGCTGTCCGCCAGTTCGAGGAACTCGTCGCCCAGCCGGCGGCTTTCGTCCATGGCCTTGCGCCAATAGCGCTCGCGGCCTGCATCGTCGCCCAGATAGCGATTGAAGTCCTTGCGGTCCGGCAGTTTGCCGTGGGGCAGGCGGGTCAGGTACTCGCGCGATGGCGCCAGCAGTAATACATCTTGCAAGCGTCCGGTATCGCCCCGGCGCCAAGGCATACCTTTGTCGAACCAGCCGGGGATGACTTTGTCGGTGAAGTGTGGATAGAGCACGATATCCTCGCCGCTGTAGGGCAGGTCGAGGTGGTAATCGAGCAGGCCTCCATCGCGGTAGGTGCCCGGACCAGCTCCGGGAATGTCGCGCACCCCTTGCATGATCATCGGGATTGACCCGGAGGCGAGCAGAGCGTGGCGCAGGTTGGCGCTGTCCAGCGCCAGGTAGCGCGAAGGAAAGTCGTTCAATGTTTCCAGCGGTGGAGCCAGGCGCGCATCGTGCAGAATCAGTCGCTCGAAGTGCCTTGCCAGGCGCGGGCGCCCTAGCAGGTTGTTGCTGATAACAGAAGATAAGCCCAGGCCCAGTGCGCCGCGGTGGTCATGCTGGAGCAAGCCGTGGCTTTTCACCACGACGATATTCAGGCGATAGTGCGGGTTGCTCAATACGTCGGCGTCCTGGCCGGCCAATAGGTCTGCAAGCATCTGCCGACAACTACGCGAGACCTCGGCCATGCTCGCGCCCTTGGCAAAACGCTGCCCGGTATAGAGTTCGCCGAGGCGGTGTATACCGGCGACAGCATCCGGTAGGCAGGCACTGGCGAAGCGCCATGAGCCGATTGACGCTCCAATTAGCGAGCGTTCGCGCGGCATCCGCGGCAACCAGTCGCCAAACAGGGCAAGATCGAGGCCCTGGATGCCAAGGGCTTTGGGGCCGCCGGCAGCGCCTGGCAGAATGCCCACGTCAGCGGGTTGTATGCCGCGCTCACGAATGCGTGCCAGGGCCCGCGGGCCGGCCTTGATCGTCAGGGCGGGGTACTTTATTTGAATCGCACTCATGCTCGTATCCATCTCGCAAGGTTTTGATTATAGAGTCCCCTGCGGACAGGCCAAGTTACTTGATGGGCTGAATGATGGCGCTACGGGTTGTAGCGGATTTAATTGAATTCAGCTTGAGTTAAGTTCGGCGCAGTAATCTCAATCCTGTCGAACAAACTCGCACGGAGACTCACCATGAACGCCCTGATAGCACTGTTTGCAACTGCAGCCCTGAGCATCTCGGTCGGGATCGCCCAGGCGCGTGACTTGGGGCCGGATGAAGCATTGAAACTACGTGACGCGGGCACCGTCCAGTCGTTCGAAAAGCTTAATACTGCTGCCCTGGCGCTACATCCAGGCGGCAAGATCGAGGGGACCGAGCTGGAGGAAGAATACGGCCGCTACATCTACCAGCTCGAGTTGCGTGACGCGCAAGGCGTGCAGTGGGATGTTGAGCTGGACGCCAGCAACGGCCAGGTTCTCAAGAATCAGCAGGACGATTGATGCTGGCCTCTCTGCGCGATGGCGTGCTCTGCGGCCTGCTTCTGCTTCTGCTTCTGCTTCTGCTTGCGCTGAGCGGCAGTGCCAGCGCCCGCGATCTGGATCAGGATGAAGCCTTGCGTCTGCGTCAGGCGGGACACATTCTGCCCCTTGAGCAATTGTTGGGCGTGGCCTTGCAGCGTTACCCCGGCGCGATCTTGCTTGAGGCCGAGCTGGAAGAGGAAGACGACATTCTGGTCTATGAGGTCGAATTACTGACCCTGCAAGGGGTGGTTCGCGAACTGGAGTTGGATGCTCGTGATGGGCAAATCCTGAAGGATGAGGTAGATGACTGAATGCGCCTGTTGCTAGTAGAAGACCATGTGCCCCTGGCCGACGAGCTGCTCGCCAGCCTGACGCGTCATGGCTATGCGGTAGATTGGTTGGCCGATGGGCGCGACGCGCTGTATCAGGGGGCGAGTGAGCCTTATGACCTGATCATTCTCGACCTCGGTTTGCCAGGCAAGCCTGGGCTGCAGGTACTGCAAGAGTGGCGTGCCGGTGGCCTGCAAACCCCGGTTCTGATCCTTACTGCGCGCGGTTCCTGGGCTGAGCGCATCGAGGGGCTGAAAGCCGGTGCCGATGATTACTTGAGCAAACCCTTTCACCCGGAAGAACTGCAGCTACGGATTCAGGCGTTGCTGCGCCGTGCGCACGGCCTGGCCAATCAGCCACAATTGCAGGCCGCCGGCTTGCTGCTGGATGAGAGTCGTCAGTGTGTCAGGCGTAATGGCGAGGAAATTGACCTGACCAGCGCAGAGTTTCGCCTGCTGCGCTATTTCATGCTGCACGCTGGGCAGATTCTCTCGAAAAGCCACCTGGCTGAGCACCTCTACGACGGCGAGACTGAGCGCGACTCGAATGTGATCGAGGTTTACGTCAATCACCTGCGTCGCAAAATTGGTCGGGAAGCCATCGAAACCCGGCGCGGCCAGGGTTACAGGTTCAGTGGAGAGGCTGTTTGAAATCGATCCAGCGGCGCTTGAGCCTGGGCTTGATCAGCATCTTGCTGGTGGTTGGCCTGCTCCTGGTGCAGACCAGCCTGTGGCTGTTCGATCTCGGTTTGCGCAGTTACCTGCAAGCGGATTTGCGCGATGAAGCCGAGTCGCTGCTGGCGGCCATGGTGCGTGGCCCGCAGGGCATTCAGTTGGATGAGCAGCGCCTCAGCGCGGCTTTTCAGCGACCATTCTCGGGGCATTATTTTCGTATCGACTTTGCTGACAAGACCTGGCGCTCGCGTTCGCTATGGGACAGTGAACTGCAGCCGGCGCCGCAGCCCGGGCTGCAGGACGAATTGGGAGACGGCCCGCAGGGTCAGTTACTACTGACCTACCGTGGCGACTATCAGCGCTTTGGCCAGCAGCTGTCAGTTCTGGTGGCTCAGGATTACACGCCGATGCTGCAGAGTTTACGTCGTGTACAGCAAATGGGCCTGGGGCTGGGTGTGGCCGCCTTGCTGCTGATCTTGCTGTTGCAGCGCCTGACCGTTAGTCGTGCATTACGCCCGCTGGAGCAGGTGCGCCAGCAGATCGCCCAACTGCAACAAGGACAACGTAGCGCACTGGACAGCGGCGTGCCCCGCGAGCTGGAGCCATTGGTGGGGCAGATCAACCACCTGCTGGCGCACACCGAAGACACCCTGAAACGCTCGCGCAATGCCCTGGGCAACCTCGGTCATGCGCTGAAAACGCCTTTAGCGGTGCTGGTCAGTCTGGCCGGACGTGAAGAGCTGCACGGCTATCCTGCGTTGCGCGCCAGCCTGCTCGATAACCTGCAGCAGATCGAGCAGCGCCTGGAGCGCGAGCTGGGCCGTGCGCGGTTGACTGGCGAGGCTTTGCCCGGTGCGCACTTCATTTGTGCCGAGGAGCTACCAGGCTTGTTCTCTACCCTGGCAATGATCCACAACCGCGGCTTGCACCTGGAATGGCAAGCGGCAGCAGGTTTACGCCTGCCCTGGGATCGTGAGGATATGCTTGAGTTGCTGGGTAACCTGCTGGATAACGCCTGTAAATGGGCCGCCAGCCAGGTGCTGTTGAGTATCGAGTGCACCGCCGAAGGTTACGCCTTCACTGTGGAAGACGATGGCCCTGGCGTCGAGGCGCAGCAGCGCGCGGAAGTCTTGAACCGCGGCAGTCGGGTGGATGAACAGGTTGCCGGACACGGATTGGGCCTTGGCATCGTGCGCGATATTGTCGATGCCTGGAGCGGTCACCTGGAATTGCGGGACAGTCGGTTGGGTGGTTTATGCGTGCATATCCAGTTGCCGCAACCTTCACTGCGCAAGGCTTGATGACCTGTGAATACGCAACGGCGCCGCCAGTAACGTGCACTCACACCGGTGTCGATACCCGGCAGGTCGAGGCGCTGGCGAACATGCCGCCGATCGCCTTTGCCGAGTCCTGAGGGACGACCTTCAGGGTGAACGGTTATCACCCTGAAGGTGCCGCTCAAGCTCAAGAGCGCTGCTTATGCCTCGGCCCCTAATCCCGTAGAACACGCAATACAGCACAGGCAATACCACCAGTGTCAGCAGGGTGGCGAAACCCAGGCCGAACATGATCACCACCGCCATGCTCTGGAAGAAAGCATCTGCGAGCAGCGGGCTCATGCCCAGGATGGTGGTCAGGGCGGCCATGGACACCGGGCGCACGCGGCTGATCGACGCTTCCTCGACTGCCTGCCGGGCGTCCTTGCCGCTGGCCAGTTGCAGCTGGATTTCATCCACCAGAACGATACCGTTCTTCACCAGCATGCCACTCAGGCTAAGCAGGCCGAGCAGGGCCATAAAACCGAAGGGAATGCCGGTGATTAAGAAGCCCAGGGTTACGCCGATCATTGCCAATGGCACGGTGAGCCAGATCACCAGCGCCCGCTTGAATGAGTCGAACAGCAGAATGGTGATCATAAACATTGCCAGGTAGCCCAATGGCAGGCTGCCGAAGATGGCCCCCTGCGCATCGCGTGAGCTCTCGTATTCACCACCCCATTCCAGGCTGTAGCCTTCCGGCAGCGGCATGGCCTCGATCTCAGGCCGGATGCGCTCGAACAGCTGCGCCGCTGTTTCGCCACTGAGCAGGGCCGGGTCGGCCTGTACGGTGAGGGTGCGCTTGCGGTTCAGGCGCATGATCAACGGGTCTTCCCACTCGGTGGTGAAGCCCAGTAGCACCTGCTCGATGGGCAGGTAGCCCGCGCGGCCATTGCTCCAGACCTGCAGGTCGCTGAGGCTGTCGGCATTCAAGCGCTCGTTGTCTGGCGGGCGCGCAATGATCGGCAGCAGGCGCGTGCCATCGCGGTACAGACCGACGTTCATGCCCGAAAAGCTCATGCGCAGCAGGTCGTCCAGTTCACTTTTGTCGACACCCAGTTCGCGCGCACGGGCTTCTGCAAATTGCGGGCGGATCAACTTGGTGCGCTCATGCCAGTCGTGCGTTACCGCGTTGGCTACCGGGTCCTGACGCATCAGGCGGATGGCTTCACTGCCCAGTTTTCGCAGCATTTCAGGGTCGGGGCCGCTGAAGCGTGCCTCGATCTTGCTGTCGTTGCCGGGGCCAAGCATCAGCTGTTTGAATTTCGGCTTGATCTGCGGGTACTGCTCGGCCACGTGCAGTTCAAGTTGGTTGATCAGCGGTTCGATTCGCTCCAGTGTATCGGTGCGCACCAGCAGTTGGGCATAGTTGGGGTACTGCTTCTGCGGGGCGTAGGTGAGGATAAAACGCAGCGCGCCCTGACCTATGGTGCTGCTCACCGCTGTAACACCTTCCTGGGCCAGCACATGGCGATCCAGTTCGGCCACCATTTGCTCGGTGTAGCGGATGTCGCTGCCTTGCGGCAGCCACAGGTCAATAAAGAACATCGGGGTGTTGGACGGCGGGAAAAAACTCTGCCGCACCTTACTGAAACCGGCGATAGCCACCACCAGCATGATCACTAGCAGGCTCAGGGTCAGGCCACGACGATGCAATGCAACGTCGAGCATGGCGCGGTAAGCGGTGAAAATCACTCCACCATAAGGGTCGCCCTGGGGTTGGCCGATCAGCGTCTGATTGTCACGGAAGAACAGGCTGGCGAAGAACGGCGTCAGGGTGATGGCCGTGACCCAGCTCAGCAGCAGGGAAATCATCAACACCTGGAATAACGACAGGCAGAACTCGCCTGTGGAGTCATCGGACAGGCCGATGGGGGCGAAGGCGATGATGGCGATCAGGGTGGCGCCGAGCAGTGGCAGGTTGGTTTGCTTGACGATGGCTCGCGCGGCTTCGAGGGTGGTTTGCCCGCGTTGGCGACCGACCAGAATGCCCTCGACCACCACAATGGCGTTATCCACCAGCATGCCGAGCGAGATCACCAGTGCCCCGAGGGAGATGCGCTGCAACTCGATACCCAGTATGCGCATGAAGATAAAACTGCCGAGTACCGTCAGGGCCAGAATCAGGCCGATCAACAGGCCACTGCGCATGCCCATAAACACCAGTAGCACCACAATCACGATGATCACTGAGGCAACAAAGTTGATCACGAAGCCCTTTACCGAAGACTCGACTTCGGCCGCCTGATCGTAAAACACCTGCAGTTGCATCCCGGCCGGGCGCTGATTATCCAGCTCGGTCAGGCGCGCATTGATGGTTGCACCCACGTCTACCACATTGACCTTGGGTGCGAAGGAAATGCCCAGGGTCAGGGCCGATTGCCCGTTCATGCGGTAGAGATTGCCGGGCGTTTCGCTAAAGCCACGTTTTACCTGGGCGATATCACCCAAAGTAACCTGTTGCGAGCTGCCGGGATCGCTGATGATCAGCCGCTCAAGCTCGCGCACATCCTGAAATTCCCCGGTGGGGTGCAGGCGGATGGATTCACTGCCGGCCAGAATACGCCCGGCATTGGACACCACGTTTTGCTGGCTCAACACCTGCGCCAAGCGCTGCGGCGCGATGCCCAGGGCGCTCATTTTGCTGCGTGATATTTCCACCTGCACTTGTTCCTGGCGCGCGCCAGCCAGCGTGACCTTGCCTACGCCGGGCAGCAGCACCAGTTCACGCCGTAGGTAGTCGGCAAAGTCGCGCAGCTCTTGTGCGCTGTAGCCATCGCCGGTGACCAGCAGGAAAAAGCCGAATACATCGCTGAAATCATCGCGAATCTGTGGCGGGTTGACCCCTGGCGGCAGATTGGGTTGCAGGTCGTTGATCTTGCGCCGCAGCTCATCCCAGATTTGCGGAATCTGCTCGGCCTTGTATTGGCTTTGCAGCTCCAGACTGATTTGCGATAGCCCGGCACTTGAAATAGAGGTGATCTTCTTGATCGAGGGCATCTGCTGGATGGCGTTCTCCAGCGGGTAGCTGACTTCCTCCTCCACCTGCTGCGGCGAAGCGCCCGGGTAGCTGGTAATGACCATGGCGTTTTTCAGGGTGAAGGAGGGGTCTTCCAAGCGTCCGATGTCGAGAAAGGCCATCAGGCCGCCGATGCCCAGCACCAAGGTGACCAGCCAGCTGGTGACTCGACGCTGGATAAAATAACCGGCGATATCCATTTACAGTCCCCGCTCGCGTACCCAGGGGCGCACGGTCTGGCCTTCCTCCAGCTCAGCGCCACCGACAGCGACGATCTGCTCACCGGGTTCCAGGCCGCTAAGCACTTCAATGCTGTCACGGCTGAGCTGGCCAACCTCCACTGCGCGGGCGCTGAGGTGCAATGCGTCATCCTGTTCGCGTACCACCCACACCTGTTTGGCGCTGGCCGGGCCGGCGTCGGCGCTAAATACCGCTTCCACCGGCACCAGCAGGCGATTGTCCGGGGTGCGCGAGAGCTGGGCGAAGTCCACCTTGACGGTGGCACTCATGCCTGGCAGCAGGTTGAGTTCCTGGGGGCGGGGCATAGACAAGGTGACTTCATAGGTCAGGGTGCGAGGGTCGGGCTGGGTGCTGTGTTCTTTGTACACTGCCTCGAACTCACGACCTGGCAGGCTGTCGAGAGTCACGTTGGGGTGATAATCGGGTCTGTCCTCGCGCCGGTGCAGATTGGTCAGCAGGTTTTCCGGCAGCTGGAACAGCACATCCAGGCTGTCGCCGCTTTGCAGGGTAGCGATGGGTTGCTTGGCCTGCACCACCTGGAAGTTGTCCACATAGGTGCTGGCTACTACCCCGTTGAAGGGCGCGAGGATTTGGGTGTAGTCCAGTTCCTGGCGGGCCAGACTAAGAGCCGCGTTGGCCGAGTCCAGGGCCGCCTTGCGCTGGTCGTATTCCGAGCGGGAGATCATCTGCCGCTCATACAGCTTGGCAATCCGCTGGAACTGCGCGTTGGCCAGGTCAAAGCTGGCCTGGCGATCACGCACACGCAAGCGCTGGTCGGTGTCTTCGATGCTGGCAATCAGTTGGCCGAGCTTGACCTGTTGGCCCTGCAGTACTTCGATTTTTTTCAACTGCCCACCTATACGGAAGGACAGCTCGGCCTCGTTGGTGGCTTTCAGTCGTGCCGGGAATTCGCGCAGACGCTGGCTGGCCGGATCCTCGACGGTGAACAGCTTGACCAGGCGCGGGGCCTGTTGCTGTGGGGCAGGGGGCTCACCGCAGCCTGCGAGCAGAACGCTGGCAGGCAGGCACAGGCAGATCATGGCGCGAAGGTTCAAGCTGACTATCCTTGAAATTGAAAAAAGCGCGGATGCGAGCATCCAACCGAGTGCAACTGGCCAAGAGGTTATAGGCTAACCGCCGCTATCGCGATCTGAGTGGCCGGCACGGCGCTGAAACTCGCGACCTGTTAGGCAACCGAGTCTTACACCGGGTTCTGCGTTCAGCGCTATTTTTTGCAGTACCTCAGTGGTGAGTTTTAGCTGTTTGATATACAGCGCCAACATATTCTCAGGTGCATGAGGACTCCCCGCCAGGCCTGCGCACCCTCGCGACGCATTGCTACCGATTGCCCCGGTGATTACAGGCTCAGCCAGAGGCGACGCGAGAAGCTGCCATCACATGCCGTTGGCGAACGCGGGATTGGCCATGTCTATGCTTTCACGCACGGGCTTAAGCGCCTTGGCGTACTTACTCAAAATATCCAGGTTGTAGTCGACGCGCCCGCGCAGGCGCTGGTCGTCTTCGCTGGTCGGTTCGGGAGTGTTGAGGACTTTTTCGACCTGGCGCACGATCAAGTGTTCGGGCACGTAGCAGAGGCGGCAGTTCTTGTAGCTGGAGGCGCGTAACTCACTGATCGGGTAGGCGCCGCCGACTCCAGATGAAACGCCGACCAAGAGGCCCGGTTTGTGCGCCAGTTCGGCTTTGCTGGCGTAGATGAAGAAGTTCTTTATGGCGGGACAGGCCATGCCATTCCACTCGGGAGCAACGATAACAATGGCATCGGCATTTTTTAGCTGTTGGCTGTAGAGGTTCCATGGGCCTGCATCTTCGGCTGGCCACAACGGCAGTGGTGCCAGGCCCAGGTCGATCACGCAGCTCAGTTCGTTGGTGGTTTGACCGAGTTGAATCAGGCGTTGGCGCAGAAAGCGGGCGACCTTGCCCGATTGGCTGTTGTTGCGGCCGGAGCCGGCAACCAAGGCGACGTTCAGCATGGTATATCCCCAAAAAAGTGATCGCCCAGGCTAGCGGTCGCAGGCCGGGGCGGCAAGGCATACGCCGTTCAGACGCGAAATTGATCCATCAGGCTTTGCTGCTGGTTGGCCAGACGGTTGAGACTCTGGCTGACCTGGGCCGACTCGTCGGCCTGCCCAGCCATGGTTTCGGTGACGTCGCGAATCGAGGCGACGTTGCGGTTGATCTCTTCGGCGACCGAGCTTTGCTCCTCGGCTGCGCTGGCGATTTGCAGGTTCATGTCGGTGATTACGCTCACCGCTTGGCTGATCCGTTGCAGTACGGCTACCGCTTGACCGACTTGTTCGACACTGCCCTGGGCTTGTCGGTGACTGCTATGCATCGTACTGACCACCTCGCGGGTGCCTTTTTGCAGGCCTTCGATTACCTGGCGGATTTCCTCAACCGAGTCCTGGGTGCGTTTGGCCAGGTTGCGGACTTCATCGGCGACCACTGCGAAGCCGCGTCCAGCCTCGCCTGCGCGGGCCGCTTCGATGGCGGCGTTGAGTGCGAGCAGATTGGTCTGGTCGGCAATCGAGCGGATCACTTCCAGTACCGAGCCGATTTGTTCGCTGCTGTTGGCCAATCCTTCGACTTCCTGCATGGCGACGTTCATTTCGTTGGCCAGCAATTCGATGGTCTCGGTGGTCTTGCCGATCACCCCAAGTCCTTCGCGGCTGGCCCGGTCGGCGCTGTTGGCGGCTTCGGCTGCTTGCGCGGCGTTGTGCGCTACGTCATGGGCGGTAGCGCTCATTTCCTGGAAGGCAGTGGCTACTTGGTCGACCTCACGGAATTGCTGCTGCATGCCAGCACTGGTCTGACTGGCAATGGCGGCGGATTGGTCGGCCGTGCCACGAGCGTCTTGCACGCTGCGTTTGACCTCGGCGATAACCGGCTGCAGCTTGTCGAGGAATCGGTTGAACCAGCTGGCCAGCTCGCCGAGCTCGTCCTGCCGAGGGTAGTCAAGGCGGCGAGTCAAGTCACCTTCACCGCTGGCGATGTCTTTCAGCATGGCGGCAACGCCGAGGATTGGCTTGGTCACGCCACGGGCGGTCAGCCACATCAGCAACAGGCCAAGAAGCATCGCCAGCAGGCCGATCATCAGTGCCACTACGCTGTCGCTGGTCCGCTGCTGGTTCAGTTGGCGCTCCAGTTGTACAACCGGTGCGAGCAGTTTCTGTTCGGGTACTTCGAGTAATACGCTCCAAGACTTGGCCTCGGGAATCGGCTTGAATGGCTGCACTACGCGGAGCATGTCGCCGTGCTGCAGTTCGCTGGCTTGGCCATTATTGATCAATGACCGCAGCTCGCCAGCATATTCACTGTAAGCCTTTTCTACGGGACTGCTGAGCAGGCTGGCATCGCGGCTGTGACCGGCCAGCAACGCTGCCGGGCTGAAAATGCTGATATGACCAGCGCCGTCATAGAGCTCGCGATTGGCTTGCACGCTCAGCAGTTGCAGGCTGTCCAGGCTGATATCGACGCCCACTACGCCGATTACCTTGCCATTCAGTTCCAGCGGGAAGGCAATGCTGGTCATCAGCACTTGCTGGCCGCCGACCTCGTCGAAGTAAGGCTCCAGAACGCAGGTTTTGCCGCTGTCGCGTGGGCAGGTGTACCACGCGTTATAAGGTTCGCCGCTGGGGCCGGTCTTGGTGTCGCTAAGCATCTCCTCGTTCATCGACTCCGACTCAAGTTGCCCTGGCGTCGCTTGCGACCAGTACAGTGAGAAGCGCCCCTGGTCGTTACTACCGAGTTCGGCTTGCTCGACAAATAACTCATCCTTACCGTCTAGCGCGTTGGGTTCGAAGACCATGTAGAGGCCGAGTAATGACGGGTTTGCCTCCAGACTGCTGCGCGCTTGCCGGGTCAGGTCTTCGCGCAGGTCGAAGGCATCGAGGAAGCGTTTCTCAGCCTGCTCGCGGAGAAAAATGATCTGCCGGGAAAACCCCTTGCCATACTGGTAAGTGTCCATGAAATAGCGCTGGACGAGCACCGCCTGCAGCTCGCCACGTGCCTGCAGGCGAAGTTTGGCGCTGTCGGCCAGCATATTGCTGCTGGAGTTGCGCACCAACTCGGCACTGCGGGCGGACTGATAAAGCGAGGCGCCTACCAGCAGCGTCACGATCACGAGCAGGCACAGGCCGGCAAGTAGGGTGATTTTCCATTGGATCGAAAGACGGCTGAAGGGCATGGGGCGCTCCTGAATCAATTGTTCACGACGTGGTTATCGGCGACTGCATGGGTTTCTTGATCGAGCTGGCGGTATCGCTGCGATATGCCGTTTTTTGCTGGCGGCGCTGGCCAGTCATTGCGGTGGGATTATGCACGGGTGATCAATATTTAACACACTGCATTTTTGACACATCCCGCCACTTACGGCAGAGTACGCGGCTTTTTTCTGGGTACAACGGCGTCCCCGTTGATCCGCAGCTTTATAACTGCCTGCAGGTCATGCGCGTGCAGTCAGGCATGCGCCGCCACGGACGCGTAACACCCAACCTTGGTTTCTTCCAGCAAAGCTTCATTAGGAGCGGTTCATGAATGCAGTAATTGCGGCGGTCGGCATCATGCTGGTCCTTAGCCTGTGCCGCGTGCACGTAGTGGTCGCGCTGATAGTCGGTGCACTGGCCGGTGGCATGATCGGTGGCTTGGGGGTGGAGGGTTCGCTGGCTGCTTTCAATCAGGGGCTTGGCGGTGGCGCGACGGTGGCGCTGTCCTATGCCTTGCTCGGCGCCTTCGCTGTGGCCATCGCCAAGTCGGGTCTGGCCCATGCGCTGGCCGACAAGGCCCTGGCTCTGGTCGGCAAGCAGGATGTGCAGGGAGGCGGGGTGCTCAAGTGGGCGTTGATCTTGTTACTGCTGGCGGTAGCGATGGCCTCGCAGAACGTGCTGCCGATCCATATCGCCTTCATCCCGCTATTGGTACCACCGTTGCTCTATGTGCTGAGCAAGTTGCAGCTTGATCGCCGACTGATTGCCTGCGTGCTGACCTTCGGTCTGATCACACCCTACATGTTCCTGCCGGTCGGTTTTGGCGGCATCTTTCTCAATGAGATCCTGCTGGCTAACGTAGCCAAGGCCGGAGTGGACGTGACTGGCGTCAGTATCACCAAGGCCATGGCAATTCCGGCGCTGGGCATGCTGTTCGGCCTGCTGGTGGCTGTATTGTTCAGCTACCGCAAGAAGCGCGTCTATGACCTGACGAAGATCGAGCAGGCCGAGCGCATTGATGTGGCCTACAACCCGCTGAGCCTGTTGGTAGCCGCTGTGGCGATTGGCGCAGCGTTTGTCGTGCAGTTGTGGCTGGACTCGATGATCATCGGCGCGTTGGTCGGGTTTGTAATCTTCTCGGTATCCGGCGTCGTGCGCTGGAAAGAAGCCGATAGCCTGTTCACCGAAGGCATGAAGATGATGGCGATGATCGGCTTCATCATGATCGCCGCCGCCGGTTTTGCCGAGGTAATGAAGGCAACCGGCGAGGTGAAAACCCTGGTCGACAGTTCTGCTGCATTGATTGGGCATGACAAGGCTATTGGCGCGCTGCTGATGCTGCTGGTTGGCCTGCTGGTAACCATGGGTATCGGTTCGTCGTTCTCCACGGTACCGATCATTGCCGCCATTTTCGTGCCGCTGGGCGTACAGCTGGGTTTCAGCCCGCTGGCCATTGTCTGTATTGTCGGCACGGCTGGTGCCCTGGGCGATGCCGGCTCGCCGGCCTCGGACTCGACCCTCGGTCCGACATCGGGGCTGAACGTCGACGGCCAACACAACCATATCTGGGATAGCGTGGTGCCGACCTTTCTGCATTACAACCTACCGCTGCTGGTATTCGGCTGGGCGGCAGCTATGGTGCTGTAAACGAGAGAGTGGCGGGCAGTAACTTCGCCAGCCAATTGTCGCTTTATTTTCTGACGGGACTGCCGATAGATCGGTAGTCCCGTTTCGTTTTGTAAAGCCTATAAGGAAAATAATAATGCGCCTGACATTAAAAACCAAAGTGGTGTTACTTGCCCTAGTGCCGGTGATCCTGTTCGCTATTGTGCTCAGCGGTGCAGCTGCCAAGGTCTTGCAAAGCCTGGCTGCCGAGGAAATAGCAGAAACCCGCGAGCGACTGATCCAGGAAAAACGCGTCGAGCTTGAGCACTATATTCAGATTGCTTTGGGGGCCGTGCAGGGGCTGTATGCCGAGGCGACTCAAGGCGATATGGCCAGTCGCGAGAAGGCTATCGCGGTGCTGTCAAAGATCAAGTTCGGCAACGACGGTTACTTCTTTGCTCATGACTCCAATATTGTGCGTCTGTTTCGCAGCGACAGCCCGGCGGACGTGGGCGTCAGCCTAGCCGAACGACGCGATCCGAACGGCGTCTACACCAATCGTGAGCTGGTCAACGTTGCCAAGAACAACACCTATTTTGTCAATTACTCTTCGCCGCTACCGTCCAACGACGCAGTCATAGTGCCCAAACTGGCTTACAGCTATTACCTGCCGAAGTGGGACATGGCGCTGGGCACAGCGCTTAACCTGGACGGTGTTGAAGCGCAGATCGGCAAGATTCAGGGCCAGATCGACGAACGCATCAGCACGATCCTCACCAGTATTCTGATTATTGCCGTGGTCCTGCTGCTGGTCTTTGGCATCGTCGGTGTGGTGCTGAGTAATACCTTCCTGCGGCCGCTGCAGCAGATAAAAGACAACCTTGATGACATCGCCGCTGGCGAGGGTGACTTGACCCGTCGCCTGCCAATCAGCGGGGACGATGAGCTGGGCCAGTTGGCCGGTTCGTTCAACCGTTTTGTTGAGAAGATCCACAATCTGGTCCGCCAGATCGCCGAAATGACCGGGCAGCTCACGGAACTGGTCGGCCAGGTGTCGACTCAGACCCAGCGTTCCGAACTGGCCATGCAGCAGCAGCGTCATGAAACCGATCAGGTGGCGACCGCGATCAATGAAATGTCTGCCGCGGCCCACGAGGTTGCACGAAGTGCTCAGGGCGCGGCCGAAGCGGCGCAGAAGACTGATCAAGAAGGTCAGGCAGCCAAGCGCGTGGTTGATGGCAGTATCGAGCGCATTCACGCCCTGGTGCAGGACATCCGCGACAGTGGCTTGTCCCTCGACAGCCTGCAGAATGATGTGTCGTCGATTGTCAGTGTGCTTGATGTGATTCGCTCTATCGCCGAGCAGACCAATTTGCTGGCACTCAATGCGGCTATCGAAGCAGCCCGTGCCGGTGAGGCTGGGCGGGGATTTGCCGTGGTCGCCGACGAGGTACGTGCCCTGGCCAGTCGTACCCAGCAGAGCACCCAGGAGATCCAGGGCATGATCGACCGCTTGCAGAAAGGGACGCATCAGGCGGTGGTTTCGATGCGCCAATCAAGCGACGCCGGGGACCTCACCAGCGAGCAAGCCAATAAGGCGGGCTCGTCGCTGGATGCCATTGCGCAGTTGATTGCCACTATCAATTCAATGAATGCGCAGATCGCCAGCGCTGCTGAAGAGCAGACTGCAGTGGCAGAGGAGATCAACCGTAGCGTGCATCAGATTGCCGTGGCTGTAGACAGCGTCGCCGACGAAACCCAGCAAGGGGCTCAAACTGCGCGCAATCTGTCTGGGCTCGGTGAGCGCCTGGGAGCGTTGGTTCGACAGTTTCGTATCTGAGTGCCCTGTAGCTAAAACCCGGCCTACATAGCCAAAGCGCGCAATCTGTAGGAGCGGGCGCACCCGTTAGGTGTTACAGGGGTGTCTGGGTAAGAGTGACATTGCTTGAGGCTGTAATGAGTAGCGTGACGCGATGCCGCTCAGGTCATGCACACCAATCTTAAACTTACCCCGGTGCGCACGGCGCACCCTACACGATCAGGCCCCTTGACACTTAAGCGTCGACGGCTGAGCGCAACAGATAACGGGTACAGAGCCAACAAAAAAAGCCCCGGCATCGCTGCCGGGGCTTTTTCGTTACTGACTCGGTCGGGGTGCGTGGCCCCAACCGAGCGAACCTCAGGCTATTAGCCGAACTGGTTCATGGTGTTGTCTTTGCCGCCAGCTTTGAGAGCTGCTTCACCAGCGAAGTACTCTTTGTGAGCGTCGCCGAGGTCGGAACCGGACATGTTCTGGTGCTTAACGCAGGCGATACCTTGACGGATCTCCTCACGCTGAACGCCTTTCACGTAAGCCAGCATACCTTGGTCTGCGAAGTACCCTTTGGCCAGGTTGTCGGTAGACAGTGCGGCGGTGTGGTAAGTCGGCAGGGTGATCAGGTGGTGGAAGATACCGGCCTGAGCAGAAGCGTCGCGCTGGAAGGTGCGGATGCGCTCGTCAGCAAACTTGGCCAGCTCAGTTTCGTCGTAGTCGACGCTCATCAGCTTGGCACGGTCGTAAGCGGAAACGTCCTTGCCTTCTGCAGCCATGGTGTCGAATGCCTGCTGACGGAAGTTCAGAGTCCAGTTGAACGATGGGCTGTTGTTGTAAACCAGCTTGGCGTTCGGGATGGTTTTACGGATTTCGTTAACCATTTCTGCGATCTGACCGACGTGTGGCTTCTCGGTTTCGATCCACAGCATGTCCGCGCCGTTCTGCAGCGAGGTGATGCTGTCCAGTACGCAGCGCGCTTCACCGGTGCCAGCACGGAACTGGAACAGGTTGGACGGCAGACGCTTGGGACGCAGCAGCTTGCCTTCGCGGTTGAGAACCACGTCGCCGTTCTTCAGATCGGCAGGGGAGACTTCTTCGCAATCCAGGAAGGAGTTGTACTGGTCGCCCAGGTCGCCCGGCTGGTTGGTAACCGCGATCTGCTTGGTAAGGCCTGCACCCAGGGAGTCGGTACGTGCAACGATCACGCCGTTGTCGATGCCCAGTTCGAGGAATGCGTAGCGAACAGCGTTGATCTTGGCGAGGAAGTCGGCGTGTGGGACGGTAACTTTACCGTCCTGGTGGCCGCACTGCTTCTCGTCGGAAACCTGGTTCTCGATCTGGATGCAGCAAGCACCCGCTTCGATCATCTTCTTGGCCAGCAAGTAGGTGGCTTCCGGGTTACCAAAACCGGCGTCGATGTCGGCGATAATTGGCACTACGTGAGTTTCGTAGTTGTCGATCTGATTCTGCAGGTCAGCAGCTTTGGCGTTGTCGTCAGCGGCGCGGGCAGCGTCAAGGGCGCTGAACAGAAGGTCCAGCTCACGGGCATCAGCCTGGCGCAGGAAGGTGTACAGCTCTTCGATCAGGCCGGAAACCGAGGTTTTCTCGTGCATGGACTGATCCGGCAGCGGACCGAAATCCGAACGCAGAGCAGCAACCATCCAGCCCGACAGGTAGAGGTAGCGCTTGTCGGTAGTCTTCAGGTGCTTCTTGATCGAAATCAGCTTCTGCTGACCGATGAAACCATGCCAGCAACCCAGGGACTGAGTGTAGACGGAGGAGTCAGCATCGTAATCGGCCATGTCTTTGCGCATGATGTTGGCAGTGTACTGAGCGATTTCTAGACCGGTTTTGAAGCGGTTCTGAGCGCGCATGCGGGCCACGGACTCAGGGTCAATGGCGCTCCAGCTGCTGCCAGCGGCGGCTTTAACGGCGGCAACGGCTTTGATGTCGTTTTGATAAGCTGACATGGTCAATCCTTCAAAGTATGTGTTTGGTTGAGCACCGACTTTCCCACTCAAAACCTGTGAGGGCGATGGTTGCAGGGGCTCACAACAGTACGAAAGAGAGTGACCAGGGCGCGGTTGCAGCTGGGAGGAGGGGGGACGAAACGAACAGGGCGTCGACTACAGCTGCTGCAAATGATCGTGTCATTTGGCGTCTACGGATCGAATATACCGTTGGACGATTCAGTCGGCTGTAACTGTCTGCTGGCTGCTACGTTGAAGCGCTTCCCCGTCCCTCAGGACAACTTCGTTCCAGTCGCAATCTCGTCGAACTGCCTTGTGGGCTTTACAACACGAGTCGGCTCCGGCGGTAAGCTGAAACACGACCCGGAGGCCCTTTCCAGGGCCCCTGATTAGCGGGAGCGGGGCCATGATGCCTCTGCAAAAAGTGTTCGTCAAACGTTTTGTAGTGCTTTTTCACGACTACTACATAAGTATTACGACGACCGGCGAGTCAGGGGTTGTGAAAAATTCGAGTGCCATGGCCGGAATCTATCCGGGTGTTCGCGGTTAAGCCCCCGGCGTGAAAAGCAGGGCGTTTAGTCAGTTAAATGGCTCTGCTTTTCACCTTGTGCAACGACAGCAGCGGTTGCTTGGCGGCGGCCGCAGCGGGTGTTGGGTGTTCAGTTTTAATCGGTAATTTCGACCTTAACCCGCAGGCTCATGTCCTCGCGCCCTTGGGTAGATCGCTGGCGTAGAACGCCGTCTCGTTCAACCTGGCTCTGCTGGTTAACGCCGCCGATGCTGATCCATTCGCCCAGCCGGCCGCTAACCCGGGTGTCGGTATTCTGGATGTCGATTACTCCGGGCTGCGATTGGCTCACTCGGTCGCGATTGCTACTAATGTTGATGTGTACGATTTCGCCGGTGAGGCTGGCAGTTACGTAAAAGCCGCGCATGACGTTGCGGTATTCGGTGCTGTTGTACACCTGGCCGTAAGGGCCGCTGCTGCTCGAGTTGAGCGGTACGCTTTGGCCGACCTGAATCAGCGCCGGGTAGCCCTCGGTGGCTTGCACGTGTTGGGTGCCGCCGCCACGGCTGTCGGTCGTGCGGCTGATGATGCGCACTTGGTCGCGACCGTTGATTTCGCCCTGGCCAATCTGCACTTGGGCACCGCCGGCGCTCAGGGTGCCGTCGGCGCGATAGCCTCGGTCGTTCTGAAAGCTGGATTCCGAGCTGTCGACGCTGATCAGCAAGCGCCGGGGGCGCGTGTCCAGTTGCTCGAGTAGTTGGCGGATTTCCTCGATTTTGGCCGGCGTGGCGTTGACGACCAGCTGGTTGCCATAGGCATTGACGCGTCCCTCGTTGCCCAGAACCGACTGCACCACCGGCAGCACATCATCCGCGGTGCGGTAATTGAGCGGGATAACTTCGGTGGCCGCACTCAGGGGCAGAGCGATGCAGAGCAGCAGAGCCGCGAACAGGTTAGGTGCACTCATAGCAGGAAACTCCGTACGTCTGGGTCGGTAATGCTGGCCTGCCAAGCCTGATCGAATTGTCTCTGACGCAAGCGTACGCGGGCAGGGTCCTGATATAGCGCATAGCCGGCAAATTGTTCAGGTTCAGGGCGTAGCAGCAAACCGCAGTCATCAGCCAGCAAGAAGGCAATTTCCTCACCGGGATAGTCCGGGTGCAATTTGCGGATATGCAGGTTACTCGACAGTCGGCGCGACAATCCAAGTAAGCGGTGGCCTTGCTTAACGGCCCGGCTGAGGTCTTTGACGAGAATGCGCAGGCGATTTTTCGGGTTGGCCAAGAGCAAGCGGGTGCAGGCCTCCTGGACGCTGCGGTGATGATACAGCCAAGGTTCCAGGTCGGTGCTGTAGATGCACAGGCTGCGCTGGGCTTGCTGGAGCATGGCCAGCGCGTGGGCGCGGGCTGCCTGGGGCTGATCGAAACGCTCCAGTGCCAGGTGCTCGCCGAGGATGAACGGGGCCGGCTCTGCCAGTCGTGATTCGGCTGAGGCTGGCCCAGGGTTGTGCACGGCAAAACGCCCCGGCGACTGAAACTCGATGGCGGGAAGCGCTGCTGGCTCGTTGCTCTCGGTTGCGTCTGACGGGGCGTTCTGGTTCATCCTGACCTCACGGCTATTGTTCGCAGCTATTATTGGCTGTTGCGCACCATATCTACATGAGGAATACCGGCGTCGAGGTACTCACCGCTGACGATGGCAAAGCCAAGCCTTTCATAGAACGGCGTGGCCTGCACCTGGGCGCTGAGCATTTGTTGCTGCAAGCCACGTTTTTCCGCTTCTGTGAGCACCGCGCGCAGCAGTGCGTCGCCAACGTTAAGTCCTCGCCAATCCTTAAGTACCGAAACACGGCCAATATGGCCGTCCGGCAGCAGGCGTGCGGTACCTATCGGATAGTCACCCTCGTAGACGAGAAAGTGCAGTGCCTCGGCATCGTCAGCATCCCACTCGAGTTCCGGCGGTACCGCTTGCTCGGCAATGAACACCGACTCGCGAATGCGCCGCAGCTCGGCATTGTCTTTTTGCCAGTCAGCCAGGCGGATGTGAATACTATTCATCGGCAAATTCCAGACTCCCTTGTTTGGCCAGTTCCACTAGCAGGTTACGTGCCTCGTCATCGGCCAGCCATGCAGCAAGGTTGTCGATATGTAACGCGTCGGCTGAGCAGATCAGTTTCAGCAAGTCGCGCTGGCTGGCCGACAGTAAGCGGCTTTGACCGCTGGCGAACAGCACCAGGTCTTCGCCGACTTCCGACCAGGCCAGGCGGGCGCTGGGGTTGCGGATCAGCACGGCGCCATCTTCGAGGCTGGCGAGGAAGGCGTCTTCATCTATCTCAATGCCAGCGATCAACTCCGGGTAGCGCGGTTCGGTCATGAACTGGCCGAACCAGGTCATCAGCAGGCGCTCATCGCTCATGTGTTCATTGAGCAGGGCTTTCAGGCGATCCAGGGCGTCATGCTGGATCTGGTGCGGATCGCTGGTCGGTTGCGCGTCGGCATCGCTATAGCGGTCTTCATCGGGGAGGAACTGGCCGAGAAAATCGGTGAAATGGGTCAGTACTTCAGCGGCGCTAGGCGCGCGGAAGCCTACGGAATAGGTCATGCAATCATCCTCAGCGGTACCACAGTGGGCCAGAAGCGGCGGCAGATAGAGCATGTCGCCGGGTTCCAGTACCCATTCTTCAGTTTTAGTGAATTCGGCAAGAATCTTCAGGTCAGCGTGTTGCAGCAGCGGGCTCTCGGAGTTGCACATCTGGCCGATCTGCCAGCGGCGTTTGCCGTAGCCTTGCAGCAGGAATACATCGTAATTGTCGAAGTGCGGGCCGACGCCTCCGCCGGGTGCGGCAAAGCTGATCATCACGTCGTCGATGCGCCACTTGGGCAGAAACTTGAACTCTTCGAGCAGCTCTGCCACTTCCGGGACGAACTGATCGACCGCTTGCACCAGCAGGGTCCAGTCGCGTTCCGGCAGTTGGGCGAAGGCGTCTTCGGCGAACGGGCCGCGGCGCAACTCCCATGGGCGCTCGCCGTCCTCGATCACCAGGCGTGACTCGATTTCCTCTTCCAGGGCCAGGCCTGCAAGCTCGTCCGGCGAGATCGGGCTCTCGAAGCCGGGTATGGCCTGGCGCACCAGCAGGGGTTTTTTCTGCCAGTAGTCGCGCAGGAACTCACGGGCTGTAAGGCCGCCTAACAGCTGCAGTGGAGTATCAGGATTCATCGCTAAGCCCTTGAAATAAATAAAAGCCCAAAAATAAAAACGCCCGGCACTGCCGGGCGTGCAAGTGACTCAAACGCTTAAATACGTTTGGCCTGAGCGATTGCATTGCCGATGTAGTTGGCTGGCGTCAGCAACTTCAGTTCGGCTTTGGCAGCGGCTGGCATATCGAGCCCGTCGATGAACGTCTGCAGCGCTTCTGCGCTGATGCCTTTGCCGCGCGTCAGCTCTTTGAGCTTCTCGTAGGGGTTTTCGATGGCGTAACGGCGCATCACGGTCTGGATCGGCTCGGCGAGAACTTCCCAGCACGCGTCGAGGTCGGCGGCGATGCGCGCCTCGTTCAGTTCTAGCTTGCTGATGCCCTTGAGGCTCGCTTCATAGGCGATAACGCTATGGGCGAAGCCGACGCCAAGGTTGCGCAGCACGGTGGAATCGGTCAAGTCACGCTGCCAGCGCGAGATAGGCAGCTTGCTGGCCAGATGCTGGAACAGTGCATTGGCGATACCCAGGTTGCCTTCGGAGTTCTCGAAGTCGATTGGGTTGACCTTGTGCGGCATGGTCGAGGAGCCGATTTCGCCGGCGATGGTGCGCTGCTTGAAGTAGCCCAGGGAGATGTAGCCCCAGATATCGCGATCGAAGTCGATCAGGATGGTGTTGAAGCGGGCGATGGCGTCGAACAGCTCGGCGATGTAGTCGTGCGGCTCGATCTGGGTGGTGTAGGGGTTGAGCTGCAGGCCCAGGTCACCTTCGATAAAGTCGCGGGCGTTGGCTTCCCAGTCGATCTGCGGGTAGGCCGACATGTGGGCGTTGTAGTTGCCTACCGCGCCGTTGATCTTGCCCAGCAATGGCACGGCTGCAACTTGGGTAATCTGCCGCTCGAGTCGATAGACCACGTTAGCCAGCTCTTTGCCCAGGGTGGTCGGCGATGCCGGCTGGCCGTGGGTGCGTGAGAGCATCGGCACGTCGGCGAATTTGATCGCCAGCTCACGGATGGCTTCGGCAGTCTGGCGCATCAACGGCAGCAGGACGTCGTCGCGGCCTTCACGCAGCATCAGGGCGTGGGACAGGTTGTTGATGTCCTCGCTGGTGCAGGCGAAGTGGATGAACTCGCTGACGTTATCCAGTTCCGGCAGCTTGGCAGCCTGTTCCTTGAGCAGGTACTCCACGGCCTTGACGTCGTGGTTGGTGGTGCGCTCGATCTCTTTGACGCGTTCGGCGTGCTCGATGGCGAAGTCGTTCGCCAGTTGGTTGAGTACGGCCTGGGCTTCGGCTGAGAAGGCGGGGACTTCGCCAATACCTTCATGGGCGGCCAGGCGTTGCAACCAGCGCACCTCAACCAGGACGCGAAAGCGGATCAGGCCGTATTCGCTGAAAATTGGGCGCAGGGCGCTGGTTCTGCCGGCATAGCGGCCGTCAACGGGGGAAACCGCGGTGAGCGAGGAAAGCAGCATAAGAGGGCGTTCTCGGGCAGTCGGGCGACGAAAAGGGCGCATATCATACATTAAAACGTCGTGCTGGCCGCGTTTGCTCGCTAGCCGTTCAGCGGCTGCGTCGGGCAATCGACAGCAGGCTGGAGGCGAAAATCAGGGCGGCCCCGATCAGTGAGGTCAGGTCAGGGGTTTCGCCCCAGCGTAACCAGGCGATCACACCGGCAAAGACGATGGCCAGGTAAGCGAAAGGTCCGATCAAGCCGGGCGGCGCCATGCCATAGGCTTTGGACATGATGATCTGGCTGACGGTGGCGAGCAGGCCGATTGCCAGCAACAGGTTCAGCTCATGATTGTTTAATGACTGCCATGCCCACGTCAGGGGGATCGCGGAGGCCAGCGTGCCGAATAGCGCAAAATAGAACACGATGCGATAAGCCGGTTCGGTATCGCTCATCTCGCGGATGGAGACAAAGGCAAACGCTGCCAGGACACTGGCTGCCATGCCGATCAGGGTATTGCCACTGAGCAAGGCGCTCGAGGGTTTAGCCACCAGCAATACCCCAACCAAGCCGATGCCGGTTGTCAGCAGGATGCGTTTGCTCAGCGGCTCCTTCAGCCACCACCAGGCGATCAGTGGAGTGAACAGCGGGGCCGAATAGGTAAACAGCATGGCATCGGTCAGGGGCAGGTGGGCCAGCGCGTAGAAGAAGCAGTACATCGCCGCCAGGCCGTAGCTGGTGCGCCATAGATGCGCCTTGATGCGCGTGGTTTTGAGCGGAGTCACGCCCTTGAGCAGGATCAGCGGCAGAAAAAACAGCACGCCGACCAGATTGCGAAAGAACACCACCGATTCGTTATTGACGCTGCTGGAGACTTCGCGAACGCCGACGCCCATCAACGAGAACAGCAGTGCCGACAACGCCAGCAGTGCGGCACCCTGCATGGGTTTGACCATGCGGGTGTTCATGGTTAACCGCGCAACAGCGGGTAAAGTTCCTTGAGCAGCTTGCTGCGGCTGAACACCAGCTGCCAGCGGTGGCCACCCAGCTGGCGCCACAGTCGCGCCGAGCGGATACCCGCGAGCAGCAGGGCGCGGATCTTCGAGGCGTTGCTTGGCTGTTGCAGATGACGGATGTCGCCTTGCACCTGGATACGCTGGCGGAAGGTGCTGATGGTGTCCTCGTAAAGACTGCCGCAAGCAGCGATGACGTTGTCATGCACCAGGCCGAAATGACCGACCTGGTTCTGGATTTGGTCCAGACGGCTGCCCATTACCTGCAGCATGTCGTCGCGCTTGGCCAGTTGCCGTTCCAGCGCGAGCAGCGCGAGGGCATAGCGCAGTGGTTCGCGTTGCAGGCTGGCCGGGTCGCGCTCCAGAGAGCTGATCAGGGCGCGATAACCGTCGCGCAGGTTGAGGTCGTCACCCCCGTATACATCCAGGGTGCCTTGTGGGTCGCGCACCAGCAGGCTGCCGAGCATGCAGGCCAATCCTGGCTCGCCAATCTGTCCGGTCTTGGCCAGTTTGTCGACCAGCACCGCGGCCTCGAAAACCGCACCCAGGGCGACCAGTTGTTCCTGTGTTGGGCTCATAGGTGCTTATCCTTGCTGCTCCAGGGTTCTGCTATTTCGATCACGCCGCCGCCGAGGCAGATGTCGCCGTCATAGAACACCACTGACTGGCCTGGCGTGACCGCACGTTGCGGCATGGCAAAACTGGCGCGATAGCCGCTGGCAGTTTTTTCCAGGGTGCAGGCTTGATCGTTTTGGCGGTAGCGCACCTTGGCCGTTAGCTGGCGAGGTTCGTTTAACTCGATCGGGTTGACCCAGTAAATATCGGACGCGAGCAGGGCGCTGGAGAATAGCCAGGGGTGATCATTACCCTGGCCAACCACCAGCACATTGCGTTCCAGGTCTTTTTGCAGCACGTACCAGGGTTCTTCGCTGGCGTCTTTTAGACCGCCGATGCCAAGACCCTGGCGCTGGCCGATGGTGTGGTACATCAAGCCGTGATGACGGCCGATGACCTCGCCTTCGGTGGTTTCAATATCGCCGGGCTGGGCCGGTAGGTACTGCTTGAGGAAGTCGCTGAAGCGCCGCTCGCCGATAAAGCAGATGCCGGTCGAGTCTTTCTTTTTCGCCGTGGCTAGCTGGTGTTGCTCGGCGATGGCGCGCACTGCCGGCTTTTCCAGCTCCCCTACGGGGAATAAGGTCTTGGCTATTTGTTCGCCACCGACGGCATGCAGGAAGTAGCTCTGGTCCTTGTTCGGGTCCAGGCCCTTGAGCAGCTCGGTTCGGCCATCACGATCGCGTCGGCGCACATAATGGCCGGTGGCAATCAGGTCGGCGCCGAGCGCCAGGGCATACTCGAGGAATGCCTTGAACTTGATTTCGCGGTTGCACAGGATGTCCGGGTTGGGCGTACGTCCGGCCTTGTATTCGGCGAGAAAATGCTCGAACACGTTGTCCCAATACTCCGCGGCGAAGTTGGCAGTGTGCAGTTTGATGCCGATCTTGTCGCACACAGCCTGGGCATCGGCCAGGTCATCCATGGCGGTGCAGTATTCGGTGCCGTCGTCTTCGTCCCAGTTCTTCATGAACAGGCCTTCGACCTGGTAACCCTGTTCAAGCAGCAGCAGGGCCGAGACGGACGAGTCCACGCCGCCGGACATGCCGACTATGACGCGTTGCTGTTCTGGGCTGGGGAGGGCTGGATCACGCATAGGGGTGTCTGCACAAAAGATGAAATTCTAACAGGCTGGCGGTGCCAAGGCTAAGCGGCGATTCAATCACGGATCAGATCCAGGTCGTGCAGTGGCCCAGCGAGGTAGTCGTCAATGCAGCGAAGGACCAGCTCGCTCCGCCAGCGCTCTGGTTGGCTGGCTAACTCGTCACGGGTCAACCATGGCGCGCCGACGATGCCGGCGTCCAGGCTGCGCTGTGGATGATGACGCAAGGATTTGGCGACAAAGCAGATGCGCTGATAGGTCACACCGTTGCTCGGTGCGGTATACAGATAAACCCCGACGATGCCGGTGAGTTCGACATCCCAGCCGGTTTCTTCGAGCGTTTCGCGCACTGCTGCCTCACGCAGTGTTTCGTTGGCTTCCAGGTGCCCGGCGGGCTGGTTGAGGACCAGTCGTCCACCCTTGAGCTCTTCGACGAGGAGAAAGCGGCCCTGGTTTTCGACGATAGTGGCTACGGTGATGTGAGGCTGCCAATCCATGTGTTTGCCCTGTAAGTGAATGACGATCATGGCGGCCGCAGCGAGGGCGCGCGGCCATGTTGGGTGGGCGCACAAGCAGAAACCCCGGCACGTGGCCGGGGCTTCTGGTCATACGGCGCGTTCAAGCGCCAGGCGTTACACCTTAAAGCAGCGAAGCGATCGCGGCGTTGAAGGTTGGGCTAGGACGCATGGCCTTGCTAGTCAGCTCCGGGTTCGAACGGTAGTAACCGGCAATGTCGACTGGCGTACCTTGCACGGCACTGAGTTCGGCAATGATGGTTGCTTCGTTGTCGCTCAGGGTTTTAGCCAGTGGGCTGAAGTGCGCTTGCAGCGCCGCGTCTTCAGTCTGTGCCGCCAGCTCTTGTGCCCAGTACATCGCCAGGTAAAAGTGGCTGCCACGGTTATCCAGCTCACCGGTTTTGCGCGACGGCGATTTATTGTTGTCGAGCAGCTTGCCGGTGGCCGCATCCAGAGTCTTACCCAGCAGCTTGGCACGCTGGTTGTCGTTCTTGATGCCCGTCTCTTCCAGTGATACCGCCAGGGCCAGGAACTCGCCGAGCGAGTCCCAGCGCAGATGGTTTTCTTCGATGAGCTGTTGCACGTGCTTCGGTGCCGAGCCACCAGCGCCAGTTTCGTACATGCCGCCGCCTGCCATCAGTGGCACGATCGAGAGCATCTTGGCCGAAGTGCCCAGTTCCATGATAGGGAACAGGTCAGTCAGATAGTCACGCAGGACGTTACCGGTCACCGAAATGGTGTCCAGGCCACGAACCAGGCGCTCCATGCTGATGCGAATGGCTTCGTTGTAGCCCATCATGCGGATATCCAGGCCGCTCAGATCATGTTCCTGCAGGTAGGCCTCTACCTTCTTCTGCAACTCACGGTCATGGGCGCGCTCGGGGTCGAGCCAGAAAATCGCCGGGGTATTGGACTGGCGAGCGCGGGTCACGGCCAGCTTGACCCAATCGCGGATCGGTGCGTCTTTGGTCTGGCAGGCACGCCAGATGTCGCCGGCTTCAACGTCATGCTGCATCAGCACGCTGCCGTCGGCCAGTACTACGCGCATGGTGCCATCGGCGGTCATTTCGAAGGTTTTGTCGTGGGAGCCATACTCTTCTGCTTTCTGCGCCATCAGGCCAACATTCGGCACGCTGCCCATGGTGGTCGGGTCGAAGGCGCCGTTGGTTTTGCAGAAGTTGATCATTTCCTGGTAGATGCGGGCGTAGGTGCTTTCTGGCATCACCGCTTTGGTGTCCTTGAGCTTACCGTCCTTGCCCCACATCTGCCCGGAGCTGCGAATCATTGCTGGCATCGAGGCGTCGACGATCACGTCGCTCGGGATATGCAGGTTGGTAATGCCCTTGACCGAGTCAACCATGGCCATTTCCGGGCGGTGGCTGTAGCAGGCATGGATATCATCCAGAATTTCTTCCTGCTGCGAGGCCGGCAGAGATTTGATCTTGTCGTAGACGCTGCTGATGCCGTTGTTCGGGTTGACGCCCAGCTCTTCAAACAGCTTGCCGTATTTGTCGAATACATCCTTGTAGTAAACGCTGACCGCATGGCCGAAGACGATCGGGTGCGACACCTTCATCATGGTGGCCTTAACGTGCAGCGACCACATCACGCCGGTTTCTTTGCAGTCCTGCAGCGTCGCCTCGAAGAACTCCCGCAGCTTGCGGCAGCTCATGAACATGCCGTCGAACACTTCGCCTTCTTGCAGCGCCAACTGTTTCTTGAGTTCGACCTTGCCGTCTTTACCGACGAACTCGATGCGCACGTCACCGGCCTTGTCCATGGTGATCGACTGTTCGCTGGAGAAGAAGTCACCGCCGCGCATGTAGTCGGCATGAGACTGGGAGGCCATGCTCCACTTGCCCATCGAGTGCGGGTGCTTGCGCACGAAGGCTTTGACCGCTGCTGGGGCGCGGCGGTCGGAGTTGCCTTCGCGCAGAACCGGGTTCACCGCGCTGCCGAGAATCTTGCTGTAACCGGCGCGGGCTTGTTTTTCTGCCTCGGTTTGCGGGTCTTCCGGCAAATCAGGGATGTTGTAGCCCTGAGCCTGCAGTTCTGCGATGGCCGCCTTTAGTTGCGGTACCGAGGCGCTGATATTGGGCAGCTTGATGATGTTGGCTTCTGGGTCAGTCGCCAGAACCGCCAGTTTGGCGAGGTCGTCCGAGACGCGTTGGTCGGCGTCCAGGTGCTCGGCAAAGCTTGCAAGAATTCGCCCTGCAAGAGAGATGTCACTGGTTTCGACGGCTATGTCAGCGGATGCCGCGAAAGCTTCTACAATTGGCAGAAGCGAATAAGTGGCAAGGGCTGGAGCTTCATCGGTGAAGGTGTAGATGATCTTCGAACGTTTGGACATTTAGGATTAACTCTCTTCTTTGCTAAGCGAGCACAGAATCTCGAGATGCGCAGGTAAGCGCGTTCGCTCAAAGTCGTCAATGAGCCGAAAGTCGAGGATTTGCCGCAGTGATGTTGGATGCACCAGTAGAGCGTTGAGCAGTTTAACGGTCGAGACGCGGTAGCAACTCAACCGTTTCAAGGGCCTGCTGCCTCGTTCAAAACAGGCAAGCCCTTATGACTCGTTAGTCACGGCTACAAGTATACCATTGCACTAAGGTACTGAAGAATGACCTTCTACCTATAGACAAAGGAACAGCTGTCTCGCCTGAATCAAGTGGGTTACGCTCGGGAGAGATACGATTTCTAACCACAAAGCGGAGTCAAGCATGGGATACCAAAAGATCCAGGTGCCAGCAACCGGTGACAAAATCACCGTCAATGCAGATATGTCGCTTAACGTACCGCACAACCCGATCATTCCTTATATCGAGGGCGACGGCATTGGCATCGATATTAGCCCTGTGATGATCAAGGTGGTCGATGCAGCCGTCGAAAAAGCCTACGGCGGCAAGCGCAAAATCTCCTGGATGGAGGTTTATGCGGGCGAGAAAGCCACTCAAGTGTATGACCAGGACACCTGGCTTCCTCAGGAAACCCTGGACGCTGTCAAAGACTATGTCGTATCGATCAAGGGGCCGCTCACCACTCCGGTTGGTGGTGGTATTCGCTCCCTCAACGTGGCTCTGCGCCAGCAACTGGACCTCTATGTTTGCCTGCGCCCAGTGCGCTGGTTCGAGGGCGTACCGAGCCCAGTGAAAAAGCCTGGCGACGTCGATATGACGATCTTCCGGGAAAACTCCGAAGATATTTATGCCGGCATTGAGTGGAAAGCCGGTTCGCCGGAGGCTGATAAAGTCATCAAGTTCCTCAAAGAGGAAATGGGCGTCACCAAGATCCGCTTCGACGAAAACTGCGGTATCGGTATCAAGCCGGTTTCCCGAGAAGGTACCCGTCGACTGGTGCGCAAGGCGCTGCAGTATGTGGTCGATAATGATCGCGACTCGCTGACCATTGTGCATAAAGGCAACATCATGAAGTTCACTGAAGGTGCCTTCAAGGAGTGGGCGTACGAGATTGCTGCTGAAGAGTTTGCCGCAACCCTGCTCGACGGCGGTCCCTGGATGCAGTTCAAGAATCCGAGAACCGGCAAGAACGTGATCGTCAAGGACGCCATCGCCGATGCCATGCTCCAGCAGATCCTGCTGCGCCCGGCTGAGTACGATGTGATCGCCACGCTCAACCTGAATGGTGATTACCTGTCCGATGCCCTGGCAGCCGAAGTGGGTGGTATCGGGATTGCGCCTGGCGCCAACCTGTCCGACAGCATTGCCATGTTCGAAGCGACTCACGGCACCGCGCCGAAGTACGCCGGCAAGGATCAGGTAAATCCGGGTTCGCTGATTCTGTCAGCTGAAATGATGTTGCGGCACATGGGTTGGCTCGAAGCGGCAGACCTGATCATCAAAGGCACCAACGGTGCTATCTCGGCCAAGACAGTGACCTATGACTTTGAGCGTCTGATGGATGGCGCGCAGCTGTTGTCCTGCTCGCAGTTTGGCGACGCCATGATCGCTCATATGTAAGCTGTTCTGTGTTAGCAAAAGGCCAGTCAATTGACTGGCCTTTTTTGTGTCAATCCTGACGCAAGAAGACGCGCGCACCGCTGAGCAGCGTCGCTGACTAAAGCGAAGCGCAAGTGTGTGAGGGAGCCCGCTTAGCGGTCTGGGTGGGCATGCAACCGCGCAGTGGCGTGTGGCCCAGTGCCGAGGTGGCCTGCTTGAGCGCTGCGCGCAAAAGCTGCACCTGCATTTCTTCTGGCTGCAATCTTTCGGATTGCCCAGTGAGGCGATGCATGTGGGGTTGTTTGGTTGGGAGGCGGCCTGTTAAGGCCGCACCCTATGCCTCGGTGGGTGCATCCATGCACCTTGTCGCTGTTGCCCAGCCTTACTTACCGGCCCAGCGTTTAAGCACCAAGGTGGCGTTGGTGCCACCAAAGCCGAAGCTGTTGCTCATTACGGTGTCGATCTTGGCGTTTTCGACGGTGCTGCGCTGGATCGGCAGGTCGGCGATTTCAGGGTCTATTTCGTCGATATTGATCGAGCCGGCAATGAAGTTGCCTTCCATCATCAACATGCAGTAGATCGCTTCCTGCACGCCAGCGGCGCCCAGGGAGTGACCGGTCAGGCTCTTGGTCGAGCTGATGGCCGGAGCCTTGGCGCCGAATACTTCACGTACTGCGCGGCTTTCTGCGACGTCGCCGACCGGAGTCGAGGTGCCGTGGGTGTTCAGGTAATCAATCGGTGTATCGACGGTAGCCAGCGCTTGCTGCATGCAGCGCACGGCACCTTCGCCGCTCGGAGCAACCATGTCGTAGCCGTCGGAAGTGGCGCCGTAACCGACGATTTCCGCGTAGATCTTGGCGCCGCGCTTGAGTGCATGCTCCAGCTCTTCAACCACTACCATGCCGCCGCCGCCGGCGATGACGAACCCGTCACGCTTGGCGTCGTAGGCGCGCGAGGCTTTTTCCGGGGTGTCGTTGTACTGAGTGGAGAGGGCGCCCATGGCGTCGAACAGGAAGCTCTGGGTCCAGTGTTCTTCTTCGCCGCCGCCGGCAAACACCATGTCCTGCTTGCCCATCTGGATCTGCTCCATGGCGCTGCCGATGCAATGAGCACTGGTGGCGCAGGCAGACGAGATGGAGTAGTTGACGCCCTTGATCTTGAACGGCGTTGCCAGGCATGCGGATACGGTGCTGCCCATGGTGCGTGGTACACGGTAAGGGCCGACACGCTTGACGCCCTTCTCGCGCATGATATCCAGTGCTTCCATTTGGTTGAACGTGGAAGCGCCGCCGGAACCGGCAATCAAGCCGACGCGCGGGTTGGAAACGTCTTCAGCGCTGAGCCCGGAGTCCTTGATAGCCTGTTCCATGGACAGGTAGGCGAAAGCTGCTGCATCGCCCATGAAGCGAAAGACTTTGCGGTCGATCAGTTCTTCGAGTTTCAGATCAATAGAGCCGGACACCTGGCTACGCAGGCCCATCTCGGCGTATTCCGGATTGAAACGGATACCTGCCCGGCCAGCGCGAAGATTGGCGGAGACGGTTTCTTTATCATTGCCCAGGCAGGAGACGATGCCCAGACCGGTAATCACGACGCGACGCATGGGGGAATCCTTTAAAAACTGTCGGTAGATGTGAACAGGCCGACACGCAGGCCTTCGGCACTGTAGATCTCGCGGCCATCGACACTCACGCTGCCGTCGGCGATAGCCAGGACCAAGGAGCGGGCGATGGTGCGCTTGATATGAATGTTATAGGTAACCTTCTTGGCGGTCGGCAGGACCTGACCAAAGAACTTCACTTCACCCGAGCCCAGGGCGCGACCGCGGCCGGGATTGCCCTGCCAGCCGAGGTGAAAGCCAACCAGCTGCCACATGGCGTCGAGGCCCAGGCAACCAGGCATTACCGGATCACCTTCGAAATGGCAGGCGAAGAACCACAGGTCCGGGGTTATATCGAGCTCGGCGACTATTTCGCCCTTGCCGTACTTGCCGCCGGTATCGCTGATGTGAGTGATGCGGTCGATCATCAGCATGTTCGGCGCGGGCAGTTGCGCATTACCTGGGCCGAACAGTTCGCCGCGGCTGCAGCGCAACAGATCATCCCGGGTGAAGGCGTTTTGTTTGGTCATGCGAGCTCCTCAAAATATCCCATGCGCCAAGGCTGGGTGGATCGTCCTGGCCGGTCACGCCGCTATTGTGCGTCTACCGATAGCCTAGTCATAGACTGTTGCGTTGTGGTGAAAGTCACAGCGCGCTGAGTACAGCGCTATTTCATCCCCGACATCTTGCCACAGAGGGGCGTGTTGGTAAGCCCATGTACGTCAAGCCTGAACACTTTAACAGACCGTTGAAAAACAACTGCGCTCGGCTATGTGGCTATGTTGATGTGCAGCGCTGCGGCATGCTGTGAAATCAACGGTTGGCCCGTGGCGAGCGAAGCGAGTCAATTAACTAGCGCGCCCCGAAGGCCGAGTGACACGAGTAATGTTCATGTACAGCACGTGCGCTCAACTACTAGGCAGTCCAGTCCGCTTCCTCGGCCGCCTGCGTCTTGCCTCGCCATCGAGCGCTACATTTTTTAACGGCCTGTTAGCTGTCTGGGCAGCTGGTTTAGGGGCCAGGTGGCAGCCAGTTAAGTAGTATCCGTTGCAGATCGGCGCGCTTGAAGGGTTTGGCCAGGTAGTCATTCATGCCTGCATCCAGGCAGGTTTCGCGGTCGCCTTGCAAGGCATTGGCGGTGAGGGCAATGATCGGTATGTCTGCCCGGCCGTCGAGGAGTCGGATGCGCCGGGTGGCGTCATAACCATCAAGGATCGGCAAGCGGCAATCCATCAGGATGGCGGCAAAGTGCTCGCGCTCGACACTTTGCACTGCCTGCGCGCCGTCGCAGGCCAGGCGAACCTGGTACCCGAGGCTGCGTAGCATGGCTTCGATCACGGTTTGGTTAACTGGGTTGTCTTCGACCAGTAGCACCACTTGTCCTTGCCCCTGGTCGACTTTATTGGCGATGCCCAGGCTTGCATGCCGCAACTGGCGCGAGAAGGGCAAGGGTATCTCCAGGGTGAATACCGAGCCCTGCTGCTCCTGGCTTATGGCGCGCAAGGTGCCGCCCATGCGTTCGGCCAGGGTGCGGGCAATCGGCAGGCCCAGGCCTGTGCCGCCATAGCGCCGGGAGATCGAGGTATCCGCTTGCTGAAAGGCATCGAACATGTGCTCCAGGCGTTCGGCTGATACGCCGATGCCCGTGTCATGCACCGAGCAAGTGAGCCACATCACGTGGTTGTCCAGCGCTTTCCAGCAGATATCTACGCGGATGCTCCCTGTTTCAGTGAACTTCAGCGCATTACCAATCAGGTTGACCAGAATCTGTCGAATACGGGTTGGGTCGCCTTGTACTTCAAGCGATTCCAGGCCGCCCGGGGTGTTCAGTTGCAGCTCCAGGCCGCGTTGTTGGGCGCTGTGCTGAAACATATGTACACAAGTCTGCAGCAGCTCCAGCACGTTGAAAGGGATGCACTCCAGCTCCAGGGCGCCGCGCTCGATACGTGAGAAGTCGAGAATGTCATTGATGACTTTCAGCAGGTGTTCGGTGGATTCGGCCGCCAGCGCCGCATATTCCGCCTGCTCCTGGGTCATTTGAGTAGTTTCCAGCAGTTGCAGCATGCCCAGCACCCCATTCATGGGGGTGCGCAGTTCGTGGCTCATCATGGCCAGGAAGTCGGATTTTGCACTGTTGGCCTGCTCCGACTCCTCGCGTGCCTTGATCAGCAGCGCAATGGCCTGCTCTTGCTCGCGGCTGGCGTGATTCAGGCCATTGGCCAGGTTGTTGATGTGTTGAGCCAGGACGCCCAGTTCACCATCTTCGATTTCGGGCAGGGTGGTGCTGTAATCGCCGCCCTGAATCGCTGTGACTGCAGTGCTCATCGCGCTGAGTGGGCGTGACAGCTGTCTTGCCAGGCGGCGTGCCAGGATGAAAGTCAGGAACAGAGCCAGTAGCGCCAGTGCTGCAGCTTTAAAAAGGATTTCCTGTTGGCGGGTGTTGAAGGCGTCATTAGACATGCCGACCACTACGCGACCGAGATCTTGTTCGACTGCTTGTATCGGATCAGTAACCCGGGGCTGCAGAAAGTCGCTATCCAGCGTGATTCGCTGCAGGCGAATGGGCGCGTGGAAGAGATCCACCTGCGTGTTGCCTTGCCCATTGCTGTTGGGTCGTTCGACATACACCAGGATATTGTCGGCGTGGTCACGCACTTCGAGGAAGCGCACGTGTGGTGTCTTCAGGGTGGCCTGCAACAGAGCGTCGAGCACTTCCAGGTTGCCAGAAATGACACCGTATTCGGTTGCCGGAGCCAGCTGGCTAGCAATCAGCTGGCCGGTGTGGTCAAGCTCTTGGCGCAGATCCTGTAAGCGCACAAAGGTGAAAAAACCGGTCAGCAGCAGGGTCATCAATAGCGCCGGACCGACACTGATCAACTGCGTGCGGGTATGGATATCCCAGCCGCGGCTCAGCTTCATGGGGTTTCTCCTTCAGCCACTTGTTGCGCCAGGCTGACGTCATCGGCCAGTTGAATGGCTAATGCACGGGCCACCTGACGGTTGCCAAGTACCTTGAAATAGGCAGGGTAAGCGCTGCGCGGCCAGCTCTGCGGGGGCTGATCGAGCAGTTGTTCGAGGCTGTTCAGCCAGTCTTGCTGGTCGCTGTAAATGCTTGCCAGGCTGCCGGCGCGGACGAAGCTGGCGCTGGGGCCGATGAGCGCGCGCTGTTGGGCGTAGCTGGTAAGCAGCAGATTTTTGGCTGTACGTGGGTTGAACAGGTCGTCATCGTTCACACCGTACAACAGGTCGCTGCTTTGCAGCAGGGCCAGCAAGGGCCGGTTGTCACGATTATCCGGCCAGGCCTGTTCGACGATCTTGAGCCCTAGAGGCGCGGCGGCATGGCGCAGTTCGTCGAGCAGGAACTGGCTGTGCTGATCGTAGAGCACGCCGATCCGTTGCGCTTGGGGCAAGAGCAAGCGCGTCAGGCGCAGTTGGCGGGTGGGTGCCGGATCGCTCCAGAGCAGGCTGAGCTGTGCCGGGCGGTGATTGCCGAGGCGCTCTTGGGCATCTACTCGACTGATTCGCAGGATTAGGGTCGGCGGGCCTGCGGGTGTGCTCAGGCGCCATTCGAGAGCTTGCAGGTCGAGCAGGATCAGGCGCGTGTCGTCGGGGATTTGCTCGGGATTTGGCAATTCTGCCAGCGGCCGGAACTGCACCCGATCGTGGGGGCGCATATCCGCCAGCGCGGCGCTGAACGCGCGGATGGACGGGTTGTCATCAGCGCCGCTTATGAGGATCTCGGCCGCCCGCAGCGGGCCACTGCATAGCAGGCAGCAAACCAGAAGCCAGTGGCGCATCCATAAAGACCGCTTGGAACTCATCCGTGAGAGGGGGTATTGCATCCTAAAACTCTAGCTCCGCGCTGAAATACAGCAGGTTTCGTTCGTCGTAGTTGTTTTCTTGCCAGCTCAGCGGTTCATCGTCGAGGCGTTGTTGCATCACCCCAGCCAGTTCCAAGGCTGCGCTGCCAATGGCAATGCGTTTGGCCACACGCAAATCCAATCGTTCGAAACGGTATTGATTGAGTTGGTCGGCGCCGTAATAGAACAATGCGCTCGACCAACCCTGGCCCCAGTCGCGCAACCAGCCGGCCGAGCCGCTGTTGCGTGGCGTAAGGCGCCGATCGATGCGGTGGCTGGCGTCGTAATCAATGTAGGCGTAGCCGAGGCGCAGGCGGTCGCGTATGCCCAGTTGCCAGTTCAACTCGCTCTCGGCACCTTTCAAGCGCAGGTGATTGTTGTTGGTAGGTGCGAATTGATAAACCTTGAGTGGTTCGCTGATCATGTTGTCGATTTCGTCATAAAACAGTTTGACGTCGAGGGTTAGTCCGATGTTGCTGAAATGACCGTTGTAACCGACTTCGCGCGAGCGCATGACCTCCTGCTCAAGGTTGCCAGGGCCTGACGCCTTGGCGAAATAGTAGGCCTCGCTTTGGCCGAGCGCCGCCGGGCGCAGGTCGCGCACACGGTATTGCCAGTGTGCATGGTTCTCGAACATATCCGGCGTGCGCACCGCTTCGGAATACACCGCACGCAGGCCGTGGGCGGGGGTGATCAGGTAGTTGAGCGCCAGGCGTGGTGACAGCGAGGGGTTTTGCGTGCTGGCGTCCTCGAGCATCGCGCCGCCTTGTAGCAGCCAGTGTTGGTCAACGCGCCATTCGAACTGACTGAACAAGCTCCAGGTGTCTCGTTTGAGTTCGCCATTAAGGTAGGTCTCGGATTCGGCGCGGTCGTGGCGGTAGCTTAGTCCGCTGACCAGGCGCAGGTCATCGGAGATGCTGAAGGTGTCCTGGATTTCCAGATCGAAGCGGTTTTCGCGAGCGTCTTCGTTGATCAGGCCGCAGGCGTGGTTAAACCCCGTCGGGTTAAGCGCTGAAGGGGACTGCGCAAGAATTGCCGCTATCTCAGCCTTTTGTGCGTCTGTACCGGGGAGCGGTAGGTTTTTCTTGATTGCGTCTGCGGTCGCCAGTACATAGCCGGGGTTGCGGCTCCAAAGATCACGCAAGCCTGGGCTGAAAGCCAGCTGACCCTCGCAAGCCCGCCATTGGCGCAGGCGCTCCCATTGCTGCAGGTTGGTCTGTACGTAAAGACTGTGCGCAGGGTTGAGGTCGAGGTTCCAGCGCAGGCTGGTGGCAAAGTCACGGGCGCGTACGTCAGAGTCGCTGGCCTGCTCCCAGGGCTGCGCGGCGATCGGGAAGATGGATTCGTAGCGATTGTCGACCTGGTTAGTGCCTTCCTTGAGCGCTAATTGCCAGTCTATTGACTGGGTCGCGCCGAGTTCCTGGCTGATGCTCAGGTTGAGTCGATTGAGGCGTTTGCTGTCGCGAAAGTTGTTGTTTTCGCCGTCATGGTCAAAACCATCATCGTGTAGACCCGAGAGTGACAGGCGCATGTCACCGTTATCCCAGCCCAGCCCATGGCTGGCATACCAGTCGTCGATGCCGCGTTGGCCGCGTGTGTGTTTCAGGCGTGTGCCATGGCTGTCGCGTGGCGCGCGGGTGAGAATGTTGATCACGGCCATCAGCGCGTTGGCGCCGTAGCTGACGGTGTTCGGGCCGCGGAATACCTCGATGCGGTCGATGTCTTCGATGGCCACGGGGATGTCGCCCCAGTCGACCTGGGCGAAACCTGCGCGATATACCGAACGGCCATCCACCAGCACTTGCAGGCGCCGGGCCTGGTTGGCGCTGCTCCCATGGTAATTGACGGTACTCAGGTTCCCGCTTTGTGGCACCACTTGCATGCCGGGCACCAGGCGCAACAGCTCCGGAATGCTGCGTGCGCCACTGGCTTTGATCAAGGCGCTGTCGAGCACCGTGACGCTGCCCGGAACCGCCGCTGGCGACTGCTTCAGGCGCGTAGCAGTCAGTATTTCTGGCATGGCGTGGTGGTTGTCGAACAGGTCATTGCCCAGCACTTCGCCGGTGGCCATTAATGCCAGCAGCGCCAGGGGGAGTGAGGCACGGGTGTTGTTAGCCACGCTGCGGCCTTGTTCGAGGTGGGGGGCGGCATGTTAACCGAGCTGTAAGGTTTTTTCAGTCGGTGCAGGCACGCTTGAGTGTATTTCTGCCAGTGTGCGCAAGGCGCGGGTCCCAGCTAAAAGCTGGCCGCCGCCACCTCGGGCCGTATAATGCACGCAGACTGCCATTGTGCATGGCCCAAAACGGATACTTTATGACTGAGCAGCAACCCATAGCCGTCCTTGGTGGCGGTAGCTTTGGTACCGCAATTGCGAACCTGCTGGCGGAGAATGGTCAGCATGTATTGCATTGGATGCGCGACCCGGATCAGGTTGAAGCGATCCTTGCTACCCGCGAAAACCCGCGCTACCTCAAAGGGGTGAAAATCCACCCCGGTGTCGAGCCGCTGACTGATCTGGCTGCCACCTTGAGTGCGTGTCTACTGGTATTTGTCGCCCTGCCTTCCAGTGCCTTGCGTCAGGCGCTGCAGCCGGTGGCCGAGCAACTCAGTGGCAAGTTGCTGGTCAGCACCACTAAAGGCATCGAGGCGAATGGTTTCAAGCTGATGAGTCAGGTTCTTGAGGAGATCGTCCCGCAGGCACGTATCGGCGTATTGTCCGGGCCGAATCTGGCCCGAGAAGTCGCCGAACACGCGCTGACTGCTTCGGTGATCGCCAGCGAGGATGAAGAGCTGTGCCTGCGGGTTCAAGAAGCCCTGCATGGCCGGACTTTTCGTGTGTATGCCAGTGGCGACCGCTTCGGTGTCGAACTGGGCGGCGCACTGAAGAATGTCTACGCAATCATCGCCGGCATGGCCTCAGCCATGGGCATGGGCGAGAACACTCGCAGCATGCTGATCACCCGTGCGTTGGCGGAAATGACCCGCTTTGCCGTGCAGTTGGGTGCTAATCCGATGACCTTCCTCGGCCTGGCCGGGGTGGGTGACCTGATTGTCACCTGCTCGTCAGCCAAAAGCCGGAACTATCAGGTTGGTTTCGCCTTGGGCGAGGGCTTGACTCTGGAGGACGCAGTGGAGCGTTTGGGCGAGGTGGCGGAGGGGGTGAATACCATCAAGGTACTCAAGGCCAAGGCTGAGGAATTGCAGATATACATGCCGCTGGTCGCGGGATTGCATGCCATCCTGTTCGAGGGCCGCACGTTGAATCAGGTGATTGAGGCGCTGATGCTTGCCGAGCCCAAGACTGACGTCGATTTCATCCCCACCACGGGTTTCTGACCCGCCACTTAGCAAGGAGATTTTCATGAGCGAAGAGCCCAAAGAGCTGGAACGCGAGTCCATTCTGCTGCGGATTCTCTGGATGGTCGTGTTTCTGATTGTCTGGCAGTTGGCTGAGCTGGTACTCGGTGCCGTGGTCTTGCTGCAGTTGGGCTACCGGCTCTTTTATGGTGCGCCAAGTGCCAGCTTGCTCGGATTTGGTGACAGCTTGAGCCAGTACCTGGCGCAGATTGGCCGGTTCGGCACCTTCAATAGCGAAGAAAAACCATGGCCATTTGCCGACTGGCCGACGCCGCAAGCCCCCCAAGGGCAAGCGCCGCACAGTGTGCCGCCGGCTCCGCATCCGGTGCGAGACGAAGAGCCGAAATTGTGAGGGTTAGTCAGTGAGGTTGTGGTTACTGCGCCACGGCGAGGCCGAAGTTCAGGCGCGCAGCGATGCCGAGCGCGCCTTGACCTCGCGCGGTCGTCAGGAGGTTCGCCAGGCAGCGGTGCAGCTGGAGGGGCGCGTGCTTGGTGCGATCCTGGTCAGCCCTTATGTGCGGGCACAACAAACCGCCGCGTTGGTGTGCAGCGCCCTGGGTTTCACGGGGAGGGTCGATACAGTGCCCTGGCTTACGCCCGACAGTGATCCTCGCGAAGCCCTGCGCCAGCTCGATCAGTACCCTCAAGGCGAGCTCTTGTTGGTGACCCATCAGCCGCTGGTCGGTGCATTGGCCGGCCTGCTGATCCATGGTCATCGTCAGCAGGCCGTGCCAATGCACACCGCCAGCCTCGCCGAGCTGGAGGGTGAGGTGCTGGCCGCCGGCTTGATGGAATTACTGGCCTTGGTGCATCCGCAGCACGGCTGAAGATGAACTACACAGCGAAACATTTCTTCACTTGCAGCCTGCCTTTGTGCGTGGAATAGTCCAACCAAGCAATTGCTTGGTTGGCTCCACAAAAACAACAAAGGAGAATGCCCTGTGGTCGATGCTATCCGCTTGCCGCTGCAAATGTTTTACCAACGTGAAACCCAGCACCCGAATAAGCCCTATATGGTGCAGCCGTTACCTGGCGGACAGCTGGAGGCATTGAGCTGGGCCGATGTCGGTGAGCAAGCTCGCCGCGGTGCTAACTGGTTGCGCGCCCGGGAACTGTCGCCCGGTAGCCGCATTGCGATCATCTCCAAAAACTGTGCGCACTGGATCATTGCCGACCTGGCGATCTGGATGGCCGGGCATGTCTCGGTGCCGCTGTACCCGAACCTGACCGCCGAGTCGGTGCGCCAGGTACTCGAGCATTCCGAGGCAGCGCTGGTGTTCATCGGCAAGCTGGACGACTGGCCGAACATGGCGCCAGGGGTGCCTGCTGATCTGCCAACTATCGGCTTGCCGCTACGCCCGGCAGGGCAGTTCAGTTACGTTTGGGACGATTTGCAAGCGTGTACGCCGATTCAGGACAACCCCATGCCTGCGGCCGATCAGTTGGCCACTATCATTTATACCTCCGGCACTACCGGCACGCCGAAAGGGGTGATGCACAATTTCAGCAACCTCGGGTTTGCCGCCAGCCATGCGACCGAGCTGTTCGGCGTCGGTGAAGATGATCGGGTGCTGTCTTACCTGCCGCTGTGTCATGTGGCCGAGCGGATGTTCGTCGAGATGGCATCGATCTACGCTGGGCAAACGGTATTCTTTGCCGAAAGCCTGGAGACCTTTCTCGAGGATCTCAAGCGTGCCCGGCCGACGGTGATATTCGGGGTGCCGCGGATCTGGACCAAGTTCCAGATGGGGGTTTACAGCAAGATGCCGGCGGCAAGGCTCGACTTCTTGCTCAAGCTGCCGCTGATCGGGCGTCTGGTTGGCAGGAAGGTGCTTGCCGGCCTTGGCCTGGACGCGGTGCGCTATGCGCTGTCTGGCGCCGCGCCCGTCCCCGAAGCGCTACTCAGCTGGTACAAGCGCCTGGGTCTGGATGTGCTTGAGGTCTACGGCATGACCGAGAACTGTGGCTATTCCCATGTTGGTCGGCCAGGGAAGTTCAAACAAGGCTGGATTGGTCAGAACAGCCCCGGCGTGGAGGTGCGCATCGCCGAGGATGGTGAGGTGCAGGTGCGCAGCGGCGCGACCATGCAGGGCTATTACAAGGACCCGCAGAAAACTGCGGAAACTATCACCGCCGACGGCTTCTTGCGTACCGGCGATAAGGGCGAGCAGGACGCCGAAGGCAATTTGCGCCTGACCGGGCGGATCAAGGAAATTTTCAAGACCAGCAAGGGTAAATATGTTGCCCCGGCGCCGATTGAAAACCGTCTGGCCGTGCACCCGCGTATCGAGCAGGTGTGCGTGGTTGGCGATGGCATGGCCCAGCCTATGGCCTTGTGCGTGCTTTCCGAGGTCGGTCGGCTGGAAGTCGTCCGCGGCTCCCGTGGCGACTTGGAAAACAGCCTGAAGAGGCTGCTTGAACAGGTCAACCTGGATCTCGACAAGCACGAGCGGTTGCAGCGCCTGGTCTTGGTCAAGGAAGTCTGGGCGGTGGACAACGGCTTTCTCACCCCGACCCTGAAGATCAAACGCACGGTAGTTGAGGGCGTCTACGGGCCGCACTTCGCCGACTGGGTCGAGCGCCACGAAACGGTGCTGTGGCACGAGTAACCAGTGGCGAGTGTCACGTCAGTTGACCCGTGACGCGACACTCGCCGCCTTTCTTAAGGCTATGTACCAGTTAAGCGTTGTCTCGGTGCTTGGAGGAGTACAGCGCTACTTGCAATTGCAAAGGCCGCAATGTGTAGGGTGCGCTGTGCGCACCAACTCAGACGGCAAATTGCTGGTGCGCACGGCGCACCCTACGGCCTCAGGCCCTCTCACGCTCAGCGGCGAAGCTGAACGCAACAGGCTATTGGTACATAGCCTTTCTTAAACCGAAAGAAGGATTTCCCATGAGCCTGTGGCGCCAGATTCCGGATATCGAACAGCTTAACGCGACCTTGAGCAATACCATCGGCGAGCAGTTGGACATTCGTTTCGAGTCCTTCGATAACGACTCAATGAGTGCCAGCATGGTGGTCGATCCGCGCACTCATCAGCCCTACGGCCTGCTACACGGCGGCGCATCAGTAGTGCTGGCGGAAACCCTCGGCTCCACCGCCAGTTATCTGTGCATCGATAGCAGTCGGTTTTACTGCGTCGGTCTGGAGATCAACGCCAATCACCTGCGCGGTCTGCGCAGTGGGCGGGTTACTGCGGTGGCGCGCGCCGTGCATCTGGGGCGTACCACGCATGTCTGGGATATTCGCCTGAGCGGCGAAGATGGCAAAGTCAGCTGCATCTCACGGCTGACCATGGCCATTGTGCCTCTGAGTGAAAACGGCCCGGCGCAACGCTAAAGCTGCGCCGCGGCAGGCCCGACTGGGCGCGCTGGCGTGGCTCCCCTTGGGTTTGGCCATAGTGCCGTCATTCATTGGCCGATTCGTCATTGCCGTGCTGGCGTTGCTGCCGGACAATCCCCGGATAATTTCGCTAAAGCTGCCGCCATGACTCAGCCCGTGTTTTTCGCTCATGCCAATGGCTTTCCCTCGGCCACCTACGGCAAGTTGTTCGCCGCGCTGGCTCCCGAGTACGGGGTGCTGCATTTGCCGCAACACGCTCACGACCCGCGCTTTCCGGTGAATGACAACTGGGGCAACCTGGTTGATGAGCTGGTGCATCACCTTGAACAACGCGATGAGCCGGTATGGGGCGTCGGTCACTCGCTTGGCGGTGTGCTGCATTACCATGCGGCGCTGCAGCGTCCGGAGTTGTATCGCGGGGTGGTGATGCTCGACTCGCCGGTATTGACCCTGGCCGACCGCATCGTGATTCGCGCCGCCAAGCGCTTTGGTTTTATCGACCGTATCACTCCGGCCGGACGCACCCTGGGCCGACGTGAAGAGTTCGCTGACTTGATCGAGGCGCGCAGCTATTTCGCGGCCAAGAGCCTGTTTCGGCGCTTCGATCCGGAATGCCTGGATGCCTATCTGCAGCATGGCCTGCACGGCAGTGGACAGAAGCTGCGCCTGCGTTTCGATGCAGCCACTGAAATCAGTATCTACCGCAGCGTGCCGCATATCAGCCCGGGTCGCCCGCAACAGTTGCAGGTACCGCTTGCCATGATTCGCGGTCGTCAAAGCCGGGTCGTGCTGCCGCATCATGCACGCCTGATTCGGCGCATGGCCAAGGGTGAATACCTGACCCTGCCCGGCGGGCACATGTTTCCCCTGGAACGGCCTCAGGACACTGCCGAGCTGCTGCGCTCGCTGTTCAAACGCTGGTCCGGTCAATCTGTTGAGGTATCTGCATGAGCCTGCCGTTTGAGGAAGTCCGTCTACGCTTGCCGCACATCGAACTGGCGGCCCACCTGTATGGCCCCCAGGATGGGCAGCCAGTTATTGCCTTGCACGGCTGGCTGGATAACGCCGCGAGTTTCGCCCGGCTGGCGCCCAAGTTGCAGGGCCTGCGCATCGTCGCTGTGGATTTTGCCGGGCATGGCCACTCCGATCACCGTCCTCTGGGAGCCAGCTACGCGATCTGGGACTACGTACATGATGTCTTGCAGGTGGCCGAACAGTTCGGCTGGCAGCGTTTCTCCCTGCTCGGTCACTCCATGGGTGCCATTGTCTCGGTGTTGTTGGCCGGTGCGCTGCCTGAGCGCGTCGAGCGCCTGGCGTTGATCGACGGCTTGATTCCCTTCACCGGTGAGGCCGACAGCGCGCCGCAGAAGCTGGCCGAAGCACTCAAGGCGCAGATGGCGCTGGATGGCAAGCGCAAACCGGTGTACGCCGAGTTCGAGCGTGCGGTCCAGGCGCGCATGCGCGGCAACATTGCAGTCAGTCGCGAGGCGGCCGAGCTGCTGGCCCAGCGCGGGCTGATGCCAGTGCCTGGCGGCTTCACCTGGCGCACCGATAGCCGCCTGACGTTGCCATCGCCGCTGCGTCTTACTCGTGCCCACGCCATGGCTTTTGTCCAGCGCCTGGAATGCCCGGTTAGCCTGGTGTTGGCGGAGCAGGGCATGCTTCACCAGCAGCCGGATTTTGCCCAGCTGGTGAGTGGCTTGTCGATCGATCTGACGCATCTACCGGGCGGGCATCATTTGCATCTGGATGACGAGGCTGGCGCACAGCTCGTAGCAGACTGTTTCAATCCTTTCTTACGCTCGTCTTGACTTGCCAAAGCCAACTGGGGAAGGTGTGGCCGATTGCAATGGAGAATCGCATGATCGATCTTTACACCGCAGCGACCCCAAATGGCCACAAGGCGTCCATCGCGCTTGAGGAGTTGCAGCTGCCTTATAGTCTGCATGCGCTGAGTTTTGAGCGTAAAGAGCAGAAGACTCCGGCGTTCCTCAAGATCAATCCCAATGGTCGGATCCCGGCCATCGTCGACCGTGATAACGACGATTTCGCGGTATTCGAGTCTGGCGCCATCCTGATCTACCTTGCCGAACTGACCGGGCAACTGCTGCCGCAGGACCCTAAGGGCCGTTCACAGGTGTTGCAGTGGCTGATGTTCCAGATGGGCGGTGTTGGCCCGATGCAGGGTCAGGCCAATGTGTTCTTCCGTTATTTTCCCGAGAAGTTGCAAGGCCCGATCGACCGCTACCAGCGTGAAACCCGGCGCCTTTACGAGGTAATGGACCGACGTCTGGGTGAAGCCGAGTACCTGGCGGGCGACTACAGCATCGCAGATATAGCCACGTACCCTTGGGTACACATCCATGACTGGTCGGGTGTCTCTGTTGATGGCCTGGAGAACTTGCAACGCTGGGTCGCGGCACTCGAGAGTCGCCCGGCGGTGCAGCGCGGCATGCTCGTGCCGCGTCGCGAAGTGCTTGACGACAGTGTGGTGAAAGCCGCCCAGTCGATGCTTATCCAATGAGGGCTCATATGCGTTGGTTCAGTCTGTTGGGTGGGGTATTGGCAAGTGCAACGGTTGTAGCCGCTGATGTTGCTGGCAGCCGTGATCTTGAGGTGTTACCGCGTTTTCCCGGTAGCCAGATAGTAAGTTTTAGCGAGGCCGCGGAGCAGGAAAGGGTCTACCCGCAGGGCGCGATTCGCCGCATCAGTGGTCGCTTGCGCTATGAGCGCGAGGTGCAAACGGAGGGGCTGCTGACCACGCTGACGTATGAATTACCGCGCACCCACTCGGCCAATGAAGTTTTCACAGCTGCCCGCGAAGCCTTGCAGGCTCAGGACGCCGAGTTGCTTTACTGGTGCCAGGGGCGCGAGTGCGGATCAAGTAGCCTGTGGGCCAATGCGGTGTTCGATAATCGCATTCTGTATGGCTCCGATGATCAGCAGGCTTATGTGTTGATGCGTTTGGCCGAGCCGCGGCAAGACAGTTTGCTGGCGCTCTACAGCATCACGCGGGGTAATAAACGCGCTTACTTGCATGCCGAGCTGCTAGCCGCCAATGCACCGCTGGCGGAAGTGCTGCCAACGCCCGCCACCTTGCTGCGCCAGCTGAATGATGGGGGCGAGTTGCGCCTGCCCAAGCACGAGGAACCTAGCGACGTCTGGGCGACATTGCTGGCGCGTAGTCTGAACCTTAACAGTACCTTGCGTGTCAGCCTTTCCGGCCCTCAGGCAGAAGCCTGGCGTCAGGCGCTGGTCGAGCAGCGGGTAAGGGCCGCACGGCTGGAATTGGGCGATACCTCGGTTGAAGGTTTGCGCATCAACGTTCTACGCTGAGCGCCTGGCACGCGGGCCTTGAAGGCGCGATGCCGCTACCACCGATGGCTCACTGGGCTCTGCACCTTAGGTACAGGGCCCAGTGTCGTTTCTTACTCGCGGAGTTGTTCTGATGTTCGATAACGACCGTTTGCTGGTGCAGATTCTGCTCCTCGGTCTACTCAGTGCGAGCCTGTGGGTGCTCGCGCCGTTTGGCTCGGCGCTGTTCTGGGCTGCGGTGTTGTCCTTTGCCAGTTGGCCGCTGATGCGCGGCCTGACCCGTTTGCTTAATGGTCGGCAAACTGCTGCGGCGGCGCTGCTGACGCTGGGCTGGATTGGCCTGGTGGCCATACCGTTGGTGATGCTCGGGTTCAACTTGGCCGAGCACGTCGGCGATGCTACGGCGCTATTCAAGGATTACCAGGTCTCAGGCCTACCGCCGGCACCGGCCTGGTTGGTGCATGTCCCGCTGGTGGGCGAAAGCCTGCTGGGGTTCTGGCAGACCATTGACCAGCAGGGTGCGGCGTTCTTCGCTACGCTCAAGCCTTATCTCGGTCAGGTCGGCAACTGGTTGCTGGCGCGTAGTGCGCAAATTGGCGGTGGGGTGCTGGAGTTGGCCCTGAGCCTGGTGCTGGTGTTCTTTTTCTACCGCGATGGACCACGTCTGGCTGAGTTCGCCCATAGCCTGCTCGAACGCCTGATCGGCGAGCGCGCCGAGCATTATCTGGAACTGGTTGCCGGTACCGTGCAGCGGGTAGTCAATGGCGTCATCGGTACGGCAGCAGCGCAGGCGCTGTTGGCACTGATCGGCTTCTATATCGCCGGCGTACCGGGCGCGCTGATCCTCGGCATGCTTACTTTTGTGCTCAGCCTGATCCCTGTGGGCCCGCCTATGGTCTGGATTCCCGCGACGCTCTGGCTGTTTACCCAGGGCGACTATGGTTTAGCCATTTTCCTCGGGGTTTGGGGCATGTTCGTCATCAGTGGCGTTGACAACATCCTCAAGCCTTACCTGATCAGTCGCGGTGGCAACCTGCCGTTGGTGGTGGTGCTGCTCGGGGTGTTCGGCGGGATTCTGGCCTTTGGCTTCATGGGCCTGTTCCTAGGGCCTACCTTGCTTGCTGTGGCCTACAGCCTGCTCGGCGATTGGGTGGCGCACAAGGTGCCGGCAACCGAGCAACCACCGGCCAAGTCGTCACCGGACTAGTGTTCCTTCTCGTAACTGTCGAGGCTGTCGCGGGCGATCTGCCGGCCGAGCATGATCAGCTCCGGCGCCTTGTAGAACTCGAAGAAGCGACAGGCACGTCTCGGCACGTTGATCAGAATATCCGGCGGGTAGCCGGCGATCTTGTACTGTGACAGCGAGGTCTGCATGACCTCGAAGCTTTGGTTGATTAGCTCCAGCAAGGAGGCCGGTCCGCTCAGGTCGGCAACCCGGGAGCCACTGGCGGACTTGGTGGCGCCTGCACTTGGCGCATCCGGGCGCGCAGGCGCTGCGGCTTTTTCCAGCCATGGGTTGATCTGCTCGCGTACGGGCTCGTCAATCAGCAGCAGTTCGTCATCCTCGCCGTTCTTGCGGCGAAACGAGGGCAGCCGCGAGCCGAGTGAGTTCATCAGTAGGTCGAACCGACTCTTTAATGCTGGGGGGCGGTCGATCACGGGTAGCTGGTAATGCTGCTGATTGGTCGAGTTGAGGTTGACCGCGATAATCAAGTCGCAGTGGCTGGACACCACCGGCACAATTGGCAACGGATTGAGCAGGCCGCCGTCGACCAGCATGCGTTTGCCCTGAATTACCGGGGTAAACAGGCTGGGAATTGCCGCCGACGCGCGCATGGCTTGGTGCAGGCAGCCTTCCTGAAACCAGATTTCTTGCTGGTTGGTCAGGTCGGTGGCAACTGCGGTGAAGGGAATCGACAGGTCCTCGATATTGATCTCACCGACGATCTCGCGGATCTTGCCAAACACTTTTTCGCCGCGGATGGCGCCCAGCCTGAAACTCACATCGAGCAGGCGCAGCACATCCAGATAGTCCAGGCTCTGGGTCCAGTCGCGGTACTCGTTCAATTTGCCTGCGGCATAAATGCCGCCTACCACCGCGCCCATGGAGCAACCGGCAATGCAGGCGATCTCATAGCCGCGAGCTTCCAGTTCCTCGATCACGCCGATATGCGCATAACCCCGTGCACCGCCGGAGCCCAGGACCAAAGCTACTCGCTTAGTCATCTTCTCAATCTCCGTAAGGCATTGTTTTATCAACATACCGCGCGCGGATCAGAAGCGCCAAGGCCGTATTTGCTAGAATGCCGCCGCCTGTCGACGATATGAGTGAGATTTTATGAGCGAGCCGATCCGTTTGACCCAGTACAGCCACGGCGCTGGCTGTGGGTGCAAAATTTCCCCCAAGGTGCTGGATGTGATCCTGGCGGGCAGTGGTGCGCAGAATCTCGACCCGAATCTGTGGGTAGGTAATGCCTCGCGTGACGACGCGGCGGTCTACGCCATCGATGCAGAACGCGGAGTGGTGTCGACCACCGATTTTTTCATGCCGATTGTCGACGACCCTTTCGATTTCGGTCGAATCGCTGCGACCAACGCGATCAGCGACATTTACGCCATGGGCGCCGACCCGCTGATGGCCATCGCCATTCTCGGCTGGCCAGTCAATGTTCTGGCCCCTGAAGTGGCTCGCGAGGTGATTCGCGGTGCTCGCGCGATTTGTGACCAGGCCGGTATCCCGCTGGCTGGCGGGCACTCCATCGATGCGCCTGAGCCGATCTTTGGCCTGGCTGTGACCGGCCTGGTAGAAAAGCGCCACATGAAACGCAACGACACTGCCACGGCCGGCTGCAAGCTGTACCTGAGCAAACCCCTGGGTATCGGCATCCTCACCACCGCAGAAAAACAGGCCAAGCTGCGCACTGAGGACATCGGCCTGGCGCGCGACTGGATGTGCACCCTGAACAAGCCTGGCAGTCGTTTCGGCAAGCTTGCCGGGGTGACTGCGATGACCGACGTCACCGGTTTTGGCCTGCTTGGCCACCTGGTTGAGATGGCGGACGGCAGTGGCCTGACCGCGCGGGTTGAGTTCGCCAAGGTACCGCGACTGGCCAGCGCCGAGTATTACCTGGAGCAAGGCTGCATACCCGGCGGCACCCAGCGTAATTTCGACAGTTACGGCGACAAGATCGCGCCGCTTCCCGAGCTGTACAAACTCCTGCTGTGCGACCCGCAAACCAGCGGCGGCCTGCTGATTGCAGTGACAGCCGAGGGCGAGGCGGAGTTTCTCACCGTTGCCGCCGAACTGGACCTGGCACTTGAGCCAATCGGCCAGCTGTTCGAGCGACAGCGCTACGCAGTCGAGGTGCTGTGATGCGCGACAACACCCATGACTACCGCCAGCTGTTTCTCGGCGGCGTGCCGATGATGGATGCCCGTGCCCCAGTGGAGTTCGCCAAGGGCGCGTTTCCCGGGGTGCTCAACCTGCCGTTGATGGACGACAGTGAGCGGCAGAGAGTGGGTACCTGCTACAAACAGCAGGGCCAGCAAGCGGCCATCGAACTGGGTCATCAATTGGTCAGCGGTGCGCTCAAGGCCGAGCGCATCGAGGCTTGGGCGACCTTTGCCAGGGCCAACCCCGAAGGCTATCTGTATTGTTTTCGCGGTGGCCTGCGCTCGCAGATCGTCCAGCAATGGCTGAAAAGCGAAGCGGGCATCGAGTACCCGCGGGTGATCGGCGGCTACAAGGCGATGCGCACCTTCCTCCTGGAAACCACCCAGCAGGCGACGGAGCAATGCGACTTGATTCTGGTTGGCGGCATGACCGGCACCGGCAAGACCGAGGTGATTGCGCAACTCGACAACAGCCTGGATCTGGAAGGCCATGCCAATCACCGCGGTTCCAGCTTCGGTAAGCGCGCCACGATCCAGCCGACGCAGATCGACTTCGAAAACGCCCTGGCCATCGACATCCTGAGAAAGCGCGCGGCGGGTATCCAGCAGCTCGTGCTCGAGGATGAGGGCCGTATTATTGGTAAGAGCGCCTTGCCGCTGGGGCTCTACCAGGAGATGCAGGCATCGCCCATGGTTTGGCTCGAAGACAGCGTGGCAGGGCGGGTTGAGCGTATTCTCAAGGATTACGTGACTGACCTTTGCGCCGAATTTGTCGCCTTATATGGCCCCTCAGAGGGTTTCAAGGCCTTCGCTGAGCGCCTGCAGCAGAGTCTGGCGAATATCCTCAAACGCCTGGGTGGTGAGCGCTACCAGCGTCTGGCGGCGATCATGGATCAGGCTCTGCTGGAGCAGCAGAGTCTGGGCGTGGTGGATCTGCACCGTGGCTGGATCGAGGCGCTGCTGGTGGAGTATTACGACCCCATGTATGCCTTCCAACGGGAGAACAAGGCCGGACGGATCGAGTTCGTGGGCGAACAGGCTGACGTAGTGGCGTTCTTGCGTCAGCGCGGCCATCCTTAGTGGGTTGATTGTCGGTGAGGGTTGGCACTTTTCTGCTCTGCGGCCGTCATATTTCGAGCATCTGCTTATTTCCCCATATCAAGGAGTGCGCAACATGAAAGCCTGGATTTTGCTACCGATGGTCATGCTGGTGCTGGCCGGTTGTGCCGGTAAAACTGCTTATCGCGATAGTTGTGCCAATCAACTGAATGCAGCCTGGTCCGAGCTGGATCTGGCCAAGGCCGAAGGCTTTGCTGGCACCGTTAGTTACTCAAAGGCTTTGTCGTTATTGACCGCGGCGAAAACCCAGCAGCAGTTCGAAGGCTACAAGGGTTGCACCAGTAAAGCTGAGCGGGCACGTTTCTACATACGCGAGTCACGCGCCGGCCGTTAGCTGCCCCGGCAGCCGTCTCGATTGCTCTGCGATAAGTCCGATAAACAAGCCCGTTAGGATTTGCCTTTTTCCAATCAGCAGCAATGCTTAAAGCATGAGTGCAGTTTTTGCTCGCCAGGGCGCAGCAGCAGTAAGACCGCATATAGCCGCGTTGACTAATTGGGGATTGGCTATGCAGCAGAGCAGCGCTGTGGTGTTACCGGCTGCCATGAGTTCCTGGCGTGGTTTGGGCTTGTGGAATTTCTACTTCATTACCAAGTTGGTTTTGCTTTGGTACGGCCAGCTAAATTTTCATGCCCTTGAGAATCTGGCCTTCGCCGCTTTTCTGCTATTTCCGTTGTCGCCGCATTGGTTGCACCGGCTGCGACATGTGCTGGCCATACCGCTGGGCGTAGCCCTTTACTATTACGACAGCTGGCTGCCACCGTTCAGTCGCCTGCTCGCCAACTCCGCCCAGGTCGGCCAGTTCAGCGCCGACTATATGCTTGAGTTGGCAGGGCGCTTCATCAACCCGACCTGGCTGGCCGCGGGGTTGATCTTGCTGGTCGGCTACCTGTTCATCAGTCAGTGGATCAGGGTGACCAGTTTCACTGTGGCGACGCTGGTGCTGGTCCTGGTGCTGGGCAATAGCCAATTGTTCGTGCCGCAGCAGGCGACCGTTGCGGTGCGCCTGTCGACTGCGGTAAGCGGCGCACCTGTTGCAGGCGATGCGGCGCCAGTCGTGATCGATGATGCTTTTCTGAACGCGGCCCTGGACGACTTCTATACGCGCCAGGGCCAGCAGGTGACGCAATTCCCGAGTGCGCTGGCGGCTGATGCCTTACCCGTTGATGTGCTCATGTTGAATATCTGCTCCCTGGCCTGGGACGATCTTGATGAGTCAGGCATGCGCCAACATCCACTGTGGGCCAAGATGGATATCCTCTTCGATGATTTCAACTCCGCAGCCACCTACAGCGGCCCGGCAGTACTGCGCTTGTTGCGCGCCAGTTGTGGCCAGGCGTCGAATGCTGATCTGTATCGCCCCGGGGCCAAGCAATGCTTCCTGTTCGAAAACCTCAAGCAGTTGGGTTACACCGATGGTCTGCTGCTCAATCACACGGGTCGCTTCGACAACATGCTCGGTCTGCTGCGTGACGGTGGTCGCTTGCAAGCTGAGGCCAGCCCGTTCGGCGAATTACGCCCGGCATTGACCGGATTCGACGGCTCGCCGATCTATCGCGATCGCGATGTGCTGACGCAGTGGTGGCAGCAGCGGCTGAGTTCTGGCTCGCCGCGTGAGGCGTTGTTCTACAACTCGATCACCTTGCACGATGGTAATCGGCGGCTGGACAAGGTCACTGGCAAGGCCGTCAGCGCAGACTACAAGGTCAGCCTAAACCAGGTGCTGGATGACCTCGACAGTTTCATCGAGCATTTACAAGCATCTGCCAAGCCCGTGCTGCTGGTCATCGTCGCCGAACATGGTGCGGCCCTGCGCGGTGATCTGATGCAGGTCAAGGGCATGCGCGAGATTCCCAGTCCGACGGTTACCCATGTTCCGGCTGGGATCAAACTGATCAATGCCAAGGCGCAGCTGCCCCAGCAGCCGCTGCATATTCAGGCGCCGAGTAGCTATCAGGCCTTGTCTGAGCTGATTGCGCGGCTGGTTGATGGTGAGGCCTACCGCACTGCAGACTTCGACCTGCTTGGCGTGACTCGGGATCTACCGGGGCTGGATATGGTAGTGGCGGAAAACGAGGGCAGTGTCATGGTGCGCCTGCACAACGAGCATTACCTGCGCATGGAAAACCAGGGCTGGATTCCTTATCCGCAACGTTGAGAGTATAAGGCGCAAGCCCGCGCAGTCTTGGGCCTGCTGACACCTTGTCGGGGTCCACTGGGCTCGAATGACTCAACTACCGGCGCTCCGCCAGCGGGCGCCGCTGATCTACTCGCTTACCAATCTCGCGCGGGAGAGGACTTTAGCCGCGACAGACCGTGCAGGCGCTGAAAGCATCGCCGCTGACGCCATGTTGGGTTACGCGGCGGTTCAAGGCCGAATTGGATTCAGCATAGGCGCCCGCCGCTAACCCAACCTACGCTGTTTCGGGATTTCATGGTTGTCGTGACCTAGCCAAAAACAAGCCTGCATCACGGCAGTGATGCGGGCTTTGTGCCGTTGCAGTGGTTCAATTGAACTGGGCGTATTCCTCCAGCGGTTCCAGAGGCATCTTCAGGTCGCCATCCCAGGGGGCGAAGCTGTAGCGTAGATAGAGCAGGGCGCCGCGTGGCTCGTAGTCGCTGCCCACCGAGCGCTCCATGCCGAGCATGCCGCCCACAAACCAGTTCGGGGTCAGTCGCCGTTCTGCCGAGAAACTGAAGCGGTAACTGAATCCGTCGCTGCGCCCGCCCTGGAAAATCGGGTTGCCGGCTTCGCTTTGCAAGTCGCGGCGGGTCGGGAAGTAGGGCGAATCGTCGTTGCGCGACCAGGAAAAACCTGTCGATGCCTCGGCATAGATCGACCAGTCGCCCCAGCGCTGGGCATAGTTGATTGGCACTGAGAGTGAGCGGTATTGCTGCGGGCTGTAATAACCGCCTTGGCCGAAGGTGTAGCCGCTAAGGTCTTTCTGGTAATGCCAATACATGGCGTTGCCGCCGATGCGTAGGCGCCGATCCGGCTCGTCGATGATTCGGAAGTAGACTCCGGCCATCAACCGGTAGCGGTCGTTGTCCTCGACGTTCTTGCCCGTCAGGCGATGTGCCTGCAGGCTCGACCAGATCCCATAACTGCCGCCCTCGTCGTAGCTCAGGCCTAGGCGAATGCCGTTGCTGCGTACGCCGCCCCAGGTTTCGCCGGTGCGCGGGTCCTCGGTGCCGGCGAATGACAGCAGCGAATTGTTCAGGGCGCGGCGCGAGACGTCCAGGGTCCAGCCGAGCTTGGCCAGGTCGCCTCTGATGCGGATGCCACCGACCACATCCTCCACCGGGAAGCCCAGTGGGGTGGTGCCGATGTCCCACTCCAGGCGTTCGCCGCGCCAGCCAATGGCCAGCGCAGTGCCTGCTTCGCGCTGGTTTCGGTCGCCCTGGTCGCAGGCTTCGCCGCGTTGCTGGCAGATGAGCACGCTGCCGAAATCGTCGGCGTCGAGCAGGTTGTCAAAGCTGCCGCTGTCCATGGTCACCTGCTCGGCGCGCAGGAAGCCCCGGCCGCTGCCCAGCGGTTGCGCCACTTCGGCGATCAGGTAGCCGGCCTGTAGATCGGAGAAGCCGGGCGTACCTTTGCTCTCTAGGTAGCTGTATTGCACGGTGGCGGTGGGCGCCTGGTGCAGGTAGAGCTCGGCGGAGTCGCGGCGAATGCTGCGCTTGAGCCAGTCGTCTTCGTCATTGCTGCGGGTGCTGCGGGTGAATGCCAGGGTATCTTCCGACGCCAGGGCGATGCCGCTGCTGCGCATGGCTTCGCGGTAGGCCGCCAATGCCTCTTGTGGCTGGCCGCCGGCCAGGGCCAGGCGACCGCTGTCGCGCCAGATCCAGGGGTCCTGCGGGGCAGCGAGACGAGCCTGGATCATCGCTTGCTCGGCCTTGGTCTGCTCGCCGAGTTGCAGCCAGAGATTGGCGATACGCCGCTGCTGGCTGGGTGAAGGGGTGGCAGGGGCAAACGCATCGAGGCGTTGCTGAACATCGGTATCGCGACGCTGCTGGGCCAGCTCGATCAGGCTGAGTTCGGCTTCGCTGTTGTGCGGTTCGAGTTGCTGAGCCAGTCGGTACTGACGCTCTGCCTCTGCTCGGTTACCTCGCCGTTCGGCCCATTCGCCGAGGGTCAGGGGGATGGCAACCTCTTCTGGAAAGTGGCGTTGCTGCGCCTTGAGGTAGTCGCTGGCCGCGTGCTCACGGCCTTGGGCGTGCATCTGGCGTGCATTATCCATGGTCTGGGCGAAGCGCAAGCGCCGATCAAGGGCGCGCATGCCGTCGTCCCACGTGGTCCTGGGCACCGTGGCCAGGCTGGCCAGGGCTTGCTGGGGGCGATCCTGGCTGGCCAGAAACAGGCTATGGGCATAGCGCGAGGCCGGATCGTAAGGCGCGCGCAGCAGCAGGCCGGCAAAACTCTGCTCGGCAGCCGGGTCATCGAGTTGCACCCGGGCCTTGGCCAGGTCGTAGGCGATCCAGGGGTTGTCTGGTTGCAGGCGCAGGGCCTGATCGAGCAGGTGCTTGGCGGTGGCCCAGCGTTGCTGGTCGGCGTGTTGTTGGGCCTGGGTTGTCAACTGGGCAGCTTGCAGACGGTTCAATTCGGGCTCGAAGCGTTGGCGCTGGTCGGCCGGTAAGGTAGCGATGATTTCCCGTGCGCGTTCGGGTTGGCTGGCGCTATAGAGGTTGATCAGGCCGCGTTTAGCCGCAGCATTATTGCGGTCGCGAGCCAATGCCGCCTGGTAGTGCCTTTCGGCGCCCGCCATGTCGTTGCGCCTGGCCTGGATATAGCCAAGGCCGTTGTGTGGTTCGGCGGCATTGGACTTGAGTGTGGCTGCCTGCTGGTAAAGCTGCGCGGCGCGCTCAAGCTGACCTTGCTCAACGGCAACTTCAGCCTCCTTCAGGGTGGCCCAGAAGCGTGATTCAGTGATCAGGGTTTGCCATTTGCCCATGTTATCGATGTTTTCCTCGTGGCTGCGAGCCTGTTCATACAGCGTCAAGGCCTCCTGTTGCCGCCCTTGGCGCTGGCGCAGCAGACCCAGTGCGCCGAGGGTTTGTGAATCCGTCGGAAAACCCTTGAGTGCCAGTTGCAGGTCGCGCTCGATGGCCGGGTAGGCCTGTGAACCGCTTTCGAGATTGCCCAGGGCGCGCTGCTTGGCCTGGAAGGAGGGGTTGCCGAGCAACGCTTCCTGTTCAGCCAAAGATTGTCTGGCGATCTCGTCGGCCTCGGGGTACTGCGTGAGGTAGCGGCGCCACAAGGCGGCGCTGCGCTCGTTGACGGGGAGCCGTTCGAGACGGTCTTGCCAGACGCTGGCAACGCCCGCTCGGGCATAGGGGTCGCTGGACAGCTTCTCCAGATCGGCGTGGGCGGCCTCGCTGTACGGGTCGCGCGCCAGGCGTTGTCTGGCCAGGGCCAGGCGAAAACTGCTGCTGTACGGGTACTGCTCAACCAGCTGTTCCAAGCCCTGCAAGGCCCTGGCTTGACCGGTTGGGGCATTGGCCAGGGCCTGCCAGTACTCAAGGGCATGATCGCTACTGGGAAAACCGTGCTTGAACAGGCTGTCGTAAACCGCCAGCGCTTCCTCGGGGCGCCCCGCGCGCGCCAGCAGGCGAGCCTGCTGCAGGTGTTGCTTGGCCTCGGGTTCGTTGATCGCCAAGTGCAGGCGGGCATGGGCGAGCGGCTCGCTGTCGGGGGCGCTGCGGTTGAGGCGTTCGAGAGAGGCTTGCGCTTCAGTCAGTTGATTCTTGCGCACTTGCAGGCGAATCAATGCCGCCAGGCCGTCGGGGTCGTCGGGGTTGAGCTTGAACAGTCGGTAGAGGCTTTCCTCGATCAACTCCACCTTGTTGCGGGACTCCCCGGTGCGTACCTGCTCCAGCAATTGCAAACGGGCTTCGCCGACATCGATGGCATGAATGCTGGTGCTCAGCAGCAGCAAGGCAAGCGGTAGGTGCCTGGTCATGAGCATTCCTCTAATGACTGTGGTTGCAATGCACCACGAGGTGAGAAGCGATAGCGCCCCTCGCTCCAGCCTTGGCCGAACAAACGCAGTACATGGTCGTAGTAGGCGTTCGCTTGCACGGGTTCTGCAGCCAGGCGAGCCAGTTGTTGTTGCAGCAGGTGCGGTTCTGCGACTCTGCTCAGCAAGGGCAGCAACGCCGCAGAGAATCCCGGTGGTCCTTGTCCTTCAGCCGCGCCGGTGAGGCTGTCGACGCGCAGGGGTGGGTAACCATGCCGCTGGATGTAGCGCAGCATTGGGCGAAATTGGTGGGTCAGGTTATCTGTTGGCTCCTGCATGCCGGCCCAGAGGTAGACGCGGATGGCGTCGTAGCTGCCCTGCCAGCCACTCTTGGCCGATGCCTGCCATTGTCCGTTGCGCCACTCGACCCAATCTGGGGCGAAGCCGCGGGCGCTGGTTTGTTCGAGCATGCGTTGGCTGGGCTCGAGCATCGCCGACCAGATGCTGTCTGGGTAGCGATGGGCAAAACTGTGCAGCAAGGGCAGGGGGGAGTAGCTGGGGTTGAGGGTCCAGTGGTCCTGCCCGCTAAAGCCTTTTGCTCCGGGAAGCAGCAGTGGCCCGAGTTGCGGCAGTTGGGCGACCTCATGCTGCTGAATCAGTGCCAGTTGCCGGGCGGACAGGCGTGAATACTCGTCGTGCTGCCAGAGTCTGCCGGCTTCCTGCAGGCTATAGGCCAGCCAGAGGTCGGCGTCTGCTGCAGAGTTGGCGTCGAGCACCTGCCATTGGCCGTCCGGGTTGCGCCCCCAGAGCCAGGCCGGCAAGTGCCGTTGCAGGTCGCCCTGGGCCAGGTTGTCTTCCAGCCAGCGCAGCAGGCGCTCAAAGGTATGCCGATCCTCAGCAACCAGGGCGAAGAACAGGGCATAGGCCTGGCCTTCCGAGGTGGTGATCGACCGTGAATCACTGCTGTCGATAACGCGCCCGCCGGTATCGACAAAACGTTGTTTGAACTGCTCCCACAATGGCCACTGGCAACTGGCATGCGCGGCATTGCCGAGCGGCAAAAGGACTAACAGCAAGATCATCCAGGGTTTCATCGCGCACCTCAGGCAGGGTCTTGCAAGCGACGCTTGGCCAGCAAACTGAGGGCGCTGAACATCACGCTGGCGATCAGTACGGTGCTCAGCGCAGCCAGAATTATCAGGAACAGCAGGTGGTCGGCGAGGTGGTACCAGAGCAGCAGCCACCAGGGCAGGCTGCCGACATGGTAGGTGTCGCCAAGCATGGCGGCATCGATGTGCTCTCCGTGCATCAAGGTCACTGAGCCTGCGATTCTGGCGCGGCGCTGGCTATCGAGCAGGTTTTGCTCGATCAGGCTGTAGCCACTGGCATCGCCCGCCATCAGTGCGACCACGCTGCGCTTATCATCAAATGGCGACTTGAATCCGACCAGGGCGGCCAGATTGGTTGCCGCGTCACTGATCTGTGGGGGCATGGCATTGTCGTCCGGGTGACTGAGACTGGCGGCGAGCTGCTCACCAAGGGCGCTCAGTTCCGGGCCTTGCTCGTTGCTGAATGCTGGCGCAACGGCGCCAATCAGCAGCAGGTCACGCTGGCTTAGCGCGGCATCTTGCCAATTGTCGCTGATGCTCAGGCGAGTGGCTGGATAACCCGTATAAGCGCCGATCCGGCCAATGATCGCCAGCAGCAGCGATAGCTCTGCCTGTTTTGGCTGGGAGGGTGTCAGCACCAAGGTTTGCGAGAGGTCGGCGATCCGGCTGTAGGGGTAGCCGGTTTCTGCGAAGGCCTGCAGATCGGGCATCGCCTTATAGTGATGGAAGGCAGAAAAGTCGATGCTGGAGTCAGGGTCGATCGCCGCCTGGATATTCATCGGCAGGCTGGTGGCGCAGTTGCTGGCATAGGCGCAACCGGGCAAGGCATTGAAGGTAAAGTTCATGCGCAGCTCGTTGTGTGGGCCGATGAGCTGGGCCGGTAGCATTAGCCGCTTGCTGCCTGGATGCTGCGTGAGCAGGGGCAGATTTTGCTGGGCCAGGCCGGCGATTTGTCCAGGCAGTGGATCGTTGAGGGGAAAGGCCTGGACGAAATGCTGGTTGATGCTGACGCTGAGCAGCGAAGATTCCTGCTGCAGCGGTGGCGTATAGCGATAGCGCAGGTCCAGCGGTACCCCTGGGCTACGCCAGATGAACAGGTCCGCCGGTACCCTCAGCGTCAGGCTCATCGGCGGAGGCACCAGGCCGCTCGCCTGCAATTGCATGGGGTTATCGATCAGTTCGGCGAAGCGCGTGGGTCCATCGCTTTTCACCCAGTTGGGCGCATCGTAGGGCTTTCTGGGTGGGGCTTCAGGGAGAATGCGCAGGGTGCTCGACGGTCCTTTCAAGCTGTTACTGCCCAGGGTAAGGGCGCGAGCTGCTGCGAGCACTTGCAGGTCATCTTCCCCCAGGACCAGCAGCAATTTGGCGAAAGGTGCAGTGGGATGGTCGACGATGGCCAGCGTAGGTTCGCTGACCTTTGGATAATCCTTGAGGTACATCGGGCGCTGAAGGTTGCTGGCAAATACCACCGCTGAACGGTTGGCCGGCAAGCCGCCAAAAGAAACCGGGAAGGACGCGCCGCGCCAGCCGCTGTGGATGCCGAACCAGGAGGCGAGGACGGCTGCGGCGGTCTGTTGGGTTGGGTTGGGCGTGCTGCTGAACACGAACGGCAACAGCAGGGGCGCCTTGTCACGGTGGTCGAAGAATGGCTCCGGCAGAATCGCCAGGTCGTTGCTGACCTTGAGCCGCAGGACGCGCAGCTGCAATGTGCTTTTGGCACTGAAGTCCAGCCACAGGCTGGCGTGCATGGGGTCCTCTGGCGCACTGTCGTTGCTGCCCACCAGCTCGAAGCGCAGGTGGTTGAAGTCGCGAATGAAGCTGGTATCCAGCGCGAGTGTGCGCCTGACCTCCTGGCCGAGTTCTTCTTCGAGGATCGGCAACACGCCCATCAGTTCGTCATTGAGGTACACCTTGACGTGGGAGCGCTTGGCGTTGAGCGCCGGTGATGGGGTGTAGAGCAGATGCAGCTCGGCGGCACTGATCAACTCATCGCTGCGCACACCGAATTCGGCGTAGAGGTGGCGCAACATATTGCGCAGCAGTAGCACGCCGGGTGAAGAAAGCTCGCTGAGACTCAGGCTGCGCTGATAGGTGGTGGGTTGCGTGGTGTCCGTTGTGGGCGACTCCGGCGCAGCAGCAAAGGTACTGTTCGCGATCAGGATCGAGCTGAAAAGTATGAATATGCAACGGGTAAAATACTGGATATTCATGGGTGCGGCCCTGCCTTGACGATGCTGAGTACGGGGGTGACTGGTACGAAAGAGGCGAACCACCGACCTGCGCTGCCTAGAAAAGCAATCAGCGGCTGAGCGCAACTCGGGGCATACAGCAGTGTCTGCCGATAGCCGCTGATGCCGACGCGGGCGATCCCGCTCAGGCTGCTGAGCGGCTTGTCCTGCTCGAAGCCGTCATGCCAGCGCGCCCAGGTGTCTGCGCGGGCAAACGTGCATTGCACGAAACGGCCATGGCGGCGCAGGTCCATCGGCTCCAGTTCGGCACCGAGGAGGCCTTGAGTAATGCTGCGCCCGCGGGCGGGGAATTCGAATTCCTCGTGGCCGCGCCTGAGCAACAGCGACAGCCTGGTCACGTCGGTCAGGTTCAAGTTCAACCCCTGGGGGAGCTGAATGCTCACGCCGCCGTCCGAGTAGTTGAGCAGGGTGCAGGGGTAGGCATGGCCGGATGGCAGGCGGATTCCTGCGTCGAGGTGCAGGTTAACGCGGTGTGCTCGACGGATTTGCCGGACTTCTGCCGCCACCGCCAAGGCGCCGCCGAGTATGACCAGGTTGTACAGCACCCAGCACAGGCTGATCAGTACGGTCAGGCGCTCGTCGCTCGGCCCCCAGAGTAGGCGATAGACACCAAATAGCAGGCCGATCAGGTTGAGTGCGGCGAGGAACAGGAAGGGCTTGGCCATCTTCCAGTCGAATTGGTCGTCTTCAATCAGGCCGCCCTTGGCGGTAACGTTAAAGGTGCCCTTGCGCGGGTTGAGCAAGGCGACACTGGTAGGGCGGGCGATGTACCAGGAGAGCACGGTTTCGTAGATTTCGCTCCAGAACGAATGGCGATATTTGCCCTGGATACGTGAGTTGGTCATGGTGCTATGAGCGATGTGGGGCACTACAAAAAGCAGGATAAGCAAGGCCGGGGCATAGATGATGTAGGCGTGCAGGACCAGGAAGGCCAATGGCGCCGTGAGGTAGATCAGGCGCGGTACCCCGGACAGAAAATGCAGCATGGCATTGAAGTAGCAAAGCCGCTGCCCGAGCGAAAGTCCCTGGCCAAACAACGGGTTGTCGAGACGGAAAATCTGCACCATGCCGCGGGCCCAGCGGATGCGCTGGCCAATGTGTGCGCTGAGGCTTTCGGTAGCCAGGCCGGCTGCCTGGGGAATGCGAATGTAGGCTGAGGTCCAGCCTTGGCGGTGCAGGCGTAGCGAGGTGTGCGCATCCTCGGTTACGGTTTCCACGGCGAAGCCGCCAATGCTCTCCAGTGCGGCACGCCGCAAAATGGCGCAGGAACCGCAAAAGAAGGTCGCGTCCCACAGGTCGTTGCCATTCTGGGTCAGGCCGTAGAACAGGGTGTTCTCGTTCGGCGTCTGACGGAAGTTATCCAGATTGCGCTCGAAAGGGTCGGCGGAGAGGAAGTGATGCGGTGTTTGTAAAACCCCAAGCCGCGGGCTGTGCAGAAACCAGCCCATGGTCATCTGCAGGAAGGAGCGGGTCGGGATGTGGTCGCAGTCGAAAACGGCGATGAACTCACCGTTGGTCTTGCCCATCGCAGTATTCAGGTTGCCGGCCTTGGCATGCCGGTTGTCCGAGCGGGTCAGGTAGCCAACCCCGGCTTCAGCGGCAAACTGGCGGAATTCTTCGCGTTTGCCATCGTCGAGAATCCAGATGTTGAGCTTGCTTTGCGGCCAGTCGATGCCGAGCGCCGCCAGCACGGTCGGGCGTACCACTGACATATCTTCGTTATAGGTCGGAATGTAAATATCCACGCTCGGCCACTTGGTTGCATCGGCAGGTAGCGGGCAGGGCTGGCGGTCGAGTGGCCAGATGGACTGCAGGTAACCAAGAATCAGTACTAGCCAGGAGTAGCTTTCGGCGGCCAGCAACAGCAGGCCACAACTCAAATCCAATGGGTTTTCCCAATTCAGGGTAGAGCTGTAGCGCCACCAGAAATAACGACTGGAAACCAGGATCGACAGAACGATCAGAATCAGTGTTGCGCGGCGCCCGGAAAAGCGCGCCACGCTCAAGGCGATTAGCCAGAGTAGGCCGGCAAACAGCGCTTGCTGGTACGGTTCAAGGGGTTGGGTTATGCACACCGCCAGCAACGCTATGGCCACCAGCAGTATCGGCAGCTGCAGCCATGCGCCATTGTCGTTGGACCTTGCTGGTGCCGGTTGTGCGCTGATCTGGCGGGTGCCATCGCGCGCCAGCATGCGTATATACAACGCTTGCCGGCAGCGACTTAAGGCCGGCAGGCACGAGGTTGCCAACCACGTGGCTCTTGGCGGACGTTGTTGGACAGGCTTTCTCAATAGGTACCACAGGCTCTGCAGCAACACACGCAGCGGATCCGCCGGGCGCAAGCGTAGCCAGCAAGCTTGGGGATAAAGCTGTTGCCGGTGTTCCAGCAGCCAGCGCCAGCTGGTTGACTCCAGGCGCAGCAGCGTCCAGCACAGGACGCGAAACAGCGCCATCAGCAGGGTCGGATGGCGGGTAGCGGAGGGGGAATTGCCGGCCTCGCTGGGAGACGGCTGTGCTGGCAGCGGTTGGGTGAGCTGATTCATGCGGCCTCCAGCGTTTTGACGCACCAGTTAGCCAGTGCCATGAAGTCCTGCATGGCCAGCGACTGTGGCGCGCTTTGGGCCAGTAGTTGCTTGCGCGCCAGCGCTTCGCGAACAGCCTCGTCTTCATGGATCACGCAAGGTACCAGCAGCTGCCCCAGGGCCAGGCGCCAGAGTTCCAGCAGATCGTGGGAAAGTTTCAGCGCTGGTTGCAGGCGGTTGATCAGCCAATAGTGATTGCGTGGCAAGTGCTGGTTGTCATACAGCTGGTAGTTGAGCAAGACATGACAGGCCGGGTCCGCCTCCAGCACATGCAGCCAGTGGATGTCGGGCCGCTGGTCGAGGAGGGTGAGCAGGTTCAGGTAGGGTGGAATGTTGACCAACACAAAAGTGTCGCTCGACGGCGCCAGTTGTTGCAGGGCCTGTTCAAGCAGTTCAACCGCACGCTGGGGCGTATAGCCCTTGATTGCGCGGCGGCCAAAGGGCAGTACGCAGACCCGCTCCTGTTGGCGAAAGGCAACGATCGCCTGAGCGGGACTCTGCACATCTCGCGCTGTCCATGCCTTGGGTTCGTCGAACGGCAAGCCAAAATGCAGGCTGAGAATATTGTTGGGGCACAGGTCAATCGCCAGCACAGGCTGGTGCAGAGTGGCCAGAGCGGAAGTCAGTCCGGCCACTATTGACGTAGTGCCGCAGCCACCGCGCAGCCCCTGTATGGCAATCAGGTGCATATCAGTCTGCCTTGGCGAGTTTCGCGGCTTCAACCAGTTGCAGCAGTGGGCGCAACGTTTCGCTCAGCAGTGGCCAGTCGGCGACCGAAGCAAGTACAGCCTGTTCTTGTTGCAGCTCTGAATAGCTGAAGGGCTTCAGTTGGTAGTGTTCGAGGATGAAGGCCAGGTCTTCCTGTGGTTTCACGGTCTGTCGGTGCACTGCAATTTGCGGGAAGTCCATGGTGATTTTCTCGTTCTGTAGTGGAGGCTTATTTTTGCTTTTTAGTCAATTTAATGACTTCAAGGCTTTCCATGTAGCGCTAGTGTCATATTAGTGGCGTATGGCGGAAAGTGAAGGACGGAAAGCGCTTTTGTTGATCTGCCGCAGGCATCCGGCCCCCGTCGATCAGCAGCGCAGGCAGTTCGCTGGCGTGGCTTTGCGAGCAGTGGCATTAACGGTCGACGAAGTGCGTTGGCAGGCGGCAATGGCATACTGGGTGCCCACATTCGATCGAGGAGTTCGCCGTGCAACTTGATTTCAGCGCCCTGACGCCTTTGGATGCCTACCGCTGGTTGGCGTCCACGGTCACCCCGCGGCCGATTGCCTGGGTTTCCACTGTTTCCCGTGATGGCATTAGCAATCTGGCACCGTTCAGCTTTTTTCAGGTGATCAGCGATGCGCCGCCGACGTTAATGGTCAACGTCAATCTGCGTGACGACGGCAGCCCCAAAGACACCCTGCGCAACGTGCAGTCCGGCGGCGAACTGGTTATTCAATTGGTGTCTTTTGCTCAGGCTGAAGCGATGAATGCCAGCGCTGCCCACCTGCCCCATGGCGTTAGTGAGTTCGAGCGTTGCGGCATCCCCAGCCTGGCCTGTGAGCGAGTTGCCCCGCCTCGAGTGGCTGGCGCGGCGGTGGCTTTCGAGTGTCGTGTCGCGCAGGTGCTGGCGTATCCGCCGGATAAGCCGAACTGCCATCTGATCTTTGCCGAAGTGTTGCTTGCGCATGTCGACGATGCGGTGCTCAACGATAAAGGCCGGATCGATCCGCACAAACTCGATCTGGTCGGCCGTCTGGGCGGTATGGCCTACACTCGAACCCGTGACAGCTTCGAGATGTCGCGCCCCTGAAACCAGCCCGTCAATCCGCTCTGAAAGCGACCCATACATAGCTAAAAGTGCAATCGCACCGGCTATCGGCTTGTCGCCAGCAGCCTTGCGCTTCTATCGTGCAACCTGGGCGCCGTCTACATATTGGCGAGCCGGGTTAGTCAGTGACTGGGGGAACGGGATATATGTGGACTGATCTGCAGCGGCATGTCGCCAGCTTGAGTACGGCGAAGAAACTGGCTCTGGGTTTTGCGGTGGTGCTGGCACTCACCGCGGTGGTTGCTGCCACCGGCTATTCTGCGTTGCGTGAGGTCGGTGTGCGCTCGGCATTACTGGAGCGTATGAGCGCGATCAACACCCAAGTCCTGGAGATCCGCCGGAGCGAGCAGGATTTTGCCCTGACTACCAACACCGCTCATGTCGAGCGCCTGCATGAGCAGGCTCAGGCGCTGTTGGCGAGCAGCGCCGCCCTGCAGCTTGAGCTACCGGCTGCAGAAGGCCAGGTGCTGAGCGAAGTCGACAGCGCCATCGAGCAATATCGGGCAGCCTTCAATCGTTATGTCGAACTGACCGATAACATGAGTCTGTCGCTGGAGGCGGCCACTTGGCTGGTGGTAAGTGCCTCTAACAGCCTGGATTTACTCCAGGAAGGACTGGCCGAGGATGGCGTCGATCTGCTTGAGAGCAGCCAGGGTACCCAGGGTGCCGAATCAGTGCTGCAGGCCGGGCAGATCGGTAAGGTCCATCAGTTGCTATTACAAGCGCTTGATCAGGCCCGGGTGCGCCTGCAGCAGAGCCATAGTTCTGCCGAGGTTGCCCAGGGCGAGATTCAGCAGGCTCTCGATGCGCAGGTCCTGGCCGGCGAGCTTCGCGATGCCATGGACAGTCCTGGCTACGCCTCGGTGCTGGCGGAGGTCATTGGTAATGTCGACTCGTTCAATGAGCGGCTCAAGGAATACAGCGACTTCTTGCGTCAGCAGAAGCAGGAATACGCCCTGCTGGTGGGGCAGGCCGAGCGCAGCGTCGAGCTGGTCGAGCAGGCCTATTCTAGCCAGAAGCTTGCTATGCAGGCACAGCTGCAGGCCAGCACCTGGTTGATTCTGCTGGCTGCAGCGCTGGCACTGGTGATCGGTTTGCTGTCGACCTTGGTGATCACCCTGCTAATAGTGCGTCCGCTCAAACAGGTAATTGGGCAGGCCCAGCAGATAGCCGAGGGCGATCTCAGTGTGCGCATCGAGGTGCAGCGCAGTGACGAAGTGGGGCAGTTGCAGGCCGCGATGCAGGCCATGTCGAACAACCTGCGTGAGATGGTGGGTCAGTTGCAGGGCGGGGTAAGCCAGATTTCCGCCTCAGCGCAGTCGTTGTCGGCAATCACCGAGCAGACCCGTCTGGGTGTCAATGGTCAGCGGGTAGAAACCGATCAGGTGGCGACCGCCATGAGTGAGATGGCCGCCACCGTGCACGAAGTGGCGCGTAACGCCGAGGCCGCCGCCGCGTCCACCGAGGCCGCTGACAGCCGGGTTAGTCGTGGCGCTGCGGTGGTGCGTCAGACCCTGGTGCGCATCGACCAACTGGCCGCAGCGATGGACACCACTACCAAGAGCATTGAGCGGCTCAGTCAGGATACCCAGCGCATCGATTCGGTGCTGGATGTGATCAAGAGCGTCGCCGAGCAGACCAACCTGCTGGCGCTAAATGCGGCCATCGAGGCCGCCCGCGCTGGCGACCAAGGCCGCGGCTTTGCCGTGGTCGCTGATGAGGTGCGCGCGTTGGCCAAACGCACCCAGCAGTCCACCGCAGAAATCGAAGGGCTGATCGCCACGCTGCGTGAGGGCGCGCGCCGTTCGGTGGACGACATGCAGCAAAGCGCTGCTCTGGTCGCCCATGTGGTTGAGGACGCCAATCAGACTGAAGGTGCCCTGGCCGGGATCGCCGAAGCAGTGACGCTGATTTTCGAGATGAACCAGCAAATCGCGGCGGCAGCCGAACAACAGACGGCGGTGGCCGAAGAGATCAGTCGCAGCGTGACCTCGATTCGCGATATCGCCGATCAATCGTCGGTGGCGATGGACGAAACGGCGGACTCAACTAACCGGCTGGCGCAGTTGGGGCGCGAACTACAGGGCATGGCCGGGCATTTCCGCTTGTAGTTTTTTGCCTGAAACTGCCGGCCGCGCTCACAGTTTCGTCAGCAAAGGTTTCACGGTGCTTTGCCCACCCGGTACTGACCAGTAGCATCGGCGCACTTGGATAAATGCCGGAGCAAACGATGCGCACACGATTGAATGCCTGCCTGGATGCAGTGAATCAGGTGTTGCTGGGCAAGGAGCCGCAGGTGCGCTTGGCGCTGGCGTGCCTGTTGGCCCGCGGTCATTTGCTGATTGAGGATTTGCCAGGTATGGGCAAAACCACCCTCAGCCACGCGCTGGCCAGGGTGCTGGGGCTGAGCTTTCAGCGCATCCAGTTCACCTCTGACCTGTTGCCGGGCGACATTCTCGGCACCTCGGTGTTCGACCGCGAAAGCGGGCAGTTTGTCTTCCACCCCGGGCCGATCTTCGCCGAGCTGGTGCTGGCCGACGAAATCAACCGAGCCACGCCGAAAAGCCAGAGCGCGCTGCTCGAAGCCATGGAGGAGGGCCAGGTAACCATCGAGGGCGCCACCCGGCCGCTGCCGGAACCCTTCTTCGTCATCGCCACGCAGAACCCGGTTAGCCAGGGCGGCACCTTCGCCTTGCCCGAATCGCAGCTCGATCGCTTTCTGATGCGCCTGTCCCTCGGCTACCCGGCCAAGGCGGCTGAAAAAGCGCTGCTCCTGGGCGATTCGCGGCGCTCGTTGCTGCCGCGCCTGGAGGCCATTCTCGACCATGCCGAACTGGCGCTGATCCAGGCCGAAATACCCAAGGTTCGCGCCAGTGATGCGCTGATCGATTATGTGCTGCGCCTGGTCGATGCCACCCGTAGCCAGCCGCAGTTCGCCTGGGGTCTGTCGCCGCGGGCCAGCCTGGCTTTACTTGCCGCCGCCCGCGCCTGGGCCTTTCTCGACGGCCGCGATTACGTAATTCCCGAGGATGTGCAGGCGGTGTTGCCTGCGGTGGTCGGCCATCGCCTGCGTGAGCGCAGTGATCCGACCGGGCATGGCGGCGGCGCGTTAGTGCAATGGTTGCTGCGCGAGGTGCCGGCGCTTTGAGGCAACAGCTCAAACAGCGCTGGCATCGCTGGCTAGCCCGGCGAATTCCTGCCGCCGCCAGCGTGCGCTTGACCCAACGACGGATCTTTATCGTGCCAACGCGGGTCGGCTTGGCATTTTCTCTAGCGTTGATATTGATGTTGTTGGCCGCGATCAATTACCAGAACAGCCTGGCTTATGCCCTGACGTTTCTGTTGGCGTCGGTGTTTATCGTCGCCATCCTGCACACCTACCGCAACCTGGCCGGTCTGGTGCTCAAGGCCAGTGGGGCGCGCTCGGTTTTCGTCGGCGAGCAGGGCCAGTTTCGCCTGCGTCTGGAAAGCAGCGCGCGGGCGCACCAGGCCATCGCTCTAGGCTGGCCAGGTATGGCGTATCAGACGCAGGATGTGCCCGCTCAGGGCGTTAGCGAGTGCGCGCTGAGTTTGCCGGCGCTGCGCCGCGGTTGGTTACGGCCGGGCCGTTTGCGGGTCGAGAGTCGTTTCCCGCTGGGCATTCTGGTGGCCTGGAGCTGGGTCGATCTGGATCAGGCGCTGCTGGTCTATCCACAGCCGCTGGAAGGCGAGTTGCCGCTTGCTGCGGGCGCTGATGACGAATTGCATGAGCAGGGCATGCGCGCCCTTGGCCAGGGTAGCGAGGATTTCCAGGGGCTGAAGAGCTATCAGCCTGGTGACTCCAAGCGGCGCCTGCATTGGAAGGCCTACTCCCGCGGTCAGGGGCTGTTGGTCAAGGACTTCGCCGCGCTCAGCGGGCGTGATCCGTTGCTGGATTTCGAGGCGCTGGCAGGTGATGTCGAGCTGCGTTTGTCGCTGCTCTGTCATTGGGTGCTGCAACTGTCCGAGCGCCAGCAGCCCTTTGCCCTGAGGCTACCGGGCCAGGTGCTTGCGCCGGCCAGTGGCGAGCAGCACCGCGAAGCCTGCCTGCGCGCCCTGGCCTTGTTCGGGACATCGGCATGAGCAGGCTGGCGGAAATCCCACGCAGCAGCCTGATCTGGCTGCTGGTCGCCCAAGTGCTGGTGATCATTCCGCACCTGGGCCATCTGCCGCTGTGGATCGTCGGTTTGTGGCTGGGCTGCGCGGCCTGGCGCATCCAGATTTTGCGTATGCGTACGGGCTATCCGAATGCCTGGGTCAAGGGCGGCTTGATGCTCGGTACGGCCGTCGGTGTGTTTGTTTCCCGCGGCAGCTTGGTCGGCCTGGATGCCGGGGTGGTGCTGCTGGTTGCCGCTTTTATCCTCAAGTTGCTGGAAATGCGCACGCGCCGCGATGCCCTGGTGGTTATTTTCCTCGGGTTCTTCGTGGTGGTCAGCGCTTATTTGTTCGACGACAGCATGCTCGCGGCGCTATTCAGCCTGTTGCCGGTCACCGCCTTGTTGGCTGCCCTGATCGGCCTGCAGCAGAGCAGTGTTGCCGTGCAGCCCGGAGCAACTGTTCGGCTGGCTGCCGGTTTGCTCTTGCAGGCCGTGCCGGTGATGCTGCTGCTGTTCATTTTTTTTCCGCGCATGGGGCCGCTGTGGTCATTGCCGCAGCCGAGCGAGCGCGCCGTCAGCGGCCTGGCCGAGAGCATGGCGCCAGCGGATATTGCCGAATTGAGTCGCTCCAGCGCGCTGGCCTTTCGCGCCAGCTTTGAGGGTCAGGTACCGTCACGCGACCAGCTCTACTGGCGGGCTTTGACCTTCGAGCGCTTCGACGGCCGGCGCTGGTCGCAGTCCGCCTTCGCCCAGATGCCACTGACACCTGTCTGGGCAAAACAGGGTGAAGCGCTGCGTTACAGCATCGTCATGCAGCCCAGTGCGCAGTCTTGGCTGTTCGCCCTGGATATGGCCGAAACCAGCCTCGAAAATACCCGGCAGATGAGTGATTTCCGTCTGCAGCGGGGGCGGCCGGTCGAGCGCACCCTGCTTTATCAGGTGACGTCCTGGCCGGCGGTATTGCGTGATCCTGCGGCGTCCAGCGACAGCCTGCGCCGTGCCCTGCAGCTGCCGGAGGAAGGCGATCCGCGCAGTCGCGCCTGGGCCGCTGAGCTTATGCGCCAGTACCCGCAGCCCGAGCAATTGGTGCAGGCTGTGCTCAGTCATTTCAACCGCGAGCCCTTTGGCTATACCTTGCGCCCGCCACGCTTGGGTTTGAACAGCATCGATGATTTTCTGTTCGAGAGCCGCAATGGCTTTTGCGCCCATTATGCTGGCGCCATGACCTTCGTCCTGCGCGCCGCTGGCATCCCGGCGCGGGTGGTGGCCGGTTACCAGGGTGGCGAATACAACCCCGGCGGCAACTATGTTCAAGTGCGCCAGTTCGATGCCCACGCCTGGGTCGAATACTGGCAGGCCGGCAAGGGCTGGGTGAGTGTCGATCCGACCTTTCAGGTAGCTCCGGAACGCATCGAACTGGGCCTGGAAGAGGCGCTGGCCGACGAGCAGAGTTTTCTCGAAGGTTCACCCTTCTCGCCATTGCGCCACCGCCAGCTGCCGTGGCTTAACCAGTTGCGTATGGGCTGGGACAGCCTCAACCATGATTGGCAGCGCCTGGTGCTCGGCTATCAGGGCGCGCAGCAACTGGAGTTATTGCAGCGCTGGTTCGGCCGTGTGGATGCCCGTGTCCTGGCGATCAGCCTGGTCGGTGGTGGTGGGTTGCTGCTCGGCTTGTTGGCGCTCTGGTTATTCAAGCCCTGGCAGCGCGAACGTGATCCACAGCAGCGCCTGTTCCGACGCTTCGAGCGCTTGCTGGCGCGGCATGCCGTGCAGCGTGAGCCAGGCGAAGGCGCGCGCGCCTATGCCGAGCGCGCGGCGTTAGCCTTGCCAGCCCAGGCGCAGGCCATCGCTGATTTTGCCGCCGCCTTCGAGGCGCAACGTTATGCCGGAGGCGAGGTGTGCCCGGCAGTGTTGCGTACGCACCTGACGGTATTGCGTCGGGCGTTGCCCTGGCGTCCGGGGGCCAGTCGCGATCCTTAATTGGGTGGCTGTTGCAGGCGGCACCCGGAAATTGTTGGTATTACCCTCGGCAGGGTAGTTTCCTTGCGGGCTGCTAAGCTGGCGTTTTAGCAGGTTGGGGTCGAGGGTTCTATGGGAAGCTTTATCGAGGATGAGTTGCAGCAGGTTCTGCGTCTGCAGATAACCCTGTATGCCTGCCGCGAACGTTTGCTGGCCGCGACCGATCCCGAAGCCCTGCATGATTTGCGCATTGCTCTGCGCAAGCTGCGTAGCCTGCTGCAGCCGCTACGCGGTTTGCCTGCATGTGATGCACTGCAGCAACAGGCGGCCGCACTCGGACGAATCAGTGGGCCGCTGCGCGATCTCGAAGTACTGCTCGCACATTTACAAAGCATGGATATGCACGATGCAGTTAACCGGCGTCAGTTGCGGCTGCTCGATGGCTATCGAACGTTGTTGGCCGATGGTGCGCTGCCGGCGTTGTTCACGGCACTGGATCAGTGGCCACAGCTATGGCGCCAGGCTGCGGCTGACGCCGAACTGCGCGGCTTGGCTAAACGGGTCAAGCGCCGTCTGATCAAGCAACAACGGCGCCTGGCCGAAGCCTTAGCCGACCCGGCGCACGATCGCCACCGTCTGCGTTTGTTGATCAAACGTGTGCGCTACGGTGCCGAGGCTTACCCAGAGCTGAGCGCAGTGTCGGCCAATACCCAGGCGCGCCTCAAGGCAGCTCAATCGGCGTTGGGCGATTGGCATGATCGCTTGCAGTGGTTGCTGCGGGCCGAGCAGGAGACGGATCTTGCTGCTTGTGTCGACGTCTGGCGCACGGCACTGCAGGCCGCCGAGGAGACAGCGGATCTTGCGTTACTGGTGCTGCAAGAAGATTTCACCTCGGCCGAGTAGCGGTGTGTTGCCGATGCGTCTTTTGCCCGTGTCAATTGGCCGAAACGCCGTGTCGCCCTGTTGCCTATTTCCCCTAAGATCACCCGCTATCGACGTAGTGAGGTGGTTATGGAATTTTCCGAGTTGCTCCAGGCGGTGCGTACCAACCCGCAAGCTATTGTGATTCCGCCCGAGTGGGCGCAGGGGCGGGCCAGTTTCGGTGGTTTGATGGCCGCGCTGGTGTATGAAGCAATGCGTGCTCACGTCCCTGCTGGGCGCCCACCGCGGTCGCTGGCGATCACCTTCGTCGGCCCGGCCGAACCGGATGTGCCGGTGAGTTTCCAGGTCGAGGTGCTGCGTGAAGGCAAGGCGGTCAGCCAGGTGCTGGGGCGGGCGGTGCAGAATGGTCAGGTGGTGACTCTGGTTCAAGGCAGTTTTGGCGCGCCGCGTGAGTCAGCGGTCACGGTTGCGGCTGAGCCCGCGCCGCAGATCAAACCGTTTGAGGACTGCCAAGAGTTGGCCTATGTGCGCAATGTGACGCCGGAGTTCACCCGTTTCCTGGCGATGCGCTGGGGCATCGGTGGCATGCCATTCAGCAACAATCCCTCGCGGGAAATGGGCGGCTGGGTGCGCTTGCGCGAACAAGGGGAGGCTCAGCCTGTCAGCGAGGCGCATATGTTGGCCCTGGTCGACGCCTGGCCTCCGGCCGTGCTCCCACACTTGAGCAAGCCGGCACCGGGCAGTTCGTTGACCTGGACCATAGAGTTCATTCAGCCGGTTGCCGAGCTGAGTACCCACGACTGGTGCCTCTACCGTGCGCAGATCGAGCATGCTCGCGATGGCTACGGGCACATTGCTGCGGCATTGTGGAGCCCGCGTGGTGAGTTGCTGGCGATCAGCCGGCAGACGGTCACGGTGTTCGGTTAGTCAAAGCCTCCAGCGTTTGCCGCTTGAGGCTTTGTGTCATCTACAACTTGAGCTGGCGGATGGCCCTGTTCAGTTCACCTGCCAGCGCCGCCAGTTCGGAGCTGGTGGCGGCAGAGCCGGTGGTTTGCTGCACGGTCTGCTCGGTGACGTCGCGAATGCTCACAATGGAGCGGTTCATTTCTTCAGCCACTTGGCTTTGCTGCTCGGCGGCTACGGCAATCTGGGTATTGCTCTCGCGCATTTGCGCCACGGAACCGGTGATGGCAAGCAGTGCCTCACCTGCTTCATGAGCCTGTTGCACACAGTCGTCAGCCTTGAGCGAACTTTCCTGCATGAACTCGACGGCATCGCGGGTGCCGCTTTGCAGGGATGAAATCATCAGGGTGATTTCATCAGTCGAGACCTGCACGCGCTTGGCCAGGTTGCGCACTTCATCGGCTACCACCGCAAAGCCGCGGCCCATTTCGCCAGCCCGAGCGGCTTCGATGGCGGCGTTGAGGGCGAGCAGGTTGGTCTGTTCGGCAATGCCGTGAATTTCACTGACGACGCTGCTGATTTTCTGGCTGTCGATGGCCAGTTGCTGAATCATCTGTGCCGTCTGCTGGACACCGCTGGACAATCCTGAGATCGATTGACCGACACGGTCGACCACTTGCTGACCGTTGCCCGCCAGCTGCTCAGCGTTTTTTGACTGGTCGCGCGTATCCGCTGTGTGCTGGGCAATATGGTGGACGGTGGTGGACATCTCGTTGATTGCAGTGGCCGCTTGTTCGGTCTCGCTTTGTTGGTCAAGCATGCCTTGGCGTACGTCACGCATGCTCACCGCCATGCGCTCGGCGCCTTCGTCCAGGCGCGCAGCGGTCTGCGCGACGATGCCAACCACACGCTGATAACCCGCTTGCATGGCATTAAAGGCCGTGGCCATCTGGCCTACTTCGTCACGGCAGTCGAGCGGGACACGTGCCGCCAGGTCGCCGCTTTTTTCTACCTGCAGCATCACATCCTTCAGCGTGTTGAGGTGGCTCAGCAAAAAGTGGATCAGCAGCTGCGAGGCCATCAGCAGAGCCAGCATCAGCAGGGCGACAACCAGTGCATAGCTCAGGGCGCGCTGCGCGATGACCTGCATCAGGCTGGGTGCGTAAGCCAGTACGGCGAGGCGTTGGCCCTGGCCCAGTTCGATGACTTCGGCGCCAATCAAGCCGTCTTGGGTCGACAGCGGGTCACTGTCCAGGGCTACCCAGCCGCGAGCGCGGCTCAGCTTGTCGCCCTGGTTGTTGGCCAGGCGCGGTGTCTGGCCGTCGGCAAATGCCAGTAAATGCGCCCCGCCAGGCAATGGCTGACCCGCAGGCCAGGCACTCAGGAGTTTGGCCTGCGCCTGCGCGGCGCTTTTGGCCGCGTCGACGCGTACCTGCTGTTCGAGTTGCAGTGCATACAGCACCAGCATCAGGGTGGTGAGGAAGGCAACCGCGTTAACGGCCCAGAACTTGTACTTGAGTGAAAGGTCGCGAACCCAGGAGCCCATAGATGTCTTCTTCTGATAGCGGTGAAAGCAGTTTGGCAAAGTGCCACTACTGTCTCGCGAAACTGCAATGCGTCTGTTGATCTTTATCAACAGACGTTCCGTTTATGTTAACGACCGGTTGTGTGTGGACTTTAGCAAAGCACTGCCGGTTTTCAGTCGTTGTCGCTAGTAGCCGCTGCCTCATCGATCGTTGGCAAACCAAAGAACTGCCGGGCGCAGGCGGTGCTGTGGGCCGCCAGGGTTTCCAGGCTTTCGTTACGGTGCAGGGCCACCTCTCGCAGCACTTCGGTCAGGAAGGCGGGTTCGTTGCGGCCGCTCTTCGGCTTCGGACGCAGGCTGCGTGGCAGCAGAAACGGCGAGTCGGTTTCCAGCATCAGCCGGCCAGCCGGGATTTCCCGCACCAGCGGGTGCAGGTGAGTACCGCGGCGCTCGTCGCAGATCCAGCCAGTGATGCCGATGTGCAGGTCGAGGTCGAGGTAGTTGAACAGGGCGCGTTTTTCACCGGTGAAGCAATGCACCACCGCCGCCGGTAAGCGGTCGCGATAGTCACGCAAGATCTCCAGCAGGCGCTGGTCAGCGTCACGCTCATGGAGAAATACCGGCATTTGCAGATCGACGGCCAGGGCCAGGTGCTCTTCGAGCACTTTTTCCTGTTGCGGGCGTGGCGAAAAATCACGGTTGAAGTCGAGTCCGCACTCACCCACGGCGCGCACTTGCGGTTGTTGCAGCAAGGCCTGCAGTTGGCTGGCGCTGTCGGCGTTCCAGCTACTGGCGTCGTGTGGATGGATACCCGCGGTGCTGAACAGGCGCTGACCGTTTTCATCCAGTTGGCGGCACAGTTCCAGGGCCTGTTCGCTTTGTTCCAGGTTAGTCCCCGTCAACAGTAATTGGCAGACACCGGCGGCATAGGCGCGGGCGAGCAGAGCCTCACGTTGTTCGGTGAGGCTTGGGTGAGTCAGGTTGACGCCTATGTCTATGAGTTGCATGGTGCGACCTATGGGGGTGGGGGTGGCAGCATAACAGAGCTTTTTTGTATTTTTAAAAAGCCATAAATTACAAAGCTTTAGCGTTCATTTGTAATGTGAAGTAGATCATCGGGCTGGCATCCCAAAGCGAGCTGTGCGAATCTCCGCGCCCCACGCATTCCTGGAACTAGGCGAGTGCTGCGGCCCCCCGCTTGGCCAATGACGCCAGGTGGCCGCCCTTGCTGTGGAGAGTTGATGTCGCGCTCGCTGCTTTTATTTTGCCTTTTGCTGTTGCTGCCGTTGTCGGCTGCGGCCCGCGTGGCTGGGCCGTTAGAAGTGCGCCAGCCAGCCCAGGCACGTGACTTGGCGAGCATTCGCCGCAGTGGTGAACTGCGGGTGCTGGTCAACCAGAGCCGTAACAGTTCGGGTGAAGTCAAAGGCCAGAGCATCGGAGTGGAATACCACCGCCTGCGTGCGTTCGAGCAGTATCTCAATCGGACAGTCCGCGATGGCAGTGTCCTCAAGCTGAAGATCATTCCCATCGCCAAAGATCAACTGCTTGCTGCCTTGCAGCGTGGCGAGGGTGATCTTGTGGCGCCGGGAGAGTTGCTCAACGTGCGCGGTGGCAGCCGTATTAGCGCCAGTGCAGCGATTCGCAGCAATGTGCCCATTATTGTAGTGGGGCGTCAGGGTGACCGGCGCTATCAGAGTCTTGAACAGATGTCCGGGCGTAGCCTGGCTTTGGCGGCAGGCAGCGCTGCGGGTGCTGCCGTGCATGTGATCAACCAGAAGCTGCTGCAGGACAAACGACCGCCGATCATCATTGAATGGGTCGACCCCAGCCTGGCCGTCGAGGATGTGCTGGAAATGGTCCAGGCTGGCATCTTCAGCGTTACGGCGGTGGAGCAACCGATAGCCGAACGCTGGGCCAAGGTCATGCCCAAGCTGCGCCTGGAGCCGCACCTGGTGCTGGCCAATGATGGTGATATGCGCTGGTACCTGCGCCGTGAAGCGTCGATGCTCGGTGCCAGTGTCGACCGTTTTCTGGCGGCTTATCGCGCTCCGGGCGATCTGGATGGCGCATTTCAGCGGATCTATCGGCGTCTCTACAAGGTGCACTATCCACTTGGCCGAATCGAACGCCAGCGCCTGGAGGCGGTGCGTCCGGTACTGCAGCGGCATGCCGCGCAGCAGGGCTTCGATTGGCTGACCCTGGCGGCGCTGGCGTTCAAGGAATCGACCCTCAATCCGGCTGCACGCGGTGCCGGTGGCGCCACCGGGTTGATGCAGATAACCCCGGCCGCTGCGCGCAGTGTTGGGGTCGGCAATATCGGCGTGCTGGAGAACAATGTGCAAGCCAGCGCCAAGTACCTGGCGATGATTCGGCGCAACTTCTTCAACAGCCCGCAACTCAACGAGCGCGAACGCATGGCCTTCGTCCTGGCGGGTTACAACCTGGGGCCGCAACGGGTGCAGAGCATGCGCGCCGAGGCCCGGCGGCGTGGCCTGAATCCCAATCAGTGGTTCTTCCAGGTTGAGCGAATCGCCATGGAGCAGGTCGGCATGGGCGTGGTCAGTTACGTAAACAGTGTGAACAAGTACTACCTTGCGTATGACCGCGAGCGCTATTTGCTGGAGCCACAGGAGGCAGTGGTTAGTGCGCGTGATTAATCAATTTATCCGATATTTTTTAGCCAGAATATGGGCTTTTAATATCTGATAGCTGGTTTATTCTGTGCGCCATCACCCCTCCAAGGATTGCAGCCTATGAACACCCTGATCAAATCTGTCGTCGCGACTCAAGCCGGTTATGGCCTGACTATCGTGCGTATCATCGCTGGCCTGACTTTCGCTGCGCACGGTTCGCAGAAGTTGTTCGGCTGGTTCGGCGGTTATGGCCTGGTTGGCGTTGGCCAGTGGATGGAGAGTATCGGCCTGGCACCGGGCTATCTGATGGCGTTGCTGGCTGGCAGCGCCGAGTTCTTCGGCGGCCTGGCGCTGGTCATTGGTCTGTTGGCGCGTCCGGCTGCTGCAGTGTTGGCAGTCACCATGCTGGTGGCGATGGTCACTGTGCATCTGGCCAACGGCTTCTTCATGAGCAACAACGGCTATGAATTCGCCCTGGCGTTGCTGGCCATGAGTCTGGCTGTAGTGCTTGAGGGCGCTGGCAAGCTGTCGCTGGACACCTACATCGCCGGCAAAGTGTGACTGCCCAGTAGAAGACTGCGCCGTCCTGCGGCGTCAGGCCCAGAATCGTGTTGTTTCCTGCCAAGGGGCGCTTGGGCAATCCAGGGCAAACAGCAGGCGTAGCGTATCGTTTTTCATGATGTTCGTTTCGCAAGCGCGACGCTGTCTTGACAGTATTGCGCAGGCTTCTCTAGGATGCTGACCCATGCGCCGATTTAAACAGCTACTTGCGGGGCGCCGAGAAATTTGCGGTATGCAAATTTCTGAGAAGTACTCTCAGGAGGCTTCGAAATACCGCTAAAGCGCTGGTTCGGTGTCGCCTCTCACCTGCCCGGCGGGATTAATGAGGCGGAGACATGAACATGAGTTGCCCTCAACCACTGTTTCGCTTGGCCCCGATCACCTCCGGGCTCAATCAGCGCAACCCGAAAATTCTCCTCGGTGGTAGTCACCAGCCGACCCTGCTGCGCTATCTGGATGGCTGGCCCAAGCGTTGGGGCGGGCCGCGCGCCTTTCTGATTCACTTCGTCGATGATCATCAGTCGCTGGCACGTTTTGCCAGCGACAGCTTCGATATGGCAGTGCTGCAAGCCCCCAGTGCCGAAGATCTGCACGCCACCGTGCATGAGCTGACGCGGGTTGCCCGGCAGGGTTTGATCACCCGACGCTGAATCTGGTCCTACGGGTAATCGATGGCGATCACATACCAGGTCTTCTCGCCGGTCGGAGTTGCTACCCGCACTTCGGCATCCAGGGCTTTGCCGATCAGGGCGCGGGCCAGGGGCGAGTCGATGCTGATCAGGCCGAGCTTGAGCTCCAGCTCATCCGGGCCAACAATCCGATAGCGCGACTCGTTGCCGTCCTCGTCTTCGAGGCTGACCCAGGCGCCGAAATAGATCTTGTCGGCATCACTAGGTCGACTGCTGACCACTTTCAGGCTCTCAAGCCGCTTGGTGAGAAAGCGCACGCGACTGTCGATCTCGCGCAGCATTTTCTTGCCATAGGTGTATTCGGCGTTTTCCGAGCGATCACCTTGCGCCGCTGCCTCGCTCACCGACTGGGTGACTTGGGGCCGGCGCACGTGCCAGAGCTCGTGTAGCTCGGCGCGCAGGCGCGCCTCACCTTCCGGAGTGATCAGTGCTGTGCCGGCGGAGCGGGGTGGGCGATAACGACTCATTTGACTGCTCTGCGGCCGATAAAGCGCGAGTCTATCAGCCCTCGCGCAGTACCGTCAGCGGGCTGACATTCAGCGCGCGACGGGTGCCGAGTACGCCTGCACCGCCCACCAGCATTGCCCCGATCAGCGGCAATAGCAGCAGCCAGGGATGAGCATGCCAGGTCAGATCGAATGCATAGCGATAGAGCAGGAAGCTGATCAGCTCGCAGCCAACAGCCGCCATCAGGCCACTTAGCGCGCCCAGCAGGGCGAACTCAGTCCGCCGTGCCTTGACCAGCAATTTGCGCTCGGCACCCAGTGCGCGCAGCAAGGCGCCCTGGCGGATGCGTTCGTCGAGGGTGGACTGCAAGCCGGCGAATAAAACGGCCAACCCGGCGGCGAGAACAAACAGCAAGACGAATTCAATGGCCAGGGTGACCTGTGCCAGGATGCTGCGCAGTTGTGCAAGCAGCGCTTCGACTTGCAGCAGCGTGACCGCAGGGAAGGCCCGTGACAGTTCGACCAACTGCTTTTCCTGCTGGGCAGGCAGGTAGAAGCTGGTCAGGTAGGTAACGGGCAGGTCTTGCAGGGTGTCGGGTTCGAAGATCATATAGAAGTTGGGCTGGAAGCTGTTCCAGTCTACTTCGCGCAGGTTGCTGACTTGGGCGTCGCGGTCGAGGCCGCCGACATTGAAACGCAAGCGGTCGCCCAGCTTGAGCTGCAGGCTCTCGGCCAGTTCCGACTCGACCGAGACCCCCGGCAAGTCGCCGGCTGTCGCCGCGCCCCACCATTCGCCGGCGAGCAAGGTATTGCCCTCAGGCAAGTCGGCAGACCAGGTCAGGCTGAGATCGCGGCGAACCGCGCGCTCGCCCTGGGTTTCCTTGCTGACGATTTGCCGCACCGGCTCGCCATTGATCATGGTCAGGCGTCCGGGCACAACCGGGTAGAGCGGTGCCGGGTGAGGCGAAAGTTCGGCCAGGCGGGCGGCGAAGGCATCCTTGTCGGCCGGCAATACATTCAGAGCGAAGTGATTGGGCGCCTGTTCGGGCAATTGATCTTGCCAGGTATCGAGCAACTCGCCACGCAACAGGGCGATCAGGGACATGGCCAGCAGGATCAGACCAAATGCCAGGGCTTGCCCTGCGGCGGCAAGCGGGTGGCGGAGCAGCTGGCCGAGACCCAGCCGCCAGTGCAGTGGCGAGCGAGCCAGTAGGCGACGTAGGCTTTGCAGCCCGAGCAGGAGCAGGCCGCCGAGTATCAGGGCCGCGACCAGGCCGCCGCCGAGCAGGGCGAAGGTCAGTTGCAGGTCCAGACTCAGGCGCCACATGATCAGACCAAGGGCGAACAGCGCTGCGCCGTACACCAGCCACGAACTGGCGGGTACGGGTAGCATGTCGCGGCGCAGCACGCGCAGCGGCGGTACCCGGCCGAGAGCGGCCAGCGGCGGCAGGGCGAAGCCGGCGAGGGCGACCAGGCCTGTGGCGATGCCGGCCAGTGCGGGCCATAAGCCGCCTGGCGGAATTTGTGCTGGCAGTAGCCCTTGCAACAGATAAAACAGCCCGAGCTGGGAAAACCAGCCGAGCAGGGCGCCAATCAGGCTGGCGCCGAGCCCGAGCAGGGCCAGTTGCAGGCTGAACAGGCCCAGCGCCTGATTGCGTGACAATCCAAGGCAGCGCAGCAGAGCGCTGGCATCAAAGCGTCTGGCGGCGAAGCGTGCGGCCGAGAGTGCGACTGCAACCCCTGCGAGCAGGACGGCTGCCAGACTGGCGAGATTCAGGTAGCGTTCGGCGCGGCCCAAGGCGCTGCCGATTTGCCGGTTGCCGTCACGGGCATCTTCGAGGCGCTGGTTGGCCGCCAGCTTCGTGCCGATCGCTTGCCGGTAAGCGGCCAATGCTTCTGGCGTGCCTCGCCAGAGTTCGCGGTAGCGCACTCGGCTGCCGGGCTGGACCACGCCAGTGGCGGCCAGATCATCCAGGTGCATCAGTACGCGCGGGGTAAGGCTGTAGAAGTCGCCGGCACGATCCGGCTCGTAGGTCAGGACCCGACTCAGAATCAGGTTCTTCGAGCCGACTTCAATGCTGTCGCCGACGCTCAATTCAAGCGCGGCGAACAAGCGTGCCTCGGCCCAGGCTTCGCCGGGTTGCGGGCCGGGACCGGCTTGTTCGGCGGCATAGGGTTCGGCGGCGCTTTTCAGCTGGCCGCGCAGTGGGTAAGCACTGTCGGCGGCTTTGACGCTGGCCAGTTGGATGCCCGCATCACTGGCGATCACGCTGGAGAATTCGACCACTTGGGAGTGGTCAAGGCCTAACTGTTTGCCGTTGTCGATCTGCTCCTGTGCGGCGGGCGAGCTGCCGCTGAGCAGCAGGTCAGCGCCGAGGAACTCGGTCGCTCGCATCAGCATGCCGTCATTTAACCGGGCGCTGAAGTAGCCGATCGCAGTGCTGGCTGCAACTGCAATCAGCAGGGCAAAAAACAGCACGCGTAGCTCGCCGTAGCGGGCATCGCGCAGCAGTTGGCGAGTCGCCAGTGAGAGCAGTCGAACAAACGGCATGTGAGTCATCAGGGTTCCACGTGGTCGACCAGGCGGCCGCCTTCAAGGCGGATCAGGCGTTGGCAACGATGGGCCAGGCGCTCGTCGTGAGTAACCAGCACCAGGGTTGCGCCGCGCTCGCGGTTAAGCTCGAAGAGCAGGTCGCTGATGCGCTCACCGGTGTGGCTGTCGAGGTTGCCGGTGGGCTCGTCGGCGAACAGTACGTCCGGCTCGGCAACAAACGCACGGGCTATTGCCACGCGCTGCTGTTCACCGCCGGAGAGCTGGCGCGGGTAGTGGGTCAGGCGCTGGCCGAGGCCGACTCGCTCGAGCAGTGCACGGGCACGCTGCCGGGCATCGGCATGGCCCTCAAGCTCTAGCGGCAGCATGACGTTTTCCAGGGCATTGAGGCTGTCGAGCAACTGGAACGACTGAAAGACGAAGCCCACGTGCTCGGCGCGTATGCGGGCGCGCTGATCTTCATCGAGTGCGCCGAGGTCGCGCCCGGCCAGGGTGACGGTGCCACCACTCGGCAGATCAAGGCCGGCGAGCAGGCCGAGCAGGGTCGACTTGCCCGAGCCAGAGCTGCCGACAATGGCGAGGCTATCGCCCTTGTCCAATGCCAGGGACAGATCATGGAGTATGGTCAACTCGCCTTCCGTGCTTGCAACCACTTTGCTAAGGTTGCGGGCTGTAAGAATGCTTGAGCTCATGGAGAATCCAATGCGTGCAGGGTTAATGAGTGCGGTTTTTACCCTGTTGTTCTGGGGGCAGGTCGCGCTGGCGGATACCGTGCTGGTCGTTGGCGATAGTATCAGCGCGGCTTTCGGCATTGATACCCGTCAGGGTTGGGTCGCTTTGCTGGAAAAGCGCCTGGTTGAGCAGGGTTATAAGCACCGAGTGGTGAATGCCTCGATCAGTGGCGATACCGCTGCAGGCGGCGCCGCCCGGCTGCCTGGGCTGCTTGTTGAGCACCAGCCAAGCCTGGTGGTTTTAGAGCTGGGTGGCAATGATGGCTTGCGTGGCCAGGCACCTGCTCAATTGCAACAGAATCTTGCGTCGATGATTGAACGGGCGCAGGAGACGGGTGCCAAGGTGTTGTTGTTGGGTATGCGTCTACCGCCCAATTATGGTGTGCGTTATACGACAGCCTTTGCGCAGGTGTTCGCCACCTTGGCGCAGGAGAAGCAAGTGGCTTTTGTGCCCTTCTTCCTTGAAGGGGTTGGCGGCGTGCCCGGCATGATGCAGCGCGATGGTATTCATCCGACCGCTGGCGCTCAGGCGACGCTCTTGGAAAACCTCTGGCCGACCTTGCAATCGCTTCTTTGACAGGCTTTTCCGCGGCCAGTCTTTCGGCTAATGTGGCGCCCCCGCCTAGGAGCCATCAATGCCGCGTTCTGCTTGGTCCTTGTACGCCTATCAACTTATCGAGCCGGACGAGCAGCTTGATCTGTTCGCCTGTCGAGAAGTGCGCGTGCATTTAGTTGCGCGTCAGCTCGAATTGGGCGGCTTTGCCGATCGTACCCTGTGTGGCGGCCTGTTGCCGGCGCAGCCGCTGTGGCGTGAGCTGAGCAAGACCATGTTGCGCGACACGCGATTGTGTTCGGCTTGCCGCGCAACCCTCGACGCACAGCGCCGCGGAGAACGACGTCTTTGGCCTGAGGCCGGGTGAAAAGACTTCGCCCAGCGTGTCGGCGTGTTACGCGACCATCAGAGCGCGTTCTGACCACGGCGCTAGTATCCCGGAAGGCGTCTGCGCGTCAGCCATTGTTCGTTGAAAACGATGTTGTCTGCCGATCCCCTGTTGCTGTTCAATCACTGCCCAGGGGTAGGCAAGATTGATCTGGCCTTGTTGTGCTCATCGCCAGAGCGCAGTCGTTGCAGCATTGGATATTTTTACAACCGATGTACAATCACCCAGTTGAATTGTCAGCCATTTTGAAGGATTTCCGCATGTTGTCGCGTGTTCCTGCCGTCGCCCGCTGCTTGTCACTCTGCGCATTGTTCGGCGCCAACTCCGTGGTTGCCATGGAGTGGCCTTTGCCACCACCCGGTGAGGACATCGTCGGCCAGGTGCAGGTGGTCAAGGCCAAATACGAAGACACCTTTGCCGATCTCGGCGTGGCCAACGATTTGGGTTATCTGGAAATGATTGCGGCCAATCCAGGCGTTGATGCCTGGCTGCCTGGTGAAGGCACGGAAATTGTCCTGCCTACGCGCTTTATTCTGCCGCCGGGACCGCGCGAGGGGATCGTGATCAATCTCGCCGAGTATCGCCTGTATTACTTCCCGAAAGGGCAAAACGTGGTGCATACCTACCCGCTTGGGATTGGTCGCGAAGGCTGGAGTTCGCCAGTGGCTGATGCGCGCATTACCGTTAAGACACCAAATCCAGGCTGGACTCCGCCAAAATCGATTCTTGAGGAACATGCCGCCAATGGTGATCCACTACCGGCTTATGTACCGCCGGGGCCGAATAACCCGTTGGGCCCCTACAAAATGGCATTGTCGGTGCCCGGTTACCTGATTCATGGCACGAACAAGAAGTTCGGTATTGGGATGCGTGTCAGTCACGGTTGTTTCCGCATGCTTAACCATAACGTATTGCAACTGGCGGACATGGCGCCGGTTGGCACGGCTGTGCGCATCATCAACGAGCCATACAAGTTCGGCGTGAGTAACGGCAAGATGTATCTGGAAGCGCATGCTCCTCTGGACGATACGGGCGAGTCTTCTGTTGTCGACCGCCATGCTGCTGTGATCAACACACTGCTTAAGCGTGAAGAGCTCGGCAACCTGCGGCTGGACTGGGACATGGTGCGCGAAGTGGTCGCGGCTGAAGATGGCTTGCCGGTACCCATTGCAGACTCAGGTGTGGTGATTGCCGATAGCGCATCTGCCGAGATGCTGTAAGTAAGGGGCTGTTTGCCAGTCCTCTTATAGGTGTCTTGGGTATCTACCAACCCCCTCGATCAATGCGCCAACTGGCCAAGCAGTGCGCAGTCGAATCAAGCATGGCCTCGCATGATTAACCTAAGGCTGCAGCTTTGCTGCTCAGGGCCATGGCGTGGTTGTGCGCGCGGTGGCGGGCATCGCGAATGGCTGGCGTGTGCGGCCAATCTAACCTGGGCATCGCTGGTTGAGTTGTTCGGGGTGATATGGGCGCGTTGCATGTGGCTTGTGTCTTGTGCGCGCACAAAAAAGCCGATCCGTTTAAAGGGATCGGCTTTAGTTAGCCTTGAAGGGCTATTACTTGCGGCTTGCTTTTTCCAGCATACGCAGAGCGCGCTCATTGGCTTCATCAGCAGTTTGCTGAGCCTTCTGAGCTGCGGCCATAGCGTCGTCAGCCTTGCGATAGGCTTCATCGGCACGGGCTTGAGCGCGAGCAGCTGCGTCTTCGGTAGCGGTCAGACGTGCTTCAGTTTCTTTGGTCATGCTGGTGCAACCGGTAGCCAGAACTGCGGCCAAAGCCAGAGCAGAAAGTTTCAAAACGTTATTCATCGTGTTCCCCTTGAGGTGGAATTTTCCATAAAAGCAATCTCCTAACAGGAGGAAATTGGCCGGCGTACATACTACTCATAACTTTTAGTAAGTAAATGTGGCCTGCGCAAGCGAGTGATGTTTTTTTTCATCTAAGCCACGGATGTAGCGACTATTTGTGATGTTTTGTATGAAAAACATACAGCGCTCGTTGTTTTCGCTGTGTCGCGGCGGTTGCTGCTATAAGTCCTCAGGGTTGTGGAAGTATCGCGTGCCATAGCGAGACCGCCTCTAGGCATTCGCAACGCCGCAACGATTGTTTGAGCGAGAGACAAATTGCCGGTGTATGAGCAAGGCTGGACGGCGACTTAACTATCAATAACGGAGGTTCACTCATGCTTGGGAATGCGGGGCTGCTGGCTGGTTTGGCTTTACTGATGTTCATGGCCTTGCGTGGCGTGAATATATTCATTGCCGCCTTGATCTGCGCCCTGGTGGTGGCGCTGACTAATGGCTTGCAAGCGCCACAAGCCTTGCTTGAGTATTTCCCTTTCGGCCCGTTGGGCGCCTTCACCTTTGCCGGCAAGTTCTTCGTACTGTTCCTCTGCGGCGCTATATTCGGCAAGGTAATGGCCGCAAGCCAGGCAGCTAGCAGCATCGCTCAGGCCATTACGCGCAGCCTCGGCATTGGCAGGACACTGTGGGTAACCATGCTGGTCTGTGCCTTGCTGACGTATGGCGGTGTGGTGGTGTTCGTGGTGATCTTTACCATGTATCCACTGGGAATCACCCTGATGCGTGAGGCCAATCTGCCCAAGCGTCTGTTCTGTGCTGCTACCGCTTTGGGGGCCGGCACCTTCACCATGACCGCGATGCCGGGCACGCCCTCGATTCACAATGTGATTGCTGCCAGTGCCTTGGGCACTGACCTGTTTGCTGGCGCCTGGATCGGTGTATTGGCGAGCGTATTGATGGTTGCGATGGGCATGGCTTATGTCCAGCGTGAATGGCGCCTGGCGCGTGAGCGCGGCGAGGGCTTTGAGGCTAATGCCCAGGACTTGCGCATGGAGCAACTAGCCAGTGCGCCCGGGGCCGGGCCGCATTGGGGCTTGGCTGTGGTGCCGATCCTTGTGGTTTTGGGCATCATTTTGCTGCCGCGGTTGCTGCTGTTGAGTGGTTCGGTCACGCCAGGGCAGGGGGTGTTGGGCCAGCTGCTGGGGTTCAGCCTGCAGCAGCCGATTCTCTGGCCCAGCTTGGCTCTGGTGCTTGCGACAGGCGTTGCGGTTCTTTTGTTCGCGGGCTTGCGGCGCAATACGCTCGCACTGCTCGGGCAGGGCGCTGATGACGCAATCATGCCGCTGCTGAATACCGCAGCGGTGATTGGCTTTGGTGGCGTGGTCACCCAAACGCCTGGTTTTGCTCAGTTTTCCCAATGGATTCTGACCGTAGACCTGCCGCCGCTGTTGTCGATTTTTGCCTCGGTCAGCGTGGTTTCCGGAATCGTTGGCTCTTCTTCTGGCGGCCTGCAAATCTTCATGCAGACCCTGGCGCCAAAATACCTGGAAATGGGGGTGGAACCTGAAGTCCTGCACCGTATAGCCAATATCGCCTCGGGCGGCTTTGACTCGCTGCCACACTGCGGGGCAGTGATTGCCATGCTGATGATCATGGGCTTGACCCACAAGCAGGCTTACAAGGACATTTTCATCGTGACGGTGTTGATTCCGGTGATCGCGGTGCTGTGCTGCATCGCCGTTTTGAGTGTGCTCTAGAAGAGGGCTCTCACGCCCTTGGCGTGTTCGTCTTGACATGAATGAACATGCCGAGGTCGCGTCGTCCGGAAAATATCGCTAAGGTACAGCTATTGTTTTGCAGGTTATTTTCAGCGGAGTTGCAATGAGCGAGGCGCTGTCCATTCACCATGACCTTAGTAGTCATCAATTCGAGACCACGGTGGATGGTGATCGTGCGTACCTGGCCTATATGGACCTTGGCAAGCAGACCCTGGACATTTACCGCACCTTTGTACCCAACACCTTGCGCGGTCGCGGCATCGCCGCAGCACTGACCGAGCATGCATTGCTGTACGCCGACCGTATGGATTACGTGGTGATTCCCTCGTGTTCCTACGTCGAGCGCTATATGGAGCGTCGTCAGCGCCATAGCGTCAAAGGCTGAAGGCAAGGATTATGAAAACGCCGGGCATAGCCCGGCGTTTTTACATCTGCTGCACCTAGCCGCGGTGGCGTTTGGGCAGTACATCCTTGAGTTTGGCATGCATGCTGCGCAGGGTTTTTTCGGTGCTTTCCCAGTCGATGCAGGCGTCCGTTACGGATACGCCGTATTTAAGCTGGTTGAGATCTTTCGGGATCGATTGGCTGCCCCAGCCCAAATGGCTCTCGACCATCAGGCCGACAATCGATTGGTTGCCTTCAAGGATCTGGTTGGCAACGTTGTCCATAACCAGGGGCTGCAATGCCGGGTCTTTGTTCGAGTTGGCATGGCTGCAGTCGACCATGATGTTTGGGCGAATACCGGCCTTGGTAAGTTCTTGCTCGCAAACAGCCACGCTTACCGAGTCGTAGTTAGGCTTGCCATTGCCGCCGCGCAGCACCACATGCCCATAGGAATTACCCTTGGTGGTGACGATAGATACGCCACCTTCCTGATTGATGCCGAGGAAGCGATGTGGGCTGGAAACTGACTGCAGCGCGTTGATCGCGACGGTCAGGCCACCGTCCGTACCGTTCTTGAAGCCAACCGCCGAAGACAAGCCCGAGGCCATTTCGCGGTGGGTCTGAGATTCGGTGGTGCGGGCGCCGATAGCCGACCAGCTGATCAAGTCCTGCAGGTACTGCGGGGAAATCGGGTCGAGCGCCTCGGTGGCGGTAGGTAGGCCCATTTCTGCCAGGTCACGCAGCAGCTTACGGCCGATGTGCAAGCCGTCCTGAATCTTGAAAGAGTCATCCAGGTAGGGATCGTTGATCAAACCCTTCCAGCCTACTGTGGTGCGCGGCTTTTCAAAGTAAACGCGCATTACCAGATACAGGCTATCTGACACTTCTGCGGCAAGCGTCTTGAGGCGCTCAGCGTATTCATGGGCAGCTTTGATGTCGTGAATCGAGCAGGGCCCGACCACCACGAATAAACGATGGTCTTTACCATCGAGGATGTCGCGAATCACCTGGCGACCAGTCGCGACAGTGTGCAGCGCTGCGTCAGTCAGCGGAATTTCGCGCTTTAACTGATCAGGCGTGATCAGGGTTTCGTTGGAGGCAACGTTCAGGTCATCGATCGGTAAGTCAGCCATCGTGCTTTTCATGAGGTCAGGGTCGTCAGGTCACGGGTGCCGGCCGCCAGCGATCCCCGTGTGGCGGAGCACAGCAAATATGAGCACAGCGGGGGATACCGAACCTTAGCGCGTTACGGGCGGGCTAGACAATGGGTCAAAGGTCGTTAAACAGAACGAAGCAGGGGTTACAGGCTGGTATTAGAGAACTCGGCCGCGTGGTGGGCTATCCATTCTTCTGCGATGCTCTCGATTCCCAGCCGTTCGCCCAGCTCCAGCTCGCGTTGTCGGCGGTAATGTTCGATCTGACAGACCTGTTCGACCATGCGTGCGCGAAATAACGCGTCTTCGTCGATGAAGGCGATGCCAACCAGGTAATCGTCGGGCTGTTTGCGGCACCAGGCAACCACCCCGGCGTAGCGGGCCTGCTCACCAAGTAACGGGATGCGAAGCTCTATCGCAGTACCGCGTCGAAAGCCGCATTTGGAATTGCATGCCACTCCGCCGAGGCTGATATTGTTCAGCCGTTGCTTGGGGATAAAGGCTTGTTTGCGGAGTACCAACTCCACGGGCATGTCACTGGGGTGGCGCAGAAAACGTCGCATGACAACTGACTCCCTATGCCGTCAATTTGACATCGTTCTGGGCAGTATAGTGATTGAATTGCAGCTGACCGACTTTAGATACGGATCGCGGGTCAGAAAACGTCCGCCCAGGCCGTTGTCTCCAGCCTGCATCAAGCGGTCTTGCATGGCAGCCGACTTTGACAGATACCGAGGTAAGCATGGACAAGGGAATGGGTGACAAATTAGTGCTGGCGATTTCTTCGCGGGCGCTTTTCGATCTGAGCGAAAGCCACCGCGTGTATGAGGGGGAGGGGGTTGAAGCCTATCGCCGCTACCAGATCGGGCATGAGGATGAAATTCTCATGCCCGGCGACGCTTTCCCCTTGGTCGAGAAACTGCTGGGATTGAACGCTGTATTGGGCCAGACGCGGGTGGAAGTGATTCTGGTGTCGCGCAACAGCGCTGATACCGGGTTGCGCGCCTTCAACTCGATCCAGCACTACGGCCTGGGCATCTCGCGGGCAGCCTTTGTTGGCGGTCGTAGCCCTGACCCTTATCTGGCGGCGTTCGGTTGCCACCTGTTTCTTTCGACTCACGCTGAAGATGTACGCAGTGCGCTGCGCTCGGGCTTTGGTGCGGCCACCATCCTCTCTGGCGGGGCGCGCCGGGCTGCGAGCAATGAACTGCGTATTGCTTTCGATGGCGATGCCGTGCTGTTTTCCGACGAATCTGAGCGGGTATATCAGCAGGGCGGGCTGGAGGCCTTTCAGAGCCATGAGCGTGAGTCCGCTCGCGAGTTGCTCGGCGGTGGCCCGTTCAAACCGTTCCTGGCGGCTCTGCATCGTTTGCAGCAGGAGTTTCCCGAGGAGGCTTGTCCCATACGTACGGCCCTGGTCACTGCCCGCTCGGCTCCGGCCCATGAGCGGGTGATCCGAACCTTGCGTGAGTGGAATATTCGCCTGGACGAGTCGTTCTTTCTGGGTGGGCTGGAAAAGGCCGCCATTCTCGAGACCTTCGGTGCCGACGTCTTCTTTGACGACCAGGCGGGGCATTGTGAGAAAGCCCGTGAAGTCGTTGCTACCGGGCATGTGCCGCATGGCGTGAGTAACGAGCCGCAGGCCTAGAGCTTGATGCGCTTCAAACCTCAATCTCGATACCCCGCCCGATGGCTTGCACGCCGTGTGCATATAGCCATTCGTCCTGAATGAGTAGCGTTTGGTTGACTTGCAGATTGCGCTGCTAAGCTCAAGTCAGGCCTGCCAGCTAGGCAGTCGAGGAGGCCATGTGATTCGATCGATTCTCTATGCTACCGATCTTGGTCTTTATGCACCCTATGTCTTGCAGCATGCATTGGCGCTGACGCGTGCGTTCAATGCCGGGCTATATGTCGTGCATGCGGTGGAGCCCATGGGGCTGTTTGCCGAGTCGGTGTTGCAAACCTATCTGGATGAAGAGCAGCTCAAGGAGCTGCGCAGCAAGGGCCTGAGTACGGTTATGGCGAGCATCGAGCAGCGCGTATTGGAGGGCTTTCGTGATGAGCTCGGCGAGTCTCGGCATGAGCTTGAGCTGATCCGTGCGGTGCAGGTCGTGCAGGGGGATCCGCCCCTGGTCATTCTTGAAGAGGCGCACAAGCGTGGGGTGGATATGTTAGTGGTCGGTAGCCACAGTTATGGTGCCGGCATGGATATTCCATTGGGTCGTACGGCTGCGCGTCTGGTGCAGCTGTCTGAAGTCCCGGTGTATCTGGTGCCGATGTTGCAGCACCGCGCCCGGGGTGAGTGCTGAAGTCGCTTTTAAAAACAATCCACAGAATTAAGCGAAATCGTCTAAATTCAACTGGTGACTAATGTATGTGGTTATATGGCGCCGCCGATCACTGGACGGCTGCTTATCTGCTTTGAGGGATTTTTATGAAGCTCCAGCAACTGCGCTACATTTGGGAAGTCGCGCATCACGACCTCAACGTCTCGGCTACCGCGCAAAGCCTCTATACCTCGCAGCCGGGCATCAGCAAGCAAATACGCTTACTTGAAGACGAATTGGGCGTAGAGGTCTTCGCGCGTAGCGGCAAGCACCTGACCCGGGTTACCCCGGCGGGTGAGCGGATCATTACCACTGCCGGAGAAATCCTGCGCAAGGTCGAAAGCATCAAGCAGATTGCCCAGGAATTCTCCAATGAGAAAAAGGGCACCTTGTCCATCGCCACCACCCACACCCAGGCGCGCTATGCATTGCCAGCAGTGATCAGTGCATTCATCAAGCAATATCCAGACGTTTCCCTGCATATGCACCAGGGCACACCGATGCAGATTGCCGAAATGGCCGCTGATGGCACTGTGGATTTTGCCATCGCCACCGAGGGTCTTGAGCTGTTCAATGACCTGGTGATGATGCCGTGCTACCGCTGGAATCGCTGCGTGGTAGTGCCCCAGGGCCATCCATTGAGCAAGCTGCCGAAGCTGACGCTGGAGGCTTTGGCCGAGCACTCGATTGTCACCTATGTATTCGGTTTCACTGGACGCTCCAAGCTGGACGAGGCGTTCAGTCACCGTGGCCTGACACCCAAAGTGGTGTTCACTGCGGCCGATGCCGACGTGATCAAAACCTATGTACGCCTGGGTCTTGGCGTAGGCATCGTGGCTAAAATGGCGGTTGACGCGACCCTGGATCCCGATCTGGTGGTGCTCGATGCCAGCGATCTGTTCGAATCCAGCGTGACCAAGATCGGCTTTCGCCGTGGCACTTTCCTGCGCGGGTTCATGTGTGACTTCATCGAGAAATTTGCCCCGCACCTGACCCGCGATGTACTGGCCAAAGCGGTGCAATGTCACAATAAATCCGAGCTGGAAGAGTTGTTTCGCGATGTAGAGCTGCCGACGTATTGAGTGACTCGCAAGCATGAAAAACCCGGCCAAGTGCCGGGTTTCTCATGCTTGAGGATGCCAGTGGTTGTGAACATATCGAGCGCCGTCGTGAGACCGTCTCAGGGCGTTAGCGCAATGCCAGCCGCGGGTGTTTCAGTTGGCCGCAGTAGGCGAGAATTTTTCACGTCCATTCAGTTCTTCGCGATCAGGTTGCCGGCGTGCAGGCCACACTCCTTCTGGGTGGCTTCCTCCCACCACCAGCGGCCTTCACGTTCGTGCTGGTTGGGCAGTACCGGGCGGGTGCAGGGCTCGCAGCCGATGCTGATAAAGCCGCGCTCGTGCAGGCTGTTGTAAGGCAGCTCCAGCATGCGGATATAGGCCCAGACGTCCTCGCTGCTCATCTGCGCCAGCGGGTTGAATTTGTACAGGGTGTTTTGCGCGGTGGAGAAGGCCGTGTCGATCTCTACCGCAGCGACCTGGCTGCGGGTGCCGGGGCTCTGATCGCGGCGCTGGCCTGTGGCCCAGGCCTTGGCAGTGCTCAGCTTGCGCCGCAAGGGGGCGATCTTGCGGATGCCGCAGCATTCGCCATGGCTGTCCTTGAGGAAGCTGTACAGGCCTTTTTCCTTGACCAGGGCCTCGACTGCGGCGGCTTCGGGGCTGAGCACTTCAATGGCTATGCCGTAATGCTCACGCACCTGCTCGATAAAGCGGTAGGTCTCGGGGTGCAGGCGACCGGTATCCAGGCTGAACACGTTGACGTTTTTATTCAGCTTCCAGGCCATGTCCACCAGCACCACGTCTTCGGCGCCGCTGAATGACAGGCAGAGCTCGTCGCCAAAGTGCTCGAAGGCAAACTTGAGGATGTCCTGGGGTGATTTGTTGGCATAGAGCGTCGCCATCGCGGCGACATCGAAGGGTTGGCTCATCGGGCTGTATTCCTGATTATGGTGACGTCGGGCGTCTTGTGCCGCGATGGTAGCAAATGCCTGTTATGCGGTTAAATAACGATGTTCTGCAGTACCCCTCAGTTTTGGCTATAAGCGTTGCGTTGCACAGCCTGGGACGAGCAGCTAGAGTGCCGCCTCTCTATTCAAGTGCCGTGAGGAGTGTCCTGTGGAAATCGCGTGTCTCGACCTGGAAGGCGTACTGGTCCCGGAAATCTGGATCGCTTTTGCGGAAAAAACCGGTATCGAGTCGCTCAAGGCGACCACCCGGGACATCCCCGACTATGACGTACTGATGCAGCAGCGCCTGCGTATTCTCGACGAGCACGGCCTTAAGCTGCGCGATATTCAGGAAGTGATCGCCACGCTCAAGCCGCTGGATGGCGCCGTGGAGTTCGTTGACTGGCTGCGCGAGCGCTTCCAGGTGGTCATTCTCTCCGATACGTTCTACGAGTTCTCCCAGCCTTTGATGCGCCAGTTAGGCTTTCCTGCGCTGCTCTGCCACAAGCTGATTACCGATGAAACCGATCGTGTAGTGAGCTACCAGCTGCGCCAGAAAGACCCCAAGCGCCAATCGGTGCTGGCGTTCAAGAGCCTGTACTACCGGGTGATTGCCGCGGGGGACTCGTACAACGACACCACCATGCTCAGCGAAGCCCATGCCGGCATTCTGTTCCATGCGCCAGAAAACGTGATCCGCGAGTTCCCGCAGTTCCCGGCGGTGCACACCTTTGAAGATCTCAAGCGCGAGTTCATCAAGGCATCCAGTCGCGATCTGGGCCTGTAAGCGCAGCAACAAGTTGCGAGCGAGTAGGGCGCAGGTTGTCACGTCGCGCCGAAACTCGCTGGCAGCTGGCCGCTACATCCCCTCCAGCGTTTCCAGTAAGACCTTCACCTTGGTGATGGACTCCTGGTATTCAGCCTGCCAGTCGGAGTCGGCGACTATCCCGCCACCGCCCCAGCAACTGATCTTCCCGTCTTTGGCCAGCAGGCTGCGGATGGCGATCGAGCTATCGAGCTCGCCACGCACGTCCATATAGAGCAGCGAGCCGCAATAGAGTGCGCGGCGAGTGGGTTCGAGTTCGTCGATGATTTGCATGGCGCGGATTTTCGGTGCGCCAGTGATCGAGCCGCCGGGAAAGCTTCCGGCGATCAGATCCAGGGCGTCTTTACCTGGCGGCAGCTCGCCAGTGACTGCGCTGACCAGGTGATGCACGTTGGGGTAACTTTCCAGGGCGAACAACTCCGGTACGCGCACCGAGCCGGTTGTGCAGGTGCGGCCGAGATCGTTGCGCAGCAAGTCGACAATCATCAGGTTCTCGGCGCGATCTTTTAGGCTGGCCAAAAGTGTGTCCGCCTGAGCGGCATCTTGCTCTGGGTCGCTGTCGCGCGGGCGGGTGCCTTTGATCGGGCGGGTCTCGACCCTGCCTTCGCTGACGCGCAGGAAACGTTCGGGCGACAGACTGATGATTGCGCCGTTATCGGCCAGTGCCAGATAACCGGAGAAAGGCGTTGGGCACGCGGCACGCAAGGTTTGATAAGCCGTCCAGGGCGCGCCCTGATAGGTGCTGCGAAAACGCTGGGCAAAGTTCACCTGGTAGCAGTCACCCGCCTGGATGTAAGCCTGGATGCGTTCAATAGCGTGGCGATATTCGCTTTCATCGATATCGGACTGGAACTTTTCCACCAGTTTGAACGGCAGCGCTGTGTGCGCCTGCGGTGCATCGAACAGTTTGATCAAGCGTTGTTGTTGATCATCGGCCAGCGCCGGATGAAACATCAGCTGACTGGTGCCCAGCTCATGGTCGCTTATCAAGGCCCAGGCATACAGGCCAAGTTTAGCGTCGCCCAAGCCGAGATCGTCGATGGCCTGTTCGGGCATGGTTTCCAGGCGCCGGCCGAAATCGTAGCCTAAATAGCCGATCAAACCGCCAGCGAAGGGTAGCGGGCAGTCGTCAGGTGCTGTGGCTTCGCCAAGCGCCGCCAGGTTTGCGCGCAGGCGCCGGAGAAAGTCATTGCCCGGCTCATCAGGCGCTGGCGTCAGCTCGGTTAACGGCCAGGCGCTGATAAGGTCATAGCGTCCGCGCCCGGCTGTCGGCCTGCCTGCATCCAGCAACACCGCGCCAGGCGCAGTGCAGACGATACTGAAGTAGACGGCCGGATCGGCACTGTAGGGCAGGGCGTGTATCAGACAAGTAGGCATACGGTGCTTTCAGAAGTACGCGGCAGCTGATTGTAGAGCGCTGGCAGGATTCATCCTAGAGCTTCTGTCTGCGCGTCTGTTCGGCGCAGGTGGTTCGGCGTGCTGCCGTGGGCGAGCAGGCCCGGCTCATCTACCGCATGGCCATCCAGATCAGCAAGCCCGTCTGGAATAGGCAAAACGCTACCAGGCAGGCGATGGTAAAGCGCAGGCTGCCGTCTTCGCGGCGGAACAGCTCGAGGCGCGACTCCAGTTTGCGTAGCTTTACGTCCTGTTCGCGTAACGCCTGGTCGGCGTGTTGCAACATGGCTGCCGCATCGAGCAGGTCAACTATCTGCACCTTTTCGCTACGCCAGTCGCTGTTCAGGCTGCTGACCCTGGTCGCACTGTATCGGGCTTTGAGTTGCAGGGGGTCGAGGTATTCGACAATAAACCCTTGGGCTTGCAGGCAATGATCGCGGCGCAGGCGGGCGTCTTCGTTAAGGGCGTCCTTGGCCGGCAGTGCCGCGCCTTCTACTTGGTAATGTGCACAGTGTTGCTGGGCCCAGGCAATGCCCTGGGCCAGCAGAAAGCGCCCCAGGCCGCGATTGGCCGGCTCTACCAGCAAGCCCTTTTCCGGGCCGAGACGCATCTCCTTGCTGCGGTGATCGATCCAGACCTCCAGCAGGTTCAGCTCCTTGCGCAACTGTATACCGGGCAGGTCAAGAGTCAGGCGCAGCAGGCTCTGGCCCTTGGCATGCCGCTCGACCCGGCCCAGCTGCACGAAGCGCAAGGGCCGCGCGCCGGTGTGACGGTCGACCGGCAGGGGCGTCAGGCGCAGCAGGCGAAAGTGCTCGGGGGCGAGCTCTGCCCACGCATGAGTTTTCTCGCGTGTAGCTTGCGCTTGGGCAGTGGCTTCAGGCGCAGCGTCTGGGGAGTTGGTGTCAGTCATCAAGGCGGTCCTGTGCGCGACATCAGCGCAAGGTATCGCGCTGGTACAGTACCTATCGGCTGGTTAGCGCATCGCTGGAGGCTGGCGCTGTGCCAATGCCCGTGATGAAGTCGACGATGTGCTCGGTCAGCAGGCGTGCGAGCGGTTGGCGAGCGTTGTTGTAAGAGGCAAGCTGCGCCTGTACGTCCAGCGGCACAATGCGCAGCGCGTGGTTCATGCTCTCGACTATTACCAGTTGAGCATTCGGCTTGGCGACTTTGAGCGCGTGGGCATCGGCGACACCGACCTGGATGTCGTGGCTGCCTTGGGCGATTAACGCCGGAATTTTCAGGCCTGCGAAGGCCTCGCTCGGGTTGTGTCGGAACAGTGAGATCAGGTAGGGCTGCACACTGGGGCGAAACAGCACGAGCAATTCATCCGGCACGTCTTCCGTCGTCTGGCCAGCCAGCAGCGAGTCAAGCACCCGATTGCTTTGCGCGAGCAATTTCGGCGGTAGCCGGTAGTGCAGTTGCTCGCGCAGCACCTGGTCGATAGGCCGAGAGCTGCCGGCAATCGAAATCAGCGCATCGGCATTTGCTATTGGCGCGGCCAGGCTGGCAATCAAGGCGCCCTCGCTGTGACCGATCAGGATCAGGCGACTGAAGGCTGGGTCAGCCTTGAGTAAATGGCCCCAGGCAGCTACATCAGCGACATACTGCTCGACGCTCAAGTCGCGCTCGTCCGGGGTCGCCGCACGGCTGGCGGCGATCCCGCGTTTGTCGTAGCGCACGCTGGCGATGCCCTGCTTGGCCAACGCCTGCGCCAGGCGCTTGAGACTGTCGTTGTGTCCGCCGGCGGGGTTGTTGCCATCACGGTCGGTCGGCCCGGAGCCAGCAATCAGCAGCGCGACAGGGACCGGTTGCGCGCTTTGCGGGCGCAATAACGTGCCATGCAGGATGCCGTGGTCTGTTACCAGGCTGATTGGGCGCTGCATGAAGGTATGGGGCGTGGCCTGGCTGAGGCCGGCAAACAAGGTCAGGGTCAACAGCAGAACTCGCAGCATGATAGGTACTGTGGCAGCGGGAGTAAGTTGGACGTCGCCATCGACATAAGGTTCGAGGATGAACTGGGCTTTCGCCGCAGGTATACTCCCAGCCTTTATTGAGTAAGGGTCTGGTGCGCACAAGCGTTGCGTCGGGCCTGGTGCTGATTCCCGCGGAGTATCCTGCAAATGTCCGGCAATACCTACGGCAAGTTGTTTACTGTCACCAGCGCTGGCGAAAGCCATGGCCCGGCACTGGTCGCCATCGTCGATGGTTGCCCTCCTGGCCTGGAGTTGTCACTGGAAGACATGCAGCGCGACCTTGACCGGCGTAAGCCCGGCACCAGCCGTCACACCACCCAGCGTCAGGAAGACGACATGGTGGAAATCCTCGCCGGAGTGTTCGAAGGCAAGACTACCGGTTGCGCCATCGGTCTGCTGATCCGCAATACCGATCAGAAGTCCAAGGATTACTCGGCGATCAAAGATGTTTTTCGCCCGGCTCATGCCGATTACACCTACCACCACAAGTACGGCATCCGTGATTACCGTGGCGGTGGTCGTAGCTCGGCCCGTGAGACCGCGATGCGCGTCGCCGCCGGCGCCATTGCCAAGAAGTACCTGGCGACCCAGGGCATCGTGATTCGCGGCTACATGAGCCAGCTCGGTCCGATCGAGATTCCGTTCAAGAGCTGGGACGGTGTCGATCAAAACGCTTTCTTCAGCGCAGACCCAGACAAGGTTCCGGAGCTTGAGGCCTATATGGATCAGCTGCGGCGCGACCAGGATTCGGTCGGGGCGAAGATCACGGTGGTTGCCGAAGGCGTAATGCCAGGTCTCGGCGAGCCCATTTTCGACCGCCTGGACGCCGAGCTGGCCCATGCCCTGATGAGCATCAATGCGGTCAAGGGTGTGGAAATTGGCGCCGGTTTCGCCAGCGTTGCCCAGCGCGGCACCGAGCATCGCGACGAGCTGACGCCTGAAGGTTTCGTGTCGAATAACGCCGGCGGTATTCTCGGCGGCATCTCCAGCGGCCAGCCGATCGTGGTCCACCTGGCACTCAAGCCGACGTCCAGCATCACCACGCCGGGGCGTTCGATCGATGTCGATGGCAAGCCAGTGGATATCATCACCAAGGGTCGTCACGACCCCTGCGTCGGCATCCGTGCCACGCCGATCGCCGAGGCGATGATGGCCATCGTGCTGATGGATCACTTGCTGCGTCACCGCGCGCAGAACGCCGATGTGCGGGTGACCACACCGGTGTTGCCGCAGCTGTGACAGCCAGGGCAGGTTGGGTTGAGTACAGCGATACCCAACATTGCGCTCCCTGGGTATCGCTATGTTCAACCCACCAGGCTGCGGTAAAGCCATGACCCGCGCCTTGCCTTACTGGCGTCTGTCCGGCTTCTACTTTTTCTATTTCGCGCTACTCGGCGCTACCGCACCGTTTCTGGCGTTGTACTTCGATCACCTGGGTTTTTCCTCCGCACGCATCGGCGAATTGATCGCCATTCCCATGCTGATGCGCTGCATCGCCCCTAATATCTGGGGCTGGCTGGGCGATTACAGCGGGCAACGCCTGGCTATCGTGCGTTTTGGCGCGATCTGCACGCTGCTGTGCTTTGCCGGCATTTTCATCAGCCAGACGTATGCCTGGCTGGCGCTGATCATGGCCCTGCATGCGTTTTTCTGGCATGCCGTGCTGCCGCAATTTGAAGTCATCACCTTTGCCCATTTAAAAGAGCAGGCCGCGCGCTACAGCAAAATTCGTCTGTGGGGCAGCATCGGCTTTATCGTCGCGGTGGTCGGCTTGGGCAAACTGTTCGAGTTGCTCAGCCTGGATGCCTATCCCTGGGCGCTGATTCTGATCATGGGCGGTATCGTGCTGAGCAGCTGGTGGGTGCCCAATGCCGAGCCACGCATGCGGCCAGCCATAGCGGGCGAGGGCGGCTTTATTCAGCAATTGCGTCGCCCTGGCATTCTGGCGTTCTACCTCAGCGTTGGGCTGATGCAGTTGAGCAACGGCCCGTACTACACCTTTTTGAGCTTGCACCTGGAGTCGCTTGGCTATTCGCGCGGCCTGATTGGTCAGCTCTGGGCCCTTGGGGTGCTGGCCGAGATTGTATTGTTCATGGTCATGGCCCAATTGCTGGCGCGCTATTCACTGCGCACGGTACTGTTGGCCAGCTTTTTGATCACCGCCGTGCGTTGGTTGCTGCTGGGCAATCTGGCCGATCATCTGCTGGTGTTGCTATTCGCCCAGTTGATGCACGCGGCAACCTTTGGCAGTTTTCATGCGGCGGCCATCCACTTTGTGCAGCGCAGTTTCGCCGATCGCCAGCAGGGCCAGGGGCAAGCGTTTTACGCTGCCCTGACCGGGGTTGGCGGCGCCTTGGGTGCGCTTTACTCCGGTTACAGCTGGAACAGCATTGGCCCGGCCTGGACATTTGCCATCGCCAGTCTGATCGCCTTGGTCGCGGCCATTACGGCCACGCGCATACGCGAGCCGCGACCTTAATCCGCCTACAGTTAACCAACGGGAATTCTGACTATGACCAGCCTGAGCGTATACCACGAGTCTTCTGCCGATCAGCCGAACAAGGTATTGACTCACCTGGAAGATATCGCCAGCACCCTGGCTGAAGTCGGTGTGCACTTCGAGCGCTGGCAGGCCGTGATGCCGCTGGTTCCAGGCTGCAGCGACGAGCAAGTGCTTGCCGCCTATCGCCCCCAGGTCGAGCAACTGATGAGCGAGCGCGGTTATGCTGCAGTTGACGTGCTCAGCATGAGCGATGAGCACCCGGACCAAGCCGAATTGCACACCAGATTTCTTGGCGAGCAGCGGCAAGCGGCGGATCAAGTACGTTTCTTCGTGGTGGGCAGCGGCCTGTTTAACCTGCATATCGACGATTACGTGTATGCCGTGTTGTGCGAGAAGGGTGACCTGATCGCACTGCCTGCCGGCACCCGGCAGTGGTTCGACATGGGTGAGCATCCGCATTTCGTGATGATCCGCCTGTCCAGCGCTGCTGATGGTTGGGAGGGCGAGTTAACTGGCGATGATATTGCCAGTCGTTTTCCACGTCTGGATGATTGAGCGATTGTCCGTGGTTGATGTGCCGGCTGAACTCTGGCCATCAACGTCTATCCTAGATGGGCAACCCCGCGCACAGGAGTGTCCTCATGGGTTCTACATTTAACGGGCTTATTGGCCTGGCTATCCTGATTCTGAATATCTGGGCCATCATCAGCATTGTCAAAAGCAGCGCTGAGGTCGGCAAAAAAATTCTCTGGGTGTTGTTGATCCTGTTGCTGCCGGTGATCGGTCTGGTCATCTGGGCATTGTTGGGGCCGCGTGGCAACGTCCGCTTCTAACGGCGTAGGCCGCCTACTCTGCTGGGGGCTGCTGGCGTGGCTTAGCTTGCCCGTCGCCAGTTACGCCAGCGATAACCAGGCATGGGATGCCCTGCGTGAGGGGCGCGCGCTGTTGCTGTTGCGCCATGCCAGCGCGCCGGGCATCGGTGATCCGCCGAGCTTCCAACTCGGCGATTGCACTACCCAGCGCAACCTCAGTGAGCCAGGTCGCGAGGAGTCCCGACGTTGGGGCGAGTTATTACGCACTCAGCAGATCACGCAGCCCAGGCTATACAGCAGCCGCTGGTGTCGCGCGCGGGAGACTGCGCAGGCAATGCGCCTAGGGCCGGTTGAACCTTTGCCGGCACTGGATTCCTTTTTCACCAGCCGCACGTCAGCCAGTCAACAGACTGCTGAGTTGCTCGTGCAGATCAATAGTTTGGCGCACGGCGCGCCCATGGTGCTGGTGTCTCACCAAGTGAATATCACCGCCTTGACCGGCATCTACCCGGCCTCCGGCGAAGGCCTGATTCTGGCTCTGCCGCTTGGCGCTCCTGCTCGGGTGCTGGCGCGTATACCTACGCCCTAGCAAGCCTCCCGGGTCACGCCCCCTCCCGCTTCAGGGCCATGCCAACGCGCCATTGGCCGTGCGTTTGTCAGCGTCACGCCGGCTTAAAACAGACGCTTTACTGGAAGTCGAGCAGGTCACAGGCGTGGCCAGCTGGCTGACTTTTGTGTGTGGCCGTTTTGCTGGAAAAGCAGAATTTATTTAGATAATCCAGCGATTGGCGATGCTGTGGCGCTAGACTTGCCGTGCTTTGCCCTTGTAGTGAGCGGGGCAGCCCCCATCTCATGAACTCTTCTTTATTTACAGGTGCGTGCATTTTCTATGAGTACTGCTCTGTCCATCCGGCAGTTGACCAAAACCTACGGCAATGGCTTCCAGGCGCTGCATGGCATTGATCTGGATGTAGCCGAAGGTGATTTTTTCGCCTTGCTCGGCCCCAATGGCGCCGGTAAATCCACCACCATCGGTATTCTCTCCACGCTGGTAACCAAGACCAGCGGCACCGTCAATGTGTTTGGCCATGACCTGGACCAGCAGCCTTCGGCGCTCAAACGTTGCCTGGGCGTGGTGCCTCAGGAGTTCAACTTCAACCAGTTCGAGAAAGTCTTCGACATCGTCGTGACCCAGGCTGGTTATTACGGCATCCCCGCGCGCATCGCCAAGGAGCGTGCCGAGCAGTACCTCAACCAACTCGGCTTGTGGGACAAGCACAACGTGCCCTCGCGTGAGCTGTCCGGCGGCATGAAGCGGCGTTTGATGATTGCCCGTGCCCTGGTCCATCAGCCGCGATTGCTGATCCTCGATGAGCCTACTGCGGGCGTCGATATCGAGCTGCGTCGCTCGATGTGGAGTTTTCTCAGCGAGCTGAACCAGCAAGGCATCACCATCATTCTCACCACCCATTATCTGGAGGAGGCCGAGCAGTTGTGCCGCAACATCGGCATCATCGATCACGGCCGAATCGTCGAGAACACCAGCATGCGCGAGCTGCTGAAGAAGCTGCATGTGGAAACCTTCCTGCTCGACCTGAAAGAGTCGTTGCTGGTGCCGCCGCACCTGATCGGTTACCCGGCGCACCTGCTCGACCATCACACCCTGGAAGTGCAAATCGACAATAACCAGGGCATTACCGAATTGTTTCGCCAGTTGGCGCTGCAGAACATCGAGGTGCTCAGCTTGCGTAATAAAACCAATCGCCTGGAAGAGTTGTTCGTTTCCCTGGTCGAGAAAAACCTGGCGAAGGTGGCGGTATGAGCACGGCTTATGTGAATTCCGAATTCGCCGCCAACATGGTGGCGCTGCGCACCATCGTTTACCGCGAGATCCGCCGTTTCACCCGTATCTGGCCGCAGACTTTGCTGCCGCCGGCGATCACCATGGTTCTGTACTTCGTCATCTTCGGCAACCTGATCGGCCGGCAGATCGGCGACATGGGTGGCTTCACCTATATGGAGTACATCGTGCCGGGCCTGATCATGATGTCGGTGATCACCAACTCCTACGGCAACGTGGTGTCGAGCTTCTTCGGCAGCAAGTTCCAGCGCTCGATCGAGGAGCTGATGGTCTCGCCGGTGTCGCCGCACATCATCCTTATAGGCTACGTAACCGGCGGCGTGCTGCGCGGCTTGGCAGTGGGTTTTATCGTTACTCTGCTGTCGCTGTTCTTCACCCATCTGCAGGTGCACCACTTGGGCGTGACGGTGCTGGTGGTGTTGCTGACGGCGACCATTTTCGCCCTCGGTGGCTTCATTAATGCGGTGTTTGCGCGTAATTTCGACGATATTTCGATCATTCCGACCTTCGTTCTGACGCCGCTGACCTACCTGGGCGGGGTGTTCTATTCGATCACCCTGCTGCCACCGTTCTGGCAGACGGTGTCACTGGTCAACCCGGTGCTGCACATGGTCAATGCCTTTCGCTATGGCATCCTCGGGGTGTCGGATATTCGCATCGGTGTCGCCATCGGCTTCATGCTGGTAGCCACCGCTGTGTTGTATGGCGTGTGCATTCGTTTGCTGGTCAGCGGGCGCGGCATGCGCCAGTAAGCGCTGCTGGAAACACAATATCGGGAAACATCTTTAACGGCTGAGGCATACGGCGAAGACGTTAGACTCAGCCTCTACAAAATAATTGGGGTTGTATATGTTTGCCCGTCCGCGCCCGCTATTCGCCGCATTGCTGCTGCTTTCGACTGCTTGGCCCTTGGCGCAGGCGGCTGAAGGCCCGTTGGTCGAAGTGGTGCCGGTGGAAAAAGCCCTGGTGCGCGACGAGCTGATTACCTTCGGTTCGCTGCGCTCGGACGAGTCGGTGATGATCCGCCCGGAAATCGCCGGTCGCCTGGCCACCTTGCATTTTCGTGAAGGCCAGAGTGTCGAGGCCGGAGCCTTGTTGGTCAGCCTGGACGATGCCATCGCCCGCGCCGAGCTGGCCCAGGCCCGGGCCAACCTGAACCTGGCGGAAAGCAACTTCCAGCGTGCGCAGATGTTGTTCAAGCGCGGGGCCAGCAACGCCCAGGCCCTGGATGAAGCCAGCGCCCAGCAGCAGGCGGCCCGCGCAACCCTGGCACTGTCCCAGGCGCGCCTGGACAAGTCCCGGATTCTGGCTCCCCATGCCGGAGTACTGGGGCTGCGCCATGTCAGCCCCGGTGATTACCTGAGCGAAGGCCAGGACATCGTTAACCTTGAAGTGCTCGATCCGCTCAAGGTCGACTTCCGCATTCCGCAGAAAGCCGTCAGCCAGATTCGCTTGCAGCAGATCATCGAGATCAGCCTGGACGCTTATCCAGGCGAGCGCTTCAGTGGTGAGATCTACGCCATCAACCCGCGTCTGGACGAAGCCGGGCGCAGCCAGGCGATTCGCGCCCATATCGACAATAGCGATGGGCGTCTGAGCCCCGGGCAGTTCGTCAAGGTCTCGGTGATTCTTGCCGAGCGGCCCACGGCCTTGGTGATCCCGGAAGAAGCGGTAATGCCGGTTGGCGAGCGGTTGCTGGTCAATCTGGTGGTGGATGGCAAGGTCGAGCTGCGCGAGGTCGAGTTGGGCAAACGCATGGACGGCAAGGTCGAGGTGCGTGAAGGCCTGGTCGGTGATGAAACCCTGATCAGCGCAGGTTGGCAGAAAGTACGTGCGGGGATTGCGGTGCGCACCAAGGTGGTGGAGCAAACGCCATGACCCTCTCGGATATCTGCATCCGCCGGCCGGTGTTCGCCACCGTGCTGTCGCTGATCGTGGTGCTGCTCGGGCTGATGGCCTACGACCGCCTGAGCGTGCGCGAATACCCGAACATTGATGTGCCGATCGTCACGGTCAACGTCACCTATCCCGGTGCCAGCCCGGAGATCATGGAGTCTCAGGTCGCCCAGCCGATCGAGGATGTGTTGTCCGGTATCGAGGGCCTGGATTTCGTCAGCTCCATCAGCCGCTCGGAAAACACCCAGATCACCGCCCAGTTCAAGCTGGGCTCCAACAGCGACGAGGCGGCTAACGATGTGCGCGACCGCCTGGGTCGGGTGCGCGGTTTGCTGCCCGATGAAATTACCGAGCCTATGGTGCAGAAGGTCGAGGCCGACGCGCAGCCGGTGATCTGGCTGGCGTTCTACAGCGAGCGCTACAGCGCCATGGAGATCACCGATGTGCTGGAGCGGGTGATCAAGGATCGCCTGCAGACCATCCCGGGTGTGTCGGAGGTGCAGGTGCGCGGTGCGCGCACCTTCGCCATGCGTATCTGGCTGGACCCGGAAAAACTCGCTGCGCACAACCTCACCGTGCAGGATGTGGAAGATGCACTGCGCCGGCAGAACGTCGAGATTCCCGCCGGGCGCATCGAGTCGCAGCAGCGCGAATTCACCGTGCTCTCGGAAACCGACATGAACACCCCGGAGCAGTTCAACCAGCTGATCCTCGACGACTCCCAGGGCTACCTGCTGCGCCTGACGGACGTCGGTTATGCGGAAATTGCCGCTCGCGATGAGCGCAGCATCGTCCGCTACAAGGGCCAGCCGGCCGTGTCCATGGGCATGATCAAGCAGGCTACCGCCAACCCGCTGGATATCTCCGATGGCCTGGCGGCAGCCATGCCCGATGTACTGGCATTGCTGCCAGACGGCATGCACGTGCAGGTGGCCAACGACAACTCGCTGTTTATCCGCGAGTCGATCGACAACGTATTTATCACCATCTGGGAAGCGGTGGCGCTGGTCATCCTGATCATCTTTATCTTCCTGCGCTCGCTGCGTGCCACCCTCATTCCCCTGGTGACCATCCCGGTGTCGCTGATCGGTGCCTTTGCCCTGATGAGCCTGATGGGCTTCACCATCAATACCCTGACCCTGCTGGCCATGGTGCTGGCCATCGGTCTGGTGGTGGATGACGCCATTGTCATGCTGGAGAACATCCACCGGCATATTGAAGAAGGCATGCAGCCGATGCAGGCGGCGCTCAAGGGCAGCCGCGAGATCGCCTTCGCGGTGATCGCCATGACCCTGACCCTGGCCGCGGTATTCGCCCCCATCGGCTTTATGCAGGGCACCACCGGCAAGCTGTTCACCGAGTTCGCCTGGACCCTGGCCGGCGCGGTGCTGGTCTCGGGTTTTGTCGCCCTGACCCTGACCCCGATGATGTGCGCGGTGATGCTCAAGCCGCACCAGGCGGGCCAGCGGCACAACCGGGTGTACAACCTGATTGAAGACTTTCTCAACGGTGTGACCCGCAACTACAAGCGCCTGCTGGCTCGCGCCTTGAGTGCCTGGTGGCTGGTGGTCGCGGTGCTGCTGGGGACCATGCTGGCGTGTGTGTTGCTGTTCTCCGGGCTCAAGTCCGAGCTGGCCCCCACTGAGGACACCGGCACCATTGTCGGGGTATTCAATGGCCCGGATGGCGCCACCATCGGCTACACCGGCCGTTATGCGCGGGAGATCGAGGCAGCCTACGACAGCATCCCGGAAACCAACCGCTACATGGTGATCGCTGGTTTCCCCACGGTGGCCCAGGGTATTTCCTTTATGAAGCTGGAGGATTGGGGCGACCGTTCGCGCAGCCAGTTCGAGATCCGTAACCAATTGCTGCCCAAGCTGCAGGATATCGCCGGGGTTCGTGCCTTCCCGGTCAACCGACCGCCGCTGGGGCAGAGTGCACGTAACCAGCCGGTCAACTTCGTGATTCGCTCCTCCATGGAGTACAGCGAGCTGCAAGGTTATGTCGATGAACTGATGAGCCAGTTGCGTGACTATCCTGGCCTGGAAAGCCTGGACAGTGACCTCAAGCTGAATGCGCCGCAGCTCAAGGTGAATATCAACCGCGAACAGGCGGTGGCGGTCGGCACCGACGTGGCGACCATCGGCCGCAGCCTGGAAAGCCTGTTTGGCAGCCGCCAGGTAACCCGTTTTAAACAGAACGGCGAGCAGTACGACGTGATGGTGCAGTTGCAGGGCGTCGACCGCAGCAACCCGCAGGACCTCGACCGCGTCTATGTGCGCGGCGGCGACGGCGGCATGGTGCAGCTGTCCAACCTGATCGAGGTGCGCGAGACCGTGGCCCCGCGTGAGCTCAATCACTTCAACCAGCTGCGCGCGGTGACCGTGAGCGCCAACGTCGGCTCCGGTTATACCCTGGGTGAAGCCCTAGCCCACCTGGAGAATACCGCCCGCACCGTGTTCCCGGCAGCGACTCAATACGACTACACCGGCACCTCGCGGGATTTCAAGGAATCCAGCGCCGGTATCGGACTGATCTTCGCCCTGGCCCTGGCCTTTATCTTCCTGGTGCTGGCGGCGCAGTTCGAGAGCTTCACTGACCCGCTGATCATTCTGTTCAGCGTGCCGCTGTCGATGGCTGGAGCCTTGCTGGCGCTGACCCTGTTTGGTGGCACCCTGAACATCTACTCGCAGATCGGCCTGGTGACCCTGATTGGCCTGATCACCAAGCACGGCATCCTGATCGTCGAATTCGCCAACGTACTGGTGCGCCAGGGCCATGAGTTGCGTGGCGCGGTGATCGACGCCTCAGTGCAGCGTCTGCGGCCGATCCTGATGACCACCGGGGCCATGGTGCTGGGTTCGTTGCCGCTGGCAATCGCTACCGGTGCGGGTGCCGAAAGTCGTCAGCAGATTGGCCTGGTGATAGTCGGTGGCCTGCTGGTCGGCACCTTCTTCACCCTGTTCGTGATCCCCACGCTGTATATGCTGCTGCGCCGCTGGCAGCCATTGCCGGTTGAGGCGGCGCAGGGGTGAGGGTTCAGGCTTCTTCGTACAAGAGAATACTGCCGTCTTCGCCGAGTTTGAGTTGAAACAGTTGCGGGTGCTGGCGCTGCATTTCCAGCAAGGTGTGGTGGTGGCTGTTTAACTGCTGCTGTTGCTGTTGTATCTGCATCAGTAAACGGTGTTGTTCAGCTTGCAGGTGTTGCACATGCAGCGCGTTGCGCAGCGTTTCCAGCAACTCGTAGTCGTCCCAGGGTTTGCTGATAAAGCGCTGCACCTGAGCGTTGTTGATGGCCTGTACCAGGCTGCCCCTGTCGCCGCGTCCGCTAAACAGTAAACGCATGGCATCTGGTTGCCGCTGTCGGGCGAACTGCAGGTAGGTAATGCCATCCAGGCGCGGCATATGCAGGTCGCACAGGATCAGGTTGTAAGGTGCCTCGGTAAGCGCCTGCAACGCTTGCTGCGGGTCATCGTAGGTGTCCACTTCCCAGTCCTCCTTGCGCAGCAGGCGCTTTACCGCATGCAGGATGGAGGGTTCGTCATCGATTACTTGTATACGGATCATGGGCCTACTCCGTGAGAGCGGGTTGCGGTTCCGGGATACGCACAAACAAGGTGTAGCGCGAGCTTTCGATGGCTTCAAAGGCCAGCAACTTGTCGATCAGTAACTTCGATAACACTTTGCCTTCATTGAGCAGCAGCATGCCGTTGTCGGCGTGCAGGTTGCGCGCCAGCGTCATGCCCGGTTCCAGGCGACGCGTTTCCAGGGCGCGAACATCGTTTTGGGTGACAGTGATATCGGGCATCTGCTGTGAACAGACCAGGCAGAAGTCTTCGATCAGGTCGGGGTCATAGAGTTTGTCGCTGTACTTCTGAATGAACATCAGGGCCTCGTCATGGTTCATCTGCCGTTCCAGTACCAGGCCGCACTGCAATTCGACAAAATCCACCGCCAGTTTTAGCAACCGGGCGCCGAGTGGTATTGCATCTGCCTTGAGACGGTCAGGGAAACCGTTGCCATCCCAGCGCTCCTGGTGATGGCGGATCAGTCGTGCGCTGTCCTGCAAGGGCTCCAGCGACATCAACAAGGTTTCGCTTTGCGTTGGGTAGCTGCGATAGGTTTCACGGTGTTTGCTGTGGAGCAGGTCGGCTGGAGCGGTAATCAGGGCATCCGGCCAGCTGAGTTTGCCGATGTTATAGAGCGCTGCGGCCATGTTGAGGTTGTGACTGTCGCCCTCGCTTAGACCGATATGTTTGGTCAGGGCGCGCACGATCGCAATGACTTGTTGATTGGTTTGTTTGTCACGCGGTAATCGCTGATTGACTAACAGCGAAAACACCTCGGTACTGGTTCCATAACTGCGGCGCAGTTCGTCGTAGGCCAGGTCAAGCATGTCGGCGGTTTGCTGCAGCTCTGAGGTGCGCGACTGCACGCGCTGCTCCAGAGTGGCATTGAGCTGACGCAGTTCGTCGTTCTGCTTGTGGCTGAGCAGCAGCAAACGCTTACGTTCGCGCTCGGTGTGCTGATGCGTCAGGGCTTGGCGCAGTGCGTGCAGTAACTCGTCGTCATCCCAAGGCTTGCTCAGGTAGCGGTAGATGCGCCCCTCGTTGATGGCGGCGGTGATGGTAGCGATGTCGGCATATCCGGTCAGCAGTAGGTTCATGCACTGCGGGTCACGCTTGTGCACCTCGGCCAGTAGCGTGGCACCGTCCATACCGGGCATCCGTGCATCTGACAGCACCAGATCCACCTTATGCTGCGCAAACAGCTCCAGCGCTTGAGCACCGCTGGTGGCCATGAGCAGCCGGTAGGGCTGCCCGCGTAACAGGCGGCGCAGGCTGCTGAGGATGCTTTCTTCGTCATCAACCAGTAAGACGCAGGGTGCGGAAATAGTTTCAGTGCTCATGGCGAACTCCTTGTCCGGGCGTGCGGTTGTAGTAACGGCAGGTTGATGCGAAAGCAACTGCCTTTTCCGGGTGCACTGCGCAGGCTGATATGTCCGTTATGTTTTTCGATGATATTGAATGACAGCGCCAGGCCCAATCCGGTCCCTTTACCCACCGGTTTGGTGGTGAAGAAGGGGTCGAATATCTGCCGCTGCAACTCCGTAGGGATGCCGCAGCCGTTGTCTTCAATCTCGATAAAAGCCTGGTCATGTTCCACACCGGTGCGGATCACGATGCGACCGAAATTCTCAATGGCATGGGCGGCGTTGACCAAGAGGTTCATCACTACCTGGTTAATTTGCGCGGCGATGCATTCGACTGACGGCACTGGGCCAAACTCGCGCACCACGTCGGCCTTGTACTTGATCTCGTTGTTGACCACTTTCAGGGTGCTTTCAATGCCCTCGTGCAGGTCGGCATGGGCAAAGGTTTCGTCACCGCTGTGAGAAAAATCACGCAGCGCCCCGATGATTTTCTTGACCCGATCCACGCCTTCGGCGGATTCCGCCAGCAAGCCGTTGATGTCTTCACGGATGAAGTCATAGTCGTAGCGCTGTTTCATCTGCTCTAACTCGGTGCCGCCCCATTCGTTCATCTGGTCGACCAATTCCAGCAACTGCCGGACATAGCCGACCAAGGTCTTTAGGTTGGAGGCGACAAAACCCACCGGGTTATTAATCTCATGGGCCACACCCGCTGCCAGCTGGCCGATGGCTGCCATTTTTTCTGACTGCAGCAGTTGCCGATTGGCCATTTTCAACTGCTCGCTCAGGGTGTGGAGCTCAATGTGCTTGTTCTTGAGCGCCAGCAGGGCCTCTTCCAGTGAAGGATTATTTTTCGCCGCCCGGCTGTTGTCGAAGATGGCCAGCCCAAACAGGTGCTGTCCCTCGTGTTCGAAGCGATAGAGCAGGGAGGCTTGCAGCATCGGCACGCCACGCACGCGGTCGAGCAGAATCAGGTAGGGCTGTTCATGCCAGACGGTTTGCAGCGGGTTGCCCGTTTTCCAGACTTTTTCCAGCATGGCGCGCCACTGGGGGCTGTCGACCTCAGGGAAAGCCTCATGCAGCGTCAGCCCCAGCAGGCTGGCCTCAGAACGGCCGCTGTGCTCGACGATAAAACGGTTGCAGGACAGGATGTGGGCGTCCCGATCGAGCACGAAGAAACCGGCGGCGATTTGCTCTACGGCGGCCTGGGTGTAGGTTGAGTCATGCATGACAGGTACCTCGCGTGGCGATGACTGAGCGTGCAGCCAATCTGGCGATTCGTGTCTATGGTTATCTTAGCCCTAAAAAGCAAATGATGGCATTTTGACGTCAGCCAGTCGTCGCATTCTCTGTGTAGGCAGTCGAGGTGTGTATGCACGAGCCCCTGCAAGTCAGTTATCTGTTGCAGTTCGACACCGGGCAGCCTGCCAGCTGCCTGTTTGAGTTGGGTATAGCGCCACAACCGCAGGCCGAGGAGCCGCCTTCCTGGGCGCGCCTGGACTACAAGCAGTGCCGTAATTGCCCACTAAAAGCCAGTGAACAGACCTGGTGCCCCTTTGCCAGTGAAGTGGCGCGTGTCCTCACGCCGCTGGTGCAGCACCACTCTTACGATGCGCTCACGGTGACCATCCACTGGCGTGGCCGGGTGATTGAGCAGCGCAGCACCTTGCAGCGTGTGTTGGGGTCGCTGATCGGCTTTGTCGGCGCTACTTGTGGTTGTCCGCGCACGCGGCCGTTTTTGCCGTTGGCGTTTGTGCATCAGCCCTTCAGTGAGGCCGACGAAACACTGTTTCGGGTGGTGGGGGCGTATCTGATTGGGCAGGTGTTGCGAGCCAATCGTGGATTGAGTACAGACTTTATGCTTAGCGAATTACCCGAACTGTATGGCCATTTGCGCCAGGTGAATCTGGGCATGGCCAATCGCCTGCGTTCATTGAGTGACAGTGATCACGGTGTTAACGGGGTGATTGTGCTGGATATACTGGCTTCGCAAACGCAGGATCTGTTCGAGGCACTGGAAGACAATCTGTTGCCTTACTACGGGGCTTATCTGGACTGATCAGGTGTGTGGTGGAGGCGGTGCCTCACCGCCTGTGACTAAACAGCAGACGGTGCGGCTGCGCATCTGGCCTCAGTCGACCTTGAGCACCAGCTTGCCGAAGTTCTCGCCGCTGAACAGCTTGAGCAGGGTGTCCGGGAAGGTCTGCAGGCCAGTTACGATGTGCTCTTTTGACTTCAGCTTGCCACTGGCCATCCAGCCTGCCATTTCCTGTGCGGCTTCGGCGAAGCGTGGGGCGTAGGTCATCACCACCATGCCTTCCATGCGCGCGCTGTTGACCAGCAGGTTGAGGTAGTTGGCCGGACCTTTGATCGCCTGCTTGTTGTTGTACTGGCTGATCGCGCCACAGATGATCACCCGCGCCTTGAAGGCCAGGCGGGTCAGCACGGCATCGAGAATGTCGCCGCCGACGTTGTCGAAGTACACATTCACGCCCTTCGGGCATTCGCGCTTGAGGCCAGCGATCACGTCCTCGCTCTTGTAGTCGATGGCGCCGTCGAAGCCCAGCTCATCGATCAGGAACTTACACTTGTCAGCGCCGCCAGCGATGCCAATCACGCGACAGCCTTTGAGCTTGGCGATCTGCCCGGCAATGCTGCCTACCGCACCGGCGGCGCCGGAAATCACCACGGTTTCTCCAGCCTTGGGCGCGCCGACATCAAGCAGGGCGAAATAGGCGGTCATGCCGGTCATGCCCAGTGCCGAAAGGTACAGCGGCAGCGGCGCGCGCGTGGCGTCGACCTTGTAGAAGCCCTTGGGCTCGCCGAGAAAATAATCCTGCACACCCAGTGCGCCATTTACATGGTCGCCCACGGCAAAATCCGGGTGCTGCGAGGCGATGACTTCACCGACACCGAGCGCACGCATCACTTCACCCAGGCCGACTGGCGGGATGTAGGACTTGGCATCGTTCATCCAGCCGCGCATGGCCGGGTCCAGGGACAGGTAGAGGTTCTTCACCAGGATTTGCCCGGGGCCGGGTTCGCCGATGGCGCTTTCCACATAACTGAAGGTGTTATGGCTGGGCAGGCCAACCGGGCGTTGGGCGAGGAGGAATTGGCGGTTGAGGCTGGAGGTCATGGTCGTTACTCATTGATCGGAAAGACTTGTGATAGCCCCTGGCGGTGCGATGGGCAAGGTTTGCCCTTGGCTCGAATGACGGCTAATCCATTCGGCTGATAGCAGCCGTTGGCCATAATCATTATTTTGCATAGAGCCATAACCGCTGCTCAAATAGTGCTGCTGTCGGGGGCGCTGCTCTGACTAGACTCGACGCAGACTATAACGCCTGCGAGGACACACAAATGAGTTTGAGCTTTTCCGGCCAGGTTGCCCTGGTCACCGGCGGCGCTGCCGGTATTGGCCGTGCGACGGCCCTGGCGTTCGCCAATGAAGGTATCAAGGTCGTGGTTTCCGATGTCGACGTGGCAGGCGGCGAGGGCACAGTCGAACTGATCTGTGCTGCGGGTGGCCAGGCCACCTTCGTGCGTTGCGACGTGAGCCGTGATGCCGAGGTCAAGGCCTTGATGGATGCCACGCTGGCCGCCTACGGTCGCCTGGACTACGCCTTCAACAATGCCGGTATCGAAATCGAGAAGGGCAAGCTGGCCGACGGCAGCGAAGCTGAGTTCGACGCCATCATGGGCGTCAACGTCAAGGGCGTGTGGCTGTGCATGAAGTACCAGATCCCGCTGCTGTTGGCCCAGGGCGGCGGCGCTATCGTCAACACCGCCTCGGTCGCCGGCCTCGGTGCGGCGCCGAAGATGAGCATCTACAGCGCCTCCAAGCACGCAGTCATCGGCCTGACTAAATCGGCGGCGGTGGAATACGCCAAGAAGAAAATCCGCGTCAACGCGGTGTGTCCGGCCGTGATCGACACCGACATGTTCCGCCGCGCCTATGCAGCCGACCCGAAGAAGGGCGAGTTCGCCGCCGCCATGCACCCGGTCGGGCGCATCGGCAAGGTCGAGGAAATCGCCACCGCAGTGCTCTACCTGTGCTGCGATAACGCCGCGTTCACCACCGGCCATGCCTTGGCAGTGGACGGTGGAGCAACAGCGATCTGATCGCGATGGACTCGCAGCATGCAAAAGGCGCCTAACCAGGCGCCTTTTTCGTTGGACGCACCTTAACCCTCGCCACGCGTAGCCCGGATGCAATCCGGGGAGGCTGCTCGCGGGCGGCAATTTTCCCGGATTTCATCCGTATATGGACTCCCCCCGTTTTGCCAGTGATACGCTCTTCAAACGAACCTAGGTACGACTGCTTCCGTATATCCGGCTTCTAATTAAGGCATTAGGTGCCTTGAGCCATAATGAAAATCCGCTCATG
>NZ_JAUXMX010000001.1 GCF_030683065.1 Pseudomonas sp.
AGGAGATTTGACGTGCACATCGGTGTTCCTCTCGAAACCCATGCCGGCGAAACGCGGGTAGCCGCCACGCCAGAAACCATCAAGAAGCTGATCGGCCAAGGCCATCGGGTCACGGTGCAGAGCGGAGCTGGCGTTAGCGCCAGTATTCCCGACAGTGCCTATGAGGCTGCAGGTGCGGCCATCGGCAGTGATGCCGCCGCCTTCGCTGCCGATCTGGTGCTGAAGGTATTGGCTCCGACCGACGCCGAGCTGGCCCACATGAAGACCGGCACGGTGCTGGTTGGCATGCTCAACCCGTTCAGCAATGAAACCATCGCCCGCCTCAACGCTTGCGGCATCACGGCCTTTGCCCTTGAGGCTGCGCCGCGCACCTCGCGGGCGCAGAGCCTCGACGTGCTGAGCTCGCAGGCCAACATTGCCGGCTACAAGGCTGTGCTGCTGGCTGCGCATCATTACCCGCGCTTCATGCCGATGCTGATGACGGCTGCTGGCACGGTGAAAGCGGCGCGCGTGCTGATTCTCGGCGCCGGTGTCGCTGGCTTGCAGGCCATTGCCACGGCCAAGCGGCTGGGTGCGGTGATCGAAGCCTCGGACGTACGCCCTGCGGTCAAGGAGCAGATCGAGTCGCTCGGCGCCAAGTTCGTCGACGTACCCTGCGAGACCGACGAAGAGCGTGAATGCGCCGAAGGGGTCGGCGGCTATGCGCGGCCGATGCCGGCCTCGTGGATGGCGCGTCAGGCCAAGGCGGTGCACGAGCGTGCCAAGCAGGCCGATATCGTTATCACCACCGCGCTGATTCCGGGACGCAAGGCGCCGACCCTGTTGCACGAGGCCACCGTGGCCGAGATGAAACCCGGTTCGGTGGTTATCGACCTGGCTGCAGCGCAGGGCGGCAACTGCCCGCTGACCGTGGCCGAACAGGTGGTAATCCAGCACGGTGTGACCATCGTCGGTTACAGCAACCTGGCCGCCATGGTGCCAGCCGACGCCTCGGCGTTGTATGCGCGTAACCTGCTGGATTTCCTCAAGCTGGTCATCGACAAAGATGCTCAGTTCCACCTCAACCTCGAAGACGACATCGTCAAAGCGTGCCTGATGTGCACGGACGGCCAAGTCTTGCGAACCAACGGCTAAGGGGAGAACAACCATGGATATGATTTCTGACGGTATCTACAACCTGATCATCTTCGTGCTGGCCATCTACATCGGCTACCACGTGGTATGGAACGTCACCCCGGCCCTGCACACGCCGCTAATGGCGGTGACCAACGCGATCTCCGCGATCGTCATCGTCGGCGCCATGCTCGCCGCGGCACTGACCGTGACGCCACTGGGCAAGACCATGGGCACCCTGGCCGTGGCGTTGGCCGCGGTCAACGTGTTCGGCGGTTTCCTGGTAACCCGGCGCATGCTGGAAATGTTCAAGAAGAAAGCGCCGAAAGCCGCTGCAGTGGAGAAACATTGATGAGCATGAACCTGATCACTGTTCTCTACCTGGTCGCCTCGATCTGCTTTATCCAAGCGCTCAAGGGTCTGTCGCACCCGACCAGCTCGCGGCGTGGCAACCTGTTCGGCATGCTCGGCATGGGTCTGGCTATCCTTACCACTGTCGGCCTGGTGTACAAGCTGGGCAGCGAACTGGCTACCCAGGGTCTTGGCTATGTGATTGTCGGCCTGCTGGTTGGCGGTAGCGTCGGCACTGTCATGGCCAAGCGCGTGGAAATGACCAAGATGCCGGAACTGGTCGCCTTCATGCACAGCATGATCGGCCTGGCTGCGGTGTTCATTGCCATTGCCGCGGTCGTCGAGCCGCAGTCGCTGGGCATCGTCGCCAGCCTCGGTGATCCGATCCCGGCCGGTAACCGTCTGGAACTGTTCCTCGGTGCGGCCATCGGTGCCATCACCTTCTCCGGCTCGGTGATCGCCTTTGGCAAGCTCTCGGGCAAGTACAAGTTCCGCCTGTTCCAGGGCGCACCGGTACAGTTCAAGTGCCAGCACTGGATCAACCTGGCCATCGGCCTGGCGATTCTTGGCCTGGGTCTGGTGTACACCTTCACCGGTAACCTCAGTGCCTTCGCCCTGCTGCTGGCTTTGGCCTTCGTCATCGGTGTGCTGATCATCATCCCTATCGGCGGCGCTGATATGCCGGTGGTGGTGTCGATGCTCAACAGCTACTCGGGCTGGGCGGCGGCCGGGATCGGCTTTTCGCTGAACAACTCGATGCTGATCATCGCCGGTTCCCTGGTTGGGTCCAGCGGCGCGATCCTCTCGTACATCATGTGCAAGGCGATGAACCGCTCGTTCTTCAACGTCATCCTCGGCGGCTTCGGTGGTGCTCCGGCAGCTGCCGGCCCGGCCGGCGACAAGGAAGCCCGCCCGGTGAAGTCCGGTTCGGCCGACGACGCTGCCTTCCTCCTGACCAATGCCGACACCGTGATCATTGTGCCCGGCTACGGCCTGGCCGTGGCCCGTGCCCAGCACGCGCTGATGGAACTGGCCGAGAAGCTGACTCATCGTGGTGTGACCGTGAAGTACGCGATTCACCCGGTTGCCGGGCGTATGCCGGGCCATATGAACGTGCTGCTGGCCGAGGCTGAAGTGCCCTACGAGCAAGTGTTCGAGATGGACGACATCAACTCCGAGTTCGGCCAGGCCGACGTGGTGCTGGTGCTCGGCGCCAACGACGTGGTCAACCCGGCGGCGAAGAACGATCCGACGTCGTCAATCGCCGGCATGCCGATCCTCGAGGCCTACAAGGCCAAGACCGTGATCGTCAACAAGCGCTCGATGGCCAGCGGCTACGCCGGCCTGGACAACGAACTGTTCTACTTGGACAAAACCATGATGGTCTTCGGCGACGCCAAGAAGGTCATCGAGGACATGGTCAAGGCCGTCGACTAACCGCTACTGATTGCCCCTGACTGCAGCTCACTGCGTCAGGGTAGGCAGTGTCTAACTGCGATCTGCAGTGTTGCGTATACAAAAGGTGCACTTTTGTATACGCAACAGTACCCAAGGGGGAGGGTATCTCGGCAATTTCCGCTGAGAAGGCCCCGGCCATGGTTGGGGCGTATACAAATGTGCACCTGCTCGACAGAATGAAGTCGATCACCAATAAAGGCCCGCCAGTCGGAGCAGGTCATCTGCTTCATTTGGAAGACTCAGCGGGTGGAATCCGGAGATTTTGCCAAAATCAGGCAGTCTTTTTCAGAGGTTACCTAGAAAAATCAGGGCGATTCACCTATCAGAATATCGGTAGTCCAATCTTCAAAGCGCTTGCCCTTCTCCTGCAACTTGATGTGGCAACTAAGTGAAAATGGCTTAGATCATGAATAGAGGAGCAGAGAAATTTACTAACTCAGCGCACTTTAGGTGTGCAGAGTAACCTGTCCAAAATTAGCAAATTCAACGTCAACCCTAGCACCAGCTGGCGCCCAATAAATACCAGTCCAACTACCAGTGGCGACAATATCTCCGGCACGCAATGGGTTGCCCTGCGCTTTGGCATGCCTTGCTAGCCAAGGCAGCGAGTTGAGCGGTTGAGTAAATGGATGACTGCCCGTCTTACGAACCTGCTGCACACCGTTCACTCGAACTTCAGCCGTTTGTTTTGACCAGTCAGGCTGGCATTCCAATACAGATGGCGGCCCCATAATCAAAGCCCGATTTAGCTGCTGATCAGCCAAGCACAGCAGTGCTGAGGCTTGTTCAGCATGCAGCCAGCGCGAATCGCATAACTCAATACCAGGCAGCCATGCATCAACCGCCGAGTAGGCAGTGGCCAAGTCGGTATGCTCGTCGAGGTCGCAACCCAGACGCACCAATAACTCACATTCAATGCCAAAGGCATAGCAACAGTCCGGCGACGCCTGCCAGCCTGACAGATGAATAGCCGCAGATGGCACACCAGCAGCGCTGATAAACGTGCTCGGAGCGCCGCCGAGTTTCCAAGCGCGAGCAGGACCATCTGCAAACCAGCCAAGCGCCTGCGCTACGTGATGCTGTACGGCATAAGCCTGGGCTTCATTGGAAAGCACCAAGCCCTGATGTGACTGGCGCTCACCGGTGCGCCAACTGCGAATTAAACACTCGGCGACTTGCTCAACCACTCTCACAGCGGTAATTCCGTCTTGCGTCTGCGCAGTTGTGCGGGAGCCGGTCGCTCACAGGCCAAAAACTGACCACGGCCTGCTCCGCCATGTGGTTGGCCATCCCACACCACCTCGCCGCGTGACAAGGTCATCGCTGGCCACGCGCTCAGTTGCATACCGGCATAAGGCGTGTAATCGACGTTGTGATGGAGCAACTCATTACGCACCTCGACCGTTTGGCCTTCATCCCAAATCACCAAGTCGGCATCTGAACCAATCGCGATGCTGCCTTTGCGTGGGTATAAGCCGTACATTTTCGCGGCGTTGCTCGCCGTCAGTGCGACAAAGCTTTGCGCGGTGATACGCCCGGTACGCACACCTTCAGACCAGAGCAGCGCCATGCGTGTTTCAACTCCTGGAATACCATTGGCGATCTGGTCGAACGACACGTCCTCGCCGTGGGCTTTCTTACCGTCTGGGCCGTCAAAGCGAAAAGGCGCGTGGTCAGATGAGAAAATATCAAATGAACCATTTTCCAACCCGTCCCAGATCACTTGTTGATTAGCCGCATCTCGTGGTGGCGGGCTACAAATGCATTTTGCACCTTCAAAGCTGTCATCGCAGCCTAGCGAGTCAGCCGTCAAAAACAAATACTGCGGGCAGGTTTCTGCGTACACCTTCAAACCTTGGCTTTTCGCCCAGCGGATTTGCTCAACCGCTTCACGGCCCGAGACATGCACAATCAGAATCGGTACATCCACCAGCTCAGCCAGAGCAATGGCCCGATGAGTCGCCTCACGTTCGATCAGCATCGGACGTGAAGTAGAGTGATACTTCGGCGCACTCAAACCGGCGGCCAACAAACGCTCAGTCAACCAAGCAATGCAGTCACTGTTTTCAGCATGGAGCATGACCATCGCGCCCTCACGCCGGGCAACTGATAGGGTTTCTAGGATTTCACGGTCACCCAGTTTGAGCGCGTCGTAGGTCATGTAAATTTTGAACGAGGTGTAGCCTGCGGCGATTAGCGCGGGCAACTCATCACGCAGAACCTCCGGCGTCGGATCTGTGACGATCAAGTGAAACGCGTAATCAATCACCGATTTGTTGCCCGCACGCCGGTGATAATCATCCACCGCCGCGCGCAATGTTTCACCCTTCTGCTGGCAGGCAAACGGGATTACCGTCGTGGTGCCGCCACAGGCCGCCGAGACAGTGCCACTGAAAAAATCATCAGCCATTACCGAGCCATCGCCCGTCGGTTGATCAAAATGCACATGACTGTCAATACCGCCCGGCGTCACATGACGGCCAGCTGCGTCGATCTCTTTCAGGCCTTGGGGCAAGTCAAAGGCTAGCGCAGCAATGCGCCCGTCACGAATACCGATGTCGCTGGTAAATGTGTCCGCTGCGGTTACCACGCAAGCGTTGCGAATGACCGTATCGAAAAGTTGCATATCAGGCCTCATCAAATAGCATTTGGCCCCAGCAGGTGGAGCCGATTGAAGCGCAGCAAATGGGGCAATTTGCGAGATGACGATACCTACACCTCGTCAAATTTCAGCACACTTTAGGCCGAAGCAGCGGCATCGCGTTGCAGCCAGGCTTCAGCGATTTGCTCGCGTGTGGCGAACCACACGCCTTTGTGGGCTTTGGCGTACTCGATGAATTTCTTCAAAGCGCGCACCCGGCCCGGGCGGCCGACCATGCGTGGGTGCAAGCCGATGGACATCATGCGTAGGCCATCGACGGACTCTTCATACAGCACTTCAAAGCTTTCTTTCATGTACTCGAGAAAGTCTGAGGCTTGCGACAAACCTGGTGAGCTCCAGTAGCGAAAATCATTTACGTCGCTGGTGTATGGCACGACCAAATGACGCTTACCTTCGACCTCAACAAAATACGGAACGTCATCGTTGTAGGCGTCGGAGTCATACAAAAAGCCGCCTTCTTCGGCGATCAGTCGACGCGTATTCACACTGGCGCCGTAGCGGCAATACCAACCCACTGGGCGTTTACCGCAGGTACGTTGAAATGACTCAATTGCCAAACGAATATGCTCACGTTCTTGTTCTTCGCTGAGGCGAAATACCTCTTCCCAGCGATAACCATGACTACAAACTTCATGACCCAAAGCGACCGCCGCCTTGGCAACGTCAGGGTTTTGCTCAAAGGCAACCGCGCAAGCGTGAAAGGTGGCGGGCACATCGGTTTTTTGCAGAATCTCGAGAATCCGCCAAATACCGACACGCGAGCCGTATTCATACATCGACTCCATGGCCAAGTTGCGCACGCCATCGGGGAATTGATAACCGCCCCATTCGGTCATGCTTTCTTGGTCAGGATCACCCATCGCCAGTGAGCGCTCGGAGCCTTCCTCGTAGTTGATCACCACACTGATAGCTAACCGCGAACCATTAGGCCAAGTGCCTTGCGGGCGTTGCTGGCCATAGCCAACCAGATCTCGAAGGGGTAACGCCATGGGAAACACTCCTACAGGTTTGGCAAATTGCTCAGCCGCTCAGGCTCAGCAATCGATATCTTTCAAGGCTTCATGATCAGGCCCAGTGAACGTCTGGCCATCGCCAAAAGCCAAACCCATGGCCAATGTTTGGGCAATACAAAACGCGGCGGTGAGCGAGCGAAAACCGAGCAACTCAGCATCGTTGACCTCGATCATGACCGAGGCGCATTGGCCAACTGGGCTGAGGATGCTATCGGTGATTGCCACAATCGGTGTGCCCGCAGCGACTGCCTGTTCGCACGCATCGATAGTCTCTTGGGCATAAGGAGGGAAGCTAACGGCGATCAGCACATCATCATTGTGTAACGCTCCGACCTGCTCGCGCAGGCTGCCGCCTAGACCACTGATATGCACTGCTCGGCGCCCCACTCGGCTGAGTGCATAACTCAAATAAGCGGCCATGGGGAACGAACGACGCATGCCCACCACAAATGTGGTCCGGGCTTTTTGGAGTAAGGCGATAGACTGCTCCAACGCCTGCACTTGCTCACCCTCAGCTAAATGCTCAAGCGAGACTATATTAGCTTGGCTGAATGCACTGAGCATTGCTCCAATATCCGTCGGATCATCCAGTAACTGCTCGCCACGATAGTGACGAATACGTTCTTTGAAACTCCCCTGCCCTGCCTTTTCCAGCGGTGCTTTGAAGACTCGCTGGAGGTCGCTAAAGCCGCCATAACCTAACGCCTGCGCCAAGCGAATAAACGCCGAAGGAGGAATAGTCGAGCGCTTGGCCAGCGCCGCTAACGTGTTAAGCGCCACGTCATGTGGATGCTCAATCAGATAGTGGGCGGCGTCACGCATACGTGCTGTGAGTTTGTCCTGACCCAGCGCAATCGCGGAGCGCAATTCAACTAGGGTTTGTGGCAGTGGCATAGGCAGATCGCTCGTTAAATATCAGGTGTGGCGCAGCGCGGTAATGGCCTCTGCCAAGCAAGAGACTAACCGCGTCATTTCTTCGACGGTGTTGTAGTGTGCAATCGATACGCGCACCACTCCGCCCTGTTGAGCCAAGCCCAATTCTTCGATTAGGTGACGCGCGTAAAAATCGCCAAAGCGAATACCGATACGCGCCTCATCAATGCGCTTGACAATCGCTTCAGAATGCACGCCTTCAACCACAAAACTGATGGTCGGCACTCGGTCACCCTGGGTAACCCGTGGCTTGCCGATGATACGTACAGCCGGTGCCTCACGCAGATACGCCAGCAGCGTTTCAGCCAACAGATCTTCCTGTATTTCAAAGGTATCAAACGCCGCTTGCATCAACTCACGCGGGCTGCCTTTAGCGCCAATACGGCGGCCAATATCAAGTAAATAATCGCTAATACCGATACAGCCATAAGACAGCTCATAGTTGAGGTTGCCCGGCTGTAATTTGTAAGGCAGTACCTCGGTACCAATGAAGAAATGGTTGAGGCTTGGCAACTCCAACAGCAATTCGCGCTTGCCCCACAGCACGGCGAAGTGCGGACCAAATACTTTGTAGAAACTGAACACGTAGTAATCGGCGCCACTGGCTTGAACATCGACTAAGCGATGCGGCGCATAGGCCACGGCGTCGATACACAACTTTGCGCCCATCGCGTGAACGCGGCGTGCAACCTCGGCGACAGGGTTAACGCTGCCTAAAATATTCGAGGCGTGAGTCATCGCGACAAAACGTGTTTTGGCACAGAGTAATGTATCAAGATCAGCCAATTCCAACTCTAAGGTTTGCGCATCAACGTGCCAGACCCGCAGTACCGCGCCGCGCTCTTCGCACAAGCGCTGCCAAGGGCCAATGTTGGCTTCATGGTCGCTGTGAGTGACGACAATTTCATCACCAGTGTTGACAGACGGCGCAATTGCACGCGTCAGAATTTGCAGCAGATGAGTGGTCGAGCCACCCATTACGCACTCCTCAGGGTGATAGGCATTTATTAACTGAGCCACCGACTCCCGCGCAGCCAACACCTTAGCCCCAGCTTGCACCGATGGCTGATATGAAGCCCCCAGTTGCACGGAATGGTGCAGCAGATAGTGACTGATGCGCTCGGCAACGGGTTTGAGCACCGCCGAACCGCCAGCGTTGTCGAGATAGGTATAGCCGTCGGCCAAAACGGGGAACTGACTGCGAACATAATTGATATCGAGCAAAGTCAAAATGAGTCTCCCGGGGTATCAGTGATGCAGGATCGCCTGCAAGAAAGCCTGCGTTCTCGGCTCTTGCGGGGCAGTAAAAAAGTCCTGCGGGTTGTTCTGTTCGATGATTCTCCCGCTCTCCATAAAGATCACCCTGTCGGCGACTTTGCGGGCAAAACCCATCTCATGCGTGACAACAATCATGGTCACACCAGCGCGCGCCAAGCTCTGCATCACGTCGAGCACTTCACCGACCATTTCTGGATCCAAGGCTGAAGTGGGCTCATCAAATAGAATGACGCGCGGCTCCATTGCCATGGTTCGGGCAATTGCCACACGCTGCTGTTGGCCGCCTGACAATTGACTCGGGTACTTGTCGGCATGCGCTGCCATGTCTACTTTTTCCAATAGCCCTCGGGCTCGCACCTGCGCATTGCGGTGTGACATGCCGCGCACCCGCACCGGGGCTAGCGCAACGTTGGCCAGCACTGTCAGGTGCGGATACAGATTGAAGTTCTGAAACACCATGCCAACTTCACAGCGAATGCCTGCCAGCTTGGGGCCAAGCTCTACGCGTTGACCTGCGACTCGAACGTCACCGTCCTGATACGCCTCCAGCAGGTTGATGCAACGAATTAGCGTGGATTTACCCGAGCCTGAGGGCCCAATAATAACTACCACCTCGCCTTGCTCAACCGTCATATTGATGTCGTTCAAGGCCTGAAACTGGCCGTAAAATTTATTCATATGTTCGATTTCAATGACGTTGCTCATACGCGTTTACCTCCCGCTGCATTGCGCCGTTCCACCCAGCTAACCAACTGCACCATTGGTAATAGCAACAACAGGTACATCACTGCCGCACCTACTAATGGCGTCGGGTTAGCGGATAGCGCTTGGGCTTGGGTGGCCTGTTTAAGCAAGTCCGGCATTGCCACCACGGAGGCCAGCGCGGTGTCTTTCATCACATTGATGCAGTTGCTGGTCATCGGTGGCATTACGATACGCATGGCTTGCGGCAGGATTACGTCACGCATGGTGTTGAAAAAACTCATGCCTTGAGAAGACGAGGCTTCAAATTGTCCGCGCGGAATGGCCTCGATACCCGAGCGAAAAATTTCCGCGGAATAGGCGCATGACACTAACGACAACGCTGCCGCGGCGGCGGCGAATGACGACAGGCGAATCCCCACGAACGGCAATGCGTAATAAATCAACACCAGCAGTACTAACAGCGGAATCGAACGCATTACATCGATATACGCCCGCGAAAACCAACGAATCGGGGCGTAGCCGTATAGCCTAAGCATGGCCAGCAGTAAGCCGCCAACCAAACCGAGAATAATACTCACCACGCCCAACAACACCGTCACGCCAAGGCCGCGAAGCATCAGTGGAAACGCATCTACAAATACGTCCCAGTTGAAGAATGTGTCTAGCAGCTCCATAAAAAGCACCTTGGTCGTGAGCAGTTAATCGGGATTATTTAGGTACGTCGGTGACCTTCACAGTGCTCGAGTCGGCAGCTGCATCTGCACCGAACCACTTCTTGTGCAGGTCGGCAATCACGCCGTCCTTCTTCATGTTGGTGATGATGTCGTTAACCTGGGCGCTTTCAGACCAATCTTTAGCGTGCATCAGTGAGTACTTTTCGCCGGTTGGAATCCGCGCGACCACGGCGTACTGCGGTTTGTCTTTGATGTAATAAAGCACCGCAGGAATATCACTGACATAACCATCTAAGCGGCCCGAAGCCAGATCGAGCATCGCAGGTGATAGCCCTTCGTAGCGCGATACATCCTTGAACTTGTATTCACCCTTATGCTCACCAACCCACATGTCACCGGTGGAGCCGGTATCAACGCCAACGACCTTGTCAGCCATGCCGTCTAGGCCCTTGATGCCCGACTTGGCCAGCACTGACAACGACTGGTCGCTGTCGTAATACGGCTGGGCAAAGCCAACCGACTCTAGACGTTTAGGGGTGATGGTGATCGATGAAATAGCGATGTCAGCACGCTTGGATTGCACGGCGCTGAACAGACCATTGAAAGGAATATTAACGAACTCGACGCTTTTGCCAGCGCGTTTGGCGACTTCTTTGACGACATCTACTTCGAAGCCAACAATCTCGCCCTCAGCATTCTGAAACTCCCATGGCACGTTGCCAACGTTTGCACCTACCGTCCAATCAGCGGCCATAGTCGATGTTGAAAATGCAGTGGCCATCGCCACGCCTAAGAGTACTTTAACGTTCATGTCTAGCTCCTCGATTCAAGTCAGTCCTACAGACCGCCTGCCTACATGAACAGGCGTTTCGGAATTGAGCATAGGCACATGAATTAAATAATTCAACAAATTTAGATAATGAATCAAACGCTCCACTCCAGTGCGAATCGGATTCAAAACGGTGCATTGGATGCAGCGCACACACAGCAGGCATTGAACAACATCTGCCAGCCTCGACGATATAAATGCGCACTGATACAGGGCGCTCGGTCGCGGTAGGGACGGCAGTTACCTGCCTCCCCCCCGCACAGACCCGTACGTGCGGAACTACCGCATACGGCTCCTGCCTCGGGTATGTGACACGAAACGGTCCTCAGGGTACGAATGTGCATTTCTGGGTTTAGGTATGAAGAGGAAGGCGCCCAGAGAGTCTGAACATATCAAGCGCCGAAGTGAGGCTGCCTCCAGGCGCTAGCAACGCCGCAGCGGGCGTTTGGAAACGACATTCGCCCGACTACTCAGCCGTTTCGCTGATAAACAGTAGCCAGCAGAGGTTTCTCGCTGGCTGGGGATAGGATGACCATCTGCCAGCCTGATTGGGTATTGAGATATCGAGCCGCGTTGTTCGCATGCGTATAGGTTCGACTTTTATGCTGGAGCACATGCGCCGGTAGCCGGGCCTCTTGATCAGCCTCACGCAGAATTCTGCAGACACGCTGAAAAACCTGATCCGCGCGCCCCTCACGA
>NZ_JAUXMX010000007.1 GCF_030683065.1 Pseudomonas sp.
GTCCGCGATGCTTTACCCTGGGCTGACAACCTTCGCGGACAAGTCCGCTCCCACAAGAACACGACCGCAGGCCGACGATGAATATCCGCCAACCACACAACCCGCACCACCACCGCCCCGAAGGAGGGGACTTGTCCGCGATGCTCTGCCCTGGGCCGACAACCTTCGCGGACAAGCCCGCTCCCACAAGAACACGACCGCAGGCCGACGATGAATATCCGCCAACCACACAACCCGCACCACCACCGCCCCGCAGGAGGGGACTTGTCCGCGATGCTTTGCCCTGGGCCGGCAATCTTCGCGGACAAGTCCGCTCCCACAAGAACCTGATTGGAGACCGACCATGAATATCGGCCAAGCTGCGCAGAAGACCGGCCTTAGCGCCAAGATGATCCGCTACTACGAGAGCATCGAACTGCTTCCGGCCGCAGGCCGTAGCGACAGCGGTTATCGCCAGTACAGCCCACAGGATTTGCATCGCCTGGCCTTTATCAAGCGCGCGCGGGATCTGGGTTTTGCCCTGGCCGAAGTGGCTCAGCTGCTGACCCTGTGGCAGGACCGCCAGCGCGCCAGTGCCGACGTAAAAGCGCTGGCTGCGGGGCATATCACCGAACTCAATCGCAAGATCGCCGAACTCAGCAGCCTGCGCGACACCCTGCAGGAGCTGGTGCAACACTGCCAAGGCAACGACCGCCCCGACTGCCCGATCCTCAAGGACCTGGCGTCCAGCGGCTGCGCAAACTCGTAAATCCGTGGTGCGCACAGCGCACCCTACGTGGCGGAGCGCTTGCCGTCGGGTGTGCGGGCAGCCTAGGCCGCGCGCACCGGAATTTTGATATGTCTGACCGCGCCCAATTCTGCTTGCCCGGTAAATCCGTGGAACCCGGCTAGATCACCTGCCGCAGCGCCGCACAATCCACGGCGAAGTGGTCGGCCAGTTCCGGCCAGGGGTTGTCCGGCAGATTGACCAGCACACTGTAAGCACCGGCAGCGCGAGCGCACTCCAGGTCGAAGCGGTAATCACCGACCATCACCAGCTCGCCCGGCGCCACCTGCCAGCGTGCGGCCAGGTGCAGCAGACCGCCGGGGTGCGGCTTGGGTGGCGCCTCGTCGCGACCGAGAATGTCGGCGTTGGCAAAGCAGTCACCCAGGCCAATCGCCTGCAGCGTAACCAGCGCCAAATCGTACGCGTTGCGGGTCAGGATACCGAGTTGGCAGCCGCGTTCGTGCAACGTGTGCACCAGCTCGATGGCTCCGGGTGCTGGCTCAGCGCTCAGGGCCAGCTCGCGCTCGTGCTCCAGCAGCCAAGCGTACTTGGCAGCGGCGACATCCTCGGGCAGGGCGGCCAGGTGATGCAGGATGTCATCCGCCTGGGGAATATCCAGCGACCGCTTGATCGCCTCGAAGTCATGCACCGCCAACGTCAGGGTGCCGTCCATGTCGAATACCCAGTGGCTTGCTGTGCGCAGTTTCATTTCCAATCCTCACGGACTCGGGTCAGGCCTTCCTGAGCCACCGAGGCGACCAGCTGGCCCTGACGATTGAAGATACTGCCGCGGGAGAAGCCGCGGGCATTGCCCGACCAGGGGCTGTCCATGGCATAGAGCAGCCAGTCGTCCATGCGCAGGTTGCCGTGGAACCACAGCGAGTGGTCGAGACTGGCGACCTGCATGAACTTCTGAAACACCGACACGCCATGGGGCAGCATCGAAGTGGTCAGCAAGTTGAAGTCGCTGGCGTAGCCGAGCAGGTATTTGTGCAGTTGCGGATCGTCCGGCAACTCGCCGGCAGCGCGGAACCACACATACTTCACCGGCTCGCACGGCTGCGGGGCAAAGGGGTTACCGACCGTAACCGGGCGGATCTCGATCGGCTTTTCCGACACTGCCAACGCCCGCATTCGTTCAGGCAACGAGTCGCCGATCAGCCGGGCCAGCTCGGTCTCCGACTTCAAGCCTTCCGGTCCCGGCACGTCCGGCATGCTGGTCTGGTGCTCAAAGCCCTGCTCGTCGTACTGGAACGAAGCGCTGCAGAAGAAGATCGGTTTGCCCTTCTGCACGGCGACCACGCGGCGGGTGCTGAAGCTGCCGCCGTCGCGAATCCGCTCCACCTGATAGACCACCGGCAACGACGCATCCCCTGCGCGCAGAAAATAGCCATGCATGGAATGCACATGACGATCCGCCTCGACCGTCTGGCTGGCCGCAGAAATGCACTGCCCGAGCACCTGGCCACCGAACAGCTGACGAAAGCCCAGATCCTGACTGCGGCCACGGAAGAGGTTCTCCTCAATGGCCTCCAGACTTAACAGGGCGACCAACTCGTCCAGTACCTGACTCATGCATGTTCTCCTATCAAGCGCCTAGCGCAGTGGCAAATGGTGTTCGGGACAGGGTGAAATGGTAAAGACTTTGCCCGCGGCTGTCGGCAATTCCGAGTAATTCAGATGGAAAATCGTCGAAATAGCCGCCGCAGAGGCCTGCAGAAAGCAAACGTGACCGATTTACCGAGACAATCATGCCAGGTTCCTGTCCGGGGACGCGAAGCACTGCGGCGGGCGTTTCGAGTCATTACGGCGCCACTTGAGTGGGGCCGGCAGCGCCAGCATACTCAGGCGCTGCCCCCAAAGAGCATCCTTGCATGCGCCTGCCGCTGGTCTATCACGACGACTACAGCCCGCCTTTCCCGGCGACGCATCGTTTCCCCATGGAAAAATTCCGCTTGCTGCGCGATCACCTGGTAGCCAGCGGCCTGACCAGCGATGCCGAGTTGCTACGCCCCGAGCTGTGCCCGCCGGAAGTGCTGGCCCTGGTCCACTGCCCTGCCTATATCGCGCGCTATATGAGCGGCGACCTGCCCCAGCAAGACCAGCGCCGCCTCGGCCTGCCGTGGAGCACGGCCTTGGCGCAACGCACCGTGCGCGCGGTTGGCGGCTCATTATTGGCGGCGGAACAGGCCTTGCAGCACGGCCTGGCTTGCCACCTGGCCGGCGGCACCCACCACGCCCATTACGACTTCCCCTCCGGTTTCTGCATCTTCAACGACCTGGCGGTTATCGCCCGCTACCTGCTCGAAGCCGGCAAGGTACAACGGGTGCTGATCTTCGACTGCGACGTACACCAGGGCGACGGCAGCGCCCGCCTGCTCGCCGATGTCCCCGAGGCGATCACCGTATCCCTGCACTGTGAAAAGAACTTCCCCGCGCGCAAGGCCGCCAGCGACTGGGATATTCCCCTGCCGATCGGCATGGGTGATGACGCTTACCTGAAGGTGGTGGACGACGCGCTGAACTACCTGCTGCCGCTCTACCAGCCGGACATCGTGCTGTACGACGCCGGCGTCGACGTTCACCAGGACGACGTCCTCGGCTACCTGAAGCTGACCGATGCCGGCGTCGCCGCCCGCGACACCGCGGTACTTAACCACTGCCTGAGCCGCGACATCCCGGTGGTCGGTCTGATCGGCGGCGGCTATGACAAAGACCGCCACGCCCTGGCCCGTCGCCACGGCATCCTGCACCACAGCGCAGCCAAGGTCTGGGGTGAACGTGGATTAGGCCGATTGAGCGCAGCGAAGCCCAACGGGTGATCGCAGATTCGTTGGGCTTTGTCGCTTCGGCCCCCAGGCACAACAGGCTAAGCGCCGCGCCCCATCGCACCTGGCGACTGGCGCGCGACGGCGATTGATACGTTCACCACCGCTGGTCGCCGTCAGCCACCGCCGCGCTGGCTGGCACGGCGCGCCAATACCTGGGTCGCGCCCTGGGTCTTCTTGGTGAACCAGAGCACCCGGCTCACGCCGCGGGTGATCGCCACATAGGCCAGGCGCAGGCCTTCATCCGCCATCGCCTGGTCGTAGCTGTTGGCAAAGAACCCCGAGTAGGCATACAGCGCGTTGCGCAGCGGGTGCGGCTGCGCCGGCATGCAATCGTCGACGATGATTGCCACTTCGGCCTGCAACCCCTTGGCGCGGTGAATGGTGTAGGCCTTGACCGGCAGTTTCTTGTCCAACTGGGCCTGAATGGCGCGCAAGGGCTCGTTGCGCCGACTGAGCAGCAGCACCGCGTTGCGGTCGGCCATGTTGCGGCTGGCAACGTGGGCGCACTGGGCCTTGATCGCCGCCAGCAACTCCGGCATCCGTGCCTTGATATCGAAGCCCTGCACCAGTTTGACCCCGTGATCGCCCGGCTGCATGGCCTTGAACGCCTTGCTGGTCTTGGCTTGCTTGCAGGCAACGCCCGCGAGCACCGCCTCACCGTCGCGGATCACCGGCTCGATGCAGCGGTAGTTAGTGGCCAGCATCAACAGCGCGCTGCTCTTCGCCTTGCCCTTGCCCGGGAAGTGCTTGTCGAAGTTCATAAATAGCTCCGGCGAGCTGCCACGCCAGCCATAGATCGACTGCCAGTCGTCGCCGATCGCCATCAGGCTGACCGCCGTGCCCTGGCGCGCCAGGCTGCGGTGCACCGCTTGCAGCCACTGCACGATCTGCGGGGAGATGTCCTGGAACTCGTCGATCAACAGGTGATTGAACGGCGCCAGCGCCTCGACCGAGATCCCCGCCGCGCCAGCAGACAGGCGCTCGCCGAGGGCCTGGAAGGCGCCGTCGAAGGTCATCAGGCCCTGCGCCTGCAGGCAGTCGTCGAAGGCCTTGCAGAACAACACCAGCGCCTCGATAAAACTGCGCTCGCGGGCGGAGCAGGACAGCGCCTGGGCATCTATCCGCTCGGGACGAATGCCGATGCTCTGGATAAAGCCGGCCTGCACATAAAAGGCCTCGAACAGCGGCAACGGGGTGAACTCACCCGCCAGCGTGAAGCCATCCAGCGGCGCCTTGGCTACCCGTGGCCGCTTGCCCTCGGTGGCTTCGGCAGGCGGCGCTGGCAGCCCCAGCAAGCTGTGCACCAACTGGCGAAACAGCGGCTCCTCGGTGTAGCACTGCTGGTAGGCCTGCTTGAGCAGGCGCTGCTGGGCCGGGCGCAGACGCGCTGAGGTCAGCGGGTTATCCAGCTCACGGGGTGCGCCGGGCGGGTCGTCCAGTTGCTCGAACCAGCGCGGGCTGTTCAACGCCTGCTTGGCCAGCACGCCCATGGCCGAATGAAAGGTGCGCACGCACTGGCGGGCCTGCGCGGCATCAAAGGGGTACTGCCAGAAACCCAGCACCCTGAGCAATTGCTCGCGCAACTCGGCGCAGGAAGCGTTGGTGAAGGAAATCACCGTCAGCCGGCCGGGCTCGATGCCCAGATGACAGAGCATGAACACCACCCGCAGCACCAGGGTGGTGGACTTGCCCGACCCCGCCCCGGCGAAGATCCGCGTGAGCGGATGACGACCGAGGATCATCGCCCACTGCTCGTCCGACGGTGCACTGATCACCCCCGCCGCCACTGCCTGGGCGACCCGCGCGCGCATGGCCTCGACTTGCGCCGCGTCGACCGCCAGCAACGCCGGCCCGTAAATCGCGGTGCTGGCCGGCTGGCCCGTTTTACCACGCGGCCTGGCAGGCTTTTTCCCGGCACCCGCCTTGCTCGCACCCGCCGTAGTCCCGCCCTTCTTCACCCGGGCACGCGGCTTTTTCAGCGGCACCCCCACCTCGCGCTCGGCGCGCAGATAGGCCGCGGTTCGCGGAAAGTAACGCGCCAAGGCCCCGGACAAGAGCAGCGTGTAGCGCTCGACGGCAGACAACATTCGGCAATTACCACCCAGAGCATGAGGTATATGGCTGAATGATAAGTGTTTTTCGCCGGGGACTGGCAAGTGCTGGACCAGCGCTGCACATCGCGGGGCCAGGCTGCGGCTCGTGGCGGCGCGGAATATGTCCGCGCAGTTGTGCGAGGCCGCCGGGAGTCGGGTGGCGACGAGGTCGACTGGCGGGAAACGGCCACTAGCAGCCATCGAGCGTCTATGAATTCTGGCGATTCAGCCCTCGGATCCACTTGTACGAAGGAGGCACCGACTGCTTTGTGATCTATTGCCTTGTTGGTGTGTCAACCGAAGTGTAAACTGACAACGTCATACGCTGCCTGCTACGACGACACGAGGATTGACATGAACCGACCTAGCCCCCTTTCTAACGCACCGGTGTATTTCGCGCTGGCGCAGGCGAGGTTCAATCCTGTTGCAGCCATAGCTGACTACGCCGGTAAGATTCAAGATCGCTTTCGGCGTAAGGGGTATACGGTTCTCGAAACCGAGCAGCTCCAAGGGTTCGAATTTAACGTTGGACTCCCACAACCGGGACAGTCCATGCGTGCTAATACGATTAATCATTGGTTTTTCACCAAAGCTGATCGTAGCTGCGGCTATGTCCTGGGCCAAGACTTTCTCACCTTCCAATCGACCTGCTACGAAAGCCATCAGGACTTTTTTGATGACTTGGTTGCTGGCGTTGAGATCGTGCATGAGATCGTGCAACTTGAGGCCATCTCGCGGCTAGGGATCCGGTACTTGAATGCGATCTTGCCAAGGGATGGGGAGACGGCAGAAAACTACTTGGCTGATGGATTGCATGGTGTTGCTGTCGGTGGCGCTGATAGGAAGTTCTCAGCCTCGGAGTCAATCTTTGAAACGCAGTGTGGGGACAGGTCCGGAACGCTGGTGACGAAAGTCTACAAAGCTTTCGGATTGGTTGGGTTTCCAGCCGACTTGGTGGCTAAGTCCGTACAGCTGCAACCGAAATTCCAGATGAATGAACAAAAGCATCACGCAGTTATAGACATGGATCATTATCTCGAGGCTTCTTTCCCTGCGGAGAGGGAGGCGCTTTTGCCAGCTCTGGGGGCATTGCATGATGCGATAGCCGTTAGTTTTCACGCTATAGCAACTCCGCATGCTTTCGATGTCTGGGAATAGGAGCGATGCAATGTACGGTTTAGCTAACCCATCTAGTACCGGTGGTCTTGGGCGAGTAGCTCGGTCTGCTTGTTATGTCGTTGGCGCTGCCCTGTTGAGCACTGGTGCAGTTGCGATGACATCTAGTACAGAACGCTTGCAATCTTACTTCAAGGGACGTGAACACCCGTCGGCGATTGCAAGCCCGAATGGCTCTTCCCAGGTCTCTAGAATCGACGTGCGTAGCGCGCAGCAGCACCTGGAAAATATCAAATCGGTTTTCGCGCTGCCGGTCTCCGACCTAGCTCAAGCGCTAGGGGTAACTAGGCAGTCTATTTATAAATGGATGTCGGCTAGTGCAATTCCAGAGGGTGATAACCTTTCTAGACTGGCCTCACTTAGTCGAATTGCAGATCGATTCTCAAATGCGAGAATCGAAAGAGCTGGGGCGCTTCTTTCTGTTAAGGTTTCTGGCGAGAAGTCCGTATTGGAGCTGTTCCGCTCGGGCGAAAGCGTCGATGAGTACATATCCCAGTTAGTGGCAGAAGCTACGGCTATTGATCACGCATATGAATCGAGCGCCGTACGTAATACGGCGGCATCCGGCTCTAGTGAGTGGAGATCTAGCATCTCTATTCCTCCAGCAAGCGAAGCCTAATTACGGATAACATATGACGCGAGAGATCAACTGGCGGCAGGGTAGCCTGGTGAAGCCTGAAGAGGTTGAGCGCCTAGGGCTGGTTGGTGTGAATGGATCTGCAGTCATGCTGATCACCCATGACTGCGATATTCCTGCGGGCAATAAAGAGCCCATTCTAGAGTTCATCGTCTGCCCGAGGACAAAGGCGGATACGAATTTTCTTAATTGTCGAAATGTGAGAAACCTTCACATCCCCTATCAAAGTGTTGATGGCCCCGTTCATTTTCACGTGAATTACCAAAATCGACATCTTGTGCCAAGGGAGCAGTTCGAAATCCTTGGTGAACCCGATGATTCATTGGAGCTCAGGGGTGAAGATAAACGCGTTTTGAAGCAATGGCTTTGCACCAGATACGGCCGTCCGGCTTATCCCAACGCTTTTGAAGATCGGCTTCGAAAGAAGAAAGGTAAGAGAACTGTCGAGTGGCATATCGCGAAGATCATTGAAGCGTGCCATGAGAACCTTTGCGGGATGTTCATTTCGCTTGGTGATGAAAAGCACATGGAACTGCCTGATGGTGAGCCCTATGGGCTTACCATCAGCCTTGTGTATCACACTGCCGGCGGAGCCCGGGCAAGGGAAGCCTGTGAAGCTGCTGCCGCGCAGATTGGGGGGCTGTTTGAAGAAATGTACGGTCCTATCGGTGAGGCAACCGAGGTCGCGCTTGAGGTGTGTGAGGCGGTCGCAGACAGTCGATTTAGTCTGGCAGATATCATGAAGACAGATCAGTGGCGTTTGGAATGGATCAGCCTTGAGGATGAAGGGGAGTTCCTAGAGGTAGCCACAGCCTAGCGTGCTGCACATAAAGGCCGTCAGCGATGACGGCCTTTATGTCGGTTCTTCGCGGAATCTGGGGAAAGAGCGAGTTGAATCGGCCCTGATTTCGTAGATACTCGATGGCCGCTTTTGGCCGATAACAGCCTGTCACCAGCGACCGTTTCCGGCCAAAAATCGGCCAAAAGCGGCCATTTACAGCAGGGAAAATAAATCTTTCCCTTTTTTTCACTTTTTCCTCGTCCCCAGTTTCCGGTCTTGGGGCATTCACAAACGGAAAAGATTCTCTGGCTAGACGACGCGGGGCAATCGCCCGTATTCTCCCGATCCCTCATTCGCATGGAATCCTTCGTGGACCCCAGCCCCGCAGCACACGGTCTATCCCTATTCCTTGAATTGGGCTCAGCGACCAAATGATCGAACCTATCCTTACCCTTCTTCTTGGCATCCTGGTCATCCTCGCGATCATCGCGGTGAATGGCTACTTTGTTGCGCAAGAATTTGCATACATGGCGGTCGACCGCACGAGGCTCGCAGCATTGGCGGCTGCCGGTGATGCGTCGGCAAAACGCGCATTGGCCGTCACGAACCGCACAAGCTTCATGCTGTCGGGTGCTCAACTCGGCATTACCGTCACTGGCCTGCTTGTTGGTTACGTCGCAGAGCCTTTAGTTGGCGAGTCATTAGGCGTTCTGCTCGGCGGAACGAGCATACCGGCTGAAGCTAGAGTGGCCGTCGGGACAGGGCTGGCTCTGGTTGCGGCGACGATCATTCAGATGATCGTGGGTGAGCTATATCCGAAAAACCTTGCTATTGCGAACCCTGAGCCACTGTCGCTCGGGCTTGCCCGCTCCACGCTCTTTTATATGTCGGCCTTCGGCTGGCTCATCAGTTTCTTCGACAAGTCTGCCAACCTGTTCCTGAAGTTACTGCGTATCGAGCCTATTCATGACCTCGACGTGAGCGCATCGGCTACCGATCTGCCGCACATAATCGCTGACTCGCGCGACAGTGGGGATCTGCCACGTGAGCTTTCGCTCATGATGGATCGCATCCTCGACTTCCCGCAACGCAACGTCGAGCACGCAATGGTGCCCCGCTCCCAAGTTGACTGGGTCGAGCCTGATACGACGCTCGAAGAGCTGCGTGGCCTGATGGCGCTTGCCCACACCCGCTACCCGGTGATTGATGACGATGATGCTCCAGTGGGCGTTGTCCATCTCGCCGATGTGCTGGCGCGTCTCGACTCGGGCAACGGTCACGAAACCGTTGCATCGCTGATGCGGCCTGCCAAGGTGCTACCGACACTGATGCTGCTGCCAGATGCGCTTGACCAGTTGGTGCAAACAACCAACCAGTTGGCCTGCGTTATCGACGAGTACGGCGGTTTTGCCGGAGTGCTCACGATTGAAGATCTGGCCATGGAAATCGTTGGCGAGATCACCGATGAGCATGATGCTGAAGCCGGCGATGCCATCGTCTCCGAGGGTAACGACACCTGGACCATGGATGGTGACGTTCACCTCGACGAGGTCAGGCGGATTATTGGTCACGACCTGCCGCGCGTTGATGTGGAGACGGTTGCCGGCATGCTCATCGCGGAGCTTGGCGCACTTCCTGCGCAAGGCGACACGGTCACCGTTGATCTGCCTATCGATCCTGCCGAGCTGGTTTCCGACGAACCCGTGATGTATCGACTCGAAGTCGATGTACTGCGCATTGAACGACACGTTCCGACTGAAGTTCGCGTGCGACTGGTCAAGGTGCCTGTGGCGGAGGAAGAGCAATGAATGATCCGCTGATAGTCACGCTAACGACAATCGCCCTGATCGCCCTGAGCGCCTTGTTCGTGGTCATCGAGTTTGCGTTGCTCGGCGCCCGCCGGCATCGCCTTGAAGAGCTGGCTGGTAACAGCCCGTCCGCTCGAGCCGCGCTGCGCGGCATGAATGATCTGACCTTGATGCTTGCCGGTGCTCAACTGGGCATCACGCTCTGCACCTTTGCCCTGGGTGCGGTGACAAAACCTGCGGTCGACGTTTGGCTCGGCCCGGTGTTCATCGCATGGGGCTTGCCCGATTGGGCGGCTGGTGGCGCAGCTTTTGGCCTCGCGCTTTTTCTGGTGACATTCCTGCACCTGGTTGTCGGCGAGATGGCGCCCAAGTCCTGGGCCATTGCCCACCCGGAAAAGTCCGCTCTTGCGATTGGCATCGTCTCGCGCATCTATATCTGGCCGCTGCGCCCACTGCTGAACTGGGTGAATCGTATCGCCAACCGTCTCGTCAAGGCCTCAGGTGTTGAGCCAGTCGAAAGCGCCGCCGTTGGCGGTCAGGATATTGAAACCATCCGCCAGCTGGTTGAGCATTCGGCAAAGGTCGGCACGCTGATGCCGCAGATGCAGCAGCAGCTTTCAGGCTTGATCGACCTAGGCACGCTGCCCGTCAAAGCGCTGCTAATCGAGGGTGAAATGCTGGTTCACGTTACGCGGAATGCAACGGTGGAGGATGTCCGCAGTGCGGCCATCCAGTCCGGGCACCTGCGCATTCTCGTGCTGGGCGCCGAGGGCATCCAGCCGTCGGTGGTTCACGTCCGCGACACCTTGCTTGAGCCGGCGACTCGGCCTGCGCATGAGCTTGCACGAGAAGCTTTTTTGCTCGACGCGCAAACCCCCGTCTATGAAGCGCTTACCCGCATGCGTAAATCGAGCGTTCAGCTTGCCTTGGTCATGAACGCCGATCGCTTGCTTGGCGTTATAACGCTGGCCGACATCCTCAAACGAGTACTCCCGGCGGCCTCTACTGCTTAGCGACCGCACGTCGAGATGCTGAGAGTTTCCCCATGGAGGTGTAATTACTCGATAGTTACACCTTCGCGGGGAAAGACGGCTCCCAGCTGAGATTTGTTGGCTAATCAAGCGCATAACAATCCGCGGCAGACCGCTATATTGAAGCGGCTGACTGGTCACCTTGGGTCGAAAGCTGCATGACCTGCATGGTTTCTTCCGGTCGACTGCCGCCAGTCACGAAGGGCCGCAATGGCCTGTCGCGACAGGTAAGCCCTAGCCGGCCTGCTCCGGTTGCCAGTCGCTGACGATGATTGCGTCCCGGCCTTGCTGCTTGCTGGCCTTTTCCGCCTTTTTCCGCGCGCTGATGGTGGCCACGCATTGGTCGTCGTTGTTGAGGATCACGATGCATTCCAGGCACTGGATGCACTCGTCGTAGTCGATGCGGCCGTTGCGCTCGATGGCGCCGATTTCGCAGTGGTTCTTGCAGTGCTGACAAGGATTGCCGCAGGCGTCGATGCGTTTAAGCCAGGCGAACAGGTGGAATTTGCCGAGCATCGCCAGGCCGGCGCCAAGCGGGCAGACATAACGGCAGTAGAACTTGTGCACGAACAGGCCGAGGCCGAGCAGTATCAAGGCGTAGAGCACGAACGGCCAGCTGCGCACGAAGAACAGGGTGATCGAGGTCTTGAACGGTTCCACTTCGGCCAGGCGCTCGGCCAGGCTCAGGGAGTAGAAAGCCGCGAATAGCAGGCCGAGCAAGATGCCATATTTGAGCTTTTGCAGGCGCTGGTGGCTGCGCTCGGCGATTTTCCACTGTTTGATCCGCAGGTGCTTGGCAACCCAGCCGAGCATTTCCTGCAGGGCACCGAAGGGGCACAGCCAGCCGCAGAACAGGCCGCGGCCCCAGATAAACAGACTGACGAAGGTGAAGCTCCAGAGGATGAAGATCAGCGGGTCCATCAGAAAAATGCGGATATCGAAGCCGTCCCACAGGGTCAGCAGCAGGGTAAAGATGTTCACCACCGACAGCTGGCCTTGGGCGTACAGCCCGATAAAGCCGAGGGTGAACAGCAGAAAGCCGCCGCGAAACAGGTGAAAGCCGCGGCTGTGTGCGCTGATGCGATGCTGGAAGATAAATACGCCGCTCAGCAGGAGCAACGAGCTGACCAGTAGCGCAATCTGCCACCAGCGCTCTTGCCACATACGCAGCCAGATGGGCACCGGCTTGGCTGGGGCGACGGCCTGCTGAATATCGAACAGCTGCTCGTCGAGCTGGAACGAGCGGGTGAAGTGGCTATTGCTTTCCACCAGGTGATTGCGCCGCAGGCTGACGTTCAGTTGCAGTGCGGCGGGCTGCGCCGGGTTGAAGGCCGCGTGGGTCTTGATGCGGAAGATGTGCGCGTCGACCTCCTGCAGCGGCGTGGCAAGCATCGTCAGCACCTCGCCGCTATTGAAGTGCATGTCGTACAGCTCGATGGCCTGGTCGTTTTGCATCAGCACCAGACGGCTCGGCGCGGTGGCAGGTGTGAAGTCGGCCGGGACATGCCGATACAGGCCGCTGGACATGACCAGCAGCGCCTGCTCGCCGGGCTGCAATTGCTCGCCGAGGGCTTGCCAACCGGCTGCGTTAAGCAGGTTGCGGCCAATGCTCGGAGCATTCAGGTAGGCAAAATGCAGTTCGCTGAAGGGGCTACTGTCGTCCTCCTGCGCGAACTCCGGGTAGTCGCTCAGCGCATGTTCCAGCTGGGCCTCGACCTCCTCGCGACTCAGCGTCCAGCGCTGTACATAGCCGTTGTCGAGCAGGCGCTGCCAGTCCATCGTTTCATATAGGTCGCTTTTCGGCGTGGCCAGCGGGGCACTGGCGAAGCCGTCGAGCAGTTGTCGGGCGACACTCAGGGCCGCCTGCAACACGGTTTCATTGAGGATGACCACCGACACCGTGGCCTTGCTGACGCCGTCGAACTGGGTGGTCGAATCACCGTCCGAACTGTCCGCACGCCGACCGCCGACGATGATCGGCCGGCTGATAGATTGCTGCCGATACTGATCGACGAAATCCAATAGCGGCTGCACCCCCAGGCCGTAGAGAAACACCGGCTCATGGTGCTCAAGCACTCGTACCCCGGCCAGTACGCCCTGCAGGTCCATGCCGATCAGCAGGCGCATGGGCTTGCCGGAAAACCCCTGGAGGCTGGAGTAGTCGGTGGACTCGAAGGCATAGCCGAGCAGTTCGTCGAGCTGGTAGACGCTGTAAACCGGCGGAGCCTCCTGCTTGGGCTCGATGCGCGTGGCTTTCGGGAACAGCTGCAGGATCTCGTCCTGCAGCGCCTCGGCGGCCAACGGCTGGCTGATCAGCGCGCACAGCAGCACGAATACTCGCACGCAGGAAAAGCGGCTGAAGCAGGATGGCATGGCGCGCCTCGTCGATATTGTCCTTATCGACCCATGCTATCGAGCGTGCAGCCGCGCGCCATGCGACTTGCCGGCAGGTAAGCCGCTACTTCAGTCGTAGAAAAACGGGCATGCAGCAGCGCTTGGGCTTCTTGCGCAGGATCAAGCGCGTATTCCGGCGCCAGGAGTAGGCTTGCTGCAGCGGCCGGTTCATTCCAGGGAGGCAAGCATGGCCAAGAAGTTCCCCGTAGACCCAGCGCATCCCGAGCGTATTTGCTGGGGCTGCGACCGGTATTGCCCGGCGGACTCGCTGGATTGTGGCAATGGCTCCGAACGCACCATGCACCCAAGCGAGCTGTTTGGCGCGGACTGGCACCTGTCCGGCGACTGGGGGATCGAACCTCCAAGCGAGGCGACGAAGGCGGAGGACTAAGCGCTCTGAATCGTCAGCGCAGCGGCAACCCGCCAGCATTTGTATCGCGCCGGTGAACCATGGTGCACTGCCTGCGGGTAGGGCGGCCGGGCCGCCGTCCGCTCGGCGCGCAGCGACAGCCCGCCAGCTTTTGTACCGCGCCGGTGAACCATGGTGCACTGCCTTCGGCGAGTGACACCCTACAGACCGCAGATTGCTGCAGATCGTCGGGCGGTCCGGGCGGCGTTCCGATCGGAGCGAAGCGACAACCCGCCACGAGCCAGCGGTTCACTGCCTGCGGCGAGTGACACCCTACAGACCGCAACCATCGCCCCTCGGGTAGAATGCGCCCTCTCCCGCCACTATCAGCGCCTCGCCCATGACCGACTCGGCCCAGCATATTGCCCCTCGCGTAGCCATTATTGGTGGCGGCCCAGCGGGCCTGATGGCGGCCGAAGTGCTGGCGCAGGGCGGGGTCAGGGTCGAGCTGTTCGATGCCATGCCGTCGGTCGGGCGCAAGTTCCTGCTGGCCGGGGTAGGCGGGATGAATATCACTCATTCCGAGGCCAAGCCGGCGTTCCTCGCGCGCTATGGCGAGCGCCGCGAGGAAATCGCCCGGCTGCTCGCCGAGTTCGATGCCGACGCCTTGCGCGCCTGGATTCATGGCCTGGGCATCGACACCTTTGTCGGCACTTCGGGGCGGGTCTTCCCTGGCGATATGAAAGCTGCGCCGCTGCTGCGCGCCTGGCTCAAGCGCCTGCGGGAGCTGGGGGTGCAGATCCATACCCGCCAGCGCTGGCTGGGCTGGCGCGACGACGGAGCCCTGCGCATCGCCACTCCCAGCGGGGAAATTGCCGTGCAGGCCGATGCGACCTTGTTGGCGCTAGGCGGCGCCAGCTGGGCGCGGCTGGGTTCCGATGGCGCCTGGGTGTCGCTGCTGCAGGCACGCGGCATTGCAATCACACCCTTGCAGGCGAGCAACTGCGGGTTCGAGGTGGCCGGCTGGAGCCCATTGCTGCAGGGCAAATTCGCTGGCGCACCGCTGAAGAACGTCAGCCTGCACCTGGACGACGAAGCGCCGCGCCTGGGCGAGTTCGTCGTCACCGCTGGCGGCGTCGAAGGTAGTCTGGTGTACGCGCTGTCGGCACCCATCCGCGAACGGATCAACAATCAGGGCAGCGCCACGGTCTATCTCGATCTGCTGCCGCAAAGCCCGCTGGCCAAGCTGCAAGGCGCACTGGCCAAGCCGCGCGGTTCGCACTCGCTGGCCAAGCATCTGCACCGCCAGGTCGGCATCGACGGAGTCAAGGCCGCATTGTTGCGTGAACTGGCGCCAGCTGACTGTTTCGCCGATCCCGCCCGCCTGGCCGCTGCGCTCAAGGCATTGCCTCTGACCCTGGTCAAACCGCGACCGCTGGATGAGGCAATCAGTACGGCCGGTGGCGTCGCCTTTGAGGCGCTGGATGCACGCTTGATGCTCAAGCAACTACCCGGGGTGTTCTGCGCCGGCGAAATGCTCGACTGGGAAGCGCCAACCGGCGGCTACCTGCTCACCGCCTGCTTCGCCAGCGGCCGGACTGCAGGGCTGGGCATGCTGGAGTGGTTACGCACCGTAGGCTGTGCTGCGCACCCCGAATAGATTGATCCGATCATGCATCCCGCCACCCCGGTGCGCACGGCGCACCCTACGCGGTTGAACGCAGCGATACCCATCGCGGCCTGGCCAAGACTAATCATCGCGCGCGACCACCCAAGACACTGAATGTCTGCAAGTGCGCTGGACTGCCGGATCGGCATGCTGGCGTGGCTATCCACCGTAGGGTGCGCCGCGCGCACCGGATAGATGGATCATCCCGGGCCCGATCATGTACCCCGTCACCCTGGTGCGCACGGCGCACCCTACGCGGTTGGGCGCAGCGATACCCATCGCGGCCTAGCCAAGACTAATATCGCGCGCGACCACCCAAGACGCTGAATGTCTGCAAGTGCGCTGGACTGTAGGATCGGCATGCTGGCGTGGCTACCCACCGTAGGGTGCGCCGCGCGCACCGAATAGAGGGCTCATCCCGAGCACGATCATGCACCCCGTCACCTTGGTGCGCACGGCGCACCCTACGCGGTTGAACGTAGCGATACCCATCGCGGCCTGGCCAAGACTAATCATCGCGCGCGACCACCCAAGACGCTGAATGTCTGCGAGTGCGCTGGACTGCCGGATCGGCATGCTGGCGTGGCTACCCCCGTAGGGTGCGCCGCGCGCACCGAGTAGAGTGACGCCCTACAATTGCGCGGGGCGCATCGGATCTAGGCTTTTCTGCCGCCCTTGACCGGTTTGCCGCCGAAGCTGGGGACCTTGCGCACGGCCTTGGCTGCCGGGGCGGCGGATGCGTCACTTTCTAGCCAGCGGCCGAGGCTGCCAGCTTTGCCGCCGCTGGCTACTTTGGGCTTCTTGGCTTTTTTCGGTTTCTTCACCACCTGGCCGCCGGGCAGGGTTTGCGGCACGCGGTGGTCGGGGATGAAGTCGGGTACGTCGATGCGCTGCAAGACCTGCTGGGTCAGGGTCTCGATTGCCGACAGCAGTTGCACCTCGTCGGCACACACCAGCGACACGGCCTGGCCGGTGGCGCCAGCACGGCCGGTGCGGCCAATACGGTGCACGTAGTCTTCGGCAACGATCGGCAGGTCGAAGTTGACCACCAGCGGCATGTCGTCGATGTCCAGGCCGCGGGCCGCCACGTCGGTGGCGACCAGCACCTTGATCTCGCCATCCTTGAAGCGCTGCAAGGCGCGCAGACGGGTGGCCTGCGGCTTGTCGCCATGGATCGCATCGGCGCTGATGCCGTGACGCTGCAGCTCACCTTCCAGCTCATCGACGCCCTTGCGGGTCTTGACGAACACCAGCGCCTGGCTCCAGCGCTTGCTCTGGTAGAGGTGCAGGAACAGTTCGCTCTTGCGCTTCTTGTCCACCGGGATCAGCCACTGTTTGACCGACTTGGCGGCGGCATTACGCGGGCTGACCGAAATGTTCAGCGGGTCGTTGAGCATTTCGCTGGCCATGGTGCGGATGGCTTCGGAGAAAGTCGCGGAAAACAGCAGGGTCTGGCGTTTTTTCGGCAGCGCGGAGAATACGTCCTGCAGCTCGCGGGCAAAGCCCAGGTCGAGCATGCGGTCGGCTTCGTCGAGTACCAGCACCTGCAGCTGGTTGAACTTGACCGCTTTCTGCCGGTACAGGTCGAGCAGGCGCCCGGGCGTGGCAACCAGCACGTCGATGCCCTTGCGCAGCTTCATCATCTGCGGGTTGATGCTGACCCCGCCGTACGCCGCATAGCTGCGCAGCGGCAGGTCCTGACCGTAAGTCTGGAAGCTCTGCTGCACCTGTTCGGCCAGCTCGCGGGTCGGCACCAGCACCAGGGCGCGCACCGAGTTGCTGGCAACCTCCGGGCCTTCCATCATCAACCGCTGCAACAGCGGCAGGGCGAAGCCGGCGGTCTTGCCGGTGCCGGTCTGCGCGGCGGCCATCAGGTCGAGGCCCTTGAGGATCGGCGGGATGGCCTGGGCCTGCACCGGGGTGGGGGTGACATAGCCGAGGCCATCGAGGGTGCGCAACAGGGGGTCGATCAGACCGAGGGAAGCGAAGGTCATGTGGGTAACCAGAACAGGGAGACTAAGTAGCCGAATCTGCGCAGTTTACCCTGCCCCGCGCCGGCCATCGCGTTTCTGTTGCGCGGACAGCGCACCCGGCGGCCCTGCAACGCGTCTTACACGGCCATGTCTATCGAATAAATGCCTGCCAACGCGCAACAGACCAGCGCCGCCCGGGCCGCCGCGATTGGCTTCTGGGCCGTGGGACAGGTAGGGTGAAGGTCTATTATTCATGGCTGAATGGAAATCAACGGATCATGCAGATGACATCGAGAGACTGGATCAGCGGGCGCGTGGCGGCCTTGCTGGTCATGGCGGCGCTGCTCAGCGGCTGCGGCGTCAACAACATCCCCACCTACGACGAGCAGGTCAAGGCCGCCTGGTCCCAGGTGGAGAATCAGTACCAGCGGCGTGCCGACCTGATCCCCAACCTGGTGGAAACCGTCAAGGGCTTCGCCAAGCAGGAACAGGAGACCCTGGTGGAGGTAATCGAGGCGCGAGCCAAGGCGACCTCGATCCAGGTGGATGCCAGCACCCTGGACAATCCGGAAAAAATGCGCCAGTTCCAGCAGGCCCAGACACAGCTGACTGGCGCATTGAGCCGCTTGATGGCGGTCTCCGAGCGTTACCCTGACCTGAAATCCAATCAGAACTTCCTGGCCTTGCAATCCCAGCTGGAAGGCACGGAAAACCGCATCGCGGTGGCCCGGCGCGATTTCATTACCGCGGTTAGTCGTTACAACACCGAGATCCGCACCTTCCCCGGGCGCGTCTGGCACAGCCTGATGTACAGCGACATGCCGCTGCGCGAGAACTTCGAAGCGACTACCCCGGAGGCTGAAAAAGCCCCAGAAGTGAAGTTCTGATGATCTTCACGCTGCGCCTGCCACTGTTGCTGTTGCTGTGCGCCTGGACCTGGATGGCCCAGGCACAACCCGAATTCCCACCCCTGAGCGGTCGGGTAGTCGACCAGGCCGAACTGCTGGACGCGGCAACCGAGGCCCGCCTGAGCCAGCTGCTGGCGGCGCATGAGCAAGCCAGCAGCGAGCAAGTGGTGGTGGTCACCTTGCCGAACCTGCAGGGCATCACTATTGAGGACTTCGGCTATCAGCTGGGCCGGCACTGGGGCATCGGCCAGAAGGGCGAGGACAACGGCGCCCTGCTGCTGGTCGCCCGCGACGAGCGCAAACTGCGCATCGAGGTCGGTTACGGCCTCGAGGGGCGCCTGACCGATGCGCAATCCTCCGCAATCATCAACCAGATCATCACCCCAGCCTTCAAGGCCGGCGACTACGCCAAGGGCATCGATGACGGCGTGGTCGCCATCCTTCAGGTGCTCGGCGGCGAGCCCGTGGCCGCCAGCAGCACAGCCAAGGACGAGCAGGCCAAGGCGATCCCCTTCTTCGTCATGCTGCTGATCGTCATCGGCCTGATCGGCGGTGGCCGCGGCGGACGTCGCGGGCTGCTGCTCGGCGGGCTATTGGCCGCTGGCATGGGCCGTGGTGGTTCAGGCGGTGGTTTCGGCGGTGGCGGCGGCTTTGGTGGCGGCGGCGGTGGTTTCGGTGGCGGCGGTGCTTCCGGCGGCTGGTAATTCAATTCACGAGCGAACAGACCCCATGGCTTTATTGACTGAAAGCGAACAACAGCAGGTCACCCAGGCGATCAACGCCGTCGAGCGCGAGACCGACGCCGAACTGGTCACTGTGCTGGCGGCTCAAGCTGACGATTACACCTATATCCCGCTGCTCTGGGCCAGCCTGGTAGCGCTGCTGCTGCCTGGCGCAGCAAATTATTTTTTCGCCTGGCTAAGCGCCCAGGAACTGTTGCTGGTGCAGTGGCTGACCTTTGCCGGGTTAAGCCTGCTGCTGCGCATTCCTGCGCTGACCACCCGCCTGATACCGCGCACCGTGCGTCACTGGCGCGCCGCCAACCTGGCGCGGCGGCAATTTCTTGAGCACAACCTGCACCACACCACGGGCGCGACCGGCATGCTGATTTTCGTCTCGGAGGCCGAGCACTATGTGGAGATTCTGGTCGACCGTGGCATTTCCAGCCGGCTGCCCGACGCGACCTGGCAGGCCATAGTCGCGGACTTCACCCAGCGGGTGAAGCAGGGTCAGACCCTGGAAGGTTTTCTTGGCTGCATTCAGGCCTGCGGCGAGCAACTCAAGCTGCATGTGCCTGCCACCCACGCGCGCAACGAGCTGCCCAACCATCTGGTGATCCTGCCCTGAGAACTTGAGCGCACCAGCCTGGAAGTCGTAGATCCTATGTTCATCTGCAAGGTCTGCGGCATCGTAAGGTGGGTGACGCTCTATTCATCCACCCATAGCGATGGTGGATGAAAAAGGCCTCAGCTACGCCCCCGATCAACCCTACACCGCTCTCGTAGAGCCCGGATAAGCCTTGGCGCAATTCGGGAATTCGGTTTTATGGCGCCTACCGATGTCGCGGATTGCGCCTGGGCTTGTTCGGACGACGAACCGGGCGTGACAGGCGTTCGGCCTCAGGGCTTGGCCTGGGCCTGCTCCAGCGGCTCAAGTTGCTTCCACAGCGCCTCAGCCTCTTCGGTCAGGCTGGAGTAACCGCGAATGTCGCCGTTGCGCTGGGCATGCATCGCTTCTTCGAGCTTGGCGCTGTATTGCTTGCGCAGTTTTTTGACAGGATCGCTTTTGAACAAACCGAACATGGGCATGCCTCTTGTGGACGCGCTGGCGCGATAGCCAACACTCCGTCCACTGTATAGACCGCCCTGCCTGCACTCGATGGGCAATATGTTACAAACGAAGAAAGCAGCTCCGTAGCCGGATGAACTCCGGGGCGAGGTTCAACCCCTACAAATTATTCCCGGATTGCATCCGGGCTACGGGACGGGCGACCTGTGGCAGGGGCCTTGCCGCGATTGGCAACTGCCAGCGCTCAGCTAAAAACCGCGCAGGCGCTGCAGCGCTTGGCCCATCTTGGCGGCAGGAACCTTCTGCAGACTGCACAGCAACTCATGGGAAACCCCGGCAATGCCGTGGCGTTCGCGCAGCAGTGCAGCCATGAAGCAGGTCAGATTGGCCGCCATTTCCGCATCGGCCAGCGCACGGTGCGCCTGGCCGGTGTCCGGCAGCTGTGCCCAGCGATTCAGGGTGCCGAGCTTGTGGTTTGGTGCCATCGGCAACAGACGACGCGCCAGAAGCAACGAGCAGGCGAACGGCTGCACCCGCTTGCGGCGGATCAGTGCCAGCTCGGCATCCCAGAACTTCTGGTCGAAGGAGGCGTTGTGCGCCAGCAAGGGAATGTCGCCGACGAAGTCTGCCACCTCGTTCATCACCTGCGCCGCCGGCGGGGCGTTGCGCAGCATGCTGTTGCTGATCCCGGTGAGCTGCTCGATGAAGGGCGGCACCCAGGCGCCGCTGTTCATCAGGCTCTGGTAACGCGCAACTATCTGCCCGCCTTCGACGATAACCACGCCGATCTCGGTGGCGCGCGCCTGCTGCGCCGGCGACATGCCAGTGGTTTCAAAATCGAGGACGGCTATCGGAGCTTCGAGCATTGATCGGTTTCCCAACGACTAATTTCCATCGACCCGGAGGCTGACCTGTGGAGGCCGCCCAGGCCGTGCGCAACACTGACAACCGGGGTTGGTGCGCACAGCACACCCTACGAGCCGGGCCAGCGAAGCAATAACTGCGAGACAGCGCAGCAGCTTCCCAGCAACTAGCTGCGCAACAACAATGCGCCTTCGATCGGCACATAACGGCTGGCCGCACGCACCAGCGATTGTGCAGTCAGCCCCGGTACGCCATAGGCCACGGCCTCGACCCCGTAGCTGCTGCGGATTTTCTCCAGCAACAGATCAAAATCGCCATCGCCGGAGGCCAGCACCACCTCGTCGACCCGCGGTGCGGTGTCCATGATATCGATGGTGATGCCCACATCCCAGTCGCCCTTGGCCGAGCCGTCGCTGCGCTGGATATAGGGTTTGAGCTTCACGGTAAAGCCAAGGTTGCGCAGGATCTGCTGGAACTGCTGTTGCTTGGCGTCGCCACGGTCGATCGCGTAGGCGTAGGCTTCGACGATCTGCCCGTGCTGGCTGATGTCAGCCCAGAGCGCGGCGTAGTCGAAGTGGCAACCATAAGCTTGGCGGACGGTGTAATAGAGGTTCTGTACATCGGCGAATATGGCGATTTTCTTCACCGGTAATCCTCTTGGGGGCAAAAAACGCCGCTTAGTATGCCAGAACCGTCCCGCCACGCTTGCCTGCATGCGCAAGCCGAACGCCCTGCCGTGGCCTTTGCATGCAGCTATCGGCTAGAGTGGCGCCCTGCTCACTCGACCGCGACCCCTGCCCATGAATGTGTTCCATGCCCTGCGCGATGCCTGGTTTTTCTTCAGCCATAATCTGCCGGCGATCATCCGCCTGTGCCTGCCACTGGTGGTGCTCGAAGCTGTGGTGCAACAGTTTGTCAGCGCCCAGGTCGGCATCGAAGCGACGGCGGCTTACGGCATTCTGGTAGGCCTGCTGTTCTATCCGCTGTACACCGCGGCACTGATCCTGTTCCTCGATGCGCGCAGCCGGGGCGAGGTGCCCGCCAACCGCGACCTGTTCGCCGCCAGCCTGCGCCTGTGGCCGGCCTTTGCCCTGCTGGCAGGCCTGAGCACCCTGGCGATCATGCTCGGCGCCTCGCTGTTCGTGCTGCCGGGCCTGTGGCTCATGATCAAGCTGGCATTCGCCGAGTACCTGCTGGTGCTGCGCGGGCTGAGCCCGATGAAAGCGCTGCGTGAGAGTTTCGAGCTGACCAACGGTTACTTCTGGCAGATTCTGACTTGCGTGCTGTGCGTCATGCTACCGCTGTGGCTGCTGTCCTGGGCCAGCCAACCGGCCGAGGGCACGCAACCAGACGTGCTGCTCAGCCTGCTGCTCGACAGCGCCAACGGTTTTCTCCAGCTGTTTGCCACTGTAGTTTTGTTTCGTTTGTTCATGTTGCGCAGCAGCTTGCCGGCAGAGGAATGAATTCCGGCTAGGCTGTTAGGGGTCCCTCTCCAAGGAGCGCCCCATGGCCGACGCCAACTCCAGCAGCCTGTCGCACGTATCGCTCGGCACCAACCGGTTCGACCAGGCCGTGGTCTTCTACGACCAGGTGCTGCCAACCCTTGGCTGCAAACGCATTCTCGCCCACCCCGGCGCAGTGGCCTATGGCCGCGAATATCCGGAGTTCTGGGTGCAGGCTCCCATCGATGGCCAGCCAGCGGGCGTCGGCAACGGTACTCACGTTGGTTTTAGCGCGCCCGACAAGGCCGCCGTGCATGCCTTCTACCATGCGGCACTTGACGCCGGGGCGACCAGCGAAGGTGAACCCGGCCCTCGCGACGAATACGGCGAGCCCTATTACGGCTGTTTTGTGCGCGACCTCGACGGGCACAAGATCGAAGCGGCCTATTGGGATCTGGAACAGGTTTATGAGCTGTATATCGCGCCGGTCGAAGACTGAGAGTCTTGTGCCCCCCACCTACTGCGAGCGCCCCCAATAGCCCTCTGCCAGCGGTGCGCACGGCGCACCCTACCCGAGCGCGCCTTGTGTTGTGACCGAACGATCCGCCTTGGTCGCGAAGCCTAGCTACCGTCTGAGTTCACGGGCGATCCGGCTCATGCAATAGCTAACCGGGACATAGCCGTGAAAAAACTCCAGCCGGCTGCGAGCGCGCTGGCTATCTTCACGGCCGCGGCTCAAGTGCGCCCGCTGCGTTGCGGCTTCATGCCGGACAGGCGCGGCAGCAGCACCCGCTCGAACAGGCGCGGGAAGAAGCGCGCCAGGATGCGTGCGCGCCAATCGACGTTGGACAGGATCAACAAGCGCTTGCGCTTGAGCGCCGCCAGGTAGATGGCTTCGGCGACATCCTGTGGCGAGGCCACCTTGCCCATTGCCAGTGGCGGCTGCGGGGCCACCGAACCGTCGCCGACCAGGGCGTTCTTGCGCAGGTCGGTGGCGGTAAAGCCGGGGCAAACCAGCATCACGCTGACCCCGCTGTCCTTCAGTTCGTAACGCAGGGTCTCGAACAGGCCATGCAGTGCATGCTTGCTGGCGTTGTAGGCGCTGCGGTAAAGCAACGGGGAGAACCCGGACAACGAACTGAGCACAATGATCTGCCCACCTCGCGCCAACAAGCTGGGTAGCGCCGCCTTGGTGCAATGCAGGGCACCAAAATAGTTGACCGCCATGACCCGCTGAAACACTGCCAGCTCGGTCTCGGCAAAGCTGCTGCGGTGAGTGATGCCGGCATTATTGACCAACACATCAATACCACCAAAGCGCTCGACGGCCAGGGCCACGGCGCGCGGCACTGCGTCGGCATCGGCGACGTCGCACACCAGCCCCAGCGCCTCGGCGTTGTGATGATCGGCCAAATGTTGCACCAGACTGTCCAGCGCCTGCTGCTGCAAATCCAGAATCACCAAACGTGCGCCAGCCTGGGCCAGACGAACGGCCAAGGCGCGGCCGATGCCGGCGCAACCGCCGGTAATCAGCACCACCTTACGGTCGAATACTTTATTGGCGAAGACCTTGCGATACATGGTTTGCCCCCCGGCTTTGCTGACTGCTGGTACTACAGCTTGTTATGGCTGCCGTCGCAACAGGGCGGCGCCTGGGTATGTTTGCAACCGCAAAAGTACAGGGTGTCGCTCTGTTCGACATGGTATTTCAACGGTGTGATACCCGTACCTTTATGGTTGCCGTCACAAAACGGCTGACTAACACTACGCCCACAACGGCACCAGAAATAGTCTTTCCCGGCCTGCACCTCGACGGCAAAGGGGGCGCGTTGGGCAATCAGCGGCTCAGTCATGTTAGCTCCTCAATTCACGGCATAGCTCGGTCGGCGCAAGGACTGGCTCGCGCTCACCGCCCAGGTTTGCTCAGCATAGTCCAAGGGGCCGACGCACTAGGGGCCACCGCTAACCGCCAGGCAAAACGTACCAATCTGCAGGATGGCACGCGGCGCCTACGCTGAGCGTTGCGACACCTATCACCATCCCCGCGTGCAGAGCACCTCGTTCCAGCCAGGCTACTTGCGCGGTTTGGCCCGCGCGGTGGGTTCGGCGATCAGCGGGTCATCCGGCCAGTAATGCTTGGGATACCTGCCCTTCAAATCCTTTTTCACCTCGCTGTAGGTGCTGCGCCAGAAGTTGGCCAAGTCCTGGGTCACCTGCACCGGGCGGCGTGCAGGCGAAAGCAGATGCAGCTTGACCACTTGCCGGCCGCCGGCAATGCGCGGCGTATCGGCCAGGCCGAACAACTCCTGCAGGCGCACCGCCAGCACCGGCGGTTGCTCGCTGTAATCCAGGCCGATGCGCGAACCAGACGGCACCAGCAGGCTACGTGGCGCCAGCTCCTCGAGGCGCTGCGGTAGCGGCCAGGGCAGCAGGTTCTTCAGCAAATCGGACAGATCCAGATTGGCGAAATGACTGAGGCGCTTGACCTTGCCCAGGTAGGGTTGCAGCCAGTCTTGCAGGCTTGAAAGCAGCGCCGCATCGCTGACATCCGGCCACTCGCTGACGCCATTGGCGGTCAGATCCAACGCGCGCAGCAAGGCCACGCGCGCCTGCCACTGACGCAGTTCTGGGGTCCAGGGCAGCAACGCCAGGCCCTTGCGCCGCACCAGGCCAAGCAAAGCGCGGCTGCGGGCCTCCTCGTCCAGGCCGGTCAATGGCTCGCGCTCAAGCACCAGTTCGCCAACCTTGCGCTGGCGCTCGGCGCGCAGCACACCTTCGCGCTCGTCCCAGTCCAGCTCCTCGTGGACGCTGACCTGCTCGGCCAGCACCGTCTCGAACAGCTGCGGGTCGAGGTCGGCGGCCAGGTAGATGCGCTCCTCACGCTGGCCCTGGCGGCTGCCGAGATCGGCCAGTACCAGCCATTCATGCTTCATCAGCGCATCGGCGTCGGCAAACAGTGCGGCGCGGCCGTTGGCCAGGCGGTATTCAGCACCCGACGCCCGGCGCTGCTGGGCCACCCGGTCCGGGTAGGCGAATGCCAGCAAGGCGCCGAGCCAGCGCGGGTGCTCGGGGTCGCTCACCGGGGAAGTCACGGCCGTGCGCTTGAGGTAGCCCTGGAACTGCCGGGCCAGTTGTCGCGCTCGTTGAATACCGCCTTGGGCACCACGGGCGGCCTTGCCCGCGCCGCTGAGCAAGGCTATACGGCTGTGCAGATCGGCGCCTGCGCCTCTCAGAATGTCGCGCTCGCCGAGCAAGGCAGCCAAGTCGCAGGCCAGCGTACCCAGGCCCAATGCCTGGCCACGAAGTAGCAAGTGAGCGATGCGCGGGTGTGCCGGCAATTCAGCCATCGCCTGGCCGTGGGCTGTCAGTACCCCGCGCTGATCCAGCGCGCCGAGGCGGGTCAGCAAATCCGTGGCCTGGGCATAGGCGGCGGCAGGCGGTGGGTCAAGCCAGGCCAGTTCGGCCGGGGTCACGCCCCAGCGCGCCAATTGCAGGGCCAGGCCGGCCAGGTCGGCCTGGAGAATTTCCGCCGGGGCATAGGCGGCAAGCTGTTCGTGCTGGTGTTGCGACCACAGCCGATAACAGCTCCCCGGCTGCAGGCGCCCGGCGCGACCGGCGCGCTGGGTGGCGCTGGCGCGGGAAATGCGCTGGGTGTCCAGGCGCGTCATGCCGCTGCCCGGATCGAAGCGCGGCACCCGCGCCAGGCCGGCGTCGACCACCACGCGCACACCATCGATGGTCAGGCTGGTCTCGGCGATGTTGGTCGCCAGCACCACCTTGCGCTTGCCCGCAGGGGCTGGCTCGATGGCCGCGCGTTGGGCGCTCAGGTCCAGCTCGCCATGCAATGGACAGAGCAGAATCTCGGCGCGACCGGCCAAGGCCTCGGCCAATTGTTCATTGACCCGGCGGATCTCTGCCTGACCGGGGAGAAATACCAGCAGGCTGCCCGGCTCGTCGGCCAGCGCCTGCAGCACCGTCTGCACCACCTTGGGTTCTAGCCACTCGCCGGGTTGATAGGGTGCGCCCCAGCGCAACTCCACGGGAAACATGCGTCCCTCGCTGCGCAGCACCGGCGCATCGTCGAGCAGCGCGGCCAGCTTCTCGCCCTCCAGGGTCGCCGACATCAGCAGCACTTTGAGCGCCGGCTCACCGGAGTCCGCACCGCGAAACATGCTGCGGCCGTTGAGGCACAAGGCCAACGCCAGGTCGGCATCGAGACTGCGTTCGTGGAATTCGTCAAAAATCACCAGACCGACCCCTTCCAGCGCCGGGTCGTCTTGCAGGCGGCGGGCGAGAATGCCTTCGGTGACCACCTCGATACGGGTGCGCGGGCCGACCTTGCTGTCCAGGCGAATACGGTAGCCGACAGTCTCGCCGACCTGCTCGCCCAATTCACTGGCCAGCCGTTCGGCAGCGGCGCGCGCGGCCAGCCGGCGCGGTTCGAGCATGATGATGCGCTGCCCGGCCAACCAGGGTTCATGCAGCAGCGCCAGCGGCACGCGGGTGGTTTTGCCGGCGCCGGGTGGAGCCTCCAGCACCGCTTCGTGGCGGCTCGCCAGGGCCTGGCGCAGCGCAGGTAACAGGACGTCGATGGGCAGGGAATTCATGAACACTCCAATCTGGCCGGCGATTATAGCGGCGAACCACCTGTACGCTGTGCCGGTCTTAGCCTGGCTAGATCGATGCTTGGCAGTTTTGCCAGGACCAGCTTGCTATAGTTGTACCCACTTTTCCCCGGAGGTATTCCATGCGCACCCCCTACCGCGTTATTAGCGGCGCTCTCGCCGCCGTTCTGCTGGCCCAGTTAACCGCCTGCGGCACGTTGTTTTTCCCTGATCGGCGTGGCCAGATCGACGGACGAATCGATCCGGTGGTGGCCGCGCTGAATGCCATCGGCATCCTGTTTTACGTGATCCCTGGCCTGATCGCCTTTGGCATCGACTTCGCCACTGGCGCCATCTACCTGCCGAATGGGCAAAGCGCCCAGGTCGATCCGCAAGAGCTGCACAAGGTTGTAGATGCCGAGGGCAAGATTGACCACGCCCGACTCAAAGCGCTGATCGAACAGCAAACCGGCCACAGCCTGCCGCTCGACGATCCACGCCTGATCCACAGCAGCGCCAGCGCCGAGCAACTGGCGGCCTACGGTCTGCGTCCGGCTGCTTGATCGCCACAACCTTAGCTTGGCCCTCTCGGCCAGGCCTGACATAGAGTGCGAGACCCGTGACCATATTGCCGCAGCATGCTCGACTGATGCGCCAGGCCACCTTTGCGGCGCTGGCCGTGGCATTGACCCTGGCGCTGGCCAAAGCCATCGCATGGTGGTTGAGCGGCTCGGTCAGCCTGCTGGCCGGTCTTACCGACTCACTGCTGGACGGCGCCGCCTCGCTGCTCAATCTGATCGCCGTGCACTATGCCTTGCGCCCGGCGGACGAAGATCATCGTTACGGACACGGCAAAGCCGAGGCCCTCGCCGGGCTTGGCCAGGCACTGTTTATCGGTATCAGTGCAGTGGTGGTCGGCCTGCATGGCGTAGATCGCATGCTCAATCCGCAACCACTCGGCGCCGCAACCCTGGGCGTGGTAGTGATGCTGGTGTCGCTGGCACTGACCGCCGCCCTGCTGATGTTCCAGGGCCATGTGGTGCGCGAAACCGGCTCCACGGCTATCCGCGCAGACTCGCTGCACTACCGCTCCGACCTGCTGCTCAATGCCAGCATCCTGCTCGCCCTGCTGCTGGCCAGCTTCGGCTGGCCGCAGCTGGATGCGCTGTTCGGTATCGGCATCGCCTTCTTCATCCTCTGGAGCGCCGTGAGCATCGCCCGCGAGGCTTCGGCTGTGCTGATGGACAAGGAACTGGCGCCGGAACTCAGCGAGCGCATGCACCTGCTGGCCTGCGGAATACCCGGGGTGCTCGGCGCGCACGACCTGCGCACGCGGATGTCTGGCACCCGCTGGTTCGTCCAACTGCATGTAGAGCTGGACAGTGAGCTGAGCCTGCTGCAGGCCCATGAACTGTGCGAGCAAGTCGAGTACGCAATTCGCGCCGAATTTTCCCGTGCCGAGGTGCTGGTACATGCCGACCCACTCGAGCCGGCTCAGCCTTGAGAATGGCGATGCACCCCTTTTTCAAGGCAACAACCGGTTGCGGCGTGGCGCCTGAGGGAAAGAGCGCCAACACTCGTGGTGCTCAAGGCGCCCGCCGCACGCCACTTCTGACACTGCAAAGCATGCGGCTGCACTGAAGTCGCGCCGCTGGCGCCATAACGACAGACTGGCGGGAGGCCAAACGCATCGCAAAACGGATTTTCTGCTTATGCTGATAGGGCGCATCCGCTTTGTGGACAAGGCCCCATGAAAAAATCCAGCCTCGAGACGCTTCACCGCGAACACCAGCCCGACGCCATCGAGAAGCGCCTGAACCGCAGGCACAAACCGCAAACCATTTCCGATGCCGTACTCGGCGGCATCGACGGTTGCGTCACCACTTTTGCCATCGTCGCAGGCGCGGTCGGCGCCGGATTTTCCGCATCGGTCGCGTTGATCATGGGCTTTGCCAACCTGTTTGCCGACGGCTTCAGCATGGCCGTGAGCAACTATGAGGCGATCAAGGCTCAGCGCGAGGTTCGCGAGCAGGCCCGCCGCATGGAAGAGGAACACATTGACCGGGTGCCCGACGGTGAACTCGAAGAAATCCGCCAGGTGTTCTACCGCAAGGGCTTCAGCGGCGAAATACTCGAGGCGATCGTCACGACCATCAGCCGGGATCGTCAACTCTGGGTTGAAACCATGCTCATAGAAGAACACGGCCTGCAGACCGTCGAACTGCAGCCTGCGCGCTCGGCCGCCGTGACGTTTACAGCCTTTCTGATCGCCGGGGCCATCCCGTTGTTACCCTTGCTTTTCTCCAGCCTGGGTATCCAGCGCCAATTCATGCTGAGCACGGCCCTGGCCGCAGCGGTGTTCTTTTCCATCGGCATGTTGAAGAGCCTGGTGTTTGCCAAACCGGTGCTGCGCGCCGGATTTAGCACCCTGCTCACCGGCGGCGCGGCGGCCTCTCTGGCCTACCTGACCGGCTACCTGCTGCGCTACGTGTTCGGCATCGAGTGATACGACCGCTCACGCCTGCGGGGGCGCTGAAGCCTGGAATGCGCGAATGCGCGCAACACGGCGTGAGGACATCGCCAAGAAAAAAGGGAAACCTGACGGTTTCCCTTTTTTCTTGCCTAGGGCAAGTGTCCGCTACTGGCAATTCTGTTGCCGCTTTCGTCGCCTGCCTGGTTGGGCAGTGCGGACCCGGGTGCCGTGACGACCTGGTAAGGCCGGCGGCGCCGATTCGCCTGATTGGGCGAGCCGGGTGGACATGTCGTCCGGGCCGTGAAACTGAGATAAATACTACCGAAGCAGGCGCAGTTAAAGATTGCGGATATTGCTGATTAACTCACCACTTGCGCAATTTTTAACTAATAGCGCATGATTAATCGCAACCAACAGATGAAAGCGCACCAATCATGACCAGACTTGATCGATACGACCTGAATATCCTCGCCGAACTGCAGCGTGACGCCACCCTGTCCAATCAGGATCTGGCCGAACGCATCGGCCTGTCGCCCTCGCCCTGTTCGCGGCGGGTCAAGCAACTGGAAGAAGACGGCTACATCATCGGCCAGGTCGCCCTGCTGGATCGCAAGAAGCTCGGCCTGACCCTCACCGCCTATGTGTTGATCGGCATGGACAAACACACACCCGAGCGTTTCGAGCACTTCCAGGAAATGATTCGCCAGTGCCCACAAGTGCTGGAATGTAGCCTGGTCACCGGCATGGATGCCGATTACCAGCTAAAGGTGGTGGTACCGGACATGGACCATTACCAGCAACTGCTTCTCGGCACGCTGACCCGTATCGAAGGTGTCTCCAGTGTGCGCTCGAGCTTCGTGCTGCAGCAGATCCTGTCCAGCACCCAGTTGCCACTGCAACACCTGCGACATTAAGTCCGAGAGGCTGCCAGGCCGCATAGGTATAATCCCTAGCATTCAGCTGTGCCTTGTGCGGCCTGCCATAAAGAGCCTTGCGCTCAGACAATAACAATCGCCCTGCCCACCTACTGCCTGTTATGGCGGCACAGCCTCGTTTTGCCAAAGAGGCCACCATGGAACCGCATGTATTCGAAGAGTTAATGATGACCGTACTGGTCGGCGGCCTGGTGCTGTTCATGGCGTTCATCGTCTGGGACCTGGCAAAGAAGTCCAAGGCCGGACGCTTTGGCACCATGATCCTGTTTCTGGCCCTGGGCCTGGGCGTGCTTGGCTTTGTCATCAAGACCGTGGTGATCGCCGGGATGGAAGGCGTCTGAGCAGTCGCTGAAAACGACCATAGCCGCTCAACTGTCGCTCCCTCACGCCACGCTCCGCGTAGGCGCAATCAAAGCCATACGCGGTTCCCCTGTGGTAGCGGACTTGTCCGCGAAGCTCTTGCCTTGCCCGCACCGCCGATCACACAAACAGCCCACACCCTACAAGCGCGCCTCGACCTCTTTCCACTGGCCGGGCTGCAGGTCGTCCAGGCCCCAGGGGCCGATGCGCACGCGCACCAGACGCAGGGTCGGCAGGCCCACCGCAGCGGTCATGCGCCGAACCTGGCGGTTGCGCCCCTCGCGAATCACCAGCTCCAACCAGGCGGTCGGCACGCTCTTGCGAAAACGCACTGGCGGGTCGCGCGGCCATAGCGATGGCTCAGCCAGCAAGCGCGCCTCGGCCGGTAGCGTTGGCCCGTCGTTCAGCTCGACGCCAGCGCACAGGCGCTGCAACTGCTCGGCCGTCGGTTCACCTTCCACCTGCACCCAATAAGTTTTCGCCAGCTTGTGTTTGGGATCGGCGATGCGCGCCTGCAGGCCGCCGTCGTTGGTCAGCAGCAGCAAGCCCTCGCTGTCACGGTCCAGACGCCCGGCTGGATAGACGCCTGGCACTGCGACGAAGTCCTTGAGGGTGGCGCGGCCCTGCTCATCGTTGAACTGGGTCAGGACATCGAAGGGCTTGTTAAGCAGCAGCAAGCGCGGCTCGGCCGGGGGCGCCTTGGCTACCCGACGGATGGCGGGCTTGCCAGCAGTACGCGATGGCGCGGCAGAACGGGGCGGGCGTGGCATGCAGGCTCCGGGAGCAGGAAACGGGGTCGCCAGTGTAACCGAGACCACTCCTCGACCATCAGCCTGGCTTATCGGCGATTCTTTCACGCGCACGGCCGGCTATGCTGGAGGGGCTTTGTCATCCGTATCGAGGGAATCCGCATGAGCTCGTCCGAAACCATACTCGACACCTTCACCGGCTGGGCCGCCAAGGCACCCGGCGCGCCCCTCGAACAACACAGCTATGACCCCGGCCCACTGGGCGCCGAGGAGGTCGAGGTAGCGGTCGAGTACTGCGGCATCTGCCACTCCGACCAGTCGATGATCGACAACGAATGGGGCAACGCGCGCTACCCGTTCATCCCCGGGCATGAGGTGGTCGGCCGCATCGTGCGCGTCGGCGAGCAGGTGCGCGGCCTTGAACTCGGCCAGCGGGTCGGTATTGGCTGGTATAAAGGCAGCTGCATGCACTGCCACTCCTGCATGGAGGGTGCGCACCAGCTCTGCGGCTCGGTAAAACCGACCATTGTCGGCAGCAACGGTGGGTTTGCCGACCGCCTGCGCAGCCATTGGGCCTGGGCCATCCCGCTCCCGGACGGCCTGGAACCCAGCCTGGTCGGCCCGCTGTTCTGCGCCGGTTCGACAGTGTTCAGCCCGCTGCTGGAGTTCAACGTCAAACCCACTGACAAAGTTGGCGTGGTCGGCATCGGTGGCCTGGGTCACCTGGCGCTGGGTTTCCTCAATGCCTGGGGTTGCGAAGTCACCGCCTTCACCTCATCACTGAACAAGCAGGAAGAAGCCAAGCGCCTGGGCGCGCACAAGGTCGTCGCCTCGACCGACAGCGCAGCGCTCAAAGCCATCGCCGGCAGCCTGGATTTTCTTTTGGTCACCGCCAGCGCCGACCTCGACTGGAACGCCATGATCGGCACCCTCGGCGGCAAGGGCCGCTTGCACTTCGTCGGCATCGTGCCGAGCGCGATTCCGGTGCATGTGTTCAACCTGATCCCGCGCCAGCGCAGCCTGTCCGGCTCACCGGTAGGCTCGCCCGCAAGCATGGCGACCATGCTGGAATTCTGCGCGCGTCATCGGATTCTGCCGCAAGTCGAGCTCTTCCCCATGAGCCGGGTCAACGACGCCATCGACCACCTACGCGCCGGCAAGGCGCGCTACCGGGTGGTGCTCGACGCCAACGCGTAGGTTGGGCCGGGCACGGCCTGCGCGACGCGTGCAGCGAGTTGAGATGGCTGCGCAGCAGGCCGAGGGCGGTAATGCCTATGTGCAAATGCTGGGTCACCGCCGATCCCGTAGGGCGCGCCATGCTCACCAGGCTCCCGGAACGGCGGTTCATCATTAACCGCGCAGTTTGCGTGCACGCAGCACGTCGGTCAGCTCTGCCAAAGGAATAGGCCTGGCAAACAGAAAACCCTGGCCCTGGCTGCACCCTTCGGCTTGCAGATACGCCAGCTGTTCTTGAGTTTCTATGCCTTCCGCGACGGTCTCCATCTGCATGCCGCGGGCAATACCCAGGATGGCATGGATGATCGACTGATCACTGGCGTTACCCGGTAACCCGCTGACGAAGGAGCGATCTATCTTTAGCTTGTTGAACCGCAAGCTCTTCAGGCGTCCCAGCGACGAGAAGCCGACACCGAAGTCGTCCATCGCCAAGAGAACCCCGTGCGCCCTCAGTTCTTGGGCGTTTTGCAACACCTGCGCCGAGGGACTCATGGCAACATCCTCGGTAATCTCAATCTCCAGTCGATTGGCCGGTAGATCGCTGTCGCACAGTGTTTGCCGAACCAGAGGCACGAAACCCACCCCGCTGAACATGGGCGCGCAGATATTCACCGCCACCGCCACATCCAGCAGCCCCTCGGCGATTAACCAAACGTTATCCGCACATGCCTGACGCATGACCCACTGACCAATTGCAGGCATCAGTCCATATTTCAGAGCAATCGGGATGAATTGCCCAGGCGCAATAAGACCGCGACTGCCATCGCGCCAACGCAGCAGCGCCTCCATGCCGGAGGGTTGCAGCGTTTGCAGGTCGACCTGTAACTGGTAATGCAACTCGAACTGCTCAAGCTCAAGCGCCTTACGCAGACGACTAACCACCCGGTATGTCTGTTCGGATTTTTCACGCAATGCCTGGCTGAACAGGCAAATCCCATTACCGCCATCCACCTTGGACTGGAACATGGCGATATCCGCCTCGTTCATCAGCTCATCAGCGGACTCACAGTGCCCTGGATAAATGCTGATACCGATGCTCGCCCGAACCAGTAAACAGACACCTTCGATAACAAACGGTGCGTCGAGACTGGCGATCAGACGCCCGGCGATTTCTTCTGCGCGGCTTACTTCGCCATCAAGGAGCAGTGATGCGACGAACTCATCGCCCCCGACGCGGCCCAACATGTCGGTATCACGCAAGCTTTTCTGGAAACGCTCGGCAGCCTGCTTGAGCACTTGGTCACCGACACTATGACCGTGATGGTCATTAATCTGCTTGAACCCATCCAGGTCGATGAACAAGACCGCAAGTTGCCTGCCAGCAGGCTTGCACGCCTGCATACCCAGATCGAGCGCCTGTAGAAAGCGATGCCGGTTTACGCAGCCAGTGAGTGCGTCGTGGGCGGCCAGAAAGGTGATGTGCTCGGTGGATTTACGCCGCTCGCTGATATCGTGGCAGATACCGACGAATAACCGCTGCCCACCCAGCTGAAACTCACCGACGCTCAAGTGCAGCGCAAAGCAGCTGCCATCCTTGCGACGGCCCGTGACTTCCCGACCGATGCCAATGACCTTACGCTCACCGCCCGCGCAGTAGTCGTGCAGATAGCCATCATGCGCCCGGGCATGCGGCTCGGGCATCAGCATGGAAATATTCTTGCCGAGCAGTTCGTCCTCGGCAAAACCGAAAGTCTGCACGGTCGCCTGGTTCAGTGCCTGGACGATGCCATGCGCGTTAATAACCAGCATGCTGTCGACTGCCGCATTGAAAATTGCACCGGTAAGCGCCGACTCGAGACCATCCTGCCGACCCAAGCCGCAGCCCAAGCCTTCGGCAACGCCTACTGCGTTGTCTTCCCTATTGTTCATGTGAGTCTCAACGACTGAAGCGCTCGACCAAGGCATGCATGGCACGCGACGTTTGCTCCAGATCGCTACCGACCTGCGCGGACTCCCCGGCCAATTGGGCATTGTGATCAGAGGCCTGGGCAATGCGGGTGATCTGCCGGGAAATATCCTCGGCAACATGGGCCTGTTCCTCGGACGCCGCCGCCATCTGCTGCCCCATGTCATGAATCAGGTCGACGGCACTGCTGATCCCCTGCAACGCGCTCTGAGTAGCGATCACTTGCTGCACGCCTGCAGCGGCCTCTTGCGTGCCGGCCTGGGCAATCGTTACCGCATTCTGCGCACCCGCCAGCAGCGTTTTGATGATGCCCTGGATGACACCCGTCGATTCCTGAGTCTTCGAAGCCAATGCCCGCACTTCATCGGCAACCACGGCAAAGCCCCGGCCCTGCTCGCCGGCCCGTGCCGCCTCGATGGCCGCGTTCAGAGCCAGCAGATTGGTCTGCTCGGCAATTGCCCGAATCATGCTGGCGGCCTGCTGAATGGACTGGGTATCGCGAGCCAGCTCCTCCACCGAGACACTGATACCTGACACGGTGCGCGCCAGTTTTTCAATCACCTCGCGGGTCTTGCCGGCTTCGGCCGAACCATCGTGAGCCAGTGCGTTAACCCGCCGAGCCTCATCGGCGGTGCGATGAACATGGCCCGACACCTCGGCAATAGAGGCAGCCATTTCATGCATGGCAGTTGCCGCCATGTCCGCTTCGCCACGCTGCGCTTGCAGCGATGCCTCGGAGCTAGTGGTCAGTTGACCACTGCGCTGAGCCAGTTCCGCGCTGTGATCGGCGTAGTCCTCCAGGCGGCTGAGCACCGTGCGTATGCGCGCCTGCTCACTGATCATGGCCATCTGAACCTGTGCGGGCTTGCCGGACAAGTCGGTATATGTCTGCGCGATCAACTCACTGTCGAAAGCGCCTTTCACGCTGGCGTGCAAATGATCGAGCAACCCTGCAGTCTGCCGACCGTGCAGACCCTGCAAGACAAATACCCCCAACAGGGCACACCCCAAGCCCACCGCAGGCGTAATCAGCTGATAGGCGGCCAATGCAGACAGCGCAATCAATGTGGGCCAGGTCAGCGCCCGGTGCATACGCCGAGCCCAATTCCACTTATTTTGCGAAGCATGCGAACGCATGCGTGCATAAAGCAGGCTGGCCCTACGCACTTGGTCGGCACTCGGCTTGACCCGTACCGACTCATAACCGGTCACCCGACCACCTTCAAGAATCGGCGTCACATAAGCGCTGACCCAGTAAAAATCGCCATTCTGGCAACGATTCTTGACGATCCCCATCCAGGCCTTACCGGACTTGAGATGGCTCCACATGTGCGCAAACACCGCTTCCGGCATATCGGGATGGCGCACAAGATTATGCGGTTGCCCCAGCAACTGATCGCGCTCAAAACCGCTGACGCTGACAAATTCATCGTTGCAATAGGTTATGGTGCCTTGCACATCGGTCGCCGATATCAAGCGCTGCGTAGCTGGAAATTCGCGCTCCCGCCCTGTTACAGGTGCATTTAGCCTCATCGAATTACTCACTCTGTGCACTTGATAACGGAATCATGACGATAGCACCGCATCACCATGAGCGTGACAAGTAGTTACGCTTTTAGGTTAATCGGTCTCGTTAATTGTGTTACGCCACACCGGAGCGATACTCCGTAATGTTCCCCCTATGGAAAAAACTCGCCAACGATTCGCCAACCGCCTGTGCTGCGCGCTCGCACAAGCTGGCTACGCGGCAAAACCAGCTGTTCTGGAGCGTGAGTTCAATCTGCGTTACTGGGGCAAACCCGTGACCTTGCACGGTGTGCGGCGCTGGCTGAGAGGTGAAGCACTGCCGACAGAGGACAAGCTGCTAGTGCTCGCGCAATGGCTGCATATAGACCCCCATACCCTGAGGTTCGGAGAAGAAGTCTCCAACCAGATCACCAAGCAAAAAGACCTCTACCAGTCCATCCCGCCTCAGGAGCGGGAGGCTATAGATGCTTTTCTGAAACTCTCCACGACCTGCCGCCGGCTCGCCCGCGAGGTGATCATGACCTTCGTACAGGCTGAACGCGTGCAGGCCCAGGAAGAGGAAGAGCAAGAGCCAAGCCCCACCAGCCCTGTCGATAAAGACTTGAGCTAATTCGGCTGTAAAGATACCGAACGTCTGTAGCGGAGCCTGGTTAGGCGGCAGAAGGAAGTTGACTGTCTGTCGCGATCTTTCACCGATCGAACAGGTGACAACCCGCAGCGTGCCAGGCTGTCACCACTGCGCCAAACCGACACCTACCTACCGGAACGGCGGCTCATCGAAGCTACGCAGCTTGCGCTGATGCCGATGTGCAGATGCTGGGTCACTGCCGATCCCGTAGGGTGCGCCGTGCGCACCAGGCTCCCGCAACCAAAGGTGCGCACGGCAAGGAGCAGGCTATGCCCGCGACCCATTAAGGCTGTCAGCCACCTACCGGAACGGCGGCTCGTCGAAGCTGCGCAGCTTGCGCGAGTGCAGTGAGTTGAGCTGGCTGCGCAACAGGTCGAGGGCGGTGATGCCGATGTGCAGGTGCTGGGTCACTGCCCGCTCGTAGAAGGCGCCGGCGGCACCAGGCAGTTTTATTTCGCTGTGCAGCGGCTTGTCCGACACGCACAACAAGGTGCCATAAGGCACTCGCAGACGATAACCCTGGGCGGCGATGGTGCCGCTTTCCATGTCCACTGCCACGGCGCGGGACAGGTTGATCAGCGGCCGCTCCTGAGCCCAACGCAATTCCCAGTTACGGTCGTCATAGGTCAGCACGGTGCCGGTGCGCAGGCGTTTTTTCAGCTCATCGCCCTGCTCGCCGGTGACCTGCTTGGCCGCTTCCTGCAAGGCCATCTGCACTTCGGCCAGGGCTGGCAGGGGAATATTGGGCGGCAGCACCCGATCAAGAATCCCGTCGCGGCGCATATAGGCGTGGGCCAGCACGTAATCGCCGATGGTCTGCGATTGGCGCAGGCCGCCGCAGTGGCCGATCATCAGCCAGCAGTGCGGACGCAGTACGGCCAGGTGGTCGGTGATGTTTTTCGCGTTGGACGGGCCGACGCCGATATTCACCAAGGTAATGCCGTCACCCGGCTTGGCGCCTTGCAAGTGGTAGGCCGGCATCTGGTAGCGGTGCCAGACAACGGTCTCGATGATCGCCTGCATCTCGCCCTCGGCCATGCCGCGCTCGATCACTACGTTGCCCGGCAGCACCATGCGCATGAACCGCGAATCCGCCTGCAGCACATCCAGGCCATGGCGAATGAACTGGTCGACATAACGGTGGTAGTTGGTCAGCAGAATCCACGGCTGCACATGGCGCCAATCGCTGCCGGTGTAATGCACCAGGCGGCGCAGGGAAAAGTCCACCCGAGCGGCGTCGAACAGGGCCAGCGGCAACTGCTCCGCGCCCTCCCAGTCGTACAGGCCATCGGCTGTGCCGTCGTTGGCGGCGGACAGGTCAGTGCTGGGGAACACCCGCGCCAGTTCGGCGGCAGTAATCCCCGACCCGGCCAGCTCATCGCCATGCTCGACCACATAGGGATAGGGAATATTCTGCTGACTGACGCCCACCTCGACACACACGGTGAAGTCGTGCATCAGCGGCTGCAGTTGCTCCAGCAGGTAATTGCGGAAGGCCTCGGGGTGGGTGACGGTGATGCTGTAGGTGCCGGGCACCTGAACCTTGGCATAGGCACGCACAGTCGCGGGCGCCTCACCCTGGCACCGATAAGTCAGGCGCAACTCGGGATAATGGAATTGGCGCAGTTGCTCGGCATCTGGCTTGATGCCTTCTTTGACATAGCGCTTGAGCGCCCGACTCAGAGCAGCAGTGGCCTGCTGATGCAGGGCGGCCAGGCGATCCACGGCCTCTTCGGCAGTAGTGGCAACAACAAAGTCTTCTGAACTGGGGGTCACAAGTCATCTTCCTGGCTGATCAGACAGGCTCTATCTTGCCCTGATCCACCGCGCGAGCGATAGCGCGGCGATGGCGGTGCGGACTACTTGAGCAGCGCGCGCAAATCCTCAGGCACGGCCTGCGGGGTCAGCGGCCCGACGCGCCGCGTACCCGGATTGCCCAAGGGAAAGAGCCCAACTAAAGAACCCAGACTACCGGGGATGCGCAGCACCTGCGCCTGGCATTCAGCCCAGTCACGCTGACGCCACGCCCAGGCAAGCATCTACACATTACTGCGCAGGTGTTCGCGACAATAACGCTGCCCCAGAATATGCGCCTGCTCCAGATGGCGCAGTTCGGCAGCAGGGTCAAGGCCGCACTGCGCGCATGACAGTTGGTATTCCTGCCAGAAAGCCTGTTCACGGTTCATGGCAACACCCCTATAGTGATTGGCGTCGCCAGTGTGCAACTGCAGGGCGGCACATTGGTCAAGCACCCACAAGGACGTTTTGGAGATCACGCATGTCGCGCACGCTGCTCACCCTGATGCTGTGTCTACTGCCCTGCGCGCTGCTGGCCAATAACCTAGACGGATACTACCTGGCCACGCTGGATGGGCAACCGGCCGAAATGCACCTACGCAGCCAGGATCAGCAGGTCAGCGGTGAATACATTGAAGGTCGCCGACTGCGCTTGAGGATCAGCGGCCACTTCGACGGCCAGTTGCTCAATGCCCAGATCAGCGACGCGCAATCCGCCCAGCCGATTGCCCGCATGAGGGCCACCTACACCAACGGCGTCCTCACCAGCCATATCACTGCGCGCAGCCCGGTGACAGGCGAAACGCTGGAGCGCCGCGCCGTATTTAATCGGCAGCGTTTCAGCGACGCGGCCATCACCAGCCAAGCTAACCGGCAATTTCGCGACCCTGAATTGATCGCCACCTGGGTGCACGAGCAAATCACCCGCAGTGAAGACACCAGCGCGGCCTCGACAAGCACCCTACTGATCCTGCAATTGACCGTTAATGGCGGCATTAGCCAGTGGTCCCGCAGCGCTGCAGACAACAGCGACTGGCATCCCGATGCGCCCGGCGAACTCCACTACACAGGCCGCTGGCTGGCCAGCAACGGCGTGCTGGAAGTACAGCTGCAGGACCAGAACGACTATCAACCGACGGCGCGCTACCACTTCAGTGACGACTATCTGGTTACCGAAAGCTCAACCGGCACAAGACGCTGGCAACGCCGGCCATAGCCTGAAACGGGTCGCCAGATCGACCATCGCCAAGGTCACGCGCGCCGGCTGTGGAGCCGTAGCGCGCCGTCCCCAGACAAAAACACTGCGACCTAGCGCAACCAACTCGCGCTAACGCGAATGGCCACGCATGCACACCTCCTCTGGGCCCGCGCCCACAGACGACACAGCACGCGAGGCTCAAGCCAGATGCGGCGCTGTAATGGACGACTTATTCCCCCGCTGACGCGGGGCACGCTTGGGCGTGCTGTTTGCAGCACCCGCTAGGGACGGTTCATCCCCGCAGGTGCGGGGAACGCTCATCCATCGCGCGGGCGTAGTTGTGCGCCCACGATTCATCCCCGCGGACGCGGGGAACACGGCAAGCTTGCCGAACCCACCGGCACCACAGCTGACTACTCGATGCAGGGCGTGCTACGCGCCACCAGCGCCGCGACATCAATACCTCGCGGTAAGGTGCCGTAGACCCGCCCGCCCTGATCACGCAGACGGCTGGCGATAAAGGCATCGGACACCGGCGCATTGCCAGCCTCCAGCAGCAACTTGGCCTGCAGGGCCAGGGCCACGTCTTCGGTCAATTGGCGGGCGCGGTACTGGATGTCGGCGGTATCGCGAAAATCCGCCTGGAGTTGATTGATATGGGCCTTGAGGCGAGCATCGCCATGGCCGTCGCCCAGTTCGGCGAACAGTGCATCGAGCACGCCGGGTTCCTTGGACAGCGCACGCAGCACGTCCAGGCACTGCACGTTGCCGGAGCCTTCCCAAGTCGAGTTGACCGGCGCCTCGCGGTACAGCCGCGGCAGGATGGTTTCCTCGACGTAACCGGCGCCGCCCATGCATTCGGCGGCCTCGTTGATCATCGCCGGCGCGCGCTTGCAGATCCAGTACTTGCCCACGGCGGTGACCAGGCGGGCGAACTTGTCTTCCTGCGGGTCTGCGGCGTTGTCCAGCGCCTTGCCCATGCGCATAGTCAGTGCCAATGCGGCTTCGCTTTCCAGGGCCAGGTCGGCCAGCACGTTCTGCATCAGCGGCTGTTGGTTGAGCACGCGACCGCCGACCTGGCGGTAGGCGCAGTGATGGGCGGCCTGGGTCAGGGCCTGACGCATCAGGGCGCTGGAGCCGACCATGCAGTCGAAGCGGGTCAGCGCGACCATCTCGATGATGGTCGGCACGCCGCGGCCTTCCTCGCCGACCATCCAGGCCAGGGCGCCGCGGAATTCCACCTCGCTGGAGGCGTTCGACCAGTTGCCCAGCTTGTTTTTAAGGCGCTGGATATACAGCTCGTTGCGCGAGCCGTCCGGGCGATGACGCGGCAGCAGAAAACAGGTCAGGCCCTTATCGGTGTAGCCCAGGGTCAGGAAGGTGTCACACATCGGTGCCGAGCAAAACCATTTGTGGCCGACCAGTTCATAAGCCTGCCCGGGGCCGCCAGCGCCGACCGGGTAGGCACGGGTGGTGTTGGCGCGCACGTCGGTGCCACCCTGTTTCTCGGTCATGGCCATGCCGATGGTCGCGCCGGTTTTCTGCTCGATCGGCAGGTTGCGCGGATCGTATTGGGTCGAGAGAATCTTCGGCAGCCAAATCTCGGCGAGGTCCGGCTGCAACTTCAACGCCGGCACGCTGGCGAAGGTCATGGTCAGCGGGCAACCGCTGCCGGCCTCGGCCTGGCTGTGCAGGTAGCTCATCGCGGCGCGCGCCACCTGGGCGCCGGGGCGTGGATCGGTCCAGGGCATGGACGGCAGGCCATGGGCGATGGCGGCACTCATCAACTGGTGATAGGCCGGGTGGAACTCGACCAGGTCGGTGCGCTGACCATAGCGGTCATGACTCTTGAACACTGGCTTGTTTTCGTTGGCGAGAAAGCCCGCAACCATCAGCTCGCCGCCGGCCAGGGCGCCATAGGCGTCGATGCGCGCCTCGGCCCAGCCGCCGCCAAAGCGCTGGTTCCACTCCTGCAAGGGCAGGTCAATGCGGTACAGATTGGCGCCGTCCAGCGGCGGCACCTGATTGAACACTTCATGGGTTTCGGCATGCTGACTGGCATTCATGACTGCGGTTCCTTTTCGGGCAGCGGGGCGCCGACGGCGCGTAGACAGAAGGTGACCAGGCCCTGGCTGACTTCACTCAGGCTCAGGGCGGGATAACCCGCTTCGCGGGCGGCGCGAGCGGGGGGCGACAAGGGCCCGACCAGGGCTTCGGCGATAGCGCCGACCAGGCAGGCGGCGGTCAGGCTGAGATGGCTGACGCGAAAAACGCCTGCCGCGTTACCTTGCTCGAGCAACTCGCCGAACGACTCGGCATAGGCCTCGCGGTAGAGCAGGCGCTGCTCGTCGACCTGCGGCTCGACCGGCTCGGCGATCAAGGCAAAGGCCAGGCGCCGGCTGTGCCAGGCGCGTGCGGCAAATTGCTGCAAGCCGGCCGCCAGACGTTCAGCGGGCGACCCCGGCCCGCGCAGGGTCTGCAGCAGCGCCTCAAGTTCGCCCTGACTGGCAAGCGCAAAGACTTCCGCGGCCAATTCGCCCTTGTTGTGAAAGTGGCGGTACAGGCTGCCGGTGGCGATACCCACGTCCTCGGCCAGCGCCTGCATGGTCAGGGCGGCAAACCCGCCCTCGGCAACCCGCGCCAGGGCACTGGCGAGGATTCGCTCACGTAGCGCCTGGTCACGGTCGATACGCAGGGCGGTGGTGCGATAAGCCATGATCTGAATCCTGGTTCACCAATTTAACTCAGTGAATCATGCTTCAGCGTGTGCACAAAGGGGCATATCGGCCAAGAGCGAGGGCTGGGGCCGAGGCTTGGAATGATTGTTGCGGTGACACCGGCGCGGAGGGTGCGCCGTACCTGGTGCGCACAACGCACCCTACGCAGGCCCGCCGCCGCTGCCTGAGCAATGAATAGTGCGAGACGGCAGACTAGCCTGGACGGCACAACACCCAGCCATGCAGCAAACCGCGCAATACTTCGAACTTCAAGGGTTTGGCCAGGTAATCATTCATACCGGCCGCCAGGCAGCGTTCGCGGTCGCCGCTATGACTGTGGGCCGTGATTGCCAGGACGGGCACCTCGGCACAGCCCGCCAAGGTGCGTAACGCACGGCAGGTGGCAAAACCGTCCATCACCGGCATCTGACAATCCAGCAGAACCGCATCGACCGACTCACGCTGCAGCACCTTGAGCGCCTCGGCGCCATTGCCGGCGCAACGTACGCGGTAGCCGAGCTTAAGCAGCATGCCGCGGATCACTAACTGGTTGATCAGGTTATCCTCGACCACCAGCACGGTGCACTGCTCGGGACGGCGCACGGCCTGAGCATGCGTTATCGATGCAAGTGAGGGTTGCACGACCACCGGGCGCGGCAGGGTCAGCGGCACATGTAACTGGAAACAGCTGCCCTGGCCCGGCTGCGACTCATGGCTGAGGCTGCCGCCTTGCAGATCAACCAACTGCCGACAGATTGCCAGGCCGATCCCCAGACCACCGTACTCACGGGTCATCGAGCCATCCAGCTGATGGAAGCGCTGATACAACCCAGCCTCCTGCGGCACGCTAAACCCCACGCCAGTGTCGATCACCTCAATGCTCAGCGGCAGGCTATCGGGCCGAGTGCCGGCGCGCCTGATACGCAATCGAACCTCGCCGCGAGCGGTGAACTTGATGGCGTTATCGAGCAAATAGCCGATGCTCTGCGCTAGCTTGCCGGCATCGCCTTCGAGGGTATCGGGCAGGCTTTCATCCAGTTCCATAATAAAACGCAGCCCCTTGTCTTCGGCGTGCGGCGCATGCTGCGCGCGCAGGCCGTCAAGCAGCCCGCGCAGGCTGAAGGGCTGCCGCTGCGGATAGAGCTTTCCAGCCTGTAGTTCGCTGAGGACGAGGATGTCATTGACCATACGCATCATGTCGCGCGCCGAACTGGCGGCGGTCGCTTGGTATTGCGCCAGCTCGGCGTCCAGGCTGACCGTTTGCATCAACTCCAGCGAACCAATCACGCCGTTCATCGGCGTGCGCAGCTCGTGGGTGACAGTGGCGAGAAACTCGTCCTTGAGCCGGTTGCTGTTGGCCAGTTGCTGGTTCAGTGCTTCCAGCTTGCGCCCGCTATCCTGAAGAATCCGCGCGCGCTCCTCCTTCATCGCGTTAATCCGGTCGGCCAGGGCCAGCGATAGCAAGCCGACCTCCAGCGCCGAGCCGATCTGACTGGCATACATGGTCAGGAATACATTGGGCAGGTAGCCAAGCACCATCAGGCTGTTGATCGCCCCGCCGAGCAGAAAAGCGCTCCAGGCGATGATGAAGTAGCGCGCCACCCCCATGCCCCGCAGCCAGGCAAGAACCCCGGCGACGAAGATCACCACAGTGAACAGCAATGCCAAGTAGGTGGCCAGGCGCAGCGACAGCGCGTAGCTGACGGTCAGCGCCAGGACCATCACCCCGACACCGCTGGCCATCATCAGCAGCAGCGTGCGGTCGACCCAGGGACTGTGTGCGGCGGTATGCAGAAAACTGCGCGCAAACTGGCAGCCGAACAGCGCTGCCGAGCCAATCAGAAAGGGCGTTGCGGTATTCGCCCACCAAGGGTTATTCGGCCAGAAATACTCGATACCGGCACCGTTGACCGACACCTGATAAAGGCCGAACGACGCAATATAAAGAATGTAATAGAGGTAGCTGGCATCCCTGACGCTGAGAAAGATGAACAGGTTGTAGATCAGCATCACCAGCAGCACGCCGTAAATGATGCCCAGTACATAGTTGCGCGCGGGCTGCTCTTCTAAATAAGCATTGGGCGCCCACAGACTCAGCGGCGCCTGGATCGAGCCCTGGCTTTGCAGGCGCAGATAGACGCGCTGCGGCTGGTAAGGCTGCAGGTCCAGCTCAAACAGGTAGTTGTGGTGTTTGATCTGTCGACTGGCGAATGGCAGCGAGTCGCCGGTCCGCTGCGCCAGCTGGAATGTGCCTTGGGCGTCCGGCAGATACAGATCCAGCTGATCCAGCGGCGGGTAGGCCAGTTCCAACAACCACGAGCGCGCCCCGTCCGAGCGCTGCGGCCGGTACTCCAGATCCAGACGCAGCCAGAATACCGAACGCGAATACCCCGCATTTAGTACCGGCTTGTGATGTTGACGAAAACTCGACTGCAGGGCCGACGAGGTGATCTCATCGATAGTCGCATCGCCGCGCACATCCTCGAACACATGCATGACCTGGCCAAGCGGCAGCATGCGGGTATGCTCATCGAGCACCACGGCAGAGGCGCACAGCGGCCAAACTGCGAACAGCAGAATCAGGAGGTAACGCATGCGGCCCCACGAAGGCAAAGTCGAATAATGTCGGGATGCGTCACCGAGCCCTGCTCCCTTTACTGACGCAACCTCGCCTACCCGGTTATTTGAGTGGCAGCCACTCTAGCACAGGCTTTGCGAGGCGAAACGCCGGCCGATGGATAGATTCTGGACAGGTCGTAACAGGCCCCGAAACCCGCACCGACAACCAACGGCTATAGCCTCATCGAGCACCAAACCATAACCGTAGGCATGCTCGAAATCACGCGCCGCCGCGAACATATCGAGCGCCGCCGCGAGACTGGCGCGCGGGATTAGCGGCAAGCCGCGCGGAGCATGCATAACGGGGCTTAATGCGCCTGATTGCCCCGCAGGGCAACGTCAGGACCGTGCGCTTGCAGAGTCGGCCGCACTCGGCGAGCGTCTTTTCATCGTTCATCACTGCAGCCTGACGGATTGACGTCAGCGCCGTGCATTCCCCGCGATTCAATCTGGCCGGTTTAATGCTAAGCTCGCGCACCATGAAAATGCCTACTTCCCGCCCCGTAGTGCTCTGCTTGTCCGGCCATGACCCAAGTGGTGGCGCTGGCCTGCAAGCCGATATCGAAGCCCTGCTCGCGCAAGGCTGCCACGCCGCCCCAACGGTAACCGCACTGACCGTGCAGGACACGGTGAACGTCTCCGACTTCCGCGTACTTGATCGTGAGTGGGTGTTGGCGCAAGCCAATGCGGTGATCGCCGATCTGCCGGTAGAAGCCGTCAAGCTGGGCATGCTCGGCTCGGTTGAGATGGTCGAGACCGTGCTAGAGATCATGCACAAGCTGCCGGGCATTGCGCTGGTATGCGACCCGGTCTTGCGCGCAGGCGGCGGCGGCGCCCTGGGCAAGGATGAAGTCGGCTACGCCATGCGCGAACGCCTGTTTCCCGTCGCCACCATCGCCACGCCAAATCTGCCCGAAGCGCGCATTCTCGCCGAGCTGCCGGACGGCACCGCCGATGAATGCGCGGAAAAGCTTCTACCTTATATCCAGTACCTGCTGATCACCGGTGGCCATGGCGATGAACATCAGGTGCATAACCGCCTGTATTGCCGCGACGGCAGCCGTCATACCTTCACCTGCCAACGCCTGCCGGGCAGCTACCACGGCTCAGGTTGCACCCTGGCCAGCGCCTTGGCCGGTCGCCTGGCTCTCGGCCAGGAACTGGTCAGCGCCGTGCAGTTCGCCCTCGATTACACCTGGCGCACCCTGCGCGACGCCGAGCAACCCGGCCACGGCCAGTACATCCCGCGTCGCCTGCCCCTGGACTTATCCTGATGAACTGCCGCTGATGGAGAGCCGTCGATGAAACTGCGTGGTCTGTATGCCATCACCGACAGCCAACTGCTGGCTGACGGCAAGCTGTTGCCTTACGCCGAAGCGGCGCTGAAAGGCGGCGCCATCCTCCTGCAATACCGCGACAAGTCCAGCGACGACGCACGCCGCCTGCGCCAGGCCGAAGCCCTGCGCGAGCTGTGCAATCGCTACGGCGCCGGACTGATCGTCAACGACGACGCTGAACTGGCCGCACGCCTGGGCGTCGGCCTGCACCTGGGGCAGAGCGACGGCTCGCTGTCCGTCGCCCGCGCCTTGCTCGGCCGTCAGGCGATCATCGGTGGCACCTGCCATGCACAGCTGGAGCTGGCCGAGGCTGCTGCCAAGGAAGGCGCCAGCTATGTTGCCTTCGGTCGCTTCTTCGATTCCAACACCAAGCCTGGCGCGCCCAGCGCCACGCTCGAACTGCTGGATGAGGCAAAGAGTCGCATCAACCTGCCAATTGTCGCCATCGGCGGCGTGACCCTGGACAATGCCGGCCTGCTGATCGCGCACGGCGCCAGCATGGTGGCAGTAATCCACGCGCTGTTTGCTGCCGATTCGGCAGCCGAAGTCGAGCGCCGCGCGCGTGCCTTCAGCGCCCTGTTCGCCACTCATTAACTGATTTACGGGGCGGCCCGCTCGCCCCGATTAAATATTTGAGAGACCCTGCCATGTCCCGTTCCGAAATCCTCTTCGCCCACGCCCAGAAGCACATCCCCGGCGGCGTCAACTCGCCGGTGCGCGCCTTCAAGAGCGTTGGTGGCACGCCGCTGTTCTTCAAGCATGCGGCCGGCGCCTATATCACCGATGAGGATGACAAGCGCTACGTGGACTACGTCGGTTCCTGGGGCCCGATGATTCTTGGCCACAGCCACCCCGACGTACTCGACGCCGTGCGTCGTCAGCTGGAGCACGGCCTGTCCTATGGCGCGCCAACCGCCATGGAAACCGAGATGGCCGACCTGGTCTGCGCCATGGTGCCCTCCATGGAGATGGTGCGCATGGTCAGCTCCGGCACCGAAGCGACCATGAGCGCGATCCGCCTGGCGCGCGGCTTCACCGGTCGCGACAGCATCATCAAGTTTGAAGGCTGCTACCACGGTCACTCCGACAGCCTGCTGGTGAAGGCCGGTTCCGGCCTGTTGACCCAAGGCGTACCGAGTTCCGCCGGGGTGCCGGCAGATTTCGCCAAACACACCCTGACCCTGCCGTTCAACGACCTCAAAGCTGTCGCACAGATGCTCGCCGAGGTCGGCCAGGACGTTGCCTGCATCATCGTCGAGCCAGTGGCTGGCAACATGAATTGCGTGCCACCGGCTCCGGGCTTCCTCGAAGGCCTGCGCGAACAATGCGACAAGCATGGCGTGGTACTGATCTTCGACGAAGTGATGACCGGCTTTCGCGTGGCACTCGGCGGTGCCCAGGCGCATTACGGCGTGACCCCGGACTTGACCACCTTCGGCAAGATCATTGGCGGCGGCATGCCGGTCGGCTGTTTTGGCGGCAAACGCGAGATCATGCACTGCATCGCCCCGCTCGGCCCGGTCTACCAGGCCGGCACCCTGTCAGGCAACCCGCTGGCCATGGCCGCCGGCCTGACCACCCTGAAGCTGATCAGCCGCCCGGGCTTTCATGCCGAGCTGAGCGATTACACCGCCTGCATGCTGCAGGGCCTACAGGATCGCGCCGATGCCGCCGGCATCCCCTTCGTCACCACTCAGGCGGGCGGCATGTTCGGCCTGTACTTCAGCGGTGCTGATGACATCGTCACCTTTGAAGACGTGATGAGCAGCGATGCCGAGCGCTTCAAGCGCTTCTTCCACCTGATGCTGGACGGCGGCGTCTATCTGGCCCCTAGTGCCTTTGAAGCCGGCTTCACCTCCATCGCTCATGGCCAGACGGAGCTCGCGATCACCCTGGACGCCGCCGAGCGCGCCTTCGCCGAGCTGAAAAAAATCTGATGCAGTACAGCACGCTCCTGTCCGGCGGCATACTGGCGCTCGCCTGCCTTGCCTGCGCCCTGCTCATCGGCAAAGCGCGCAAGGGTTACGGTGAAGCCGATCAGCCGGCGCTGTTCTGCGCCCTGCTCGGCTTTATTATGGCGGCGGCGGCAGCCGGCGCCGGGGTTATGAGCCTTGCCGGCGACCCGAGCTGGCAGGCAGCCCAATTGTGGCTGAGCCAGGCCAATAGCTTCCTCGGCTTGCCGCTGCTCGGCGTGGCGGCCCTGACCCTAGGCCGCGGCTGGGCCTGGAGCCGACCGAACTGGGGCCGCGTGGTGCTCGGGCTGTGCGCCTTTTTCGAGCTATTCCGGCAGATGAACCTGCTCGACGATTACCACCTGCTACTCAACCTGGCGACCCTGTTACTGATTGTTTATGCCGGCGCCGTACAATGGCCGCGACGCACACCGGCATTCGCCGCACTGGCTGCGGTCAGCCTGTTTTTACTGGCCGACCTGGCTATCGACGGCGACGGCTTTATCGGTCCGCTACGGCGCATCGACCTGCTGCATGCCGTGCTGACCCCGGCCTACCCTATACTGGCGTGGTTGCTGCTGAGCCTGCCGGGCAGTACCGACGATTGCGCCAACCGAGAAAACTCGGTAAAGACTTTGTAAGAACGCCACTGCTTATTTCATAATGCCAACGCCGACCCACCTTGTCGGCCTGGCGCTACGCCAGTACTGCTTCCTGAGGCACACGGATTTCCATGACTTGCACCGGCCGCACCCTATCGCTGGGCTGCCTGCTGCTTCTTCTGCCGCTATTCGCGCTAGCAGGCGGTAACACCCTGCTGATCCCCGCAACCGGCAGTTGCTCGCTGAACACCTCACCCGAAGACCTGCCCGACGCACTAGCCGCCTGCCAGCAAGCCGCACAGAACGGTGACCCGCAAGCCGAATACGAATTGGGTGAGTTCTTTTACGACGGCCAGCGCGCGCCGCGCGACCTGGTACAAGCGCTCGACTGGTTCGAGCAGGCCTCACTGCAGGGTCATGCCCAAGCGCAATACCGCCTGGGCATGATGTTCTTCCGCGGTGAAGGCGTGCCCGCAAACAATGTGCAGGCGTTTATCGTGCTGAAAATGGCGGCGGTGAATGGCTCAGATGAAGCCATGGACAGCGCCGATCTGGTTTCCGAGCGCATGCAGCGCGAGGAACTGGAAATTGCCAGTCAGGTACTCGGCGAAATATTCCGCAACTATCTGCTCGAACTGCAGGCCGCCGACGGCCAATCACCGTTCGCACCGCTGCCGTAGGGTGGCCTCCCCAAGGATGGCCACGAAGGGTTTTCCAGCGCACGGCTTTAAACAGTGCACTGACGCAGGACGGTGGATGTAAAAAGCGACATCCACCCAGCGACCTCGAACCAGCTGAACCGCTACTTATCAGGCATCGGCATAGGGAACGGCATGACGTTGCCACCGCCCTTGGCTTCGCTAATTTTTGGCGTGCCCAGACGCTCGACTTCGTCGATGCGGATGATCGAGTTCATGGGCAGAAAGCTGCGCACCACGCCATCGAACTGGGCCTTGAGCTTCTCTTCGCTGGGGTCGACCACCACTTGGGTTCGCTCGCCGAAGACAAACTCCTCTACCTCCAGGAAGCCCCACAGATCGCTCTGAAAGATCTGCTTGGCGTACATTTCGTACACCTGGCCCTGGTTGAGGAAAATCACCTTATAGATGGGTTCGCGCTTGCTCATGGATGGCGTTCTGGACTGGGAGGAAAATAAGAGGGCGCAAATCATAGCACAGCCACCGGGCAGGCAATGCCAGCAGCTGGTCAGGCTTCACGCTACCCGACTACGGACACTTAACTGCGACAGCGCCGCTAGGAACCCAGCCGTTCGGCCACTATAATGCGTGGTTATTCGAATAACCCCTTGAGTGAGCATGACCAAGAAGCTTTATATCGAAACCCACGGCTGCCAGATGAACGAGTACGACAGCTCGCGCATGGTCGATTTGCTGGGCGAACATCAAGCCCTGGAAGTCACCGCACGCGCTGAAGATGCTGACGTGATCCTGCTCAACACCTGCTCCATTCGCGAAAGAGCGCAGGACAAGGTGTTCTCCCAGCTTGGTCGTTGGCGCGAGCTGAAACTGGCCAATCCCAACCTGATAATCGGCGTCGGCGGTTGCGTAGCCAGCCAGGAAGGCGCGGCGATCCGCGACCGCGCGCCCTATGTCGACGTAGTCTTCGGCCCGCAGACCCTGCATCGCCTGCCGGAAATGATCGCCGCTGTGCGCAGCACCAAGTTGCCGCAAGTGGACATTTCCTTCCCCGAGATCGAAAAATTCGACCGCCTGCCTGAACCGCGGGTCGACGGCCCAAGCGCCTACGTTTCGGTCATGGAAGGTTGCAGCAAGTACTGCACTTTCTGCGTGGTGCCCTACACCCGCGGCGAAGAGGTCAGCCGCCCACTGGCCGATGTGCTGGCCGAAGTGCTGCACCTGGCCGAAAATGGCGTGCGCGAAGTGACCCTGCTTGGCCAGAACGTCAACGGCTACCGCGGCGCCACTCCGGAAGGCCAACTCGCCGATTTCGCCGAACTGCTCTACGCCGTGGCCACCATCGACGGCGTCGACCGCATTCGCTACACCACCAGCCACCCGCTGGAGTTCTCCGATGCGCTGATTCAGGCCCATGCCGAGATCCCCAAGCTGGTGAAATACCTGCATTTACCTGTGCAGTCTGGCTCCGACCGCATTCTCGCCGGCATGAAACGGGGCCACACGGCACTCGAATACAAGTCCCGCATCCGCAAGCTGCGCGCCGCGGTGCCGGACATCCTGATCAGCACGGACTTCATCATCGGCTTCCCCGGCGAAACCGAGAAAGACTTCGAGCAGACCATGAAACTGGTCGAGGACGTCGGCTTCGACTTCGGTTATTCATTCATTTACAGCGCGCGCCCCGGCACCCCGGCGGCAGAGCTGAGCGATGACACCCCGGAAGAGCTTAAAAAGCAGCGCCTGGCGATCCTGCAGCAGCGCATCAGCCAGCAAGGCGCCGAAAACAGCCGGCGCATGGTCGGTACCGTGCAGCGCATTCTGGTCAGCGACTACTCGAAGAAGGACCCGGGCATGCTCCAGGGCCGTACCGAGAGCAACCGGGTGGTCAACTTCCGCACCGACAACCCGCGCCTGATCGGCCAATTCGTCGACGTGCATATCGACGACGCCCAACCCAATTCGCTGCGTGGCAGCCTGCTTGGCGAGTGACCGGGCGCTGACGCAACTCCATGGCCCAGCAGGGTGCGCCGCGCGCGCCCTGCCCAGGCTATCCGCAGGCGATGCTAAAGTCGCAACAGCCCGGGCTTTCCCACGCGCACGCCTGGCGTTATTCTTCGTATCATCAACCAGCCGACTGGCGGCCATTAAACGACCTTGAACGCACCCATAGAACCACATCGCTTTATCCTCGAGCCCTTTGAGGCTCGCCGTTTTGCCAGCCTTTGCGGGCAATTCGATGAGCATCTGCGTCTGATCGAGGCGCGCATGGCCATCGAAATCCGTAATCGTGGCAACCAGTTCGAGCTGATCGGCGCACCGGAGCAGACCAACTCCGCCGAACAATTGCTGCGCCGCCTCTACCGCGAGGCCAAAAGCACGGAACTGTCACCGGGCATGGTGCACCTGTTCTTGCAGGAATCTGGCATAGAAGAGCTGGCCAACCCCGTGACCGAGCCCGGCATCGCCCTGCGCACCCGCAAGGGCATGATTCGCCCACGCGGGTTAAACCAGCAGCGCTACGTCAAAGCCATCCTCGAGCACGACATCAACTTCGGCGTCGGCCCGGCCGGTACCGGCAAGACTTACCTGGCAGTGGCCTGCGCCGTGGACGCCCTGGAACGCGAACAGATTCGTCGCATCCTGCTGGTACGCCCCGCAGTAGAAGCGGGCGAGAAGCTCGGCTTCCTGCCCGGTGACCTGTCGCAGAAGATCGACCCCTACCTGCGCCCACTGTATGACGCGCTGTACGAGATGCTCGGCTTCGAGCAGGTGGCCAAGCTGATCGAGAAGCAAGTGATCGAGGTCGCACCGCTGGCCTATATGCGCGGCCGCACCCTGAACAACAGCTTCATCATCCTCGACGAAGCCCAGAACACCACCCTGGAACAGATGAAGATGTTCCTCACCCGCATCGGCTTTGGCTCCACCGCGGTGATCACCGGCGACATCACCCAGGTCGACCTGCCGCGCGGCACCAAGAGCGGCCTGACCCACGTCATCGACGTGCTGCAAGACGTGCCGGGCATCAGCTTCACCCACTTCAAGCCTAAAGACGTGGTGCGCCACCCCCTGGTTCAGCGCATCGTCGAGGCCTACGAACGCTACGAAGATCGGGTTCACGGCAAGTCGCCAGACGGAAAGGACAACGGCAATGCTTGAGCTGGACCTGCAAGTCGCGACCCAGGCCGCCGACTTACCGAGCGAGGCGCAGTTTCGCGCCTGGTGTGAAATCGCCCTACGCCAGCGCGCGGCCGACTCCGAGCTGACCATTCGCCTGGTCGATGAGGCCGAAGGCCTCGAGCTCAATCACACCTACCGTCAACGCGACTACGCCACCAATGTGCTGTCGTTCCCCGCCGATGTACCCGATGGATTATTGGATATCCCCCTGCTCGGCGACCTGGTGATCTGCGTGCCAGTGGTCGAGCGCGAGGCGCTAGAACAAGAGAAAACCCCAGAGGCGCACTGGGCGCACCTGGTGATCCACGGCTGCTTGCACCTGCTCGGCTACGACCACATCGACGATGACGAAGCCGAAGAAATGGAAGCGCTAGAACGCACACTGCTCGCTGAGCTGGGTCATCCCGACCCGTATGCCGACGACAAATAACCACCAATTGCCCATCAGCAAGGATCCCGAGTAACCGCCATGAGCGAAGACCGATCGAGCAACGAGCCAAAGTCCTGGTTGAATAAATTGACCCAGGCTTTTGCTCATGAGCCGAAAAACCGCCAAGAATTGCTGGAAGTCCTGCGCGAAGCGCACCAGAACAAGCTGCTTGACAGCGAAGCACTGGCCATTGTCGAAGGCGCCATTCAGGTTGCAGACTTGCAAGTTCGCGACATTATGGTTCCACGTTCGCAGATGATCAGCATCAAAGCCAATCAGACGCCCAAGGAGTTCCTGCCCTCGATCATCGAGGCGGCTCACTCGCGTTACCCGGTGGTAGGCGAAAGCCTGGATGACGTAATCGGTATTCTGCTCGCCAAGGATCTGTTGCCGCTGGTACTGCTGAGCGAGCAGCCGAACTTCAACATCAAGGACGTGCTGCGCCCAGCGACCTTCGTCCCCGAGTCCAAGCGCCTCAACGTGCTGCTGCGCGAATTCCGCGCCAACCACAACCACATGGCCGTGGTCATCGATGAATATGGTGGCGTGGCCGGCCTGGTGACCATCGAAGACGTACTCGAGCAGATCGTTGGCGACATCGAGGACGAGCACGATGTCGAGGAAGACAGCTACGTCAAACCGCTGCCCAGCGGTGACTTCCTGGTCAAGGCGCTGACCCCGATCGACAGCTTCAACGAATCCTTCGACACCACATTCTCCGACGACGAATACGACACTGTCGGCGGCCTGGTGATGAGCGCATTCGGCCACCTGCCCAAGCGTAACGAAGTGACCGAGATCGGCGAGTTTCGCTTTCGCGTACTCAATGCCGACAGCCGCCGCATCCACCTGCTGCGCCTGACGCCGCTGGTCCGCTGAAGCCCTGCCCGCCGCTGTAGGAGCCAGGGGGATGCCTAGTCCGTGCTGACGATCCGTGCGAGATGATCGCCCGCAAGCACCAGGCGCGCCCCTGGCTCCTACCCAGGCCTGCGTATTCCGCTTTCCCCTTGCGCCACTCCCAATCCAAGGATCTGCATGCAATGCACTGGATAACTCGCTCCGGCTGGCCGGGCAACCTGATCGCACTGACTGCTGGCGCCATCACTACACTGGCGCTGGCGCCGTTCGACCTGTGGCCGCTGGCCCTGCTCTCGATTGCCCTGTTTTATCTCGGCCTGCGCGACCTGCAGCCACGCCAGGCGGCGTGGCGCGGCTGGTACTACGGATTCGGCCTGTTCGCCGCCGGCACCAGCTGGGTCTATGTCAGCATCCACGACTACGGCGCGGCCTCGCCGGCCCTGGCCGCCTTTCTGACCCTCGGTTTTGTCGCCGGCCTGGGCCTGCTGCTGGCCCTGACTGCCTGGCTGTGGGCGCGCTGGCTACGCCGCAGTGAAGCGCCGCTGGCCGACGCACTGGCCTTCGCCGCGCTGTGGCTGGCCCAGGAAGCCTTCCGCAGCTGGTTCCTCACCGGCTTTCCCTGGCTCTACGCCGGCTACAGCCAGCTCGACGGCCCGCTGGCTGGACTCGCACCCCTCGGCGGTGTCTGGCTGCTGTCCTTCGTCTTGGCCTTGAGCGCCGCTCTACTGGTCAACCTGGCGCAGCTGCGTAAGCAAAAAGCCATGCTCGCGACCGCTATCCTGCTGCTGGCGGCCCCCTGGCTCGCAGGCCTCGCACTCAAAGGCCACGCCTGGACTAAGCCGGCCGGCGAGCCACTCAGGGTCGCGGCCATGCAGGGCAATATCGAGCAGAACCTGAAATGGGATCCGGCCCAGCTCAACGCCCAGCTCGCGCTGTACCGCGACCTGAGCTTTGGCGCCGAACCGACTGACCTGATCATCTGGCCGGAGACTGCGGTGCCGATACTCAAGGAGCAGGCTGCCGGCTACCTCGAGGTCATGCAGCGCTTCGCCAATGAGCGCCAGGCCGCACTGATCACCGGCGTACCCATCCGCCAGGCCAACGAACGGGGCGAGCAGCGCTACTACAATGCGGTGAGCGTGTTTGGCCAGGGCGACGGCGACTACCTCAAGCAGAAACTGGTGCCCTTCGGTGAATACGTGCCCCTGCAGGAAGTGCTGCGCGGGCTGATCGCCTTCTTCAACCTGCCGATGTCGGACTTCGCCCGCGGCTCGGCCGAGCAGCCGCTGCTGCAGGCCAAGGGGTACAGGATTGCCACGTTCATCTGCTACGAAGTGGTCTACCCGGAGTTCGCTGCCGGGCTCTCCGCGCACAGCGAACTGCTGCTGACCGTGAGTAATGACGCCTGGTTCGGTCGCTCGATCGGCCCCCTGCAGCACCTGCAGATGGCACAGATGCGCGCCCTTGAAGCCGGACGCTGGATGATCCGTGCGACGAACAATGGCATGACTGTGCTGATCGACCCCTTCGGCCGAATCACCGAGCAACTGCCACAGTTCGAACAAGGCGTGCTATATGGCGAAGTGGTGCCCATGCAACAACTAACGCCTTACTTGTACTGGCGCGGCTGGCCGTTGCTGATTCTCTGCAGTCTGCTCCTCGCCTGGGCGCTGTTGGCCGCACGCATGGCCAGAACGCTGTAGAGCACAGGCAGGCTTGCGGATCCGGCAGCCTGCTTTCGTAGCCCGGATGCAATCCGGGAAGTTCGCGGACAGAGCCTCTCCCCGGCCTCATCCGGGCTACGTACTGCAACTTACGGCCGGCCGTAGACCACCGGATAGATCAACAAGCCCAGCGCCTCATTGAGCAGCAGGCTACTCTGCCACAACGCCTTGCTTTCCGGCAGCCAGCCACCAGCAGGGCGCCCGTTGGCCACGCCGAGAAACCCAACCGGTGCGCTCAACACCTGAAAACCGGCCTGTTCGAAACACCAGCGCGCCCTGGGCATATGCCACGCCTGAGTGACTAGCACTACACGCTTGATCCCGTCCTTGTGCAGCAATTCAGCGCTGCGGGTCGCATTCTCCCAAGTCGTGCGGCTCGCCTCTTCCTGCCACTGCACCGGCATGCCGTAGTCGCGCAGCAGAACTTGAGCCATCAGGGCGGCCTCGCTGGGCGGCTGGCCATAATGCAGACCACCACTGATCGCCAGCGGCAATCCCGAAGCCTTGGCCAGGCGAGCGGCATAGCGCAGGCGCTCCAGCGCCATCGAACTGGGCTGGTCATCGCCCCAGGCCGGATCACCCTGCTCGCGTCCGCCGCCGAGTACGACAATCACATCCACCTGCTGCGCCAGATCGGCCCAGCGGGCCTCGACCAGCGCGGGTTCACGTTCCAACAGTCGCGCCGACCACTCCACCACAACCGGCAGACTCATCAGCCACAATCCGCCAATCGCCAGACCGAAACAGGCAGCGGCCACTCGCGGAAACCGCTTGCGCAACCACCACGCAACAAGCAACACGAGCAATAACACGCCCGGCGGCAGCAACAACTGCTTGAATAGATAACGAATCGGCATCGGACACCTCTGAGGTGCCCAGCAGCCTAACGGGGATCGCTCGCCCGGAACAACTGCGAGCCGCATGAAGTGCACGCCTTAACACCCTGCCCCGGCTTCCAATCGGCAACCGCACCACAAAGCGCGCAACACAACTGAACCCGGCGTTTGACCAGCGGCTTGAGCTTGCCTGGCGGCCTAGCCGGCGCTCTTGCTGTGGCGCGACTGACTTTGGCTGCGCGTGCGGGCCAACGCTCAATCACCGCCAACTCCTCAGCCGCAGCATGCCAACCACGCAGCCAATTCAGATCGTGATCCATATAGGCATGAATCAGTTCCAGCTCAGCCCCAGTCAGATCGCGCAACTCCAGTTCATCCGGCACCTTGGCAGACAGGCGGGCCATACTGTCGGCCTCATCCAGCGCCACTGACAGGCGCTGCAACAACCGCTCGTACAAACCACCCGACGCCTCTGCACGTCGCAATTCACCCATCCAGTCACCTCATGCCGGGCGCCATCGCCCAACTCATACATCAAGCTTAGCGGCAGCCTTTGAACCAGCCCGCCGCCGCGACAGACGGCGATGCGCAGGCCTGGCGCCTGCCTTGCAGTGCAATCAAGGTTTCCCTCAGTTGCGGGGGGTCATGTATGCTACGGCGTTTCCCGAAAGTCCCTTTCCTTAGCGCCAGTAGCCATGCACGAACAGTATCAGCCACGCGAAATCGAAGCCGCCGCGCAATCCCATTGGGACTCGCAAAAATCCTTTGTAGTGAGCGAACAGCCCGGCAAGGAAACATTCTATTGCCTGTCGATGTTCCCCTACCCCAGCGGCAAGTTGCACATGGGTCATGTGCGCAACTACACCATTGGTGATGTGATTGCCCGCTACCAGCGCATGCTGGGCAAGAACGTGCTGCAGCCGATGGGCTGGGACGCTTTTGGCATGCCGGCAGAAAACGCCGCGATGAAGAACAAGGTCGCACCCGCCAAGTGGACCTACGAAAACATCGAGTACATGAAGACCCAGCTGAAAAGCCTGGGCCTGGCGGTAGACTGGTCGCGCGAAGTGGCTACCTGCAAGCCGGACTACTACCGCTGGGAGCAGTGGTTGTTCACCCGCCTGTTCGAGAAAGGCGTGATCTACCGCAAGAACGGCACGGTCAACTGGGACCCGGTGGACCAAACCGTGCTGGCCAACGAGCAGGTCATCGATGGCCGCGGCTGGCGCTCCGGCGCAGTGATCGAAAAACGCGAAATCCCCATGTACTACTTCAAGATCACCGCCTACGCGGAAGAACTCTTGAGCAGTCTGGACGACCTGGATGGCTGGCCAGAACAGGTCAAGACCATGCAGCGCAACTGGATCGGCAAGTCGCGCGGCATGGAAGTCAGCTTCCCCTATGACGTCGCCAGCATCGGCCAGGCCGGTGCCCTGAAAGTCTTCACCACTCGGCCCGACACCCTGATGGGCGCGACCTATGTCGCGGTGGCCGCCGAGCATGCGCTGGCCGCCATTGCCCTCGACAACCTGGCTGCCGACAAGGCTGCCGAGCTGCGCGCGTTTATTCACGAATGCAAAAGCGGCAGCGTCGCCGAAGCCGACGTTGCCACCCAGGAAAAGAAAGGCCTGCCCACCGGCCTGTTCGTTGAACATCCGCTAACCGGCGAAAAGCTGCCGGTCTGGGTCGCCAATTATGTGCTGATCCATTACGGCGATGGTGCGGTCATGGCCGTACCGGCCCACGACGAGCGCGATTTCGAATTCGCCCATAAATATGACCTGCCAATCAAGCCGGTGATCCGCACCAGCGCTGGCGACGAAACGCCCGCACCCTGGCAGGACGCTTACGGTGAACATGGCCAGCTGATCAATTCCGGCGACTTCAACGAGCTGGACTTCCCGGGCGCTTTCGATGCCATCGAAGTCGCACTGCAGAAGAAGAGCCTCGGTCAATCGCGCACCCAGTTCCGCCTGCGCGACTGGGGCATCAGCCGTCAGCGCTACTGGGGCTGCCCAATCCCGATCATTCATTGCGATACCTGCGGCGACGTGCCGGTACCGGAAGACCAGTTGCCAGTGGTACTGCCCGAAGACGTGGTGCCGGACGGTGCTGGTTCGCCATTGGCGCGCATGCCCGATTTCTACGAATGCAGCTGTCCGAAATGCGGTGCGCCGGCCAAGCGTGAAACCGACACCATGGACACCTTCGTCGAGTCGTCCTGGTACTTTGCCCGCTACACCTCCCCGCAGTACAGCAAAGGCATGGTCGACCCGGCTGCTGCCAACCACTGGCTACCGGTAGATCAATACATCGGCGGTATCGAGCACGCCATTTTGCACCTGCTTTATGCGCGCTTCTTCCACAAGCTGATGCGTGACGAAGGCCTGCTCGACTCCGATGAGCCGTTCAAGAACCTACTGACTCAGGGGATGGTGGTCGCCGATACCTACTACCGCACCCTGGATAACGGCGGCAAAGACTGGTTCAACCCGGCCGATGTCGAGCTGGAGCGTGATGCAAAAGCCAAGGTCATCAGTGCCAAACTGAAAAGCGACGGTCTGCCGGTGGAAATCGGCGGCACCGAGAAGATGTCCAAGTCGAAAAACAACGGCGTCGACCCACAGGCGATGATCGATCAGTTCGGCGCCGACACCTGCCGCCTGTTCATGATGTTCGCTTCACCGCCGGACATGAGCTGCGAATGGTCCGACGCTGGCGTTGAAGGCGCCAATCGCTTCCTGCGCCGCGTCTGGCGCCTGGCGCAGAATCACGTCAACCAGGGCACCGCAGGCGCACTCGACCTTGCAAGCCTTGATGACGAGCAGAAGGCCGTGCGTCGCGCTATTCATCTGGCCATCAAGCAGTCCAGTTTCGATATTGGCCAACACCACAAATTCAACACCGCCATCGCCCACATCATGACGCTGATGAACGTGCTGGAAAAAGCCGCGCAAACCACCACTCAGAATCGCGCCCTGCTCCAGGAAGGCCTGGAAGCAGTGGCCTTGCTGCTGGCCCCAATCACCCCGCATATCAGCCATCAACTGTGGCAGGAACTGGGCCACGATGGCGCGATCATCGACGCCCAGTGGCCGCTGGTGGATGAGTCTGCGCTGGTGCAGGACAGTCTGCAGCTGGTGATCCAGGTAAACGGCAAGCTGCGCGGACATATCGACATGCCTGCTTCGGCCACCCGAGAAGAAGTCGAAGCGGCAGCGCGGGCCAACGAAAACGTAGTGCGCTTCACCGAAGGCTTGAGCATTCGCAAAGTGATTGTGGTGCCGGGCAAGCTGGTCAACATAGTCGCCAACTAAAATAGTCGCCAACCGACAAAACTCGACGCCTCCGCAGGGCGGTGCGTCGAGAGGCTCGCCAAGGGGAGAGCAAAGATGATGAAACGGAATCTGTTGGTAATCGGTCTCGCTGCGCTGCTCGGCGCCTGCGGCTTCCAGCTGCGCGGCACCGGCGACGTCGAGTTTGCCCTCAAGGAACTCGACGTCAGCGCGCGCAACGCCTATGGCGATACAGTCAAGTTGGTAAGCGAGGTACTGCAGAACAATGGCGTGCGCGTTCACCCCGGCGCCGCCTATCGCCTGGTCCTGAGCAACGAGCAGGAAAACCAGCGCGCCGCCAGCTACACCAGCTCCGCACGTACAGCTGAATACGAATTGACCATGACCCTCGATTACGAGATTCGTGGCGCCCAGAACCTGCTACTGAGCAGCAACCAGCTGGAAGTGCAGAACTTCTACGCTCAGGATGGCAACAACCTGACCGGCTCCGATCAGGAAGGCGCCCAACTGCGCAGCGAAATGCGCCGTGAGCTGGTTCAACAGCTGGTTCAGCGCCTGCAACAGGTCACCCCGGCCCAGCTCGACCAGCTGCAACAGACCGCCGAAGCCAGGGCCAAGGCCGAAGCAGACGCCCTGGAAGCTGCACGTCAGCGTGAAGCCGCACAACCGCAGCAGTCGCCCGTGCAACTGCTGACACCCGGCCAGTAAGCCTGCCAGGGCCGCCGCTGCGGCCCTGCCGGTTAACACCTGATGAAACTCACCCCCGCGCAACTTGGCAAACACCTCCAGGGCAACCTGGCTGCGGTGTATGTGGTAAGTGGCGACGAACCCCTGCTGTGCCAGGAAGCGTGCGACGCGATTCGTGCCGCCACCCGCGAGCAGGCATTCAGCGAACGCCAGGTATTCAACGCCGACGCCAGCTTCGACTGGGGCAACCTGCTCCAGGCGGGCGCCAGCATGTCGCTGTTCGCCGATAAGCGCCTGCTGGAGCTGCGCTTGCCCTCCGGCAAGCCCGGCGACAAGGGCGCGGCCGCCCTGCTCGAATACCTGGGCCGCCCGCCGGAAGACACCGTGCTGCTGATCAGCCTGCCAAAACTCGATGGCAGCGCACAGAAAACCAAGTGGGCCAAGGCCCTGATCGATGGCCCGCAGTGTCAGTTCGTGCAGATCTGGCCGATCGATGCTCACCAGTTGCCGCAATGGATTCGCCAACGCCTGGCCCAGGCCGGATTGAGCGCTAGCCAGGAAGCGGTCGAGATGATCGCGGTGCGAGTGGAAGGCAACCTGCTAGCCGCCGCTCAGGAAATCGAAAAACTCAAGCTACTCGCCGACGGCAAACAGATCGAAGTCAGTACCGTGCACGCCGCAGTGGCCGATAGCGCCCGCTTCGACGTGTTTGGCCTGATCGACGCGGCACTCAACGGCGAAGCCGCCCACGCCCTGCGCATGCTCGACGGGTTGCGCGGCGAAGGGATCGAGCCGCCAGTAATCCTCTGGGCCTTGGCCCGCGAAATCCGCCTGCTCGCCACCATCGCCCAGCAATTCGGCCAAGGCATGCCGCTGGACAAGGCCTTCAGCTCGGCACGTCCACCCGTCTGGGACAAACGCCGACCGCTGGTCAGCAAAGCACTGCAACGTCTTTCTGCCGCACGCTGGGCCGCACTTCTGCAAGACGCTCAGCGCATCGACGCGCAGATCAAGGGTCAGGCGGCGGGAGACCCCTGGAGCGGCTTGCGCATGCTGACGCTGAGCCTGTGTGGGCAACGCTTGAGGCTGCCCGGCGACGCCGACCTCTAAAATTGCGCCCACCGGTCAAGATCAGCCAAGCGCACGCCTGATCCGGCAAACGCTGGCGCAACTTTCTCACAGCCAAACTGTCGTCTGGACATTTTTTAACCAGCGAATCATCATTTGCTTACCCGCACCTCGCGGGCTGTTTATGAGGATCCAGCATGGCCAAAAATCGCCAACAACACCCGAACAAAGCTAAATCCATGATTGCTCAGCCACTGTTCCGCTGCCGCCAGGAAAAACCCGGCAAAGGCAAAGGCAGTTATCGCCGCGAAGCCTCCCAGCAAAACTGGGAGGCTTCAGTCCTTCGGGCAGCCTGAAACCCCGCTGTGGCACGCCTACAAGCTCATTCGTGCTAAGGTAACGGCCTGCAAAAATGCCTTGAGACCATCATGCCCAACCTGCTACTTCGCAGCCTGAGCCACATCACCTCGGCCTGCCTCCTGTTACTCCTGACAGCTTGCGCCGAAGCGCCCGCACAGTCGCTGGCCACTGCAGCCGACAGCCCGATCAGCGCCTCGCTCAAACAGCCTGAGCCGCTAGTCGCTGTGGCAAAACTCAGTTTCGCCGACTGGCGCGCCCTGCTACGCAGTGATGCGATTGCCGCAGGCATCGATCCCAAACTGTTTGATCGCGCCTTCGCCGGTATCAGCCCTAACCCCGACGTCCTGGTCGCTGACAGCAGCCAGCCGGAATTCACCCGTCCGGTATGGGAATATCTGGATGGCGCAGTATCTTCACAGCGCATCGCACGCGGCCGCAGCCTGATGTTGCAGCACGGCAATACCCTCTCGCGCATCGAAACACGCTACGGCGTAGACCGGCAAACGCTGGTCGCGATCTGGGGTCTGGAGAGTAACTTCGGCAGCAACATCGGCAATCACAACGTGATCCGCTCGCTCGCCACCCTGGCTTATGAAGGCCGCCGCCAGGTGTTCTGGCGCAGCCAGCTGCTTGCGGTGCTGCAGATCCTCCAGCATGGCGACATCAGCCCGGAACGCCTGGTCGGCTCCTGGGCCGGCGCCATGGGCCAGACCCAGTTCATGCCCACCACCTACAACGAACATGCCGTGGATTTCGACGGCGATGGTCGCCGCGACTTGTGGAGCTCCTCGGCTGACGCCCTCGCCTCGGCTGCTCATTACCTGCAGGCCTCGGGCTGGCAGCAAGGCCAGCCCTGGGGCTATGAGGTGCGCCTGCCAACAGCCTTCGACTACAGCATGGCCGACCCGGAGGTTCGCCGCAGCCTTGCCGAATGGACAGCTCTCGGTGTCGAAGCGCTTACGCCGCCAGCGCAGCATGTGACAAGCGAAACCAAGGCTACCCTGATGCTGCCGGCCGGCCACCGCGGTCCAGCCTTCCTGCTGCTGAGCAATTTCCGCAGCATTCTCAAATACAACAATTCGACCTCCTACGCCCTGGCTATTGGCCTGCTGGCTGATAGCCTGCGCGGTAGTGATGGCGTACGCGCTGCCTGGCCCCGCGAGGAGCGCCAACTGGGTCGCAGCGAGCGCATCGAACTGCAGGAGTTGCTCGCCAAGAATGGCCTGGAGCCAGGACCGGCCGACGGCATCATCGGTGCTAACACACGCAAGGCCGTGCGCGCCTTCCAGCTGCAGCAGGGCTGGCCAGCCGACGGTTACCCAACCCAAGACTTGCTGGTACGTCTGCGCACGCCACTCTGAGAGCGGATGACCGAGCCACCTTGTTTGGGCGTATGCAAATAGGCCGAGGTCGCGCTGCCGAGTGAGCAACGCGACAAAGCCAGTAAGGCACCCCGCCGTCTTTGCGTAGCTGGAGAGGCTTGAGGATCAATCGCGCACCACGCTGTTGATAACAGCGTAAGCCCCGCACACCAACCTCACTTCAGCGGCCAAATAGCCAGATAACGCCAGGCGCCAGCATCGCATTGACTCAGCGGGCATGCGGCTCGTTACGCAGGTAGGCCAGCCAGTAGACGCCTGCGACCAGCAGCGTGCCGCCAACGATATTACCCAGGGTTACCGCCACTAGGTTGCGTCCAACCCCGCCAAGCGCCACCACCCCCTGACCGTCAAGAACCAGCCCATAGGGCAGGAAAAACCAGTTGGCAATCGAGTGCTCGAAGCCGATGGTAACGAAGGCACTGATCGGTAACAGGATGGCCACAATCTTGTCGCAGACACTGCGCCCACCCATGGCCAGCCACACTGCCAGACACACCAGGACGTTGCTGAGGATACCGCGGGCAAAAGCCTCGAGCAGCGACAGCTCGGCCTTGCTTCGCGCAATTTGCACCGCCATTTCACCGACAACACCGCTGCCCATGCTGGCAATATCGGCCCAGACCACCAGCAGCACCGTGCCCAGGCAACCCAGAACATTACCAAGATAGACCAGCCACCAGTTGCGCAGCACCGCGCCGGCGCTGATCAGCTTGCTCGCCCAGGCCATCGCCAAGAGGTTGTTACCGGTGAACAGCTCGGCACCGCCGACTACCACCAATACCAGGCCCAGACTGAAACTCAGTCCACCCAGCAAACGGGTCACGCCAAAACCGAGATTACTGTCGCTAACGACCACAGTGAAAAACAAAGCGCCAAACGAGATGAACGCACCGGCCAGCAACGCCAGCACAAACACGCTCAAGCTATCCGCATGCGCCTTGGCAACGCCCATTTCCTCAACCCGACGCGCGATTTGCCGCGGCTGATAGGCATCGGCAAACAGATGTTCTTCCGCCATGAGCGTTCTACCCTCCCCGCGATCGACAAGATATTCGAGTCCATCCACCTGAACCCGCCCGCCATCAGTCTAGTCACTCGACGCCGGGTTGGAGCGTAAGTCCGAAGCGCCTTATACACCCCTGCCACCAGCCCGGACCGCACGGCGCCCGACGGACTGCACAGTCAGCTCTGTGATAAACTCGGCGACGGTTAAAAACCGTCTCGTCCACGGAGCCTCTAGCGGAGCCCAGATTGCCGATGTCCGATATCTCCCAGCCCAAAACCGTTGCCAGCGGAGAAAAATTCCGCACCACTCAGGGCATCACCGCGATCAAGGACGGGCAAAAGCACCGCGCCTCGAGCGAACCCCAAGTGTTTGAACCCAAGCCCAAGTGGCTGCGGGTCAAGGCCCCTGGCGGCAGTCGCTTTGAAGCGGTCAAGCGCAATGTCAGCGAACACCGGTTAAGCACCGTGTGCCAGGAATCGCATTGCCCGAACATGGGTGAATGTTGGTCCAATGGCACGGCGACCATCATGCTGATGGGTTCGGTATGCACGCGCGCTTGTCGCTTCTGCGCGGTGGATACCGGAAATCCCAACGGCTGGCTAGACCTGGAAGAACCGCAGAACACCGCCAAGTCGGTTGAGCTGATGGCGCTGCGCTATATCGTGCTGACCTCGGTGGATCGCGACGACCTGGATGACGGCGGCGCAAGCCACTACGCCGCCTGCGTGCGAGCGATCAAGGAGCGTACCCCACAGGTGGTTGTGGAGGCCCTGACCCCGGACTTCGACGGTGACCTGCAAGCCATCGAACGCGTAGTGGACTCGGGTCTTGAGGTCTTCGCGCAGAACGTCGAGACCGTCAAGCGCCTGACCCATGAAGTACGCGACCCACGCGCCGGCTACGAGAAAACCCTGCGCGTCCTGGAACACGCCAAGCGCCATCGCCCACAGATGCTGACCAAAACCAGCCTGATGCTGGGCCTGGGCGAGACCGACGCAGAGATCCTGGAAACCATGGATGACCTGCGCGCCATAGGCGTGGACATCCTCACTCTCGGCCAGTACCTGCAGCCCACCCGCAATCACCTCACGGTCAAGCGCTGGGTCAGCCCGGAAGAGTTCAATCGCTTCCGAGAGCTGGGCCTGGAGAAGGGTTTTATGGAAGTGGCCGCCGGCCCACTGGTTCGTTCCAGCTACCGCGCCGACAAGGTGTTCGAGAAGAACAACCTGGGCTTGGCCGCGCCAGTGCCGGTGCCAGGCCAGCAGCTCAACAGTAGCCTGATCCCGACGCTCAATCTGAACTGATCGGGCTGCAGCACAACGCCTGGCCTCGGGTTTTGCCTGGGGCCGGGCGTTTTTTTATGCTCCCGTACCTGGATTCGTAGGGTGCGCCGTGCGCACCAACATCGGCGCTGCCACAGCAGCAGTGCCTGCGTAAGGCTTAGCCGTCTATTGCACCCGCCAGGGTCTGCTGCTCTGGATAGTCGAGGTGTTTGACCAGCTGCTCGCGCAACCGCGCACTGACCTGCGCCATATCCAACGGTTCAGCCACCTGATCGGCCAGCTGGGTAATGGCCATGCCGACATAGCCGCAGGGATTGATACGCTGGAACGGCTGCAGATCCATACCCACATTCAATGCCAAGCCATGAAAGGATCGGCCTTTACGGATGCGCAGGCCGAGCGAGGCGATTTTCGCCCCATCCACATAGACCCCTGGCGCATCTGGTTTGGCCGTGGCAATCACGCCATAGCTGGCCAGCAAGTCAATCAGGCTACGCTCGATCCGGCTGACCAGCTCACGCACGCCAATGCCACTACGGCGCACATCCAGCAGCAGGTAAGCCACCAACTGGCCAGGGCCGTGATAGGTCACCTGACCACCGCGATCCACCTGCACCACCGGAATATCGCCCGGGAACAGCACATGCTCGGCCTTGCCTGCCTGGCCCTGGGTAAATACAGGCGCGTGCTCAAGCAGCCAGATTTCGTCAGGCGTATCCGCACCGCGGGTATCGGTAAAGCGCTGCATCGCATGCCAGGTCGGCTCATAGTCGACCAAGCCAAGCTCGCGAAAGCCGAGCGGCAAACTCATCAGAGCACCATATGGACGATACCGGTCGCGCGCAGGGCGCTGTTGATATCGCGCAACTGGTCTTCACCGGTTGCCTCGATGTGCAGCTGCACAGTGGTGTACTTGCCGTTACGACTCTGGCGCTCGGCCAGGGTACTGAGATCGACCTTGGCATGCTTGCTGAGGATTTCGATCACCATATCCTTGTAAGCGGCTCCAGTGTCGCCAACCACTTTGATCGGGTAATCGGCGCAGGGGAATTCGATTTTGTGCGATTTGACGTCAGGTTGATTCATGGCAGTAACGGCCTCGTAAGCCGTGGCAACAGCAACGCCCCTGCGGGTCGGCAGGAGCGTGCAGGTCGCGATATCAGTTGAATAAGCCGAAGAAGAACAGCCGGATGCTATCCCACAAACGACGGAACAAGCCACCTTCCTCGACAGCCTCCAGGGCCACCAGATCGGCGCTGTGTACGATTTCATCGCCCAGCTTGACGTCGACCTTGCCGATCACATCACCCTGCTGGATGGGTGCGACCAGTTGCGGGTAGAGGGTCATGCCAGCCTGTAACTTGTCCAGCTGACCTTTAGCCATGGTCATGGTCAAGTCACTGGCAAGACCCGCCTTGAGCTGACGGGTGACACCCTTCCAGACTTGGGCCTGCGTCAACTCGACACCTTTCTGATAAAAGGTGCGAGTCTCGAAGAAGCGAAAGCCATAGGTCAACAGCTTCTGGGTTTCTGCGGCGCGAGCTGATTCGCTATCAGTGCCGAACACCGAGGTAATCATCCGCGCACCGTCGCGTACGGCAGAAGCTACCAGGCAATAACCTGCTTCCTCGGTATGGCCGGTTTTAAGCCCGTCGACAGTCTTGTCGCGCCACAGCAGCAGGTTGCGGTTGCCCTGCTTGATGTTGTTCCAGAGGAACTCCTTCTGCGCGTAAATGGCGTAGTGTTCCTGGTCTTCGTTGATGATGGCGCGGGCCAGGATGGCCATGTCGTGAGCACTGGAGTAATGCTCGGGATGCGGCAGACCCGTGGAGTTCATGAAGTGGCTGTTGCTCATGCCCAGTCGCAAAGCGGCTTCATTCATCATGTCGGCGAAGGCATCTTCGCTACCGGCAATATACTCGGCCAGAGCAATGCTGGCGTCGTTACCCGACTGGATGATCACGCCATGCAGCAGGTCGTCGACGCTGGCCTGACTGTTCACCGGTAGAAACATCGTGGAGCCGCCGGAGGCTGCGCCGCCGGTACGCCAGGCGTGCTCGCTGATCGGCACCATGTCCTGCTCGCCGATCTTGCCTTTGCGGATTTCCAGGGTAGCGATGTAGGCGGTCATCAGCTTGGTCAAGCTGGCTGGCGGCAGGCGCTGGTCACCATTGTTTTCTACCAGCACCTGGCCACTGGCGGCATCGAGCAGCACATAAGATTTAGCCGCCAGTTGTGGCGGAGCAGGAATCGCCTGCTGGTTGGCCCAGGCCGCAGGTGCACCAAGCAGAAGAAGTGACAAGAAAACGCGTTGCGCAAAGCAGGTGATATTCATCCGTCTCTCTAAGTTGCTAATGATCGAACATGCCCCAAAAGACACATCAGGTAGTACTGCAAGCCGCAGCATGCCGCGACTTACATCGCATCGTTAGTACGCAAAACTGCGCAAAAGTGCGCTCAATCCGCCTTGACCAGCGTGGGCTGGCCGAGATTGGCCAGGCGCACACTCTGTTGCAGTTGTTCAGCCTCGCCCTGGCTGCTCAACGGCCCCAGACGCACCCGGTGGAGAATCTGCTGATTGCGCACCACTGAGCTGATGAACACCGGCGCAGCCACCGTATCGCTCAATTTGGCCTTGAGCAACTCCGCAGCGTCCGGATTGGCGAAGGCTCCCACCTGGAGATACAGGCCAGAGGCTACGCCTGAATCGTTTTTTTTTGCGTCAATCTGTACCGGCAGTACGGCCGCAGCATGCTGCTGGGCAGGCGGCGTGTACTGCTCAAGGGGTTGCGCAATCGGCTGGGCCACCGTCTTGACCTGCGAGACCTGCTGCGGCTGCGCCAGGACCATGGGCACCGGCTGGCCCTGCTGAGCCCACCACTCATGGGGGTCGATACCCTCGACCTTGACCCGCGCCGTACCGCTCTCGGCATAGCCAAGTTTCTTCGCCGCGGCAAAGGACAGGTCGATAATCCGGTCCGAATAGAACGGCCCGCGGTCGTTGACCCGCAGAATCGCGCTCTTGCCGTTTTCCAGGTTGGTCACCCGTACATAGCTGGGCAGCGGCAACGTCTTGTGCGCGGCGGTCATACCATACAGGTCGTAGGTTTCGCCGTTGGCGGTGGCCTGACCGTGAAACTTGGTGCCATACCAGGACGCCGGGCCTATCGCCTGGTAGCGACGCGCATCGGGGATTGGGTAGTACTGCTTACCAAACACCACATAGGGGCTGGCCTTGACCCGACCATAATGCGGCATCGGCACGGCATCCTGGATCAGCGAGACATCGACATCCCACCACGGCGCCCCGTCCTTGTGCGGACGACTGAAGTCACTAGGGCCGCTAATAGTTGCGCCCGGCTTGGCTGGCGCTACCCCTACTTGCTGCGGTGCACGTGTGGACGTACAGCTGGCCAGCAATAGGGCGAGCGCAGAACAGGCAACAAACTTGAACGGCAAAACCGGCATTAGTTGGCCCCTCGTGCGTCTACCAGCAACTCGGCCAACTGATTGACCGCCATGGCGTACATCACGCTGCGGTTATAGCGGGTGATGACGAAGAAGTTCGGCAGCCCCAACCAATACTCGTCACCTTGAGCACCGTCAAGGCGGAAGGCGGTGACCGGCATTTCGCCGTCCAGCTTATCGCTGCTGGTCCAGCCGAGGCCACGCAACTGGTCGACGTTCAGCTGCGGGTCAAGGCCGGCGCTCAGGCCCTGCTCAACTTGCTCACCCGCCACCGTAGCGGCGCTGACCACCGGCTCGCCCGGCAACCAGCCGTGGCGTTTGAAATAGCTGGCCACGCTGCCAATGGCATCCACTGGATTGGTCCAGATATTGATACGGCCGTCGCCGTCAAAATCCACCGCATAGGCGCGAAAGCTGCTCGGCATAAACTGCGGCAGGCCCATGGCCCCAGCATAGGAACCCTTGAGAGTCAGCGGGTCGACCTGCTCCTCGCGCGAGAGCATCAGGAACTCGCGCAGCTCCTTGCGGAAGAACGGCGCGCGCGGCGGATAATCGAAGGCCAGGGTCGACAGCGCATCCATCACCCGGTAGTTGCCGGTGTTGCCGCCATAAAAGGTTTCAACACCGATGATGGCCACAATCATTTGCGCCGGCACGCCGTATTCGGCCTCGGCGCGCGCCAGGGTCGCCTCATGCTGACGCCAGAAATCCACACCGCGGGCGATGCGCGAGTCGGTGATAAAAATCGGCCGGTATTCCTTCCAGGGCTTGACCTTCTCCGCCGGACGCGAGATGGCGTCGAGAATCGCCTGCTTACGCTGCACTTCGGCGAACAGGCGCCCCAGTTGCTCAGAGGCAAAGCCATAATCGCGGTTCATCTCGACGATGAACTCGCTGACCAGCGGCGAATCATTGTAATCAGCAGCGAACGCCGGCTGAACCATAGCGCAAGCAGCGGCCAAACCGAGCCAATGTGTGTGCCGTGCAGCCCAGCCACGCAATATGTGCATTGAATTCATAACCCCAATTTAAGCCTGTGCAATCCACTTACGGTGTGTGTGAATCGACATCAAAATGCCAAACCCTGCCAGCAGGGTAATCAGCGACGTACCGCCATAGCTGATGAAGGGCAACGGCACCCCCACCACCGGCAACAAGCCGCTGACCATACCGATATTGACGAACACGTAGACGAAGAACGTCATGGTCAGCGCGCCGGCCAGAAGCTTACCGAACAGCGTCTGCGCTTGCACGGTAATCACCAATCCTCGAGCGATCAACAGCAGGTAAACCAGCAGTAACAAACAAACGCCTACCAAGCCAAATTCTTCGGCAAGTACCGCGATAATGAAGTCGGTGTGGCTTTCCGGAAGAAAGTCCAGGTGCGACTGAGTGCCGAGCAGCCAGCCCTTGCCGAGCACTCCGCCCGAGCCGATTGCGGCCTTCGACTGAATGATATTCCAGCCGCTGCCCAACGGATCGCTCTCCGGGTTGAGAAAGGTCAGTACCCGCTGCTTCTGGTACTCACGCAGCACGAACAACCACATAGCCACGGCGATCGGTACCAGCGCCGCCGCTGCACCGATTATCCAGCGCCACTGCAAGCCGGCGATGAACAACACAAACACCCCTGACACAATCACCAGCAGCGAGGTACCCAGATCTGGCTGCAGCAAAATCAGCACGAACGGCAACACAATCAACCCCAGACTGATGGTGATGTGCTTCAAGTTCGGCGGCAGGCTGCGCTTGGCCAGGTACCAGGCGATGGTCGCCGGCATGATGATCTTCATGAACTCCGAAGGCTGAAAGCGAATCACCCCGGGGATATTGATCCAGCGGGTGGCGCCCATGGCGTTATGCCCCATCACGTCCACCACCACCAGCAGGCCGACACCCGCCACATAAGCCAGTGGTACCCAGCGCGCCATGAAGCGCGGTTCAAACTGGGCGATGATGAACATGCCCACCAGACCGATGCCAAAGGAGCTGGCCTGTTTGATCAACAGGTCGACGTTCTTGCCACTGGCCGAATACAGGATGAATAGACTGCCGACTGCCAGGATCATCAACAGCAGCAGCAGAATGCCGTCGATATGCAAGCGCTGCAGCAGGCTGGCACGGCGGCGCAGCACGTCCTCGCTGGACAGCACCCGATCGAAATTACTGTTCATCGCTTACCGACCTCTGCGCTCACGGGTGTAGCGTATTCGGCCTTGAGCTGACCGTTGGCGTCGAGCAACCAGGCATCCATCACCAGCTTGGCCACTGGCGCGGCCACGCCCGAGCCGGACTCGCCGTTCTCGACCATTATCGCCACGACAATTTGCGGGTTATCTGCCGGCGCGTAAGCGACGAACAAGGCGTGGTCGCGATGGCGTTCCTGGATCTTGTTGCGGTCATATTTCTCGCCCTGCCTGATCGCTACCACTTGCGCCGTACCGCTCTTGCCGGCAATTCGATAGGCCGAACTGTCACCCACCTTGCGCGCCGTGCCGCGGGGGCCATGCATCACCTGTTCCATGCCGAAACGAGCAAAATCCCAACTTTTCGGGTCACGTAACTGGATATCCGCCAGCGGCTGGGTATCGACCGGCGGCAAACCCTCGATCGTCTTGGCCAGGTGCGGACGAATCCACTTGCCGCGGGTGGCCATCAGCGCAGTGGCCTGGGCCAATTGCAGCGGCGTGGTTTGCATATAGCCCTGGCCAATGCCGAGAATCAGGGTCTCGCCGGGATACCAGGCCTGACGGTAGCGCGCCCGCTTCCACTCACGCGACGGCATCAATCCGGCAGTTTCCTCGAACATATCCAACGACACTCGCTGCCCCAGGCCGAAACGGGTCATGTAGTCGTGCATGCGGTCGATGCCCATCTTGTGCGCCAAATCGTAGAAATAGGTGTCATTGGAGCGCGAGATGGCCAGCTCCAGACTCACCCAGCCGTCGCCACTGCGATTCCAGTTGCGGTATTTGTGGCTGTGGTTGGCCAGTTGATAGAAACCCGGATCGAATACCCGCGACGTATTAGTGATCACGCCAGCGTCCAGGGCTGCCACGGCCATCATCGGCTTGATGGTCGAGCCCGGCGGGTAGAGACCGCGCAACACGCGGTTGAACAGCGGCTGATCGATCGAGTCACGCAGCTCGGCATAGGCCTTGAAGCTAATACCGGTGACGAATGGGTTAGGGTCGAAGCTCGGCTGACTGACCATCGCCAGCACCTCGCCGGTACTTGGCTGGAGCGCCACGATGGCGCCGCGACGCCCGGCCAATGCCGCCTCTGCAGCTTCCTGCAGGCGCACATCGAGGGTCAGAATGACGTCTTGGCCCGGCAACGGATCAATGCGCTTGAGTACCCGCAGCACCCGGCCACGGGCATTGGTCTCGACCTCTTCGTAGCCGACCTCGCCATGCAAACGCTCTTCGTAGAAACGCTCGACACCGGTTTTACCGATATGGTGGGTGCCGCTGTACGCCACCGAGTCGAGTCCTTTCAACTCCTTCTCATTGATCCGCCCCACGTAGCCGACCGAATGGGCAAAGTGTTCGCGCTGGGGATAATGACGGACCAGTTGCGCCACCACCTCAACCCCGGGCAGGCGGAACTGATTGACCGCGATCGCGGCAATCTGCTCTTCGCTCAACTCGAACAGCACCGGCACCGGCTCGAACGGCCGGCGCCCCTGACGCACGCGCTTCTCGAAGAGTTCCCGCTCGTCCTCGCTCAACCCCAGCACATCGACGATCACATCCAGAACCTGAGCCCAGTCGCCCGCCCGCTCGCGGGTCAGGGTCAGGCTGAAGCTCGGTCGATTGTCGGCAACTATTACGCCGTTGCGATCGAATATCAGGCCACGCGTCGGCGGAATCGGCTGCACGTGAACCCGGTTGTTTTCCGAAAGGGTCGAGTGGTATTCGTACTGCACCACCTGCAGGTAATACATGCGGGCGACCAGAACCGCGGTCAGCAGCAGAAACACCAGAGCACCGACCAGCGCACGCTTGCGGATCAGGCGCGCGTCTTTTTCGTGGTCTTTGAGGCGAATCGGCTGCGGCATCGATGACTGCTGATTAAGGGTGGAAAATCTGCTGGCAAATCATTTGTGGTACGGGTGGCCGGACAATACCGTCCAGGCCCGATACATCTGCTCGCCGATAACAATGCGCACCAGCGGGTGCGGCAGGGTCAGCGGCGACAGCGACCAGCGCTGCTCACTGCGCGCCTGCACTTCCGGCGCCAAGCCTTCGGGGCCGCCCACCATCAGGTTGACGGTGCGCGCATCCAAACGCCACTTGTCCAGCTCGACGGCCAGTTGCTCGGTGCTCCAGGGCCGTCCTTCGACTTCCAGGGTCACGATGCGTTCCCCCGGTTGCACTTTGGCCAGCATGGCCTCGCCTTCCTGGCGAATCATCCGCGCCACATCGGCATTCTTGCCACGGGTGGTCAGGGGAATCTCGACCAGCTCCAAGGCAAGTTCCGCCGGCATGCGCTTGGCGTATTCCTGCCAGCCGTCTTCCACCCAGCGCGGCATGCGCGAACCAACAGCGATCAGTTTAATCCGCACTCTTACTCTTGTTCCGGCTCAGGACTGAACTGCGCACGGCTCTGCTCGGCACCCTGCCAGAGACGCTCAAGGTCGTAGAACTGACGAGCGGTTGGCAGCATCACGTGGACGACGATATCGCCCAGGTCGAGCAACGCCCATTCGCCAGAGTCCAGGCCTTCGCTACCGAGCGGGCGCACGCCTTTTTCCTTGACCTTCTCCAGCACGTTGTCGACCAACGACTTGACGTGACGGCTGGACGTACCGCTGGCAATCACCATGAAGTCGGTGATGCTGGTCTTGTCGCGCACATCAATGGTGATGATGTCTTGCGCCTTGATGTCTTCCAGAGCAGCGATGGCCAGTTTGACCAGATCTTCGCTGAGCATTTTTTGCTTCTTCATAAGTAACTCATTTGCCTTGTGTTCAGTTCGACGCACGGTAAAGCCCGTGCGCATGGATATACGTGAGTACCGCATCGGGCACCAAAAAGCGCACCGATTTACCGCTCGCCAGCAGCGTGCGGATTTGCGTGGCAGACACCGCCAGGGGCGTCTGCCAGATAAAGGAAATCTGCCCGCCGGGACCCTCCAGGGTCAACGGGTCGCTGATGCTGCGGGCTGCCAGCAGGTTGCGCAAGGTTTCTGGCGCCTCGCTGTCCGCATCCGGGCGCTGCAGCACCAGAATATGGCAGTGCTGCAGCAACTCGTCCCAGCGATGCCAGCTGGGTAGCCCGCAAAAGGCATCCCAGCCAAGAATCAGGAATAACTGGTCATCGCCCGCCAACTCGGCACGCAACGACTCCAGGGTGTCGATGCTGTAGGACGGTTTGTCGCGTTTGAGTTCGCGGTCGTCGACACACAGCGGCGCCAAGTCTGCTACAGCCAGCGCGACCATGGTAAGCCGATCAGGCGCCGCAACCTGCGGCGCCCCGCGGTGCGGCGGCCGTGCACTGGGAATCAGGCGCAACTCGTCGAGAGCCATCATATCCGCCACTTCCAGCGCACTGCGCAGGTGGCCGATATGCACCGGATCAAAGGTGCCGCCAAATATACCGATGCGTTTTGGCATTGCTATGCAGTCTGCCCGCGCAACTGGCCGTCGCCGATCACCACATACTTCTCGCAGGTCAGGCCTTCCAGGCCAACCGGGCCACGGGCATGCAGCTTGTCAGTGGAAATACCGATTTCCGCGCCCAGGCCATACTCGAAGCCGTCGGCGAAGCAAGTGGGCGCATTGAGCATCACCGAACTGGAGTCAACCTCGGCGAGAAAGCGCCGGGCACGGCCCTGATGCTCGGTGACAATGGCGTCCGTGTGGTGCGAGCCATAGCGATTGATGTGCTCGATGGCCTGATCCAGGCCGTCGACCACCCGGATCGACAGAATCGGCGCCAGGTATTCGGTGCTCCAGTCTTCTTCGGTCGCAGGCGTGGCCTGGATCAGTGCACGGGTGCGCTCGCAACCACGCAGCTCGACGCCCTTTTCGAGGAACATCCGCTCCATGGCGGGCAGAAATGCAGCCGCCACGGCCTGGTCGACCAGCAGGGTCTCCATCGCGCCGCAGATGCCATAACGGTAGGTCTTGGCGTTGAAGGCAATACCCTGGGCCTTGGGCAACTCGGCCAGGGCGTCGACGTACACATGACAAATACCATCGAGGTGCTTGATCACCGGCACCCGGGCGTCGCGACTGATGCGCTCGATCAAGCCCTTGCCACCGCGCGGCACGATGACATCGACGAACTCAGGCATCGTGATCAGCGCGCCGACTGCGGCGCGATCGGTGGTTTCTACGACTTGCACGGCGGCGGCCGGCAGATCAGCCGCTGCCAGGCCGCGCTGAATGCAGGCGGCTATCGCACGGTTGGAGTGAATCGCCTCAGAGCCGCCACGCAAAATAGTGGCGTTACCGGATTTCAGGCACAGACTCGCGGCGTCGATGGTCACGTTAGGCCGCGATTCATAGATGATGCCGATCACGCCTAGCGGCACGCGCATCTTGCCAACCTGGATACCCGACGGACGGTAGCTCATATCGCGGATCGCGCCGACCGGATCGGCCAGCGCCGCGACCTGGCGCAAGCCTTCAATCATGCTGTCGATACGCGCAGGGGTCAGCGCCAGGCGGTCCAGCAGTGCCGGTTCCAAGCCATTGGCGCGACCAGCGGCCAGATCCAGCTCGTTAGCAGTCGTCAGCTCGGCGCGCGCAGCGTCCAGCGCCTCGGCAGTAGCCTGCAGGGCATGGTTCTTCTGTGCGGTGCTGGCACGGGCGACCACGCAGGCGGCGGCGCGGGCCGCGCGGCCCAAGCGGGTCATATAGTCGAGTACGGACTCGGTCATGGTCTCGGTTAGCCTGGCAATAACTAAAGCGGCTGATTATAGCGGCGCCACCGCCCCGCGCACAGCGGCGCCTGGCGGATACCGTGACAATTACCTGCTCAGCTGGACAAGTCCAGACCCGGTGCTTGTTGTTATCATCGTCGTCTTCGCCTGCCTCAGCTCTCGACCCCACATGCCTGACGCACCCACTCCAAGCCTGCCCTGGCCAGATGCCAAGCCCTTGCCCGCGGGCTTTTTCGACCGTGATGCTCGCCTGCTCGCCCGCGAACTGCTGGGCAAGGTGATTCGCCACCGTGACGGCGAACGCTGGCTAAGCGCGCGCATTATCGAAACCGAAGCCTATTACTGCGCGGAAAAAGGCAGCCATGCCTCGCTCGGCTATACCGAGAAACGCCGCGCGCTGTTTCTCGATGGCGGGTACATCTACATGTATTACGCCCGCGGCGGCGACTCGCTGAATTTCAGCGCCCAGGGCCCAGGCAACGCAGTGCTGATCAAATCGGCCCACCCTTGGCTCGACGCCTGCTCGGACTCTGCCAGCCTGGCGCAGATGCAGGCCAACAACCCGGACGCTCAGGGCCGGCCTCGCCCGCAGGAAAAACTCTGCGCCGGACAGACCCTGCTGTGCAAGGCCCTGGGCCTGAAAGTGCCCGACTGGGATGCCCGGCGTTTCGACCCACAGCGCCTGTTCGTCGAGGATCTCGGCGAGCGCCCAACGCAGGTCGTACAGACGTCGCGCCTGGGCATTCCCGCCGGGCGCGACGAGCACCTGCCTTACCGCTTCGTCGACGCCGCCTTTGCCCGGCATTGCACACGCAACCCATTGCGCCGCGGACAGGTCGAAGGTCGAGACTTTTATCTACTCGGCCCCGAGGATGCACATCGATGAGCCAATGGCTGACTGACGCAACCCTCTGGCTCACAACCAACCCCGAGTGGCTGGGCCTGGCGATCTTCCTCATCGCCTGCCTCGAATGCCTGGCGATTGTCGGCATTCTGGTGCCTGGCACCATTTTGCTGTTCACCGTCGCCGTATTGGCCGGCAGCGGCGCCCTGACGCTCGGCGAAACCCTGCTCCTGGCTTACTGCGGCGGGCTGCTCGGCGACCTGCTGTCCTACGCCGCCGGGCGCTATTTTCACCAGGATATTCGCCGCCTACCGGGGCTGCGCCACCACCCCGAATGGATGGCGGGTGCGGAGTTCTACTTCCAGCGCTATGGCATCGCCAGCCTGCTGGTGGGCCGTTATATCGGCCCGCTGCGACCAATGCTGCCGATGATCGCCGGCATGCTCAACATGCCGTTCGGCCGCTTTGTATTGGTCAGCCTGCTGGCCTCGACCGGCTGGGTCATCGCCTACCTGCTGCCGGGTTGGGCTACCGGCGCGGCACTGCGCCTGCCGCTGCCCGAGGGCTTCTGGCCACAAGCCGCAGTTCTAGCCGCCAGTTTGGCCGCCCTGCTGCTGCTCAGCGTGCATGCCAGCCTGGGCGAGCGCCGCCGCGCCAGCTGGACCGCCGCAGGCTTGAGCCTGCTGCTGTTGTGCGGCGTATTTATCGGCTGGCAACGCCTCGATCAACTCGACCGCGGCCTGCTCGCCCTGGTGCAGGAACAGCGCAGCGCCAGCCTGGACACTATGATGGTGCTGATTACCCGTCTCGGCGACTTCCACAGCCAGCTGGCCGTTGGCGTATTGCTTTGCCTGTTGCTGCTGCTGGCTCGGCAGTGGCGGGCGCTGTTGTTTGCCGGCGGCGCCCTACTTGCGACCGCACTGGCCAATGGCGCACTTAAAGCACTGCTCGCCCGCCAACGTCCGGATGTATTGCTTGAGCCCTTGAGTAGCTTCAGCCTACCCAGCGGCCACAGCTCGGCGGCGTTCGCTTTTTTTCTGGTACTCGGCGTACTCGCAGGACGCGGCGCGCCTGCGCGGCTGCGCCTGGCCTGGCTATTAGTGGCCAGTTTTCCAGCCATGGCGATTGCCATGTCGCGGGTGTATCTGGGGGTGCATTGGCCGAGCGACATCATCGCCGGCGCCCTGCTGGCAGGGGGGATGTGTGCGCTCAGCCTGGGCCTTACGCAATGGCGCACGCCGCAGAGCGCATTACCCGCCAAGGCGTGGTGGCTGATTTTACCGGCATGCCTGGGACTGCTCGGCGCCATCGCCACCTGGCAATTGTCCGCGCAAGTGCTGCGCTATGGCTACTGAACGGCGCCGTTCTCGCCCTGCATCTGGTCGAGCCAGACTTGCAGCTGAGTCAGGCGCGCCTGCGGCATGTCGAGCTCGAGCAACTGGAGCTTCTGCTCGGGCGCCAATGGCAGCAGGTAGGCCAGTTGATTGGCCAAGGCCGCTTGACCGCTGACCCCGCCGGTCATGCCCAGCGCGGCGACCAGCGGATGCTCGGCCAACGCCTCGAGTAACGCGAGCAGATCCGCATGCTCGGAGCCCAGGGGCTGCTCTGCCGGCTCATCCAGCCAATCGACTTCGGCGACAGTCAGTTGATCCGCCAACACCTGCGCGTCACGAACCTTGAAGCGCCGGCCGCCCTCGACACGAATCCCCAGCAGGCCATTGGCTTGCTGCTGAAAGTCGCAGATCCGCGCCTCGCAACCAATCGATGAGAACTGCCCGGCGGCCTCACCGGCTTCCTGCCCGTCGACGATGCACACCACGCCAAAACCTTCGCCCTGCCGCATACAGCGGCTGATCATGTCCAGGTAGCGCGCCTCGAATATCTGCAAATCGAGCAGGCAGCCCGGAAACAACACGGTATTAAGCGCAAACAGGGGGAACGTCATGGGGGGTTGCCTCTCAGAGTAGGAACAGGATCGCCAGCGGCAACAGCACTGCGGTAAGCATACCCATCAGGCTCATCGCCAGGGCGGCGAACGCCCCGCATTCTTCGCTTTCCTGCATGGCCCGCGCCGTCCCGACTGCATGCGCGGTGATGCCCAGGGCCATACCGATGGCTGCGTGATGGCGCACACCGCACCAGCGCAACAGCGGCGGCCCGAGCATCGCCCCAACCACCCCGGTGATCATCACGAAGACCGCGGCCAGCGCGGCAATGCCGCCAATCTGACTGGCCACCAGCATGGCAATCGGCGAGGTCACCGACTTCGGCGCCATGCTCATCAACATGATCGAGTCAGCACCGAACCACCACGCCAGCGCCGTGCCAAGCACCGTCGCCACTACGCCGCCGACCAGCAAGGTCAGCACGGTCGGCCAGAATAACTGGCGAATCCGCCGCAGATTCAGGAACAACGGCACCGCCAAGGCTACGGTAGTCGGACCGAGGAGCAGGGTCAGGGCTTCAGCGCTAACTCGGTACTCGGTAAAACTCAGGCCGCACAACAACAGTACGCCGATCACAATCGCCGTCGACACCAACACCGGCTGCAGGAACATCCAGCGCGTTTTCTCGTACGCAGCAACCGCCAACTGGAATGCCCCCAAGGTGATGCCGATGCCAAACAAGGGGTGATGGATGATCGCCTGCCAGGCAGCATGCCACTCAAGACTCATACGTCCTCCCGGCGACGCTGCTGGCGCTCGATCAGCTTTTGCATCATCCAACCGACAAATACCACCGACAGCACCAGCGACAGCACCAAGGCACCGATCACCGCCCAGAAGTCCGCAGTAATTGCATCGGCGTAGGCCATCACCCCGACTGCCGGCGGTACCAGCAACAGCGGCAGGTACTTGAGCAGGCTGCTGGCGGCAACGTGCAAGGGCTCGTTCACCTCGCCATGCACCAGCAGGAACACCAACAGCAACAGCATGCCGATAATCGGCCCTGGCAACATCGGCAGGAACAATACGTTGAGTCCCGTGCCGAGCAACTGGCAAAGCACCAGCCAGGACAGGCCGCGTAACAGCATGAGTGAATCTCCGATTTAAGTGACGAACAGCGGCGAGCGCATAAGCATAAACGCAGCCATTATAGGCCGGCACCACGCTTGCCTATAACCCGCTATTCAGCAACACAGCGCAGACTTGACCCGGCGGCAGCCCGCGTGATGATCTAGAGACTGAGCGTTTGTAAAAAAACGCTAGGCGATTCGACTCGAAAAACAACAACTACCCGTCTCCTCAAGGAGGAATCATGCCGTCAGTACCCATAGCAGAACTCAATAACTATGTAGGCAAGGAACTGGGACGCTCCGCCTGGTTGACCATCGACCAGCAGCGCATAAATCAATTCGCCGAGTGCACCGGCGACCACCAGTTCATTCACGTCGACCCGGAAAAAGCCAAACTGACTCCCTTCGGCGGCACCATCGCCCACGGCTTTCTCTCGTTGTCGCTGATCCCCATGCTGATGGAAGACATCATGATCATGCCCCAGGGCCTGAAAATGGCCATCAACTATGGCCTCGATAGCGTGCGCTTTATCCAGCCGGTCAAAGTCGACTCCAAGGTTCGCCTGGTGGTGACCCTGACCGACGCCACCGAGAAAAATCCCGGCCAGTGGCTGCTCAAGGCCCGCGCGGTATTGGAAATTGAAGGCCAGGACAAACCGGCCTATGTGGCCGAACCGCTGACCCTCTGTTTCGTCTGATCGACGCCAGCGTCCCCGGCGCTCGCTCAGCCGAGCGAACGCCGGTCATGCCTCAGCCCTTGCGCTACGGCAGCGCAGAGCCAACGGTTTGCGGCATACTTGCGGCAACACCCGAATCTGGATGCTTGCCATGCGCTGCCTCGCCAAACTGGCCCCCCTGAGCCTCACCCTCCTGCTTGCCGCCTGCGGCGACGGCGAACGCTTGCTGCCCGCCGACGCGATCCTGCCCGACGGCTCGCGCTATCGCGGGGAAGTGGTTGACGGCTTGTTACAAGGCGATGGCCGCCTGGATTATCGCAACGGCAGCCAGTTCGTCGGCACCTTCAAGGATGGGCAACGGCACGGCCTCGGCGAATGGCACGACGCGAATGGCGAGCATTATGTCGGCGCATTTGAGCACGGCGACTTTCATGGCCAGGGCACCCTTCGCTACCGTGACGGCAGTACCTACCAAGGTGGTTTTGCCGCGGGCCGACTTGCCGGCGAAGGCACGCTCAAGCGAGAGGGCCTGGTCTATCGCGGCACATTCAAAAATGACCTGTTCCATGGCCTGGGCAGCCTCGAACGCGCAGATGGCAGCAGCTTCCACGGCGAGTTCAGCCAAGGCCTGGCCAATGGTCAGGGCGTCAACAGCGACGAGTATGGCAGCCAGCTCAGCGGCGAATTCGTCAAGGGCCAACTGCACGGCGCCGGCAGCTTCAAGAGCAGTGACGGCGATCTTTACAGCGGCGCATTCAGTGACAATCAGTTCCATGGCACAGGCCGCTACCAGACCGCGGCTGGCGATGTCTGGAGCGGACAGTTTGTTGCCGGCGCACTCAACGGCGCTGGCGAGTTCCAGGGAGCTGACGGCGAGCGCTACCGCGGCGAGTTCCGCGACTGGGCCTACCATGGCCAGGGCACTCTGCACCTAGCTGACGGCAGCGTTTACCAGGGTCACTTCAACGATGGTGAATATGCCGGTAACGGCACCCTGACGCTTGCCGGGGGCACGCAACAGAGCGGCACCTGGAAGCGCGGGCAACGCCTGCGCGACGAACAGGGCCACATGCTGCCCGACCCTCTGGAGCTCGGCCTGCTGGCCCAGGGTCGCCTGCTCGAACAGGCCATCGCCGACCTCCCCGCCTCTACCCCGGCCATCGAGCTGTACGCACTGACTCTGGCCGGCGACGGCAAGCAGAGCGTGTTCATGCGCGAGGCCGATTATGTCGCCAACCTGCTTGGCGAACGCTTCGCCGCCCATGGCCGGATTACCCTGACCAATCATCGCGAGCAGATCAGCAAGCGCCCACTGGCCACCCGCGAAAGCCTGCGCCGCGCACTGCAGGCACTGGCCGAGCGCAGCGGACCGGAGGACCTGATCTTCATTTACCTGACCAGCCACGGGTCGAGCCGGCATGAGCTGAACCTCGACCAACCGCGCCTGCAACTGAGTGACCTGCCGGCCAGCGAACTGGCCGTCCTGCTGCAACCGCTGCGCGAGCGGCACAAGGTGGTGGTGATCTCGGCGTGCTATTCCGGCGGTTTCATTCCCCTGTTGCAAGACGACAAGACCCTGGTGATGACCGCCGCACGGGCTGACCGGGTGTCCTTCGGCTGTTCGGAAGAAAACGACTTTACCTATTTTGGCCGGGCGCTATTCGCCGAAGCCCTCAACGAGACCGATGACCTGCAGCACGCCTTCGAGTTGGCCAAAACAAAAGTTGCCGAGCGCGAGCAAGCCGATGGCTTCGAGGCCTCCGAGCCGCAAATCTGGCCCGCCAAAGCCGTCCTGCAACGCTGGCGTGCCCTGCGCGCGCAACAGGCCGATGGCGAATTGCACAGCGCCGCCGCTGACCCGACAGCCGCCAGTTCCACCCCACCCCGGGATCAAAGTATCGGGCGCAACGCGCAATAGTTTTTCAACGGCCTGTTAAGCTGATTGATATCAGCGGAGACCACACAACCATGTACTTGACGCCCCAGCACATCCTCCTCGCGGGTGCCACCGGCCTGACCGGCGAACACCTGCTGGACCGTCTACTCAACGAACCTACGGTTGCGCGCGTGCTGGCGCCGAGCCGCCGGCCATTGGCCGAGCACCCGCACCTGGAAAACCCGGTGGGCGAACTGCGTGATCTGTTGCCGCAGCTCACCGGCCCCATCGACACGGCTTTCTGCTGCCTGGGCAGCACAATCAAGCAAGCCGGCTCGCAGGAGGCATTTCGCGCTGTCGACCACGACCTGGTCGTGGCGTTTGCCCAACAAGCCCGCGCCCTCGGTGCGCGCCACCTGCTGGTGGTGAGCGCCCTGGGTGCCGACGCCACGTCATCGGTATTCTATAACCGGGTCAAAGGCGAAATGGAGCAGGCGCTGCAAGCCCAGGACTGGCCACAGCTGACCCTGGCACGGCCATCCCTGCTGCTTGGACCGCGCAACGAATTCCGCCTCGGCGAACGCCTGGCTGCGCCGCTGGCGCGCTGGTTGCCAGGCAAGTACCACGGCATCGAAGCCACCGTCCTGGCCCGCGCCCTGTGGCGACTGGCCCTGGAAGAAGGCCGCGGCGTACGCGTCATCGAATCCGACCACCTGCGCCGTCTAGGCCGCTAACCTCCCTACCGAGCAAACCCATGAGCACAGCCCACAGCAGCCTGATCGAAGCCCTAGAAGCCGCCGACATGCTCGAAATCAACGACCTCTACGCCTGGCAATTCAGCCTGGACAAGGAATTGCTGGCTCAAGTCAGCGCCGGCTCGGCCAGTGCCGACAGCCAGGACCAGCCGCTACTGAACATCGACTGCGTCGACGGCAGCGCTCGGCGCCACTGGCAGTTCTCCCTGGCCACGGTCAACGCGGCGCGCTTCGACGCCGACACGGACAGCTGGCGCCTGAACGACGGCGATACAGAGCACCGGATCAAATGCTTCGCGGCGATCAGCGGCAACAATCTCGACAGCGACGACGCCAGCAACGACTGACGCCCCTGCGGAGCGCGCCATGCAACTCTATGACCGCTATATTCTGCCGCACCTGATCGATTTCGCCTGCGGCATGGGCGAAGTGATGCAGACCCGCGCGCAGATCGTCCCGCTGGCCGAGGGACGGGTGCTGGAGATCGGTATCGGTAGCGGCCTCAATCTGGCGTTCTACGATGCTGAAAAAGTCAGCGCGATTGTCGGCGTCGATCCGGCCGCCGAGATGCAACGCCTGGCCCGAGACCGCGCGGCACGCTGCGCCATACCGGTGCAGATGATCGCCCTGGAGCTGGGCCAGATCCAGGCCGACGACGCCAGCTTTGACAGCGTCGTCTGCACCTTCACCCTATGCACCATCCCGGACGCCGTGGCCGCGCTTAGAGAAATGCGTCGGGTCCTGAAACCCGGCGGCCGCCTGCTGTTTTGCGAACATGGCCTGGCCCCGGATGCAGCCGTAGTGCGCTGGCAGAACCGCCTGACGCCCTACTGGAAGCCCCTGGCCGGTGGCTGCCACCTCAATCGGAATATCCCGGCACTGATCGAGAGTGGCGGTTTCATCATCGGCCAACTGCATACCCGCTACCTGCAAGGCCCCAGGCCCATGACGTTCGTCTATCGCGGCTGGGCTCACTAGGTTTGAGACCGCCATGACGGCCTTCTGCCACACGCAATAGAGCCGTATGCTGTCTATGGTTGCTGGATACATTTATAGGATTGAAACCGGTTAGCGCATGAAGCCACCCTCGACACGTCCCTTCACTATCCGCCACACCTGCCTGACCAGCTTGCTGGCACTGTGCATGGTCTGCGCCTCGCCGACCTGGGCACAACCGCGCGAAGTGCGGGTTGGCGTCTACGCCAACGCACCGAAAATCATGCTGGATCAGAACGGGCAAATCTCCGGCATCCTCGGCGAATTGCTGGCTGAAATCGCCCGCCAGGAAAACTGGCGACTCACCCCGGTGGCCTGCGATTGGCAGGCCTGCCTGGATCTGGCGAAAAACGGCACTATCGACCTGCTGCCAGATGTCGCCTTCAGTGAAGCGCGCGCGCAGCAACTGGACTTCCACCAGCAGCCCTCGCTGTATAGCTGGTCGCAGCTGTATAGCCGCGAGGAGACCAACTTGCAGTCGGTCCTCGACCTCGATGATCGACGGATCGCCGTGCTGGCCGGCTCCATCCAACAGAACTATCTGCAAACGCTGCTCGACAGCTTCGGCCTGCAAGCACGGCTGATCCCCGTGCACAGCCTGGCCGAGGGCTTAGAGCTGGTGGCCAGCCAGCAGGCCGAAGCAGTAGTGGCCAATCAACAATATGGTGACTTCCATGCACCGTACTACCGGCTCCGCAGCACGCCAATCATGTTTCAGCCTGCGCAGCTGTTCTATGCCACCCGCAAGGGTGCCAACAGTGACCTGTTGAGCAGTATCGATCGCCATTTGCTGGCGTGGAAAAGTACGCCCTCCTCGTATTACTACCAGACCCTGCAGCGCTGGGGCGGCCAGCAACCCCAATGGCGGATACCGGTGGCTGCCTGGTGGGGCTTGGCCATCCTCGCCGGCCTGCTGATGGCGGCGCTCGGTGGCGCCCTGCTGCTGCGCCGCCAAGTCGCCGAAAAGACTCGCCACCTGACCGCCAGCGAGCAGCGCCTGAATACCATTCTCGACAGTGTTGAAGCCTACATCTACATCAAGGATCCCGAGCTGCGTTACCAGTACGCCAACCGCAAGGTCTGCGAGCTGTTCGGCCTGCAGCTAGCGCAGGTGGTCGGTCAGACCGATGACAGCTTCTTCGACGTGACTACCGCAGCCAACCTGCATGAGAACGATCGTCGTGTGCTGCTGCTCGGCGAGCGGGTGGATACCGAGGAAGTCAACCGTAGCCCGGACGGCGCCCGCGAGCAGACCTTCCTCTCAGTGAAGCTGCCGCTGCGCCGCCCTGACGGCAGCATCTATGCCTTGTGCGGCATATCCACCGACATCAGCGAACACAAGAAGAACCTCGAACAGATCCATCGCCTGGCCTTCTACGACCTGCTCACCGGTCTGCCCAACCGCCGCTTGCTGCTCGATCGCCTGCAACATGCCCTGGCCCAAGGCGTGCGCGGCCATTTGGATGGCGCGCTATTGTTCATCGACCTGGACAACTTCAAGGATCTCAACGACACCCAGGGCCACGACATGGGCGACCAGTTGCTGCAGCAGGTGGCCCAGCGCCTGAGCAGCCATGTGCGCGAGGAGGACACCTTGGCCCGCCTCGGCGGCGACGAGTTCGTACTCATGCTTGAAGGGCTGCACCCGCAGCACTCCGAGGCCATCGCACAAATCGACAAAGTGGCGGCCAAGCTGCTGCAGACCCTCGCCGAGCCCTATAGCCTGCTCGGGCGCAGCTACAGCAGCACCGCCAGCATCGGCATCGCCCTGTTTTCCGAGGCCCAGGGCACGGTGGACGAACTGCTCAAGCGTGCCGACCTTGCCATGTACAAGGCCAAGGCCGCCGGACGCAACACCCTGAGATTCTTCAACCCTGAGATGCAGGCTGAGGTCAGCGCCCGCGCCACCCTGGAAAACGACCTGCGCCAGAGTCTGAGCGCACAGCACTTCGTGCTGCACTACCAACCACAGGTCAACGCGCAGGGCCAACTGTTCGGCGCCGAAGCCCTGGTGCGCTGGCAACACCCCAGTCGTGGCCTGGTAGCGCCGGGGGAATTTATCCCACTGACGGAAAGCACTGGCCTGATTCTGCCGCTCGGCCGCTGGATCTTGCACAGCGCCTGCCAGCAACTGGTGACCTGGGCTGCAGATGCCGAGCGCGAGCACCTGATCATGGCGGTCAACGTCAGCGCCAAGCAATTTCACCACCGCGACTTCGTCGCCGAGGTGCTTGCCGTGCTCGATGAAACCGGCGCCAACCCGCAGCGCCTGGAGCTGGAGCTGACCGAGAGTCATCTGGTGCAGGACGTCGAGGCCATGATCGTCAAGATGGGCCAGCTCAAGGCGCGCGGCGTGCGTTTCGCGCTGGACGACTTCGGCACCGGCTACTCGTCACTCAGCCACCTCAAGCGCTTGCCCCTTAACCAGCTGAAGATCGACCGCTGTTTCGTCCGCGACCTGCTCAGCGCACCCAACGATGCCGCCATCGTGCGCACCATAGTCGCATTGGGCGACAGCCTGAACCTGGACGTGATTGCCGAAGGCGTGGAAACCCCGGCCCAACGCGACGCCTTGCTGCTCCTGGGCTGTAAGCGGTTTCAGGGATATCTGTTCGGCAGACCGGCACCGGCGCTGAAGCTCGAACAGTGGTCCGACGCCAGCAACAGCTGAACCGGCGCCTCAGGCAACCTCGGTAAAGAGGTTTTCCATGACCATCCGTAGCGCCTGCGGTACACGCTTGAGCTCGCGGTCATCGCCTTGGTCATTGATGCACAGGCTGAGCTTGCGACCCAGTACATCCGCCGCAATAAACTCGGCGACCTGCGCTGGCGACTGCTCCAGTGCATCAGTAAACAGGTAGGCGCATTGATTGTTACGCACCTCGCCGCGCCCCTGGCTCAGGCACCAGTCGCCATACAGATTGGCGAGAATGCTCTGACCACTGCTGCGTCTGAACTTCTCCTCGCGCACCTCGGCAAACATCTGCGGATGACGTTGTTCCAGCTTATCCATCCAGCTCTTGCGCACGCCCCTGGGGGCATGTTCCATGATGCGATTGACGGATGAGCGACCGTAATGCTCGAGCATCCAGCGCCGGGCATTCAGCGCATCGTTGTACCCTGACAAGGTCTGCGCATCACTGCTGGCGGGCAATGCCTCGTCAGTCAGGTACACCACACACCCCAGGGTGCCGAAGAAGTCCGCAAAATCGGCGGGGCGCATCAGAAACACATCATCATTGAAGGCAACGAAATGCTCGGCGATACCTGGAATCAGGTGCAGGGACGCTTCAATCGCCCGCGAAGAAAACGTCGGCAGGTACTCGGCCGCAATAAAGTCGCGATGATCGACCAGTTCGACTTCAGGGAACTCGTCAAGAAAGTGTGGCCGCTGCCCGGCAGTCACCAAGAAGATCCGGCGCAAGCCGGTGCAGAAGGCGCGCAAGGAATACAACAGGTAGCGTAACTCGCCGTTATCGCGAAAGCGCCCCTCCACGTTACTGGTCGACAAGGTCTGCTGCTGGTTCACTTCGCCCTGATGCAATGCCCTGATTGCACGCCACAGTGGATCAGCGCCATTAACCCAGGTAATCACCACATCGAACGGTTGCGGCCTGGTACTGCTATCCACATCCATGAATACGGTTGCTCATTGAAATACCGTGAAAGTCACGCCCACTCATGACGCTGGCAAACCGGGCACAGTAGGCGCCCGGTTTACAGGACCGTTTGCTTGCTTCAGCCAAGTAACCCAAGGCGTCCGGCCAGGCAGGACCACCGCTGAGGCAGGGAGAGGTTCGGCTTGCAGCTTGATAATGAAAAAACTCGTCACGCATGGTAACAAAGCCCCGGCGAACGCGAGCAGTACACTGCTATTCAACTAGCGGACGCTGGTGCATCGGCCCTCGGCTGAAACAAGGCAGAGGCTTCAAAACTCTGCACAGCCATGGGACGGCCAAAATAGTAACCCTGAAAGTGCGAACAACCATTGCTCAGCAGACTGTCACGCTGCTCCAGCACCTCCACACCTTCGGCAATCACTTCCAGATTGAGACTTTGCGCCAAGGCGATAGTGGCGCGCACGATGGCCAGGCTGCCGCTATTGTCCGGCAACTGACGCGTGAAAGATTGATCGATCTTCAGTTGATCCAGAGGCAGCTGCTGCAGGTAGGCCATGGACGAATAACCCGTGCCGAAGTCGTCGATGGAGAAGCGGATGCCGATGTCCCTGAGCTTCTGCATGCGCACGATGGCTTCATCCATGTCTGTCAGCAGCAATGACTCGGTCAGCTCCAGCTTGAGGCGCTGGGGGTTTGCGCCGCTATGCCGCAGCGTCTGCTTCAGCGTCTCGACAAAGCCTGCCTGATACAGCAGGCGCGCACTGAGGTTTACCGACAGGCTCAAGCCGGCGCTGTGCGGCTGGCGCGCCCACTGCGCGAGCACCTTGCAGGCGGCATCGAGCACCTGCATGTCCAGGGCCTCGATCAGCCCGCAGCGCTCGGCGATGCTGATAAAAGCCCCTGGCGCCAATAAGCCGCGCTGCGGATGCTGCCAGCGCACCAGCGCCTCAGCACCGGTCAGGCGCCCCACCTGATCCACCTGGGCCTGCAGGTACAGAAGGAACTCGCCGGCCCGTAACCCGCGGTGCATATCCTCTTCCAGTTGCAGGCGAGCGCTCACCGCTTCCTGCATCTGTGGGTCGTAAAAGCTCAAGGCGTTCTTGCCCTCGGCCTTGGCCGTATACATCGACAAATCGGCGCACTGCATCAGCTCATCCACCGAGTACTGCTCGTCACAGAACAGCACCACACCCAAGCTGGCACTGCTGAACAGGCTATGACCGCCAATCTGATAGGGCTGGCGCAGGGCATCGAGCACCTTGCCCCCCAGGTGTTCGACCTGGGAGGCAGCTTCCTCGGCACAGCTATCAAGCCCTTCAAGCATAACCACGAACTCGTCGCCGCCCAGGCGGGCCACGGTGTCGCGCTCACGCAAACTATGGCGCAAGCGCTCGGCGACCTGGCACAGCAGTTCGTCACCGACCTGATGACCATACAGGTCGTTCACATTCTTGAAGTTGTCGAGGTCGAGAAATACCAGCGCGGCATACTCGCCACTGCGCCGACTCAAAGCGCGCGCCTGCTGCAGACGGTCACGTAGCAGACGCCGATTAGGCAGGCCGGTGAGGGCATCATAAAACGCCAGGTGCTTGATCTTTTCCTCGGCGGACTTGCGCTCGCTGATATCGGTCAACGAAGCCACATAATTGATGACCATGCCCTTCTCATCGCGCACCGCGCTGATGGCCAGCCACTCGGGAAACACTTCGCCATTCTTGCGCCGGTTCCAGATTTCCCCCTCCCAGATGCCGGTCTCGATCAGGGCTTGCCACATGGCCTGATAGAACTCCGGCCCCTGGCGACCGGAGCCGAGCATCTGGGTGGACTGGCCGATGACTTCGGCGGCGCTGTAGCCCGTGATCTGGCTGAAGGCCCGATTGACCTTGAGGATCCGCGTGCTGGCATCGGTAATCAGCATGCCCTGCTGGGACTCGAAGGCAATTGCCGCAATCCGCCGATCGAGTTCGAAATTGACCCTTTCGGTAATATCACGGGCAATAAACACCACCGCCCGCTTGCCCTGCAGCGGGGTATCCAGACGTTTGGCGCGCCCCTCGAACAGCCGGTGGCCGGAAGGCGTCTGCATCCCGTATTCCAGGGTTTGCGCGCTGTCGCTGGCCAGGGTACGGGCAATAAACGCCATGAACAGCTCCGACTGCCCCACAGGCAGTACCTCGCTCAGGCACTTGCCCAGCAAATCCTTGCCGCCGCCGTGCAGCAGCTGCGGATCGGGGGCCATCACCTCCAGGTAGCGCCCCTCCTCGTCCAGCACCAGGGTCAAATCCGGACTGGCCTCATTGATCGCGCGCAGGCGCGCCTCGCTCTCGCGCAGGGCCTGGCGATCACGGGTCTGCAGGTAAATGTCCTGCAGCAGCAACCCCAACAGCAGGGTGGCCGGCGTCAGCACCAGGAAAATAGAAATGGCCACCTGCGGCAACGCCTGACTGAAATCCCTGACGGGTAACAGGCCCAAGCTCAGCGCCAGCAACAGATTCACCAGGGCACCAAACAGCAGCAACTGCCAGACACCTATGCGCAACCAGTTGCGCTGGCAGGCCGCCCGATAGGCCAGGCCCATCAGTAACGGCATGACGACATTGAACAGCCCCACATGCGTCCCGACACCGCCCAGCCAGAGCCGATAGGCGCCGGCGATCAGCCCGGCTATGGCTCCCACCAGCGGGCCGCCGAACAACCCAGCCATGCTCAGTACCACGCTGCGCGCATCGAAGATCAAGCCCTCGCTGAGCGTTAGCGGAGCCAACATACCAATCACGCAGGTAGCCCCGAACAGACCACCGGCCACCAGTTGGCGCAACAGTTGCTGCTGGATGTAGCGCATATTCAGGGCATGCAGCCAGCACAACGCGATCAGCAGAGCCGCGCTCTCGATAAATTTCAGAATCATTAGACAACTCGACGGGGTTACCGGCACTGGCCAGCGGTGGGGAGTGACCGGAAAGGCCACATAATAGCAATTTACCAGCAGCAGATCAGGCCACAGGTCGGTCGTTTTTGGCGACCCGGATCACTCGCAGCAGCCGGCGGCGCTGGCGTGGAGCGCCTGCGACGCAACCCTAAGGCAGCGCACGCAACTGCAGGGCGTCCACCAGACCCGCAGCGATGGCCATACCGACCAGATCGGCGAGGGTATCGGCCTGCATGCGCTTCATCACCCGCGAACGGTAGAGGTCAACGGTTTTGACGCTGATCGCCAGCTGTTCGGCCACCTCCCGGTTGGTGTAACCGCACACCAGCGGCAGCAGTACATCGCGCTCGCGCGGGGTGAGACTGTCGAGGCGCGCCTGCACCGCCTGCAAGCGTTGATCCGCCAGCGGCGTCGCCGGTTGCCGACTCAATGCCTGCTGCACGCTGTCGAGCAGCAACTGCTCGTTGTAGGGTTTCTCGATAAAGTCCACCGCGCCCGCACGAAAGGCGCGCACCACAATCGGCACATCGGCATGACCGCTGACAAAAATAATTGGCATGTCGATGCCGCGCGCTCGCAGCGCTTCCTGCACATTCAAGCCACCCATGCCGGGCATCCGGACATCGAGCAACACACAGCCGCGAGTCTCGGCCGCGCAGGCCTCGAGAAACGCCCGGCCGCTGGTAAAGGGCAACGCCTTGAGCCCCACCGACTCCAGCAACCACACGGTGGAGTCGAGCATGCCCTGGTCATCGTCGACCACATACACCTGGTGTTGCATTTGCCCGCTCATCCCCTGCTCCTCGTATTGTTCTCGTCGACTCGCCCCAGCGGCAACCGGCATTCCAGGCACAGGCCGCCCGCCTGACCTGGATGAGCCTCCAGGGCGCCACCAAAGCCTTCGATAATGCTGCGGCTCATCGACAGCCCCAGGCCCAGCCCTTCCGCCTTGCTGGTGTAGAACGGGGTAAAGATATGCTCCAGCTGCGCCGCCGCCACGCCCGGCCCCTGGTCACTGACCCAGACACACAACTGGCCGCCACGCTCGCCGGCGCTCAGTTCGATGCGCGAGGGCTTACCCGGGTGCGCTTCACGGTTGGCGTCAATAGCATTGCGCAGCAGGTTGAGCAGCACCTGTTCGAGCAGCACCCGGTCGGCATACACCGGCGGCAGATTATCCGCCAGTTGCTCGACGATATTCACCTGCCAGTTGCTCGCCTCCCACTGACACAGGCGCATCGCCTCGCGGGCCACCTGGGCCATGTCCAGCGCCTGGGTGCGGCGCTGCCCCTTGCGCAGGAAGGCGCGCAGGCGCTTGATCACCTCGGCGGCGTGGTTGGCGTGCTCGGTGATGCGCTCCAGCCCCTGGGCGACTTTGTCTGCCGCCTCGGGATTAGTGCCCAGAACCTTGAGGTAGCGCTGGCTGGCCCCGGCGTAATTGACCACCGCCGCCAGTGGCTGGTTGATCTCATGGGCAATCCCCGAGGCCAGTTCACCGAGGGTGACCAGCCGCGCGGTGTGCGCTAGCTCATCCTGGTGATGGCGCTGCTGAGCCTCGCGCAATTCGCGCTCGGTCATGTCGCGGGCCACCAGCGAATAGTAATGCTCGCCGCCACTGCCGCGATGGGCCAGCAGCACCAGCGACACCAGCAAGGGCGCCGGCTGCCCCAGTGGTCGCAGGCGCACCTCGGCGCTCCACACGCCACGGCTATCGGCGGCGGCCCAACCGTGGGCCTGCAATTGCTGCAAATCATCTTCGGCGAGCAGCGCATCCAACTCTGGCAGAGGCTGATCTGCGGCGATATGCAGGGCATGCCGAGCCGACGGATTGAGGTAGGTCAGGCGCCCGGCCGGGTCGATAAACAACACCAGGTCGGTGTTGGCCTCGACCACCTCGGCCAGCCGCCGTTTGTTCTCCTCCGCCTGCACGCGCGCAGTAATGTCGCGCGACACGCTGACCACTTCGACCACCGCGCCGGTGTAGGTTTCGCGGATTGCCCGGCTGGCTGTCTCGAACCACAGGTAGTGGCCGTCACGGTGGGCAATGCGGAAGGTCATGGTGTGGTAGCCGTCCTGCTCCAGCGCTTCGTGTGTGCGCTGCACCAGTTGCGCCTTACCCTGGCGATGGAGCAGCGCCTGCACCCGGGTGCCGCGCAATTCTTCGGGCCAGTAGCCGAGCAGCGTCCAGCTGGCCGGCGAGGCATCCAGGAACCGCCCGTCCGGGGTGTGCCGGGAAATCAGGTCCGTGGTGTTCTCGGTGATCAGGCGATACAGGCGGCTGGCTTTGGCCGCCTCACGTTCGGCGCGTACCTGGGCGGTGGCCAACCGACAACGGGCCAGCACCCGCTGCTCGAGGGGATCGGGCACGAACAGCCAGATCAGAATCTGCCCGTCGACCTGCGCCTCAACCTCCTCAATGGCCCGATCCTGCTGCAAACAGGCGCGCACCAGTTGCGCGGCATTGACCGGCAAAAAAGCCGCCACCGCCGGCAACGGCCGCTCACCCAGCAGCTTGAGCATGGCCGCATTCAGCTGCAGCGGCTGCGCCTGCGCATCCAGCAGCAGGCTCGGCTGCGGATCGGCACCAAGCAAGGCCGTGCCGCGCGCCTGCGCGGGCAGGCTGGCCAGCAGGGTCAGTAACAACTCATGGATAAAGCCAAGCCAGTCGAGACTGACGCCCTCCTGCAGCTCGATCAGCAGCAAACCGGGCCGCCCCTCATCCAGCTGCAAGGCCAGCACCTGACCGTGACTGAGGCCAGCGCGGCGCACCCGCCCGGCCAACCAGCAGGGCAAGCCGCGCAACTCGGCCAGATCCAGCCGCGGCTGCTGAGCCAGCGCCTCGAACAACAGCTGGTCGCTGGCCTGCAAGGGATCGCCAAAACCAGGCGGCAGGTGCGGGGCGCTGCCTTCATGGCTGTAGATACCGGTGCCCGGCTGCCAACCCAGAAAGAACGCCTGACGCACTTCGGGACAAGCGTGCAGGGTGCGGCGCAAGGCATCGGCGCGCACCGCCAGGGGCAACGCCTCGCGCTGTAAAGCCAGCCAGCTGTGCAGCTGCACGCGAATTTCACTCATTTAAATCTGCTTCCTCACAGCGGGCTACCCGCAGGTGCGTGTTGACCATCCGCAAGCATCACGGCAACGCACGCGCAACGCAAAGCGACCAAGGGATATACCCCACAGAGCAATATAGTAAACATACTATAGAACTATGGTTTAACTTCCATATTTTACTAGGTGAATATATAAATGCCCCCCAGTTGAAACATGAAACGCCTATTCGCCAGCCGAACTGGCGCTACAAGAGCAAATAATCTGCCATGGGTACTCGCATGTCGATCTACGAACAAGGCCTTGCGCCTGCCCCCGTTAACCACATCGCCCTCTCGCCGTTGAGCTTTCTCGAGCGCACCGCAAGCGTCTACCCGCATTACCCGGCGGTGATCCATGGCTCGATTCGTCGCGACTGGGCCGAAACCTATGCCCGTTGCCGGCGCCTGGCGTCGGCCCTGGCCGGCCGCGGTATCGGCAAGGGCGACACGGTGGCACTGATGCTGCCCAATACCCCGGCGATGCTCGAAGCGCATTTCGGCGTGCCGATGATCGGCGCAGTGCTCAACCCGCTTAACGTGCGCCTGGATGCCGAGGCCATCGCCTTTATGCTGCAGCATGGCGAGGCCAAGGTGCTGATCACCGACCGCGAGTTCTATGACGTGATCCACGCCGCCGTCGGCATGCTCGACCACCCGCCGCTGGTGATCGACGTCGATGACCCTGAATATGGCGAAGGCCAGGCGGTCAGTGACCTCGACTACGAGGCCCTGCTGGCCGAAGGCGACCCGCAATTCGCCTGGCAATGGCCGGATGACGAATGGCAGGCCATCAGCCTCAACTACACCTCCGGCACCACCGGCAACCCCAAGGGCGTGGTCTACCACCACCGCGGCGCCTACCTGAACTCGCTGGGCAACCAGATGACCTGGGCCATGGGCCACCACCCGGTGTACCTCTGGACCCTGCCAATGTTCCACTGCAACGGCTGGTGCTACCCCTGGACCATCACGGCCCTGGCGGGCGTGCATGTGTTTTTGCGTCGGGTCGACCCGCAGAAAATTCTGCACCTGATCCGCGAGCACAAGGTCAGCCACCTGTGCGGCGCACCGATCGTGCTCAACGCACTGGTCAACATGCCCGAGTCGGCCAAGGCTGCCATCGAGCACCCGGTCAATGCCATGGTCGCCGGCGCGGCGCCACCGGCCAAGGTCATCGGCGCAGTGGAAGAGATGGGCATCAAGGTCACCCACGTCTACGGCCTCACCGAGGTCTACGGCCCGGTCACCGTGTGCGCCTGGCATGCCGAATGGGATGCGTTGCCGCTGGAGCAGCGGGCGCAGATCAAGTCGCGTCAGGGCGTGCGCTATCCGACCCTGGAAGGCCTGATGGTCGGCGATCCTAAAACCCTGGAGCCGACCCCACGCGATGGCGAAACCATCGGCGAAATCTTCATGCGTGGCAACACAGTGATGAAGGGCTACCTGAAGAACCCCAGCGCCACCGCCGAGGCCTTCGAGGGCGGCTGGTTCCATACCGGCGACCTGGCCGTGTGTCACCCCGATGGCTACGTGGAAATCAAGGACCGGCTGAAAGACATCATCATCTCCGGTGGCGAGAACATCTCCACCATCGAGGTGGAAGCCGTGCTCTACCGCCACCCCGCCGTGCTGGAAGCAGCCGTGGTCGCCCGCCCGGATGAGAAGTGGGGCGAAACCCCCTGTGCCTTCATCACCCTCAAGGTCGACCAGCAGACTGCTCGCGAGGCCGACATCATCGCCTTCTGCCGCGAGCACCTGGCTGGCTTCAAGGTCCCGAAAACCGTGGTCTTCACCCAGTTGCCGAAGACCAGCACCGGCAAGATCCAGAAGTTCGTCCTGCGCGACATGGCCAAGGCGCTCTGATTGACCAACCGCGCTCGCCCCAGCGAGGGGCGAGCGGCTGTTTACCCCTTTCAACAGCAATAAAACACAACAACAAAAAGCGTCATGCGCGCTGAATGCGCGGTGCCGACGGAGGCAACCCTATGCAACTGTACAAACGCAAAGATGGCGAACAGCAACCGTGCTGGTCTTTCGGGCCTTTTCGGGTACGCCTGCCGTTTATCCACTACCGTTGGGAAACCGCGGAGATGCTCCAGGCCCTGATCATGTTCGTGGTCAGCCTGGCGATGATTCCGCTGCTGGAAAAATACCTTGGCCTGCCCTACGACGTGGCCCTGGCCTATGTGGTGGTGTGCGGCATCGGCTTTATGCTGCCGGCGCTGCTCGGCGTGCCTTTCGTGCCCGGCTGGATCACCCCGGGCATCCCGGTGGTGCTGCTGTTCCTGGGCAACTTCGAGCCCGGCCCGGAAGCGATTCAGGCGCTGTTTGCCCTGCAGTTCCTGGTCTTCGTGATCTTCCTGGTGCTCGGCGTCACCCGCCTGGGCAGTACCCTGGTGAAGGTCATTCCCAACTCGATGAAAGGCGGGATCATCATCGGCGCCGGTATCGCCGCACTGATGGGCGAAATCTCCACCGGCGGACGCCTGGCCAACACCCCGATCTCCCTGGTGCTGGGCAGCCTGATCTGCCTCTACCTGATGTTCTCGGTATCCTTCAAGGGCCTCACCGAGCGCGTGCCCCTGGCCCGCAAGATCGTCAACTACGGCATGGTGCCGGGGATGCTGATCGCCATCTTTATCGGCATCGCCGTCGGCGAGTACAAGATGCCCGACGTGAAATTCGGCATCACCGCACCAGCCTTCGCCGAGATGTGGAACTACCTGCCGTTCAACGTCGGCTTCCCCGGCCTGGACGTGTTCCTGCTGGCGGTACCCACTGCCGTAATCGCCTACATCATCGCCTTCGGCGACATCATCGTCGGCCAGTCGCTGATGCAGCGCGCCGACGAACTGCGCCCAGATGAAGTGATCGAGAACAACATCGACCGGGTACACCTGGTAACCGCCCTGCGCAACGCCCTGCACGCCTTCTTCGCCCCCTACCCAGGCCTGGCTGGCCCGCTGTGGACTGCCGTCGCGGCAACCATGGCGGAGCGTTACAAGTACGGGCGCAAGGCCATGGACTCGATTTACAGCGGCGGTGGCACCTTCTGGATCACCGGTTTCATCGCCCTGTTCATGCTGCCACTGGTGAGCTTCTTCCAGCCGGTACTGCCGATTGCCCTGTCGCTGACCCTGATCCTCACTGGCTACATCTGCCTGATGGTCGGTTTCGAGCAGCTCAACAACAACACCGAACGCGGCGTCGCCGGCACCATGGGTGTCGTTCTGGCTGTCTATGGCGCAGGCTGGGGCCTGGCCGCCGGTGCAGCACTGTACATCCTGGTCGAGCGTACCCACCTGCTCAAGTTCACCTCGGCCAAGGACAAGACCAGCGGCGCGCCAGAGGTCGACTGACGCGCTATACCCCTACTGAGAGCCTGTTGCCGGCTCATCGCACAGCGCGATGAAACGGCCGCAGCCCCTGGTTTCCACGCCGCAGGTTCACCTGCGGCACTCTGCTTTGAGGTGCCCCATGCCTGACTACAACGCCCCCCTGCGCGATCTGCGTTTCGTCCTCCACGAAGTCTTCGACGCCCCCACCTTGTGGGCACGCTTGCCAGCGTTGGCCGAGACCGTAGACGCCGACACCGCCGACGCCATCCTCGAAGAGGCGGCCAAGGTCACCGGCACCCTGATCGCCCCGCTCAACCGCAGCGGCGACGAGGAAGGCGCGCAGTGGATCGCCGGCGAGGTGCGCACCCCGGCTGGCTTCAAGCAGGCTTACACCACCTATATCGAAGGCGGCTGGGTCGGCCTGTCCGGCAACCCGGCCTACGGCGGCATGGGCATGCCCAAGATGCTCGCGGTGGCCTTCGAGGAAATGCTCTATGGCGCCAACAACAGCTTCGCTCTTTATTCAGCGCTGAGTTCCGGCGCCTGCCTGGCCATCGACGCCCACGCCAGCGAAGCCTTGAAGACCACCTATTTGCCGCCGATGTACGAAGGCCGCTGGGCCGGCTCCATGTGCCTGACTGAAGCCCATGCCGGTACCGATCTGGGCCTGATCCGCACCAAGGCCGAAGCGCATACCGACGGCAGCTACGCGATCAGCGGCAGCAAGATCTTCATCACCGGCGGCGAGCAGGACCTGACCGAAAACATCATCCACCTGGTGCTGGCCAAGCTGCCAGGCGCGCCGGCCGGGCCCAAGGGCATTTCGCTGTTTCTGGTGCCAAAGGTGATGGTCAATGCTGACGGCAGCCTGGGCCCGCGCAACGCGGTGAGCTGTGGTTCGATCGAACACAAGATGGGCATCAAGGCCTCGGCCACCTGCGTGATCAACTTCGACGCCGCCAGCGGCTACCTGATCGGCGAGCCGAACAAAGGTCTGGCGGCGATGTTCACCATGATGAACTACGAGCGCCTGTCTATCGGCATCCAGGGCATCGGCTGCGCAGAAGCCTCTTACCAGGCTGCCGCCGCTTACGCCCGCGACCGCCTGCAGAGCCGCGCCGCCACCGGTAAAGTGGCGCCTGAGAAGGCCGCCGACCCGATCATCGTGCACGCCGACGTGCGCCGCATGCTGCTCAGCATGAAAGCCATGACTGAAGGCGGCCGCGCGTTTGCCTGCTACGTCGGCCAGCAACTGGACCTGGCGAAGTTCTCCGCAGACGCCGAGGAACGCCAACAGGCCGAAGCCCTGGTCGCCCTGCTCACCCCGTTGGCCAAGGCCTTCTTCACCGACATTGGCCTGGAAAGCTGCGTGCACGGCCAGCAGGTATTCGGCGGCCACGGCTACATTCGCGAGTGGGGCCAGGAGCAACTGGTGCGCGACGTGCGCATCGCGCAGATCTACGAAGGCACCAATGGCATCCAGGCCCTCGACCTGCTCGGACGCAAGGTGGTGGCCAACGGTGGTGCCGGGCTGCGCCAGTTCGCAGCCGAAGTTCGCCACTTTGCCCACCAGCATGAAACGCCCTATGGCAGCGAACTGGTCACCGCCCTGGAGCGCCTGGAGGCGGTCAGCGGCTGGCTGCTTGAACAAGCCAAGACGGACGCCAATGCAGTAGGCGCCGCCTCGGTGGAGTACCTGCACCTGTTCGGCTACGTCGCCTACGCCTATATGTGGGCCCGCATGGTCGCGGTAGCCGAGGCCAAGCGCGACGAGGAGCCAGCGTTCTACAGTGGCAAGCTGGCCACTGCGTCGTTCTATTTCACCCGCTTGTTACCGCGCACCCTGAGCCTGGAAGCCAGCATCCGTGCCGGCAGTGCGCCGTTGTATGAGCTGGACGCCGAGCAGTTCTAAGCAGCAATAGTTGAGCGTTTGCGCGACGTCCCCACCGAGGCGTCGCGTTTTTTTATTCAAGCCGTCAGGTACGCGGGGCCGCCCAGGCCACGCGCACCCGATACTATCGCCAGGCGCATCGCCTGCGAGGAAACCTTATGCGTGAAGTCGTCATAGTCGCCGCCACCCGCACTGCCGTTGGCAGCTTCCAGGGCTCGCTGAGCCGGATCCCGGCGCCAGAACTGGGCGCCGCGGTGATCCGCCGCCTGCTTGCCGACAGCGGCCTGCCCGCCGAGCAACTCGACGAGGTGATCCTCGGCCAGGTACTCACCGCAGGCGCCGGGCAGAACCCCGCGCGCCAGTCGGTGCTCAAGGCCGGCCTGCCACACACAGTGCCCGCCATGACCCTGAACAAGGTCTGCGGCTCCGGCCTCAAGGCGGTAATCCTCGCCGCCCAGGCCATCCGTTGCGGCGATGCCGATGCGATCATCGCCGGCGGCCAGGAGAACATGAGCCTGTCGCCCTACGTCATGGCGCAGGCGCGCAATGGCCTGCGCATGGGCCACGGGCGGCTGCTCGACAGCATGATCCACGACGGCCTGTGGGATGCGTCCAACGATTACCACATGGGCATCACCGCAGAAAACCTGGCCGAGCAATATGGCATCACCCGCGAAGAACAGGATGCCTTCGCCGCCCGCTCGCAGCAGCGCGCATGCGCGGCCATTGAGGCTGGACGCTTCGCCACGGAAATCACCCCGATCGAAATCCCCCAGCGCTATGCCGACAGCCTGCTGTTCCAGGTGGATGAGCAACCCCGCGTCGACAGCAGTCTCGACTCGCTGGGCAAACTGCGTCCGGCCTTCAAGCCTGACGGCAGCGTCACCGCCGGCAACTCCTCGACCCTCAACGATGGCGCGGCCGCCGTGCTGCTGATGAGCGCCGAGAAAGCCGCCGCCTTAGGCCTGCCGATACTGGCGCGGATCAAGGCCCATGCCAGCGCCGGAGTCGACCCGTCGATCATGGGTATCGGCCCAGTGTTCGCCACCGGCAAGGCCCTGGAAAAAGCCGGCTGGAGCCTCGACCAACTCGACCTGATCGAGGCCAACGAAGCCTTTGCCGCCCAGGCCATCGCCGTCGGCCGCGAACTCGGTTGGGACAGTGCCAAAGTCAACGTCAACGGCGGCGCCATCGCCCTCGGCCATCCCATCGGCGCGTCCGGTTGCCGTATCCTGGTCAGCCTGATTCACGAGATGGTTCGCCGCGACGCGCACAAGGGCCTGGCCACCCTGTGCATCGGCGGCGGTCAGGGCGTGGCCCTGGCCATCGAGCGCGACTGAACCGCACCCCGACCTTAGGGTGCGCGCGGCCGCCCAGGGGCCTGCCGAACCGTGCCTCGCGTCCGCGTGCGCACCCAAAGCAGCTCCTGGAGGAGAATATGATGCGCACCCTGACCACCCTCACCGGCAACAGCCAGAAACTCGACGGCGGCGCCATGTTCGGCAACGCCCCCAAGGCGCTGTGGCAGCGCTGGATGAGGCCCGACGAACTGAACCGCATCGACCTCGGCTGCCGCGCCCTGCTGGTGCAGGACGCCGAGCGCAATATCCTGGTGGAAACCGGCATCGGCGCTTTCTTCAGCCCCGAGCTGAAACAGCGTTTCGGCGTCCAGGAAGAGCGCCACGTACTGCTCGACAGCCTGGCCGAACTGGGCCTGAGCGATGCCGATATCGACATCGTGGTGCTTAGCCACCTGCACTTCGACCACGCCGGCGGCCTGCTGGCTGCCTGGGAAAAAGATCAACCGGCGCGGCTGCTGTTCCCCAATGCCCGCTTCGTTACCGGTAAGCGCCAGTGGCAACGCGCCTGCCAGCCCCATGCCCGCGACCGCGCCTCGTATATCCCGGAGCTGCTGACCTTGCTGGAAAGCAGCGGCCGCCTGACCCTGCTGGAAGAAACCGCACATTGCCAACTGCTCGGCCCAGACTGGCGCCTGCACTGGAGCGATGGCCATACCCCAGGGCTGTTGCTGCCGGAAGTGGCCATGCCTGGCGGGCCGGTGGTCTTCCCCAGCGACTTGATCCCTGGTGCGCCTTGGGTGCACCTGCCGATCACCATGGGCTATGACCGCTTTGCCGAAGGCCTGATCGAAGAGAAAACGGCACTACTGGCGGACTTGGTCGAGCGCGGCGGTCGCCTGGTATTCACCCATGACCCACAGATCGCCATGGGCCGGGTCGCGCGCGATGAAAAGGGCCGTTACGGCCTTGCGGATGCCCAGGCCGGCGTGTGCAAGCTGGCCGAATAAGCAGTCAATGATTTGGTGCGCACTCCGCCGTGCGCACCGCTGCCGTTAAAGCCCGCCGCTGACGCCCAGGCTTACGCCCAATTCGGTCGCCAGCGAGAACGGCAACAACAGAGTGTCCAGCAGGGCACTGGCGGGTAGGTCGATGCCGGGGTATCTGGGCGCCTCGGCACCGAAGCGCGCCTCGGCGCAGCAGCCATTGTTCAACGCATACAGGTCCAGGCGGGTGCCGGCATAAATCACCGGCGCGCCCGGTTTGGCGGCATCCAGGGTGCGCACCGTGGCGCAACCGCTGCTCAGCAGGATGAGCAGCAGCAGACAGCCCATCCGCGCGACTCGGTTACTCACCCGACACCTGATGGTGTTCGCCCCAACGTGGCAGCATGTCCTGGGGCACGCCCAGGCAATTGAGGATCCGCGCGACCACAAAGTCGATCAGATCGTCGATGGTCTGCGGCTGGTGATAAAAGCCCGGCGCAGCCGGCAGGATCACCGCGCCCATGTTCGACAGCTTGAGCATGTTCTCCAGATGGATGCTGGAGAACGGCGCCTCGCGCGGCACCAGGATCAACTGCCGCCGCTCCTTGAGCACCACATCGGCGGCGCGCTCGATCAGGTTGTTGCAGGCACCCATGGCAATCGCCGACAAGGTGCCCGTGCTGCAGGGCACCACCACCATCGCCGAGGGCGCGCCAGAGCCGGAGGCCGCCGGTGCCATCCAGTCTTCTTTGCCATAAACGCGAATCTGCCCCGGCGTAGCGCCGGTGTACTCGTTAAGAAACGCCTGCATGGCGCGGGGGTTGGCCGGCAGACTCACATCGGTCTCAGTCGCAAGCACCAGCTGCGCGGCCTTGGATATCAGAAAATGCACTTCACGATCTTCCCGCACCAGGCAGTCGAGCAGGCGCAGGCCGTACTGGGCGCCGGAAGCGCCGGTCATGGCCAGGGTTATACGTTCAGGTCCGCTCATAAATTCACTCTCAAAGCTGCTGCGCTTGCTTATGCTGCGTTGAAAGCCTGCTCGGAATGCTCATTTACAGCAGTAAACTCGCGTGCGAGCTCAGTCCGCTTCCTCGCAGGCTTTCGCCTTGCCTAATCTGCGCTCGCGACGCTTTGAGCGCGAATTTTGGCTCTCTATAAAAGGGCCGCGGCCAGCTTGCCGTGCAAACCGCCAAAACCGCCGTTGCTCATCACCACTATCTGAGTACCCGGCGCGGCCTCGGCCTTGACCCCGGCGATGATCGCCTCCAGGGAGTCGCAGACCTGGGTCGGCACCGTGGATGCAGCCACGGTCGCCGCCAGATCCCAGCCGAGGTTGCTCGGGGCGTACCAGTACACCGAATCGGCTTGCACCACAGACGCCGGCAGGCCATCGCGATGGGCGCCAAGCTTCATCGAATTGGAGCGCGGCTCGACGATGGCGATCAGCTTCGCGCTACCTATGCGCTTGCGCAGGCCATCGAGGGTAGTGGCGATAGCGGTCGGGTGATGGGCAAAGTCATCGAAGATGGTCACGCCATTCACTTCGGCGACCTTTTCCATGCGCCGCTTGGCGTTGATAAAGCTGCACAGCGCGGCGATGCCGAGTTCTGGCACCACGCCGACATGCCGCGCCGCCGCCAGGACCGCCAGGGCATTGGCCACGTTGTGCTGGCCCGTCAGTTGCCAATCGACCACGCCAGCGGTTTTACCCTCGAAACTCACCTCGAAACGCGAACCGTCGGCGTTGAGCAGCCGCGCCAGCCACTGGCCGCCTTCGCCAGTGGTGGCGACCGGGGTCCAGCAGCCCATCTCGATCACCCGCTGCAGCGCAACGTCCGCCGCTGGGTGAATGATCAGCCCTTCACCGGGAATGGTCCGCACCAGATGGTGGAACTGCCGCTCGATAGCCGCCAGATCCGGGAAGATGTCCGCGTGATCAAACTCCAGGTTATTGAGGATCGCGGTGCGCGGGCGGTAGTGGACGAACTTGCTGCGTTTGTCGAAGAAGGCGCTGTCGTACTCGTCAGCCTCGACCACGAAGAACGGCGTGCCTCCCAGGCGCGCAGAAATTCCGAAATTCTGCGGCACCCCGCCGATCAGAAAGCCCGGGCTCATGCCGGCGTGCTCCAGCACCCAGGCCAGCATGCTGGCGCTACTGGTCTTGCCATGGGTGCCGGCCACTGCCAGCACCCAGCGCCCCTGCAACACATGGTCGGCCAGCCACTGTGGGCCGCTGACGTAGGGCAGGCCCTTGTTCAGTACGTACTCAACGGCCGGATTGCCCCGCGACAGGGCATTGCCGATCACCACCAGATCCGGCGCCGGCTCGAGTTGCGCGGCATCGTAGCCCTGGGTCAATTCGATGCCCTGGGCCTGCAACTGGGTGCTCATCGGCGGGTAGACATTGGCGTCGGAGCCGGTGACGCGATGCCCCAACTCCTTGGCCAGCACGGCCAGCGAACCCATGAAGGTGCCGCAAATACCGAGAATATGGATATGCATGATTTACCTTAAAGGCGTCCTCAAAAACCGGCCAGAACAGGCGCTGAAAAATCTTGCCGCAGGTTAGCACAGCGCCTGGCGCTCGATCTCGGCGTGTAGTGTGCAGACTTCGACCGATCATCCACGGACACGTTTCAGGGCACGACGAAAAATCAAACGCTTGCTTGGATTGCACTTTCCAAAAGCATTAGGCAGCATCGAAACGTCCGCTGGCATAGCTCATGCAGTGCCAACCCAGCCAACTACTAATGCCGAGGCTCGCCATGCGTATCGTCCCAGCCACCCTGGAACACTTGGACCTGCTGACCCCGCTGTTCGTCAAATACCGTGAATTCTATGGCGAACTGGCTTTTCCCGACTCCTCGCGCAAGTTCCTGGAAACCCGTCTGCGCCGCAAGGAATCGGTGATTTACCTGGCGATGGCCGACGATGAAGACAAACTCCTCGGCTTCTGTCAGCTCTACCCCAGTTATTCCTCGCTCTCGCTCAAGCGCGTGTGGATCCTCAACGACATCTACGTCGCCGAAGAGGCGCGGCGCCAGCTGGTTGCCGATCGTCTGCTGCAAACCGCCAAGAAAATGGCCAAGGAAACCAACGCCGTGCGCATGCGCGTCGCCACCAGCCGGGATAACGAGGTGGCGCAAAAGGTCTACGAGTCAATCGGCTTCGTCGAAGACGAGCAGTTCAAGAACTACATACTGCCTATCAGCAGCGACTGAGCGGGTAGCGCCGCCCCGCCCAGCAGACAGATCAGCCACTGAGCGGGAATCGCGCGCGCACCTACAGCTGCAGGCTCAGCCATAAACCAACCCCCAGTTGAGCCACCAGGCCAGCGAGCAACACCAGCCGCCAAGGCTGAGTGCGCAGACTGGCCCGGGCTGGGGCTGGCGGGTGTTGCAGGGGCTGTTTCAACGCCTGGCGAAACTCCGACAGCGCCTCGAACCGTGCAGCAGGTTGCGGCGCCAAGGCCCGCGCCAGCACTCCGTCCCAGCCAGCGGGCAAGTGCGTGGCAAAGTTGGCCAGCGGAACATAACGACTCGACGATGCGCCTTCCGGGCGCGCGATTTCCGGCCACTGCCCACAGATCAACCAATAGGCCAGTGCCGCCAGGGCGAACTGATCGGCACGCCCATCCACCCGCTGCTCACCGCGCAACTCCGGCGCCAGCGGAATAGCCTCGGCGGGCAACTGCTGACGTGGTACGCCCGGTAATAGCGCGGCATGCTCCGGCAACAGCAGCAGACGCCCGTTCGGGCTGATCAGGATGTTCCGCGGGTTCAGCCACAACCCCTGCATGCCGCGGCGCTGCAGAGCGCGCACCGCCGCAATGGCCTGATCGAGCAAGGCCAGCAGAGTGACCGCATCCACGGGTCCATGAGCCGCCACCCAATCGACCAGGCTGCGCAAGCCCGCTGCAGGCGACTCGAACAACATGAAGGCATGCTGGCGCGGCCAGTGCGACGATAAAACCCGTGGCAAGCTGGCCACCGGGCTGCGCCGCAACGCCCACTCACGCTGCCAGAACACCTCGTCTGCCGCCTGCTCGGCGAGCCACAGCAAGGCCTCGCGCCCGCTTTCGTCACGCGCCTGGAACAACCGACCGGGCGGCCCGAACGAACACTCGCCGAGCAACGTCCAACCATCCAACTGGCTTCCCGCAACGGCCCCGGGCGCTGCCGGCCACTGCTCCCGCAGCGTAGGCGGCGCCAGGTTTGCGGGCGCGCCCGGCAGCAGCAAAACGGCAGCACCTGGCGCCCTGAGCCAGGGCGCCAACAGCGCAGGCATGCCCTGCACCGCAAGCCCCGCACAACCGGCACGGAAGGCATCCAGATCGGCTATAGCAAGCAACGGCTGCGGCGCCAGCAACAATGCCTCCCCCTCAGCCAACGGCAAACTGTGCTGTACCAGCGCCAACTCGGCCTGCATACCCAGCTGCAGATCATCACGCCCCGGCAGGCTCTGCAAATCCCCACCCTTGTAGCGCAGCAAACCCACCGCACCAGCCTGCAGGAACTGCGCATCGCCGCCCTGCAGCAATAGCAGCCCAGCATCCATACGCGGCACACTGCGTCCCGTCTGCCGGCGGCGGAACAGTTCCTGATTGAGCGCCGCCAACACCTGACGCGCCGCCTGCGCCTCGCTCCAGCCCGCAGGCGTGCAGCGATAGTCAGCCAACAGCGCATCCAGATAATGCTCCAACTGTTGCACCACATCGGGGCACTCACGCGTCCACAACAGAGCCACCAGCAACAGCGGCGGCCGCCCTTGGCGGCCCGCCACCCACATCGCCCGCGCCCGCGCAGCCTGGGCTGGCAGGTCTATGCCGTAGCCCAGCAGCAGGCTGACGGTCGGATGATCCATGCGTTCTATCGACATCGGCAGCCCTCCCCGCGTACCACTGCCCAATCCACTGCAGCCTTTATGCCGGTTCGCTGCAGCTTGCCGCACACACACGCGCCGCTTATGGTGAGCAGCCATACAAACCGAGCCTGTTCCCATGTGGTCGTTCCGCGCCTGGCGCCGCCAGCGCATCATTGCCCGCCATCCCGTAAGCGCCTCGACCTGGGCCGAGGTGCGTCAGCGCCTGCCCCTGCTCGATGGCCTAAGCACCCGCGAAGAGCAGCGCCTGCGCGAACGTGCCGTGCTGTTTTTACATGGCAAACACCTGAGCGCCCTGCCCGGCCTCGAGCTGGACGCCATCGATCGCCTGACCCTGGGGGCGCAGGCCGAGCTGCCGCTGCTGCACCTAGCAGACCTCAACTGGTACCAGAGCTTTCATGAAATCGTTCTCTACCCGGACGACTTCGTCAGCCCGCAACGCCACCGCGACGCCAGCGGCGTGGTTCACGAATGGGATGGCGCGCACAGTGGCGAAGCCTGGCAGCAAGGGCCAGTGATCCTCGCCTGGCCTGGCGTGTGCGCCAGCGGTGGCTGGGACGGCTACAACCTGGTGATCCACGAACTGGCGCACAAACTGGACATGCTCAATGGCGCCGCCAATGGCCTGCCGCCGCTGCACAGCAGCATGCGCATCAGCGACTGGGCCAGCGCCATGCAAAGCGCGTATGACGCCATGAACGCCCAGCTCGACGCCGACCCGCACAGCGCAACCGCCATCGACCCTTACGCAGCCGAAGACCCGGCAGAGTTCTTTGCCGTCACCAGCGAGTACTTCTTCAGCGCTCCGGATCTGCTCGTCGAGGCCTTCCCCGCGGTCTATGCGCAGCTGGCGTTGTTCTACCGCCAGAACCCGCTGGCGCGCCTGCAGCGTTTGCAAGTGGAGCATCCTGACTATCGCGCTACGCCTAAAGACCGCCACCACACGACCAATGGCTAGCCACCCCGGCATAGCAACGGCTGGGGAATATGCCTATAATCGCGCCACTTTTTTAGCCCTAACCGGGAGTCACTCCATGAGCTACAGCAAGATTCCAGCCGGTCTCGACCTGCCGAACGACATCTACGTCGCCATCGAAATCCCGGCCAACCATGCGCCGATCAAATACGAAATCGACCACGACATCGATTGCCTGATGGTCGACCGTTTTATGGCTACCCCGATGTTCTACCCGGCCAACTACGGCTACATCCCCAACACCCTGGCCGACGACGGCGACGCCCTCGACGTGCTGGTCGTGACCCCGTACCCAGTGGCTCCGGGCTCGGTCATCCGCGCCCGTCCGGTCGGCGTGCTGCACATGAGCGACGAAGCCGGTGGCGACGCCAAGCTGATCGCCGTGCCCCACGACAAACTCACCGTGTTGTACAAAGACGTACAGGAATACACCGACCTGCCCGCCCTGCTGATCGAGCAGATCAAGCACTTCTTCGAGAACTACAAGGATCTCGAGAAAGGCAAATGGGTCAAGGTTGAAGGCTGGGGCGGCGCTGAAGAAGCCCGCGACTTGATTCTCAAGGCAGTGGCGGCTTACCAAAAATAAGCTGACACCACCCCCTAAAAACCGGCCACAAGCCGGTTTTTTTATGCCTGCCCTTTGACCTTTCAACGACAGTCTCCTTAGACATTGTGGGGATTCCACGGGCACTGGCATTCCGCTACCATCAAACTTTGTGACAGTGGAGCGGTTACATGCGCAGAGTCGTTCTCCTGCTTGTCTGCCTGACCTTGTTGGCTTGCCAGGGAGAGCAGGAAGAGCTGCGCATCGGCGGCAACCGCTGGCTGGGCTATGCGCCTTTCTATTTGACCGATGAGCTGCAGCAGCTGCAAGCCAGCGGTCTGCGCTTGGTCGAGTACCCCAACGCCACCGGCGTGCTGCGCGGTTTTCGAAACGGCCTGCTGGATGCCGCGCTGCTCACCCTGGACGAAGCACTCGCCCTGCAGAGCAGCGGTCTTGATCTGGAGTTGCTGCTCGTCACCGATATTTCCGCAGGTGCCGACGCCCTGTTCGCTCGGCCGCCGATCATGCGTATCAGTGAACTCAAAGGGCAGCGCATCGGCGTGGAAAACACCGCCCTGGGTGCCTTTATGCTTGCCCGCGTGCTGGACAAGGCTGGCCTTCAACGCAGCGACGTAAAAGTGATCGATCTGCCCGTACATGAGCAGGTCGGTGCGCTGCGCCATGCGCGTATCGACGCGGTTATCAGCTTCGCCTCCGAAGGGCCGGCTCTTGAAGCACTGGGGGCTCGACGCATCTTCGACAGCCGGGAAATACCCGAAGAAATCATCGATGTTCTGGTGGTCGAGCGCAGTCGGGTCGACGAAGAGAGCCGCGAGCGCATCAAACAGTTGTGGTATGAATCCCTAGACAACTGGCAGCAAAATCGCGCCCGCAGTGACCCCCATCTGCACACACGCCTGAACCTGGATCCGCAAAGCCTGAAGGTAACGCTTGACGGCTTGGTGATGGGAGACCGGGCGCTCAACCAGCAGATGCTTAATGAGGGCCTACTACTGCAGCGCATGCAACGGGTTCACCAATACATGCTCGACTATCAGTTACTCAAACAGCCTGGTCAGCCAGAAGCCATGTTGCCCGCAGCCTGTGGGAGACGCGAATGCTGAACCGCCTGCCCTTGCGCAAGTCACTACCCCTGCTGCTGGGGTTGTTCGCCGTGGTATTCACGCTGCTGCAGACCTCGATCTATCTGCCGCGCAGTGTCGACAACGCCCTGCACAGCTGGCGCACCCACAGCAGCCAGATATTTGTGCTGCTGCAGAGCAGCCTGGGCGATCATCTGCGCCAGGGTCGCCAGGAAGAGCGGGCCACCGAACTGTCCGACTTGGCCAGCCTGCGCGGCGTGCGCTGGGCCATGGTGGTCGATCAGAATCAGCACGTGATCGCCACCAGTCGCCTGGGCTTGCACACCGAACAGATCAGTCAGCTCGACAGCGCCGAGCTGCATAAGCGTATCGCCAGCGGCCAACCCAGCTGGCTCGAACTTGGTCCGCAGCGCTACCTGGCGATCTACCCTCTGGAACGCGGACACCAGGACACCAGCGTCGACCTCCAGGCGCTCTTGGTGGAGATGGATTTCACCCCCCTGCTGTGGCAGACCAAACGCACTGCCTGGCTGCACTTGGCGCAGACGCTTGGCCTGTTATTGCTGCTAGGCCTGCTGCTTAACCACCTGTATGGCCGCCTGCTGACCAAGCGTCTGGCGCGCATCGAACAGGCGGCCACGCAGTTTGCCGAAGATCAGCAACCCCGGACAATTGAGGTTACAGGCCATGATGAAATCGGCCAGTTAGCCACCAGCTTTGAACAGATGATGACCCAGCTCAACCAGCGCCAGCGCGATGTACGCGAAAGCGAAGCGCTGTTTCGTAGCCTGATCGACAGCGCGCCACTGGGCATGCTGGTGGTGGATAGGGAGCTGCGTGTGGAGCAGGCCAACCCCGCTGCCGCCGCGCTGTTTGGCTGCAGCACGACGCAGCTGCTGGGCAACTTGCCAGCTGATCGCCTGGTAGAAAGCAGCGCAGTAGAGCGCCTGCAGCAAACACCACCCAATGTCGCCATCGAGCTGACCGGTCGACGCGGCGCACAGCATGTACCCTTGGAAATCACCTGCACGCCCTTTGTGCGTCACGGCAAGCGCTATTCCCTGATACTGCTGCGCGATATCAGCGATCGCCTCAAGGCTGAGCAGCGCCTGCGCTTTCTCGCCCATTTCGACCCGTTGACGCGCCTGGCCAACCGTCACTCCATGGTGCAGCGCCTGGAGCAGTTGCTTTTGGCTAACTGCCGCCTGGGCCTGCTATTTATCGACCTGGATCACTTCAAACGCATCAACGATACCCTCGGCCATGAGATCGGCGACAACTTGCTGGTGGAAATCGCCGGCCGCCTACAGGTGCACCTACCCAAACAAAGCCTGCTGGCGCGTAGCGGTGGTGACGAATTCATCGTGCTACTGGAGGGTGCCAGCCTTCGCGAAACCCATGCGCTTGCCGAACAGTTAGTGGGGCATTTCGTGTTGCCCTTCCAGGTACGTCAATACGAGTGCTTTATCAGCCCCAGCATTGGCCTAACCCATTGCAATAGCCATGGCAGCAGCGCCAGTGAGCTACTCAAGCAGGCCGACCTGGCCCTGTATGCAGCCAAGGATCGCGGACGCAATTGTATCGCCAGCTTCAGCGCCGAGCTAAGCAGCGCCGCCGAACTGCGACGCCAGCTGGAGACGGAGCTGCGCCGAGCCATCGACCAGCAGGAGTTTGCCCTGCATTACCAGTTACAGGTGGACAACCAGGGCCAGCCACAAGCCATGGAAGCGCTGCTGCGCTGGTACTCGCCAACTCGCGGACTGGTTTCTCCGGCCGAGTTCATTCCCATTCTGGAAGAAAGCGGCATGATCATCGAAACCACCCGCTGGGTGTTCCGTACGGCCTGCCGCCAGGCCTGCCAGTGGCGAGATGAAGGGCGTGGGCTGCGCATTGCCATCAACTTGTCACCCCTGGACTTCCGCCAGGCTGACCTGGCCGGCAACCTGCTGCGCATCCTCGCTGAAGAAGGTGCAGAAGCCGAACTGCTGGAACTGGAGATCACCGAAAGCGCCTTATTGGATAGCGGCGACGAGGTACAGCAATGCCTGGCCCGACTTAAAGCTGCCGGTTTCCTCCTGCTGCTGGACGACTTTGGTACCGGCTACGCCTCGCTGACTTACCTGCAGCGCTTCCCCTTCGACGGCATCAAAATCGACCGCCAGTTCGTCGCCGGCCTGCCAGACAGCCCGCACTCGGTCGCCCTGGTGCGCGGTATTCTGACCATGGCCAAGCACCTGGGCCTGCATGTGGTTGCCGAGGGCGTGGAAAACCAGCGCCAGGCGGCCTTTCTGCGCCTGAATGCATGCCCCAGCCTGCAAGGCTTCCTTTATGCGCGCCCATTGCCCGCCGAGCAGTGTCATGCCAAGCGCCTGGATGGCAAACTGGTTAGATTAAATCCGCAGGATTACTGACAGGCTCGCTCATTTTCATGCCCTTATTCGATATTGCCTTGCTCGCCCTGGCCGGCTTCGCCGCCGGCGGCATGAATGCCCTGGCCGGTGGCGGCACCTTTTTCTCCTTCCCGGCGCTGCTCGCTGCCGGTCTGCCGCCGGTCACGGCCAATGCCACTAATGCCGTGGCACTGTGGCCCGCCAGCCTGGCCGGGGCCTGGGCCGCGCGCGCCTCGCTGCGCCCGCTCGGTCGCTACCTGCTGCCGCTGCTGGCGGCCGGGCTGGCGGGCGGGTTGCTCGGCGGCCTGTTACTGCTGGCCGGCGGCGACGATGTGTTTGCCAACCTGATCCCCTGGCTGCTGCTTACCGCCACCGCACTGTTCGCCGCCAGTCCTTGGCTCAGCCGCTGGCTGGCGGCGCGGCGCGCCGAAGCCGCGCAGCCACCGCACAACAAACTGTCGCTTGGGGCGCATATCGGCGTGTCGATCTACGGCGGCTATTTCGGCGCAGGCATGGGTATTCTGCAGCTGGCGGCATTTTCCATCGAAGGCCACCCGCTGGGTCGCGCCAATGCCCTGAAGAACCTGATTTCGGCGGTGATCTACAGCGTCGCCAGCATCACCTTTATCGTCGCCGGGCGGGTCAGTTGGTATGAACTGGCCATTCTGCTGGTCGGCGCAACACTCGGCGGCTATGCCGGCGGCGCCTTGGGCCAGCGCTTGCCGCCGACGTTGCTGCGCACCTTGGTGATTGTGGTGGGTGGCAGCATGACCCTCTATTATTTCTGGGTGACCTACTTCGCCGGATGAGTTGATGCGCAGCAGTTCACACGTGTCGGGCGTTGCGCAGCCCGGCCCAGGTCGCCAACCAAGAAGTAGGTAAATTCCGTCGATTTGCCCACGCGGCGAGGCTCTGCTAGTGTCGCGCCGGTTACAATCCCCGCCCGAGCCTCTGCCAGAGAATGCCCGCCATGGCCCGTAAAAAAGCCTCACTCGACTTCGAGCAATCCCTCACCGATTTGCAAACCCTGGTCGAGCGCCTGGAAAACGGCGAGTTATCGCTGGAAGATTCACTGACTGCCTTCGAACAAGGTATCCGCCTGACCCGCGACTGCCAGGCCGCCCTGACTCAGGCCGAGCAGAAGGTACAAATCCTCATGGAACGCGATGGCGAACTCGAGGAAGCCCCCTTCGACGCGGATCGACAGGCATGATCGCGACCTACCAGGCGCAGTGCCAGCAGCGTGTCGACACGGCGCTGGCAAGCCTGTTCGCGGCCCCGCATAGCGAGTTGCAACGCCTCTATCAAGCCATGTGTTACAGCGTGACCAACGGTGGCAAACGGGTCCGCCCGCTACTGGTTTACGCCGCCTGTGAAGCCCTCGGCGGCCAGCCGGAACAGGCCGATGGCGCGGCTTGCGCAGTCGAACTGATCCACGCCTATTCGCTGGTGCACGATGATTTGCCGGCGATGGACGATGACGACCTGCGCCGTGGCCAGCCCACCACCCACAAGGCGTTCGACGAAGCCCTGGCCATCCTCGCCGGCGATGCTCTGCAGAGCCTGGCCTTCGAAGTGCTCGCCGACCCAGTACGCAACCCGCATGACGCCGAGTTGCGCCTGACCATGATTACCAGCCTGGCCCACGCCGCTGGCCCGGCCGGCATGGTCGGCGGCCAGGCCATCGACCTCGGCTCAGTCGGTCATAAGCTCGATCAAGCGGCACTGGAGCTTATGCACAGGCACAAGACCGGCGCCCTGATCGAAGCCAGCGTGCGCCTTGGCGCTCTGGCCAGTGCCCGCGCCGATGATCGCGAACTGCAAGCACTGCACACCTATGCCCGCGCCATCGGCCTGGCATTCCAGGTGCAGGACGACATCCTCGACGTGGAAAGCGACACCACCACCCTGGGCAAAACCCAGGGCAAGGATCAGGCCCACGACAAACCGACCTACCCGGCACTGCTCGGCCTCGACGCGGCCAAGGCCTACGCCCTGGAGCTACGCGATCAGGCACTACACGCCCTGCGCCCCTTCGACCACGCCGCCGAGCCACTACGCGAGTTGGCCCGTTATATCGTCGAACGCCAGCACTAGCAGTGCTGTCGGGTTTAGGGCTCTTGTAGCCCGGATGAAATCCGGGGAACTCCAGTACCGAGCAACCGCTCCCGGATTGCATCCGGGCTACGCTCAAGCAACCCGTATATCATTGATTTTATAGGTTATGACGTTTTCTGTAGGAGCGGGCGAGGGAACTCCCACCTTAATCGGATACAGCCGTCACCCGATCAAAACCGCTGCCGCACCAACTCCAATAATTGCCCGCGCAGCCATTGACTGCCCGGCTCATTCTCGGCCTGGCGCGACCAGTACAGATTGAGGGTCACCGGCGGCAGTACCAGGGGCATCGCCAGTAGGCGGTTGTCCAGCCCGGCATTGATCAGCTCTGCATAGCGCCTGGGCATGGTCAGCAACCAGTCGCTGCGCGCCACCAGCAGCGCCGCGGTCAAGTAATGCTGGCAGCGCTGGCGCACCTGACGAACCAGACCAAGATGGCCGAGGGCCAGATCTTCCACGCAGATCCCGCGGCGGCGCGAGGTGACCGCCACATGCTCGGCGGCCAGGTAGCGCTCGGCGCTCAGTTCGCCCGTGAAGGCCGGGCCGGCGACCACGCACAGCGGCTCCTGCAGCAGTAATTGTTGGCGCAGCTCGGCATCGGTGGGACGGGCGATCTCGATGGCCAGATCAACTCGCCCGGCGATCAGCTCCAGCTTCAGCGCCGCCCAATGCACGCTGCTGCTGCGCACCTCCAGTTGCGGCGCGAGCTGGCGCAATTGGCCGAGGATGCCCGGCAGCACCAGGGGTTCCAGCTGCTCCGGCATATTCAGGCTGAATACACGCCGATCGTGCTGCGGGTCGAAGCCATGGCCGCGGCCGAGATTGCGCCGCAGCCCCTCCAGCGCATCCTGAATGCCCGGCGCCAACTGCTCGGCCAGGGCCGTCGGCGCCACCCCGCGTCCCGAGCGGACGAACAGTGGATCGCCCAGCTGCTCGCGCAAGCGCGCCAGGGCGTGGCTGACCGCCGACTGACTGAGGTGCAGCAATAGCGCCGCGCGGGTCAGGTTGCGCTCGCGGTAGACCACCTCGAACACCCGAAACAGGTTGAGGTCGAGGCGCTCCAGGGTTGGCCATTCATGCGCTTGATTCATGGTTATTTCCGCATTATCCGAATCAGTCCGAGCCTAGCAGTGCCAAGCCTCGGCGCAACCATGCATAGCATTCATGGATGGCGATGCATAAGCATCAGTTCTGCTCCTCAGCCCGACCGCCTAAGCTGCCCGCAGAGCCAAACGACAGGGCACAACAGATGACCGAAGACCTCTACCTGCAACAGCTGCATGCACTGCAGGCGGCCGCCTGGCCGATCGGCACGCCGCGCGAGCCGGATTACCCGCACGGCCAGCAGCCGCTGTCCGAGTACCTGCGCACCTGGGCCCGCCTGCAGCCCGAGGCCCCGGCCCTGGACTTCTATGGACTGTCCCTGAGCTATGCCGAACTGGATCGGCTGTCTGATCGCTGCGCCGCGCTGCTGGTGGAACTGGGGGTTGCGGCGGGGGATCGGGTCGCACTGTTCATGCCCAACTGTCCGCAGCTGCACATCGCCTTCTACGCCATCCTCAAGTGCGGCGCGGTCTATGCGCCGGTCAGCCCACTGAGCAAGGCGCTGGAACTGAGCTACCAGCTCAAGGACAGCGGCGCGCGCACCATCCTCTGTTTCGACCAGTTGCTGCCGCTGGTCCGGGCGGTGCGCGAGGACTGTCAGCTCGTCCATGTGCTGGCGACCAGCCTGTCCGAACTCTGCCCGGCCGAGCCGAGTATCCCCGTGCCGGATCTGCTGCTGGCGGCGAAGGTCACGGGGGACGATTTCATCGACTTCTACCCGGCGCTGTCGGCCTGCAAGGCGCCGACTCCGACGCATCGTCCGCAGCTCGACGACATCGCCGCGCTCAACTACACCGGCGGCACCACGGGTCTGCCCAAGGGCTGCGTGCATAGCCATGGCGACATGCTCTACACCTGCGCCAGCTTCCTTGCGGTGGCTCTGCAACTGCGCCCGGACAGCGTGCTGCTCAACTTCCTCCCGGAGTTCTGGATCGCCGGGGAAAACGCCGGCCTGCTGTTCCCGGTATTTAGCGGCTGCCGCCTGGTATTGCTGGCGCGCTGGGATGCGCTGGCTTTCATGGGCGCGGTCGAGCACTACCGGGTCAGCCACTGCGGCCTGCTGGTGGACAATGCCGCCGAGGTGCTGGAACACCCACGGGTCGGCGATTATGACTTCGGCTCGCTGCAGCAGACCGGCAGCATCTCCTTTATCAAGAAACTCACCCCTCAATACCGTCGCCGATGGCACGCGCTGACCGGAACCAGTCTGTTCGAGTTCAGTTTCGGCATGACCGAGAGCCATACCTGCGACACCTTCACCGCCGGCATGCAACAGGACGACTTCGACCTCAGGAGCGCGCCGACCTTCGTCGGCCTGCCAGTGCCGGGCACCCAGTTCAAGGTCTGCGACTTCGCCACTGGCGAACTGCTGCCGCTGGGCCAGGAGGGCGAGCTGTGCCTGCGCAGCCCTTCGCTGTTCAAAGGTTACTGGAATCGCCCGGAGGAATCCGCCACGACGCTACGCGACGGCTGGCTGCACAGCGGCGACATCGGCCAGATCACTGATCAGGGCTTTATCCGCTACCTCGGCCGGCGCAAGGAAATGCTCAAGGTCAACGGCATGAGCGTATTCCCCAGCGAGCTGGAGGCCCTGCTCGGCCAGCACCCGGCGATCCTCGCCAGCGCCGTGCTCGGCCGCAGCGACGACCACAGCGGCCAGCGCCCGGTGGCCTTCGTGGTGCTCAAGCCCGGCAGCGGCGCCAGCACGGACAGCCTGCAGGCCTGGTGTCGCGAGGCTATGGCGGTTTACAAGGTGCCGGAAATCCGCCTGCTCGACAGCCTGCCGATGACCGCCACTGGCAAGGTGAAGAAGAACGAACTCGAAGCCCTGCTCTAGGAACCTGTGGGGCTTGACCGTTCGCCCGACAGGCTCCTAAGCCCCCAATCAACCCAACCGGTGCGCACGCCGCACCCTATGGAGCCACTATGCCCTTTACCGCCCTGCTGATCGCCAACCGCGGCGAGATCGCCATCCGCATCGCCCGCGCCGCCGCCGAACTGGGCATTCGCTCGGTGGCGGTGTACGCCGAGGACGACGCAGCCTCCCTGCATGTGCGCAAGGCCGACAGCGCGGTCGCCCTCAAGGGTCGCGGGGTGCCGGCCTATCTGGACATGGACCAGCTGATCGCCATCGCCGAGGAACAGGGTTGCGCGGCGATCCATCCCGGTTACGGCTTTCTCGCCGAGAACGCCGAGTTTGCCCGCCGCTGTCAGGCTGCCGGCCTGTGCTTTATCGGCCCCGCTGCCGAGGTGTTGGAACTGTTCGGCGACAAAGCCGCGGCGCGCGCACTGGCCGAACGCTGCGATGTGCCCCTGGTGCGCGGGCTCAATCACGCAGTCAGCCTGGATCAGGCCCGCGAGTTCCTGCGCAGCCTGGGCGACGGTGGCGCGGTGATGCTCAAGGCCCTGGCCGGCGGCGGCGGTCGCGGCATGCGCCCGGTATTCGCCGCAGCGGAACTGGACGAGGCCTTCGCCCGCTGCCAGTCGGAAGCCCGTGCGGCCTTCGGCAGTGACGCGTTGTATATCGAGCAGCTGGTGGGCGATGCCCGGCATATCGAAATCCAGGTGCTGGGCGACCATACGGGCGCGGTCAGCCACCTGTGGGAGCGCGATTGCAGCCTGCAGCGGCGCCAGCAGAAGCTGGTGGAGATCGCCCCCAGCCCGGACCTGCCAGCGGCCACCCGCGCGCGGATGATCGCCGCCGCGCTGAAGCTGGCCGGTGCGGCGCGCTATCAGGGCCTGGGCACCTTCGAGTTCCTGCTGGATAACCAGCAGCCCGAACGCTTCTACTTTATGGAAGCCAACCCGCGCATCCAGGTCGAGCACACGGTCACCGAGCAGGTCACCCGCATCGACCTGCTGCAGACCCAGCTCAGGCTGGCCGCCGGGCACAGCCTGGCGCAACTGAACCTGCTGCAGCCGCCGGCCCTCACTGGCTGCGCCGTGCAACTGCGGATCAACCTGGAAAGCATGAGCGCCGATGGCAGCACCCACCCGGCCGCCGGCACATTGACGGCTTACGATCCACCCAGCGGCCCCGGCCTGCGTGTCGACGGCTATGGCTACGCCGGCTACCCGGTCAGCCCCAGCTACGATTCGCTGCTGGCCAAACTGATCGCCCACGCGCCGGACTACCCGAGCGCACTGCGCCGCGCCTACCGCGCGCTCTGCGAGTTCCGCCTGGAGGGCGTGGCGAGCAACCTGCACCTGCTGCAGAACCTGTTGCGCCTGCCAGAAGTTGCCGCCAATCAGGTCAGCACACGCTTGGTCGAAGGCCGGCTGGCGCAATTGCTGGCACCCCAGCAGCAGGCCCATCCCCACCTGTTCTTTGCCGGCAGCCCAGCGGCGGCCGGTGCGGCGCAGCAGGCGATCGATGCGCCGCCCGGCTGCCTGTCCTTGCACGCGCCGAGCAGCGGCGTACTGGTGTGCCTGGAGGTAGCCGAGGGCGATGCCGTGGCGGTCGGCCAGAGCATCGCCGTGCTGGAGGCGATGAAGATGGAGTTCGTGGTCAAGGCCAGCCACAGCGGTATCGTCCGCGCCCTCACCGTGCAGCCCGGCAGCGTGGTCGGCGAAGGCCAGCCGCTGCTGTTTATCGAACCGGCCGAGGTCGACGCCGATCAGGCGCAAAGCGAGCAAAGCCTGGACCTCGAACATATCCGCGCGGATCTCGCCGAGGTGTTCGAGCGTCACGCCATGACCCGCGACGAACGCCGCCCACTGGCCGTGGCCAAGCGGCGCAAGACCGGCCAGCGGACAGTACGCGAGAACCTCGCCGAGCTGCTCGATGACGGCAGCTTCAACGAATACGGCGCCCTGGCCCTGGCCGCGCAACGTCGGCGGCGTTCGTTGGAGGAGCTGATCGAACAGAGCCCGGCCGATGGCCTGGTGGCCGGCATCGGCACAGTCAACGCCGACGTGTTCGGTAGCCAGGCGGCGCGCTGCATGGCCATCGCCTACGACTACACGGTATTCGCCGGCACCCAGGGGGTGATGAATCACAAGAAGACCGACCGCATGCTCGGCCTCGCCGAACAGTGGCGCCTGCCTCTGGTGCTGTTCGCTGAGGGCGGTGGCGGCCGGCCGGGTGACAGCGATTTCGTCGGCGTCGCCGGACTCGACTGCCACACCTTCGTCGGCATGGCCAGGTTGTCCGGGCTGGTACCTCTGGTGGGGGTGGTCTCCGGGCGCTGCTTCGCCGGCAATGCGGCGCTGCTCGGCTGCTGCGATGTGATTATCGCCACCGAGAACGCAACCATCGGCATGGCCGGCCCGGCGATGATCGAAGGCGGCGGCCTCGGTAGCTTCACCGCGGAGCAGGTCGGACCGGTCTCGGTGCAGGGGCCGAACGGGGTGATAGACGTACTGGTCGCCGATGAGGCCGAGGCGGTGCGCGTGGCCAAGCAGTACCTGAGCTACTTCCAGGGCGCGCTAACGGATTGGCAGTGTGCGGATCAGCGCGCGCTGCGCCATTTGATCCCGGAAAACCGCCTGCGCGTCTATGACATTCGCCAGGTAATCGCCATCCTGGCCGACAGCGGATCGGTACTGGAACTGCGCCGGCAGTTCGCCCCCGGCCTGATCACCGCCTTGGTGCGTATCGAGGGCCGGCCCTTTGGCCTGCTCGCCAACAACCCCGCGCACCTGGGCGGCGCCATCGATGCCGTGGCCGGCGACAAGGCTGCGCGCTTTATGCAGCTGTGCGATGCCTTCGACATCCCCATGCTGTCGCTGTGCGACACCCCCGGCTTTATGGTCGGCCCGGAAGCCGAAAAACAGGCCACGGTGCGCCATGTGTCGCGTATGTTCGTCGCCGCCGCCAGCCTGACGGTGCCTTTTTTCACCGTGGTCTTGCGCAAGGGCTACGGCCTCGGCGCCCAGGCCATGGCCGCCGGCAGCTTCCATTCACCGCTGTTCACCATCGCCTGGCCCAGCGGAGAATTCGGCGCCATGGGCCTGGAAGGCGCGGTGCGACTGGGTTTCGCCAAGGAGCTGGCAGCCGTCGAGGAGCCTGGCGCCCGCCAGCAGCTGTTCGACAAACTGGTGGCCAAGGCCTACCAGAGCGGCAAGGGCATCAACATGGCCAGCTTTCTGGAGATCGATGCGGTGATCGACCCACTGGAAACTCGCGCCTGGCTGGTGCGCGGGCTGAATGCGGCGCCACTGCCGGCAACACGCGCGGGTAAGAAGCGCTGCGTCGATAGTTGGTAGCAGGTTCGAAGTAGCCCGGATGCAATCCGGGGAGCCCCGGACAACATCCCCCGGATTGCATCCGGGCTACTAGAGCCGGGTGGATGTCGCAGACCTTGCACATGAACATAGGATCTACGGGTTGCGCCGATCCGAAGCTTGTTTGGGCAGTGACCGGCGCTTCGGGTAAACTGCTGCATCTTTTGCACCTAGAACGAACGATCAGCCTGATGCCGACGACCTTCCACGAGATTCCTCGCGAACGCCCACTGACGCCCTTGCTCGACTGCGCCAACACGCCGGACGAACTGCGCCGACTGGGCGAAGCCGAGCTGGAAACCCTGGCCGACGAACTGCGCCAGTACCTGCTCTACACGGTCGGCCAGACCGGTGGGCATTTCGGTGCGGGCCTTGGTGTGATCGAGCTGACTGTCGCCCTGCATTACGTCTTCGACACCCCGGATGACCGCGTGGTGTGGGATGTCGGCCACCAGGCCTATCCACACAAGATCCTCACCGGCCGCCGCGAACGCATGTCCAGCCTGCGCCAGAAAGACGGCATCGCCGCCTTCCCGCGCCGCTCCGAGAGCGAGTACGACACCTTTGGCGTCGGCCACTCCAGCACTAGCATCAGCGCCGCCCTAGGCATGGCCATCGCCGCACGCATCCAGGGCAGCAAGCGCAAGAGTGTGGCGGTGATCGGCGACGGCGCACTGACCGCCGGCATGGCCTTCGAGGCGCTCAATCACGCCAGCGACGTCAATGCCAACATGCTGGTGATCCTCAACGACAACGACATGTCGATCTCGCAAAATGTCGGTGGCCTGTCCAACTACCTGGCCAAGATTCTCTCCAGCCGCACCTACGCCAGCATGCGCGAGGGCAGCAAGAAGATCCTCTCGCGCCTGCCCGGCGCCTGGGAAATCGCGCGCAAGACCGAAGAACACGCCAAGGGCATGCTGGTGCCCGGCACCCTCTTCGAGGAACTGGGCTGGAACTACATCGGCCCGATCGACGGCCATGACCTGCCCACCCTGCTGGCGACCCTGCGCAATATGCGCGACCTCGATGGCCCGCAGTTCCTTCACGTGATCACCAAGAAAGGTAAGGGTTTCGCGCCGGCCGAGGCCGACCCAATCGGTTACCACGCAATCACCAAGCTGGAGCCGATCAACACCCCGCTCGCCGCGCCGAAGAAAGTCGCCGGCCCTAAGTACTCTGGTGTGTTCGGCCAGTGGCTGTGCGACATGGCCGCCGAAGACTCGCGCCTGGTTGGCATCACCCCGGCGATGAAAGAAGGCTCGGACCTGGTGACCTTCAGCGAACGCTATCCCGAGCGCTATTTCGACGTAGCCATCGCCGAGCAGCACGCGGTGACCCTGGCCGCGGGCATGGCCTGCGATGGCATCAAGCCGGTGGTGGCGATCTACTCGACCTTTCTCCAGCGCGCCTATGACCAGTTGATCCACGACGTGGCGGTGCAGCACCTCGACGTACTGTTCGCCATCGACCGCGCCGGCCTGGTAGGCGAAGACGGCCCGACCCACGCCGGCAGCTTCGACCTGTCCTACCTGCGCTGCATCCCCGGCATGCTGGTGATGACCCCCAGTGACGAGAACGAATTGCGCCGCATGCTCAGCACCGGCTACCTGTTCGACGGCCCGGCTGCGGTGCGCTATCCACGCGGCAGTGGCCCCAACGCGGTGATCGAGCCGGGCCTTGCGCCACTGGAAATCGGCAAGGGCGTCGTGCGCCGCCATGGCCAAGGCACAGCCCTGCTGGTGTTCGGCGTGCAACTGGCCGAAGCGCTGCAAGTCGGCGAGACCCTGAACGCCACGGTGGTCGACATGCGCTTCGTCAAACCGCTCGACGAAGCCCTGATTCGACAGCTCGCCGACAACCACGACCTGCTGGTAAGCATCGAAGAAAACAGCATCATGGGCGGCGCCGGCAGTGCCGTCAGCGAATTCCTTGCCGGGGAAAACATCCTCAAGCCGATGCTGCACCTCGGCCTGCCCGACTATTACGTCGAGCACGCCAAACCGACCCAGATGCTCGCCGAATGCGGCCTCGACGCCGCCGGCATCGAAGCTGCCGTGCGCCAGCGCCGCGCGCTGCTGGAAACGCCGCAAACGTAGGCGCGGCTTGTACTTCTATCCGCAGCACTTTATGGTGCGCGGCGTTTTACTTGTCCGAGGTCGCCGACAGCCGCAAGGCCCAGGCGTGAAAAGGGAAGCAGGTGCGTAGCCGTCAATTCGACAGCCACAATGCCTGCGCTGCCCCCGCAACGGTAACCGACAGCCCCGACCAGCACGGTCAGGGCACACACTTTCTCGATACGCCACTGGGTTCGCCCGGGAAGGCGGGAAAGTGCCAGTCGGCAGCCCGGAGACCTGCCTCGGCGCAATGTGACTGGTGTTGCGGAGGGCATCACCGTCAAGCGCTGGCTATCGCCTCCTTGCCCGGTGCTTGTCCCTGCCCTCCTCAAAAGTTTTCTGCCTTTTGAGGATTTACCAATGAAATTGTCCCGAATTGCCCTGGCTGTAGCGCTGCTGCCGCTGGGTGCTCATGCTGAAGAAGTCAGCAGCCCTGCCAAATCACTCGAACTACAGCCGCTGATCGTGACCTCCGGTCGGCACGCCGAACCGGCCCGGCAGGCAACAGCTGCAACCACAGTATTTACCCGTAAGGACATCGAACGCCTACAAGTACGCAGCGTGGCAGAGCTACTCGAGCGAGTCCCAGGCGTCAGCGTCAACCGGACTGGCGGCGCGGGTAGCCAGACCGGCCTGTTCGTCCGCGGCACTTCGACCGCGCAAACCCTAGTCCTGGTAGATGGCCAACGTATTTCCGCCGCCTCCAGTGGCACCAGCAGCCTGGAATTTCTCAGCCCGGAGCAGATCGAGCGAGTGGAAGTGGTGCGTGGCGCCCGTTCAGCGCTCTATGGCTCCGATGCCATTGGCGGGGTTGTGCAGATTTTCACCCGCCAAGGCAGCGGCGACGGACTCAAGCCCTACGTTCGCCTTGGCGTCGGCAGCAACCAGACCTTCGAACGCAGCCTTGGCGTGTCCGGCGGCGACGCGCAAACCCGCTTCAACCTCGGCGCCGCACTCGATGAAACCCAGGGTATCGACGCCACACGCGACAATTTCGGTGCCAACGGCGATGACGATGCCTACCGAAATAAGTCGCTGAGCTTGAACGTGTCGCACCGCTTCAATGACGACCTGAAGATCGGCTTCAGCGCCCTTGATCAACACGGCCAGGTCGAGTTCGAGGACATCTTCAATACTTCGCTGCCTACCACGGACTTCCAGCTCAGCAGCCTGTCGAGCTACATCGATGCCAACCTCAGCGACGTCTGGAATAGCCGCCTGGAAATCGGCCACAGCGAGGACAAGCGCGACACCGGCAACGATCAGCCACAGGCCGGTGCGGACTCGTTTTACAGCCTCAATACCTACCGCGACTCGGCAAATTGGGTTAACACCCTAGCACTCAACGATCGCCACCAAGTGCTGCTGGGTGCCGATTGGTATGAAGATCGGGTTACGGGCAGCGAGGACTTTGCTGAGGACTCACGCTGGAACCAGGCAGCATTTATCCAACACCGTTACAAGGCCGAAGGTTTTTCGACAGAACTGGGCATGCGTCATGATAAGAACCAACAGTTCGGCAGCGAAAACAATTGGAACGCGGCACTGACCGTGCCATTCAACAGCAGCAACGATTTGATCCTGTCCTACAGCGAAGGCTTCCGCGCACCGACCTTCAACGACCTATATTATCCAGACTTGTGCTACCCGGGCTTCGGATGCTTTACCAGCGCCAACCCGGAACTCAGCCCGGAAAAATCTAAGAGCTATGAGGCCCAATGGCGCAGCCGCTACAGCGAAACCGGCGCACTGGAGCTTTCGCTGTACCGTATCGACCTGCAGGACGCGATTGTTCTCGACCAGAGCTTCATTCCGCAAAACGTCCAGACCGCTCGCATCAATGGCTTCGAGGCTGCGCTCCAACAAGAGCTCTTCGGCTGGCGGGGCAACCTGGCACTCGCCCTGATCGACCCGCGGGATCGCGCCACTGGCCACACCCTCGCACGCCGCGCCAAACGTACACTGAGCCTGGACCTGGATCGCCCGTTCGGTGACTTTGCGGTGGGTGCCAGCTGGCGCGCAGTCAGTGGCCGCTATGACGATGCCGACAACACTCAAGAGTTGGGTGGTTACGGCCTGCTCAGCCTGCGTGGCAAATGGCAAGCCAGCCAGGAAGTGGCCTTCGACCTGAAACTGAACAATCTTTTCGACAAGGACTATGCCGAGGCGACCTATAGCACAAGCAACGGACGTTTCGGCTACAACAGCGAAGGCCGCACCGCTCTGTTTGCCGTGACCTGGACACCTCAGCTTTAAGACGTTACCCGGCAGCGGCAGCGCAAGAGGACGTGCAACTCAGCGTCGGCTATCGCTTCTAACCTGGCGCAAACGGCAAGGAGCCTGACCAAGTCGTGCTCAATAGCACACTGTAGGAGCCAGCTTGCTGGCGATCTGTGTGATCTGTCAGCGGATCGCCAGCAAGCTGGCTCCTACAACTCCGGCTAACTTCAAGCGGGCAGCCGGTTCGGCCGGGGCAACGGTTATTACCCATTCGCTGCAGTGGCCGAGGAGCAGTCCCGGAATACATCCGGCCGCGATGCCGGCGTGGGTGTCAGCGCGTCTCGGCCAACGGTAAGCCGCCAGCACCATCACGCCGCAGCTCAGGGAGGACAGTCAGGCGCCGCGACGGGAGCTCAGCCGAGCTGGCGGGGGATGCGGTAGAGGTACAGGATCACGACGCTGGACAGCGCCAGGAGAATCAACGGGATCGCTTCCAGCCCGGCAAACACCGCGAGGGCGGCAATCCAGGCCGGTAGACCGGCACCAAACAACGCCAGGCGACGCCGAGCAGCCAAAGCAATCCAGGCAGCTGGCTCTTCGGGGCTATCCAGGGCCTTTTCGGTCGCCAGCAGCTCGCGTTTGTAAGCGTGGAACAGCGGCAGGCTGACGAACATCGCGGCCATCCCGGCGACGAACAAGGGCATGGCGAAGACAGTCAGCGACCGTCCAGCACCAAACAGCAGATTGAGTACCAACAACGGCGCCAGGGTCAGCACCAGTTGCTGCCACCACTCAAGCGCCAGTCGACGGCGCAGATTACTCCGGGTCACAGGCTTCCCTCGACCTCGCCCTGATGCAGGCTGCCGAGCATGTGCCCAAGCTTGCCGGCCTTGGTCGCCAGGTACTTCTTGTTGTGCGGGTTATGGTCGATTTGCAACGGTACGCGGGTGGCCACGTTGATGCCCATATCGCCCAGCGCCTTGACCTTGCGTGGGTTGTTGGTCATCAGCTTGAGTGCCTTGATGTGCAGGTGTTCAAGCATCGGCAGGCAGATCGCGTATTCACGCTGATCGGCACCGAAACCGAGGAGCTCGTTGGCCTCGACCGTATCGGCACCACCATCCTGCAGTTCGTAGGCGCGGATCTTGTTCAGCAGGCCAATGCCACGGCCCTCCTGACGCAGATAGAGCAGCACGCCACGCCCTTCGGCGGCAATCGCACGCATGGCGGCTTCGAGCTGGAAGCCGCAATCACAGCGCAGACTGAACAGCGCATCGCCGGTCAGGCACTCGGAATGCAGGCGCCCTAGCACCGGCTCGCCATCGGCAACATCGCCGAAGGTCAGCGCGACATGCTCCTTGCCCGTGGCCGTTTCGAGAAAGCCATGCATGATAAACACCCCGAACGGGGTAGGCAGCTGGGAGGCGGCGACGAATACGACAGACACCGAATGCTCCTAAATAGATAAGGGCTGGGAATTTCGAGGGCGCATTGTAACAGCAGCCCCCGCCAGCGGGTCAGCTTGAATTACCGATGATAAGGATCGGATAAACCACATGCCGCTTACCACGCCGGCCGTCTGAGCATTCAGGCGACGCTTATAGTTTCGACTCCAGCACCAGCAGATCCTGCTCAACCCGCCAGCCGACCCGACCAAGGAAGCTCATGCCGAGCAGCGCCTCGGTGGGCGAGCCGCCTTCCAGCACGACCCCCTCGACCCCAAGCACTTCCAACGTGCCAACCTTCACACTGTTGAGCGTAACCCGCCAGCCGCGCACCGTACCGCTGGCCGTGCTGACCTGCAGGGGTCGACCGTCCACTCGGTAGTCGATGCCCAGACGGCGAGCGTGCCCCTCATTGAGGGCGACCGAGGTGGCACCCGTGTCGACCAGGAACTGCATCGGATGGCCATCCACCGAACCGGCAATCCAGTAGTGCCCGCCAATGCCTTTGGCAATGCTCAGCTGACGCGTGCTTGGCTCGGCGAAGCCGTTACTGTATTCGCGACTCAGGCTGTACGCGCGCTCCACGCCATCCACCCGCAGTACGGCACCACGGCTGTCGGCACTGATCACCACCACGCCGCCAGGGCCGGTCTGGCCGACCTTCACCAGCTTGCGCTGGCCGTCGACATTGAGCACCGCGGCGCCGGGGAACAAACCGACCACCAACACCTGAGGCGCCGCCCAGCTCAACCCGCAGGCCAAGGACAGCGCAGCGACAGCCAATAATTTAAGTCCAGCCATCGGGCTCTCTCATTCGGTCAATCGAAGGGGTAGGGCTGCTGCCAACGCTCGAACAGCGGGCGCAAGCTGCGCAGCTCGACTAATTGCTCCATGCGTCGATCGTACAACTGAGCCAGTGCCCGCCCCCGTGGGTTATCGGCAAAGCCCAGATACAGCGGCAAGCGAAGCAACGGGGTGACGCGGTAACGGGCCTGATCCGCCGCCCCCACCAGCACCTCATCGACCTCGGTCTGCGCATCAATGTAAAAATCCGCATGGCCGTAATCGAGCATCGGCAGAATACCGTTGCGGCGCTGAATTTCCCGGTAGTGCTTCAGGTTTGGCAAATAACGCTGATATTCGTAGCCGCGTACCCAGACCAGCCGAAACTCGCCCAGTGTTGCCTGACTCGGCACCGGCTGATCGACCAAGCCCAACGCGCTGATTTGATCAGCGTCATAGTGCCAGCGCGGGTAGAACACGCCCTCATCCACCTCATTGCGGTAGGAACCGACCCAGGCATCGGCTTCGCCGCGCTGAACCAGACCGATGGAGCGGGTGTAGGGCACGCTCTGGATCAGCAACTCGATGCCTTCCGGCTCGAACACCTGGCGCAGAACATCCCATGCCAGGCCACTGCCATCGGCATTGGTATGGCCTTCCCACACCTCGCTGGCCAGACGAATGTCCTGCAGCGCAGGCTCTGCCTGGACGGATGAAACACCCAGCGCGCCAAGCAGCAGCCCCAGCCACCACCTCGTCATAGCCGACCTCACACGGTTAAAAACCTAAACCCGCCGCCAGCCCATTGGCCCAGCCCCACACGAGCAACTGCAACGCCAGCCAGGCGAATACCCCAGCAAGCACATCGTCAAGCATGATGCCGACACCGCCATGCACGTGCCGGTCGATCCAGCTAATCGGCCAGGGCTTGAAAATGTCGAACAGCCGGAACAGCAGGAAACCCGCCAACAGCCAGCCCCAGCCTTCCGGCACCAGCCACAGGGTGATCCACATGCCGACCATTTCGTCCCAGACGATACCTTCATGGTCATGCACACGCAGGTCTTCGGCCACTTTGCCACACAACCAGAAACCAAACAGTATGGTGACGCCAAGCATCAGCCAGTAGCCCCAGTCCGGCAGCATCTGCCACAGCGGGATAAATGGCAAAGCCACCAGCGAACCCCAGGTTCCCGGCGCTTTTGGCAAGGTGCCCGAGCCGAAACCAAAGGCAATAAAATGCCATGGATTGCGCCATACCGATGGCGGCACGTTTAGCGGTTCAGTCACCGTCACTCCCAAAATGTTGATAGCCGCGTACCTGCGGCGTGATGCATTGACCGCGCTGATCCAGCAGCCGCACACCTGATCCAGCCTCGACGCGACCGATCACATAGATCGGCCAACCCAGCGCTTGCAGTCCGGCAAGCTGCTCAGCCGGCAGGGTAAAGGCCAACAGGTAATCGTCGCCGCCACTCAATGCGCAATCACGCGCGTCACTGATGCCAAGCAAGGCCAGCAACGCCTGCGACAGCGGCAGGCGCGCCTGCTCGACCAGCAGCGCCACGCCAGAGGCGGCGGCGATGTGCCCGCAGTCGGCCAACAGTCCATCGGATATATCCAGCGCGGCCGTGGCTTTGCCGCGTAGCGCCACGCCCAGGTCAAGCTGCGGTCGCGGCGACCAATAACGCGCCAGCAAGGGTTCGGTAATCGCCGACGCAGCCTGACGTTGGCCGAGCACCAGCGGCAAGGCGCCGGCACCGTCGCCTAGCTCGCCGCCAACGCAGAGCAAATCGCCGACCCGGGCACCCGCCCGGGTCAATGCCAGGCCCTTAGGCACCCGTCCAAATACCGTCAGGGTCAGGGCCAGCGGGCCACGCGAGGTATCGCCACCGATCAGGCGCAGCGCACAGTGCTGGGCCATCTGATCGAGACCACGGGCAAAGCCCTGCAACCAGGCCGGTTCGGCATGGGGCAAGGTCAGCGCCAGGGTGAACCCGATCGGCGTCGCGCCCATGGCGGCCAAGTCACTGACCGACACGCCCAGCGCACGCTGAGCCAGCAGAAACGGATCGGATGAATCGGGAAAATGCACCCCGGCAACCAGGGTGTCGGTGGAAACAGCCAGCTGTTCGCCGACTGGTAATTCCAGCAGGGCGCAGTCATCGCCGATCCCCAGCGCCACGCCTTCGCCGGCCTGCGCGCAGGACGCAGCGGCGAAGTAATGACGGATCAGCTCGAACTCACCCACAGGCAGCAACGCCATACAGCAGCACCGCGTCACGTGCAGTTGCCAAACGGATGACCGGGGCGCTTGGCACGTGAACCTCGCCGCAACTGTTCAAGGGGCTATCAGCGCCGGTTGGCGCGGACTTCATCAGCGCGCAAACGCGGCGCCAGCTTGTCCAGTACGCCGTTGACGAACTTGTGCCCGTCGGTGGCGCCGAACACTTTGGCCAACTCGATGCCTTCGTTGATCACCACACGATAAGGCACATCGATACGGTTCTTCAGCTCGTAGGTCGACAGACGCAGGATCGACAATTCAACCGGGTCGATCTCCGCGATAGGGCGATCCAGCAGAGGCTCGAAAGCGCCGTCGATCTCGGTTTTCTGCCGCGGCACGCCGTGCAGGATTTCGTGAAAGTAGGCGCCGTCGACCGCAGTAAAATCGTTATCGACGCGAAACTGTGCCTCGATCTCGTTTACCTGCTGACCGGCCATGTGCCAGGAGTACAGCGCCTGCATGGCCAGGGTACGCGCCTGACGGCGCGCAAGGGTTTTGCCACTCGGCGCTTTCGGGCCTTTGGCTGGCTGCGGCTTTTGCGGGCTACCGTCGTTCAGGCTCACTTGGCCTCCAACTGCGCCAGCAGGCTGACCATTTCCAGGGCGGACATTGCAGCTTCCGCACCTTTGTTACCGGCCTTGGTGCCGGAACGCTCGATGGCTTGCTCGATGGAGTCGACGGTCAATACACCAAAGGCTACCGGTACGCCGAACTCCATGGACACCTGGGCCAGGCCCTTGGTGCACTCGCCAGCCACGTATTCAAAATGCGGGGTACCGCCACGAATTACTGCGCCGAGGGCGATGATCGCGTCGAAATCGCCACGCTGAGCGACTTTTTGCGCAACCAGCGGAATTTCGAAAGCACCTGGGGCGCGGATAATGGTGATGTTGCTTTCGCTGACGCCATGGCGAACCAGCGCGTCAACGGCACCGCTTACCAGGCTTTCAACAACAAAGCTGTTGAAGCGGCCGACCACCAGGGCAAAGCTGCCCTTGGGGGCGATAAAAGTACCTTCGATGGTCTTCAGTGTCATAGCGGGTCTCGTCTATTTAAAGAGCCGGGCCGTCGTGGACGGCCCTTGGGATTATTCAGAGGGCAAGTATTCTACAACTTCCAGGTCGAAACCGGATATCGCATTGAACTTCATTGGCGAACTCATCAGGCGCATCTTGCGCACACCCAGGTCACGCAGGATCTGCGAACCGGCACCGACGGTGCTGTAGGTAGTCGGGCTGGCCACCTTCCCCTCGCCGCCCAACTGGCGCTCCAGGTGTGCCAGCAAGTCCGGACCAGTCAACGGGTTACCCAGCAACAGCACCACGCCACTGCCATCCTTGGCCACTTCGGCCATGGCCGCGCGCAGGCTCCAGCGGCCGGGCTGCTTGACCATGAACAGGTCGCGCAGCGGGTCCATGTTGTGCACCCGCACCAGGGTCGGTTCATCGGCACAGATGGTGCCCAGAGTCAGCGCCATGTGCACGTCCTCCTCCACCGAGTCGCTGTAGGTCACCAGGTTGAATTGGCCCAACTCGCTGTCCAGGGTCTGCTCACTGACACGCTCGACGGTGCGTTCATGGATCAGTCGGTAATGGATCAAATCAGCGATGGTGCCGACCTTGATACCGTGCAGCGCGGCGAACTCTTCCAGCTCGGGGCGCCGGGCCATGGTGCCGTCATCGTTCATGATCTCGCAGATCACCCCGCTCGGCTCAAAACCGCCCATGCGCGCCAAGTCGCACGCCGCTTCGGTGTGGCCGGCACGGGCCAGCACGCCGCCAGGCTGAGCCATCAGCGGGAAGATATGGCCAGGGCTGACGATGTCATCAGCCACAGCATTCTTGGCTGCAGCTGCCTGCACGGTGCACGCACGATCGGCAGCAGAAATACCGGTGGTCACGCCGACAGCGGCCTCGATCGAAACGGTGAACTTGGTGCCGAAACCGGAGCCATTGCGCGGCGCCATCAGCGGCAACTTGAGGGTTTCGCAGCGCTCGCGGGTCATCGGCATACAGATCAACCCACGGGCGAAGCGCGCCATGAAGTTGATGTGCTCGGCAGTCACACACTCGGAGGCGATGATTAAATCGCCTTCGTTCTCGCGGTCTTCGTCATCCATGAGGATGACCATTTTGCCAGCGCGGATGTCTTCGATCAGTTCTTCAATACTGTTGAGAGCCATGCTCGCGATTCCTTAATTCTTCAGGTAGCCGTGTTCGGCCAGAAAACCTTCTGTCATGCCCGAGGCACTTGGCTCGGCGGCCTTATCACCGAGGAGCAAACGCTCCAGGTAACGCGCCAGCAGGTCGACCTCAAGGTTGACCTTATGCCCGGGGCGGTAGTCGAGCATGATGGTTTCGGCCAGGGTGTGCGGCACGATGGTCAACTCGAACTCGGCGCCATTCACCGAATTGACGGTCAGACTGACGCCGTCGACGGTGATCGAACCTTTATGGGCGATGTACTTGGCCAGCTCTTTCGGCGCGCGCACGGTGAATTGCCAGGCGCGGGCGTTTTCAGCCAGGGCGACGATCTCGCCGACGCCATCGATATGGCCGCTGACCAAATGACCGCCGAGGCGACTGGTCGGCGTCAGGGCCTTTTCCAGATTGACCTTGCTGCCAGGCTTGAAGTCGACAAACGCGGTGCGCGCCAGGGTTTCGCGGCTGACATCAGCCCAGAACCCGTCGCCGGGCAGCTCCACCGCGGTCAGGCAGACGCCGTTGACTGCGATACTGTCGCCCAGTTTGACGTCGCCCAGATCGAGCTTGCCGGTGGCCACATAGACCCGCACGTCGCCGCCCTTGGGCGTCAGCGCGCGAATGCTACCAATGGATTCGATTATGCCGGTGAACATGCGCCCTCCGGTACTCGAGTGATGGTGATGTTGAACAGCATGAATGAACTCCTGTTTTGAGCAAAACAGAGCACTGCCGATCGATAGGGATTTCACGGGTACGCACACGGCGCCCGAGGAGGGAATCCCGCTCTCTCTTTATCCGGACTATACCGTCGGCCCCGGAATCACACCGGGTCTGCTGACCTTGCTAGCGACCCGACCAAGGGCTGCCAGCAAGCGCTCGCGGGCTAGATGCACTGCATCATTACCGCCGGTGGGGAATCGCACCCCGCCCTGAGAACGTTGTAGCCACCACAGTGGCCGAGACGCGTTTTACCATAATTGCCGCACGACTGCATCGCCGCGCGACGGTTTGTAGTGGCCGATGGCCGATATGCCGCAGCGTGCATGGCCGGCCGGGGTTCTGACTCGCAACGCGCTAGTGGGTTAGCCACCCATAGGAGCGGCGGGGACGCCCAGCCCAACCGACAGCATCAGGCTTCGCGCTGCGGCACCGCGATAATCAGCCAGTCATCACCGACGGCGCGCATCTCGACGATTTTCAGTGCCGGTGCCTCGGCCATGCGCGCCAGCGGCAGGTCGAGCAAGGGCCGCGCACTGGAACCGAGAAACTTCGGCGCAACGAACAACTGGTACTCGTCGACCAGCCCCGCGCGGGCGAACGCGCCGGCCAGGCGCGGCCCGGCTTCGACCAGCACTTCGTTGGCGCCGCGCCCGGCCAGCTCACCCAGCAGTTTGTGCAGATCGACATGCCCACCACTGCCCGGCACAGCCAATAATTCATGGCCGGCGCCCTGGTAGCGCTCATACGCCGCAGTGGCTAAGCAAGTCGCCACCAGCGTTGCGCCAGCCTGGAAGAACGGTGCATCCAGCGGCACCCGCAGGCGACCATCGACCAGCACCCGTAACGGCGGTCGGCTCGCCGCCAGCGCGGTCAGTTCGGCGTCCAGGCCAAGTTCAGCGGGGCGCACGGTCAAACGGGCATTATCCGCCAGCACAGTGTCGGCGCCGCTCAGCACCACGCTGGCGCTGGCCCGCAAACGCTGCACGGCGGCGCGAGCAGCCGGCCCGGTAATCCACTGGCTTTCGCCGCTGGCCATGGCGGTGCGGCCATCCAGGCTCATCGCCAGTTTGACCCGCACCAAGGGCAAGCCCTGCTCCATGCGCTTGATAAAGCCGGCGTTGAGCGCCCGCGCTTCGGCTTCCAGCACGCCAGAGTGGACTTCAATTCCAGCCTGCTGCAGACGCGCCAGGCCATTACCGGCGACCTGCGGATTGGGATCCTGCATGGCCACTACCACCCGCGCGACACCGGCGGCGACCAATGCGTCGGCGCACGGCGGAGTGCGGCCGTGATGGCTGCAGGGTTCCAGGGTCACATAGGCGGTGGCGCCCCGCGCCTGCTCGCCAGCCTGGCGCAGCGCATGCACCTCGGCGTGCGGCTCACCGGCACGCACATGCCAGCCTTCGCCAACAATGCATCCGTCGCGCGCGATGACGCAGCCGACCCGCGGGTTCGGGTGAGTGGAATACAGGCCTTTGCGGGCCAGTTCGAGGGCGCGGGCCATACAGGCGTGATCGAAACCCATCATTGTTGCTTCGCGGGTTCGCGAGACAGCCGGTCGATTTCTTCGCGGAACTCGTTGAGATCCTGGAAGCGCCGGTACACCGAGGCGAAGCGGATGTAGGCAACTTCGTCGAGTTTTTGCAACTCGCTCATCACCAACTCACCAAGCACCAGCGACTTGATCTCGCGCTCGCCAGTGGCACGCAACTGGTGCTTGATATGGGCAATGGCCGCCTCCAGACGCTCGATACTCACCGGGCGTTTCTCCAGGGCGCGCTGCATGCCGGCACGCAGCTTGTCTTCATCGAACGGCTGGCGACTGCCGTCCTGTTTGATCAGCCGCGGCATCACCAGCTCGGCAGTTTCAAAGGTGGTAAAGCGCTCTTCGCAGGCCAGGCATTCACGCCGACGGCGCACTTGCCCACCCTCTGCTACCAGACGCGAATCGATGACCTTGGTGTCGTTGGCACCGCAGAAGGGACAGTGCATAGCAGGGCAGCCACCTTGAACAGGAAAACGCCATGGTAGCGCATCCCGCGGGCAAGACAAGCCGTGGACTTTGCGGTATACAAGCGCGCGCCCAGCTACTCTTTTCAGGCACAGCGCTTCATTCAGGCATCCCCCTTAGATGAACATTGCTATACGACTGCTCGCCCCACTTACCCTGGCCGTATTGCTCGCGGCATGCGCCAGCGCACCCGCCGTGACGCCCCAGGCCGCGACCAAGCCGGCACCTGCAGCAAGCATCGCGGCGGCGCCCGCGCCTCTGCCGGCGCACCAACGTGAACTCAGTGGCAGCCTGCTCGGCGTACCCAGCGGAGGCGAAGTCGAACTGGCCCTGCTACTGGTCGATGCGCGCGGCCTGCCGCAAGGCCTGCTCGGCAATCTTCGCCTGACCGGCAGCGGCGCGGCACTGCCCTTTCGCCTGCCCTTCAACCCTGAGGCATTTATTCCCGGGGTCAAGGTCGAGCTACGCGGACGGGTTAATCAAGCCGGCCGCCTGATCCTGCGCCTGCCGCCACAAGCAATTCAACACAACGACAGCCAGCAACTCGGCGAGTTGCGCCTGGTGCCGGCGCCGTGAGCACAACGGCGGCCCTGCAGACGGCGCTGAGCGAGCTGCTCGGTGACGCCAGGCTGGTGGCCGAGCATTTACCCGCTACCGAATTGAAACTCTGGCTGATTGATGCCGCCAATATGGCGCGCGCCTTCAACCCGGAGGAAACCCGGCGCATTCTCGAAGATCCACCTTACTGGTGCTTCTGCTGGGCCAGCGGCCTGGTGCTGGCGCGCTGGCTGGCCGAGCACCCACAGTGGGTGCGCGGCAAGCGCGTACTGGATTTTGGCGCCGGCTCCGGCGTCGCGGCTATTGCGGCAGCCAAGGCTGGCGCCCTCGAAGTGGTGGCCTGCGACATCGACCCGCTGGCCCTTGCGGCCTGCCGGGCCAATGCCGCACTCAACGACGTGGCGCTGAGCTACTCGGCGGACTTTTTCCAGGAAACTGACCGTTTCGACCTGATCCTGGTCGCCGACGTGCTCTACGACCGCGCCAACCTGCCGCTACTCGACCAGTTCCTCAGCCGTGGGCGCCAGGCGCTGGTGGCCGACTCACGGGTGCGCGATTTTCAGCATCCGCTGTACCGGCGCCTGGGCATACTGGACGCCTGCACCTTGCCGGATCTGGCCGAACCCGCCGAGTTTCGCCAGGTCAGCCTGTATCACGCGCAGCGCGACTGAAATACGCCTTGTTTCCGTAATCAGGCGCCCACATTTATAGTGACAGCCATTTTTCGCCCAGCGAGACCGACCATGAGCGACACCTCATATATTTTCGACGTATCCGGCAGCGCCCAATTCGAGCAGTTGGTGATCGAGAACTCCTTCCACAAACCGGTGCTGGTCGACTTCTGGGCCGAATGGTGCGCGCCCTGCAAGGCACTGATGCCCCTGCTGGCGCAGATCACCGAGGGCTACCAGGGCGAGCTGCTGCTGGCCAAGGTCAACTGCGACCTCGAACAGGACCTGGTCGCGCGCTTCGGCATTCGCAGCTTGCCTACCGTGGTGCTGTTCAAGAACGGTCAGCCGGTCGACGGCTTCTCCGGCGCGCAGCCTGAGTCGGCGATCCGCGAACTGCTCAAGCCCCACGTAAACGAGCCCGCACCCGCCGCGGCCGACCCCCTGGAGGCCGCCCAGACTTTGTTCGCCGAAGGGCGCATCGCCGACGCCGAAGCGTTACTCAAGCAGTTGCTCGGAGCAGACAACGAAAATGCCCTGGCACTGATCCTCTATGCCCGCTGCCTGGCCGAACGCGGCGAACTGGACGAAGCGCAAAGCGTGCTCGATGCGGTCAAGGGCGACGACCACAAGCCAGCCTTGGCTGGCGCCCTTGCGCAACTGACCTTCCTCCGCCAGGCGGCGGATCTGCCGGATGTCGCCAGCCTGAAAACCCGCCTGGCGCAAAACGGCGAAGACGATGGGGCCGCCTACCAGTTGGCCATCCAGCAGCTGGCCCGCCAACAATACGAGCCGGCCCTGGAGGCCCTGCTGCAACTGTTCACGCGCAACCGCAATTACGCCGACGGCGCGGCACACAAGACCCTGTTGCAAGTGTTCGACCTGCTCGGTACCCAGCACCCGCTGGTCACCACTTACCGGCGCAAGCTGTATCAGGCGATCTACTAGACAGGCCTGGGCCTGTCGGGCTTCGCGGCTAAAGCGGAATGCCACCGCTTTAGCCGCGACAGGTCGGAGACGGATAACCTGTCGCGGTGCGGCCACCCCATCGGGGCTTATTACCCGACCCAGTGATAGATGGGCGCATCCACAGCGGTTTCCATGCGCACCTGGGCGCTATGGCGCAAGCGCACCAGCAGGCGTTTGCCCGCCATTTCACTGCCGGCTAATGCGCTCAGCTGAGCAAGCAGCTGCGGCCCTTCGACTTGCCCGGCCTGGCGCAGCAACTCCAGGGTGGTCTGCCAAAGCGCATCCGTTTTTACGGCTGCAGCAACAGCTGGCGGCTCGCCCATGACGGCGGCCGGCGCAATATGCTGCGCCAGTTGCGCCCAGTCCTGCGCGTCCAGTTCCACAGTCAGATCCACCGGCCAATCACCGATCCGTCCACGGATTCGCATCATTTTGCTGCCCTCGAATTAATAGCCGGCATGCTCCCACGTCAGCTGCAGCCCGCCAAGGGAAGCTGGCCAGACGCACATAAAAATTGTTATAACGTAACGAGTAAATAGAATCCCGACCGGAGATAACCATGCGTCGTTTGCTGCTTGCCCTGCCTTTTGCTCTACTGCCGCTGGCCGTTGCCCACGCCAACGAGCACAAACACGAACACGCCCATGAACACGCCGAACACGCCGAACACGCCGAACACGGCAGCCTCAACGCCCACGAGCATGGCGTCGCCCTGCTCAACGTGGTGCTGGACGGCACGTCTCTGGAACTGCAGCTGGAAAGCCCGGCCATGAACCTGGTCGGCTTCGAACATGCAGCCAACAGCGCCGCCGACAAGGCTAAGGTCGCCGCCGCGCGCAGCCAGCTGGAGCAACCGCTGGCCCTATTCGGCATAGCGAGCGGTGATTGCACGGTGAGCATGCAAGAACTGGAAAGCCCGCTGTTCGAGGGTGCTGCCCACGACGAGCACGCACACGACGAGCACCACGCTGATGCAGGCGACAGTGAACACAGCGAAATCCATGCGCATTACCAGCTCGACTGCAAAAAACCGGGCGAACTGAAACAATTGAACCTAAGCGAACTGTTCAAGCGCTTCCCCGCCACCGAGAAAATTCAGGTACAACTGATCGCACCGAGCGGCCAGCAAGGCCTCGAGTTAACGCCTGCCAACGCCTCACTGAGCTTTTAATCAGCCCATTCGCAGCAGCACGGCCGGGGGGGTTACCCGGCCGTTATTTCATGAGTTACGCATTGCCATGAGTTCAGCCCTGATCCAACTGTCCAATCTCGGTTTCGCCTGGCCCGGCCAGGCGCAACTGCTGGACATCCCCAGCTTCACCCTGCAACGCGGCGAAAGCCTGTTTCTCAAGGGGCCCAGCGGCAGTGGCAAGACCACCCTACTCGGCCTGCTCGGCGGCGTACAAACGCCCAATCGCGGCAGCATCCGCTTGCTCGACCAGGAACTCAGTGCACTGTCGGCCAGTGCCCGCGACCGCTTTCGCGTCGACCATACCGGCTACATCTTCCAGCAGTTCAACCTGCTGCCGTTTCTCTCGGTGCGCGAAAACGTCGAACTGCCCTGCCACTTTTCAAGGTTGCGCGCTAGCCGCGCCATCAAGCGCCACGGCAGCATCGACCAAGCCGCTGCCACCCTGCTCGCCCACCTGGGGTTGAAAGAAGCAACACTGCTCGATCGCCGTGCCGATGAACTGTCCATCGGCCAGCAGCAACGGGTTGCCGCTGCCAGAGCATTGATCGGCCAGCCAGAATTGGTAATCGCTGACGAGCCGACCTCGGCGCTGGACGCCGACGCCCGCGAGGCTTTTCTGCAACTGCTGTTCGCCGAATGCCGCGAGGCGGGTGCCAGCCTGCTGTTTGTCAGTCACGACCAGAGCCTGGCGCACTTGTTCGACCGCAGCCTATCGCTGGCCGAACTCAATCGCGCCGCCACCGCACTGGAGGTCTGAAGGTGTACCTATTACGTCTGGCCCTGGCTAGCCTGGGCAACCGCCGTTTCACCGCACTGCTCACCGTATTTGCCATCGCCCTTTCCGTTTGCCTGCTGTTGGCCGTGGAGCGCGTACGCACCGAAGCGCGGGCCAGCTTCGCCAATACCATCAGCGGTACCGACCTGATCGTCGGCGCCCGTTCCGGCAGCGTCAATCTGCTGCTGTATTCGGTATTCCGTATTGGCAATGCGACCAACAATATTCGCTGGGACAGCTTCGAGCGCTTCGCCGAACACCGTCAGGTCAAGTGGGCGATCCCCATCTCCCTCGGCGACTCGCACCGCGGCTACCGAGTGATGGGCACCAGCCCGGCCTACTTCGAACACTTCCGCTATGCCCGCAGCCAGCCGCTGCAGATCAGCCAGGGGCGCGCCTTTGCCGACGATCCGTTCGAGGTGGTGCTCGGCGCGGAAGTCGCCAAGGCGCTGAACTACAGCCTCGGCGAAAAGCTGGTACTGGCCCATGGTGTGGCCACCATCAGCCTGCTCAAGCACGACGACAAGCCCTTCAACGTCGTCGGCGTACTCGAACGCACCGGCACTCCGGTGGATCGCACGCTGCATATTTCCCTGGCCGGCATGGAAGCCCTGCACATCGACTGGCAGAACGGCATGCCTGGCCGCGGCGCAGCGCAGATCAGCGCCGAGCAAGCGCGCGCCATGGATCTTCAGCCCAAACAGATCACCGCTTTTTTGCTCGGTCTCAATAGCAAGATCGCCACCTTCAGCCTGCAACGCGAGCTCAACGAATTCCGCGGTGAACCGCTGCTGGCGATCCTTCCCGGCGTGGCCCTGCAGGAGCTATGGAGCCTGATGGGTACGGCGGAAAAGGCGCTGTTCGTGGTCTCGCTGTTCGTAGTGCTGACCGGGCTGATCGGCATGCTCACGGCAATCCTCACCAGCCTCAACGAACGCCGCCGGGAAATGGCGATTCTGCGCTCGGTGGGTGCGCGGCCCTGGCATATCGCCAGCCTGCTGATCCTGGAAGCCTTCGCCCTGGCCCTGGCCGGCGTAGTACTGGGCCTGCTCTTGCTGTATGCGGGCATCGCCGGTGCACAGGGTTATGTGCAGGCCAACTACGGTCTCTATCTGCCGCTTGACCTGCCAACGGCCTATGAGTGGACGCTGCTCGGCGCTATCCTGAGCGCTGCCCTGCTAATGGGCTGCGTCCCAGCCTGGCGTGCCTATCGGCAGTCATTGGCCGATGGTCTATCGATTCGTTTGTGACGCCGCTTATAGCCTTTTATTGATACGAGGTAGCACCATGCTCCGCCCCCTGCTCGCTGCTGTGCTTATCGCCCTGGCCGCGCCGTTATCGGCCGCCGAGGTACGCGAGCTGAACTGGTCGGACATGGTCCCGGCCGACGCGCCGCCACAGGTGGTCGAGCAGATGCCCATCCATGACCTGTCGCAACTCGCCGAGGCGTTGTCCGAAGCCGGTCCGGCCGCCATGCAACAATCGCCGGCCGCGCCCGTGGTCAAGGAACTGGACGGCCAGGCAGTGAAGCTGCCGGGTTACATCGTGCCGCTGGACGTGACCGAAGAAGGGCGCGTTACCGAGTTCCTGCTGGTGCCTTACTTCGGCGCCTGCATCCATGTACCGCCACCGCCATCGAACCAGATCGTGCACGTCACCACCGAGCTGGGCGTGCTGCTGGATGCGCTCTATCAGCCGTTCTGGATCGAAGGCGCAATGAAGGTCGAGCAGAGCAGCAGCGAACTGGCCGAAGCCGGTTACCAGATGCAGGCGGACAAGATCTACGCCTACGAGCTGCCGGATAGCTGAGTGCTTCCGTCCGTAGGGTGCGCCGTGCGCACCAACTGACCCGCCAGGCGCACCCGAAGCTAGACCTGCGCTCCCGCCCTAGAGCACCGCCGTGGCCCATACCTGTAATCGGTGCGCGCGGCGCACCCTACGGATAACAGCAGCAGGCTCTAGCCAGCGCTGGCCAGACGTTTTTCCTGCTCGAGACTCAGTTCGCTTTCCGCCCATCTACGCCACGAGCGCACCTTGCCGCGCTCTGCACCGGCGCGCTCGGCCTTGGTCAAGGCTTCCAGGCCGGCTCGCCAGTGGGCTTGCTCCATCTCCAGCTGGGCCAGGTGCAGCCAATGTTTGGCGCTGCCCGAACGCCCCGCCAATTCGCGGTAGATCCGCGCTGCCGACGCACGCTCGCGGGCCTGCCACCAGAACAGCGCCAGGCGCTCTTCGCGGGCGCTGGTAAGCGGCAGCAGGCCCTGTTCGAGCATGCCGCTGAGCAGCTTGGCGCCTTGCCAGGGCTGCTCGGCAGCACCGGCCAGCAACACCAGGTTGTCGAGCTCGGCTTCATTGAAACGCAGACCCTTGCTGTGCGCAGCACGCAGGGTGGCCAAGGCTTTGTCGTGGCTACCGCTCAGTTGCTGCAGGGCGGCCAGTTGCCGCCATCCCTGAGCATGATCGGGTTGACGGCCGAGCAACTGGCGCTGCCAGCGCTCGGCGGCGGAATAACGCTTGAGGTCGGCATTTACCGCGACCAGAAACTGCAACCAGCTGTCCGCCGCCCGCGGATTAGCCTGCACATAGCGCTCGGCCAGCGGCAACGCCTTGGCCGGCTGCCCCAACCCCTGGTAGGCCTGCACCAGCAGCTGCAGGACCTCTTCATTGGCCGTTGCCTGCTGCGGTAGCAACAGGCTGACAACCTGGGCGTAGCGACGCTCGACCAGATTGAGCCGGGCCAGATTCAGTTGCTCGCTGGCCTGCGTCTCGGCGTCCAGCTTGCCACTGCCCAACGCTTTGCCCAAGAGCTTGATAGCCTTGGCATTCTGCCCTTCGGCCCAGGCCAGGTAACCGCGACTGCGCCACAGCAAGGCTTGCTCCAGGCTATCCGGCTTGGCCTTGGCCGCATCCAGCGCGCGCTTGGCCGCGGCATAATCGCCCTGCTGCTGAGCCTCTTGGGCAGCATTCAGGGCAGCAAATACGCCTGGATCGACGCGCTGCCCGGCGGCTTGCACCGTACCTGCAGCGCATAGCACCACTAACAACAATAAACGATACATCTCAGCTACCTCCCTCAAGACGGAAGTACAGGGTTTTCACGGCTTCGCGGGCCACCGCCAAACCGCTTTCGGTGCGCGGGGCAAAACGCCAACGCACAGCAGCGCGGCGCGCCTCACGCTCGAATACATTCTGCGGGCTGGCTTCGATCACTCGGATATTTTCCACGGCACCCGCGCGATTGATGGTGAACGCCAGTTTGACGTGCCCTTCGATACCACGTTGCAAGGCGTAGCGCGGATAGTCCGGACTGACATCGTTGAGCGGCATCACCTCGCTTTCCGGGCCGCCGGCCTGGCCAGCGGACTCGCTTAGCGCTGACGCTGGCGCGCTGGGGGCGGCAGCGCCTGCGCTCAAACCACTGAGGCTCGGGGTCGGCGCACTGTTGACGGCAATCCCGCTACTCAGACTCGGCAATTGCAGATCCAGCGCCGGCAGGTTGGCACTCGGCGTTGCCGCTACCGGCGTGGGCGGCGTCGGCGGTTGCGGGGTTTGTGGCTGGGGTGGCTGTGGCGCCTGCTGACGGGTGCGCGTCGCAGTGTCGCTGGCATTGCTATCGAGGCGTACGAAGCTAGCCACCGTCACCGGTTTGTCCGATGGCTGGCTACGCGGCGGCGCGACCATGTACAGCATCAAGGCGAATAACGCCAAGGCCATCAGACAAGCACCGAGAAAAGCCAGCGGCACCCGCATCAAAGCGCTCCCGAGGTAGCGGCCAGGGCGACATCCTGCACCCCGGCCAGGCGCGCCTGATCCATCACCTGCACCACCAGGCCGGTACGCGCATCCTGATCGGCCTGCACCACCACCGAGCCTTCCGGCTGGTCGACGCGCATGCGCTCGACGTGGGCGCGCACACTGCGCACATCGACGACTTTCTTGTCCATCCACACCTGACCGTCAGCAGTCACGGCAATGAGGATATTGCCCTTGTCCTGCGCGCTGGCAGTTTGCGCCTGGGGGCGCTGCACTTCGACGCCTGACTCCTTGATAAAGGAGCTGGTGACGATAAAGAAGATCAGCATGATGAAGACCACGTCGAGCATCGGCGTCAGGTCGATGCCGGTGTCTTCGTCTTGCTGGTGGTGTCGGCGCATTCGCATGATCAAACTCTTATCAAACTAAAAATAATTCGTTGATTTATATAGGAACTTAATCCGCATAAATTCTTGTAGGAGCCAGTTTGCTGTGGTTCGGCACTCCGACGATCCCGGCAGATCAAAAGCATCGCCAGCAAGCTGGCTCCTACACAATTTGTTGCGCGTCAGCGCTCCGTCGCAGACGGTGGGCAAACGCTCACTCGTGACGCAGCTGGTCAGTCAGCCGCTCGAGGGCCCGGCGCGCATCGCGTTCGAGGCGCGCCAGGCTGAACAATCCAGTAATGGCCAGGACCATGCCGGCCATCGTCGGCAGGGTCGCCTGCCAGACGCCGGCGGCCATGCCGCGCGGGTTGCCGGTACCGTTAATGGCAAGCACATCGAACACCGCGACCATGCCACTGACGGTGCCAAGCAAGCCGAGCAGCGGGTACATCGCCACCAAGGTCTTGCTCAGACGCAGCGGGCCCAGCAGGTGTTGTCGCGCTTGCGCCAGCCAGGCAGCGCGCACTGCCCGCTGCCAGTTGCCGTTGTCGTCTTGCAGCACCTGCTGCCAGGCGTTGCGTCGCTCGCGCGCCCAGCGCGGGAAGACCCGGCGCACGTACCAGAAGCGCTCGAACACCAGGGTCCAGAACACCACACAGAGCCCGGCCAACGCCCACATCACCACGCCGCCAGCGCTCATGAAGTCGAGCAGCGCGTAGCTGCTGTCGACCAGACGCAGCCAAAAGCCCAGCCAATCAGCCACGACGCGGCGCCCCGGACAGATGCAGCGCGATCAAGCCGGCACTTTGCTGCTCGAGCAACTGAATCAGGCTCTTGCTGCGACTGGCCAGCAGGCTGTGCAGGAACAGCAGCGGAATCGCCACCACCAGCCCCAGCACCGTGGTCACCAGGGCCTGGGAAATCCCGTCGGCCATTAGCCGTGAATCGCCACCACCACCCTGGGTAATGGCCTGGAAGGTGACGATCATGCCAGTCACGGTACCGAGCAGACCGAGCAGCGGCGCCACCGCGCAAAGCAGCTTGAGCAGGCTCTGGCCTTTTTCCAGCGGCGGAGTCTCCTGCAGGATCGCCTCGTCGAGCCTCAGCTCCAGCGTCTCCAGATCGGACAGCTGCGGCTGCGGCCCCAGTACACCGATCACCCGGCCCAGCGGATTATCGTCACGCGGCGCACTCAGATCACGCATCTGCGCGCTCACCCCATGCCCGACCCGGGCCAGATGAACCATCCGCCAAATGGCCAGGAGCAGACCCACAACGCCCAATGTGACGATCACCCAACCGACCAGGCCGCCTTGTTGCAGGCGATCCCACAGCGTCGGCTGACGCTGCAGTTGCGCCAATAACGTGCCACGACTAGGGTCGACAGGCAGGCTGGCAAGCGCTTCGCTACTGTCCAGATAATCACTAACCCGGCCCAGCCCGGACGGCTGTCGTGGCGGCGCCAGCAACTCGCCAGCATCGGCGTCGTAACGCAGGAAAGCGGCGTCGCTGAAAGCCGAGAAAGCGCCAACACGCAGCACCGACTGCTCACTGCGCTTGCCGTCAGCGGCCACCACCGGCAATTGCAACTGCTCGACCCGGCCACTGGCGGCCAGGTCTTCCAGCAGCAGCATCCAATAGCCATCGAGATCTGCGGCGGACGGTAAAGTGCGGCTCTCGGCCAGCGCCTTGAGACGCTGCAATCGCTCGGGGTACTGCGCATTGAGCAGGCTGTCCTGCCATTGCCCAGCGACATCGCCAGCACTCTGCCGGACCACACCGAACAATTCACCCAGATGACCGACACGCTGGCCAAGGAGTTTTTCCTGCTCGGCCAGTTCGGCCTCCTGACGATCAAACTCGGCTTTCAAGCGCTCGGCTTGAGCCTTCTGCACCTGCAAGGCCGCTCGCGCGCTGTCGAGCAACTGTGCACGCTCGCCACGCTCGGCGACAAACGCCTGCTCACGACTCTGCATGGCGGTGACTTCGGCGGCGCGTTCGCTGCGAATGCGCTGCAGCAGCTGGTCAGGACTGAGCGGCGCAGCAGCAGCGGCAATCGCCGGCAACAACGCCAGGGTCAAAATAGCGAGAACACGACGGCTCATTGCTTGGCCTCCTGAGCCAGGGTTTTCACGGGAAGGTCGAGCAGAACCGGGGCCTGTTCCTGACGGGCAATGGCGATGGCCTTGTGCAGCGGGCGCCGGGCACTGCCATCGAGGATTTGCCAACTGCGGCTTTGCGGGTTCCACCAGCCACTTTCATGGCCGTCGAGAGTCTGGAAGTACAGCATCACCCGGCCTAGACGCAGGAACTCGACGCTGCGCGAACCGCCATCGACCGGCAACTCGCCACGCCAGGCTTCCAGGGTGCGGCCGTAGTCGCTCTCGACCTGATAGGCCTCAAGGATGCGGCGGTATTTTTCCGCCAAGCTGACATCGGCACGTGGCAACAAGTCCTGCAGCTGCGCCAGACGATCACTGCGTTCGTCTGGCAGGAATGGCAGGTCGGCAGATATGAATTCGCCGAGCACCTCGACCATCCGCTGCATCTGTGGCGTGACCGCCTCCTGGGTGCGCTCGATACCGTCCAACTGCTCCTGGTACCCCGCCAGCTCTTGGCGCTGCGCGACGACCAGCTGTTGCAGCTGCTGGTTGTAACCTTTCAACGCCTCGGCCTGCTGTAAAGCATTGCGGTACTCGCCAAGCATCTCGCGACTGGCATCGTCGAGCTGCTCAATACGCGCCTGGGACGCCTTGGCCTCTGCGGCCAGCCGCTGACTCTCATCCAGCGCGGCGTCCAGCGGTGCGGCCAGTAACGGCGTACTGCTCAGCAATAGGGCTGCGCCCAGTGAACGCAGGGGGTACAAGTTCATGCGAAGGGAATCCTCGAGCAGTGGGCTCATATTAAAAAGAAACATTATAACCTTTCTTAACCTCAAGCTACGCCAAGGCTGCGGCCCATTTGATAACGCACTGTCATCGCGCGCCGCAGGGCGGACTTCAACCGACCGCCACCAAGCTGGAGGCTGGCGCGCAAGACTGCAGAGCATCCAGCCACTAAAGATAACCATTATCAACTGCATTAGCATCAAGCAGCAACCGCAGATGTTCGACGTGTAGGCAATCTCTTGCCCCGAGCGCGCCACTGCCTAGCACCAGCAGGCCACCGAGAGGGCAGGCATGCAGCCACGACAGAGGGGAGGATGATTCTTGAGTGCAGGCGAGAAATCGAGCGCAATCCCCAATAGGCCCTCGTCAACAGACCAATTCATTGAGCTGGGTCAACACTCGATTTGCTTAGGCCCCTAACATTGACATCAGCCCAATCAACTGATGACTCGACCGGAGTTCACCATGCGCAAGTCCTTGCTCGCTCTTTCAATCCTGGCCACCGCATTGGCCGCCCCCCTTGCCCAGGCCTACCAGGCAGGCGACATCATCGTTCGCGCTGGTGCGATTACTGTTGATCCGCATGAAAGCAGCAGTGACATCTGGGTAGGCGCGTTGAACACTGACGTAGCTGGCACCAAGGCCACACTGAACAGCGACACTCAACTGGGCCTGACTGGCACTTACATGTTCACCAGTCACGTCGGCATCGAACTCCTGGCCGCCACACCGTTCAGCCATGATGTTGGGGTAAAAGGCATGCCAGGCCCATTTGCCGGACTGAACGGCAACCTGGGTGAACTCAAGCACCTGCCGCCAACCCTGAGCGTCGTGTACTACCCGCTCGACGGTGCCTCGGCCTTCCAACCCTATGCGGGCGTGGGCATCAACTACACCTGGTTCTTCGATACAGAGCTGAGCAGCGAAGCCGAATCCAAGGGTTTCAGCGGCCTGGACATGAAAGATTCCTGGGGTCTCGCGGCTCAAGTGGGCATGGACTACATGCTGACCGACAACCTCTTGTTCAACGCCAGCGTGCGTTATATCGACATCGAAACCACCGGCACCACCTCCTATGGCGGCGCGAAGGTCAAGGTTGATGTAGACGTAGATCCGATGGTCTACATGGTCGGCCTGGGCTACAAGTTCTAAGCCAAACCGACACCCACAAAAAAGCCGGCATTCGAAGCCGGCTTTTTTGTGGGTGCAGATCAGCCCTGCGCCAGCAACCTGCGCAGCCCTTCGCGCATGCTGGTCGCAGGCGGCAAGCGGTAACAGGCTTGCAAACGCTGGTTATTCGCCCGCGAATGACGAATATCGCCAGGCCGCGCCGCCTGATAGTCAATCGCCGGCAAGCTACCGTTTACAGCGCCGATCTCGGCCAGCAACTGGTTCAGGCTCACCGCCTGATTCCAGCCCACATTCACGGCACCCACCACAACCTGCGGCATGGCCAGCGCCTGCGTTAGCAGCACCAGCAGATCGCCAATATAGAAGAAATCACGGGTCTGCTCGCCATCGCCGAACACCCGGATCGGCAGCCCTTGCTGCGCTCGCTGGGTGAAGATGCTGATCACCCCGGAGTAGGGCGAGGACGGATCCTGACGCGGCCCGAATATATTGAAGAAGCGAAAAATCGCCGGCTCCAGACCGTGCTGGCGACGATAAAAATCCAGGTAGTGCTCGCCGGCCAGTTTGTCCGCCGCATAAGGCGTCAGCGGCGTCTTAGGGGTCGCTTCGTCAATCGCCTGGCCTTCGCCATTATTGCCATAGACCGCCGCACTCGACGCGTAGACAACCCGCCGGACACCATGCAAACGCATGGCCTCGCAGACGTTGAGAGTGCCGACAAAGTTGCTTTGGTGCGTACTTACCGGATCGTCCACCGAGGCTTGCACCGAGGCCACTGCAGCCAGGTGCACCACCGCCGCACACCCGGCCACGGCCTGACCGACTAATGCTGCATCGGCCACATCGCCCTCAAGCAACTGCAGGCGCGGGTTATCCAGCGGCAGGTTGGCGCGCTTGCCCATCGAGAAGTTATCTAGCACGCGCACCGCATGGCCTTGTGCCAGTAGCGCATCAACCAGGTGCGAGCCGATAAAGCCGGCGCCGCCGGTAATCAGAATAGGTGCATCAGACATGGCGGTAGTATCGATCCAGCAGGCTTGGCAGCCCAGAGCGCCAGGCACGCGGCTTGACCCCGAAGGTATGCAGAATTTTCTTGCAGGCCAGCACCGCGTGCTGCGGCTCCTCGGCAGCATCCGGGCGCGCGGCATGGGCCTGCGCCGTGATGCTTTCGAGCAAATCACTGCGCACGTTGCGCGCCTCACTCAGCACTGCCTGACCCAATGCCAGCGACGTGGTTGCTTCCTGGCCACCGTAGTGGAAGGTCCCCCATAACGGTGCCTGGCAATCAAGCTGATTGAGTACCGCAAGGATTACCCGCGCGGCATCGTCGACCAGGGTCGGATTGCCACGCCGATCATCGGCGAGCGTAATGCTTTCATCGCGCTCGGCACGCAACAGGAAGCGCCCAAGCCGACCATCCGGACTTTCATCCAGCAGCCAGCCAAAACGCAACAACACATGCCGCGGGCACGTCGCCCGGACGCGCTGCTCGATCCGCCACAAGGCCTGACCACGCACACCCAGGGGCACCGGCTCTTCTTTTTCGCTGTAGGCACTAATGCGCGAACCATCGAATACCCGGTAACTGGACGGTTGCAGCAGGCGAATTTCATGATGTTGACAAAGCTCGGCCAGCCGCTCGACCGACTTTTCCTGGGCAAGCAGACGCGCCTTGCTCACGTCTTCGGCCTGAAACCAGTCGAAGTAGTAAGCAAGGTTGATCAGTGCATCAGGACGGGTGTCGTCAAGGAGTTGGGTCAGGCTGGCGACATCCCAGCCTGCTTCCGGAGGGCGCGGCGCGAGGAAACCAATGTCTTCCTCGGCGCCGAGACGAATCAACGCCTGCCCCAGAGCATTCCCGCCACCTAGCAGCATGAGCCGCATACGCATGATAGAGAGCCGACTCAGCTAATCAAAACGGGATATCGTCGTCAAAGCTGTCGAAATCCTGCGCAGGCTTGGCCGGCTGCTGCGGAACCGGGCGTGGCGCCTGCTGCTGCTCGCGCTGCGGTTCACGTTGCTGTGCAGGGCGCTGCTGACGCGGCGCAGAGTCACCACCGGCGTTATCCGGACGACCACCGAGCAGTTGCATGGTGCCCTGCATGTCGACGACGATTTCCGTGGTGTAACGCTTGATGCCGTCTTTTTCCCACTCGCGGGTCTGCAGCTTGCCTTCGATATACACCTGCGAACCTTTACGCAGGTATTCGCCGGCGATTTCAGCAACCTTGCCGAACAGCGAGACACGGTGCCATTCGGTTTTCTCGACCTTTTGTCCGGTCTGCTTGTCGGTCCACTGCTCGCTGGTGGCGAGACTCAGGTTGGTCACTGCGTTGCCGCTGGGCAGATAACGCGTTTCCGGATCCTGTCCGCAGGTACCGACCAGAATAACTTTGTTAACCCCACGGGCCATAACTTTCTCCTAGAGCTTTCAGCACGTCGCCGGCGCCGCTTCGATCAGGCGCTCGAGGGACATGCGATCCAATTGTTGGGTATCTACTTTGATATAGATGGCGGCTTCTTCACGCACCACCACCACATCCGCCACGCCAGGCACAGCCTGTAAACGTTCGGCCAACCCTAATTCGTCCAATGCCGCGGCTGAAAGCGGCAAACGCAGGCTAGTCACATAAGGCGGTTCGCGCATAGTAACAGCAAAGCCTAGCCAGAGAAGAGCCATGGCAGCGCAACCGAGGAACACCCCCGACAGGCTGTAATGCTGGTACAGCCAACCGCCGAGAATACCGCCCACAGCCGCGCCGAGAAACTGACTGGTCGAATAAACGCCCATTGCAGTGCCCTTGCCACCGGCAGGCGCAACCTTGCTGATCAGCGAAGGCAGCGACGCCTCTAGCAGATTGAATGCGGTAAAAAACACCACGGTGCCCAGCACCAAAGCACGCAGGCTGGTGCCGAATTGCCAGAAGTACACTTCACAGGCGAGCAGCACTGCCACTGCCCCGACCAACACATGCTTCATACGGCGCCGTTTCTCGCCATAGATGATAAACGGCAGCATGCCGAAGAAGCCTACGAGCAAGGCGACCAGATACACCCACCAGTGATCTTCCTTGGGCAGCCCGCCCTGCTCCACCAGCGCCAGCGGCAAGGCGATGAAGCTGGCCATCAGAATGGCGTGCAAGGCCAGGATGCCGAAGTCCAGGCGCAACAGATCGACATGCTTCAGGGTCGGCCACAGCGCTTGCCGGGCGACGCCAGACTCGCGGTGCTGCAGCGGCCCGGCCGTGCGCGGCACCACCCCGGCGACGATAACGATGCCGAGCAAGGCCATGGCGGCGGTGGCCATAAACAAACCGGACAAGCCAAAGGCGCGGGTCAGCAGCGGGCCGACCACCATGGCCACTGCGAAGGATAAGCCAATGCTGATGCCGATCATGGCCATGGCCTTGGTGCGGTGTTGTTCACGGGTCAGATCGGAGAGCAGCGCCATCACTGCGGCGGAAATCGCCCCGGCACCCTGCAACACCCGGCCGGCGATTACGCCCCAGATGGAGTCAGCATTAGCGGCAAGCACACTGCCAGCGGCGAAAATCAGCAGCCCGACATAGATAACCGGACGCCGCCCAATACGGTCGGACAGCATGCCGAAGGGTATTTGCAGGAACGCCTGGGTCAAGCCGTAAGCGCCGATGGCCAGGCCAATCAATGCCGGCGTACTGCCGCGCAACTCCATACCATAGGTCGCCAGCACTGGCAGAACCATGAACATACCGAGCATGCGAAAGGCAAACACTAGCGCCAGCCCAGCGGCCGCAAGGGTTTCACCGCTACTCATGCGCTCGCTGTAGGGATCATGCATGGAAAACGCCTTGTCGAAATAGGCGGCGATTATAGGGTCTGTTGAGGCTTCGCGGCGAGTCACGTTGCTGTGGCAAATGGCACCAGGCAGACCATGCCCGCGCCCGGAGAGTTTGCGGCATTCAGCCCAGCCCTGAAGATTGTGCAGAACGCCGGGAGTGGCGGCCCCCGAGCAAGCGCGGCAACGCCACATGCGCTCAGTTAACACGCCACACGGGCGTACGCACCCAACGTGCAGCGCCGCCACGGCTAGCGCTAAACATCAGCCGAGCTTGGCAGCACTCGACACGCTATAGCCGTCACGCTTTGCCGCGTTGCGTCGCAGGGCCGTATACTCGTTGGTTTTCCGCCCGCCATGCGAGGCCGCTGTTTGTGGACAAGATTCTGATCCGGGGTGCACGCACCCATAACCTGAAAAACATCGACCTGACCCTGCCGCGCGACAAGCTGATCGTGATCACCGGGCTATCCGGTTCCGGCAAATCTTCGCTCGCCTTCGACACGCTCTACGCCGAGGGCCAGCGTCGTTACGTCGAGTCGCTGTCGGCCTACGCCCGGCAGTTCCTGTCGATGATGGAAAAGCCCGATGTCGACACCATCGAAGGCCTGTCGCCGGCAATTTCCATCGAGCAGAAGTCCACCTCGCACAACCCGCGCTCCACCGTCGGCACCATCACCGAGATCTACGACTACCTGCGCCTGCTCTACGCTCGCGCCGGTATTCCGCGCTGCCCGGATCACGACCTGCCACTGGAAGCACAGACCGTCAGCCAGATGGTCGACCAGGTACTGGCGTTACCGGAAGGCAGCAAGCTGATGCTGTTGGCTCCGGTGATCCGCGAGCGCAAGGGCGAACACCTGGCGGTGTTCGACGAACTGCGCGCCCAGGGTTTCGTCCGGGTGCGGGTCAACGGCAAGATTTACGAACTGGATGAGCTGCCCAAGCTCGACAAACAAAAGAAGCACAGCATTGATGCCGTGGTGGATCGCTTCAAGGCTCGCGGCGATCTGCAGCAGCGCCTGGCCGAGTCGTTCGAGACCGCGCTAAAGCTGGCCGATGGCCTGGCCCTGATCGCCCCGATGGAAGGTGAAGTCGGAGAAGAAATGATCTTCTCCGCACGCTTCGCCTGCCCGGTATGCGGCCACTCGATCAGCGAACTGGAACCCAAGCTGTTCTCCTTCAACAACCCGGCCGGCGCCTGCCCGACCTGCGACGGCCTGGGGGTCAAGCAGTTCTTCGACATCAAGCGTCTGATCAACGGCGAGATGACCTTGGCCGAGGGCGCGATCCGCGGCTGGGACCGGCGCAACATCTATTACTTCCAGATGCTCGGCTCACTGGCTGGGCATTACGGCTTCAGCCTGGAAATCCCCTTCGACGACCTGGCAGCCGAACAGCAAAAGTGCATCTTGTACGGCAGCGGCACGCAGAACGTCGACTTCAAATACCTCAACGACCGTGGCGATATCGTCAAGCGCTCGCACCCGTTCGAAGGCATAGTGCCGAACCTGGAACGCCGTTATCGCGAGACCGAATCGGCCAGCGTGCGCGAGGAGCTGGCCAAGTTCCTCAGCACCCAGGCCTGCCAGGACTGCCGCGGCACTCGCCTGCGCCGCGAGGCGCGGCATGTCTGGGTGGGCGAAAAAACCCTGCCAGCGGTCACCGGCATGCCGATTGGCGACGCTACCGAGTATTTCGGCAGCCTGGCGCTACCCGGCCGCCGCGGCGAGATTGCCGAAAAGATCCTCAAGGAAATTCGTGAGCGCCTGCAGTTTCTGGTCAACGTCGGCCTGGACTACCTGACCCTGGATCGCAGCGCCGATACCCTCTCCGGTGGCGAAGCCCAGCGCATCCGCCTGGCGAGCCAGATCGGTGCCGGCCTGGTTGGGGTCATGTACATCCTCGACGAACCTTCGATCGGCCTGCACCAGCGCGACAATGAACGCCTGCTCGGCACCCTGCGCCACCTGCGCGATATCGGCAATACTGTGATCGTGGTCGAGCACGACGAAGACGCTATCCGCATGGCCGACTACGTGGTCGATATCGGCCCCGGCGCTGGCGTACATGGTGGCCGTATCGTCGCCCAAGGCACCGCAGCCGAGGTGATGGCCCACCCGGACTCGCTGACGGGTAAATACCTCTCCGGGCGGGTGAAAATCGCCGTGCCGGCCAAGCGCACGCCACGGGACAAGAAGCTCTCGCTGAAGATCAAAGGCGCGCGGGGCAACAACCTGCGCAACGTCGACCTGGATATTCCGATCGGTCTGTTGACCTGCGTCACCGGCGTGTCCGGCTCGGGCAAGTCAACCCTGATCAACAACACCCTGTATCCGCTCAGCGCCACCGCGCTGAACGGCGCGACTACCCTGGAGGCCGCCGCCCACGACGGCATTGATGGCCTGCAGCATTTGGACAAGGTGGTCGACATCGATCAAAGCCCGATTGGCCGCACCCCGCGCTCCAACCCTGCGACCTACACCGGCCTGTTCACCCCGATCCGCGAGCTGTTCGCCGGCGTGCCAGAGTCGCGCTCGCGCGGCTACGGCCCAGGCCGCTTCAGTTTCAACGTCAAGGGTGGGCGCTGCGAAGCCTGCCAGGGCGACGGCCTGATCAAGGTGGAGATGCACTTTCTGCCGGACATCTACGTGCCCTGCGACGTGTGCAAAAGCAAGCGCTACAACCGCGAGACTCTGGAAGTGAAGTACAAGAGCAAGAACATCCACGAGGTGCTGGAAATGACCATCGAGGAAGCGCGCGTGTTCTTCGATGCCGTACCAGCCCTGGCGCGCAAGCTGCAAACCCTGATGGATGTAGGCCTGTCCTATATCAAGCTGGGGCAGAGCGCGACCACCCTGTCCGGGGGCGAGGCGCAGCGGGTCAAGTTGTCGCGCGAGCTGAGCAAGCGCGACACCGGCAAGACTCTGTATATCCTCGATGAGCCAACCACCGGCCTGCACTTCGCCGATATCCAGCAGCTGCTCGACGTGCTGCACCGCTTGCGCGACCACGGCAACACCGTGGTGGTGATCGAGCACAACCTGGACGTAATCAAGACCGCGGACTGGCTCATCGACCTCGGTCCGGAAGGCGGTTCCAAGGGTGGTCAGATCATCGCCGTGGGCACCCCGGAAGAAGTGGCCGAGATGCCGCAGTCGCATACCGGCTTCTTCCTCAAACCATTGCTGGAACGTGACCGCGCGTAGACCAGGCAACATCACCGCGGCGGGGCCAGCGTGCTGGCCCTGATCGGCTCATCAGCAGCAATAGCGCGTACAAAAAAGCCAGAGAGGGCTCGCCCTGCTCTGGCTTTTTCACGTGTTGCTTATGGCTGAAACGCTACATCTGCGCCTGCAGGTAATTCTGCAGACCCACTTTGTCGATCAACCCCAGCTGAATCTCCAGCCAATAGGCGTGATCTTCTTCAGTATCCTTGAGCTGAACCAGCAGGATGTCGCGGGTCTGATAATCCTGATGCTGCTCGCACAACTCGATACCTTTACTCAACGCCGCGCGCACGTGGTATTCGAGGGCCAGGTCGAGCTTGAGCATTTCGGGCACTGTCTGGCCGAAGACAAAGGCATCAGGCGTCATGTCCGGCGTACCCTCGAGAAACAGAATGCGCCGGAGCAAGGCATCGGCGTGCTGCGTCTCTTCTTCCATTTCATGGTTGATGCGCTCATAGAGCTTGCTGAAGCCCCAATCCTCATAAAAACGCGAATGCACGAAATACTGATCGCGCGCTGCCAACTCGCCTTTGAGCAGCATTTTCAAATAGTCGATAACTTCAGCGTGGCCTTTCATCAGGCAATTCCTTGAACGTAGCGCATAAACAGGCATACATGCTGGTCGCCTGGCGTGTTGGGGTCAAGCACAACGCCACAAGCGAGCCTGATGCGCACGGCAGGAAAGCAGCTCAACCAAGCAAACGCGCCAGCCCCGCCAACAGGCGCGCCAATGCGCCCTGGTTGGCCTGCATCACGCCCAGGCCCGCCTCGCGCATGCGCTGCGCCTGAGCCGGCTCGCGCCAAAGCTGCTCGACCTGCTGCGCAAGGTCGCTGGCATCAGCCACTTCACGCAGCGCCCCGGCCTCGCGCAGTTGTGCGGCAATCTCGAGAAAATTGAACAGGTGCGGCCCGCTAAGTACCGGCTTGCCCAGTGCGGCAGGCTCCAGCAGGTTATGCCCGCCATTGCCGACCAGGCTGCCGCCGACGAAAGCCAGATCAGCCAAGGCATAGAGAAACAGCAACTCGCCCATGGTGTCGCCAAGCAACACCTGATCGCCCGCCAGCAGCGCTTCGCCAGTGGAGCGCCGGCGCGTGGCGAAACCTTGGCGCTGACACAACTCGAACACCGAAGCGAAGCGCTCTGGATGCCGCGGCACCAGTATCAGCAAAGCATCGGGGCGCTGCTCAAGCAGCAGGCGGTGTGCCGCCAGGACAATTTCGTCTTCGCCAGCATGGGTACTGGCGGCGATCCACACCGGGCGCGGGGTCGCGCCCCACTGCTCGCGTAACTCGCTGGCACGCGCCAGCAGCGCGGGGTCGATGGTCAGGTCGAACTTGATCGAGCCGGTGACTTCGACGCACTCGGGCCGCGCGCCCAGGCGGCGAAAGCGCTCGGCCTCAGTCGCCGTCTGCACCGCAATCAGGCTCAGCTCGGCCAGCATCGGCGCGGTCAGTTTGGCGAAGCGCGCGTAACCACGCGCCGAACGCTCGGACAACCGCGCATTGGCCAGGGCCACGGGAATGCCACGGCGGGCGCACTGATGGATGTGGTTGGGCCACAACTCGGTCTCCATGACCACTGCCAGCCGAGGCTGGGCACGCTCGAGAAAGCGCGCCGCGGCCCAAGGCATGTCATAGGGCAGATAGCAGTGCTGCACGCGCCCGGCATACTCAGGCCCGGCGAACATGGCCTGAATCCGCTCGGAGCCGGTCGGCGTCATGCAGGTGACGGTGATCGGCAGCTGCGGGTAGCGCGCCAGCAATTCACGAATCAGCGGCGCGGCAGCGATGCTCTCGCCCACCGACACCGCATGCAGCCAGATGCCTCCGGGCTTGAGCGGCGGCAAGCCGAGGGCAAAGCGCTCACCAATGCGTTTGGCATACGCCGGTGCGCGCCACGCGCGCCAGACCAGACGCCCGGCGACCAGAGGCAAGCCGAGATGCAACAGTAGGCTGTAGAGGACTCTATTCATGGGCGCGCAGCTTAGCAGAGCAGACGCCAGCAATCAGCCGATGGCTTGCAAGCGCTCGGCAAAGCAATCAGCCAGCCACAGTGCCGCCGGCCCCAAGGCTTCATCGCGACGACAAACTAACTCAACCACCAGCGGCGGCGGCGTCCAGTCGCTGCTTAGCTCCACAAGCTGGCCCTGGTAGGTCGGGTACTGCACCACATGGCGAGGCAGCCAGGCCCAGCCCAGGTTACGCATCAACAACTCAGCCATGACATAGAAGCTGTCGGTGCGCCAGACCGACGGGCTGACCTGCTCGCCACCTGGGTAGTGACTGTCCTGCGGCGCCATCAATAACTGCCGATGGCGCGCCAGTTCACGGCGATCGACATGCCCCGCTCCAGCCAGCGCATGCCCGGCACCACACACCGTAACCATTTCGATAGTGCCCAACCGCTGACGCTCGAGAGCTTCGGGCATGCGCTCATGGTGAAACAACAAGCCGAGATCGGCGCGCCGCTCCAGCAGCTTGCGGGCGACATCACCCTGGGCGCCACTGGCGAGCTGCACTTCCAGCAGCGGAAAAGCCTGGGCCAAGGCTTCGAGGCTGTCGAGCACCGGCTGATAAGGCATGGCCTCATCCTGGGCCAGGCGCAAACGCACTTCTTCACCGCGCACCAACCCCAGCGCCCGCCCCTCCAGCCGCTCGCACTGGCGCAGCACCTCACGCGCTTCTTCCAGCAACGATGCTCCGGCAGCTGTCAGACGTGGCTGACGACCACTGCTGCGCTCGAACAGCAGCACGCCGAGATCGGTTTCGAGCAGGGCGATCGCCGTGCTCACGGCTGATTGCCCGCGATTCATCTGCCGGGCCACCGCAGAAAACGACTGGCCCTCGGCCACGCTGACGAACAGGCGAATTTGCTCCAGGTTCCACTGCATAACCCATCTCCAGATCAGATAGGTAATCACTTTATCCCATCCGCTGAACGACTAGAATGGCGAGTAACTTAACAGGAGGCCCATCATGAGCGGCTATATCTATCTCGCTGTCGCTATCACCGCCGAAGTCATCGCAACCACCTCGATGAAGGCGCTGGACGGCTTCAACAAACCGCTACCCTTGCTGCTGGTGGTGGTTGGCTACGTCATCTCCTTCTGGATGCTCAGCCTGGTGGTCAAAACCATTCCGGTCGGCGTGGCCTACGCCGTCTGGGCGGGCCTGGGCATCGTACTGGTGAGCATTGCCGCGGTGTTTCTCTACGAGCAACGCCTCGACTTGCCAGCCATGCTCGGCATGGGCTTGATCGTTTGCGGCGTGGTAGTGATTCAAATGTTCTCGCACAGCGTCGCCCATTGAGGCGGCCTGGAAGCCTGACACAAGCACTTGCCGTTATACTGCCGGTCTGATTATTTATGAGGCCCTCGCATGTCCCAGGCTCTAAGCACTGACATTCTGATCGTCGGCGGTGGTATCGCCGGCCTCTGGCTGAATGCGCGCTTGCGCCGTCAAGGCTTTGCCACCCTGCTGGTGGAAAAAGCCAGCCTGGGCGGCGAGCAGAGCGTCAAATCCCAAGGCATCATCCACGGCGGCGCCAAGTACGCCCTGCACGGCGCCCTGACCGGCGCCTCGGAAGCCATCGCCGACATGCCGCGGCGCTGGCGTGAGGCACTGGCCGGTAATGGCGAATTGGACCTGAGTGGCGTGCGTCTGCTGTCCGAAGCCCATTACCTATGGTCGCCCGGCAGCCTGGCCGGCAATATCACCAGTTTCTTCGCCAGCAAGGCAGTGCGCGGCCGCGTTGACCAGGTCAAGGGCGAACAACTGCCGCCCGCCCTGCAACACCCGAAATTCAAGGGCAAGGTCTACCGCCTGGCCGAACTGGTGCTGGATGTGCCCAGCCTGATCGCCCGCCTGGCCGAACTGGCTGGGGACGGCCTGCTGGCCGCCGAGTCCATAACGCCCCTGCACGAGCAGGGTCAGCTGGTCGGGCTGGTCGTCGACGGCCGCGAGATTCGCGCGCAGCGCATCGTGCTCAGCGCTGGCCGCGGCAACGCCGAACTGCTCGCGACCCTGGGCCTGACTCAGCCCGCACAGCAACTGCGACCGCTGCACATGGTGCTGGTCAAGGGACCGACCCTGAAACCGCTGTACGCCCACTGCCTCGGCGCCGGCCCAAAACCACGGGTCACCGTCACCACCCATCCTGCCGCCGATGGCGAGTGGGTCTGGTACCTCGGTGGCGACCTGGCCGAAGCAGACGGCGTGGCCCGTGACTCAGCCGCGCAGATTAAAGCCGCGCAGCAAGAAATCGGCGCCCTGCTGCCCTGGGTCGATTTCTCCAGTGCCCGCTGGGCAACCCTGCGCGTCGAGCGTGCCGAGCCGGCGCAGTCCGGCCTGACGCGCCCGGACAACGCCTTCCTCACCGAGCAAGGCCAACTGCTGGTCGGCTGGCCGACTAAACTGGCGTTAGCCCCGGATTTCGCCGACCGCGTGCTGGCGGCTCTCGACCGTGCTGGCATCCAGCCTGCCAGCCATGCGCCGCTACCGCCACTGCCCCGCCCGACCGTGGCGCACCCCGCCTGGGAGGAATTGTTCTGATGCACACCTTGCACAACCTGCACCGCCCATTCGGCTCGACCGAGCTGCTGGTCTCGCCGCTGGGCCTCGGCACGGTAAAGATCGGCCGCGACCAGGGCGTGAAGTACCCCAACGGCTTCACTATCCCGGACGACGCCGCGGTACTTGAGTTACTCGCCCAGGCCCATGATCTGGGGATCAACCTGATCGACACCGCCCCCGCCTACGGCACCAGCGAAAGCCGCCTTGGCCCGCTATTGCGCGGTCGGCGTCAACAATGGGTGATCGTCAGCAAGGTCGGCGAAGAGTTCGAGGGCGGTCACTCCAGCTTCGACTTCAGCCCGGCGCACACGCGCTTCTCGGTGGAACGCAGCCTCAAACGCCTGCAAACCGACTTTATCGACTTGGTGCTGGTGCATTCCGACGGCAACGACCTCGCCATCCTGCAAGACAGCGGCGTCTACGAGACCCTCGCCGAGCTCAAGCGTGAAGGCAAGATTCGCGGCTTCGGCCTGTCCGGCAAAACCGTCGCGGGCGGCCTGCGCGCACTCGAACAAGGCGACTGCGCGATGGTCACCTACAACCTCAATGAGCAGAGTGAACTGCCGGTACTCGACTACGCTGAGCAGCACGGCAAAGGCATCCTGATCAAGAAAGCCCTGGCCAGCGGGCATGCCTGCCTGGCCCCGGGGCAAGACCCGGTGCGTGCCAGCTTCGAGCTGCTTTTTGCCCACCCGGCAGTCAGCTGTGCGATTGTCGGCACCATCAACGCGCAGCACCTGGCCCATAACGTCGCGACTGCCGCGGCAGTCATTCAGGATATTGCCTGAGCGCCCATGACGCGCTGCGCGCAATTGTAGGTGCGGCCGGGCGGCGCTCCGCTTCAGCTATGCGACCACACCCGACAGCTGGATGGAGGCCTTGCCCCGTCCGCCTGACGAACTGCCCGCCCCAAGAGGAGCCGACATGTCGCGCATGCTTAACCGCCATGACCCCAGCACCTTCAAGACCCTACCCTTATTCGTCGAGGCTACCCCGGACGGCCTCAGCTACCAGAGCCTGGGCCGGCCACTGAACTTCAGCGAGATGCTTGAGCGCCGCCGCACCATCGAGGTGAGCGACAGTCAGCGCTTCGCAGTTGAGCTGGCCAACCTGGGGGTTTCGGTGCGCCTGACCCTGAACTGGCAAGGCCGGGACTATTGGGTGCTGGTACGTCAACGGCGCCTGGACCGGGACGATGTAGTGCTCAAGCTGATTTCCGGCTACGTACCCGCTCACGAACTCACTCTGCCGCTGCTGACCGCCATCCAGGAAGTGGCCGAGGAGTGTCTACTGGAAACCCCCGAGGGCTGGTTGGGTGGCCGCTTCGGCGAAACCTGGCTGCCCTCGCCCTATCAAGACGTTTTGCATTATCGCGAGACCCTGCACTTTCAACTCAGCCCACTGTCCGGCGCCGCGCGCCCGGTGCAATGCGGCAACCTGACCCTGCTGGAACGCCCGCGCGCCTATGTGCACCTGCCCACGGCCTCACTGCAACTGGTCTATGACCTACGCCTGGAACTGCCCAAAGAGGCCAGGCAACTCAGCCTGTTCCACGTCGACGAACGCCTGGAGGACGGCAAGCTAGTCGCTCGCCTCGACCGCAGCCGCCCGGACCTGTACTTGATACCGCTGCAGCACGGGCGACCCACCGCCGAATTGCTGACGCTGAACAAAGGCCAATTGCAAGCCGCCAGCACCCGCGGCCTATGGCTGGCAGAGAGTTTCGCGGCGCAGGATGGCTGGCTGGTCCGCGACGAGCGCATCCGCTGGAAGGACTGGCTGAGCCAACAACAGCTCAATGCTGCGGCGGCAAAACCTGAAGCAGCAGCCCCGTCAGCAGCGCCCAAGCTGAATGCCGCTCATCTGGGCTGAGCGGCATACTCAGTCGAGCACCGTAGCGAGAACGTCCGCAGGTTTTCGCGGCGGGCGCTTGGCGGCGTTCGCAACAGTCGAGCGTTTTCCACCCGCGCCAACTCGGACAGATCAGTTGTTGCGGATTTTCTCGACGATAGCCGTGGTCGAGCTGTTTGCCACCAGCCCCAGCACCCGCACTTCGCCACCGTAGGCACTGACGATGTCGGCGCCGACCACCTGATCGATGCCGTAGTCACCGCCCTTGACCAATACGTCCGGCTTGACCTCGCGCAGCAGGTTTTCCGGGGTGTCTTCGCTGAAGCTCACCACCCAATCTACCGCACCGAGGCCGGCAAGCACGGCCATGCGCCGATCCACCGAGTTGATCGGTCGACCCGGGCCTTTCAGGCGACTGACCGACGCGTCATCGTTGACCGCCAGCACCAACCGATCGCCCTGGGCACGGGCCTGCTCCAGGTAAGCCACGTGACCGGCGTGCAGAATGTCGAAACAGCCGTTGGTGAAGACGATCTTCTCGCCATGGGCGCGGGCATCCTCAATGGCCAGCAACAACTGATCCGGACTCAGCACGCCACGCTCGGAACCCGCCTCGCGCTGAATCGCCCGACGCAGTTCCGGTGCGCTGATGGCGGCGGTACCCAGCTTGCCGACCACGATACCGGCGGCCAGATTGGCCAAGGCCACGGCCTGAGGCAACTCCTCGCCCGCGGCCAAGGAGGCGGCCAGGGTCGAGATCACCGTGTCACCAGCGCCGGTCACATCGAATACTTCACGGGCACGAGCTGGCAGGTGCAACGCCGGATGATCGGGGCGCAGCAGGGTCATGCCGTGCTCGCCACGGGTAATCAACAGCGCGCCCAGCTCCAGCTCGCACATCAGGCGCGCGCCCTTAGCCACTAACTCGGCCTCATCGACACAGTGGCCAACAATGGTCTCGAACTCATTAAGATTCGGCGTGATCAGGCTGACGCCGCGGTAGATCGAGAAATCCTTGCCCTTGGGATCAGCCAGCACGGCGATGCCCTTAGCCAGCGCCGCCTGGATCAACACCTGATGATTCTTTAGCGCACCCTTACCGTAGTCAGACAGCACCAGCACCTTGACCCCGGCAAGCAACGCCTCGACCTCGACCGCCAAGGCCGCAGCATCGGTATTGAAGGGCTGCTCGAAGTCCATACGCAGCAGTTGCTGGTGCCGGCTCATGACCCGCAGCTTGACGATAGTCGGCTGATCGACGATGCGCTGGAAATGGGTCTTGACCCCCACCGCCTGCAGCCGATCGCTCAAACTGACAGCCGCCTCATCGTCGCCGGTCACACCGACCAATATCGCCGGCGCACCCAGCGCGGCAATATTCAACGCCACGTTGGCAGCACCACCTGGACGGTCTTCGATCTGCTCGACCTTGACCACCGGCACCGGCGCCTCCGGGGAAATCCGCGAGGTACTGCCATGCCAATAGCGGTCGAGCATGACATCACCCACCACCAGAACAGGGGCTTGGTCGAAACGGGGCATGGACAACTTCATGTTAACTCCGGTGGCCTCAAATGGCGGGCGCGTAGTTTATCAGGCGATATCCAATGGCGCGCTTTCATCCAGTCCCAGCGCATGCAACCGCGCATAGAAACCGTTTTGTTCAAGCAGCGCGGCATGCGTACCCCGCTCAACGATCCGCCCCTGATCCATCACCAGAATCAGGTCGGCTTTTTCGATGGTCGACAGGCGGTGTGCAATCACCAGCGTGGTCCGTCCGGTCATCACCCGATCCAGGGCGGCCTGAATATGCCGCTCGGATTCGGTATCCAGTGCCGAAGTCGCCTCATCCAACACCAGGATCGGCGCGTCCTTGAGCAAGGCCCGGGCAATCGCCAGACGCTGCCGCTGGCCGCCGGAAAGCAGCACGCCATTCTCGCCGACCTCGGTATCCAGCCCCTGCGGCAATTTGTCGATGAATTCCTTGGCGTAAGCCGCCTCTACCGCCTGCTCAATGGCATCGCGCGGCGCATCGGCCAGGTCGCCATAGGCAATGTTATTGGCCACGCTGTCGTTGAACAGAGTGACTTGCTGAGTTACCAAGGCGATATGCCGGCGCAGATTGCGCAATTTGTAATCTTCCACATCCACGCCGTCGAGCAAAATCTGCCCGGTTTCATGGTGATAGAAACGTGGAATCAGGCTGGCCAGGGTTGACTTGCCGCTACCGGAGCGCCCGACCAGGGCGATCATCTGCCCGGGCTCGGCACTGAAGGATATATCGCTAAGCACCGGCTTCTCGGCTCCAGGGTACTGGAAGCTCAGATTGCGCACCTCCAGACGACCACTGACTCGCTCAAGCTCTACCGTGCCGTGATCGACCTCGGGGGCTTCGTCGAGCTGCTCAAAGATGCTGTCAGCGGCAGCCAGGCCTTTTTGGATATTGGCGCTGACCTCGGAGAGCTGGCGAATCGGCTTGGGCAGTAAGCCGGCGGCGGTGATATAAGCCACCAGATCGCCCGCCGTGGCATCGCCGCGCAGGAGTAGCACCAGGAACATCAAGACCGCCATGGCGCTGTAAATCACCAGTTGCAGCATAGGTGTGTAGACCGCGCCGGTCTTGGTCATGCGCAGTTGCTTATTGGTGTTGTCCTGGCTGGCCGAAGTAAATCGCGTGGACTCATAGGCCTCGCCACCAAAACTGCGCACCACCCGATAACCCTGGATGGTCTCGGAGGCGACATGGGTGACATCGCCCATAGCCACCTGGATCTTCTTGCTTTGCTTGCGGAATTTTTTGCTCGCACTGCCCACCATCAAAGCAATCACCGGCAGAATGGCCAGCATCACCAAGGTCAGTTGCCAATTCATCCAGAGCAGATAGGCAAACAGGAACACTACCGTCAAGCCTTCGCGAATCACCACTTTGATCGCGTCGGTCGCGGCACTTGTGACCATGGTCACATTGAAGGTGATACGCGAGATCAGATGCCCGGAGTTGTGACTATCGAAATAGCGGTTGGGCAGCGCCAGCAGACTGTTGAACAACGAAACGCGCAAATCGTGCACCAGCCCCAAGGAAACCTTAGCCAAAAAGTAGTTGCCCAGATAGGCCCCAATTCCCTGCCAGGCAGCGATCAGCACAATCAGCAGCGGCACCGCCTGTAACAGTTGCAGATCACGCAGGTAGGGCACCGTCGGAAAGAGCACGACTTCGGGGTTGGACAGGCCATCGACGAAATACTTGAGGATGCCGGCCAGCATCGGCTGAGTAGAGGCGAAGATCACATAGCCGATGATGCTGATCGCGAAGTAGCCGATGTAAGGCGTTACGTAGCCGAGAAGGCGGAGATATATTTTTAGGCTCGACTGCTGAACCACATCATGCGGGCTGGCACTCATTGATTGCTCATCGGTCTGGAAACTGGCCAGGCAGTTTAGCACAGCCCTCTCCAGGACCTACATGCGAGGGCAGGACTGTCGCCAATGCAAGCGGCAGCCAGGTAATAAACCACTCGGCCCTCGGCGTGCCCCAGAGGCTGGCCGCATCAAACTGCATCGCCACACTGGAAAAAACCAGCAGTATCAACACCGAACAACCAAGATCGGTTCGGCGTGACAGCCAAGCAACTCTCGCCGCACCCAACCAGAGGATGGCCCCAAGAAGCAAGGCGGGAAGGCCCAATTCAACAGCAATATGTAGCGGCAGGTTATGGGTATGATCGAAGCTGCGGCTCGTTCCCAAGATAGGTACCCGATACTCAACTCCCAACCCAACCCCCCAGGGATTAGCCTCAATAAGCCTCAGACTATTGATGAATATCTCAGGGCGATACGAGACACCTCGCGACATGATTAGAGGTTCAAACATCCAGAAACCGAGCATAGCTAATGCCAGGACGCCCAGGGCCAGCACCCAGACCAGCTTGCCCCTCATCAACAATGGCAGCAGCAGGACTGAGACCAACAATGCGGCACAGGCGCCCCGGCTCTGGGTGAGCACAACGAATGCCAGCAAGCAGCCCACCGCCGACAGGCTAGCCAAACGGGCCCACAGTGTTTTGGGCATTAGACACAGCAACCAAACAACCGCAGCGCCCATCACATACCCCCCAAGAATGGGGTGATCAAGCTCACCAATTCCCTGCAGGCGCGCAGTCCACGCGTGTCCTTGCCACACGTAGAAGTTCAACATGCTGACCAACGCCGCCAACCCGAGCCCGAGCCCCGATACCTGAAGCAGCAACGACAGGCGCGTATCACTCTCACGCAAAAGAACGAACGAAACCATGAAAAAACTGACGTAAAGCAAGCGTTTTAGCTCGCGCACCGGTTCCTCAACCACCGCCCACCAGAGACTACATGCGGCCCAAAGTAACAAAGCCATGAAAGCCATGCATTCGATACGGCGTGTTCGCCAAAACACTAACAGATGCTCTCGTCCGGACCAGAGAAAAGCCAGCGTCGGCAACCATAGCACGGCCACCAAGCCCTGTTGATAAAGCTTATTACTCGGCATCCAGGCAATGCCTAGAAGAAACCACAGCAGCCCCCCCATCAACCAGAATTGCACCCAACGATTCGCGTACATCACATCCCCTAGCATTTTCACTTCGATTTATTGTGTTGCTGTAGCAGCTGAGGCGCACGGAAAAACACATCATAGTTACAAATAGGCTGCGCATACCCGCTCATGGTTAAACGCTGAGCTTTTCGGCATCATGACGTCTCTTTCACCGTCACCACCACAGCCAAGAGTCACGTCGCGATGCAATCTTACCAACTGCCACAAGCTACTCTCAGCACCCTCATCGAAGGCGCCCAACTGCTTGAGGAGGACAGTCATGGGCCAAAAGTCTATCGCCTGCGTGATGGTGACTTCCTCAAGATATTCCGACGCAAGCGGCTACTCTCGTCCACCCTCTGGTGCCCTTATTCAAAAAGCTTTTGCAAGAATGCGCTGCGCTTGCAGCAACTGGGCATTCCCACGCTCAGCCCAATTGCACATTACCAGCTCGAACAACCCGGGCTGACCGCGGTTCATTATCAAGCCCTGCCCGGAGAAACTCTCGGTCAACTTTCCAAGTCGCCCGACTTCAATTGGCAACATCTGCTGCCACATCTGACTGGACTGATCCACCGACTGCACGAATCGGGGGTTTACTTTCGCTCCCTGCATCTGGGTAACATCGTCTTAACGCCCGAGAATGAACTTGGCCTGATAGATATTTCCGACATGCGTTTCTTTCGACGTCCACTATCAAAGTGGATGCGGCGTCGTAATCTTGACCATTTCAATCGCTACCTTGAGCGAGAGGGGCTGACCGATAGCTTCCCCATGAGCAGCCTGAAAAAAGCCCTACTCGATAGTTAACAACTGCTCGCAGGTGTTACTAAAGCGCCGCCAAGCTTTCTCCGCATTCAACGCATGTGCCTGGCGCTCTGCCACCTTAGCGCCATCAAGCTCTAGGCATCGTTCGAGGCCACCGACCCAGGCCAAGGTGTCACCTGCCTTGGCATAAAGTCCCGACTCGCCCAACTGCTCATGAAATACCGGGAGGTCACTGACTATTACCGGAACACTGGCCATTACCGCCTCCTGCAAAACCAAGCCAAGCCCCTCGGCAGACGATGGGATGAGAACCCAGTCAAATGCCTGGTAGAGGCTCGCCACATCATCTCTATGGCCAGGCATGCTTACCCTATCCTCAAGCCCCAACTCTACAATGCGCTGCTCGAGGATCGTGCGCGATTCGCCCTCTCCGAGGATCATTAACTGCAATACCCGCTGCTCTTGCGCCACCGCGGCGAAAGCCTCGATCAATGTTTCGAATCCCTTATCCGGCACCAACCGCCCAACCGCGCCCATGACCAGGCAATCGTCATCCAAGCTAAGCTTTCTCCGTGCAGCCTGACGCTCGAGCAGATTTTGTCTAAACCTCGCAGGCTCCATTGCGCTGCGCAAGGCGGTGACTGGAATAGCGAGCTCATGACTGAGCGCAGCGGTCAACACCTCGGAAACCGCAACAACACGCAAGCGAGCGGTGGGAAACTCATTCAGCAGCGTGAGATCGCTTCTGCGCAGAGAGGCATGACCATGAAATATCACAACGCCATGTATACCCGGCATGCGCGATATGACTGGCAACAAAATACGCGCTGCGCCCATGCCGTCAATCAGAACCAGCCTCGCGCCGCAGTCTTGCAGGGCTCGACGCATGGCCCAGTGCCAGGGTAACTGCAGCCAACGCCATATATGTCGCCCCTTCAACAAACGCTTTGACAGCTGCCAGAAACGCCCTCCCCTCGGAGCATCGAGACCGAGCCCAGCGTTACCTTGGAGCAACCAGGTCTCCCGAGGCACCCGCTCATCGGCATGGGACAATATCAACTGGTGAACCTTATGCACCGAGGCAAAAGCATAACCGCTACCCCACAAAACGTTAACGATGGTCACTGCTTGGCCTCCCGGGCATATGATGCATCACCACGGCAACGCCCCTAGAGCAAACCCGCACGCCAGTCCCAGCACCGCACACAACACCATTTTCCAGCGATCGATCCTGCGTCGAGACTTCTTGCGCGAGCGCTCCTTCGGTACCACTACATGAGCCTCGAAGCCGGTATGCAAAACCGCATCACCTTCCAATACCATCGCAGTCAAACCTAGCTCGGCATAATCGATTGACAGCCTCTTCTCCCCCCCTTTCTCGGCGTAGGGCGCAAGGCGTTGATAATCCGCCAAACGACGGAGTCCTGGATTAAAGGAAAAACCTTGCCAATCCGGTTTGTCGGAGAGCAGCGGGTAGCAGGCCACACCAGCGATCATCCGCCGCGGCCCGAGATGATGGTAGGGGCTGTGAATCCTGATGTCGTGCGCGTAGCTGCGCAACCAAACCTGCAGCACAGTGGGTACGGCCTCGAGAATTGCCAAAGAGTCCTCGATAAAGCCCGGCCGATAGAACTCCCAGTCATCCTCACAGTGGAAGATTAGGGATGTCCTCACCTCGGCATAAGCCATGTCGATAGACGCAATCTGACCCAACTGGGGACGATTGATAAAAACCCGGGTAAACGGTCGCCAACTGTGCGGAATCGCCTGATGAACGCCTTCGTTACCGGAGTCCTCGGTAATCAGCACTTCCCGAATGGGGGCCGTGTTGTAGCGATCGAAACTTTCTAGCGTTTTCTGCAACAGGTCCAGGCGCCCGCAACTGGTCAACACCAGCGTGATATTGCTGTCATTGGCAAAATGCACTGTTCAAACCTCTCTAAATCCCTGAGCAGTTACGCTCCAGGCTGGTTGGCTAACCAATTCATTCGAGGGAACCAGTTCGCTGGCGGCGCAGTTTTGCCACTCAGTCCCCTTCCAAGCGATGAAGTGAAAATAGGGAAACTCACGATCAGCATTCCGATCGTTGCGCAAGAATCCTGTATTCCAGATCCAGCGATCAGGGAAGTCCTTAGTGCCATCCAGCCACAGAATTCGCCCGTTCGGGGTGCTGAACGCCTCGACGAATTCACTGTTGCGACGCAAAGGATTTAACCGACCGACGAGCTGCTGAAGCGGCTGCGGCCAATTTTTCCAACGAATAAACAAGCGGCTGAAATCACCTTCGTCAAAGGCTTCATGTTCAGTATTCTCGAAACTGTCCCTCCAACCTGACACCCGCATGAAAGCACTACGCATGTTCTCGTTGTTACGAATCAGGCACAAGTGGCCAGAGACCCTACGCTCATGAGTCGACAAGAGGTCAAAACGGGCCAGTCGCGCTTCCGTGAAATAATGCCGCAGGTTTCCGTAGATCAGATCAATGTCGCTGAAGCCCCAGAACTCCACATCCTGCAGGCGATCTGCATGGATATAGCCGAGCGCGGGCTTGATATCGCAGAGCTTGTAGGGACTCTTCGGCCTGAAGAATATGCCCAGGTGCTCACCCACCATGGCACAGTATTGAGCAAAGGACATTGGCTCCAGCGTGATGTTGGCCGGCATCGACTCAAGCTCACCGCAGTCGGTGAAGAACAACCACTCTATATCTGGGTTATAGCGACAACTTTCGACAAAAAATGGCATCCAGAACGGCCAGCGACCAAAATAGGGAATGATGAATCGGATGCGGCTTCTCATGACAGCCAACTCCATCGTGCCCTCAGACGCTCCCGCATGGACAGCGGCGGATGCTCACGCATGGGGCTACGCATTGCCTCGACGATGGCTTCACCTAGTGCTGCAAAACTGTAGCGCTGCACGACCATTTGCTGCCCAGCCCGGGCGATACGCTCAGCAAGCTGCGGATCATCACGCAGAAGGCGCAGCTTGCCACACAGTTCCGCCACGCTCTGGTACAACACCAGATTTTGCATATCCACGAACCCCAGTGCGTGCTCTTCTCCGCCGCCCTGGTTATATGCGAGCAAGACACAACCGCAGGCCATGGCCTCGAAGTTCTTGATCATGTATTCCCCCATACCCACATCAGCACTGACGAAAAAGCGGATGCGATTAAGAATATTGAGGTATTCCTCTCCCGACTTGGTGCGGGTGACAGTCACCTTTTCTAGGCGCTGCAGCTCATCCAACAACGCCTTGCGGCCGCTGTAGGTGGTACTTTTGGTGCTACCGACGAACGCCAGGTCGATGTCACGAGGCAACACGAGATCATGTAGTAATGCCTGGTCATACCCCTTAGGCACGAAGCAGGCGTCTACTCCTTCTTCGCCCAACCGATGGGCAACCTGTGCTCCCGATGTGATCACCCTCACTCCGGGCAAACGTCGATAGTGCTTGCTAAATTTGCCGGTGTACTTACATGGGATGTAGTTCTGGTAGGCATCGTGCTCGAGGATTACCAGATTGGGAATCGAGCGAATGAAACCGACTTGTCTGATTTCCTGTTTGAAACGCAGAAAGAAGACGATCCGGTCATAGCGCGTGACATCCACCTGCTCACGAAAATAGCGACGCAAGTCGGCTTGCTCTTCTCGGCTCAACCAACGCAGATCACAGTTGCAATGTGCCGCTACGGCGTGGTAGAGGCGATCGAGAATAACGCGCTGTTCAAGCTGTACTAGAAATAGAATATTCATTGCTTAGCGGGACTCCTTAGATGCTCCGCAGCCAGTTCACTCCAACCTGAACGGCTCACTGACACCCTTCTATACGCAACTTTGGTGACAGGCTCACCCCGGCATTGCTGAATGAACGCTTCTGGCTTATTCAATGGGCGCCGCAGTAAATCCTCCACGGAGCCTTCCCACCACTCACTGGCCAGCAAATCGGCAATAATCTCGGAGGAATGACGGTAGCGGATAATGCGTGCCGGAACGCCTGCGACTATGGCGTACGCAGGAACATCCCGAGTAACCAGGGCTCGGCTGGCGATGACTGCACCGATGCCTATAGTGACCCCTTCCATGATCATAGAGTCACGGCCAATCCACACATCATGTCCGATTTCTACGGCTGACAATTGTCCCTCGTAGACAAGCTGAGGGGCATCATGCTGAAAAGGGTGCGAACTGACCCAACCCAATGGATGGGCAGCTTTATCCTGACCAATCACAACGCCATTGCCGATTGAACAGAAACGACCGATTTTCCCGACATTAAGCAGTTCTACCGAACTACGCATGTAAGTCATGGCGCCAACCATAAGCAAGCGAAACTCCATTTTCGCTATGCTTATGGAGACGCCTTCCTCCATGATCAGAGTTGCTCCCTTGCCCAGTGCAAAAGGGCCAGAAACCAACTTGATGCCATACCCCCTCAGCCAACGTTTGCAGTAACGAGCTTTCAAAAAACCAATCACACGCAACTCCGCTCAGTAGATTGATGGCGGAGAAATCAATCGCCGAACCAACGGCAACTGCCAAAAGCTTGTTCGCACTGCCACGTCGGAAAAAACCCCGGAAAGCCGCTCAATGGATGGCGTAGTCCATACATCGACAGCTGCTGGTTCACATTGCAGCAGGCAGCCAGCAAGAGCCATAGCATCGCCTAGCGAAAACAACAACCCGACGCCCTCCAAGACTTCCCGCCCCCCGCCGCAATCACTGCATATCACCGGCACGCCTGCAGCCATGGCCTCAAGCAGCACCATGCCAAATGGCTCGTGGTCGGAGGTCAGGGCAAAAACGTCGAACGCCTTGAAATATCGGCGCCCGTTCGCTACTTGACCAAGGAAGCGCACGGATTCGGCGACGCCCAACTCACTGGCCAGCGCTTTGAGCGAATCTTCAAGACGACCACTTCCCATAATCGCCAGCAAACTACCCGCTGGTAAATTTGGTAAAGCGAGTGCAAAACCACGGATTAGCGTGGCCTGGTCCTTGTCCGGGTGCAGTCGGCCGACATTACCAACCACCCAGGCGTCCTGCGGCAACCCTAGATGCTCGCGCGCCAACTCCCGTGAAACCTGTTCGGCCTGTACCGCCTCCACATCGATGCGGTTGTACAGGGTTTCGATACGCTCAGGGGGCCAGCCAGCCAGGTGGCTGCGCATCTCGTCGCGCACGGCATTGGATACACCGAGCAGCAACAGGCGCTGCCTGAAGCGGTTAATAAACAGGCGACGCGAGAAGCGGCTGTATACACCGAAGGCATGGTGCACGCCGATCACCGGCAGTTTGCAGGCGAGCAAACTGATATAGATCGGTTTGAAACGGTGGGCGATGCAGAATTTGAAATCGCGGCCCGCGAGGATTCGCCTGATATCGCGAATCGCTTTCAGCTTGAGACCGCGAACCTCGCGGCTCGAGTAGTCGAGAAAGATCACTTCGTCGGATGCCGAGCCAGCCTCCACCTCTGCACTGGGTGCGCCGGTCAGGTAGACCGTCGTCACCTTGTATTCAGTGCCGGCGAACAGCACAGCATACTGCCGGGCACAGTCAAGGAAAGGCCCGTCATAACCGTGACAGAGCTGCAGGACGCGCGACTCAGGCTTGCTCATGCCAATCCATACCATCCTTGACCACCAGAATATCTTCCATGATCAGGTACTGCAGGTCTGACCCAAAGAACATGTTCAGCGCATCGGTGGGCGAGCAGATCATCGGTTCGCCGCGGCGGTTCAGTGAGGTGTTGAGCGACACGCCGTTGCCGGTGAGTTTTTCCAGCTCCAGCATCATGTCGTAGTAGCGTGGGTTGTATTCGCGCTTGAGCACCTGGGCGCGCGAGGTGCCGTCTTCGTGGACCACTTCGCTGACGCGGGTCTTCCACTCTTCATTGACTTCGAAGGTGAAGGTCATGAACGGCGACGGATGATCAACCTTGAGCATCTGCGTACCCACGGTGTCGAGCATCGACGGGCAGAAGGGCCTCCAGCGCTCGCGGAACTTGATCTGCTCATTGATCCGGTTAGCCACCCCGGGGATGCTTGGGCAACCGACGATCGAGCGACCGCCGAGTGCACGCGGGCCGAACTCCATGCGGCCCTGGAACCAGGCCACCGGGTTGCCCGCGACCATGATCTCGGCGATGCGCTGCGGCATGTTGTCGATCCGCTTGTATACCGGCTTGCTCGGGTGCTTTGCGCAGGCCGCGATCACGTCTTCGTTGGAGAAGGACGGGCCCAGGTAGACGTGCTCCATCTTCTCCACCGGCACGCCGCGGGCATGCGACACATAGGCGGCGGCGCCCACCGCAGTACCCGCATCGCCGGAAGCTGGCTGGACGAACAGTTCCTTGACGTCATCGCGGGCGATGATTTTCTGGTTGAGTTTGACGTTCAGCGCGCAGCCGCCAGCGAAGGCGATCTTGCCGGTTTCGCGAATGATGTCGCCCAGGTAGTGCTCCATCATCTGCAGCGCCAGCTTCTCGAACAGCGCCTGCATGCTGGCGGCATAGTGGATGTAGGGGTCATCGGCGATATCGCCGACACGCTTGGGCCCCAGCCACTCGATCAGCTTGGGCGAGAAGTAGAAGCCCTTGCCCTTCTCTTTATAGCGGCGCAGACCGATGACGTTGGCGTACTCGGTGTTGATGATCAGCTCGCCGTTCTCGAACTTGGCCAGACGCGAGAAATCGTACTTGCTGGCGTCGCCATAGGGCGCCATGCCCATGACCTTGAATTCGCCGTCGAGCATCTCGAAGCCGAGGAATTCGGTGATCGCACCATACAGGCCGCCCAACGAATCCGGATCGAAGAATTCCTTGATCTTGTGGATCTTGCCGTTCTCGCCGTAGCCGAAGAAGGTGGTGGCGTATTCGCCCTTGCCGTCGATGCCGAGGATCGCGGTCTTCTCCTTGAACCCGGAGCAGTGGTAGGCGCTGGAGGCGTGGGCCAGGTGGTGCTCGACCGGCTCGATCTTGATCTTCTTAGGGTCGAAGCCGAGCTGCTCCAAACACCAGACAATCTTGTTGCGGTAGCGCTTGTAGCGACGGTTGCCCATCAGGATCGCGTCGAGCGCCCGATCCGGGGCATACCAATAGCGCTTGGCGTACTTCCAACGCGCCTCACCGAACAAACTGATCGGGGCGAAGGGAATCGCCACCACGTCGACGTCGCTCGGCTTGATCCCGGCCTGTTCCAGGCAGAACTTGGCCGACTCGTAGGGCATGCGGTTCTTCGCGTGTTTGTCGCGCACGAAGCGCTCTTCTTCGGCAGCCGCGATCAACTTGCCGTCGATGTACAGAGCCGCGGAAGGATCGTGACTGAGAGCGCCGGACAGGCCAAGAATCGTCAGTGCCACAGGTGAAAACCTCTATTCAGGGCAGGTGCCAGGCACCTGCGGTAAACGTTCATCGAGCAGTTTGAACAGCCCTGAGTCGGCTGGCCAGTTGCGTAAAAATCGAGCGCGATCGCGGGCATAAGCCTTGGCAAAACGACGCGTACTGTGGTGTTGCTGCATGGAATCCAGATCGATCAGAACCCAACGACCGTCCTGCAGCCCCTCATCCCAAAGAAGGTTACTGCCCTTGAGATCGCCATGGCTGATGCGCTCGCGCAACAAGGCTGCGAACAGCTGATCCAGCGCCTGGAGATCAGCCTCAGACGGCGAACTGCTCTCCCCTGGCGCGTCCAGGCAGGGTCTGAATCGCGCGATTATATCCTCACCGGTGGCGTATTCGGTAATCAGATAGGCACGCCGCCGCAGCCACAGGGTGCGCAGCTCCAGCAGGGCAAGGGGTCTGGGCGTGGCAATACCGAGAAAATCCAGGCGATTGCCCTCCGCCCAACTGTGCCAGGCGCGAGTCGGCCGCCAGAAGCGTTTGAGCCAATGGGCGAAACCCTTGATGTTGTAGCGTTTGACCACCAGCGGGCGGCCGGCCTGCTCGACTAGCGCCACGGTGGAGGTACCGCCGAGCTTGAGCGGTTGTCCAGCGGAGATAGCTGTATCTAGATCGGCCAGCAATGGCGCCAAGCGACTCTCATCCTCGCGCCGCACCACCCGCAGAACCGATGCACCGCGGCGCGCGCTGAACAGACTGCAGTCACGGCCGATCTTGCGCAGGTAGTCGCGCAGGCGCCAGCGGCGAACCTTGCCAATCTCCTTGAGTAGCGCCTCCAGCGGCAAGGCATGCGCGCCGTTGACCAACAGGTAATGCACCAACAGTTCTTCGATAAAAGCATCCAGGCTGGCCGGCAGTTGGCCGAAGAAGACCCCTAGATTTTCCAGCACTTTAGTACGCGACAACGGCTCGCCGGGCGTTTCACAGCAGACGCCGCCGCCATCAATCACGTGCAACTGGCTGTCATGGCGCAGCAAGTTGTCCAGGTGCAGGTCAGCCTGCCAGAGCCCCTGGCTGTGCATCCGCGCAACCAACCCTAGCGCTTCGCCGAGCAAGGCTTGCTGATCATCGGAAAGCAGCGCCTGATGCTCAATCACACGCCAGACATCCCCCAGACCTTGTGCGTTATCGAAGTACTCGAACAACAGCCAGCCACCTTCGCCTTCGCGCAGGCCATCGGCCAGCAGCCGTGGCGTAGGCAAGCCCTGCCCGGCGAGCAGGCGTGCGCCGTGCAGTTCACGCTGGAAGGCGCGCGCGGCCTTGCCGCCCACCAACAACTTGGCCAGCACCTTGCGCCCACGCCACTCGGCCACGCCTACATAGCGCTGCCCGGGCAGCACGCGCAGTAGTTTTTCCAGCGTCAGGGAAGCGGGACCGGCGGCATCCTCCAGCTCGATAGAAATTGGTAACTGCGGGCTACGCCCGGCCCACCGCAGCTCAGCGAGAGTCAACGGTACATATCCTTGCTGTATGGGCGGCTGCCGCGATCTTGCAAGCACGTCCTCGCCCAGAGCGCATCATAGTTGGCCAGGCCGTGGCGCTCGAGCAGCGCACGATCCTGTTCGGCAATAAAATCGTTCATTCACGGCCCTCGAAATAGCCAACGATCTGCCGTACGCGGCGCTTGTCCACCGCATTCAGGTGCTGCCGACCGCAGTACTGCAAATAGAAACGCAGGCGCTGAGTGCGCGACAGCGTGTACTTGGCCACCTTGTCCAGGCAGGCAAGATCCTTGGCGATGCGATAGCGCAGCAACGGTCCCCACCAGAAGGCGCCTGTCGGGCAGTCGATGATAAATAGCTCGCCCTGAGCATTGACCAGCACGTTGCGCCACTTCAAGTCGTTATGAGTGAAGTGGTGCTCATGCAGGGTGCGGGTCGCCGCGGCCAGTTGCTGGCTGACCTGCGCCACCCAGGTGCGGTCGTGCAGGCAGGCCGCATCGCGTTGTGCCAACTGCGCCATGTCCTCGGTGCCGATCAGCTCACGAGTGATCAGCGCGCCGCGGATGAAGGCGCCAGCCTTGCGCTCCAACCCATAGGCGACGATGGGCGCGGTAGCGATGCCCCACTTGGCAAAATACTTGAGATTCTGCCACTCGGCCTTGACCCGTGGGCGCCCGATAAAGCGGCGCAACCCCTTGCCGGCGCCGTGATAGCGTTTGACGTAGTAGCGCACGCCTTCGCACTCGACACGAATCACCTCGGACAGCGGATCGCGCGTTATAGGTTCACCCTGCAAGGCGAACACCGCATCCAGGTCGACAAAGGAAATCGCAACCTGCGGCGATACCTCTTCGCTCAGTCGCCACTCACTCATTGCTGGCACCTGGGGCATATTTGCGTGCATAACGGGCGAGCAGCTTGTCCGCCTTGCGCTGCAACCAAGCGAGCAGTGGCGCCTCGTCGTGCAGGATCTGCCGCAGCGACGGGGCGCGCAGGCTTTGTGACTCATGCATGGCGGCAAAATAACCGTTGAGAAAACGCAGCTTGTCGCGCTGTGTCAGGCCGATATTCAAAGCCGAGAAGTACAGCCCGGCCAAATCCTTGTTGCGCCAGCGCAGCGGCAAGCGGGTGTGGATCTGCGCGCGGTGCAGGTCGATCAGCGACAAGCGAAAATCGCTCGCGCTGACCGGTTTGTCGGTGTGCAACAGAAAGTGGCAGATATAGCAGTCGCGGTGATTGACCCCGGCGCGGTGCATGTTACCGGTCATCTTCGCCACTTCGGCGATCAACGCGCGCTTGAGCGCGGGCGCTGGCGGGTTCTGCAACCAGTCGAGGCTGAAGTCTTCCAGGCTGACCGTGGGCGCCAGCTCCTCGGTGATGATAAAGGAATGCTGCGCCGCCGGATTGCTGCCGCGCTCGCCATAGGCCACGGCGGTCATGGTCGCCACGCCGACTTCCTGCAGGCGCTGGATTGCCCGCCACTCCTGACCTGCACCGAGCACCGGCAATTTGGCGGTTAGCAGGTTCTTGGCAATCTCACGCCAGCCGATGCCACGGTGAATCTTGACGAAATAGCCGCGCCCGGCCACTTCGGTGCGCAGCGTGCGCCGCCCCTCCAGCTCGCGATAGACCTGACCTTGCAAGGCCTCGACCGCAACAAAGGGGTCTTGGTCGGCCCACAGACTTTTAAAGGGTTCGGCAAGGATCAGGCGCATGCATGCCACCCTTGCTGGCGGGTGCCTACATCCGCAGGGTGTCGCGGGGCCACCCAGGCCGTGCGCACCAGTGAAGCGGCGATGCCAGCCTGGTGGTGCGCACAGCGCACCCTACACAAGAAGTTCATGGGCGCTCCGCCAGGATCACATCGGCCGCCTTCTGCGGCATGGAATAGAGGTCGGCACAGTCGGCATAGGCCAGGCCGTTGCGACCCCAGAAGGCGCGGCGCTGATCGTCGGCCAGCATGTCGGCCAGGGTGTGGTTGAGGCGTTGCTGTTCGAAGGGGCTCGGCAACACCCGCCCGGCATCGGCATCGCGGATGTAATGAGCGTAACCACAGACATCGGTGACCAGCACCGGCAAGCCGGCGACCAGCGCTTCGAGCAGCACGGTGCCGGTGTTTTCGTTGTAGGCCGGATGGATCAGCAGGTCGGCGCCGAGCAGAAAGCGCGGAATATCGCTACGCCCCTTGAGGATCTGCACCTGTTCAGAAATGCCCAGGGTCTTGATCTGCAGCAGGAAAGACTTGGGGTCGTCCTGGCCGATGACGATCAGTCGGGTGCGCTTGCGCAACTCGCGCGGCAGGGCAGCGACGGCTTTCAGGCTGCGATCCAGGCCCTTGGTCTTGAACCCGGAACCAATCTGCACCAGCAACAGATCATCGTCAGCCAGCTTGAACTCGGCGCGGAACTCGGCGCGTATTTGCGCGGCATTGGCCGGCGCGCGGCGGTCCTGGGCGATACCCGGCGGCAGCAGGTGAAAGCGCTGCAGCGGGGTGTGGTAGTGCTTGATGAACAACGGCTGCTGCACCTCGGAGATCATCAGGATCTCGGTCTTCGATTCGGGGGCGAACACCGCGCGCTCGTATTCAGCGAAATGCCTGTAACGCCCCCACTTGCGATAAATCGGGCCGCGCAGGGTCTGCGCCTTGTCCTCGAAGCAACCGTCGGCGGCGTAATACACATCCAGTCCCGGCATCTTGTTGAAGCCTATCACCCGGTCGACCGGGCGCCTGGCCAGGTCAGCCTCGACCCAGGCCGTGAGCTTCTCGTTGCGCTTGTGGTTGAACAGCGCCTTGACCGGCACCACCACCACCTCGAAGCCCGCAGGCACTTCGCCTTCCCAGATCGGCGTATACACGCGAATCGCATGGCCGCGCGCCTGGCACTCCAGCGCGATTCGCAGGAAGTCGCGCTGCAAACCGCCGTAGGGGAAATATTTGTAGAGGATAAAAGCCAATTGCATCAAGCGTGCCCTTCAATCGCGTAGCCCGGATGCAAACCGGGAAAAATGCTCGAACGCCGCATCAGACGGCCTTCTCGGCCAGCAGCGCCTGCAGCTCGCTGACCACCTGCTGCGGCAACAGCGTCTCGAAACAGGACTGGTGGCGGTCGCCCGCTCCGGCACCCGGTCCGGTAGCGCACAGGTGTACCTGGGAGCGACCATAGGCACCCACTCGCCCAGGCAGTGTCGGCCCATAAAGCGAGATGGTTGGCACATCCAGGGCCGCGGCCAGATGCCCGAGACCGGTATCAACCGCCACGCAGGCGCGGGCACCCGCGATCACCTTGGCCACACCGGCCAGATTCAATCTGGGCAGCAACGCGGCATTGTCCAGTCCAGCGACGATGCGCTCGGCGCGCGCCTTCTCGACCTCATTACCCCAGGGCAGGCGCAACGCCCAGCCGAGTTCGCTCATGCGCTCGGCCAGCTCGCGCCAGCAGGCCTCAGGCCAATGCTTGCTCGGCCAGGTGGTGCCGTGCAGGAACAACAGATAAGGCTGCTCCACCGCACCGGCCATGCGCGCGCGATTGAGCCCATAGTCGCCAATACCCTCCGGCAACGCATAGCCCAGCGCCTGGGCGAACAACTGGCGGGTACGCTCAAGGGCGTGTTGCTCGCGCGGCACGGCATAACGCCGGTCATAGAAACGACTGGCGATCGGCTCGCGCGCCGAATCACCGTCCAGGCCTGCAACTGGCGCCGCCACAAAGCGGGTCAGCCAGGCACTTTTCAGCAAGCCCTGGGCATCAATCACCAGGTCGTATCGGGTTTCGCCGAGGCGCTGCTTGAAACGCTTCCACTCGCCACTCTTGAACGTCTGCCAGAGGTGCTTGCGCCAGCGGCGAATAGCTACGGGGATCACCTGCGCGACGGCCGGGTGCCAGGCGGGAATCTCGGCGAAGCCCTCCTCCACCACCCAGTCGAACTGGATACCGGGGATCGCCCGCGCGGCATCAGTCAATGCTGCCAGGGTATGCACCACGTCGCCCAGCGAAGAGGTTTTGATCAACAGAACCCGCAAACTATTCAACCTCGACCGGGTCACTGACCAGGCGATCCAGCGCCTCGATCACCGGGCGCGGCTTGAGCTGACCCAGGCAGTTGTAGTGACCGAAACGGCAGGTGCGCTCGAAGCACGGGCTGCATTCCAGGCCCAGGCGGACGATTTCCACCTGCTCGGCCAGCGGCGGGGTAAAGCCCGGCGAAGTCGAACCGTAGACCGCTACCAGCGGGCGATTCAGCGCTGCCGCCACATGCATCAGGCCAGAGTCGTTGGACACCACGGCACCGGCACAGGACAGCAGGTCGATGGCCTCGGCAAGGCTGGTTTCGCCGGCCAGGTTGACTGCTTCCTCGCGCAGGCCCGGAATCAGGCGGGCGCGGATGTCTTCACCCACCGGGTGATCATTCTTCGAGCCGAACAGCCAGACCTGCCAGCCGGCGCGGACTTTCAGTTCGGCGACCTTGGCGTAATGCTCGCTCGGCCAGCGTTTGGCTTCACCGAACTCGGCCCCCGGACACAGCGCCAGCACCGGTCGATCCAGACTCAGACCGAACTTGGTCAGTGCCGCATCGCGGCTGGCTTCCTCTATGCGCAGACTCGGGCGTGGATACGGTTTCGGCAAATCAATGCCAGGCTCAAAGGCCAGCGCCATGAAGCGCTCGATCATCAGCGGATAACGGTCTTTATCGAGAATCCGCACATCGTTGAGCAGGCCGTAGCGCATCTCGCCCTTCCAGCCAGTGCGCTTGGGAATGCCGGCAAAGAACGGCACCAGGGCCGATTTCAGCGAGTTAGGCAGCAGGATCGCCTGGTCATATTGACCGGCCAGGGATTTGCCGATCTTGCGCCGGGTCGCCAGTTGCAGCACGCCGTGGCCGAGCGGAAAACTCAGGGCCTGACGCACCTCGGGCATGCGCTCAAGGATCGGCCGGCTCCAGTCCGGGGCCAGCACATCGATCTCGCAGTCGGGATGACGCTGCTTGAGACACTGGAACAGCGTCTGCGCCATCACCATGTCACCCACCCAGCTGGGGCCAATAATCAGGATATTCATAAGCTCAACAGCGTAGGTTGGGTTGAGGAGCGTAGCGACGAAGCCCAACGGACACCGCGTGAGTCTGCGTCATGCTGGGCTTTGCAGCGCAAAGCCCAGCCTACGGGTTACTTCACCAGCGTGCGCCATTCGGCATGGGCGCTGGTCTTGCCGGCCACCAGATCGAAATAGGCTTTTTGCAGCTTTTCGGTCACCGGACCGCGGCGACCAGCACCAATCTGCCGATCATCGACTTCGCGGATCGGCGTGACTTCGGCGGCGGTGCCGGTGAAGAAGGCCTCGTCAGCGATATACACCTCGTCGCGGGTGATGCGCTTCTCGATCACCGGGATGCCCAGTTCGTCGGCCAGGGTCAGGATGGTGTTGCGGGTGATGCCGTTGAGGCACGAGGTCACTTCCGGGGTGTACACCACGCCGTTCTTGACCAGGAAGATATTCTCGCCCGAGCCCTCGGCCACATAGCCTTCGGTATCCAGCAGCATGGCTTCGTCGGCGCCGCCGGAGATGGCTTCCTGCAGGGCCAGCATCGAGTTGATGTAGTTGCCGTTGGCCTTGGCACGGGTCATCGAGATGTTGACGTGATGGCGTGTGAAGGAGCTGGTGCGCACCTTGATACCTATCTGCAGCGCTTCATCGCCCATGTAGGCGCCCCAGTTCCAGGCAGCGACGATGACATGCACCTTCAGGCCAGTGGCGCGCAGGCCCATGGCTTCCGATCCGTAGAACACCATCGGGCGGATATAGGCGCTTTCCAGGTTGTTCTCACGCACTGCAGCGCGGGTCGCTTCGTTGATTTCGTCTTTGCAGAACGGAATCTTCATGGCCATGATATGAGCCGAATCGAACAAGCGATCAGTGTGCGCCTGCAAGCGGAAAATCGCTGCGCCGTCCGGAGTGTCGTAGGCGCGCACGCCCTCGAAAACGCCCATGCCGTAATGCAGGGTGTGGGTCAATACATGGGTGGTCGCGTCACGCCACGGCACCAGTTTGCCGTCATACCAAATCACGCCATCACGATCGGACATCGACATAGTTGCCTGCTCCTCAAATTTGATTGCTACTCAGTCGCCGGTGCGCTGCGCGCCTGCCGGCCAACACAATTCAATTCAGCCCCAGCTCTTGCCAGATACGTCGCACGCTGCGTCTTTGCTCCTGGAACTGGTCACCGCGCACCACGCCGGGCTGCTTCTGCAGCGCCTGGCGATGGGCCGCTGCACGGTAGGCCTTGTAAGCCTCTTGCAGCAGACCGACATCTTCGGCAACCAACAAACCAAGGTGTTCCAGGCCTTCCAGAATGCGGATGTTATCGGTGAACTCCAGCAGCGCGGGGTATTGTCGCGACCACGCCAGGGCCGCGTATTGCACCATAAATTCAATATCGACGATACCACCGGCATCCTGCTTGAGGTCGAAGCAGGCCGAGGCCTCGAAGGCATTGGCCGCGGTACCGGCCGCCGTGGCTCGCGTGCCGAGGTTATCGCGCATCTTCGCGCGCATCTCACTGACCTCGGCGCGCAGCAGGTCGAGGTCACGCTCACGACCCAGCACCGCCGCGCGCACTGCCTCGAACGCCTTGCCGACCCGCGGGCAACCGACCAGCACCCGGGCGCGCACCAGCGCCTGATGTTCCCAGGTCCAGGCTTCGTTTTCCTGATAGCGCTGAAAGGCGCCCAGCGAACTGACCAGCAGCCCCGCCACGCCCGAGGGGCGCAGTCGCATGTCGACCTCGTAGAGCTGGCCGGAGTTGGTCTGGGTGGTCAGCAAGTGAATGATGCGCTGACCCAGCCGATTGAAGAACTGCGCACCGTCGATGGGTTTGGCGCCATTGGTTTCGGCCTGAGGGTCGCCATCATGGATGAACACCATATCCAGGTCAGAGCTATGGCCCAGCTCGATGCCACCCACCTTGCCGTAACCGACAATGATGAAATCCGGGTCGCACAGGCTGCCATCGGCACGCTGCGGCGCTCCGTATTTACTCACGGTATGCCGCCAGGCCAGGGCCAGCACCTGATCGAGAATCGCCTCGGCCAGCCAGGTCAGGTAATCACTGACCTTCATCAGCGGCAGGCTACCGGCAACTTCCGAGGCGGCCACACGCAAGCGGTGCGCCAGTTTGAAATGGCGCAGCGCCTCCATCTGCTGCTCCAGGTCATCCTCGGGGATGCGCATCAGTCGCTCACGCAACTCCGCGGCCAGTTCCGGCGCCAGCGGCGGCTTGAACAGTCGCCCCTCGTTAAGCAGTTCATCGAGCAATAAAGGGAAGCGGGCAATCTGCTCGGCAATCCACGGGCTGGCGGCGCAGAGCGTCAGCAGGCGCTGCAAGGCACCGGGATTTTCCGTCAGCAGCACCAGATAGGCCGAGCGCCGCGCCACCGCTTCGATCAGCGGCAACACCCGCTCCAGCACCAGATCAGGATTTTCATGCTCCACCGCCTGCGCCAACAGACGCGGCATAAAAGCATCCAGGCGTTCGCGACCGAGACGCTGCATGGCCCGCACCTGGTTGCCGTTGCGCAAACCGGCAAGGCGCCGCCAAGCGGACTGCGCATCGCTGAACCCGGCCTCGACCAACTGCCGACAGGCGGCTGCCTCGTCCTGCACATCGCTCCACAGCGGCAACCACTCACCACCGACCACTTCGTCATCGGCGGTATCGGCATCCTCATCCGGGTCGGCGATCACCTGACGGAAATGCCAGTCAACCCGGCCACGCCAGTGCATCAGTTGCTCATGGAACGCTGCCCAGTTGTCGAAGCCCATGATAAAAGCCACCCGCGTGCGATCCTGATCGTTGTCCGGGAGCGTCTGCGTCTGTCGATCATCGATGGCCTGCAAGGCATGCTCGGCATAGCGTAAAAAGGCATAGCCATCGCGCAGCTCGTCAGTCACTGCAGACGGCAGATAACCCTGATCACGCAAGGTAGTAAGCACCGCGAACAGTGAGCGCTGCTGCAGGCTCAGGTCGCGCCCGCCATGGATCAACTGGAAGGCCTGAGCAATGAACTCCACTTCGCGAATACCACCTGCGCCAAGCTTAATGTTCTCGGCCATACCCTTGCGCCGCACTTCCTGCTGGATTAGCTGCTTCATGGTGCGCAGCGCTTCGATCGCGGAAAAATCCAGGTAACGCCTATAAACGAACGGCCGCAGCATCTCCAGCAACTGCGCGCCAGCGACCTGATCGCCACCGACCACCCGCGCCTTGATCATCGCGTAGCGCTCCCAGTCACGGCCCTGATCCTGGTAGTACTGCTCCAGCGCATTGAAACTGAATACCAGCGAACCCGAGGAGCCATAGGGGCGCAGGCGCATGTCGGTGCGAAAGACGAAACCATCGACCGTAATGGCGTCCAGCGCCTTGATCAGCCGCTGACCAAGGCGAATGAAAAATTCCTGATTATCCAGTGGCCGCTTGACCCCTTCGGTCTCCCCGCCCTCCGGGTAGCCGAAGATCAGGTCGATGTCCGAGGACAGATTGAGCTCATGGGCGCCCAGTTTGCCCATGCCGAGAATCACCATGTGCTGCGCCTGGCCACTGCGCCGCCCAACAGGTGTGCCGAACTGGGCGCAATGCCGCGAGTAAAGCCACTGATAGGCCAGATCGATGCAGATATCAGCCATCTCCGAGAGATCGCGACAGGTCTCGATCAGATCGGCCTGGCGGCTGATATCGCGCCAGATGATGCGCAACTGCTGACGATTGCGGAAACGCCGCAGGCGGCGACCCAGCTCATCCTCATCCGTACAATCGAGCAGCACGGCCACCAGCTGCCCACGCAGCTCACCGGCCTGCAGCGAGCGTTCCAGCTCGCCAGAGGCGGCCAACTCCAAGAACATCTGCGGGTCGCGTTGGGCTTGCTCGACAACGAAGTCGCTGGCCGCTGCCACGCGCCGCAGCGCCTCGCAGCGGGCGCTCGGCCAGGCAGCAAAGTCGGCGGCAGCAGCAACCGAGCATGCGGCGCAAGCTGCCTCGAGGGACTGCTCGGCGCGCAGCACCAGGGGAGCAAGAGTGGCAGGTAAAGAAGCCAACGTGGGCAGGCTCATGGTCTATCCTTTTTGGCGGGCTGCAAATGACACGCGTAAAGCCGCAAACCCTCAGGTTTGACGCGGCGCGCGCAACAAACAGACAAATAAAGTGTAGTTTTGCTACGAGAAAATCTATTCAAAGGGCTGAAATTGCCGTCGATATGTAGTAAAACTACACAGAGCCGGTCCTATCTCCGGCACATCCAAGAATTCACGTGCCCGCCCACAAAGCCGGTCACGCCCCTGGCCTCCGATTCTGGAAGCCTTTCCGCCCTGGAGCAAGCCATGCAAGACCTCGATCCCGTCGAAACCCAGGAATGGCTGGACGCCCTTGAGTCTGTCCTCGACAAGGAAGGCGAAGACCGCGCACATTACCTGATGACTCGCCTGGGCGAACTGGCCACCCGCAGTGGTTCCCAGTTGCCCTATGCGATCACCACGCCGTACCGCAACACCATCCCGGTAACCCACGAAGCACGCATGCCTGGCGACCTGTTCATGGAACGCCGCATTCGCTCGCTGGTACGCTGGAACGCGTTGGCGATGGTGATGCGCACCAACCTGAAAGATTCCGACCTGGGCGGCCATATTTCCAGTTTCGCCTCCTCGGCGACCCTGTATGACATCGGCTTCAACTACTTCTTCCAGGCACCTACCGAAGAGCACGGCGGCGATCTGGTGTTCTTCCAGGGCCACGCATCACCCGGCGTTTACGCCCGCGCCTTCATGGAAGGCCGCATCACTGAAGACCAGATGAACAACTTCCGCCAGGAAGTCGATGGCCAAGGCCTGTCGTCCTACCCGCACCCCTGGTTGATGCCGGACTTCTGGCAGTTCCCGACCGTATCCATGGGCCTGGGCCCAATCCAGGCGATCTACCAGGCACGCTTCATGAAGTACCTGGAAGCGCGCGGCTTTATCCCGGCCGGCAAGCAGAAAGTCTGGTGCTTCCTGGGCGACGGCGAGTGCGACGAGCCGGAATCCCTCGGCGCTATCTCCCTGGCTGGCCGCGAGAAGCTCGACAACCTGATCTTCGTCATCAACTGCAACCTACAGCGTCTTGATGGCCCGGTACGTGGTAACGGCAAAATCATCCAGGAACTCGAAGGCGTGTTCCGTGGTGGTGGCTGGAACGTCAACAAAGTGGTCTGGGGGCGTTTCTGGGACCCGCTGCTGGCCAAAGACGTCGACGGCATCCTGCAGCGCCGCATGGACGAAGTCATCGACGGCGAGTACCAGAACTACAAGGCCAAGGACGGCGCGTTCGTCCGCGAGCACTTCTTCAACTCGCCGGAACTCAAGGCGATGGTTGCCGACCTGTCCGATGACGAGATCTGGAAGCTCAACCGCGGCGGCCACGACCCGTACAAGATGTATGCGGCCTACCACCAGGCGGTCAACCACAAAGACCAGCCGACCGTGATCCTGGCCAAGACCGTCAAGGGCTATGGCACCGGTGCGGGCGAAGCGAAGAACACCGCACACAACACCAAGAAGGTCGATGTCGACAGCCTCAGGCAGTTCCGCGACCGCTTCGACATCCCGGTAAAAAACGACGAGCTGGAAAGCCTGCCGTTCATCAAGCCGGAAGAAGGCAGCGCCGAAGCGCGCTACCTGAGCGAGCGCCGCGCCGCACTGGGCGGTTTTGTGCCGCAGCGCCGGGCCAAGAGCTTCAGCATCCCGACGCCGCCACTGAATACCCTCAAGGCCATCCTCGATGGCTCGGGCGACCGCGAAATCTCCACCACCATGGCCTTCGTGCGCATCCTTGCGCAGCTGGTCAAGGACAAGGACATCGGCTCACGCATCGTGCCGATCATCCCGGACGAGGCGCGCACCTTCGGCATGGAAGGCATGTTCCGTCAGCTCGGTATCTACTCCTCGGTCGGCCAGCTCTATGAGCCGGTGGATAAAGACCAGGTGATGTTCTACCGCGAGGACAAGAAGGGTCAGATTCTCGAGGAAGGTATCAACGAAGCTGGCGCCATGAGTTCTTTCATCGCCGCGGGCACCAGCTACAGCTGCCACAACCAGCCGATGCTGCCGTTCTACATTTTCTACTCGATGTTCGGCTTCCAGCGCATCGGTGACCTGGCCTGGGCCGCTGGCGACAGCCGCACCCGCGGCTTCCTGATCGGCGGCACCGCCGGACGCACCACCCTGAACGGTGAAGGCCTGCAGCACGAAGACGGTCACAGCCACATCATGGCCTCGACCATCCCCAACTGCCGCACCTTTGATCCAACCTACGGCTATGAGCTGGCGGTGATCATTCAGGACGGCATGAAGAAGATGACCGAAGAGCAACAGGACGTCTTCTACTACATCACCGTGATGAACGAGTCCTATCAGCAGCCAGCCATGCCCGCGGGTGTCGAGGAAGGCATCATCAAGGGCATGTACCTGCTCGAAGAGGACAAGAAGGAAGCGGCGCACCACGTACAGCTACTCGGCTCCGGCACCATCCTGCGTGAAGTGCGCGAAGCGGCGAAAATCCTCCGCGAAGAGTTCAACGTCGGTTCCGATGTGTGGAGCGTCACCAGCTTCAACGAACTGCGTCGCGACGGCCTGGCCGTAGAGCGCGACAACCGCCTGCATCCCGAGCAGAAGCCCAAGCTGTCGTATGTCGAGCAGTGCCTGACTGGCCGCCAAGGCCCGGTCATCGCCAGCACCGACTACATGAAGCTGTTCGCCGATCAGATTCGCCAGTGGGTGCCAAGCAAGGAATTCAAGGTGCTGGGCACCGACGGCTTCGGCCGCAGCGACAGCCGCAAGAAACTGCGTCACTTCTTCGAAGTGGATCGCAACTGGGTGGTTCTGGCCGCCCTTGAGGCTCTCGCCGACCGTGGTGATATCGAACCGAAAGTGGTGGCTGAAGCCATCGCCAAGTTCGGTATAAACCCGAAAAAAATCAACCCACTGGACTGCTAAGGAGCGAAACGATGAGTGAATTGATTCGCGTACCCGACATCGGTGGTGGTGAGGGTGAAGTCATCGAACTGATGGTCAAGGTTGGTGATCGCATCGAGGCCGATCAGAGCCTGCTGACCCTGGAATCGGACAAGGCCAGCATGGAAATCCCGGCGCCCAAAGCCGGGGTAATCAAGAGCCTGAAGGTCAAACTCGGCGACAGCCTGAAAGAGGGCGATGAGCTGCTGGAGCTGGAAGTCGAAGGCGCTGCCGAAGCAGCACCAGAAGCCCCCGCCGCGGCACCCGCTGAAGCGCCCCAAGCGGCTGCAGCTCCGGCACAGGCCGCAGCACCTGCGCTAGCCGCACCGGCCAGCAGCAGCGTGGAGGAAATCCACGTGCCGGATATCGGCTCGGACGGCAAAGCCAGGGTTATCGAAGTACTGGTCAAGGTCGGCGATAGCGTCGAAGTTGACCAGTCGCTGATCACCCTGGAGTCAGACAAGGCCAGCATGGAAATCCCCTCGCCGGCTGCCGGCGTGGTGGAAAGCATCCGCGTCAAACTGGAAGACGAAGTCGGTACTGGCGATTTCATCCTCACGCTAAAAGTCGCGGGTGCAGCTGCAGCAGCTCCTGCAGCGCCCGCTGCAGCGCAAACGACCGAAGGGCACAAAACCCCTGCTGGCGCCGACCCTGCCGTCGTCGCCGAGGTCAACGCGATAGCCAAACTATCGGCAGCCGCCGCCAGTGCAGCTGCTGCGCCGGCTGTCGCCAGCGGCAATAAGGTGCATGCTGGCCCGGCCGTTCGTCAGCTGGCACGCGACTTCGGTGTTGAGCTGTCTGCCGTGCCTGGCAGCGGGCCGAAAGGCCGAGTCCTCAAGGAAGACGTGCAGGTGCATGTCAAGGCCATGATGCAAAAGGCCAAGGAGGCGCCTGCTGGCGCAACTGGCGGCGCCACCGGTGGCGCAGGGATCCCGCCGATCCCGGTGGTGGATTTCAGCAAGTTCGGTGAAATCGAAGAAGTGGCCATGACCCGCCTGATGCAGGTCGGCGCCGCCAACCTGCACCGCAGCTGGCTCAATGTGCCGCATGTGACCCAATTCGACTCAGCCGACATCACCGAGCTGGAAGCCTTCCGCGTCGCGCAGAAAGGCGTGGCCGAGAAAGCCGGGGTCAAGCTCACCGTGCTGCCGCTGCTGCTCAAGGCCTGCGCCTTCCTGCTCAAGGAACTGCCAGACTTCAACAGCTCGCTGGCACCGAGCGGCAAGGCGATCATCCGTAAGAAATACGTGAACATCGGCTTCGCCGTGGACACCCCGGATGGTCTGTTGGTCCCGGTAATCAAGAACGTCGACCAGAAGAGCCTGCTGCAGCTTGCTGCCGAGGCAGCGGTACTGGCGGAAAAAGCCCGCACCAAGAAGCTGTCGGCCGATGACATGCAGGGTGCCTGCTTCACCATCTCCAGCCTCGGCCACATTGGCGGCACCGGCTTTACGCCGATCGTCAACGCGCCGGAAGTGGCGATTCTTGGCGTGAGCAAGGCGACCATCCAGCCAGTCTGGGACGGTAAGGTGTTCCAGCCCAAGCTGATGCTGCCGCTGTCGCTGTCCTACGACCATCGCGTAATCAACGGCGCTGCTGCCGCACGCTATACCAAGCGTCTAGGCGAAGTGCTGGCAGATATCCGCACCATGCTGCTGTAACTTTTTCGAGCACGCCACGCTCGTTCCTCAACCCCGCCCTGTTTGGCGGGGTTTTTTTTGGGCTATGTACCGGCTAACTGTTGCTAGATTGCATGCAGTAATCCCATGCCGGAACCAGGGGGACGCCTAGTCCTTGCTGGCCGGCGCTTGGCGCAAGCAGGTCTGAACGATGGCGTCCCGGCGAACGCACTCGCCGACAAGTCCCCTCCTACATGGTGAACGTGTGGGAGCGGACTTGTCCGCGAAACTTTTGATGGATCCCGTTCACGGCGCCCTGTGAGCGAAGCACCTTAACCCCGCTGCACCTTGCGGATCAGAAAACTCAGCGCCTTGGCCAGCTCAGCTGCGCCCTGGTGATCGCGCACGATGGTCAGCAGCGGGCTGCCGTCGAGCGGACTGAACACAACACAGCTGATGCCGCTGGGCGGGCAGTCGTAACGGATAAACGGGTCGACCCCGAACACGCCAATGCGCTGGTTACGTACGGCCATGTCGCTGCCCTGCCCGCGGATTTCCTCGCGTAGCAGCAGCTCGCCGGGCGCGCCCAGGCGCAGCTGATAAATGAGGTCCTGCCGCTGCGCCTGGCCAACCTGATAACCGGCGCGCAGGGCATACGTGGTGAGCAGCGAATTACTGTGCAACAACAAAACCTGGCGTTCGTCCTGGTTCAGGTACAGACGCTGCAAGCCGGCCAGATAGCGGTCCTGCTCGGCGCTGCTGAGCCCCGCCGCTGGCTCGCTAGCCAAAGCCGGTGGTGCAACCAGACAGCCAAGCAAAAACACTGTATGAATTAGTTTTCTTGTCAGTCGCAAATGCATGATGCACCCTTACTCAACGCCATAGTGAAGTGGGCTTAACCCTCGCAACAGCCAGCATACTGGAAGCCAACCGCTTGATGAAAAGTCATCCCGATGCCGTGAGCCGGTTAGCATCCGAGGTTGTGACACAGTTGCCAGTACCGTCGAGGCTCGGCATGTTGCGTTTCGAGCGCTTGAACGAGGCAAGCTGGGCGCTGCTGTTTCTCGATCCGGCCTGCGAAGGCCCGTTCGGCATTCCTGCCAGCGAACTCTGCGCGCTGATCGAGGCTCCCTATGCCTGCCTGATGGAGCCTGAGGCTCGCCATCGACTGCATGACAACATCCAGTTGCAACTGGCGCAACAGCCGCATTACCTGGTGAACTACACCCTGCATACCGCGCACGGCCCTGTCTGCCTGATGGAAACGGGCGAGCCGTTCAAGCAGCACGGCCGTCATCTGCTGCGCGGTTACCTGATGGTTACCCCTGAGTCCTGCGCTCACACCCAAGCGGCGTCGAGCAGCGAAGATCAGCAGCGCCAGCAGCGTTCGCAGGCCCAGCAAAGCCTGATAGTGCGCCTGGCGCGCCAGCGCTACTCCAGCAGTGACCCGTTGCAAGAAGCCGCCGAACTGATCACGCGCACAGCTTGTGGCGCGTATGACGTAGCGCGAGCAAGCATCTGGAACCTGAATGGCGCCAACCTTGAGCCCGTAGCCCTGTTTCGCCGCGACCTCGACTGCTACGAGCACGCATTGCCGATCGATATCAGCGCATACCCCGACTATCTGCGAGCACTGCAAGGTGGTCGTGCGATCGACGCCCGCGATGCGTCACTCGATCCGCGCACTCGTGAGATGTCTGCGGGCTACCTGCTGCCGACGGCGATCATGGCCATGCTTGATGCCAGCATCCGGGTCGGCGGCGAAGTAGTCGGCGTATTGTGCCTGGAGCACATCGGCTCTCGAAGAATCTGGCAGGCCGACGAGATTGCCTTTGCCGGAGAGCTGGCCGACCAATACGCACAAGTGCTGAGCAATCAGCAACGGCGCAGCGCCACCAGTGAGTTGCACCTGTTCAAGCGCGCGGTTGAGCAAAGCGCCAGCGCCTTTATCCTGATTGATCACGATGGACTGGTGGAATACGTCAACCCGAGCTTCACCGCCATTACTCTGTACAGTTCGGCCGAGGTTCAAGGCCGACGCCTGTCCGAGTTGCCAGCCCTGGAAAACCTCAGCGATATCCTCTTCAATGCCCGCGCCGGCCTGGCCGAGCACAATAGCTGGCAGGGCGAGTTCAAGAACCGGCGCAAGAACCTTGAGCCCTACTGGGGGCAACTCTCGATTTCCAAGGTGCATGCCGATGACGGCACCTTGACCCATTACATCGGTATCTACGAAGACATTACCGACACCAAACAAGCCCAGCAACGCATAGAGCGCTTGGCCTACAGCGACAACCTCACCGGTTTGGGTAACCGCTACGCCTTTATCCGCGCACTGGAACAGCGTTTTGCCAGCGCCGACGGCAAGCCGTTCAGCCTGCTGCTAGTCGACATCGACAATTTCAAGCGGATCAACGACAGCCTCGGCCACCAGACTGGCGACAAGCTACTCATCAGACTGGCCCGCCGCTTGCGCAACAGCCTCCCGTCAACAGGCACACTCGCGCGCTTCGCCAGCAACGAATTCGCCATCCTGCTGGATGCCGCCGACCTGGCTGGCGCCCAAAAGCTGGCCCACCAAGTACTGCATATCCTGGACAAACCCCTGTTCGTCGACAATCAATTGATAAGCGTTACCGGCTCTATAGGCGTGGTCAGCGTGCCTGAACACGGGGCAGACCCACACGCCCTGATGAAGCATGCGGGCCTGGCGCTGCACAAGGCCAAAGCCAACGGCAAACACCAACTACAGGTCTTTACCGAGGCACTCAACGCCGAGGCCGACTACAAACTGTTCGTCGAAAACAACCTGCGCCTTGCGCTGACCCAGAACGAACTGGAGGTGTTCTACCAACCCAAGCTGTGCCTGAAAACCGGCCAACTGATTGGCATGGAGGCGCTGCTGCGCTGGCACCACCCAGAGAAAGGTATGATCCAGCCGGACCAGTTCATCGGTGTGGCCGAGGAGACCGGGCTGATCATCCCCATAGGCAAGTGGGTCGCACGCCAGGCCTGCCGCATGAGCAAACAGTTGACCGCTGCTGGCTTGGGCAACCTGCAAGTGGCGATTAATTTGTCGCCCAAGCAGTTCTCCGACCCCGACCTGGTTGGCTCGATCGCCGCGATCCTGCACGAGGAACTGCTGCCACCCAGCTTGCTGGAGCTGGAGTTGACCGAAAGCCTGCTGCTGGAAGCCACTGCCGACACCCGCCACCAGCTCAGCCGCTTGAAAAGCCTGGGCCTGACCCTGGCCATGGACGATTTCGGCACCGGTTATTCGTCGCTCAGCTACCTGAAGAAATACCCCATTGATGTGATCAAGATCGATCGCAGCTTCATCAAGGACATTCCAGAAAACCAGGACGACATGGAGATCACCTCGGCAGTGATCGCCATGGCGCACAAACTAAAACTCAAAGTCGTCGCCGAAGGCATCGAAACCGCCGCGCAGCTGAGCTTTCTGCGACGCCAGCACTGCGACATCGGCCAGGGCTACCTGTTCGACCGACCGATCGCCGGGGGCGAACTGGTGAGCAGCCTTAAACGCTATCAACGCCAGAGCTAGACCAAGCAGCGCCGGATGCCTGCACCGACCTGGAATGCTGCGCCCGTCGCGCGGGCCTATTCACACATGCTCATATCGAGGACATAACCCATGCCCCTTCACTCGCACGAACTACCCAGCGCCGAGCAGGCCCTGCCTGGCCGTGACACGCCCCTACCAGTGCCGAACGCCCACTACGTCAACGGCCACCCCCTGCAGGCGCCATTCCCGGCTGGCTTGCAACAAGCGGTATTCGCTCTCGGCTGTTTCTGGGGCGCCGAGCGACGCTTCTGGCAACAACCTGGCGTCTGGACCACTGCCGTCGGCTACGCGGGCGGCCATACGCCCAACCCGACCTACGAGGAAGCCTGCTCCGGCCTGACCGGGCATACCGAAGCGGTACTGGTGGTGTTCGACCCGCAGCAGACCAGCTACGCGGCGCTGCTGAAAGTTTTCTGGGAAGCACACAATCCGACCCAGGGCATGCGCCAGGGCAACGACATCGGCAGCCAGTACCGCTCGGCGATCTACTGCTATGGTGCCGAGCAACTGGCCGCCGCCGAAGCCAGCCGGGCACAGTTTCAAGCCGAGCTGGAGCAGGCCGGGTTCGGCACCATCACCAGCGAAATCGCCGAAGCACCGCCCTTCTACTACGCCGAGGCCTACCACCAGCAATACCTGGCAAAAAACCCCGGTGGCTATTGCGGGCTAGGCGGCACAGGCGTGTGCCTGCCGGCGTAACGGCGGGTCATTGCCGCGGAGAAAAACTGCTGGCCTGGGCCATCTGCCACATGCGCGAGTAGAACTCGCCCGAGACCTCGCCGCTGAGCAGTTCACCCGGCGCGAGAAACACATGCAGCTGCGAATACAGCTTGATCTCGCTGGCCGACATGCGCCGCACCAGGTGCTTGGCCTCCAGCTGCTCGGGATGCTCAAGGCCTGCAGCCGCAAGCATCTCGGCCAGCCCTTTGAGGGTATTGTGGTGAAAACTGCGGACCCGCTCGGCCTTGTCCGGCACCACCAAAGCGCGCTGGCGCAACGGATCCTGGGTGGCCACGCCGGTCGGGCATTTGTTGGTGTGGCACGCCTGGCTCTGCAGGCAGCCGAGGGCGAACATGAAACCACGCGCCGAGTTGGCCCAGTCAGCCCCCAGCGCCAGCACGCTGGCAATGTCAAAAGCGCTGACAATCTTGCCGCTGGCACCAATCTTGATCTGCTCACGCAAGCCGATACCGACCAGGGTGTTGTGCACAAACAGCAGGCCTTCGCGCAGCGGTACGCCGATATGGTCGGTGAATTCCAGCGGCGCGGCGCCGGTGCCGCCCTCCTTGCCGTCCACCACGATAAAGTCCGGCAGGATCCCGGTTTCCAGCATGGCTTTGGCGATGCCCATGAATTCCCAGGGATGCCCTAGGCAGAACTTGAAACCCACCGGCTTACCCGCAGACAACGCACGCAGTTTGGCAATGAACTGCAGCAGCTCGATAGGCGTGGCAAAGGCACTGTGCCGCGCCGGCGAAACACAATCCTGGCCCATTGGCACGCCACGGGTCAGGGCAATCTCAGCACTGACCTTGTGCTTGGGCAAAATGCCGCCATGCCCCGGCTTGGCACCCTGAGACAGCTTGATCTCGATCATTTTCACCTGCGGATTTGCCGCCTGCTCGGCAAACCGCTGCGGATCGAAACTGCCATCCGCATGGCGACAACCGAAATAACCGCTACCCAACTCCCACACCAGATCACCGGCGTGCTCACGGTGATAGGGGCTAATGCTGCCCTCACCGGTGTCGTGATAGAAACCGCCCAGCTTGGCGCCCTGATTCAACGCACGAATGGCGTTGGCGCTGAGCGAACCAAAGCTCATTGCGGAGATATTGAACAGCGACGCCGAATACGGCTGGGTGCATTGCGGCCCGCCAATGCTCACCCGAAACGTTCCAGGGTCGACGTGCAGGGCTGGCAGCATGGAGTGACCGATGAACTCAAAGCCACTCTGGTAGACATCGGCCAAGGTACCGAACGCCTTGTCTGCACTCTGGTTCTTGGCCCGCGCATAGACCAGCGAACGCTGGGCACGGGAGAACGGCAATTGATCGCCGTCGGCCTCCAGCAGGTACTGGCGGATCTCCGGACGAATCGCCTCAACCAGGTAGCGAATATTGCCGAGAATCGGGTAGTTGCGCCGCACCGCCTGGCGCGTCTGCAGCAGGTCATTGATACCTACCGCACTGAGCAGGGCGGTGATCGACGTCAGCCCCCACAGCCACTCATGCGCACCGACAAAAGGCAGGCTGGCCACGGTGAACAACACGCAGAACGCGAAGCAGGCATAACGGTTCAACAACGACACATTCATATCGACTCCCGGCAAACAGACTGGTCCTCGCGACACCTGAATGACTTAAGCGGTCTTTTCCTCGATTAGCCAGTCCATGCGCCAGCCGGCCTGGCTTTGCCCGAGCAAGGTGGTGAGCCAGGGCAGAACCTGCTTGAGCTCCTCCTCCAGGCCCCAGGGCGGATTGCTGATCACCAGGCCGGAACCGTTCAGGCGCTGGGCGTCATCGGCGGGGTGCACATAGAGCTCGATGCGTAGCAGCGTGGGCGCGCTGCTCTTGCCTAGGTCGCGATAGAAGCGCCGGAGTTGGCCCAGCTCCTTGATCGGATACCAGATCGCCACCACCGCCTGACGCATCCGGCCAATGGCTTCATTCAAGGCCTGTACGCAACGCTCCTGCTCGTCGGCCTGCTCGAAAGGCGGGTCGATCAGCAACAGCGCACGCTTCTCGCGGGTCGGCAGCAGGGCACGCGCCACGTGCCAGCCTTCGCCAAGGTGCACGGCAACGCGGCGGTCGCCGGCCATGTTTTCCTTGAGCAGGCGGCCGTCTTCCGGGTGTTTCTCGTTGAGGTGCAGACGATCCTGTTCGCGCGTCAGCATGCGCGCCAGCTCCGGCGAGCCGGGGTAATGGCGCAGCACGCCACCCGGGTTCATGGCGCGGATCACTTCCAGGTAGTCGAGCAGCGGGTCCGGAACATCCGTGGCCTGCCACAAGCGTGCGATGCCTTGCAGCCACTCGCCGGTGCGGCTGGCCTGATCACCTTGCAAGTCGTACAGGCCAACGCCAGCGTGGCTGTCGAGGTAGGCGAACGGCGCCTCCTTGCGTGAAAGCAGGGCGATCAGGCGGCTCAATACATAGTGTTTCAGTACATCGGCATGATTGCCGGCGTGAAAGGCGTGACGGTAATTCATCGGGCGGACTCCTGTGGCCGCACAGTTTAACAGGCTGCCTGCAACTGCCGCGCCAGCATTTGCACTGGCCACGGCCAGCTGCAACTGGCTATGGTTATGCGTCCTGATGCAAGAAAACCCCACGGAGCCTGACCTAATGCCACTGCAACAGCTGCTGGGTATCGACCTGCCATTGATCCAGGCGCCCATGGCCGGGGTGCAAAACCATGCACTGGCCGTAGCCGTATCAAATGCCGGCGGCCTCGGCTCGCTGCCCTGCGCCATGCTCGACAGCGACGGGTTGCGTGCAGAGCTGACGGCGCTGACAGCCAAGACCCGCAAGCCCAACAACCTCAACTTCTTCTGTCACACCCAGGCGCCAGCCGATGCGCTGCGCGAGGCTGCCTGGCGCGAGGCATTGGCGCCTTACTATGCCGAGCTTGGCCTGGATTCGGCCCATATCGCGGCCAGCCCTGGTCGGCAGCCGTTTAGTACCGACATGGCCGATCTGCTCGATGAGTTTCGCCCGCCGGTAGTGAGTTTTCACTTCGGCCTGCCCAGCGCCGACTTACTGCAACGGGTGCGCGCTTGCGGAGCAAAAATTCTCAGCTCGGCGACCACCGTCGAGGAAGCCCTGTGGCTTGAGGCGCATGGTGCCGACGCGATCATCGCCCAAGGCCTGGAAGCCGGCGGGCATCGTGGCATGTTTCTCAGCGATGAGCTAAGCAGCCAACTCGGCACCTTCGCCTTGCTGCCGCAGATCGTTCAAGCGGTGCGTTTGCCGGTAATCGCCGCTGGCGGGATTGCCGATGCTCAGGGCGTGCGTGCGGCCATGGCCCTCGGCGCGGCGGGCGTGCAGATTGGCACCGCTTACCTGTGCTGCGTTGAAGCCAGCACCAGCGCGATTCACCGCGCCGCCCTGCAAAGCCAGGCGGCGGCGCACACCGCCCTGACCAACCTGTTCAGCGGCCGCCCGGCACGCGGCATCGTCAATCGAGTGATGCGTGAGCTGGGGCCGATCAGCCCGCTCGCGCCGGCCTTCCCCCTGGCCACGGCAGCCATTGCGCCACTGCGAGCCAAAGCGGAAAGCCAGGGCAGCGGTGATTTCTCGCCGCTCTGGGCCGGGCAGAATGTCAGCGGCTGCAAGGCCATCAGCGCCGCCGCGCTGACCCGCGAGCTGGCGCAGGGATTTATCCAGTAAGCAAGAACGCCACGGAGCAACCTCGTAGGGTGGATGACGCTTCACCCATCCACCGTTGCGATCGGGTGGATGAAAAAAGCGTCATCCACCCTACTCAACCGCCCCGGCCCAACGCCCCGTTATCACGCTCATTAATAGTGCTGGGAGGCGCGCGCGCAGCTGCTTAGACTCGGCCCATCGCAACCGGAGGTACACCCATGTCCGAGTCTCTGCTCAGTTCCCGCAACCTGGCCTTCGAGCTCTACGAAGTGCTGGACGCCGAAGGCCTGACCCAGCGCGAACGTTTCGCTGAACACAGCCGCGAAACCTTTGACGCGGCCATCGACACCGCCCGCAGCATCGCGGAAAACCTGTTTGCCCCGCACAACCGCAAGAACGACGAACACGAGCCGGAGTATGTCGACGGTGCCGCGGTGCTGATCCCCGAAGTGAAACCGGCGGTGGATGCCTTCCTTGAAGCGGGTTTCCTGAATGCCACCCGCGAGTTCGAGGTGGGCGGCATGCAGTTGCCCAACCTGTTGTCGCAGGCCTGCTTTGCGCACTTCCAGTCGGCCAACGCGGCGACCACCTCGTATCCGTTCCTGACCATGGGCGCGGCCAACCTGATCGAGAACTTCGGCAGCGCCGAGCAGAAGCAGCGCTTCCTGCAGCCGATGATCGATGGCCGCTTCTTCGGCACCATGGCCTTGACCGAGCCGCATGCAGGCTCCTCGCTGTCGGACATCCGCACCCGCGCCGAACCGGCCGAAGACGGCAGCTACCGGCTCAAGGGCAACAAGATCTTTATCTCCGGTGGCGACCATCCTCTGTCGGAAAACATCGTGCACATGGTGCTGGCCAAGCTGCCGGATGCGCCGCCTGGCGTTAAAGGCATCAGCCTGTTTATCGTGCCCAAATTTCTGGTCAACGATGATGGCAGCCTGGGCCAGCGTAACGACGTGGTATTGGCCGGGCTGTTCCACAAGATGGGCTGGCGCGGCACTACCTCCACCGCGCTGAATTTTGGTGATAACGGCGACTGCGTGGCGTACCTGGTGGGCAAGCCGCACCACGGCCTGAGCTACATGTTCCAGATGATGAACGAGGCGCGCATCGGCGTCGGCATGGGCGCGGTAATGCTCGGCTATGCCGGCTACCTGTACTCGCTGGACTATGCCCGTCAGCGCCCGCAAGGTCGCCTGCCGGATGGCAAGGACCCGGCCTCCAGCCAGGTGGCGATCATCGAGCACGCTGACGTACGGCGCATGCTGCTCACCCAGAAAGCCTACGTGGAAGGTTCCTTCGACCTCGGCCTGTACGCCGCGCGGCTGTTCGACGACACCCTGACCCTGGAGACCGAGGAAGAGCGCCGCATTGCCCTGGAGCTGCTCGACCTGCTGACCCCGATCGTCAAATCCTGGCCGTCGGAGTTCTGCCTCAAGGCCAACGAACTGGCGATCCAGGTTCTCGGCGGCCACGGCTACACCCGCGATTACCCGGTGGAGCAGTACTACCGCGACAACCGCCTCAACCCGATCCATGAAGGCACCCACGGCATCCAGTCCCTCGACCTGCTCGGCCGTAAGGTGTCGATGAACGGCGGCGCGGCGCTCAAGCAGTTGCTCAAGCTGATCCACGGCACCTGCCAGCGCGCCGAGGAGCATGCTTCGCTGACGGCCCTGCGCCAGCCGCTGGAGCAACTGCTGGCACGCCTGCAAACCGTGACCCTGGCGCTGCTGGGCGACTTGATGAGCGGCAAAGTGAATGAAGGCCTGGCCAACTCGGCGCTGTACCTCAAGGTGTTCGGCCATACCGTGATCGGCTGGCGCTGGCTGGAACAGGCGATTCGCGCGGAAGAAGGCCTGGCGCGCGGCAACCCCGCCGATGTCGACTTCTACCAAGGCAAGCTGCAGGCTGCGCGTTACTTCCTGACCTGGGAAGTGCCAAGCTGCCACCACGACCTGGCCATCCTCGAAGCGCGCGACGATACCTGCCTGGGCATGCAAGAGGCCTGGTTCTAAAACAGCCGGGAAGAATGACGCCTCGCTGTCATGAGGCATTTTCTGGGCATGTGCCCGCTAGCTGTTGCATGCGACGCGCAGATTGAGCCCAGCGAAGCCCGGCAGGCTGCCGGGCAGCGTCGCATCAGGCCATAGGCAACACGACTCGGCCTATCTCCTTGCAACAGTTAACAGGTGAGAGGCCTTTTTTTTGACAGCCAGGCAAGGTCAACGGTTAGAATCCATGGCACGCACCATGCATATCGGTGCACCCGCCTTTCGATCCGGAGTACTTCCTTGGACGCCAGCACCATCAATAATCTGTTCTTGATCGGTGCATTGCTGGTGGCGTTGAGCATCCTGGTCAGCGCCTTCGGTTCGCGTTTCGGCATTCCCATCCTGGTGATTTTCCTCGGCGTCGGCATGCTTGCCGGCACCGACGGCCCCGGCGGTATTCTCTTCGACAATTACCCGCTGGCCTACCTGGTGGGCAACCTGGCGCTAGCGATCATCCTGCTCGATGGTGGCATGCGTACCCGCGTATCCAGCTTCCGCGTGGCCCTGTGGCCCTCTTTGTCGCTGGCCACGTTCGGCGTGCTGCTGACCGCCGGGTTGACCGGCGTGGCTGCTGCCTGGCTGTTCAACCTGAGCTGGATGGAAGGCCTGCTGATCGGCGCCATCGTCGGCTCCACTGACGCTGCCGCGGTGTTCAGTCTGCTCGGCGGGCGCGGCCTCAACGAACGGGTCAGCGCCACCCTGGAAATCGAATCCGGTAGTAACGACCCGATGGCGGTGTTCCTCACCGTTACCTTGATCGCCATGCTGGCCAGCGGCCAGGATGGTTTGAGCTGGTCGCTGCTCCTGCAACTGCTCCAGCAGTTCGGTATAGGTGCGCTGTTTGGCCTGGGTGGCGGCTGGCTGCTGCTGAAACTGGTCAACCGCATGGAACTGGCCAACGGCCTCTATCCCTTGCTGGTGGTCAGTGGCGGACTGATCATTTTCGCTATCACCAATACCGTGGGTGGCAGCGGTATTTTGGCGATTTACCTGTGTGGCTTGCTGCTCGGCTACAAGCCGATCCGCTCGCGGCACGGCATCCTGCACATGCTCGACGGCCTGGCCTGGCTGGCCCAGATCGGCATGTTCCTGGTGCTCGGCCTGCTAGTTACGCCCCATGAACTGCTGCCGATCGCCTTGCCCGCACTGGGCCTGGCACTGTGGATGATTCTGTTCGCCCGACCGCTGTCGGTTTTTCTCGGCCTGCTGCCGTTCAAGGGTTTCCATGACCGCGAGCGGGTTTTTATCGCCTGGGTCGGCCTGCGTGGCGCGGTGCCGATCATTCTCGCGGTGTTCCCGTTTATGGCTGGCTTGGAGAATGCTCAGCTGTTCTTCAACGTGGCCTTCTTCATCGTGCTGGTCTCCCTGGTTCTGCAAGGCACCAGCCTGCCCTGGGCGGCCAAACTGTTGCGCGTCACCGTACCGCCGGAGCCGGCGCCGGTGTCGCGCGCCGGCCTGGACGTGCACCCCACCAGCCAGTGGGAGCTGTTTATCTACCGCCTAGGCGCGGAAAAATGGTGCATCGGTGCCGCCCTACGTGAGTTAAAGATGCCCGAAGGCACGCGCATCGCTGCGCTGTTTCGCGGCAAGGAACTGCTCCACCCCTCTGGCAGCACCCGGCTTGAGGCTGGCGACCTGCTCTGCGTGGTCGGCCATGAGCACGACCTGCTGGCCTTGGGCAAGTTGTTCAGCCAGGCCCCCAAACGCGGTCAGGACCTGCGCTTCTTCGGCGATTTCGTCCTCGAAGGTGATGCCGAACTCGGCGCCGTTGCCACTCTCTACGGCCTGAAACTGGCTGACATCAACGGCCAGCAAACGCTAGGCCGCTTTATCGGCCAGAAGATCGGCGGTGAACCGGTGGTTGGCGATCAGGTCGAGTGGCAGGGCCTGATCTGGACTGTGGCGGCAATGGAAGGGAACAAGATCCGTAAAGTCGGCGTCAAATTTCCCGAAGGCACTCGTCCGGGGCCCGGCATGTTTCTCTGACGGGCTGCGGCAAACCTCCTGCGCCAAGCGTTCAGCAACCTGTAAACTCAATATCTTTTCGAGCTGCCCGATCGCGACCATGCCTTCTCTACGCACCTATTTAGCCGTACTTATGCTCGGGTTTTGCCTGAGCACAACCTCGAGCCTCGCAGCCGAACCCCCGCTACGCGCCGACGTGCAGAGCAGCCTGGAAAGCCTGGCTGACCGCACGCTGCCGGAGGCCGAGCAACTGGCGCTCAAGCAGACGCTGGAAAAAACCCTTGAGCTGCTCAACCAGCAGGCTGACAGCGAAAAGCGCCTCAGCGACCTCAAGCAGCAACTCGAACAAGCACCGCGACTGATCGGTGAAGCGCAGCGCGAACTGATCCGCCTCAAGGGCAGCGAACCCACCCCGATCACCCAGCGCTATGCCAAGACCGAGGTACCCCAACTGGAGCAGTTGCTCAGCGAGCGCAACGCTCAGTTGAACGACTGGCAGAGGCAGATCATTGATGCCAACAGCCTGATCATCACGGCGCAGACCCGCCCCGAGCGGGCGCAAGCGGAGATCAGCAGCAATCAAACACGCAGCCAAGAGATCAACAACGCCCTGAAAAGCGGGAAAGACGCGGGCAAGTCGCTGACCGCAGAGCGGCGTGACCTGCTCAATGCCGAACTCGCCGCGCTCAATGCTCAAACCATGCTGCGACGTGAGGAACTGGCAGGCAACAGCTTGCTGCAGGACTTGGGCAGCAGCCAGCGCGACGTGCTCGATGAGCGCATCAAGCGACTGGAGCAGGAGTTGCTCGACCTGCAATCGCTGATCAACGAAAAACGCCGCACGTTATCCGAGCAAACCGTCGCCGAACAATCGCTTGAAGCAGAGAAAGCCGGCTCAGACAAGCTGCTGACCAGTGTCAGCACACGTAACCTCAAACTGTCCGACTACCTGTTGCGCTCCACTGAGCGCCTCAATCAGCTGACCCAGCAAAACCTGCAGACCCGCCAGCAACTGGACACCCTCAACCAGAGCGACCAAGCCCTGGATGAGCAGATCAGCGTATTGCAAGGCAGCCTGCTGCTGTCAAAGATCCTTTATCAGCAAAAACAGGCCTTGCCCGAGCTGACCCTGGACAACGGCCTGGCCAATGAAATCGCCGACATACGCCTTTATCAGTTCGAGCTGGCCCAGCAGCGCGAACTGCTCAGCAACCCTGCCGCTTATGTCGAGCAGTTGCTCGCCAAGCAACCCGCTGAAAACGTCACCGCACAATTGCGCGCGAGCCTGCTCGAGCTGATGGATACACGCCGCGGACTGCTCGACCGGCTTAATCGTGAGCTCAATGCCCTGCTCAACGAGTCGATCACCCTGCAGCTCAACCAGAAACAACTGCAAAGTACCGCCCGCACCATGCGCGCGACGCTGGATGAGCAGATGTTCTGGATCCCCAGCAACAAGCCGCTGGACCTCGATTGGTTCGCCAGCATGCCGCGCCTGCTGGAGCGACAAATAGCCGACCTGCCGTGGGGCAGCAACCTGCGCGAGCTGGGCGCGGGCCTGATCGAGCGGCCGCTGTTGTTTTTGCCACTGTTATTACTGATCGGCCTGCTGCTGTGGAAACGCAGCTACCTGTACCGCAAGCTCAGCGAACTGCATCAGGACATCGGTCACTTCAAGCGCGATAGCCAACTGCATACGCCACTGGCGGTTTTCCTCAACATGCTGCTGGCGCTACCCGGCACCCTGTTCCTGGCGCTGTGCGGCTTTGCCTTGCAAATGGACGCCCGCGGCCAGAACGTCAACCTCGGCGCGGCCCTGTTCGAGATGGCCCAGGCTTGGCTGGTGTTCTATACCGTCTACCGGGTTCTCGCGCCAGGTGGTGTGGCTGAGCTGCATTTCCGTTGGCCGCGCACCCAGGTAAGCTTCCTCCACCAACAGATTCGCCGCCTCGGCCTGGTTGTCATCGCCCTGGCCGGCGTCGTGGCCATTGCCGAACACCAGCCCGCCAGCCTGGCCGACGATGTCATCGGCATTGCTGTGGTCCTGGCCTGTTACGGCCTGATGGCCTGGCTGTTGCACCGACTGCTGTTGAGCGGCCCGGCGCGCGAGCATGCATCGGCGTTCCGCATACTCCTCGGCATGCTGTTCAGTCTGCTGCCGCTGGCCCTGATCATCGCGGTCGGCTTCGGCTACTACTACACCGCACTGAAACTCAGCGACCGACTGATCGACACCCTTTATCTGCTGGTGATCTGGCTGTTCGTCGAAGCCGCCTTCGTGCGCGGCCTCAGCGTCGCTGCCAGGCGTCTGGCCTACCAACGCGCCACTGCCAAACGCCTGGCCCAACAGGCTGCCGAGGGCGAAAGCGGCGACGTTGTGATCGAAGAGCCGACGCTGGACATCGAGCAGGTCAACCAGCAGTCGCTGCGCCTGATTCGCCTGGCCTTGCTGGGTGCCTTCATTGCCGCGCTGTATTGGGTCTGGGCCGACCTGATCACGGTGTTCGCCTACCTGGACAACATCACCCTCTACGAATACAGCAGCGGCACTGGCGAAACCGCCAGCCTGGTGCCCATCAGCCTCAGCGACGTGCTTGGCGCGCTGATCATCGTCGGCATCACCGCGGCCTTGGCACGTAACCTGCCAGGCCTGCTCGAAGTGTTGGTGCTGTCGCGCCTGAAACTGGCGCAGGGCAGCGCTTATGCCACCACCACCCTGCTGTCCTACCTGATTGTCGCCATCGGCTTCGTGGTCACCCTGTCCACCCTGGGGGTTAGCTGGGACAAACTGCAATGGCTGGTGGCGGCGCTGTCAGTCGGCCTCGGCTTCGGCCTACAGGAGATCTTCGCCAACTTCATCTCCGGCCTGATCATCCTGTTCGAACGCCCGGTACGCATCGGCGATGTGGTGACCATCGGCAACCTGTCCGGCACGGTGAGCAAAATCCGTATCCGCGCCACCACCATCACCGACTTCGATCGCAAGGAAATCATCGTCCCGAACAAGACTTTCGTCACCGATCAGCTGGTCAACTGGTCGCTTAACGACACCATCACCCGGGTGATAATCAAGATTGGCGTGGCTTACGAGACCGACCTTGCGTTAGCGCGCAAGCTGATGATGCAGGCTGCCGTGGAAAACCCACGGGTGCTGCGCGACCCGGAACCCATGGTGCTATTCCTGACGATCAGCGCCAGCACCTTCGACTATGAATTACGCTTCCATGTGCGCGAACTGGCTGACCGCAATGCCTCCACCGATGAAATCCTCACCCGCATCGCCTTGAGCTTCCGCGAGCACAACGTCGAGATGGCCTTCAACCAGGTCGAAGTCATGGTCAAGAACCTACAGGGCCAGGAACTCAACTTGAGCACCGGCAAGAGCACGGGACCAACCCAGGCCGACGCGCTCAAGCCCGCGATTAATAAGCCGGCCGCAGAGCCCGACCAGGACCCGATCACCCCGACGACACCCGCAATCGATCCGCACTAAACACCGCGCGTTGCTCGGGGCCTACAGATCGAGCAACGCGCGGATCGAGCCTGCCGCCTTCACCCCTGGAGTTTGCCTTGAAGTCGCTCGCTGACCTGACCTTCGACAATCGCTTCGCCCGGCTCGGCGATGCCTTTTCCACCCATGTGCTGCCCGAGCCGATTGCCGAGCCGCGCGTGGTAGTGGTCAGCCCGGCGGCCATGGCCCTGCTCGATCTCGATCCGCGTGAGGCCGACAGCGAGGAATTTGCCCAACTGTTCGCCGGGCACAAACTGTGGAGCGCGGCCGAGCCGCGGGCCATGGTCTATTCCGGCCACCAGTTCGGCAGCTACAACCCGCGCCTGGGCGATGGCCGCGGCCTGCTGCTGGGCGAGGCAGTGAATGAGGCGGGTCAGCACTGGGACCTGCATCTCAAGGGCGCCGGGCAGACGCCTTACTCACGCCGGGGCGATGGCCGCGCCGTGCTGCGTTCATCGATCCGCGAGTTCCTCGCCAGCGAACACCTGCACGCCCTCGGCATTCCCAGCTCGCGGGCGCTGTGCGTGACCGCCTCGAGCACCCCGGTATGGCGCGAGAAACAGGAGCGCGCGGCCATGATCCTGCGCCTGGCGCAGAGTCATGTGCGTTTCGGCCACTTCGAGTACTTCTATTACACCCGCCAGCACGACCAGCTGAAGCAGCTCGGCGAGCACGTGCTCAACTGCCACTTCCCGGCCTGCCTGGCCCAACCCGAACCCTATCTGGCGATGTTCCGCGAGGTGGTCGAGCGCAACGCCGAACTGATCGCCCACTGGCAGGCCTATGGTTTTTGCCACGGGGTGATGAACAGCGACAACATGTCGATCCTCGGCATCACTTTCGACTATGGCCCCTACGCCTTCCTCGATGACTTCGACGCCAAACACATCTGCAACCACTCCGACGACACGGGGCGCTACAGCTTCAGCAACCAAGTGCCGATCGCCCAGTGGAACCTCGCCGCCCTCGGCCAGGCGCTGACCCCACTGGTCGAGATCGATGCGCTGCGCGAGACCCTGAACCTGTTCCTGCCGCTGTACCAGGCGCATTACCTCGACCTGATGCGCCGCCGCCTGGGCGTGCTCAGCAGCGACGCTGGCGACGACGCGCTGGTCCAGCGCCTGCTGCAACTGATGCAAGGCAGCGCGGTGGACTACACCAATTTCTTCCGCGAGCTGGGTGACAGCGCGCCCGCACAAGCCGTGGCGCGCCTGCGCGAAGACTTTACCGACCTCGCGGGGTTCGATGCCTGGGCAGCCGATTACCTGCTACGCAGCCAGCACGACGGCGACGACCAGGCACAACGGCGCACGCGCATGCACGCGGCCAACCCCAAGTACATCCTGCGCAACTACCTGGCCCAACACGTAATCGACGCCGCCGAACAGGGCGACTACGCACCGGTGCGCGAACTGCACCAGGTGCTGTCACGGCCATTCGACGAACAACCCGGCTTCGAGCGCTACGCCCAGCGTCCGCCGGAATGGGGCAAGCACCTGGAAATCAGCTGCTCGTCCTGAGCGGCCCGCCACTCTTCAAAAACGCTGCGACCACCAACCCGCAGGATGGCGTTGAGCGTAGCGATACCCATGCCGTGCCGTGCCGTTGAGCGTAGCGATACCGATGCCGTGGCGTTGAGCGTAGCGGCGCCAGGCAGGCCGGACAGAAGGCCCGGGCGCTGTCATGGACGGTACAGGCACAGTGCGCGGTAGAGCGGCCGTTACAGCCTTATCTATTAAATCGAAAAGGCATATAAACCTTTCCAAACATTCTTAGACTCTCTAAGCAGCAAGCCTTATCTTCTCCGCCTTGCGTGGCCGCCCGTCTGGATTTGGCGCGCCCGATACCTCACACGAGATTCGCACGCCAAGGATGTTCATGCTCTGGGATTCACTGCCGCTGCCCCTGATATTTGTCGCTGCCCTGTTGGTCTGGGTTCTGTATGCCTTCGTGCGCGAGAAGTGGAGCCCGGATATCGTCGCGGCGATTGCCGTTGCCGCTCTGTTGATCAGCCAACTGCTGACGCCCGCCGAAGTGCTCAGCGTGCTGTCCAACTCGGCGCCGGTGACCATCGCCTGCATGTTCGTGCTCTCCGCGGCACTGGAGCGCACCGGCTGCATCGATGCCCTGGGTAACTGGCTGGGCAATCTGGTGGGCACCAGCCCGATCCGCATACTCACTGGCCTGACCATCACCGCTCTGGTGGCCTCGGCCTGCCTGAACAATACCCCGGTGGTGGCTATCCTTACCCCAGTGGCCATCGCCCTGGCCCGGCGTGCCGGCACCCTGCCATCGAAGCTGCTGATCCCGCTGTCTTACGCCACCATCCTCGGCGGCACCCTGACCATGATTGGCACATCGACCAACATCCTGGTCGATGGCGTGGCGCGCAAGGCCGGCATGGCGCCCTTTGGCATCTTCGAGATCACCGGCGCCGGGCTGATCCTCGCCACGGTCGGCATGGTCTACCTGCTGACCATTGGTCGCCACCTGCTGCCCGAACGCGAAACCCTGTCCAAGCAACTGCGCCCCGACCTCGACCGCACCTTCATGACCGAACTGCTGGTGCCGCACGACTCGCCCGTAATCGGCAAAACCCTGGCCGAGGCTAATCTCAACGGCGGCAGCGGCCTGCAAGTGCTCAAGCTGTTCCGCCAGGAGCAGGAACTGACCGAGCCGGCACATAGCACCCTGCTGGCCAGCGGCGACCGTCTGGTGTTGCACGGCCAGGTCAGGGACGTGGTCGACCTGCGTGAAAGTGGCCACCTGACATTCAACCGCGGCGATGCCTTTGAAACCATCAGCAGCCATGACGTGATCCTTGCCGAAGCCATAGTCGGGCGTAACTCGCGCTACAGCCACCGGCCGATGCGCGACCTCGACCTCACTGCGCGCTATGGCATCGCGGTGCTCGCCGTGCATCGTCAGGACGAGAATATCCAGGGCAACCTGGATGACTTCGAACTGCAGTTCGGTGACGTGATGCTGGTGGAGGGCACCCCGTCGCAGATCAAGCGCTTTGCCGACAACGGCGAGCTGATCAGCCTCAACGCCGTGCAGGAGCGGGCCTTCCGCCGCGACAAGGCACCGATTGCCATCATTGCCACCCTCGCGGTAATGATCCTGGCCGCCTTCGGCGTGATGCCCATCGAAGGCCTCGCGATAATCGGCGCGGTGACCGTACTGGCGACCCGCTGCCTGGATGTGGAAGACGCCTACAAGGCGGTGGACTGGAAAATCCTCAGCCTGATCTTCGGCATGCTGGCCATCAGCATCGCCATGGACAAGGTCGGCCTGGTCAGCCTGATGGTCAGCAATGTCATGGGCCTTATGCCCTGGGCCGGCCCGCTGCTGATGCTGTCGTTTATCTACCTGTTCACCTCGATCCTTACCGAGGTGCTGTCGAACAACGCCGTCGCCGTGCTGGTCACCCCGATTGCCATCGGCCTGGCCCAGCACCTGGGCGTCGACCCGCGCGCCTTTGTGGTCGCGGTGATGTTCGCCGCCAGCGCCAGCTTCGCCACACCCATCGGCTATCAGACCAACACCTTCGTGTATAACGCCGGCGGTTACCGCTTCACCGACTTCATGAAGGTCGGCATACCGCTCAACCTGCTGCTGTGGGTGGTGGCCAGCTTTGTCATACCCTGGTTCTTCCCGCTGACGCCAGTGTGACTGGCATAAGCGGCGAACATATCGATCTAAACTAGGAGCCTGTCGGGCTTTTCCGCAGTAGAACAGTGTTAAGTCCGACAGGCTCCTGGGGCCCGTTTCATTGCTCTAACGCATTGACCGGGCCTTGCTGCTTTGGCCATGCTGCGTGTCTTTCAAACTGCCCTGAAGGAACGCGCGCATGAAACTGGAAACCCTGGCCATCCACGCCGGCTACAGCCCCGACCCGACCACCAAGGCGGTGGCGGTGCCGATTTACCAGACCAGCTCCTTTGCCTTCGACGACACCCAGCACGGGGCCGACCTGTTCGACCTGAAAGTCGCCGGCAATATCTATTCGCGGATCATGAACCCCACCAACGCGGTGCTCGAAGAGCGCGTGGCGGCGCTGGAAGGCGGCGTCGGCGCGCTGGCCGTGGCCTCGGGCATGGCGGCGATTACCTACGCCATCCAGACCGTGGCCGAGGTCGGCGACAACATTGTCTCGGTGGCCAAGTTGTATGGTGGCACCTACAACCTGCTGGCCCACACCCTGCCGCGCTTCGGCATCGAAACACGCTTCGCTGACCACGACGATATCGCCGCCCTCGAAGCGCTGATCGACGACAAAACCAAAGCGCTGTTCTGCGAATCCATCGGCAACCCGGCGGGAAATATCGTCGACCTGGCTGCGCTGGCCGCGGCTGCGCATCGCCATGGCGTGCCGCTGATCGTCGACAACACCGTGGCCACGCCGATCCTCTGCCGGCCGTTCGAGCATGGCGCGGACATCGTCGTGCACTCGCTGACCAAGTACATCGGCGGCCACGGCACCAGCATCGGCGGCATCGTGGTGGATTCCGGCAAATTCCCCTGGGCGGACAACAAGGAGCGCTTCCCACTGCTCAATACGCCGGACCCGTCCTACCACGGCGTGACCTACACCGAAGCCTTCGGCCCAGCAGCCTTTATCGGCCGCTGCCGCGTGGTGCCACTGCGCAATACCGGTGCGGCGCTGTCGCCGTTCAATGCCTTCCTGATTCTGCAAGGGCTGGAAACCCTAGCCCTGCGCATGGAGCGCCACTGCGAGAATGCGCTGAAGGTCGCCCATTACCTGCAAAACCACCCGCAAGTGGCCTGGGTAAAATACGCCGGCCTGCCCGATCACCCGGAGCATGAACTGGCGCAGCGTTATTGCAGCGGCAAACCGGCCTCAATCCTCTCGTTCGGCATTGTCGGCGGCCAGGAAGCCGGCGCGCGCTTTATCGATGCGCTGCAGTTGGTGGTGCGCCTGGTGAATATCGGCGATGCCAAATCGCTGGCCTGCCACCCGGCGTCGACCACCCACCGCCAGCTCAATGACGAAGAACTGCAGCGCGCCGGCGTACCGCGCGACATGGTGCGACTGTCCATTGGCATCGAGCACAGCGACGACATCCTCGCCGACCTGGCGCAGGCGCTGGACGCCGCCGCGAGCTAGTCACCCTTGATATCTGAGCAAACGGCTCCAGATAGGGATGAACCTGTCTGGAGCCCGTCATGACCGATCCCCTGCTCATCCCCTGCCCACACTGCAACGGCCTCAACCGTATCCCCGCGGCACGCCTCAGCGATGCGCCACGCTGCGGTCGCTGCAAAGCCGAGGTGCTGCCGAGCAAACCCTTCGAGCTGACCCAGGCCAGCTTCGCTGCACAGAACAAGGGCGACCTGCCGCTACTGATCGATATCTGGGCCAGCTGGTGCGGCCCGTGCCGCAGCTTTGCGCCGATTTTTGAACAGGCCGCCAGCCAACTGCAGGGCCGCTGCCGCCTGGCCAAGCTGGACAGCGAAGCTAACCCGCAACTGTCCGCAGAAATGGGCATCCGCTCGATCCCCAGCCTGATCCTGCTCAAGGGCGGCGTGGAAGTTGCCCGGCAAAGCGGCGCCCTGCCACTGCCGCAACTGCTCGGCTGGCTGCGCCAGCACGGCATCTGAACGAATCGGTCAACCCGCGGCCAGCCATGCGGTCATTACCCGGCGCCCAATCAACCTTTAGGCTGGTCTGACCGTCAACCCAGGGAGCCGAACAATGCCGATGCCGATTGAACGGGTGCGCCAACTTACCGAAGAGCACATCGCCTTCGTCAAACGTAGCGGCCTGCGGGCCGAGGTGCTCGAGCCGGGATTTGTGCGCCTGTGTATGCCGCTTGCCGGCAACCAGAACCATATCGGCAGCATGTACGCCGGTGCACTCTTCACCCGGGCGGAAATTCCCGGCGGTGCCCTGTTTCTAACCAGCTTCGACGCGCAGCGTTTCTACCCGGTGGTCAAAGAAATGAATCTGCGCTTTCGCCGCCCCGCCATGGGCGACATTTACGTCGAGGCCCGGCTCGATATCGAGCAAATCGAGCGACTGCAGAGCGAGGCACAAGAGCGGGGCAAGGCCGACTATCTACTGGAATTACAGCTGTGCGATGCCAGCGGCGAAATAGTGGCTGAGAGTCGCGGACTCTATCAATTGCGCGCGCACTGACGTCTGCCCTTGCCTTGGATCAAAAGAACGGCTATTCCTTGATGGATAATAAATCGCCGACATCCATCGGCCGGAGATTTGTCCTATGTTTGCTCATATTCTCATTGCCCATGACTTGCGTGACACCGCCGACATGGCGCTGTGCCGCGCCGCCCAGCTGGCACAACAGCACAATGCCAAGCTGACCATACTGCACGTTCTGGACCCGACCCAGAGCAGCCAGGTGCATGAACAGGCACACAAGACCCTGGATCGCAGCCTGACCCAATATGCCCCGCCGGGCAGCAAACTGCAGCTGATCAGTGGCAAGCCTTCCGAGGTTGTACTGCAGCAAGTAGCAGAGCTTGGCTGCGACCTTCTGGTACTGGGCGCCCACCACCAGCGTCACGACTTTTTCTCCGGCACCAGCCTGGATCGTATCGCCAGAAACTGCAGCGTGCCGCTGCTGCTGGTCGCGCGTGGCGAGTGCCAGCCCTACCAGCGCGCGCTGGCCGCCATCGACTTCTCACTCTGCGCCTGCAGCGCTCTGGAGCAAGCCTACCGCCTGCTGCCCGCTACCGCCGAATTGCATGCACTGCATGTATTCGAACCGGACAAGGGCACACCCAAGCAAGTCGAGGCACAACTGCAGATCCAGAGTGCCTTGATCGATCAACTGCTGGAAGACGAAGCGCAAATCCTGCCCGCCGACGGCCCGACCCTGACCCATTCGATGCAGCAAGGCGGCATCCTGCGTGGCCTGCAGGAGCAGCTAAAAACGCGCCGCTGCGATTTGCTGGTGCTCGGCAGCCATGGCCGCAGCGCTTTATCCCAGGCGCTGCTCGGCAGCCTGGCGCAGCACTTCCTGCACAAGGCACCCTGCGACATCCTGGTCGTGCGCTAAGCAGTAACAGCCAAGCCCAAATAATCAAGGCGCCGAAAGGCGCCTTGATTGGTTATAGGCATAACGCCTTGCAGAGGCCTCGAACAAATTCGCAGACGGTCATTCGTTAGACAGTCCAGCGTGATTGATCGGGGCGACAACGCACAGGATCGCCTCACTCAAGCCTGCTCAGTCAGCTGCCTCAAGCAAGTCGTGCAGCTCGACGAACTGCTGGGTCAATTTGTGCCGTGCGTCCAGATAGATCAGCGGCATGCAGGCTTGATGTGACTCACGCATACGTACCGAACTCATCAGGTTAACCGGCAACACCGGCAAACCTTCGGCGATCAGCTCATTGAGCAACTGCTGCGGCAAGGTCGCCCGCGGCTGGAACTGGTTGACCACGATACCCTCGACTTGCAGCCTTTCGTTGTGGTCTTCCTTGAGTTCTTCGATTTCCCGCAACAACCCATACAGGGCCTGGCGCGAGAAACTGTCGCAGTCGAAGGGAATCAGTACCCGATCCGCCGCGATCAGCGCGGAAACCGTGTAGAAATTCAACGCAGGCGGCGTGTCCAGATAGATCCGGTCGTAATCTTCGGCCAGCTCATCGAGCAGTTTGCGCAACTTGTTGATCTTGTGCTTCGACTCAAGCTTGGGCTGCAGGTCAGCCAGTTCCGCCGTAGCCGTGATTACGTGCAGGTTGTCGAACGGCGTCTCGTAGATATCGACCCGGCCTTTCTTGGCAAAAGGACCACTGGTCAAGCTGAGTTTGAAAAACTCGGCAATCCCCATCGGAATCTCATCGCCCGTCAGGCCGGTGAGGTAATGGGTGGAATTGGCCTGCGAATCCAGATCGACCAACAAGGTGCGATACCCCTGCGAAGCACTCACCGCCGCCAGGTTGCAGGCAATACTGGACTTGCCCACCCCGCCTTTCTGATTGAACACCACACGCCGCATGACAAACCTCCCCGATTCCGTTGGCCTTGGATTCTATGCAAAGTACATGACAAGGGCGAGGTCGGCATCTTCATGCGACATTTAACGGCTGATACGGAATTAGGGCCTGCGAGGTGCTTGCTTGAGCATCTGTCACAGCATCGATAACTCCAGGCCACCGAAGGCCTGGAGATTAAAACCACAGACGACTGATTCGCCAAGACGCTGCCGATTTAATTTCGGCATAGTCTCCGGGTATCAGGCTCCGTGGTACTGCGCCGACAGCTCATGCACTGCCTCTAGGAAGGCGCCGGCATGGGCCGGGTCGACTTCCGGGGTGATGCCGTGGCCGAGGTTGAATACATGACCGGAGCCGCTGCCATAGCTGGCGAGGATCCGCGCCACTTCGGCGCGAATGGCTGCGGGCTGGGCGTAGAGCACGGTCGGATCCATGTTGCCTTGCAGCGCCACCTGGCCACCGACGCGGCGACGGGCTTCGCCGATGTCGCAGCTCCAGTCCAGACCGAGAGCGTCGGCCCCCGTCGCTGCCATGGACTCCAGCCACATGCCGCCATTCTTGGTGAACAGAATCACCGGCACCTTGCGCCCGTCATGTTCGCGGAGCAGGCCATCGACGATTTTCTGCATATAAGCCAGGGAGAACTCCTGGTAGGCCGCCGATGACAGGTTGCCGCCCCAGGTATCGAAAATCTGTACCGCCTGGGCGCCGGCAAGGATCTGCCCGTTGAGGTAGCTGATCACCGACTGCGTCAACTTGTCGAGCAGCGCATGCATGGCCTGCGGGTTGTCATAGAGCATGGCCTTGGAATTGCGGAAGTCCTTCGACGAACCGCCCTCGACCATATAAGTGGCCAGGGTCCAGGGGCTGCCGGAGAACCCGATCAGCGGCACGCGGCCGTTCAGTTCGCGGCGAATGGTGCGCACCGCATCCATCACATAACCCAGGTCTTTTTCCGGATCAGGAATCGGCAGGGCGTCGACATCGGCGGCACTGCGGATGACTTTCTTGAAGCGCGGACCTTCACCCGTCTCGAAGTACAGCCCTTGGCCCATGGCATGAGGAATGGTCAGGATGTCGGAAAACAGAATCGCCGCGTCCAGTTGCGGGTAGCGATCCAGCGGCTGCAGGGTGACTTCGCAGGCGAACTCGGGGTTCATCATCAGCTTCATGAAATCACCGGCCTTGGCCCGGCTGGCGCGGTACTCAGGCAGGTAGCGACCGGCCTGGCGCATCATCCACACTGGCGTGACATCGACGGGCTGCTTGAGCAGAGCACGCAGGAAACGGTCGTTCTTCAGGGCAGTCATAACAATTCCCGGGACATAATAAGGCAGTAAAAAAGTACGGCTATTTTCGCAGACCACAAAACAAAAGGCACGGCGAGTGCCGTGCCTTTTATCCATTGCGACGATTTGCCTCGGTCGTAGGGTGGGCTAGCCGGAGGCGTTACCCATCAAAACAGATATGGGTATCGCTACGCTCAACCCATCCTACGCCAACATCGGCAGATCAGACGCCGAGGTAGTCGAGGATGCCTTCGGCGGCGTTCCGCCCCTCGAAGATCGCCGTCACCACCAGGTCAGAACCACGCACCATGTCGCCACCGGCGAAGATCTTCGGGTTGCTGGTCTGGTGCTTGAACTGCGACTGCTCCGGGGCAATCACTCGGCCCTGGCTATCGGTCTGGATGACGAACTGCTCGAACCACGGCGCCGGGCTCGGACGGAAGCCGAAAGCTATCAGCACGGCGTCAGCCGGGATGATCTCCTCGGAACCGGGGATCGGCTCAGGACTGCGGCGACCACGGGCATCCGGCTCGCCGAGACGCGTCTCGACCACCTTGACGCCCTCAACCTTGTCTTCGCCGACGATAGCGATAGGCTGGCGGTTGAAAAGGAATTTAACCCCTTCTTCCTTGGCGTTCTTCACTTCCTTGCGCGAACCCGGCATGTTTTCTTCGTCGCGGCGATAAGCGCACGTTACGTTCTTGGCGCCCTGGCGGATCGCGGTGCGGTTGCAGTCCATGGCGGTGTCACCACCACCGAGCACGACGATGCGCTTGCCCTTGGTGTCGATAAAGTCTTCCGCGCTTTTCTCGAAGCCGAGGTTGCGATTGACGTTGGCGATCAGAAAATCCAAGGCGTCATGCACGCCAGGCAGGTCTTCGCCGGGGAAGCCGCCTTTCATGTAGGTGTAGGTGCCCATGCCCATGAACACCGCATCGTACTCATCCAGCAACTGCTGGATGGTCACGTCCTTACCCACTTCGGTGTTCAGGCGGAACTCGATACCCATGCCGGTAAAGACATCGCGGCGATGGCTAAGGACGGTCTTTTCCAGCTTGAACTCGGGAATGCCGAAGGTCAGCAAACCGCCGATTTCCGGGTTCTTGTCGAAGACCACCGGGGTCACGCCACCGCGTACCAGTACATCGGCACAACCCAGTCCGGCCGGACCGGCACCGATTATGGCGACGCGCTTGCCGTTCGAAACAACCCGCGACATATCCGGTCGCCAGCCCATGGCGAACGCGGTGTCAGTGATGTACTTCTCCACCGAACCGATGGTCACCGCGCCGAAACCGTCATTGAGGGTGCAGGCACCCTCGCACAGACGATCCTGTGGGCACACGCGGCCGCAGACTTCCGGCAGGGTATTGGTCTGGTGCGACAACTCGGCGGCGGCGAGGATGTTGCCCTCGGACACCAGCTTCAGCCAGTTGGGAATGTAGTTGTGCACCGGGCACTTCCACTCGCAATAGGGATTGCCACAACCCAGGCAACGGTGCGCCTGGTCACAGGCCTGAGCCGGCTTGAAGTTGTCGTAGATCTCGACGAATTCTTTCTTGCGCTGACGCAACAGCTTCTTCTTCGGGTCTTTGCGCCCGACATCGATGAACTGGAAGTCGTTATTCAGACGTTCAGTCATAGCAAACCTCTATACAGCAGCTGCAAGCTACAGGTTGCAAGCTGCAAGACTCATCACGTTAGCCACACGCCTCACGCCACTTAGGGCGCAAGACGTGCAGCTTGAAACTGCTTTATTGCGGATTGGCGCGGGTGCTGGAGAGCAACGACTTCAGGCTTGCGGCCTTGGGCTTGACCAACCAGAACTTGCGCAGGTAATCGTCGAGATTTTCCAACAGGTTACGCCCCCACTCACTGGCGGTCTCCTGCACGTACTCGGCGAGCACTCGCTGCAAATGGCTGCGATAAGCCTCCATCGACTCGTTGTTGACCCGCTGGATCTCTACCAGCTCATGGTTGACCCGGTCGTAAAAACTATTGTCTAGGTCAAGTACATAGGCAAAACCACCGGTCATGCCGGAGCCAAAGTTGTAACCGGTCTTGCCCAGTACACAGACGAAACCGCCGGTCATGTACTCGCAACAATGATCACCGGTGCCCTCGACCACGGCATGCGCGCCGGAGTTGCGCACGGCAAAACGCTCGCCCGCGGTACCGGCAGCGAACAGTTTGCCGCCAGTGGCGCCGTACAGGCAGGTGTTGCCGATGATGGCGCTGTCCTGGGTCTTGAACGGGCTGCCCTGAGGCGGCACGATCACCAGCTTGCCGGCGGTCATGCCCTTGCCGACGTAGTCGTTAGCATCGCCTTCCAGGTACATATTCAGGCCACCAGCGTTCCACACGCCGAAGCTCTGACCCGCAGTGCCCTTGAAGCGGAAGGTGATAGGCGCCTTGTTCATGCCCTGATTGCCATGCACCCGGGCGATTTCACCGGACACACGAGCACCGATCGAGCGGTCGCAGTTGCAGATGTCCATGGCGAATTCGCCACCGCTGGCGGCATCGATTGCCGACCTGGCCAACTCGACCATCTTCTCGGCCAACAGGCCCTTGTCGAATGGCGGATTCCTCTCGACCTGACAGAACTGCGGCTTGTCCGCCGGAATGTGATCACTGCCGAGCAGCGGACTCAGATCCAGATGATTCTGCTTGGCCGTCTCGCCCGGCAGAATATCCAGCAGATCGGTACGTCCGATCAGCTCTTCGAGGCTGCGCACGCCGAGCTTGGCCAGCCACTCGCGAGTTTCTTCGGCGACATAGGTGAAGAAATTCATCACCATCTCGACGGTGCCGATGAAGTGATCCTTGCGCAGTTTGTCATTCTGCGTGGCGACGCCAGTGGCGCAGTTGTTCAGGTGACAGATGCGCAGGTACTTGCAGCCCAGGGCGATCATCGGTGCAGTGCCAAAGCCGAAGCTCTCGGCGCCGAGGATGGCCGCTTTGACCACATCGAGACCAGTCTTCAGACCGCCGTCGGTCTGCACCCGCACCTTGCCGCGCAGGTCGTTGCCGCGCAGGGTCTGGTGAGTTTCCGCCAGGCCCAGCTCCCAAGGTGCGCCGGCGTACTTGATCGAACTCAGCGGCGATGCACCGGTGCCGCCATCGTAACCGGAGATGGTGATCAAATCGGCATAAGCCTTGGCCACGCCGGCGGCGATGGTGCCAACGCCGGCTTCGGCCACCAGCTTGACCGAGACCAGCGCGGCAGGGTTGACCTGCTTGAGGTCATAGATCAGCTGCGCCAGGTCTTCGATCGAGTAGATGTCATGGTGCGGCGGCGGCGAAATCAGGGTCACGCCCGGCACCGCGTAACGCAGCCGTGCGATCAGACCGTTGACCTTGCCGCCGGGCAGTTGACCGCCCTCGCCGGGCTTGGCGCCTTGGGCGACCTTGATCTGCAGCACTTCGGCGTTGACCAGGTATTCCGGGGTCACACCGAAACGACCGGTGGCCACCTGCTTGATCTTCGAGCTGCGCACCGTGCCGTAACGGGCCGGGTCTTCGCCGCCTTCGCCGGAGTTGGAGCGCGCACCGAGGCGGTTCATCGCCTCGGCAATCGCTTCATGCGCCTCGGGCGACAGCGCCCCCAAGGAAATACCGGCAGAGTCAAAGCGCTTGAAGATGCTTTCCAGCGGTTCGATCTGATCAAGACTCAGCGGCTGCTCGGCCAGTTTCAGCTGCAGCAGATCGCGAATCATCGACACCGGACGGGTATCGACCAGGGCGCTGTATTCCTTGTATTTCTCGTAACTGCCCTGCTGCACCGCGACTTGCAAGGTGCTGACCACGTCCGGGTTGTAGGCATGGTATTCGCCGCCATAGACGAACTTGAGCAGGCCGCCCTGCTGGATCGGCTTGCGGTTGTTCCAGGCCTCGGCGGCGAGCAGCTTCTGCTCGGTTTCGAGGTCGACGAAACGCGCACCCTTGATCCGGCTGGCCACGCCACGGAAGCACAACTCGGTGACTTCATCGGCCAGACCGACGGCTTCAAACAGCTGCGCACCGCGGTAGGAGGCCACGGTGGAGATGCCCATCTTCGACAGGATCTTCAGCAGGCCCTTGGAGATGCCCTTGCGGTAGTACTTGAACACTTCGTAAAGATCGCCCAGCACTTCGCCGGTGCGGATCAGGTCGCCCAGTACTTCGTAGGCCAGGAACGGATAAACCGCCGAGGCACCGAAGCCGAGCAGCACCGCATAATGATGCGGGTCACGGGCGGTTGCGGTCTCAACCAGGATGTTGCAATCGCAACGCAGGCCCTTTTCGGTCAGGCGATGGTGCACGGCACCGGTCACCAGCGCGGCATGCGCCGGCAGTTTGCCCGGGCCGATATGGCGATCGGTCAGCACCAGCAATACCTTTCCGGCGCGCACCGCTTCCTCGGCCTGGTCGGCCATGTTGCGCACGGCCGCCTCGAGACCGACGGACTCGTCGTAGTTCATGTCGATCAGCTGACGCTCGAAGCCTGGACGTTCCAGGGTCATCAACGTGCGCCATTTGGCCGGAGAAATGACCGGCGAACTGAGAATTACCCGTGAGGCATGTTCCGGCGACTCCTGGAAGATATTGCGCTCGGCACCGAGGCAAATTTCCAGGGACATGACGATTGCTTCACGCAACGGGTCGATAGGCGGGTTGGTAACCTGAGCGAACTGCTGGCGGAAATAGTCATAGGGCGAGCGCACGCGCTGACTCAACACCGCCATCGGCGTGTCGTCACCCATGGAGCCCACTGCTTCCTGACCCTGCTCTGCGAGCGGACGCAGTACCTGATCACGCTCCTCGAAGGTGACCTGGTACATCTTCATGTACTGCTTGAGCTGGTCTACGTCATAGAACGCCGAACCATGGTCGCGGTCTTCCAGGGTGGCCTGGATACGCTGGGCATTCTTGCGCAGCCACTGCTTGTAGGGGTGACGCGACTTGAGGCGGTTGTCGATGTCGTCGGTACTCAGCACCTGACCGGTTTCAGTATCCACGGCGAGGATCTGCCCCGGCCCGACGCGGCCTTTGGCGATCACGTCCTCGGGCTGGTAGTCCCACACACCGATTTCTGAAGCCAGGGTGATGTAGCCATTGTTGGTGGTGACCCAGCGCGCTGGGCGCAGGCCGTTGCGGTCGAGCAGGCAGACGGCATAACGACCATCGGTCAGCACCACGCCGGCCGGACCATCCCACGGCTCCATGTGCATGGAGTTGTACTCATAGAACGCCCGCAGATCGGCGTCCATGGTCTCGACGTTCTGCCAGGCTGGCGGAATGATCATGCGCACGCCACGGAACAGATCAATGCCGCCGGTGACCATCAGCTCGAGCATGTTGTCCATGCTCGAAGAGTCGGAACCGACACGATTGACCAGCGGGCCAAGCTCTTCCAGATCAAAAATCTGGTCGTTGGCGAACTTCAACCGACGCGCCTGGGCCCAGTTGCGGTTACCCGTGATGGTGTTGATCTCGCCATTGTGAGCGAGGAAACGGAATGGCTGCGCCAACGGCCACTTCGGCAGCGTGTTGGTCGAGAAGCGTTGATGGAACACGCAAATCGCGGTCTGCAGGCGCTCGTCACCCAGGTCCGGGTAGAACTGCTGCAGATCGGCCGGCATCATCAGGCCTTTATAGATGATGGTCTTGTGCGAAAAGCTGCAGATGTAGTGGTCACTGTCTGCGGCATTGCTCACTGACGAGCGGCGACGCGCACTGAACAGCTTGATCGCAACTTCCTGGTCGCTGAGCTCCCCTGCGCCGATAAACACCTGTTCAATCTGCGGCAAACGCTCCAGAGCCAAACGGCCAAGCACGCTGTTATCGATCGGCACTTTGCGCCAGCCAACCAGGGTCAAGCCGGCCGCCAGAATCTCCCGATTCATGTTCTCGCGCGCAGCTTCAGCTTTCACTGGATCCTGGTTGAAGAACACCATGCCCACGGCATACTGCTTCGGCAGCTCGACTGCGAAGTGCTGCAGGGCCATGGCCCGCAGAAAGGCATCAGGCTTCTGGATCAACAAACCACAACCATCGCCCGTCTTGCCGTCGGCGTTGATACCGCCGCGGTGGGTCATGCATGTCAGCGCTTCAATAGCGGTCTGCAGCAGGTGGTGACTCGCCTCGCCCTGCATATGGGCGATCAGGCCGAAGCCGCAGTTATCCTTGAACTCATCAGGACGGTACAAACCTGCTTTCATAGGGACTCTCACCAGGCTGCCTCTCAAAGGCAAATCACTTTCTAATTCAAATACTTACCGTGCGCGCAGGGCATAGCGCCAGCTTTGCGCAGGCAAAACGGAGGTCATTGTACATATCCACCAAGGTCGTCACAAATCGGCGTGACGACCCACTGCAAACTTATGTCGCTAAACCGAAGGAAGCGACCGACCAGTCATGCTAACAACCTGCCGATCACTTGGCATAGCCAAAACTACGGCGCGCATCAGAGCCGACTAGCGAGCCTGACCGATTTCATGCCTGATCTCGGCAAACGGCCGTGGCCACGGCTTACCCACCTGGACCTTTTCCGGCAAGCCTTTCAAGGCGGCGCGCGCCGCCTCCGAGCTGGCGAAACTCCCATAGGTCACAACATACACTGGCTGACCCTGATGCTGCTTCTTGAAGTAGTGGTATTGCGCGCCGTGCTCACGCACAAATTCCTGAGCACTGGCCTCTGCGCGCGCAACGAGAATTTGCAAGGTGTAGCGCGAGCCAGCCTGAGCAGCGTACCAGCCGTCGACCACCGCAGCCGTCGCCGGCGCCACTGCGACTGGCTTCGGGGTAGGCGCAGGGGCGGCCACAGGGGCAGGCTGGACGACCGGTGCAGGCACAGGGGACGCCGGGACTGCAGGCGCAGTCACCGATGCAATCGGTGACTCACGCTCATCCACCAGCACACCGATAGCACTCGAACCAGCAACATCCGCGACATCCGCCTCCTCCACCCCACTCAAGCCAGCAGCACGCGCCAAAGGCTCACGCATAACCGGCTGAGACTCACCAACCAAGGGCAGCGGGACAGGCTGACTGCCACCCGCGAACTCGATTGCTGGCGCGCTGGCGCCAGCAGAACCACCAGCAGCCGGAGCAGGCAACGTATTGGCAACAGACTGCTCGACCTGACCCAGAGGCAGTTGCGTCGTAACAGGTACCGACGCCGGATCGTCCGTACGACCTTGCATCAACCAGGCCGCCAAGACTCCGACCCCGACCACCGCCAAAGCCAAAACATGCTTCCTTGGCAAATTGAATGTGAAACCTGCACGCTTGGTGACGCCGCGCTCCACCAGCATGGCCTCAATCAACACGTCACGAGCGACTTGATTGATTGCCCCCGGCCAGCCACCAGAGTGCTCATGAATGGCCGCGACCTGCTCATCCGAAAAAAGCTCGCCCCCACGCCCGGCGCCCTCTAATCGCAGAGCCAGGTACTCGCTCGTTTCCGCTTCGCTGTATGGCTGCAACTCAATGGCGTGGAAGCACTCCTCCCCGTCAGCCAACAACTCAAGCCGCTCAATCAGCTCCGGCTCAGCAAACAGAAATACATGCGGCCGCCCCTCACTATTTCCCGCTGCAAGTGCCAGCAGGCTGGCCAGTGCCGCATCACTCAATTGCTCTGCATCGTCGACCAGCACATAGACGTCCTGACCAGTCAGCGCCAATTGGCCGACCTGCGCCAGAATTGCCTGCGGCTCCGACTGCGACACCTGCAGGCCCTGAGCAACCTGACGCAGAATACCTGCTGTATCGGCTGCGCCTTGGGCCGAAACAACCACACTGTGCACCGCCTGCTTATTGGTACTGGCTACTAGCGCCTGGCGCAGCAGGGTTTTGCCACTACCCAGGGGGCCGCAAACCAGCAACAACAACTGGCTGTAACGGGCAAGGTGATGCAACTGCCCCAATACCGGCTTGCGCTGCGCCGGAAAGAACTTGAAACCCGGCACACGCGGCGCAAAGGGATCGTGACTGAACTGGTAGTGATCGAGGAAAGCCTCGTCAGCATGCAAACTGGTCATTGGACACTCATTTAGATTCAAGCTGATCCACCAGCGCCGCGTAATCTACGCTCAGCGTGGCATTCAAAATCTCGCGCGGAAAATCACCGGTAACCACGGCCTCGCCTAGGCGCCGTAACAACACCAGCCGCAACTGACCATCAAGCACTTTCTTATCGACCGCCATATGCGCCAAAAAGTGCTCAGGGGTCATCTCTTGTGGCGGCACTACGGGCAAGCCCGCCGCCTGAAACAGGCGAATACCTCGATTGCGCTCGGCCAGCGAAATCCAACCCAGACGCTGCGACATCTCCAGCGCCATTACAGTACCCGCAGCGACTGCTTCACCGTGCAGCCAGACACCATAGCCTTGCTGCGTTTCTATGGCATGACCGAAGGTATGCCCCAGATTAAGCGTGGCGCGCAGCCCTGTCTCGCGCTCATCAGCGCCGACAATCCGCGCCTTGGCTGTACAGGAGCGTTCGATCGCAGCAGTCAGCGCCGCTTGATCGAGCGCCCGCAGCGCGGGCATGTGCTGCTCCAGCCAGGAAAGAAAAGGCTCGTCACAGATCAAGCCATATTTAATCACCTCAGCCAGCCCCGCCGACAACTCGCGTGCCGGCAAAGTGGCCAGGCTGGACGTATCGATCAAGACAGCCTGCGGCTGGTAGAACGCGCCCACCATGTTTTTTCCGAGCGGGTGATTTATGCCTGTTTTGCCACCCACCGAGGAATCAACCTGAGACAGCAACGTGGTCGGGATCTGGATGAAATTGACCCCTCGCTGATAGCAGGCCGCAGCAAACCCAGCCATATCACCAACAACCCCGCCGCCCAGCGCAACCACCGTCGTGTGCCGGTCGTGTCGAGCACCGAGCAACCCGTCGAAAATTAACTGCAAGGTTTCCCAGGTTTTGAACGCCTCACCATCCGGCAACACAATCGCAGTGACTGCGTAACCGGCAAGAGCGGCCTTCAGGGCATCCAAATAGAGCGGCGCGACCGTCTGATTGGTAACCACGGCCACCTGACGACCAATGATGTGCGGCGCCAGCAGGTCCCCTCGATGCAGTAGATCGGCACCGATATAAATGGGATAGCTGCGCTCACCGAGATCGACCTGAAGAGTTTGCATGGAGCCCCCGCTATAAAAAGGGCTCTAGGATAACGTAGTTCGGCCAGTGCTTTAACGGGAAGAAAGCTCTTCGAGGCACTCCAGTATTTCTTGTACGACCAAACGCGGCGGACGCTCATCGGTCTGCACGATGACGTCGGCAATTTCGCGATACAACGGATCACGAATCGCCAGCAGTTCGGCCAACACTTTCCCCGGATCAGCAGTCTGCAGCAAGGGCCGATTTCGGTCGCGCGAAGTGCGATCAAGCTGCTGCTCGACCGAGGCGTACAGGTACACCACTCGACCACCACGACCCAGGGCGGCACGGTTGTCCGGATGCAGCACGGCACCTCCACCAGTGGCTAGCACCAGTCCGTCCATCTCGCATAGCTCAGCAATTACTGCCCGCTCGCGCTCACGAAACCCCTGCTCACCCTCAACATCGAAAATCCATGGAATATCAGCACCGCTACGCTGCTCGATCTCCTTATCGGAGTCTTTGAACAGCAACCGCAGTTCTTTGGCGAGCAAACGCCCGATGGTGCTTTTACCCGCGCCCATCGGGCCAATCAGAATGACATTGTGCATATATTTCAACGATTTACCGTTATTGCCTGATTATCCATAATCCGCGGAGTAAGAAATATTAAGAGCTCCGATTTTTCGTCCCGAACAACATCGCGTCTGAACAGACGACCCAAATAAGGAACATCTCCGAGGAAAGGAACTTTATCCACCGACCTAGACTGGGTATTAGAAAAAACTCCGCCAATAACGATAGTCTCACCATCTGCAACAAGAACTTTAGCGTTCACTTCATTCTTACTGATAGAGGGTACGCCGCCGGTCTGGGCTGCCTGCGAAAAATCAGGCGCATCCTTTGTGACTTTCACCTCAACAATAATTCGATTATCCGGAGTAATTTGCGGTGTAACCTCTAGAGAGAGCGCTGCCTCTTTAAAAGAAGTGCTTGTCGCACCGCTTGAACTTGCCTCTTGATAAGGAATCTCTGAGCCAGTAAGTATTTTTGCAGTTTCTTTATCAGACGTAACAACTTTTGGTTGAGAGACCACCTCACCATTACCCGTCGTCTCCATAGCAGATAATTCAAGATCAAGTATGGTGTTGTCGGTTATGAACCCTATGCCTATGCCTGAGCTTCCGGCAACCCCCAAGTCCACAAAATTGTCTGTCGAGAAATTACCATCCCCGCTACGCGCCCCACTCCATTGCACACCAAGTGACTTATCATAATCGACGTTTGCCTCCACAATCCGTGCCTCGATCATCACCTGACGAACAGGTATATCGAGCTGCGAGACAATCCGGCGCAATTCGTCCAACCGATTCTGCGTCTGGTAGGCAATGATACTGTTGGTTCTGTCGTCGACAGTGATCGAACCGCGCTCGTCGGCACCACCCTCGGCACTGGTGACGGACTGGAACAACTTAGCCATGTCGCTGGCCTTGGCATAGTTCACTTGAATCAGCTCACGGCGTAGTGGCGCCAGTTCTGCTATCTGCTTTTGCGACTCGAGCTCCTGGCGTTCACGCGCAGCAATCTCATCTGCCGGCGCCACCAGTAGCACATTACCTACCTTGCGCTTATCCAGCCCTTTGGTTTTCAGAACCAAGTCCAGCGCCTGATCCCAAGGTACATTCTGCAAGCGCAGGGTAATATTGCCGCGCACGGTATCGCTGGCAACCAGATTCAAATCAGTAAAATCGGCGATCAACTGCAACACCGAGCGGACATCAATGTCTTGGAAATTCAATGAAAGCTTTTCACCGCTATAAGCAAACCGTTCGCTTTTACGCGCATCCACTTCATCCTGAGTCAACGGCTTAACGCTGAGCGTAAGCTTGTTGTCGGTTTGATACGCCAAGTAATCATAGGTCCCTGTCGGCTCAATCACGATGCTCGCTTTATCCGCCGAACCGGTCGCACTGACAAACTGTACCGGCGTAGCAAAGTCCTTGACGTCCAAACGAACACGCAAGGCCTCTGGCAATTGAGTCTTGGCGAAGTCTAAGCGAATTTTGCCACCCTGCTCCTGAATATCAGGGCTTACCGACGCGTCCGACAGCGTAATTACAACATTACCCTCGCCTTGCTCACCTCGCTGAAAATCGATATTACTAATAGCCTTACCTTGTGCGGCATAGCTTTTTACTGGGGCTGCAGCAATGACAGCCGCCGGCACAGTCGCCGACGGCGCTGACGCGGAGCTGGATGCTCCTTCGCCAATTACCACATAAAGACTATTACCATCCACCCGCGTATTGTAGGGCGCCAAGTTGGTCAGGTTGATGATCAACCGAGTTCGGTCTTTAGCTTCGACTACCGTGACGCTACGTGCATTACCCACACCCAGCTCTCGATTTTTCGCACCCAGCTTGCTGGAAACACCTGGAAAATCCAGAGCAATACGCGCCGGCTGCTCGACCGTATAACCACGCGGGGCAACCACGGGTTCGTCAAACGTCAACTTCAACTCAACGCGATCGCCTGGCAATGCAGAAACATCAAGCGCCTGAAGGTCAGCGGCTAACAATGCCGGCGACAGCAGCAACGCCAATAGAGATATACCTAGGTGCGATAAAGGGCTATTCATTCTCGGGTTCCGTTGGGCAGACCGGTTATTTTCTTTCATGATTATTCCGCTCATTCAAGAGCGCTCCTTGAGAGAGAGGCTACGTGGCCGCTCGAGCCAGCCACCTTCACCATCTGGAACAATCTCAACAACATCGACTTTGGCTTCATCTATCGACAGGATGCGACCATAATTACGGCCTAAAAAATCCCCCACTTTGACACGATGAACCCCTCCCGCCCCGCTCACCAAAGCAAACACACCGCCTGCATTGGCAAGCGTGCCGACCATCTCGAAGACTTCTATGTTAAAACCCTCGAGAAACTGCTTAACCCGCGCCTCATCCGGCTTAACTTCCTGCGAACCCTTTTCACGACGCACCATGTCAATTTTGACAGGCGGCTGGAATGGACTGCGCAACGAAGAAGCTCCATAGGTGAACGCTTCATAAGGTTGGAATTTTGGTACCGGCTCAATGGCCCCTTTGGGCTTGGCGCGCACTTCATCCATGAAGGACTGAAGGTCGGAGAAATCCCCCCCCGAACCACACCCCTGCAAAAACGATAGCAATGAGATGGCTAAAACAAAACGAAGAGTCTTCATTTATCCATCCCTTTATCGTTATAACGATACGTCTTCGCCATAACACTCATTCGAATGACAGAAGCGCTCTCCGTGCTACTCGGCTTAGTTTCGAAATCATGCAACGTGACGATTCGCGGCAAACTAGCAACGCCACTGACAAAAGTCGCCAGGTCGTGATAACCACCCACCACAACCAACTGAATGGGCAGCTCTATATAAAACGGCTGCGTGACTTCAGGCAGCAACTTAATCTCTTCGAACTCAAGACCACTGCCCAGCCCGGTGCGCGTAATATCCTCCAACAGACCAGGCACCTCGGTATCACTCGGCAGCTGGCGCAGGAGGGCGCCGAAGGAAATTTCCATCTCCGCCATCTGCTCCTTGTAGGACTCCAGATTTGCGGCCTGAAAAGCCTTGCTGGAAAACTGCTGCTTGAGGGTTTGCTCCTCGCCCTGCGCGCGCTCTAAGCTGGCCTGCAAATCCTTCAAGTGAAAGTTGTAGCCCAGCGCCAACATCACTACAAAGAACAATACATAGACGACACCCTTGATAACGGGCGGCCATGAACCGATGTTATTTAGATCAAGATTGCTGAGGTCAATCTTGCGCATGTTCTCAATGGATTCAGCCAGGCTCATTTTTTATCACCTTCTGCAGGCTCAGCACCAGGCTGCGTTTGCTTAACCGTTAGCTGGAATACATTGGCCTGATCCAGCGCTCCTGCAGTGGTGGCTTTGACCTGCGTCAAGTTGGGTGACTCAAGCCAATCTGATGCATCCAGATTACGCATCAAATTCGACACCCTGTTGTTGGATTCGGCCGCGCCTACTATCGCAATATTCTTGCCGGTCATTTTGACGCTATTGAAATAAACACCGTCCGGCAGAGTCCGCACCAACTGGTCGAATACCCGGCCGATAATTGGTCTATTGCCCTGCAAGTCTTGAATAATCTTCATCCGCTCCAGCAATTGCTGGCGACGCGTTTTCAGCTCACTAATTTCTTTGATGCGCGCATCTAATACTGCAATTTCTTTGCGAATAAACTGATTGCGTGAATTTTGCTGCTCGATTGCACCATTCAGATACTGATCACCAAGGAACACTGCTCCGGCCGCAACCACCAGGACACCGACGAGCGTCACCAGAAAGCGCTGCTTGCGCTCCTCACGCAACTGCTCTCGCCATGGAAGAAGGTTAATCCGCGCCATTAATCGAAACTCCTCATTGCCAGACCACAGGCAATCATCAATGCCGGAGCATCACTAGCCAGCGCACCGGCATTGACCCTGCTACTCAGCGCCATGTCCGCGAAGGGATTGGCAACCAAGGTTTGCGTGCCGATCTTTTGCTGAATCAGGCGGTCAAGGTCAGGAATGGAAGCCGTGCCACCCGCAAGAAGAATGTAATCGACATCATTAAACTGGCCGGCAGCAAAAAAGAATTGCAGGGAGCGCGATACTTGCTGAACGACCGCCTCCTTGAACGGCTGCAGCACTTCACTGTCGTAATCGTCAGGAAGTCCGCCCTGCTTTTTCGCAAGACCGGCTTCTTCTACTGAGAGGCCATAACGCCGCTGAATTTCTTCGGTAAGTTGCTTGCCGCCAAATAACTGCTCTCGCGTGTAGATGGTCCGCCCATTGTGCAGCACGCTAAGCGTGGTCATGGTCGCGCCAATATCGACCACCGCGACCGTCAGCTCGTCATGCCCGCTGCCAAGCTGCTCTGTGAGCAAGCCGTAAGCGCGCTCAAGGGCATAGGCTTCGACATCAACCACTTTGACGACCAAGCCAGCCAAAGCTAGGGCGGCCTCGCGAACCTCTACGTTTTCCTTGCGGCAGGCAGCAAGAAGCACCTCGACCCGCTCAGGATTGCGCGGCGAAAAACCCTGCACCTCAAAGTCGATAGCCACTTCTTCAAGCGGATACGGAATGTACTGGTCGGCTTCGATCTTCAGTTGATTCTCAAGGTCATCGTCGGAAAGCCCGGCCTCCATCTCGATGGTCTTGGTGATCACCGCAGAACCCGCCACGGCGACCGCTACAGACTTCACACCGGTCTTGGCTTTGGCCAGCACGCGCGCAAGCGCCTGGCCGACCCCCTCAAGTTCGGCAATATTTTTCTCGACCACCGCGTTTGGCGGGAGCGGCTCGACAGCGTAAGCCTCTACTTTGTAGCGGCTTCCTGAGCGACTCAATTCGAGGAGCTTGACGGAGGTCGAACTGATATCGATCCCCAACAGCGTATTCGCTTTCTTATTGAAGAGCCCTAGCACGAGCGATTTCCTATTGGCATCCGCGACTTACGGACTATTTATGTTTTTTCACATTAAATAACAGTCTTGACAGAAGCGCAAATGGATACCCGGGAAAAAAAACGCTTATAATGTGATCAGTTTTCCCCTTGTAGCCTTGCCTTCCGCTTAACTCATTCTTTTATCTGGAAATCCAAAAATCTTGATGCGTTTGCTGAAGTTTATCTGCTGGTCTGGTGTCGCCACTTTTTGTGCGCTGTTACTCAGTTTGAGTGGGGCTTTTCTCTACCTCAGCCCCAGCCTGCCGTCCGTTGAATCGCTACGCAGCATACAGCTGCAAATCCCCCTCAGGGTATACAGTAGCGACGCAAAGCTGATCGCAGAATTCGGCGAGATGCGTCGTTCGCCGATTAAATTCAACGACATCCCCCCCGAGTTCATCAGCGCCCTGCTTGCAGCGGAAGACGACAACTTTGCCAATCATTATGGCGTCGACCTTACCAGCTTGATGCGAGCTGCCACGCAAATATTGAAAAGCGGTCACATCCAGACCGGCGGCAGCACGATAACCATGCAGGTGGCGAAGAATTTTTTCCTGTCCAGTGAAAGAAGCTTCTCGCGCAAGATCAATGAAATCCTCCTTGCCCTGCAGATTGAGCGTGAGTTGAGCAAGGATGAAATTCTCGAACTCTATGTCAACAAGATCTACCTAGGCCACCGCGCCTATGGCATCGAAGCTGCTGCGCAAGTCTATTACGGCAAATCGATCAATGAGCTCAGCCTCGCCCAACTGGCGATGATTGCAGGCCTGCCGAAAGCACCCTCACGCTTCAATCCGCTGACCAACCCCACTCGAGCCAAAGAGCGCCGCGACTGGATTCTCGGGCGCATGCACATGCTCGGCCGGATCGACCAGCAGAGCTATGAGACTGCCCTGGCCGAGCCTGGCGATGCCAGCCACCACGTCCCGACCCCAGAAGTCACAGCGCCCTATATAGCGGAAATGGTCCGTGCTGAGATGGTCGGCCGCTATGGCAGCGAGGCCTACACCGAAGGCTTCAACGTCACCACCACGGTGCCAAGCGACCTGCAAAACGCAGCCAACACCGCCGTTCGTGAAGGCCTGATCACCTACGACCAGCGTCATGGTTATCGCGGCCCGATACGCCGCCTGCCCGACATGGACAAACAAGCCTGGCTGAGCGAACTGACCAAACAACGGCCGCTGGGAGGCCTTGAGCCCGCCATCGTCAGCCAGATAGAACAAAGCGGCATTCTCGTGCTGCTGCGCAGCGGCACGGAAGAGGCCGTCGCCTGGGACAGCATGAAGTGGGCTCGCCCCTTCATCAATACCAATAGTCTCGGCCCCCGCCCACAGCGGCCCGGCGATGTCGCCCAGATCGGCGACCTGATTCGCGTGCAACGTCAGGAGGATGGCAGCTTACGCTTCGTTCAGTTACCGCAAGCGCAGAGCGCTCTGGTATCGCTCGACCCTAGCAATGGTGCAATCCGTGCATTGGTCGGTGGCTTTTCATTTGAACAAAGCAACTACAACCGCGCAGCACAAGCCAAGCGCCAGCCTGGCTCCAGCTTCAAACCCTTTATTTACAGCGCCGCCCTGGACCGCGGCTACACGGCCGCGAGCCTGGTGAACGATGCGCCGATAGTGTTTGTCGACGAATACCTCGACCAAGACTGGCGACCGAAAAATGACAACAACACGTTCCTTGGCCCAATACGCTTGCGCGAGGCGCTGTATAAATCACGCAACCTGGTGTCGATTCGACTGTTGCAGGCCATCGGTATCGATTACGCATTGGACTACGTCAGTCGCTTTGGCTTCGACAAACAGGACTTACCACGCAACCTGTCTATGGCGCTCGGCACTGCTAATCTGACGCCGCTAGAGGTTGCCGGGGGCTGGGCAGCGTTCGCCAACGGCGGTTATAGAACCCGGCCGTATCTGATCGAACGCATTGAAAGCCGATTCGGCGAGCCTCTGTTCATCGCCAACCCTGCAAGTACACGCGAGGCCACCGACACCCCAAACAATGCTGCTGTCGATACAGTCACTACCCCCGCGCAGGAGCTTGCAGTCGAGCCTGTTGCCGCCGAACGTATTATCGACGAGCGCACTGCCTACATAATGACCAGCATGCTGCAGGATGTAATCACTCGCGGCACCGGCCGCAGAGCGATGGCCTTGGGCCGCGACGACCTCGCAGGAAAAACCGGCACCACCAACGAGTCCAAGGACAGCTGGTTCTCTGGCTACAATGCCGACTACGTGACTACCGTCTGGGCCGGTTTCGATCAGCCCGAAAGCCTCGGCAGAAATGAGTACGGTGGCACCGTCGCGCTGCCGATCTGGATGAATTACATGGCCAGCGCACTCAAAGACAAACCCAGCCACGCGCCCGCAGAGCCCAAAGGGCTGCTGACCCTGCGCATTGACCCTTACAGTGGCCGCGCCGCCAACCCAGGCACCGCTGACGCCTACTTCGAACTGTTCAAAAGCGAAGACTCGCCGCCGCCAATGAGCGAACTGGACCCCGGCTTCCATGCTCCCGGTAGCCCACTGCCAGCTGACGAGTCGGCACCGATAGACTTGTTCTGAAGAGCCAGCACTGCTCCTGCCTATCGCAGGGCGACCCAGCACAAGGTGCATGCTGCTACGCCGTTCATCGGCGTGGAGCATGGACTGGGTTCATAGCGCGCATCTATAAATAGACCCTGCACCCATTGCCCGTTGCGAGGCGAGAAGTCGTAGGTTGGCAAAGACTGCGTAGGTTGAGCGCTGCGAAGCTCAACAGGCTGCGGCTTGTCGCGCTGCTCCTCAGCGGAACGCCGCCCAGCCCAACCTATCCGCGCGAGCCCTGCACTTATGTATAAGTGCGCACTCGCAACATCTAACGGCTAAATAGCCATAAAAAAACCCGCCGAAGCGGGTTTTTTTATGTGTGCAGCTTAGCCGTTAAACACATCATCCACTGACGTCAGCGGGTAATGCTTCGGGTAAGGCAGAGTCGCCACACCGCTTTCGATCGCGGCCTTGGCCACTGCATCGCAGACCACGGTGATCAGGCGCGGGTCCATCGGCTTGGGAATGATGTACTCACGACCGAACGAGAGCGCAATACCGCCGTAGGCATCGCAGACTTCCTGCGACACCGGCAGTTTGGCCAGATCACGCAGGGCCAGTGCAGCGGCGATCTTCATCTCTTCATTGATGCGGGTAGCGCGGACATCCAGCGCACCCCGGAAAATGAACGGGAAGCCCAGCACGTTATTGACCTGGTTCGGGTAATCCGAACGACCGGTTGCCATGATCACGTCATTGCGTGCGGCATGGGCCAGTTCCGGGGAGATTTCCGGGTCTGGGTTGGAGCAGGCGAACACGATCGGGTTGGCCGCCATGCGCTTGAGGTCTTCAGCATGAAGCAGGTTGGCACCGGACAGACCGACAAACACATCGGCACCCTCAAGGGCCTCGGACAGCGTGCGCTTGTCAGTCTCAGTGGCGAATATCGCCTTGTACTGGTTCAGGTCATCGCGGCCAGCATGGATCACACCCTTACGGTCGATCATGTAGATGTTTTCGACCTTGGCACCCATGCTCACCAGCAGCTTCATGCAGGATGTTGCAGCTGCACCAGCGCCCAGGCAGACGATCTTCGCCTGTTCAAGGGTCTTGCCGGCGATTTCCAGGGCATTGAGCATACCGGCGGCGGTAACGATGGCGGTACCGTGCTGGTCATCGTGAAAAACTGGAATGTCGCACTGTTCGATCAGTGCGCGCTCGATCTCGAAGCACTCGGGTGCCTTGATGTCTTCCAGGTTGATGCCGCCAAAGGTGATCGAAATGCGCTTGACGGTGTCGATGAACGCTTGCGGGCTTTCGGCGTCGACTTCGATGTCGAATACATCGATACCGGCGAAGCGCTTGAACAGCACGCCCTTGCCTTCCATAACCGGCTTGGAAGCCAATGGACCGAGGTTGCCCAGGCCGAGAATCGCGGTGCCGTCGGAAATGACCGCAACCAGATTGCCTTTACCGGTATACCGGTAAGCCAATTCGGGATCACGGGCGATTTCACGCACAGGCTCGGCAACACCCGGGCTGTAGGCCAGGGCAAGGTCACGGGCAGTGGCAGTGGGCTTGGTCAGCTCGACACTCAGCTTACCCGGACGGGGTTTGGCGTGGTATTCGAGAGCGGCAGTTTTCAGATCAGACATAGGGGCATTTCCGCTTTTTTTGGCTGTTGAACAGGCAGGCGGCCGAGGATACGCAAGTTGTATACATCTGCACAAGACTGTTGAGCCTTACCCGCACGCCCCGACTAACGCACAACCTTGAGCCAACTGCCGGGGGGCGGCTCACCTGTGGGATAAAAATTATTGAGCAGGCGCAGGGTCGCCTGGGCATCGCCTGGCAACGTGCTCTGCCTGGCCAGTGCCGCCATATTCTGCCCGCTTCGCGCCTTGACCAGATGCAGCCGCAGAGGCTCTGCCAAGCGCCGCTCAGCAGCGGTAAGCGAACGTACGCTCTTGATTATCTTGATAAATTCCTCATCGTGAGGCTCTAGCGCGGTCTGCCCACGCACGGCCGCAACAAACAGGTAGGCCCGCTGCCCGTGCAGCAGCACCGCAACGCGCTTGGCAGCAGGACCAGCAATGATGGCGCTGTAGCCTGATAAGCCGGCCTGGCGCCATTCGCGCTCTGCAGTCAATTGCTGCCCGCCGACACGCTGGCGCAGCAGCTGAGCAGCAGAGAGACGCTGCGGATTGCCTTCTTGGGTCATGGCGATAAAGGCCTGCTGATCGGCACTCTGCCCGATCAGCACATCTGGCCGATTGATCATGCTCCAGCCTTGCGGGAACGCCAGGGTAAAGTCTAGCTCGGCATGGTAGAAATGCTGCCCGCGGCGCACCCCGCTGGCTGCGGAATCACCAAATGGCAACCCGTTCAGATGCTTGAGAAAGGCATCGCGATTGACCTCTTGCTGGCCAGTTGCAAGTGCCCGCGCCGGTCCCAGAACCTGCTGCAGACGCCGATCATTATCCGGATGGGTATCGAATACGCCGTGATAGCCGCCAGCCGCCTGCGCCTGCCCACGCTTGGCCGCCTGATCGCGGGCGAAGTCTTCCTGGCCCTTCAACACGTTGACCACTTCGATCATCGCCTGCGGGTCATAGCCACTGCGCGCAAGGTACTGGGCACCCAGGCCATCGGCCTCCAACTCCATATCGCGACCGTAGCCACGCACGAAGGCGCTACCGAGGACGTTGGTCAGGTCGGCCGCCGCACCGACGCCGGTGCCAATCGCCACCGCCTGACCGAGAATCCCCCAGGCACTCGACTGGCTTTGCTGCTGCACGCCATGCCGCGCGGTGACGTGCCCGACCTCGTGACCCAGAACTGCGGCCAACTCGGCCTCCGAGTTGAGATAGGCCAGGAGCCCGCGATGGATATAGATATAACCGCCCGGCAGGGCAAAGGCGTTGATATCCGGACTGTCCACCACGGTGAATTGATAGTTGAGCTGACTGCGATGACTGTGCCTGGCCACTCGCTCGCCGACCTGCTGGACATAAGCCTGTAGTTTTTCGTCGGCATAACGCGGGTATTGCTTGAGAATTTCCTGGCTGTAGCGCTGACCGAGCGCCAGTTCCTGCTGCTCGCTCATCATCACGAAATTGTTGCGCCCGGTGGCGGGGTTGACCGCGCAACCAGCCAGTTGAACGAGCAGCACCCCTAAGACCCAATGACGCAGGTTCATGGCAGCACCCCCAGCATCGCTTTATGGGTCACAGACAGCATCCAGCGCGCCTGCCCTGGCTTGCCTCCAGTACGCCTGGAACGATCAATTATCCAGCCACGGGCTTCGACTTGGCGACCGGCCAAACCCTGCAACTGCCGGAGATCAAAGCCATCCAGCGCCTGTGGTGGCACATGCACAACCAGCGAATCACCCAGCTCCAGCCAAACCCCGCCGCGATTGCGCTCGACCCGCTCGACCCGCCCCTCGACCAAGGCGAAACCGCCGCGCTGCAGCTGCGCAGGCGTCTGTACCGGCGAGCGCCGCCAGAGACCGGCCCGCGACTGCCGCGCTAGCCGTTCGGCCGCCTGCTGGCACTCGACCAGCGCCACATTGGGCGCAATCGCCACCAAATAGCCCAACCCTTCGGCCAGCAACTGCGCCTCAAGATTACGCCCCTTGCGGTCGTAGGCATGCGCCAGGGTGCGCCCGTAGCGATCTTTCGGCTCACGGCCAAGCCGCAAAGCAACATACCCGTCATTGGCCGCCACCAACTCGCTCAAGCGACGACGCGCGACCTCGGCAAAAGGCTCGGCACTGTGTCCCTTGCGCGCAAGTTCGGGCGTGTTCAGGCCGATCAAGCGCACGCTGCGCCCATCCTGCAGACGCAAGGTGTCCCCATCGACGACCCGCTGTACTTTGACGCTGGGTAATTTGCCGGGCGCCGGACAAAACGCTTGAACAGACGTCAGGTAAAACACCGACATAAAAAAGGCGCCCACAAGGGACGCCTTTTTCAGTAGCGAGGAACCACCCATCAGGGCACCCGTCGCTGCGCGCAAACTTACTGCTTGGCGCCGAACATGCCGAAACGCTGCTTGAAGCGATCAACACGGCCGCCGGTATCCAGCATTTTCTGCTTGCCGGTGTAGAACGGGTGGCATTCGTTGCACACGTCCAGGCTCATCGGCTTGCCCAGGGTGGAGCGAGTTTCGATCACGTTACCGCAGCTGCAGGTAGCAGTGAGGCCTACGTAGTTCGGATGGATATCGGCTTTCATGGTGTATTCCTCGGGGCTGACATGCCGCCACCCGACATTATTGTCGAGTACCGCACTGAATTAGGCCGGGGATGATACCAGAGCGCCGCCACGACGCAAGCCACCGCTGACGCCGGCTGTCGCGAGGCCGCGTGCTAAGATCGCATCCGTCTACCCTGGAGCCCACCGCGTGCCCGACGCCATTCTGCGCATTGCCCTGCCTTCGCCGCTGCGCCGCCTGTTCGACTACCGCGCACCGCCCGGTGTCCCGCGCAGCGCCTTGCAGCCGGGCGCACGACTGCGTGTACCCTTTGGCCGGCGTGAGCTGATCGGTATTTTGATCGAGGTGACGGATCACAGCGAGGTCCCCGCAGACAAGCTCAAACCCGCCCTGCAACTGCTCGACGCCCAATCGCCGCTGCCGCCTGCGCTGTTCAAGTTGTGCCTGTGGACGGCGCAGTATTACCAGCACAGCCTAGGCGACACCCTCAGCTGGGCCCTGCCGGCACTGCTACGCCAGGGCGAACCGGCAGAGGCGCGCCAAGAGCGCTTCTGGCACATAGCCGAAGGCGCCAAACTGGATGACCCGCGCCTGAGCCGCGCACCCCGCCAACGCGATGCCCTGCAGACCATCGCCCAACACCCCCACGGCGTCGCTCATCAGTTGCTTGCTCAGTTGCAAATAAACAAGGAAAGCCTCGGCCTGCTGCGCGAGAAAGGCCTGGTCCACGTCGAGATACGCCGGCACATCATCAGCGAGCGCCACCTCAACTGGCTGGCGGAACCGGAGCTGCCCCTGAACCCGGAGCAACGCGCTGCAGCCGAAGCCATCCGCGCAGGCGCAGGGCGTTTCAATGCCTTTCTGCTCGCGGGGGTAACCGGCAGTGGCAAGACCGAGGTCTACCTGCAGCTGATCCGCGAGACCCTGGAAGCCGGCAAGCAAGCGCTGGTACTGATCCCGGAGATTAACCTCGGCCCGCAGACCCTGGCGCGCTTCGAGCGACGCTTCAACGCGCGGATCGCCCTGCTCCATTCCGGAGTCAACGACCGCGAGCGCCTGGACGCCTGGCTCGCCGCCCGCGATGGCGAGGCCGACATCATCATCGGCACTCGCTCCGCGCTGTTCACGCCGATGCAGCGCCCCGGCCTGATCATCATCGATGAAGAACATGACGCATCCTATAAACAGCAAGAAGGCCTGCGCTATCACGCACGCGACCTGGCCGTGGTGCGCGCGCACCAGGAAAGCATCCCGATTGTGCTCGGCTCGGCCACGCCATCGCTGGAAAGCCTGCACAACGCCCACAGCGGCCGCTACGCCTTGCTGCACCTGCGCGAACGGGCCGGCGGTGCCAAACAGCCGCGCTTTCTGCGCCTGGATGTAAAGAGCCGGCCACTCGACTCGGGCATTTCCGCGCCCATGCAGCAAGCCATCGCCAAGACACTGACGGCTGGCCAGCAGGTGCTGGTGTTTCTCAACCGTCGCGGTTTTGCCCCGACCCTGCTCTGCCACGACTGCGGCTGGCTGTCGGAGTGTCCGCGCTGCGACGCACGGATGACCGTGCACCAGCGCTCCGGCGAGTTGCGCTGCCACCACTGTGGCCACGTCGAACGCCAGCCGAGCAACTGCCCGAAATGCAACAACGTCGACCTGCGCCCAGTCGGGGCCGGCACCGAGCGCGCGGAAGAACGGCTGGAAATTCTCTTTCCCGACGTACCAGTATTGCGCGTGGACCGCGACAGCACCTCACGCAAAGAGGCCATGACCACCCTCTTCAATACCGTGCAACGCGGCGAGCCGTGCATCCTGGTCGGCACCCAGATGCTCGCCAAGGGCCACCACTTCCCGCGCGTCACCCTGGTGGCCATTCTCGATGCCGACGGCGGGTTGTTCTCCGCCGATTTTCGCGCCAGCGAGCGCATGGCCCAGCTGATCGTACAGGTTGCCGGCCGCGCCGGCCGTGCCGAGGAGCCAGGCAAAGTGATCATTCAGAGTCACCTGGCCGACCATCCTTTATTGGTGCAACTGACCGAACAGGGCTATTTCGCCTTCGCCGAACAAGCCCTGAGCGAGCGCCGCAGTGCCGGGCTGCCGCCATTCTGCCACCTCGCATTGCTGCGCGCAGAGGCGCACAAGCCGGGGCAGGCCGAAGGCTTTCTTGATGAGGCCTGCAGCGAAGCCGAATTGTTATTGAACGAACTCAAGCTAAGCGGCATCGAACTGCTTGGCCCGGTACCCGCGCCGATGGAACGTCGTGCCGGCCGCTACCGCGCGCAACTCCTGGTGCAAGCCAACGCCCGTGCGCCGCTGCATCACCTGCTCAGCACCTGGATGCTCGCGCTGGAGCGAATGCCCAGCGGGCGCGCGGTACGCTGGTCGCTGGATGTCGACCCGATAGACTTATTCTGAAGTAGGGTGCGCGGGGCCGCCTAGGCCGTGCGCACCATTGGCACACCGGCAGGTGGTGCGCACGGCGCCCCTACACAGCTTTATACCTGCTGCTTATGACGTGCCGCTTGAAGCGGTGCCCTTTGGGCGCCGATAATGGCCAATTTTCCACCAGCGCCTTCGCGCGCCGCCGCTGACAACGGCCGACCGAGCAGACCATGAAAGACAGCATTCGCCACCTGATCCAGCAAGCCCTGAACCGCCTCACCGCCGAAGACGTGCTGCCCGAGGGCCTGAGCCCGACGATCCAGGTGGAGAACACCAAGGACAAGAGCCACGGCGACTTCGCCAGCAACATCGCCATGATGCTGGCCAAGCCGGCCGGCATGAAGCCGCGCGACCTGGCCGAGAAGCTGATCGCCGCCTTGCCAGCCAATGCCGACATCAGCAAGGTCGAGATCGCCGGGCCGGGCTTCCTCAATTTCTACCAGAACACCCAGGCCCTGGCCGTGCGCCTGGATGCCCTGCTGGCCGACGCCAAGCTCGGCGTGCACAAGGCTGGCAACCCACAGACGGTGGTGGTCGACCTGTCCTCGCCGAACCTGGCCAAGGAAATGCACGTCGGCCACTTGCGCTCCACCATCATTGGCGATGCCGTAGCACGAGTGCTGGAGTTTCTCGGCGACCAGGTGATCCGGCAGAACCACGTCGGCGACTGGGGCACCCAGTTCGGCATGCTGCTGGCCTTTATGGAAGCCAATCCGGCCGCTGCCGAAAGTGAACTGGCCGACCTGGAAGGCTTCTACCGCGCAGCGAAAAAGTGCTTCGACGACTCTGCCGAGTTTGCCGAGCGCGCGCGCGAACTGGTGGTGCAACTGCAAGCCGGTGAAACTGAGTGCATGCGCCTGTGGCACCGCTTCAATGAGATTTCCCTGTCGCACTGCCAAAAGGCCTACGACCGCTTGGGCGTCAAACTGAGCCCAGCCGACGTCAAGGGCGAGAGCGCCTACAACGCCGAGCTGCCGGGCATCATCGACGCCCTGCGGGCCACGGGCCTGCTCAGCGAGAGCGACGGCGCCCAGTGCGTGTTCATGGACACGTTCAAGAACGCCGAAGGTAACCCGTTGCCGGTGATCGTGCAGAAGGCCGGCGGCGGTTACCTGTACGCGACCACCGACCTGGCCGCCATGCGTTACCGCAGCCAGGTACTGAAAGCCGATCGCGCCCTGTATTTCGTCGATCAGCGCCAGGCCCTGCACTTCCAGATGACCTTCGAAGTGGCGCGCCGCGCTGGCTTCGTGCATGACGGCATGCAACTCGAACACATGGGCTTCGGCACCATGAACGGCGCCGACGGCCGCCCGTTCAAGACACGCGACGGCGGCACGGTCAAGCTGATCGACCTGCTCGATGAAGCCGAAGAGCGCGCCTACAGCCTGGTCAAAGGCAAGAACCCGGAACTGGATGAAAGCGAGCTGCGCAACATCGCTCACGCGGTCGGTATTGGCGCGGTTAAATACGCCGATCTGTCCAAGCATCGCACCAGCGATTACCGCTTTAACTTCGAACAAATGCTCAGCTTCGAGGGCAACACCGCGCCCTATCTGCTGTACGCCTACACCCGGGTGGCCAGCGTGTTCCGCAAGCTGGGCAAGGGCTTCGAGGCAATTGAAGGCAGCCTCAACCTGCAGGCGGCCCATGAAATCGAACTGGCCGGCAAACTCGCACAGTTCAACGAAGTGCTGGGCAGCGTGGCCGACAAGGGCGAACCGCACCTGCTCTGCGCCTACCTGTACGACGTAGCAGGATTGTTCTCCAGTTTCTACGAGCATTGCCCTATCCTCGCCGCCGAGGACCAGGCAACCCAGCAGAGCCGTTTGCGCCTGGCTGCTTTAACCGGCCGCACACTCAAGCAGGGCCTGGAACTGCTTGGCCTGGAAACCCTGGAGCGCATGTAAGTGGCAGCAGCACGCAAGAAGCCCCCAGCCAAACGCGGCGCCAGCCGCTACAAGGCACCGGCGAAGAAACCCGTGCCCGGCTGGATCTGGCTGGCCTGCGGCCTGGTGGTTGGGGTGTTCGTCATGCTACTGATGAACCTGCAGCCGGGCAGCGACGCAGTCAAACGTAACAAGGCCGAGACCGCCAGCAGCCAGGTAAAGCCGAAACCTGAAACGCAAGAGCCAGCCAAGCCCAAGTACGACTTCTATACCCTACTGCCCGAGTCAGAAGTCATCGTGCCGCCGGATGCCCTGCCGCCCCCCGCCCCCGAGCAACAACCGGTGACGCCTGCAGAAGCGGAAAAGATCGACGCCGCCCGCGCCCTGGCCGCACTCAACGGCGAAACGCCACCGCCCGCACCGCCTGTAGCCAAGCCCGAACCTGCTGCCCAGGCGCCACTCAGCACCCAGTTTTTCCTCCAGGCCGGCTCGTTCCGGCGCAAGGATGACGCGGAAAGCGTCCGTGCGCAGATCATCCTGCTCGGCCAGAATGTGCGCGTGGAGTCCGGCACGGTGCGCGAAGAAACCTGGTACCGCGTACTGGTCGGCCCCTTCGCCAACCGCGAGCAACTCGCGGTATCGCAAAAAGCCCTGTCGGCCAACGGCTTCAGCAATTTGCTTCTGCAGCAACGGCAGAACCGCTAACACTCGCCCCGACCGGCTCCATTGGGGCCGGCCGATGGTTCTGGCGCTGTCGGCAACCTGCTGTTACAGGCGCGACCACACCGTTTAGTCGAGAATCATCGGCTGTTGGTTGAAAAGTGCTGCACGCCCCCCCATTTGAAACTGCATCGGGCATTTTCGCCCCGCGGCATGGAGACTCCCCTTTGACCACCATCGTTTCAGTGCGCCGCCACGGCAAAGTCGTCATGGGCGGCGACGGCCAGGTTTCCCTCGGTAATACCGTGATGAAAGGCAACGCGAAAAAAGTTCGCCGCCTCTACCACGGCCAGGTATTGGCCGGTTTTGCCGGTGCCACTGCAGATGCCTTCACCCTGTTCGAGCGCTTCGAAGGCAAGCTGGAAAAACACCAGGGCCACCTGGTACGCGCCGCCGTCGAGCTGGCCAAAGACTGGCGCACCGACCGCTCGCTAAGCCGCCTGGAAGCCATGCTCGCGGTTGCCAACAAAGACGCCTCACTGATTATTACCGGCAATGGCGACGTAGTGGAGCCGGAACACGGCTTGATCGCCATGGGTTCCGGCGGTGGTTTCGCCCAGGCGGCGGCCCTGGCCTTGCTGCAAAACACCGAGCAAATGTCGGCCCACGAAATTGCGGAAAAAGCGCTGAACATTGCCGCGTCCATCTGCGTCTTTACCAATCAGAACCTGACTATCGAGGAACTGGATTCGGCCATCTGAGCCGATTTCCGTTCGGAGCCGCCTGCTATGTCCATGACGCCCCGCGAGATCGTTCACGAACTCAACCGCCACATCATCGGCCAGGACGACGCCAAGCGTGCCGTGGCCATCGCCCTGCGCAATCGCTGGCGACGCATGCAGCTCCCCCTGGAGTTGCGTGCCGAAGTGACGCCAAAGAACATCCTGATGATCGGCCCGACCGGTGTCGGCAAGACCGAAATCGCCCGGCGCCTGGCCAAACTGGCGGGCGCGCCCTTCATCAAGGTCGAAGCGACCAAGTTCACCGAAGTCGGCTACGTTGGCCGCGACGTTGAGTCGATCATTCGCGACCTGGCCGATGCCGCAGTGAAAATGCTCCGCGAGCAGGAAATCGTCAAAGTCCGCCACCGCGCCGAGGACGCCGCCGAAGAGCGCATCCTCGATGCCCTGCTACCCCCTGCGCGTGCCGGCTTCAATGAAGACCCCACGCCAAGCAGCGACTCCAATACCCGCCAGCTGTTCCGCAAGCGCCTGCGCGAAGGCCAGCTAGATGACAAGGACATCGACATCGAGGTGGCTGACAGTCCGGCAGGCATCGAGATCATGACCCCGCCAGGCATGGAAGAGATGACCAACCAGCTGCAGAGCCTGTTCTCCAGCATGGGCAAGGGCAAGAAGAAGAGCCGCACCCTCAAGGTCAAGGAAGCACTGAAGCTGGTGCGCGACGAAGAAGCCGCACGCCTGGTCAACGAGGAGGAGCTGAAAGCCCGCGCCCTGGAAGCCGTGGAACAGAATGGTATCGTCTTCATCGACGAGATCGACAAAGTCGCCAAGCGCGGCAACGTTGGTGGCGCCGATGTTTCTCGCGAAGGCGTGCAACGCGACCTGCTGCCATTGATCGAAGGCTGCACGGTCAACACCAAACTGGGCATGGTCAAGACCGACCACATCCTGTTTATCGCCTCCGGCGCTTTCCACCTGAGCAAGCCCAGCGACCTGGTGCCGGAACTGCAGGGGCGCCTGCCGATCCGCGTCGAACTCAAGGCACTGTCGCCGGAAGATTTCGAGCGCATCCTCACCGAACCGCACGCCTCGCTGACCGAACAGTACATTGCCCTGCTCAACACCGAGGGCTTGAAAATCGAGTTCGCCGCCGACGGCATCAAGCGGATCGCCGAGATCGCCTGGCAGGTCAACGAGAAGACCGAGAACATCGGTGCACGCCGCTTGCACACCCTGCTTGAGCGGTTGCTTGAGGAGGTGTCGTTCAGCGCCGGCGACCTGGCGGCCCAGCACGACGAGAAGCCGATCCATATTGATGCCGACTACGTCAACGACCACCTCGGCGAACTGGCTGAGGACGAAGACCTGTCGCGCTATATTCTTTAACCCAACAGCCAACCTGCAGGCGCCAGCGTGCGCTGGTCCGGCACCCCAACGGGATGCTCGATCGCCAGCAAGCTGGCGCCTACAACAGCGGGGCATCAATGATGAACATTCCCAGCGCCGTCAAACTGCACAAAGCATCGCGAACCCTGGAGCTGCAGTACGGCAGCGCCAGCTACACCCTGCCGGCAGAATTCCTGCGCGTGCACTCGCCTTCGGCCGAGGTACAAGGCCACGGCAAACCAATCCTGCAAGTCGGCAAGCTGCATGCCGCCCTGAGCGGCGTTGAGCCGGCAGGTAATTACGCCCTGAAACTCTGCTTCGACGATGGCCACGACAGCGGCCTGTTCAGCTGGGACTACCTCTACAAACTGGCAACCCATCAGGACAGCCTGTGGGCCGACTACCTGGCCGCGCTAGCGGCTGCCGGACAATCTCGCGACCCAAATGAGTTCGTGGTCAAGCTGATGCTCTAGCAACCTGCCTGAAGCATTCGCAGGTTGTGAAAATATTTCGCGGCGCATTGACCACCTCCAGACACCTGCACTCGCCGGGCACTTTTTCACACGTTCTCGGCGCGGCCCAGCCAAACAGCCGAGCTAGAGCCTCTGCGCCCCGCACCAACCACCTGCAATGCCCCCTGGCGAGCGCGCAAGCGCGGCGGCCTGAGGTTAGAGCGCACTTTCTAATCTATCGCGGCATACTCTTCGCGCATTTGGCTTGCATCGCAGCCAGCTTGCGCAAATCAAAAAACTCGGGTAACCAAGGAACTGGCAGGTACTCTGCACTTGCTGACTGGGCAACTGCTTAAACAGATGCGGAGCTAATCCGCCCCCGTAACCCGAGCAATACCAGGCTCCTATTTACTGTGTCGCCACGCACAGCAGCATGCCGGTATTCGCCGCAGGACAATGGAGCGTCGTAGATGACCGAAAAAAATAATGATGTCCTGAAGAAGCAAGCCTCGGAAAACACCCTCGGCTTGAACCCGATCATCGGCATCCAAAGTAAAGATCTACTGACCTCGGCACGCACAGTGTTCACCCAAGCCATTCGACAACCGCTGCACAGCGCCAAGCATGTCGCGCATTTTGGTGTGGAACTGAAGAACGTTCTGTTTGGCAAGTCCGACCTGCAGCCCGAGAGTAACGACCGTCGCTTCGTCGACCCGGCCTGGAGCCAAAATCCGCTGTACAAGCGCTACCTGCAAACCTACCTGGCCTGGCGCAAGGAACTGCATGACTGGGTCGAGCACAGCAACATGTCGGAGCAGGACGCCAACCGCGGCCACTTCCTGGTCAACCTGATGACCGATGCCATGGCGCCAAGCAACAGCATGGCCAACCCAGCGGCGGTCAAGCGCTTCTTTGAAACCGGCGGCAAGAGCATGCTCGACGGTCTTTCGCACCTGGCCAAGGACATTGTCAATAACGGCGGCATGCCCAGCCAGGTCGACATGAACGCCTTCGAGGTCGGCAAGAGCCTGGCCACGACCGAGGGCGCGGTGGTGTTCCGTAATAGTGTGCTGGAACTGATCCACTATCGACCGATAACAGAACAGGTGCATGAGCGGCCGATACTGGTCGTGCCACCACAGATCAACAAATTCTATGTATTCGATCTGTCACCGGAAAAGAGCCTGGCACGCTTTCTATTGCGTAGCGGCATACAAACCTTCGTCGTCAGTTGGCGCAATCCGACCAAAGCGCAACGCGAGTGGGGCCTGTCGAGCTATATCGAAGCGCTCAAAGAAGCCATCGACGCCGTCATCGCAATTACCGGCAGCCAGGACATCAATATGCTCGGCGCCTGCTCGGGCGGGCTGACCACCGCGTCGCTGCTCGGCCACTATGCGGCGCTGGGTGAAAACAAGGTACACGCCCTGACCCTGCTGGTCAGCGTGCTGGACAACAAGCTGGACACCACTGTCGCCCTGTTTGCCGATGACAAGACCCTGGAGATGGCCAAACGACGCTCCTACCAGGCCGGCGTCATCGAAGGCAGCGACATGGCCAAGGTGTTCGCCTGGATGCGCCCCAACGACCTGATCTGGAACTACTGGGTCAACAACTACCTGCTCGGCAACGAGCCGCCGGTTTTCGACATTCTCTACTGGAACAACGACACCACACGCCTGCCCGCCGCACTGCATGGCGAGTTCATCGACATGTTCAAGACCAACCCGCTGATTCGCCCCGGCGCCCTGGAAGTCTGCGGCACGCCGATCAACCTCAAGCAGGTCACCTGCGACGTTTTCTGTCTCGCCGGGACCACCGATCACATCACACCCTGGGAGGCGTGCTACAAGTCAGCCCGCTTGTTCGGCGGCAAATGTGAGTTCGTGCTGTCCAGCAGCGGGCACATCCAGAGCATCCTCAACCCGCCGGGCAATCCCAAGTCGCGCTACATGACCAACACGGAACTGCCGTTCGAACCGAAAGACTGGCAGGAAAGCGCGACCAAGCACACCGACTCCTGGTGGTTGCATTGGCAGAAGTGGCTAAGCGAGCGCTCCGGCGCAAGCAAAAAAGCACCCACCAAGCTGGGCAACAAACAGTTCTCGCCAGGCGAGGCAGCACCAGGTACCTACGTGCACGAACGCTGATCGACTGCGCACTGCGCACTACTGCCCGCGGCACCTGGAAGTGCCGCTCGCCCAACCGGCCCTCCAGCCGCGCCGGCGGCCAGGTTAGCCCTGGCAGTTCTGGGAGTGACCTGGAAGGTCTCATCCAGTGTTTTAATTCATAGGGCCGCGCGCATGTCGTTACCATTTGTTTTTCGCACGATCGAACTGGATGGCCAAACCATCCGTACCGCCGTTCGCCCCGGTAGCGGAAAAATGGCGCCGCTACTGATCTTCAACGGCATCGGCGCCAACCTGGAGCTGGTCATGCCCTTCGTTCGGGCACTCGACAGCGACCTTGAAGTGATCGCCTTCGACGTGCCCGGCGTGGGTGGTTCATCGACCCCCAGCACCCCCTTCCGCTTCCCCGGCCTGGCCAAACTCGCAGCGCGCATGCTGGATTACCTGGACTACGGCCAGGTCAATGTAATCGGCGTGTCCTGGGGCGGCGCCCTGGCACAACAGTTCGCCCATGATTATCCGGAGCGCTGCAAAAAACTGGTGCTGGCCGCCACATCGGCCGGGGCAGTGATGGTGCCGGGCAAGCCCAAGGTACTCTGGCGCATGGCCAGTCCACGGCGCTATGTGCAGCCATCCTACGGCGTACAAATCGCCCCGGACATCTACGGCGGCGCCTTTCGCCGCGACCCCAAGCTGGCCCTGGCGCATGCCAGCAAGGTGCGCTCGGGCGGCAAGATGGGCTACTACTGGCAGTTATTCGCCGGCCTTGGCTGGACCAGCATTCACTGGCTGCACAAAATACGTCAGCCGACCCTGGTGCTGGCCGGTGACGATGATCCGCTGATCCCGCTGATCAACATGCGCCTGCTCGCCTGGCGCATCCCGAACGCCGAACTGCACGTAATCGACGATGGCCACCTGTTCCTGGTGACTCGCGCCGAGGCCGTGGCGCCGATCATCATGAAATTCCTCGCTGAAGAGCGCCAACGCGCCGTAATGCACCCGCAGCCTGCCGTTGCTCGCCAGTAATGAGGGGCGATGCAAGCACTCACGCGCAGCCAGCCGCGCTCAACAGAGTGGCAATTTCTCGGCCGGCTGGGCCGCGAGCGCTGCCACAACGCCCTATCTCGGTGCACGAATAATGGCGCCGGCGCTTATCACTGCACCCACCTTCTGGCCTGCTGATTGGCTCGGGTACCACTGACACTGCGTGACAGTTCCCCGCCCTATGGCACACCATGCCACGGCGTAGCGCCTTGCCCATAAGCGCAGACATCCTGTTTTGAATCAACCCACTGACCACTCCGGCTGCTAGTCTGCAAACTGACAGTCGTCTTGGTATAAGCCTTGCTGTACTGCACCCTGATCACGGATAGCTTTGGAGTGTCGCCGCATGCGCAAACAACCCCCGGCATCTAGCCTCCCGGCCCCCGCCGGCGCAATGAATGTCCAAAGTGCCGTCGTTGGCTTACGCGCCAGAGACATGTTCTCCACCCTGCGCAGCCTGGCCTTGCAGGGTTTGCGGCAGCCCGCTCACAGCGCCCGTCATGCGCTGGCCCTGGGCGGGCAGCTGGGTCGTGTTCTGCTCGGTGATACGCCTTACCAGGTTAATCCGAAAGACTTACGCTTTACCGATCCGACCTGGCGGTTAAATCCGTTTTACCGGCGCAGCCTGCAGGCCTACCTGGCCTGGCAAAATCAGCTCGGCAGCTGGATCGAGGAAAGCGACATGAGCGCTGATGATCGCAGCCGCGCGCGCTTTGTCGTCAGCATCCTTGGCGATGCGCTGTCACCCTCCAACACGCTGCTCAACCCACTGGCGCTCAAAGAGCTGTTCAACAGTGGCGGCAGCAGCGTAGTCAAAGGCCTGAGCCACCTGCTCGACGACCTGTTGCACAACAACGGCATGCCCAGCCAGGTCAACAAGCGGGCCTTCGAAGTCGGTCGCAGCCTGGCCGCCACACCCGGCGCGGTGGTGTTTCGCAATGAACTGTTGGAGCTGATCCAGTACAAGCCGATGAGCGAGAAACAATACGCCCGCCCCCTGCTGATCGTCCCGCCCCAGATCAACAAGTACTACATCTTCGACCTGTCGCCAGACAAGAGCTTCGTCCAGTACGCCCTGAAGAATGGCCTGCAAACCTTTATCGTCAGCTGGCGCAATCCTGATGCGCGGCACCGCGAGTGGGGCCTCTCCAGCTATGTACAGGCGATCGAGGAGGCTATCGATGTATGCCGGGCAATCACCGCCAGCAAAGACGTCAACCTGCTGGGCGCCTGCGCGGGCGGCCTGACCATCGCCGCCCTGCAGGGGCACCTGCAGGCCAAGCGGCAACTGCGCAAAGTGGCCAGCGCCACCTACATGGTCAGCCTGCTGGACAGCCAGATCGACAGCCCGGCGATGCTCTTCGCCGACGAAAAAACCCTGGAAGCGGCCAAGCGCCGCTCCTACCAACAGGGCGTACTGGACGGCCGCGACATGGCCAAGGTGTTCGCCTGGATGCGCCCTAACGACCTGATCTGGAACTACTGGATCAACAATTATCTGCTCGGCAAGCAGCCGCCGGCCTTCGACATTCTCTACTGGAACAACGATAACACCCGCCTGCCGGCTGCACTGCATGGCGACCTGATCGACTTCTTCCAACACAATCCATTAATCCGTGCCGGCGGCATGGAGATATGTGGCACCCCGGTCGACCTGCGCAAGGTCACCGTCGACAGCTTTAACGTCGCCGGGATCAACGATCACATCACCCCCTGGGACGCGGTATACCGCTCGACCCTGCTGATCGGCGGCAACAAACGCTTCATCCTGTCCAACAGCGGGCATATCCAGAGCATTCTCAACCCGCCGGGCAACCCCAAGGCCAACTACCTCGAGAGCAACACGCTGAGCGCCGACCCGCGGGCCTGGTACCACGACGCACAAAAGCACGACGGCAGTTGGTGGCCGCAGTGGCTGAGCTGGACCCAGGAACACGCGGGTGAACAGCGCGAAACCCTGACCGCCCTGGGTAATGCGCAGTACCCCGCGATGGAAGCAGCACCCGGCACTTATGTGCATGTGCGCTAGCACACCACCGAGCACTGGCCGAAGTCACCTTCGGCCAGTTATCTTCCAGCCCTCACTGCCAGCATAAGAAGACCGGATGAAAACCCGCGACCGTATCCTCGAGTGCGCGCTGATGCTGTTCAACCAGCAAGGCGAACCCAACGTATCCATTCTCGAAATCGCCAATGAACTGGGAATCAGCCCAGGCAACCTGTACTACCACTTCCATGGCAAGGAGCCGCTGATTCTCGGCTTGTTCGAGCGTTTCCAGGCAGAGCTCGCGCCGCTGCTCAATCCACCTGACGATGTACGCCTGGATGTAGAGGACTATTGGCTGTTCCTGCACCTGATCGTCGAGCGTATGGCGCACTACCGGTTTCTGTTCCAGGACTTATCCAACCTGGCCGGGCGCCTGCCAAAACTGGCCCGCGGCATCCGCAACTGGCTGAACGCATTGAAGCGCACCCTGGCATCACTGCTGGCGCGACTCAAGGCAGAAAACCAGCTGCTCAGCGACACCGACTCCCTCGGCCAGCTGGTCGAGCAGATCACCCTGACCCTGCTGTTCTCCATGGATTACCAACGCATCATCGGCCGCGAGGGAGAAAGCCGCCTCGTGGTCTATCAGGTAATGATGCTGGTGGCACCGCACCTGACGACGGAATCACGCTTCGCCGCCGAACACTTGGCGCGTCGCTACCTGGAAACCTGAACCACATAACGCCTGCATCAACTGCCGAAAACGACAACGCCCGGCGCTAGGCCGGGCGTTGGTGTTTACGGCGGTGAGTCTTTAGGACTGGCTGGCCGGTGTTACTGGAGCCGCTACGGCTGCCGGAGCAACAGCTGGCTCAGCTGCGACGGGAGCAGTAGTGACCGCAGGTTTAGCGGCGGCCTTGGCTGCCGGCTTGGCCACAGCCTTTACCGCAGGCTTGGCTGCAGCTGGCTTGGCGGCTGGCTTAGCGGCAGCTTTAACTGCAGGTTTGGCGGCGGCTTTGACCGCTGGTTTGGCTGCAGCTTTGACCGCAGGTTTAGCGGCTGCTTTTGCCGCCGGCTTAGCGACTGGCTTAACCGACTTGACCGAAACGCCGGTCAATTGCTCGATCTGCTTGGTCAGGCTGTCGACCTTGGCGTTGAGCGCTTTCACTTCATTGCGGCTCGGTACACCAAGACGCGAGATAGCGTTGTTCAAACGCTTGTCGAACGCCTCTTCCAGCTCGCCCCACTTGCCAATAGCCCGGTCCTTGACCTCGTCGACCTTGGAGCGGGTGCTGCCCACTTTCGACTCGACGGTAGACTTCACGGCATCGACTTGCTTCTCGACTTCGCTCTTGGCCTGCTTCTCGGCTTTTTCGCCATCCTTGACCAGCGTGTCGAACAGCTTGGTGCCGTCCTTGCTGACTTTGGAGTAAGCCCCCAGGCCCGCTAACCAGATCTGGCGCGAGTATTTTTCAACTTCGCCGATCCAAGAGCTGGTCTGCTTTTCGATTTTCTTTTTGACGGCCATGCTGTTCTCCTTATTTGGTACGCGCGACTTGCTCGAGCAACGCGCTTAGCTGGTCAAGCTTAGCAGACAGTACTGCAACATCCTGCTTGGATGGGATGCCGATACGGTTGAGCGCACTGGCTACGCGGGTGTCGAACGCCTTCTCGATTTTATCGAGTTGCACTTCAACTTTATCTTTCACGCTGTTGACGTTGCTGGTCACGCTGCTCTTGACGCTATCGATCTGGCTATTGGCTGCTTCGACCTGGTCATTGACCAGTGTCTTGCCTTGCTTCTCGACGCTTTCGCCGCTCTTGACCAGCTCTTTGAAATACTCGGCGCCCTCATGCCCGGCTTTGGCATAAGCACCCAGGCCAGCCAGCCAGATCTTGCGGGCATATACTTTTACGTCGGTCAGCACGGTGGCTTTATCTTCGACGTCGACTTTCTTCTTCACGGCAACTTTCGACATGGTGCACCTCACTCTTAGTGTTTCGAGGAAACGCCCACGGAATGCAGGCTTAGGAGCAAGGTACCGAGGAAAATTAGAATCCACATACTAGTCGCAAAAAATACAACAACCTCTCAAACCTTGAGACTCTTATCCAGCACCTCTTCGATTTCCCGCTTGATACTGCCGCTCATGGCCGACAACAACAGACCGAGGTTGAGCTGCACACGCACCTGATCCTCACCCACCTCGATACGCCCATCGGCACCGCTGCGCTTGAACTCCAGGGTGTCGCCATTCCAGCTGTAACGCACGGCATACTCACGCGCCAGACGCTCAGCCAACTGTTCGGCCTTTTCCCGGGCGACCTCGCGACCGAGCGAATGGGGACGTTGCACATCAATCTTGGCCATGGCGTTTCTCCTGAGCAGACCAACTGCGACCTTAAGTCGCGCGACTATAGCAATTAAGCTGCAGTCACTCGCTGCACACTGCACCAGATGCCAGGCATTTTGCTTTGGCGGTACTTGCCGCTTGGCCCTTGCAGCTCCGCGCGGTCTTTTCGGTTTAGAATGGCTGCTACTTTGATTCAGCCTCTCTATATATTCAGGTAAGGGCGAGATGAACGACCCGCGCAAGCACAGCGACAGCGAACCCACCACGCATTTTGGCTTCCAGGATGTACCGGAAAGCCAAAAGGCGGACAAAGTCGCCGAAGTGTTTCATTCGGTGGCCGCTAAATACGACCTGATGAATGACCTGCTTTCGGGCGGCATGCACCGATTGTGGAAGCGTTTCACCATCGAGCTGTCCGGCGTACGTCCGGGTAATCGGGTGCTGGATATCGCCGGCGGCACTGGCGACCTCGCACGCAAGTTCGCCAGCCTGGTCGGGCCCACCGGCGAAGTGGTGCTGGCCGACATCAACGAGTCGATGCTCAAAGTCGGTCGTGACCGCCTGCTCGACCGCGGCGTGGCCGGTAACGTGCGCTTCGTCCAGGCTGACGCCGAGAAGCTGCCGTTCCCGGACAATCATTTCGATTGCGTGACCATTGCCTTCGGCCTGCGCAACGTCACCCATAAAGAGGACGCCATCCGCTCCATGCTGCGCGTGCTCAAGCCCGGCGGTCGTCTGCTGGTGCTGGAATTCTCCAAGCCGTCGAGCAGCCTGCTGTCGAAGGTCTACGACACCTACTCGTTCAAGTTCATGCCGCTGATGGGCAAGCTGATCACCAACGACGCCGAAAGCTATCGCTACCTGGCCGAGTCGATCCGCATGCACCCGGACCAGGACACCCTCAAGGCCATGATGGTCGAGGCCGGCTTCGAGCGCGTCACCTACCACAACATGACTGGCGGCATCGTCGCCCTGCACCGCGGTATCAAACCCTGATGCTCAGCACCGCCCTACTGGCCGGCGTCGAGCTGGGCCTCAACCGGGTGCTGGCCCTGGACAGCACGGCATTGCCACGCCTGGCGCGCCTGAGCGGTCGGGTGATCGCGGTGGACTGCACGGCGCCAGCGCTGCAGCTGTTCATCCTGCCCAGTGGCGACGGTTTGCAACTGGCCGGGCAATGGGCCGGCGAGGCCGATTGCAGGCTGCGCGCTCCTGCTGCGAGCCTGCTGCGCCTGGCCACCAGCAAAGATAAAACGGCGGTACTGCATAGCCCGCACGTCGAGCTGGACGGCGACAGCGCCGCCCTCATGGAGCTGGCCAGCATTCTTCAAGACCTGGAGCTGGACTGGGAGTACGAACTGTCGCGCTGGCTTGGCCCCGTCGCCAGCCAGCTAATCGGCAGCCATCTGCGCAGCCGTGCCAACTGGACCGGCAAGACCCTCGACAGCCTGCGCCTGAACCTCGCCGATTACCTCAGTGAAGAATCGCGTAGTCTGGTCGGCCAACGCGAAGCAGATGCCCGCTTCGCCGAACTGGATCGACTCAAGCTCGCCCTCGACCGTCTCGATGCCCGCATTGAGCGCCTCATCCAACCGCATAAGCCCAACGCATGAAGCTGCTCGCCGTTCGTCGTCTACTGCGTATTCAACGTGTGGTCATCCGCTACCAACTGGATGATCTGCTGTTCGCCCAAGCGCTGCCACTCTGGCTGCGCGCCCTGCGCTATGCCTTGCCATGGCGCTGGCTGCCGCGTAAGCCCCTGGATTTATCGCGCGGCGCGCGCCTGCGCCTGGCCCTGGAAGAGCTGGGGCCGATCTTTATCAAGTTTGGTCAATTACTCTCCACCCGCCGCGACCTGCTGCCGATGGATATCGCCGATGAGCTGGCCAAGCTGCAGGATCAGGTACCGCCGTTCGACCAAGAGCACTCGCGGGCACTGATCGAAGAACAACTCGGCGCCAAGGTCGGCGAGGTATTCGCCCGCTTCGACGCCCAGCCCCTCGCGTCGGCATCCATCGCCCAAGTGCATGGCGCGCAGCTGAAAAGCGGCGAGGAAGTGGTGGTCAAGGTGATTCGCCCCGGCCTTGAACCCGTCATCCGCCAAGACCTGGCATGGCTGTTCCTGCTCGCCAAACTGGCCGAAAAAACCTCTGCCGATGCGCGCCGTCTGCGTCCGGTGGAAGTGGTTGGCGACTACGAAAAAACCATCTACGACGAGCTCGACCTGCTGCGCGAAGCGGCCAACGCCAGTCAGCTAAGGCGCAACTTCACTGACTCGCCACTGCTCTACGTGCCACAGGTTTACTGGGACCTGTGCCGACCGAAAGTACTGGTAATGGAGCGCATCTACGGCATCCAGGTCACCGACCTGACCACCCTGGCCGACCAGCGCACCGACATGAAGCTGCTGGCCGAACGTGGCGTGGAGATTTTCTTCACCCAGGTGTTTCGCGACAGCTTTTTCCACGCCGACATGCACCCCGGCAATATTTTCGTCAGCACCCGCACGCCGTGGAACCCGCAGTACATTGCAATCGACTGCGGGATCATCGGCAGCCTCACCGCGGAAGACCAGGACTACCTGGCGCGCAACCTGCTGGCCTTCTTCAAGCGCGATTACCGCCGCGTGGCGCAACTGCACATCGACTCCGGCTGGGTGCCGGCCGACACCAAGGTCAACGACTTCGAGGCGGCGATCCGCACCGTCTGCGAGCCGATATTCGAGCGACCGCTGAAGGACATTTCCTTCGCCCAGCTGCTCTTGCGCCTGTTCCAGACCGCCCGCCGCTTCAATATGGAAGTGCAGCCGCAGTTGGTGCTGCTGCAAAAGACCCTGCTTAACATTGAAGGCCTCGGCCGCCAGCTTTACCCGGATCTGGACCTGTGGAGTACCGCTCAGCCGTTCCTCGAACGCTGGATGCGCGAGCGAGTCAGCCCGCTGCACCTGTTGCGCAACTTGCAGCAGCAGGCCGAGCAGGTGCCGCACCTATCGCAGATGGCCCGCGACACCCTGGAGCGACTCAACCAGCAACCGCAGAGCAACCCCAGCGCATCGCGCAGCACGGCGCATTGGCCGGGGCGCTTGCTTGGTGCCTTGCTGATTGGCGGCGCGGCCACTCAGGGGCTGCTGCTCAGCCTTGCCGCCTGGCCAAGCTGGGCGATGCTCGCGGGCGGCGTTTATCTGGTCATGCGCCGATAGCGCTGGCACACTAGATGTCTTCTGATAAGGTCCGCAACCTGCGGAAATAGCGATGAACAACTGGCTCGACGAAATCAACTGGAACAGCGACGGCCTGGTGCCGGCAATTGCCCAGGATCACCAAACCGGCCGCGTATTGATGATGGCCTGGATGAACCGCGAAGCCCTGGCCCTGACCGCCAGTGAGCAGCGCGCCATCTACTGGTCGCGTTCGCGCGGCAAGCTGTGGCGCAAGGGCGAAGAGTCCGGTCATGTGCAAAAGCTCCACGAACTGCGGCTCGACTGCGACGCCGATGTGATCATTCTCAAGGTCGAGCAATTGGGTGGTATCGCCTGCCACACCGGCCGTGAAAGTTGCTTCTATCGGCTGTTCGACAACGGTGCCTGGAAAACTGTCGATGCCGTACTCAAAGACCCGCATGCCATCTATGCCAAAGGACACAAACATGAGTGACACGGGCATGACTGACACCCTGAGCCGCCTGGCCGACGTGCTGGAAGCGCGCAAAGGAGCCGCGGCCGACAGTTCCTATGTTGCCAGCCTGTACCACAAGGGCCTGAACAAGATCCTCGAGAAAGTCGGCGAAGAGTCGGTAGAAACCATTCTCGCCGCCAAGGACGCTGCCGTCAGCGGCGACTGCAGCGAGCTGATCTACGAAACTGCCGACCTGTGGTTCCATAGCCTGATCATGCTGGCCGCCCTCGGCCAACATCCGCAGGCCGTGCTCGACGAACTGGATCGCCGCTTCGGCCTGTCCGGACACGTGGAAAAAGCCGCACGTCCGCAATCCTGATCGGCGCTTTATCAATAACCACTTACTAAGGAGTACGCATCATGGGTTTCGGTGGCATTAGCATTTGGCAACTCGTGATCATCCTGCTGATCGTGGTCATGCTGTTCGGTACCAAGCGCCTGAAAGGCCTGGGTTCTGATCTTGGCGACGCAATCAAGGGCTTTAAAAAATCGATGGGCAACGAAGACGGCGACAAGCCGGCAGTGGAAGAGCCCAAGGGCCAGACCATCGATGCCCAGGCGCGCAAGGTTGAAGAACCGACGAAGAAAGACTAAGCCATGTTCGATATAGGCTTTACCGAGCTGTTGCTGATTGGCGTGGTTGCCCTGGTGGTACTGGGTCCTGATCGCTTGCCTGGTGCCGTGCGCACGGCTGGGCTGTGGATCGGCCGGATCAAGCGCAGCTTCAGCGCGATCAAGGCTGAAGTCGAGCGCGAGATCGGTGCCGATGAAATCCGCCGGCAACTGCATAACGAGCAGATTCTCGACCTTGAGCGCGAAATGAAGGCCATGAAAAAAACCTTTGATGCGCCCCTAAGCAGCATCACCGAGTCAAAACCAGCCAGCGACGCCGCGCCTGCGGCAGACAGCAGCCCCCCCCAGGATAAACCCCAACAACCATGAGCCGACTAACGGACAGCGACCAGGAAATGCCCCTGGTATCGCACCTGACTGAACTGCGCACGCGCCTGCTGCGCATTGTGGGCGCCGTGCTGCTGCTGTTTGCCGGACTGTTCTACTTCTCCCAGGAGATCTACGCGCTGGTCGCCGCACCACTGCGGGCGTACCTGCCGGAAGGCGCCACCATGATCGCCACGGGCGTTGCCTCGCCCTTCCTGACGCCGTTCAAGCTGACCATGATGGTCGCCCTGTTTCTGTCGATGCCGATCATCCTGCATCAGATATGGGGCTTTATCGCGCCCGGTCTGTACAAGCACGAGAAGCGCATCGCCATCCCCTTGCTGATCTCCAGCATCCTGCTGTTTTACGGCGGCATGGCCTTCGCCTACTTTGTGGTGTTCCCGATCATGTTCGGCTTCTTCGCCAGCGTGACCCCGGAAGGCGTGGCCATGATGACGGACATCGGCCAGTACCTGGATTTCGTCCTCGCCCTGTTCTTCGCCTTTGGCGTCGCCTTCGAGATCCCGGTGGCAACCTTCCTGCTGATTTGGGTTGGCATTGTCGACGTGGCCACCCTGCGCAAAAGCCGACCTTACGTGATCGTCGGCTGCTTCGCCGTTGGCATGGTCTTGACCCCGCCGGATGTCTTCTCGCAGACCCTGCTGGCCGTGCCGATGTGGCTGCTGTTCGAGGCAGGCCTACTGTTTGGCAGCCTGGTCAAGCGCCGCGACGAACACGAAGCCGACCTAGCAGCCGCCGCCGAGCAAGAGCCTGACGACCAGCCGCCTGCCGCCAAACCGTGAACCTGCTGCTATTGGAAGACGGCGATTTCATCGCCGCTGATCGCGCCCTGCTTAGCGGTCGCCGCCTCAAGCATCTGCACGAGGTGCACCGCGCGGCGGTCGGTGACAGCCTGCGCGTCGGTCGCCTGAATGGTTTGATGGGCTCGGGGCAGCTGCTGCGCCTGGACGCCAACGAGGCCGAGCTGAGCGTCAAGCTCGATCTGCCAGCCCCGGCCAAATTGCCGCTCACCCTGCTGCTCGCCCTGCCGCGCCCAAAGATGCTGCGCCGCGTACTGCAGACGATCAGCGCCATGGGCGTACCCCGGGTGGTGTTGCTGAACAGCTACCGGGTCGAGAAAAGCTTCTGGCAAACCCCCTTTCTCGAGCCGGCGGCGGTCCGCGAACAACTGATCCTCGGCCTGGAGCAGGCCCGCGACACGCAACTCCCGGAAATCATCATCGAAAAACGCTTCAAACCCTTCGTCGAAGACCGCCTGCCTGCGCTGGCTGCCGGCAGCCTCGGCCTGATTGGCCATCCCGGCGACTACCCGGCGTGCCCGCGGGCGGTCGAGCAGCCGGTAACCCTGGCCATAGGCCCGGAAGGCGGCTGGATCCCCTATGAAGTCGACATGCTGCACAACGCCGGCCTGCAACCGGTGCAGCTCGGCGAACGCATCCTGCGCGTAGAAACGGCAGTGACCGCCCTGCTGGCGCGGTTGTTTTAGGCGCACAGCAGCAAGGTGCTCAAAGACAGCGCCAGCATGGCGTGTTCCCGGCCAGGTCCGAGTCAGCCCTGCTCCGGCAATCCTGCGAGTCGTTGCACGGTGCATCTCTGCAGCCGCGGGGTTATGGTCAACTACGTCGACCAGGAGCCAACGACCATGCGCCCCCAGACTATTGATGTGCCGCGCCTCGAACAGGCCCTGTTCAGCCAGGACGATGCCGAGCAATACCTGGACCTTGAAACCGGCAGCGTGCTGCGTGTAGCCCCCGGACAGGCCGCTCCGGGGGCCGAGGAGAAATACCATGTTCAGCCTGAGCGCTACCTGGCCATAGAGCCCTTGGCGCTGGATGATCTTCTGGCCATGCGCGAGGCTTTTCTGTTTAGCCTGCACGACCCGCATGCGCACACCCTGCTCAGCCACGCCCTGAGTGGGCGCCGACCCTTGCGCACCTTTGACTATGAGCTGGGAAAGCTGCCGCAGCTGCAACCTGCCTGGCAGGCTTATCAGGCTCGGCAGGCGCGCGAGTTGGCGTTCGAGTGGTTGCACGCCAATGGCCTGGAGGCGGTGATCCGCTGATCGCCAGCAAGCTGGCTCCTACAGTGACCTCAGACACTCAACCAGCCGCGCTCCAGTGCATAGCTCACCAGCCCGGCCGGGGTATCGACGCCCAGCGTGCGGCGAATGCTCAGCCTATGGGTTTCGACGGTGCGCACGCTGATATCGAGCATACGTGCGATGGCCTTGTTGCTCAGGCCCTGCACGAGCATCTGCAGCACCTCACGTTCACGCGGAGTTAGCTCATCGTCGGCGCCTGGTGGGCTGACGGTTTTCTCCAGCAGATCGGCACTGTAGTAGGTCCCGCCAGCCGCTATCGCATCGATGGCGGCGACAATTTCACGTGAGGCGGCATCCTTGAGCACATAGCCACGGGCGCCGGCACGGATTGAGCTGGTCACGTATTCGGCGTGGTCGTACATGCTCAGAATCAGGATATGAATACCGGGGTACTGACGGCAGAGGATCTCGGTCAGTTGTAAGCCGGTCATGTCTTTCATGCCGATGTCGACCAGCAACAGGTCGGGACGAACCTGCTCGACCAGCGTCAGTGCCTCGGCGCCACTACTGGCTTCGCCCACCACCGCCAGCTGCGGCATGGCCGTCAACAGCGCGCGCAGGCCGTCGCGCACCAGCTCATGGTCATCGACCAGGGCGACACGGATCGGTTGGCGATCTTCGGATATGTTGGACATGGCTCAACCCGGTAGCGGCAGACTCACCATAAGTTCGGTGCGGCCTGGCGTTGACGATAAGGTAAAACGACCACCCAGGTGCTCGACTCGCTCGCGCATATTGCGCAGGCCGATGCCGCGACTGCGCGCCTGTTCGATCCGGGCGCTGTCGAAGCCGACGCCATCATCGCGCACCTTCAGCTGTACCGTCGAGCCATCCTGCACCAGCTCGATACTGACCCGGCGTGCCTGGGAATGCCGCGCGATATTGGCCAGCGCCTCCTGCACGATACGAAACAAGGCGACCGACTCGCCATCGGGCAGCCGCAGCATGTCCAGGCTCTGCTGGTACTCGACCAGTAGCCCGCTGCGCTGCTCGAACTCGACCGCCAACTGACCGATGGCCGCCGGCAGGCCGAAGCTGTCGAGCAGCGAGGGGCGCAGATCATGCGATATGCGCCGCACCTCGGCGATTGCCCCGCCGAGGCGCGCCAGCCCGCCGCGCAGCGTCTCCAGCGCCTGGCTGCGGCCGTTTTCCAATTCGTGGCAGGCCAGTTCGAGGCGGAACTTGACCGACACCAACAACTGGCTGATGCCGTCGTGCAGCTCACGCGAGACCCGCGAACGCTCTTCCTCCTGGGAGCTGACGATACGTTGCGCCAACAGCTGCAGCTTGCGGTCAGCCAGGCGCTGCTCGCTGAAATTGAGCGTCAGCCCACCGGCGGACACCAGCAGCACCGCCACCAGCGCCACCCAGGCCAGCGCCCACATGGTGCTGCGGATGTTCTCCGCCACCTTGGCCCGTGCCTGCTGGGTAGCCAGCTCGACATCATCGAGATACAGACCGGTGCCGATCATCCAGCCCCAACGCTCAAGCATCACCACGTAAGCGAGCTTTTCGGTCAATTGCCCGGAGGAGGGTTTCTCCCATTCATAGCGCTGAAAACCATCACCACTGCGCGCGGTGAGCAGCAACGCCTGGATCGCTTGCACCCAATGCGGATTGGTCATGCTCACCAGGTCGCGACCGATCAACTCAGGCTGGCGCGGGTGCATCAGGCTTCGTCCCATGCCGTCGTAGACGAAGAAGTAACCATCGCTGCCATAGTCGAGACCCAGCAGTATGTTTAGCACCTGCTGCTGGGTGACGGCATCATCGCGGCCGCTGGCATAAAACGGCGCAACAGCGCTCAAGCCCAGCTCGACGTAGTTCTTCAACTCGGTTTTTTTGCTGGCAATGATGCTGGTTTCAATCAGCAACTCCTGCTGCTCACCCAGGCGCTGGGCATGCGACAGCACCAGCGCGCCGATCACGGCAATGGCCAGCAGCAGGGGCAAAATGGCCAGCGCGACGATCTTTTGTTTGAGTGGCATAGGGACCGTTGGTGGCTGGCGAAGAGGGTGCGCAAGTCTAGCAATGCAGGGCGGCCTGGCAGCTCATTATCAGAAGGTGCCAGGCCAGGTCCTCAGACTTCGAGGAGAAAGGTCACCGGACCGTCGTTGACCAGATGCACCTGCATATCGGCACCGAAGCGGCCACAGGCAACCTGCGCATGCTTGAGTCGAGCCTGCTCGAGCAGCAGGTCGAACAACGCAGCGCCCAGGGCCGGCGGCGCGGCGCTGGAAAAACTCGGGCGCAAGCCGCTACGGGTATCGGCCGCCAGAGTGAACTGCGAGACCAGTAGCAGACCGCCGCCAACATCGCACAAAGACAGGTTCATCTTGCCGTCAGCATCGCTGAACACCCGGTAGTTGAGCAGCTTGTGCAGCAGCTTGCTGACGCTGGCAGGATCATCCTGCGGCTCGACCGCAACCAGCGCCAGCAAGCCCTGCTCGATGGCACCGACCACCTCGCCACTAACCTCCACCCGCGCAGCGCTGACCCGCTGGATCAGCGCCTTCATGCTTCGTCTGGCGACAGGTCAAGCAAGCGCTGGGCGATCTGGTCGGCTGCACGCACCAAGGCATCGGTGATGCCCACTTCGGAGGCGGCGTGGCCGGCATCGCGGATGATCTGCAGCTCGCTATTAGGCCAGGCCTGGTGCAGCTCCCAGGCATTGTCCAAGGGGCAGATCACGTCATAGCGGCCATGCACGATAACGCCAGGCAGGTGAGCGATTTTCGCCATATCACGGAGTAACTGATCGGCGTCGAGAAAGGCGTTGTTGACGAAATAGTGGCACTCGATCCGGGCAATCGACAGCGCCCGGTGCGAATCGTTAAAGCGGTCGACCACTTGCGAGTTCGGCCGCAGCGTGGCGGTACGCCCTTCCCAGGCCGACCAGGCCTTGGCCGCATGCATCTGGGCGATCTGGTCGGAGCCGGTCAGACGCTTGTAGTACGCCTGCATCAACTCACCGCGCTCCACGACCGGGATCGGCGCCAGGTAGTCCTGCCAGTAGTCGGGGAACAGTCGGCTGGCGCCTTCCTGGTAGAACCAGTGGAACTCCTGCGGGCGGCACAGGAAAATACCGCGCAGGATCAGCGCACGTACCCGCTCAGGGTGACTCTGGGCGTAGGCCAGCGCCAGGGTCGAGCCCCAGGAACCGCCGAACAGCACCCACTTGTCGATACCCAGGTGCTCGCGAATTCGCTCCAGGTCGGCTACCAGATCCCAGGTGGTATTGTTTTCCAGGCTCGCATGGGGCGTCGAACGCCCGCAGCCACGCTGGTCGAAGGTGACAATACGGTACAGATTAGGATTGAAGAAGCGTCGACTCAGGGCATCGCACCCCGCGCCCGGGCCACCATGAATAAACACCACAGGCAGACCATCCGGCGACCCGCTCTCGTCTACATAGAGCACGTGAGGTGCCTCTACAGCGAGCTCGTGGCGGGCGTAAGGTTTGATCTCCGGATACAAAGTCTGCATGGTGCACTCCTGGATGTATACGTAGGGTACGGCGCCACCTCGTGTGCAAATAGCCCGCGTCCCGCTCTGCCTCGCATCATAACCATGTAAAAGGATTTCAGCATGTCAGCTCGGCAATTTGCCTTACTTTTAGTGGTGCCTTTCATCCTGCTGACGGGTTGCGGGGCCAAGGATGACCCACAGGCGAGCCTGGAAGCAGCGGTGCAGCAGCTGCAGGACAACCTGCAAGCGAAGAATACCGGCGCCGTCCTCGCGCAACTGCATCCGCAGTTTAGCGCCCAGCAGGAGTTCGACCGCGACTGGGCCAGGCGCACCATGGCCCTGCTGTTTCTGCGGCACAAGAACGTCAGGGTGATCGCCCTGAGCAAGAGCAGCCGCCTCGACCCGACTTACAGCGAGAAAGGCCACAGCCAGGCGCAAGTCGCCCTGACCGGTGCCGAAAACCTGATCCCCGACAGTGCGCGGCACTATGGGGTCAAGCTGGAGTGGTGGCGCGAAGGCGATGAGTGGCAACTGGCGCGACTGAGCTGGGAGTGATGGCCGCTGCGCGGATCAGCGTGATCCGGTGGGCATAAGGCCGCAGAACGCGAACCTATGCCCACCGGGCGTGGAGCTTACCAGTCCCAGTTGAGGGACAGGTTCACGCCATGTTGACGGTCGTCGGTGCCACGGAACTGATAGGCCGCGCGCAGCTGCAGCTCCTCGGCCAAGGCATGGCTGACGCCCACTCCGGCCAGCGTCTGGCCGCTGACCGGGGTATGCCCCTGCAGCTCAAAGCTGTTACCGGCTACCGAGTTGAGACCCATGCGCAGATCGCGACGATCGTCCTCAAACTCACGCTCGCGGGCGATTTCGGCAAACACCTGGGTTGCCGGTGATAGCTGGTAATTGGCCTGCAGGCCAAGCCCCAAACGCGCGCTGTCGCGCTGCTGGTCGGCATAGTTGAGCGCCGTCGAACTGGAACCGTTCTCGCGATAGCCGTCTACATCGACCTTGGCATAGTCGGCGCTGATGAACGGGCTGACCCGCCAGCCGCTGTCGGCATTGGCCAGGTCATAACCCAGGCGCCCGGACAGTGCCCAGAGCTGACCATCGCTGTCGCCTTTCTCACTGCGCTGGGCGATGCCCAGGGCGAACTGCCGGTTGAGGTTGCTGTAATCCAGATGACCGAGACTGAGGCTGGCATCGGCCCACAGGCGAACCTGCTGGTATTGGGCGAAGGCGCTGAGCAGGTAGCTGCGCAGGTCGTACTCGGAGTCGGCCTCGCCTACCTCAAGAGTCTGCTCCTGCAGGCCAAGGGCCAGGCCCAGACGCCATTGCTCACTTAGCCGGTAGCTGGTGCCAAGATTGACGCCCAAGCCTGTGCTGTCGCCGCTGGCTACCGCTTCACCGCGCTCGAACTGCTGGCGCTGACCGCTGGCACCAACGAAGCTGCGCCACTGACCGACTGCTTGCCAAGCGCCACGGTCAGCCTGCCATTCGCTGCGCAGTTGCTGCTGGTGACCGTTGAGGCTGGCCATGGCCATTTCCGGCAGCAGGGACACTTCCCAGGGCGCGCCGAGAATCGAAAAGATGTAGTCGGCGCTGATCTGCTGCACCGCGCCGGTAGGGTGCACACCGTCGTTGAACATCAAGCGGTCGGGGTTCGGCGTAAGCCCGCCGATACCCCAGGTCGGGTCGGCCAGGCAGCTGTCGCCGCTGAAGCAAACATCGGTCTGCGCCACCAAGGGATCAAAACCAAAGGCAGCCAAGTCGCTTTGTACCTCGGACAGCAGCCCGCGGAAATTCAGGCGGATTACGTTACCGCCCAAGGCTGAAAGCTGATTACCCAATTCTGCGTTGAGTAGGCCTGCGGCGCTCGACCAGCCGGCACGAAAGCCCGAGACGAAGCCGAGCGGGGTCAGGCCGACATCCGGCAGGTCGGAGACGATGATGGTGCGCGCGCCAGCCTGCTGCAGGGCGGCCACACCTGCCACCAGATCGGCCGCTGCCGCCGCGGCGCTGGCCTGGTCGGTGACAATGCCTTGCAGCACATCGTTGCCACCGCCATTGATGTAGAACAAGGCGTTAGGATCAACCCGCGGCATATCCACCAGATAGCCATTACGGGTACGGATGGTGCCACCGCCGGCATTCACTACCGAACCGTTAGCCGCTGTGATCGAGGCGAGAATCTGATCGGTGCGATAGCCGCCCACCGCATAGTTAGTACCGTCGGCGTTGCCAGTTAGTATCTGCGGCAGGATGGGTGTCGAGGGCAATGCCTGTAGGCCGAGCAATCCGGCCAGACGCTGGGTGGCAACCGCATCGAAGTACTCGGTGTTATTGCCAAGATACGTCGGCCCCGTGCGATTGGTGAAGCGCACGCCGCCTGTCGGATTGCCGCCCAGCAGCGGGCTGCCAATGTCGGGAAACTGTCCGCTGTCGCTCAGCGAATCACCAAATATGATCAGCTGCGAGTAGGGCATGGCGTGGGTTGCTGTAGGCAGGCCGGCGAACAGCACGGCGGCGGTCAGGACTTTCAGGCTGGGGGTCATGGATGCTCCTTCTTATTGTGGTTGCCTGCGGGCAAGCATAGAAGAGTATCCAGAGCGGCCAGACGGCACAGCCACCCATATGGGTGATCCCCCCCGATCACACTCGGCGCAACACCGCCTCAGCCAGCTAACGCCCGTAGCGCTCGCGACCCCAGGCCAGCATCGCCTGCAGCAGGTCGCGGATCACCTCCTGGGTCGGTTCGGCAAGGTCTTCGCGATAGTCGAAGGGCACCTGTTCCTCCATGTAGGTGCACTGCGCAAGTTCCAGCTGTATGGCATGCACATGGGTCTGCGGCTGGCCGTAATGGCGGGTGATGTACCCACCTTTAAAGCGCCCGTTGAGCACTTGGCTGTAATGCCTGGCAGCCGCGCAGACCGCCAGCAGGCGCTCGCCCAGTTGCGCGTCGCAGCTGGCGCCGGCATTGCTGCCTAGGTTGAAGTCCGGCAGCAGGCCGTCGAACAGGTGCGGCACGCAAGAACGGATCGAGTGCGCATCGAACAGCAGCGCATAGCCGAACTCGGCCTTGATCCGCGCCAGTTCGCCAGCCAGGGTCTGGTGATACGGCGTCCATATCTCGGCAAGATAACGCGCGCGCTCGGCGCTGGATGGCTCGAGCCCTGCGCGATACAGCGGCTCGCCGGTGAATAGAATCGTCGGGAACAGCCCGGTGGTGGCACTGGTGTAGAGGGGGGCGTCATCCTCCGGCCGGTTGAGGTCGATGACATAGCGCGAGTAGCACGCTGCCAGGGTGCTGGCGCCCAGCTCATCGGCGAAGTCATACAGCCGCGGGATATGCCAGTCGGTATCGCTGAGGTGCTTTGCCTCCTCGACCAGGCCCGCCTCGACGGCAGGGGTCAGCAGGATGCCGGGATGCGGCATGCTGATCAGCAGTGGCGTGCTGCCGCGGCTGAAGTTGAGTACGTTATCCATGGTCGATCTCCTGTGCATGGCGAATCACCCGCTTGGGCAGATCGCCACCCAACCAATAGGCCAATTCCGCCGGGCGCTGGATGTCCCAGGCAACGAAATCGGCGACCTTGCCTACTTCCAGGCTACCGCGACTGGCGGCCAGACCCAAGGCCTTGGCGGCATACAGGGTGACTCCGGCCAGGGCTTCCTCGGGAGTCAGGCAGAACAAGGTGCAGGCCATGTTGAGCATCAGGCGCAACGACAGCGCCGGCGAAGTACCGGGGTTGAGATCGCTGGCCACCGCCATGGCCACGCAATGCCGACGCAGCAGCTCGATCGGCGGCAAGCGGGTTTCGCGCAGCAGGTAGAAGGCGCCGGGCAGCAGCACCGCCACGCTGCCGGCCTCAGCCATGGCGACCACGTCGGCCTCATCCATGTATTCCAGATGATCGGCCGACAGCGCACGGTAGCGCGCTGCCAGGCTGGCGCCGTGCAGCGCGGACAGTTGCTCGGCGTGCAGTTTGACCGGCAAGCCCAGCGCCTGCGCGGCGGCGAACACCCGCTCGACCTGGGCCGGGGAGAAGCCCAGGTGCTCGCAGAAGGCATCCACCGCATCCACCAGCCCCTCGGCTGCCAGCGCCGGCAGAATCTCGCGGCAGACCAGCTCGATATAGGCATCGGCGCGCCCTGCATATTCCGGCGGCACGGCATGGGCGGCCAGACAGGTAGCGCGCACGGTCAGCGGCAGCATCTCGCCGAGACGGCGGATCACTCGCAGCATCTTGCGCTCGCTGGCCAGGTCAAGGCCGTAACCGGACTTCACCTCAAGCGTAGTGACGCCCTCGCGCAGCAATTGCCGCGCCCGCCACAGCGCGTCGCTCAACAACTCGTCCTCGCTGGCTTCGCGGGTGGCGCGCACAGTGCTGGCGATGCCGCCGCCGTTTGCTGCGATCTCGGCATAGCTGACCCCTTCGAGACGCTGCTCGAACTCGCCACTGCGGTCGCCGGCAAACACCAGGTGGGTGTGGCAGTCGATTAGCCCAGGGGTCAGCCAGGCGCCGTCGAGGTCATGCCGCTCGACATAGTCGCCGGCGGGCAGCTCGGCTCGCGGGCCAATCCAGGCGATGTGCACGCCCTCGGTAACCAGCGCGGCGTCCTCGATGATCGAGTAACGCCCTCCGGCCATGGTCGCGGCGTGACAGTTGAACCATAGGGACTGCATAACAGGTATTCCTCCTCGCGGCGTCGGCACAGGTTCTGCCAATGACCGGTAACTCGCAACAAAGGCCCATCGCCGGACCAGAATGATGCGGTCAGGGTGCTGCTCACACCCGCATGGCTGCCGCCCAGCCAAAGGCAATCAATGGCGGGTAGAAATGCACGCAACTCGGCGCAGGGGTGGCGACAAGCGTGTGAAAAAGCTTCCGCCTGCTGCAACCGCCTCCGCGCCCTGCGCTCCGACCCACTACCTTGAGCAATCGATTCGTAGGGGGTCACTCGCCGCAGGCAGTGCACCCTGAATCACCGGTAGACAAACAATCGCGACGGCGCTCGATATTTCATAACCGCTGAGCGCCGGTGCAAAAGCACTCAGTCCTGCGACGGCAACAGTTCAGCCACCACCAGTTCACTCAGGCAGCGCGAGGCCAACAGCTCGCTGGCCGCCTCGATATCCGGGGCGAAGAAGCGATCCTGCTCATAGTGTGCGACCCGCTTGCGCAGTGCTGCGCGGGCCTGCTCCAGTTTCGCCGAGGTCTTGCGGCCTTCGCGAAAGTCCAGACCCTGGCAGGCGCCGAGCCACTCGACGGCAAGGATGCCGCGCACGTTATCGGCCATTTCCCACAGGCGTTTGCCGGCCGCCGGGGCCATGGACACGTGGTCTTCCTGGTTGGCCGAAGTCGGCAAACTGTCGACGCTGTGCGGATGGGCCAGCGCCTTGTTCTCGCTGGCCAACGCAGCGGCGGTGACCTGGGCAATCATGAAGCCGGAGTTGACCCCGCCATTGGCCACCAGAAACGGCGGCAACTGCGACATGTGCTTGTCCATCATCAGCGAGATGCGTCGCTCGGAGAGCGCGCCGATTTCGGCGATGGCCAGCGCCAGGTTGTCGGCCGCCATGGCCACCGGCTCGGCGTGAAAGTTACCGCCGGAGATCACATCACCCTCGGCGGCGAACACCAGCGGGTTGTCCGATACCGCGTTAGCCTCAATGCCAAGCACCTCGGCGACGTGACGGATCTGGTTAAGGCAGGCGCCCATAACCTGGGGCTGGCAACGCAGCGAATAAGGGTCCTGCACCTTGTCGCATTGCGCATGCGAGCGGGAAATCTCGCTGCTGGCAGTGAGCAGGTCGCGGTAAGCCATCGCTGCATCGATCTGTCCACGTTGGCCACGGGCCGCATGAATACGCGCATCGAAGGGCGCCCGCGAACCGAGCATGGCTTCGACGCTGAGGCTGCCGCAGACCAGCGCCGCGGCGAACAGATCCTCGGCATCGAACAGGCCGCGCAGGGCATAGGCGGTCGACACCTGAGTGCCATTGAGCAGCGCCAGGCCTTCCTTGGCCGCCAGGGTCAGCGGCTCGAGGCCGGCGACCGCCAGCGCCTCGCGCGCCGGCAGCCATTCGCCGCGATAGCGCGCCTTGCCCTCGCCGAGCAGTACCAGCGACATATGCGCCAGCGGCGCCAGGTCACCGGACGCACCAACCGAACCCTTGAGCGGGATATGCGGATAGACCTCGGCGTTGAGCAGGGCGATCAGCGCATCGATCACCACCCGGCGGATGCCGGAAAAACCGCGGGCCAGGCTGTTGACCTTGAGCAGCATGATCAGGCGCACCAGGCCATCGTCGAGCGGCTGGCCGACGCCGGCGGCATGCGACAACACCAGGGAGCGCTGCAGGTTTTCCAGATCCTCGCTGGCGATGCGGGTCGACGCCAGCAGGCCGAAGCCGGTGTTGATACCGTAGGCGGTGCGGTTCTCGGCGAGGATCTGCTCGACGCAGGCGACGCTGGCCTCGATGCCCAACGCCGCGCTTTCATCCAGGCTGACGCTGACTGCGCCCTGATGCACTTGGCGCAGCTGGGCCAGGCTCAGTTGGCCGGGCAAAATGTTCAGGGTGTGCATGTTCAGGCTCCTTTGGCCGAGTTGATCATCGGCAGGTTGAGGCCCTGCTCGTGGGCGCAATCGATGGCAATCTGGTAACCGGCATCGGCGTGACGCATCACCCCGGTGGCCGGATCATTGTTCAGCACATTGGCGATGCGCACGGCCGCTTCGTCGCTGCCATCGCAGACCACGACCATCCCGGAATGCTGAGAGAAGCCCATGCCCACCCCGCCACCGTGGTGCAGCGAAACCCAGGTCGCGCCGCTGGCGGTATTCAGTAGGGCGTTGAGCAGCGGCCAGTCGGACACCGCATCGGAGCCGTCCTGCATGACTTCGGTTTCGCGGTTGGGGCTGGCCACCGAACCCGAGTCGAGGTGATCGCGGCCGATCACGATCGGGGCGGACAGCTCGCCACTGCGCACCATCTCGTTGAAGGCCAGGCCGAGCTTGGCGCGCTGACCCAGGCCGACCCAGCATATGCGCGCCGGCAGACCCTGGAAGGCGATACGCTCGCGGGCCATGTCCAGCCAGTTGTGCAGATGGGCATCGTCCGGGATCAGCTGTTTGACCTTGGCGTCGGTCTTGTAGATGTCCTCGGGGTCGCCAGACAGCGCGACCCAGCGGAACGGGCCGATGCCGCGACAGAACAGCGGACGGATATAGGCCGGGACAAAACCGGGGAAGTCGAAGGCGTTACTCACGCCCTCCTCCAGCGCCATCTGGCGGATGTTGTTGCCGTAGTCGAAGGTCGGCACGCCAAGCTTCTGCAAATCCAGCATGGCCTGCACGTGCACGGCCATCGACTGCTTGGCCGCCTTGACCACCGCCGCCGGCTCGCGCTGCGCGCGTTCGCGGTACTGCTCCCAGCTCCAGCCGATCGGCAGGTAGCCGTTGAGCGGGTCATGGGCGCTGGTCTGGTCGGTGACCATATCCGGGCGCACGCCACGGCGCACCAGCTCGGGAAGGATCTCGGCAGCGTTGCCACAGAGGGCGATGGAGATCGCCTTGCCCTCGGCACAATACGTCTCAAGGCGCGCCAGGGCGTCGTCCAGATTGCTGGCCTGTTCGTCGACGTAGCGGGTCTTCAGGCGGAAGTCGATGCGGCTCTGCTGGCACTCGATGTTCAGCGAGCAGGCGCCGGCCAGGGTGGCCGCCAGCGGCTGCGCGCCGCCCATGCCGCCAAGGCCGGCGGTCAGCACCCAGCGGCCCTTGAGGCTGCCGGCGTAATGCTGGCGACCGGCTTCGACGAAGGTTTCATAGGTGCCCTGGACGATGCCCTGGCTGCCGATGTAGATCCAGCTGCCGGCGGTCATCTGGCCGTACATGGCCAGGCCCTTGGCATCCAGTTCGTTGAAGTGTTCCCAGGTCGCCCAGTGCGGCACCAGGTTGGAGTTGGCGATCAGCACCCGCGGCGCGTTGCTGTGGGTCCTGAACACGCCGACCGGCTTGCCGGATTGCACCAGCAGGGTTTCGTCGTCATTCAGGTTGGTCAGGCACTCGACGATCTTGTCATAGCATTCCCAGTTGCGCGCGGCACGGCCGATACCGCCATACACCACCAGCTCCTTGGGGTTCTCGGCGACGTCCGGATCGAGGTTGTTCATCAGCATGCGCAGCGGCGCTTCGGTCAGCCAGCTCTTGGCGGTCAGCTGATTACCACGCGGGGCGCGGATTTCGATGTCGCGAAAACGGGTCGAGTTGCTCACAAGAATCCTCCAGGGAAAGACCGCCGTCAGCCTGAATAGTTTGGCGCGTTGCGGCTGGGCATGCGCAGATCTAAACATGTATATACAGGTAAGATCAAGCACAGCAACATCACACCAGTGATCGCAGCGGAGCAGGCAGACGCATCACCGCCAGCATTCACCAGAGCGGACGCTTGCGCAGCCCGTACGCCAGCCATCGCGGCATCGCTGAAATGCCCGCCAGCGGGCCATAGGGACAGGTTTTAGCAGCCGTCAGGCAAGTACGTCGGCCGCGAGGGCGTTAGCGCGGGTTCAGCTCGATCAGGCAGCAGAGGCCGGCATCCCCGACCTGCACCTGCAGCTCGGCCAAGCCGGCGGCCCGCTCGATCCGCAGGCAGTCGTAATGCCCCAGGCGAGCCGCACGGCCATCATCGAGGCGCACGTCGAGCGTCTGCGCGGCGCTGAACACCAGCACGACAGGCGCCGAACTGAATAGTCGCTGCGGGCGCTCCAGGGTCAGCCACTGCAGGCGCGCCGCATAACGCTGCGGCGCATAGATCAGATTGAAATCGCGAATGGCGCCGCCGAGCAGATGGCACTCCACCCGACTGTCACCGCAAAAGGCCAAGGGATCAAACGACAACAAGGGCCGCGACAGTTCGCCGTCGATCCGCAACTGCATGCCGTCGCCTTCCAGCACACTGATGATGCGCTGGTAGCCGGGGAAGGCGGAGAAACCGCCCGACTCGCCGATATCGGCGATCGACAGGCGCCAGCCGAAGCCGTCCAGGCCTTCACCCCGGTCACGAGCGATTTCCAGGGTGCTGCCCGCACCATTCTTCCACGGCATGCGCGGATAGTCGGCCGCACGCAGGATCTGCATCCGGCTCATGAACCGAAACGCCCCTCCAGACGATGCCGTGAACCCGGATGCACCAAGCGCGCCGAGGTCACCGCCTGCGGCCCCGACCAGGTGCGCCGGCGAATCAGCAGGCAGGGCTCGCCGCGCTCGATCTGCAACAACCGGCATTCCTCGGCGTCGGCGAGAATTGCCTCGACCACATGCTCGCCTTCAGTCAGCGGCGCGACCCGCGACAGGTAGGCATAGGGCGTCATCTGAGTGAAGTCCTGCTTGAGGTAGTCCGGCGCCACCTCTGCATTGACGTAGCGATCCTCCAGCTGCACCGGCACCTCGTTTTCGTAGTGCACGATCAAGGAGTGGAAAACCTTCTGCCCTTCGCGCAGCGCCAGTGACATGGCCCGCTCCGGATTGGCCAACTCCTCGCCCAGGCGAATCAGCTTGCTCTGATGACGATGGCCACGGGCGGCGATCTCGTCAGCAATGTTGTTCACCGCGAACAGCGCCGAACGCCCCTTGGGCTCGGCGACAAAGGTGCCGACGCCCTGCATCCGCACCAGCAGGCCGTCATGGGTCAGTTCACGCAGGGCACGATTGATGGTCATGCGACTGAAGCCCAACTGCTCCACCAACTCGCTTTCCGAGGGCACCCGGTGGTGTGCCGGCCAGGCACCACTATGAATCTGCTGGACGATCATCTGCTTGACCTGGGCATACAGCGGCGCTGGGGCGTCACTGAGCTGGCCGACCAGCGCGGACGGCATCGAGAGTGCTTTTGTCACATGCTTCACCTTATGCATTGCTCCTTGTCGCCTGACCGGCAGTTTACCCACGCCACAAACACCTGTATATGTATATACAAATAAACACCAGCAGCTGGATTCGTATTATGCCCGCATTCTTCGCGCCCCGCGCCCTGCTCGCCCACGGTTGGGCGCACAACGTCCGCCTGGAAGTCAGCGCCTCCGGCCGCCTCGACAGTATCACCGTCGACGGCTCGGACGCTGGCGCCGAACGCCTGCGTGGCCCGCTGTTGCCGGGCATGCCGAACCTGCACTCGCACGCGTTCCAGCGCGCCATGGCCGGCCTCGCCGAAGTGGCCGGCAACCCCAACGACAGCTTCTGGACCTGGCGTGAGCTGATGTACCGCATGGTCGGCCAGCTCAACCCCGAACAGATCGAGATCATCGCCCGCCAGCTGTATATCGAGATGCTCAAGGCCGGCTACACCTCGGTCGCCGAATTCCACTACGTGCACCACGACCCGCAGGGGCAGCCCTATGCCGACCCGGCCGAACTGGCCCTGCGCATCAGCCAGGCGGCCCTCGATGCGGGCATCGGCCTGACTCTGCTGCCGGTGCTCTACAGCCATTCCGGCTTCAGCGGCCAGGCCGCGCATCAGGGGCAGCGACGTTTTATCCACAGCAGCGACAGCTACCTGGCGCTGCAGCAGCGCCTGCAGCCGCTGATCGAACAGCATCCAACCCAGCGCCTGGGCCTGTGTTTTCATTCGCTGCGCGCGGTCACCCAGGAACAGATCGAGACCGTCCTGGCCGCAGCCGACGATCACAGCCCGATCCATATCCATATCGCCGAACAACAGAAGGAAGTCGACGACTGCCTGGCCTGGAGCGGCCGCCGCCCCCTGCAATGGCTGTACGAGCATGTGCCGGTGGACCCGCGCTGGTGCCTGGTGCACGCCACCCACGCGCAGGCCGACGAAGTCACTCTGATGGCGCGCAGTGGTGCCGTGGCCGGGCTGTGCCCGAGTACCGAGGCCAACCTCGGTGATGGCATCTTTCCGGCAGTCGACTTTCTCGCCCAAGGCGGGCGCCTGGGCATCGGTTCAGACAGCCATGTCTCGGTCAACATGACCGAAGAGCTGCGCTGGCTGGAATACGGCCAACGCCTGCGCGACCAGCGCCGTAACCGGCTGTATCGCAGTGATCAGCCACTGATTGGCCGCAGTCTCTACGACGCCGCTTTGGCCGGTGGCGCCCAAGCGCTCGGCCAGCCAGTGGGTGTGCTGGCGGTCGGCAAGCGCGCCGACTGGTTGGTGCTGGATGGTGACGACCCTTATATCGCCACTGCCAGTGACGATGCCCTGCTCGGCCGCTGGCTGTTCGCCGGCAGCCAGCGGCAGATCTGCGATGTCATGGTTGGCGGCCGCTGGGTGGTGCGTGACGGTCAGCATGCCGGCGAGCTGGAAAGCGCCAGGGCCTTTGCCCGGGTGCTGCGCGAACTGCTGGGTTGAACGCATCGGTAGCGTGGCAGCGACGCCGACCTCGTAGCCCCTATAAGCACTAGCGCAATCCGGGAGCTGCTGTTCTGGCACCAGACTTCCCCGGATTGCATCCGGGCTACAAAAAACACCGCTCTTTTGGCTTTACGTGAGCGGCATTGCCCTCGCTGGGCGTTTCTCAGGGCGGAGGCAGTTGGTCATCTGGCGTGCGCCAGATCAGCGCATCGGTGTCGTAGCCTTGGCTGCGCGCGACGTCCAGCAACTGGTCGCGCATGGCCGGCGCCACCTGCGGGGTACGCGTCAGCAACCACAGGTAGTCGCGGTTCGGGTGACCCACCAGCGCGCTCTGGTAATCGTCATCCAGGTAAAGCACCCAATACTCGCCCTTGGCTACGCCCGGCAGCAGATTGCTGAACCAGTTATCGAAGCGCACCCACAGCTTGTCGGTCTGGCCCGCCACCTGCGGCACCGCCTGCCCCTTGGCCTCCTGCCATTCCCCCTCAAGGGTGCGGCAGCGATTGGTCACGCCAATGCTACCGTCGTCCTGCAGGTCATAACGCGCCTCGGACTGCGCGCAGTTACGCTGGAAGAACATGGGCAGTCGCGCCAGCTCGTACCAAGTGCCCTGATAACGCTGCAGATCAACCTTGGCAACCGTTTTCGGCGGCACCACGCCGGTCCCGGAATTGGCGCAACCCGCCAGCACTGCAATGGCTAACAACCCTGCTAATACACGCATTACCTACTCCCTTATTTCAGGCCTTTGCCCGAGAACATAACCACCTTGTCGCCGGCATACTGCACGCTGATGACTGCCTCCTTGTCGCCCCAGGTACAGCTGGCGATACCCAGCGCAGCCGCACACTCGCCAGGCGCACCAAGCAGGCTTTCGACCTCAGCCTTACTCATCCCTGGCTTGAGCTTGGCGTAGTTTTCCTGGTTGACCTTGCCGCAAGCAGCCAGCAGCACACAACACAACAGCACGGCGAAATAGCGCAACGACATGGCGCAGGCTCCAGAGTTAAATGTGGGGAAACTCGCAACTGCCCGATTGGACGCTAGAAACGCGAGCCAGGTTCCTGCAAAAAAACCAATTCTTCTGCAGTAGACGGCCGACCAAGCGCGGCATTGCGATGGGGAAAACGCGCGAACCGGGCAATCACCTGACGATGCCGCTCGGCATAGTCCAGATAACCGGCAAACAATGGTTTTTCACTCTGCGCAGCGACGGACAGCAGGCGGGTGAAGCGACGCACTGCTTCGTCCTGCAGGAGAATATCTTCGGCGTGCTCCAGCACCAGGTAGACGAACACCCGTTGCAGCGGTGTTAACGCCTCTTCCTGCTCCCCGTCCAGCCCGGCGAGCACCAGTTGCCGGGCCAAGCCATCAGCGGCGAAAGCCTGCGGGCTATCGCGAAAAACCATCCGCGGCAACTGATCCAGCAGCAGGGTCAGCGCCAACCAGCCGTGCGGTGAGTCAGCCCAGTCGGCCAACTCACCGGCCAGCGCCTGCGCCACCAGCCCGCCAAAGCGCTCACGGGCCTCGGCATCCTGGCTATCCTGCTTGCCGAACCACAGCGCGGAACGCGCCGCAGCCACCTCGGCAGCCGTTGTACCGGTACCGAACCACCAGTCGAGCAACGGCTGCCAAGGCGTGTTCATGGATCACTCTTGATGGTAAGCGGTCACGCGCTCGACTTCTTCCTTGGAACCCAGGAATACCGGCACCCGCTGGTGCAGGGAGGTCGGCTGGATATCGAGAATACGCTGGGTACCATTGGTTGCAGCGCCGCCCGCCTGCTCGATGATGAAGGACATCGGATTGGCCTCGTACATCAAGCGCAGCTTGCCGGGCATCGAAGGATCGCGATCATCGCGCGGGTACATGAACAGGCCGCCGCGGGTGAGGATGCGGTGCACGTCGGCAACCATCGAGGCGATCCAGCGCATGTTGTAGTTCTTTTCCAGCGGCCCGCTTTCACCGGCCAGCAACTCGCTCACATAACGCTGCACCGGTGCTTCCCAGTGGCGCTGATTGGACATGTTGACCGCGAATTCCTGGGTGGTTTCCGGCACCTTGATGTCGTCGTGGGTCAGTACGAAGCTGCCCAGTTCGCGATCCAGGGTAAAGCCTTTGACGCCGTTGCCCAGGGTCAGCAGCAGCATGGTCTGCGGACCATAAATCGCATAACCGGCGGCTACCTGCTCGGTACCCGGCTGCAGGAATGCTTCTTCGCCAAGATCGCCCGTGGCACCGTTGCGATCGGGGCAACGCAGCACCGAGAAGATCGTGCCCACCGAGACGTTGACGTCAATGTTGGAGGAGCCATCCAGCGGGTCGAATACCAGCAGATACGCGCCTTTCGGGTAGCGCCCGGGAATCTGGTAGGCCTTGTCCATCTCTTCCGACGCCATGCCGGCCAAGTGGCCGCCCCACTCGTTAGCTTCGAGGAGGATCTCATTGGACATTACATCAAGCTTTTTCTGCACTTCACCCTGCACGTTCTCGGTACCCATGCTGCCAAGCACGTCGTCCAGCGCGCCCTTGGACACCGCATGGCTGATGGCCTTGCACGCCCGCGCCACTACTTCGATAAGAAAACGCAGATCAGCGGGAGTGTTGTGGCAGCGGGTCTGTTCGATCAGATAGCGGCTCAGGGTAACGCGGGACATGGATGGCTCCGGGAGGGAAAGAAATCACAGGCAGTTTAACCCTTTACGTGCGGTAGCGCCTCCGCCCTGGGATGGATGGCCACAGCGCTTCATACTTGCGCGCAGACCTGCACGCGGTTGCGTCCCGCCCGCTTGGCCTCGTATAGCGCAACATCCGCCGCGTGCAGCAGCTCATCCAGCGCGTGCCCTTGCGCCGGCCACATGGCCAGACCTGCAGACAACGTCACCGCGCGCACACCGCTGCGGGTAGGCAACGGGCGGCTCGCCAGGCCCTGACAAATCGACTCCAGACGCTGGCGCGCCTCCTGCACATCGACACCGGGCAGGACCAGCAAGAACTCCTCGCCACCAATGCGAAACACCGCATCCGAGGCCCGCAGACTGCTCAGCAAGTGTTGCGCCACACCCTTGAGCACATCATCGCCTTCCAGATGGCCATGCTCATCGTTAAGCAACTTGAAATGATCGAGATCGACCAGAGCCAAGGCCACCGACGTTCGCTCACGCTCGGCGCGGGCCTGCTCGCGATTGAAGAACTCGTCCAGATAGCGACGGTTGTACAAGCCGGTCAACGGATCGCGCAGCGCCTGCTCCCGCAACTGTTCATGCAGCCTGGAAATCGTGCGCAGACGGTCCTCGCTGACGACCAACGCCTCAGCCAGTTTCAACTCGCCGACATGGCGCTGAGTAACATCGCGCAGGTAGAGCATTTGTCCCAGAACGATGGTGCCATTGCGAGTAACCCGCTCGATCGCCCGTAGGCGCACCTCGAAATAGCGTGCGGAATTCGCCAGAGCGAGCAATTGATCTGCAGCGGCAGGGTCCTGGCGCCGCATCAGCCCCTGCAAGTCCCGACCGAACACCGGCCAATCGGCCAACTTGCGACCCTGCCAATCCTTGCTCAGGCCCGCCAGCTTGAGCGCCTCCAGGTTCGCCTCGATCACCCGCATCTGCGGATCCACCACCAGCACCGGGTCGGGCAAGGCCTCCAACAGCAAGTGCCGCGCCACGGGCAGCAAATCGAACAAGCGCACACTGACAATCAGCCAGGTAAACGCCAGTAGGCTGAAGGTAAAGCTGAAGGGGGTCGGGTCAAAACCGAACAACGTCCAGCCGAAGCCGACATAACTGATGTTCGCCAGCCAAGGCACTGCGGTGAGCACCACGAAGGCCAGGTAATGGCGACGATGAACGCCATTACTGAAGACCGCCGCACGGATCACCACCCCCATGCTGAAGGCCATGAATAGATAGATGTAAACCGCAGCCGCGTAGAACAGCGGGCCATGCTGATAACGCACCGGCGACCCTGGCTCGACCGAGAGCGCGGCTGTCCCCGCGCCGTAGAACAAGGCATGCCAGGGATTGCTCAGGGCCACCAGCCAGATCGCCACCGGCACCACCGTCAGCCCCAGCGTGTGGCGCAACAAAAGCGGCTGACGCACGCTGTTGACATACTGATAGAGGAATACCGACCAGAAAGCCGGCACCAGAAGGATGCCCGGCCACGCCATACTCGCCCAGAACACCTTGCAGTCGGTCGCCTGCGCCGCCATTTCCAGCGCGGCAGCGAGCATCCACCAGAGGCTGGCGGCATGCAGCAGGATAAAACTCTCGCGCCCGGGGAAGTAGCGCTGCCGGGTGACCCAGCGCATCAGCAACAGCACCCCGACGCAGACCATGCCGGTCAGCGCCACCGGCACACTCAGCGCCCAACCCGAACCGGCACACAGACTCACTGGCGCGCAGCCAGGCAACGTCCGGCGGGACACAGTCGCGACAGAGCATCATTCAATGACGGTAGAACACGGCAAGAACACATGCGTACGAAGCCATCCGGACCGAAGACGTTTATAGGAGACGGCAAAACTGCTGACCGCGCTAAAGATACTGCAAACCCTCAGGTTTTATGAGGGTTTTGTTATGGCTGATGCATGCCAGCGCTCGACATGCTCACCGCCTCTGACAGCAAGAAAACCGACCAGCCGGCAGATGTTAGTTCACAAATACGCCAACGAGGCTATCATCCTCCGCCGCCCAGCCAACACGCGCCCATAGCCCCATGAAGAACAACCTGATTGCCGCCGCCGAACTCGACCGCCTGGACACCTGGGCCAAATACACCAGCGACATGTGCCACAGCTGCATCTCAAGCTGTTGCACACTGCCGGTAGAGGCACGCATCGGCGACCTGATCCGCATCGGCGTAGTCGACGACTTCGAGCGCGGCGACCCGCCAAAAAACATCGCTAAACGCCTGCAAAAAGAAGGCATTATCGAGCGCTTCAACCAGAAATCAGGAATCTTCACCCTGACCCGCATGAGCAACAATGACTGCCTGTATCTGGATCGCAAGACGCGCTTGTGCACCATCTACGACAAGCGCCCGGACACCTGCCGCAACCACCCCAAGATCGGCCCGCGTCCCGGCTACTGCGCATACAAACCGAAAGCACTGAGCTGAGTTTCAACTCAGCTGACGCCCGCCATCAGCCCCCTCCTGCGAGCAAACAGCCCAAACGCTGACTGATCTGCGGGCGTCTCGCCGCAGCCGCACCTGGCTTGGCTTGACCTCAATAACGCGCAGACGGGGACTCGAATGGTCTGGGTCTGCTCGAAATGCTCGACGCCGCCGCATACTAACCAGCCCCCGCACCGCCGGATCGCCAGCCACGTGCCGTCGAGCGATAGACGTTTTTTTGACGAAATAAGCACGCCTAATCTTATTCCAATTCAATATCGACAACTTATTGACTATCCTCCGTGCGCTGATAGCTTAAGACCTGTTGGAAATGCCATTTTTGGAACTGTGTTAGCAACGACAGACACACGAAAAAAACCATAAAAAGATCCGCCCTCCCGCAATGAGATGGCAGCCCTCGCTTTGCTGCCCGTCTTGCTCGTTGTGGAAGTAGAAGCCCCTGCGTGGACCAACAAGAGGCTGTGAAAAGCCCTTAGTTGTACTCAGTACCGTTGTTCGCTTCATGTTCTTCACCACGTTAAGTGTGGCGAACCTTGATTACTGTCCTAACTGATTTCAACTGGCGCACGTCAGCGGTTTTGTGCGCCTGGAAGTTGATCACCACAGGGGATAAACCAATGCGTATCAGCATCTTTGGCTTGGGCTATGTCGGCGCGGTCTGTGCCGGCTGCCTGTCAGCACGCGGGCATGAGGTAATCGGCGTAGACATCTCGCCGAGCAAAATCGACCTGATCAACCAGGGTAAATCGCCGATCGTCGAACCGGGCCTGGAGGCGCTGCTGGACGCGGGCGTCAAGGCCGGCACATTGAGTGGCAGCACCGACGTTCAGGCCGCGGTGCGCAGCACCGAGCTGTCGCTGCTGTGCGTCGGCACACCCAGCAAACGCAACGGCGACTTGGCCCTGCACTTCATCGAATCAGTCTGCGCGCAGGTGGGCGCCGCACTGCGGGAGAAGTCCGCCTGGCACACCGTGGTCGTGCGCAGCACGGTGTTGCCAGGTACGGTCAAGAACGTCGTCATCCCCATTCTCGAAGAGTGCTCGGGTAAGCGCGCGGGCATCGATTTTGGCGTAGCGGTAAACCCCGAATTCCTCCGTGAAAGCACCGCTATCGACGACTACAACTATCCACCGATGACAGTGATCGGCGAACTGGACCAGCGCTCTGGCGACGTACTGCAAGCGCTCTACCAAGAGCTGGACGCCCCCATCGTGCGCAAAAGCATCGCTGTTGCCGAGCTGATCAAGTACACCTGCAACGTCTGGCACGCCACCAAGGTGACCTTCGCCAACGAGATCGGCAACATCGCCAAGGCGGCCGGCGTCGACGGCCGCGAGGTGATGGAGGTGGTCTGCCAGGATCACAAGCTCAACCTGTCCAAGTACTACATGAAGCCCGGCTTCGCCTTCGGCGGTTCTTGCCTGCCGAAAGACGTGCGCGCACTGAATTACCGTGCCGGCCAACTGGACGTCGAGGTGCCGCTGATCGGCTCGCTGATGCGCAGCAACAGCGCACAGGTGCAGCACGCCTTCGACATCATCGCCAGCTACGACAAGCGCAAGGTCGCCTTGCTGGGCTTGAGCTTCAAAGCCGGCACCGACGACCTGCGCGAAAGCCCACTGGTGGAGCTGGCGGAGATGCTGATCGGCAAGGGCTTCGAGCTGAATATCTACGACAGCAACGTCGAGTATGCACGCGTCTATGGCGCCAACAAGGACTACATCGAATCGAAAATCCCCCATGTTTCATCCCTGCTCGACAGTGATTTCGAGCGCGTCGTCGAGCACTCCGATCTGATTGTTCTGGGCAACGCTGACGAACGCTTTCGCGCGCTCGCCCAACAGGTTCCGGATGGCAAGCAGGTCGTCGATCTGGTCGGCTTCATGGCGCATTCCAGCCGCCAAGGCAGTGAAGGCATTTGCTGGTAAACGACCGATACCCATCCTTGCGAATTTCCTGTGCATGCCCGCTGCGGGCGGCACCTTTGAGGAGAGCGATCATGATCCCAGTTATCCTGTCGGGCGGCAGCGGTTCCCGCCTCTGGCCCTTGTCACGCAAGTTGTACCCTAAACAATTCCTGGCGCTGGCCGGCGCGCAGACCCTGTTCCAGCAGACGCTGCTGCGGGTCGTCGGCGAGGGCATGGATGCCCCTATCGTGGTGTGCAACGAGGAGCACCGATTCATCGTCGCCGAGCAACTCAATGCCATTAGCTGCAAGGCGCAGGCGGTATTGCTCGAGCCATTCGGCCGCAACACTGCACCGGCGGTGACCATCGTTGCCCTGAAACTGCTCGCCGAAGGCCGAGACGAACTGCTGCTGGTGTTACCCGCCGATCATGTACTTGAGGATCAACTGGCCTTGCAGCGCGCCCTGGAACTGGCGCGCAGCGCCGCTGAACAGGGCGAGTTGGTGCTGTTCGGGGTGCCTGCAAGCAAAGCGGAAACGGGCTACGGCTATATCAAAAGCGCCGCTGCGCAGGCTGAGCTGCCACCGGGCGTACTGGCGGTCGAGCACTTCGTCGAAAAGCCGAGCCTGGCCAAGGCCAGCGAATTTGTCGCCAGTGGCGACTACTTCTGGAACAGCGGCATGTTCATGTTCCGCTGCAGCCGCTACCTGGAAGAGCTGAAGCGTCACGAGCCGGACATCTATGACACCTGCCTGCTGGCCTTGGAGCGCAGCCAGAACGATTTGGAGTTCGTGCGCATCGACCCTGCCACGTTCGCCTGCTGCCCGGAAAACTCCATCGACTATGCCGTGATGGAAAAAACCACACGCGCCTGCGTGGTCCCGTTGCAGGCAGGCTGGAGCGATGTTGGCTGCTGGTCCTCGTTATGGGATGCGCAAGACAAGGACGCGCAAGGCAATGCCCTGCAGGGCGACGTGCTACTCCAGGATTGCCATAACTGCCTGGTATACGGCACCGACAAGCTGGTCACCCTGATCGGCCTGGACGACCTGGTGGTGGTGCAAACCAAGGATGCGCTGATGATCGTTCACCGCGAGCGCACCCAGGAGGTCAAGCAACTGGTCAACAGCCTCACCGCACAGGATCGCCAGGAGGCGCAGAACCACAGCCAGGTCTTCCGCCCGTGGGGCGCCTACGACTCGGTTGATATGGGCTCGCGCTTTCAGGTCAAGCACCTCTCGGTAAAGCCCGGCGCGCAACTCTCGCTGCAGATGCACCACCACCGCGCCGAGCACTGGATCGTGGTATCCGGCACGGCGCAGGTGACCTGCGACGACAAGCGTTTTCTGCTTACGGAAAACCAGTCGACCTATATCCCCATCGCCTCCGTGCACCGCCTGGCCAACCCGGGAAAGATCCCCCTGGAGATCATCGAAGTGCAGTCCGGCAGCTACCTCGGCGAAGACGATATCCAGCGCATGGAGGATGTTTACGGTCGCAGCGCAAGCCCGCGCGAGAGCGAACAACTGCTGCTCAAACGCTGACGGCAACACGTGGCGAGCCAGAAGCGCCGAGGGGGAGAGTGATGCGTACACACCCGGACAGATCGAGCCACCCTTGCGCCCAGCGTAGTCCGTGGCGGTTTCGCCACAGCGGCCAGCAGCCGACCACACCATGTACCGGAGCACGCTGACGCCATGGGTAAAGCCAACTCGCGACTGCACGATGCCTGCAGCCAACTGCTCGGCTGGGGCCTGCTGCTGGCCAGCCTGATGCTGCTGGCCGACCTGCTCGACCCCGGGTTATTCGATCCGCAGCACAAGAACTTCATCTTCCTGATCGGCGCACTCGGCACCTGGCGCTACGGCAACGCCATCGCCCACTACCTGCGCGGCATGTACTTCCTGCACTGGCGCTTCCCGGCCATGCGCAGGGCGGTGGAGCGCATGGGTTCGGCAGCACTGCCCTCACAGCTGTACATGGTGGTCACCAGTTTCCGCATACCCGCACCGACCACCTTCAAGGTCTACCAGTCGGTATTTCAGGAGATCCAGCGCCTGCCGGTGCCCTGTACGGTGATCGCGTCCATCGTCGAGAAGGGCGACGAGGACCTGATCAAGCAGATCATGCGCCGCGAGGTGCGTGAGCGTCCCGACATCAAACTGGTGATCGTCCGCGCCCGCGGCACTGGCAAGCGCGATGGCCTGGCCCACGCCTTCCGCGCGCTGTCGCGACGCATGCCGGACAACGATGCGGTGGTCGGCGTGGTGGACGGCGACACCATGCTGCTGCCTGGCTGCGTGGCGAATGCGGTGAAGTTCTTTGCCTACCTGCCCAGCGTCGGCGGCATCACCACCAACGAGTTCTGCCAGGTCGAAGGCGGCAAACTTATCCGCGAATGGCACGCACTGCGCTTCGCCCAACGCCATATCAACATGTGCTCCATGGCCCTGTCTCGCCGCGTACTGACCATGACCGGGCGACTGTCGTTCTTCCGCGCCAGCGTGATGATCGAGCCGGACTTCATCAAGGATGTCGAGGCCGACTTCCTCCAGCACTGGCGCCTGGGCCGCTTCCAGTTCCTCACCGGTGACGACAAGTCGTCCTGGCTCAGCCTGATGCGCGCCGGCTGGGACACCTTCTACGTGCCCGACAGCAACACCCTGACCGTTGAGCACCCGCCAGACAGCAGCTTCCTGCGCGCCACCCGCCAGCTGATGTTCCGCTGGTACGGCAATTCACTGCGGCAGAACTTTCGCGCCACCCGCCTGCTGGGTTTGCGCCAACTGGGGTTGTTCACCCTGTATGTGCTCTATGACCAACGGGTGTCGATGTGGACCAGCCTGCTCGGCCTGACCGCCTCACTGGCAGCGGCGCTACTGTTCGGCGTCCAGTTCCTGCTGGTCTACCTGTTCTGGGTGCTGCTGACCCGCAGCATGGTGAGCCTGTTGCTGTTATTCGCTGGGCACCCGGTCGATCCGCTGTACCCGCTGGTGCTCTATTACAACCAGATCGTCGGCTCGCTGATGAAGGTTTACGCGCTGTTCCACATGGACCAGCAAAGCTGGACTCGACAGAAGACCACGCTCGAACGCAGCCCCCAGGGCTTCGACCTGGCGCTCAATCGCTGGTCTTCGAAAACCATGCTGGCCTCCTCCGGTGCCCTGTTTTTCGGCGCCGTGGCCATTCTGCTGACCCTTTCCCAACCCTGATCCGAGGCGGACGCCATGAGTAGCGCCATTTCCCCCCCAGCAGCAAGCGTGGTCCACGAAGCGATCGACGAGCGCCAATACGTGCGCACCAAAATGCCCGCCCGGGTTGTCCTGGGCGGCAACGGCGGCATCAAGTGCCAGATCGAAGATATTTCCATCGGTGGTCTCAGCCTGCGCGGCGCACCGCAACTGAGCATCGGCAGCCTGCACAGCGCCTCGATCCAGTTCGACCTGCACCAGGTCAAGCTGAGGATCGATGCGCGGATCAAGGTGACCTCGCACACCGGCGAGCTGATCGGCGTGCAGTTCGTCGATCTAGACGGGCAGAAGCGCGACATTCTGCGCTACCTCATCAGCGCCTATACATCCGGCGAGATGATCGAAGTCAACGGCCTGTTCAACGTCATGCAGCGGGAAAACCACATCAAGCAACGCAAGCACAAGCTCGTCACCGAGCGCGGCCTGCGCGAGCGTCTGCAGGCTCTGGCCGGCAGTGGTCTGTACCTGCTCGCCGGGCTGGCCATCGCCAGCCTGCTGGTGTTCAAGACCTACCTGCTGTTCTTCCGGGTGGCCGCCACCCAGGCGCTGGTCAGTGCCGATGCCCACGTGATCAGCATGCCGGAGAACGGCTATGTGAAATTCCTCGTCCCCGCCGGCACCCAGCGGGTCGAGGCCGGCCAGCCAATTGCCACGGTGTCGACTCAGCTCGCCACCAGTTTCACCACCCCCGCCGACCTCAAGGCGTTGGCCGACATCAGCCAGACCGACCTGCAGGCCTTGCTCGGTCGTTCACTGATCGAAACCACCATCGCCAGCCCCTGCGACTGCTTGCTGTACCTGCCCAAGGCGATGGTCGATGGCTACGGCTACAAGTTCGCCGAACTGGCACACCTGATCCCGCTCGGGGACAACAGCCTGTTCGTCAAGGCCAGCTTCCCCTTCGACAAGCTCAAGGACCTGAGCGACATCGGCTCGATCGAACTGCAGGTGTTCGGCGTCGACGGCAAGCTCGGCGGCCAGGTGGTCGGCTCGGCGCTTGATCCACTGACCCAGCAACTGCTGCTGCAGATCCGCCCCGACCAGCCGCTGCCGCTGGCGGCCTACCAAAAACCGGTGGCGGTCGACCTGTTCAAACGTCTGCCGCTGCTCTCCAGCGTCCCCGGTTACTGAGCCTTGACAGGAGTCGCGCATGATCAACTGCCTTATTCCATCGTGCCTGCTGCTGCTCACACTGACGGCATCAGCCCAGGCCGCCAGCCTGCAGCAAATCCAGTATCGCCTGCATCAGGACCCGCAGGCCGACGTCGAAACCGAGCTGCGCGTGCTTGCCGAGCGTGGCGACCGCGACTCGATGCGCCTGCTGGCCGACGTGCTGGCCGGCTCCGCCGAGCGCAACAAACAGCAGGAGGCCATCGCCCTCTATCAGGCGGCCTTCGCCAACGGCCGTGGCCCGCTCAGCGCCCTGGTCGGCCTGGCCAACTTCAGCGAGCGCTTGCCCAACGGCCATGACGCCCAGCGCGCCTTCTTCAGCCAGGCCGTGCAACGCTTCGCGCCGACCCAGGACATCAACAGCGTCAGCACCAGCCTCGATCTGTTCCTGGCCTACCCCGATCTGTATCCGCCGGCCCAGGTACGCGAGTTGATCAGCCTGTACCAGCGCGCCTGCATCGATGTCTGCGCCAGCGCGCTGTACCGCGCGCGCCTGGCAGAACAGCAGGGCCAGCGTGCGCTGGCGGACAACCTCTACCTGAGTGCCATGCGCAGCGATGCGCGGGCAGTGGAACGTTATTACCAGTTCCTCGGCGAGGAGCAGGACGAGCTGTTTGCACCCAAGGTAAGCAGCCTGCTGGCGCAGATCGACAACCTGCCGGTCGCCGTGGTGCTGGCCATCGGCAATCTGCTCAGCAGCATTCCCCGTGAGCACGACCCGCAGGTCATACAGTGGCTGGACAACGCCATCGCCCGCCAGGCCGAGCAGGCTCGGGTGTCCAAGGCCAGCTACATGATGTCGGCGCCACAGAGCTACAGCGCCGAGGAAGTATTCGCCCTGATCGACCAGGTCGAGCTGACCCGCCCGCAAGAAGGCCGCGCCCTGCGCGCGTCGGCCTACCTGGTGCGCGGCTGGCGCAGTCTCGACCCGTTCAAGGCCCAGGAAATCATTCAGGCCCTGCTCGCCGAGGGCTACCAGAACGCCCACCTCAACCTCGGCGAGCTCTACAGCATGGGCGGCCTGGATCAAGTCGATCAGGCCAAGGCCATCGCCAGCTACCGCGTCCTCGCCGCACGCGGCGTGCCCTCGGCGTTCTACCGCATCGCCACGATTTATGGCGGCGGCAAGGGTATCTGCCACGATCAGGTCAAGGCCTACGCCTATGCGCGAATCGCCGTCGATGGCGGCGAACTGGGCGCGCGCAAATACCTCAAGACGCTGGCCCAGCAAATCAGCCAGGAGCAGCTTGACCAGGCCCTGCAAGCGCGCAACGGGATCATCCGTGAAATCGAGGCGGCCCTATGACGCACCCAAGTCATTGGTTACGCCGAGCGCCATGGTTGCTGGCCCTGCTCGCCGGCCATGTGGTCGCTGCGGACCAGGAGGGTGCGCTAAGCGAGCCGGCCAGCCTGCCCACGCCTGCGGTGGCCGCAGCCATGCCAAGCCCGGTCGAGCTGAATCACAAGCTCACCCTGCAGGGCGGCTATGGCCCGGAAAACTCGCAACTGGGCAACGACCGCAAAGGTTTCTATGGCCTGCGCTACGAGCCCTCGCTGAGCTGGCGCTCAAGCGAGCCGCAGTGGCCAAAATGGCAGGCGTTCAGTCGCGCCTGGTTCAACTACAACAGCGCCAGCCAGGCCAGCACCGGCTTGCAGCAGGAGAACAGCCCGCAGATCGAATACTTCAGTGCCGAGCTGCGCGAGTTCTACCTGCGCCGCAACCTGCTCGGCGACGACCCACGCCTCTCTCTAAGCCTTGGGCGCCAGCGTTACGCCGATCATTTCGGCATCTGGTGGGACACCAGCCTGGAGTCGCTGCGCCTGAACTTCGACGACACCTTTGCCCGTGGCTTCGTCGCCGTCGGGCAAAAGCTGCATACCTACAACAGCGACAGCAAAGCGCTGGACGCCCGTGAGCGCGATATCGCCTACGCCATGGGCGAATACGCCCTGCGCTGGAGCGGCGAAAACTGGGCGGGCCTGCGCCTGCTGCTGGAACAGGATTACTCCGGTCGCGCCGCGGACGACCCCAGCGACTTCAAAGGCGGGCGCGTCGGCCTGTTCTTCCACGGCGACGACCTGCACGGCACCCCGCTGTTAAGCGACTACCGCCTGGAACTGGCGCTGCTCGACGGCAGTGTCGAGTTGGCCGGTGGCGAGAAACAGGATCGCAACGGCTGGGCACTGCTCGGCGAGCTCGGCAAGCACTTCACCGAGCGGCCCTGGAGTCCGCGCCTGGCCCTGTACGGCGGTATCACCGACAAGCCGGACGACAGTAACGACGGCTTCTACCTGAATGCCATCCAGTCGGATCGGGTGGCCAATCCGGAGACCTACAGCAACGGCCTGGTCAGCGCCTTCATCGGCGTCGACCTGCGCAACCTGGCCTATTACGGCATCGCTCTGGAAACCCGACCGCAGCCGCGCCACTTCCTCGATCTGCGCCTGACCGACCTGCACCTGCGCGATGCCGACGGCGATCTGCCGATCAACCTGGCCGAGCCAGCCGAGCGCAACGGCAGCCGCGCCCTCGGCCAGACCCTGGACCTGAATTACTACTGGGAACTGTTCCCCTACGCCGTGCAAGACAAGCATGTGCAAATCAACGCGTTGCTCACCGCCAGTTACTTCCGGGCGGGGGATGCCATCGGCAACCTCGACAACGATTTTCAGGTCTCCTTCGGCGTCGTACTGCGCTACTAATCCAGAGGTGTCGCCATGATTTTCACATCGAACATCTTTCTGTTCCTGTTTCTACCGGTGTTCCTGCTGGTGTATTACCTGGTCAAGGACGCCTGGCGTTCCTATGTCATCGTGCTCGGCAGTTATATCTTCTACGCCTGGTGGCGACCGGATTTCCTCCTGTTGTTCGTCGGCATTTCCTACTGGAACTACTGGTTCGGCCTGTTGATCAAGCGGCGTATCGACGGTGGCGACAAGAAGACCGCGTTCCGCCTGCTGACTATCGGGGTGATCGGCGACCTGGCCGCGCTCGGTTACTTCAAATACGCCAACTTTGGCGTCGAGGTGATCGCCGACGTGCTGCAGCCGCTGGGCATCAACACCTTTACCCTGGAACACATCATCCTGCCGCTGGGCATCTCCTTCTATGTGTTCCAGGCGGTCAGCTACATCGTCGACATCTACCGCAAGGATGCCGAACCGACCCGGCGCTTCGTCGATTTTGCCGCCTACATCGCCCTGTTCCCGCAACTGATCGCCGGGCCGATCCTGCGCTACAGCCTGATCGACCAGCAGCTCAAACAGCGTACTCACTCACTGGAGCTGTTCAGCCTCGGCGCCGCGCGCTTCATGCTCGGTTTCGTCAAGAAGGTGTTGATCGCCGACTCGCTGGCGCCGCTGGCCACGGTGATCCTCGGCGAGTCGCAGCCGCAGATGATGGATGCCTGGTTCGGCATGTTCATCGTGCTGCTGCAGCTGTACTTCGACTTCTCCGGCTACAGCGACATGGCCATCGGCCTGGGCATGATGATGGGCTTTCGCTTCGCCGAGAACTTCAACCAACCGCTGCTGTGCCAGAGCATGACCGAGTTCTGGCGCCGCTGGCACCTGACCCTGGCCGACTTCCTGCGCGATTACGTCTACCTGCCCATGATCCGTTCCCGAACCCTGAAAGCCGAAGGCGCGCTGTTCTGCACCATGCTGCTGTCCGGCTTCTGGCACGGGGCGAGCTTCGCCTACATCATGTTCGGTTTGTCCTTCGCCGTACTCATGCTGCTCGAGCGGCGTTTCAACCTGGTCACCAAGGTCAACGGCCCCTACCGCTTGCATCGCAATCTGCTGGCCCTGGCGGTGCTGCTGACGGTGATGCCGTTCTTCTTCACCGGCGATATAGATCACGCCCTGAGGATCCACGCCGGCATGTTCGGCCTGAACGGCATCGGTTCGCTGGACGCTTACTTCATCGAGACCTCGAGCATGACCGTGGCTTTCACGGGCCTGGCGCTGGTCTGGATCGCCCTCGCCGGGCGGATCAACCTGCGCTACTACGCCGGGCACAAGCAGGGCTACTGGATGGAGCATGTCAGCGGCCTGAGCATGGTGCTGCTGTGGGTCGGCTTCGGCTTGTCGCTGAGCCGCCTGGCCGCCAATTCCTTCTCTCCGTTTCTCTACTTCCAGTTCTAGGAGGCTGCCATGTTTCCGGTCATGAATTCCGCACACAAGCTCAATGGCATCGCGTTCATTCTGATGCTCGGCGTGATGCTGATCTATTCGCTGCCCAGGGTGGCGAGCTTCGGCAAAGCCCAGTCATGGGCCGATGCCGCCGAGCTGTTTATGGGCGGCCAGTTGCTGCGCCAGTTCGAGGACTACTACGACAAGGGGTTTTTCCTGCGCGATCCGTCCATCGAGCTGTGGGCCAGTGGCCAATACCTGCTGTTCCGCGAAGGCAGCAGCGGTGTGGTGCTGGGTCGCGAGGGCTGGTTGTTCAGCAATGAGGAGTACCGCCTGCCGAATGCTTATCAGCAGGCGTTAAGCAGCAACGTGGCGAAGATCGCCGAAGTGGAGAAAACCCTCAAGGCACACAACAAGCGCCTGATCCTGCTGCCGCTGCCGATGAAGCTGGATGTCTACGCGGAGTACGCCACGCGCGCCCCGGACAATCGCTCGCGGCGGCTCTACGACGACTTCATCAGCCAGTTGCGCGGCAGCCGGATCGAGGCGACGTCATTGCGTGCAACCTTCTTCGCCCACAAGGACCGGCAGCCGCTGTTCCTCAGGACCGATACCCACTGGTCGCCCTTCGGTGCCCGCCTGGCCGCCCGGGAACTGGCCCGCCAGCATCCCGAACTGATCGGCCGCGCCGCCTACAGCTCGCGCCAGGTCGCCGAAAGACAGTTGGCTGGCGACCTGAGCAACTACTTGCAGTTCAACCGCGAACTGGCCCCGGAACACTTCCGGCCCAGCCCACTGGCAGTCTTCGAAACCCTCAAGGATAACCAGGAGGTCAGCGCCGACAGCCTGTTCGGCGAAGCCGAGCAGCCGATCATGCTGGTCGGCTCCAGTTACACCAAGATCGACGACTGGAACTTCCAGGGCTTTCTCAAGGAGTCGCTGAAGAGCGACCTGCAGACCACCGCCGTCGAGGCACGCGGCCCCTACTACGCCATGCAGCAATTCCTCCAGGGCGGTCAACTGCGAGACCCCGCGATCACCACGGTGATCTGGGAGTTCCCGCTGCGCACCTTGCTCAGCGAGGAACCAACCACCAGTGGCTGGCAAGTAGCCGCCAATCAATTCTTCTGAGGAGCATCCGCCATGAAGCGCTTTTTGCTTGTTGCTTTACACAGCCTGCCAATCGTCCTAGTCCTGCTCGGGGCGATCAAAGCCCATGCCCAGGATGGCAACGCCGCCCTCTATGACGCCGTGGCGCCAGCCGGCTCGGCTTACATTCGCACGCTCAACCTGGCGCCCGGCGTTGCCGAAATGATGGTCAGCGGCAAGACGGCCGCGCAGAAAATCAATGGCGGCCAACTTGGCAACTACCTGTTCGTCGCCCCTGGCGCGCAAAAGGTGACGGTCAACCAAAGCAGCCTGGAACTCAACCTGCAGGCAAAATCGGCGCTAACCCTGGTCTACGATGGCAGCAGCCTGCTGCAGATCGCCGACAATTATGTCGAGGACACCAAGAAAGCCCAGATTGCCTTCTACAACCTCACCGACCAACCGCTGGCCCTCAAGACCCTTGACGGCAAACACGCCATCGTTGACGGCGTGACGCCCAACCAGACGGGCACACGCATGGTCAACGAGATCAAGATCGGCTTCGCTGCCTACGCGGGCGAGCGCAACGTCGCCCAGTTCAGCGAACTGTTTCTGAAGAAGGGCCGCTCCTACTCTTACGTGGTTATTGCGCAAGGTAGCGGCTACCGCACCATCGGCCTGATGAACGGCCTGGACAGCATCAAGTAGCCGCCCATGAAGAAGCCCAGCCTATTCCTCGCCAGCCTTCTGCTGCTCGCTGCCCCCGTCCTGCGCGCTGCGGTCGAGCCACCGTGCGAGCTTGACTGCCTGCTCTGTCCAGGGCTGGCGGACGACGCGCAGTATGCCGAAGGCATCATGAAATCGATGAAGCACATCGCCCCGGGCAAGGACAGCTGGCTGTTCCGCTCGGAGGTCGACCTGAGCAACCAGTTCGGCATCCCGCCGGCGATGCAGCCGCAGTTCAAACGCCTGATCCAGGCCTTCGCCGCCAAGAACGTACAGGTGGTGATTGCCGTGCAACCGACCCGCGGCATGATGCACCGCGACAAGGTACGGGCCGACCGCGCCTACGGTTTCGACTTTGCCACTGCGCGGCGTAACCTGGCGAGCTTCCTTGCCCAGTTACGGGCTGGCGGGGCACTGGTGCCAGACATCCTGCCGCTGGTGGACACCCCGCCGCAGCCAGACTACTTCTTCCGCCGTGACCATCACTGGACACCGCACGGCGCCCAAGTTACCGCGCGCATCGTCGCCGACGCAGTGCAGCAGCAAGCCTTCTTCGCCGAGCTTACGAAGAAGAGCTACCGCACCGAACCCAGCGTCATGGTGCCCAAGGACGGCACCATGAGCCGCGCACTGAAGAAGATCTGCGGCAACAACTACGGCTTCCAGTACGTGCGCGGCTTCCAGACCGTACCGGCGGGCGACGACTTGAGTTCGCTGTTCGAGGAGGAGTCGACCCCCGAGGTGATTCTGGTCGGCACCAGCAACTCGGCCAGCCGCGACGACGACACCAAGAACTACAACTTCGACGGCTACCTCAAGGAGTACCTCGGCATCGACATCCTCAACCTGGCGCTACCCGGCGCTGGCCAGGAAGGCGCGCTGCTTAATTACCTGCAATCGGCCGACTACTCGCCGGATGCACCGCCGAAAATGATCATCTGGGAGCTGCCAGCCAGCTTCCGCCTGGAAGACCCGCTGCTCTACCGCCAGCTGCTGCCGGCCATCCAGGGCGGCTGCGCCAAGGCCGAGGTGCTGGCTAGCAAACAGACCGAGTTACCGCTGCTGCAGGTCAACCAGCGCATCGAGATCTTCAGCAACAGCGGCGCGCAACGACGCGACCTAGCGGACCTGCCGGGCTTCCTCGATATCCAGCTGAGCGACAAGAACCTCAAGGACTTCTACATCATCACCTACTACGACAATGGCCAGCGCGACAAGGTCTGGTACCGCCGCGAGGCGATCGTCGAAGGCGGCCAGTTCTACCTGCAACTGAGCCAGGCCGAGACCTTGCGCGGCGCCAACCTGCTGTCGGTGTTTTTCGAACCCAGCGAGGCGCTGACCGAGCCCGGCAATGTGGAGATCACCTTATGTCGCTGAAACCGCAACTCGCCGCGCACTGGCTGGCGACCCTGCTCAGCTGCAGCGCAACCGCCAGCCAGGCCCAATCAATCTGGCCGCCACAGCCAACCGCGCTGAGCGGCCTGGTCGGCGACTACCACAGCATCACCTGCCCCAAGCAAGTGCCGCCGCCCTACAGCGGCCCGCTGCTGATCGACAGCAAATATGACCAGAGCGATGCGAGCAAATCGACCCTGAGTGGCACACAGTCCAGGCAATCGCGAGAAATCTATGCCCGCCTGGGTGAATACAACCGACGCCTGGTGCAGTTCGCTGACTACTACCTGATGGCCGAACACCCGCAACAGGCTGCCGCCGGCCTGGCCTGCCTCGATCAGTGGCTGCAGGCCTGGGCCGTCGCCGGCGCCCTGCAAAGCCGCGAGGCGAGCAAGACCGGGATCGCCGCACGCAAGTGGTCGCTGGCGGCCATCGCCTCGACCCTGCTCAAGACCCAGGCGCTGAGTGGCGGCCAGCCGCAGCTGTCGCCCGAGCAACGGCAGTGGCTGCAGCGCCTGGCCGAGCAGGTGATCGAGGAGTACAGCCCGCGCCAGCAACCCGGTTTCGCCTACTTCAACAACCACGATTACTGGGCCGGCTGGGCTGTCGCCGCCACCGGCATGCTGCTCGACAGGCCCGACTACATCGCCTGGGGCGAGCGGATCTTTCGCCAGGCCCTGGAGCAGATCAGCCCCTCAGCACATGGCGACTACGCCTACCTGCCCAACGAGCTGGCCCGCGGCCGACTGGCCGCCAACTACACCCACTACGCCCTGGTGCCGCTGATGCTGCTGGCCGAATCCAGCCACAGCAACGGCCCCGGTCTGTCTGCCGCGGACAGCGCCAAGCTGCAGCAACTGGCCAACTTTGCCGTGCGCAGCGTACTGGCGGCCGACCGCCTGCCTGAGCTGGACGGCCAGGCCCAGGAAGCGGTGCCGGCACACAAGATGACCTGGCTGCTGCCCTTCCTCAGCCGCTATCCAGAGCATGTCCTGGCGCGCCAGCTGTACCAGGCTGAAGACCCGAGGGTGGACGCTTACAGCCAGATCGGCGGCCGGATCAAGCCGCTCTACCCCGCCCTGCCCTGACCTGCGAGGTAACACCGTGAACCGTCTCGCTGCATCCTTCTGCACCGTGTTCATCGGCCTGCTGCTGAGCGCGCCCGCACTGGCCCAAACGCTCTACCGCCACCAGATCGAGGCTCTGCCCAGCCAGCCGCAACAGCAGGCGCTGGCCGAGTTGCTGGCCGACACCGGGGCGAGCGTGGACGCCGCGCAACTGATCGCCACCCTCCCCAGTGGGCGGGCCAGGGTCAGCCTGGCGCCGATGTTTTCGGCGCAACTCGGCAGCTGGCCATTCGAGTCGCTGGTCGGCAGCGGCCTGTTCAAGGTCATCGCCGACTACCAGAGCCAGCATCCGCAGGTCCTGCGGGTCGATGCCGGGAGCATAGACCTGGCGCAACTGGAGCGCGCCGTGGCCAACCCGAAGGTTCTCACCCGGCACAAGGACGGCTTCCTGCTCAGCTACCCGCTACTGATCGGCGCCAAGGCCGCCCTGCTGATCGAAGACAGTCACCTCTACCTGAACAGCCGCAGCGGCGCGGCGCTGATCAACCTGGGCCAGCTCAGGCTGCAGCGCAGCCACCTGCAGAGCTGGAGCGGCGCGACTGAGCCAGACCAGCCGCGACTGTTCCGCCCCTTCATCATGGCCTGGGCCGGCAGCCTGACCCTGATCGAGCACTCGAGCCTCACACGCCTCGGCTACAACGCCCACCTGACCCGCGGCCTGAGTAGCCGACGGAGCCCGCAGCAAGGCGCAGATACCGGCCCGGCGCGCGTACTGATCCGTGACAGCCAGCTGCGCGAAATGGCCAGCGGTGCCGAACTGCACAATGCCTTGGCCTTGATCGATAACAGCAGTTTTGACGATATCCAGCAGTACGCCATCGACCTGCATGACAGCCGATTTAGCCTGCGACAGAACCGCATCAGGCAGGTGCACAACCAAAGCGCGATCCGCATCGGCGGCACCAGCAGCGGCGATGTCACGCATAACCTGATCGTCGCCAGTGGCAAGTCGGCGATCGAGGTGGTGGCGCAATCCGGTGACCTCAGCCTACGCGACAACCTGATCGGTAACAGCGGCAGCAGTGGCATCCGCCTGCAGGATCGCCCGGCACAGGCCGACGGCCGCTTGCTGTTGACTGGCAACCTGATCGCCAACAGCCATGGCAGCGGCATCGACGCGCAAAACATCTCGGCTGCACTGATTATCGGCAACCGCATCAGCGCCTCACCGGAGTACGCCATCAGCCTGCGCAACAGCGGGTCGCAACCCAGCGAAATCGGGCTGTTCAACAACCGGCTGGCGAGCATCGGCAAATCGATGATCCGCAGCCACGGTGTCACCCGCCTGCAGCTCGGCGGCAACCGTTTCGAGGAACTGGCAGTGAACCAGGTGGTACTGGCCGGCGACCTGCTACCGGTGCAGAGCCTGCTGCTGGAAACCACGGTGAAACTGGGCTGCATCGCCCGGCTGCAGATCGCTGCCACTGCCCAGGCCAGTGCGCCGCCGCCCAGGACCGCGCGCTGCGACTAGGCAGCGGGTTAAGCGGAAATCCCGCTGGCGGGTTGAGGCGCAGCGCCCTGCCATGACTCACGGATACAATCGCGCAATGGGTACATCGCCCACAAAAAAGGCTATGTACCCGCTATGTGTTGCATGCAGCAATGCCCTGTAGGAGCCAGCTTGCTGGCGATGCTGTTGCATGGGCTTGCTGGCCCGGATCGCCAGCAAGCTGGCTCCTACAGACGCGTCTGCCTTTTTACTGGTCATCTCTCCTGAGGTGCTGTCAGCGCAAGTCGTGCAAC
>NZ_JAUXMX010000022.1 GCF_030683065.1 Pseudomonas sp.
GTTGACCGCCAAAGCGAACAGGTTGACCCATTCCATGCCGCTGAGGGTCGAGCCGATCACGTTGGGCTTGCTCATCTCCTGCAGGCTGCGGTGCAGCTTGGCCGCACGGCGCTTGACGTTGAGCCCGCCGGGCAGGATGCCCTCGTGCGCAAGACCCTGCTCGACGCAGTCGCGCATGGCCTGCCACAGGCGCATCAGGCCGCTGCGGATTTCCGTCTCGCTGCGCCAGGCTTTCTCGTTGGCCATCATCAGTTCGGACACGCGCAGGCCATGCTCCTTGCACAGGCGCAGCAGTTCGTCGCCACTGGAAAAGTCGTAAGGCAACGGGGTGTGATCCTGATCCAGTTGGCCGGTGGCCGCCTGCTCGGCATCGACCACAAAACCGCCGCCGACCGAATAATAGGTGCCGCTACTCAGCTCGCTGCCGTCGGCCGCGAAGGCCGTAAGGGTCATGGCATTAGGGTGATAGGGCAGGTTCTCGTCGAGCAGCAACATGTCGCGCGCCCAGTCGAAGACCACCGGCAGGTTGCCGTCGAGCAACAGCTGGCCGCTGTCGCGCAACGCCGCGATGCGTGGCGCGATCTGCGCCGGGTCGATCTGATCTGGCCAGTCGCCCATCAGCCCCATGATCACAGCTGTGTCGCTGCCGTGGCCGATGCCGGTGGCCGACAACGAGCCATACAGGCGCACTTCCACACGCTGCACCCGCGCCAGCAGGCGTCGCTCACGCAGCGTGCCGAGAAACAACGCCGCGGCGCGCATCGGGCCGACGGTATGCGAACTGGAAGGCCCGATACCGATCTTGAACAAGTCGAACACACTGATAGCCACTACGGCCTCCTCATCTGACTAAGCGCAGGAGTTGGGCGCTTGCCGAGGAGAATTGTCTGCCTACGACACAGGCTAAATTTGTCTAACTTCGACCTGAAAGTGTTCAAAGCCACCGTTCACTAAAAACAGCAATTTTAGTGGTCAAGCTGATGGTAAAGAGCGATCCGAAGTCGCCTATCGCCGGCATGCCGACCCTCAAGGCCTGCAAGGCCAAGCCCGTGGCCGTCAACAAGCGCTCAATGGCCAGCGGCTACGCCGGCCTGGACAACGAACTGCTCTACCTGGACAAGACCATGATGGCCTTCGGCGACGCCAAGAAGGTCATCGAGGACATGGTCAAGGCCGTCGACTGACCGCTATTGATTACCGCAGCTCACTGCATCAGGGCAGGCAGTGTCAAACTGCGATCTGCAGTGTTGCGCGTATACAAAAGGTGAACATTTGTATACGCAAGAGAGAGCAAACGTTTTCTATCTCGGCAATTTCCGCTGAAAATGCCCAGGCCATGGTCGGTGCGTATACAAATGTGCACCTTTTGTGTACCTGCTGGTGGGCAGAATGAATCGATCGCCGATTTTCAGGCCCGCCAGTCCAGTCCTCCCCCTTTATTGGTTTGGGACACCCCTCGCCCCAGCGACCAGTGCTGTGTTGGTGGTTATGGCGCTGATGATCAGCTCGATTAGGCGCTCGCCCTTCCCCGGATCTGCAGCACACGTACAACACCTGAAACCAATGAAATCGGAGGGAAATCATGGATTGGCAAAAGGTGATTTGACGATTTTTTAGCGGGAAAAAAATCCGTGTTTTGGCAGGGAAATCACACACATAATCTTCGTTACCAACACATATCAACCCATTGTTTTTATTCAGCTTTATATGAACGAACGACTCCCAATGCACGAAAAATTGCGCAGAAATTTCGCCGTGATTTGACCCTGCGTCACGACTGAATATTGTTTGGGAATTCATCAATCGGCTACTGGGTCGATATGGGTGCGCATACAAATGCGCCCCCTTTTCGTACCTCAGGCCCCATGAAAACCAATGAAATCGGAGGGAAATCACGGATTGCCAAACCGTGATTTGACGATTTTTTAGCGGGAAAAAATTCCGTGTTTTGGCAGGGAAATCACACACATAATCCTCGTTACCAACACATATCAACCATTTGTTTTTATTCAGCTTTATATAAAATAACGACTCCCAATGCACGGAAAATTGCGCAGCAATTTCGCCGTGATTTGACCCTACGTCACGAATAAATATTGTTTGGGAATTCATCAATCGGCTGCTGGTTCGATATGGGCGCGTATACAAATGGTCGCCTTTTTCGTACCTCAGGCCCCCATGGCGACCGATATTGCCTGTTTAGGCGGAAATTTGAGTAGGCAGACGGGCGAATTTAGTCAAAACGACAGAGCGTGATTTGAGGTTTTCAACTGCTCGACGTGGAGAGCTGCAGAATCGCCCCAGGGTCAGGCCCAAATCACCCTCTGTGGTGCCATAGAAGGGGAAATCACAATCACGGGGAAACTAGTTTTCGGTTAATTTTGAGGCGGCAGCCGTGGCTAGCCCGGTTTTATGGCATAAGCACGGACTTTATGCAGTAGAAAGGAATGCATCTAACCGGAAATTTGCTGTCATTCGGCGCGACTCTCAATGAGCCGAAAATGATCCGCGAAAATCGGGTCAGCAGGCCCGCAGTCCGTTCGAAGAATGGGCGGGCTAGCGAAAACGTCAAAAACCTTACAGTAACTGCATTTACACACAGCCCTACACCCGCCAGAATCAAACCCGAATTTCGTTCAGGCGTTCCGGATGCTCACCCTCAAACACGAAGTCGTCTCTCCGCTGGATCTCGACTACGCCCTGTACGGCGAGGCTGGCTGCCTCAACAAGAGCAACGAAGCCCCGGCGGGCATGGCCCTGATCAAACTGCCCGACAACAAGGAGTTCTTCAGCGAACTGCGGATATTCCTCAAGACCAACAAATTCGTTCGTCTCAATGATGATGGCACCCAGCCGGACCTGACTAAAATCTACAACGACCGCAAGACAGAGAACCAGGAACGTAAAAAGCGCCTGCGCCTGATGCTCGAAGAGCTTATGGAGCGCGCCGACATCTACGCCCTTGGCCAGCACCTCAAGCTTGCCAGCAGCAACCTCCAGAACAAGCTCGATGAGGCCTGCCAGTACCTGCTGGAAAACACCTACACCAAGCTCGGGTACCTGCGCGTGCTGCAAGCCTAGCCCGAGCGCGAACTGCATGCCGTACTGCACACCGATGACATCGCCCAGCTCGGCCTGTCCCTGGATGGCGAAGAAGGCAACCCGCAAGCCATCAAGGAAGTCGAACAGTTCATCAGCCTGCGCGCTTCCGGCAATGATCGCTTGCTGGTCTCCGACATCATCGAGCGCTTCAGCAAACGCCCCTTCGGCTGGCCGGATGGCGAAATCCTGCTGATTCTCGGCCGCCTGGCCGCCGTAGACCGCATCTCCTTTCATGCCGCCGGCCCCAGCCTGCCACTGGCGGAAGTCTTCGACTACCTGCAGAACAGCCGGCGCCGCCGTGAAGTCTCGGTGCAGAAAAAACGCCAGACCGACGACGCCCTGCTCAAGCAAGCGCGCAACCTCTCCCAGGAGCTGTTCAACGCCCTTTGCCCGACCGGTGAAAAAGAGCTATTCGATTTTTACACCCAGCGTTTCAACGGCTGGCTGAGCAACCTGAAAAGCTACAAGAGCAAAACCGACGTAGGCCGCTTCCCCGGTAAAACCAGCATCGAGCAGGCCATCCTCAGCCTGCAACGCCTGCTCAGTAACAGCGACAGCGTCGACTTCTTCAAGGCCGTGGTCGACAACAGGCACGACTACCTCAACCTGGAAGAGGATTACCGCGACCTCCACGAGTTCTTCAGCAACCAGCTGCACACCTGGCAGCAGTTGCAGCAGGCCCTGCACCGCTTCGAAAAGAACAAGCCGGCACTGGAGAAAGACGACAAGGCGCGCAAGGCTCTGGCCGAGCTGCACAGCATCGAAAGCAATGCCGCACCCTACAACCAGCTGCATCAGGTTGCCGCGCTGGTTGAAACCGTCGAAAGCATCAACAGCGCCATCCTCACCGACAAGCGCAGCCATGCCCTGAGCCGCGTCGATGAAAAAATCATCCAACTGCAGGCGGAAATCGCCAAGAGCAGCATCGACACCCCAGAGCTGAACAACCGCCTGCTGCGCCCGCTGCAACTGGTCAAAGCCGAACTGGAAACCGAAACCAGCATCGCCAATATCTACATGCTGCAGACCCAGACAGCAGACGAGCGCCTGCATGACGGCGTATTTGAACTCGAACGCGCCATCCAGGCCGAGGCCGAACGCCAGCTCAGGTTGCAGCAGGAGCAGGCCAAGATCACCGCCCAAACCGCCAGCCAAGGTAACGGGGTGAAAGAAGACCGCGCGCCCTCCCCGACTCCTGCCGCCAAGCCGGTGATCCCACCCAAACCGGTGGTAGACGTCGCCGCCACCAGCGTCTTCAACAAGCTGGGTAATGGCGTCTACCTTGAGACCCAGGCCGACGTGGATCGTTTTCTCAGCGCCTTGAAAGTCGAACTAGACGCTCAGATTCAACAAGGCAAACGTATCCGGCTTCGCTGACTAGAGGCCAAGGACTGGGGCGCATGAACAGACTAGAAGTGATGGAAGCGCGAAAGCTAATTTTGAGTTGGCAGGATCGCTGGACACAAAAAATTCAGCAGCGCCTGGAGGTCGAGTCGCGGCAGTTGCAGAGTGAACTGCACGCCAAAATTGACCAAATCAGTTTTTGGGAAGCACTCTTTTCCGGCCGGTACCTGCGCAACACCATTCAGCCGCTGTTTACCGAATGGTGCCAAACCAAGGCCAAAGAACTGAAAACAGCGGCAGAGATGGATTTGCAATCGGTTGTTGCTCGCGCCATCCCCGAAGAGGATTTCAGCCCTGTTCTAGATGGCCACAGCGGTAAGCGCACATTGCTCGATATAGCCACTGCGGCTATTTCAACCGGGGTCACAGCAGCGACTATTCCAGCGCTTGTGGGCTTCTCTACAGCCACTGTATCGGTCGGCGGTGTCCTTGGATTTCTGGGCGTGACCACAACGGTAGTCGTCACACTCAATGTGATAGCCGGTGCGGTAATTCTGGCGATTTTGATGCTGGTTACCTTGCTGCGTTTCAAAAGCATTAAGGCCAATGCCCGCAGACGCCTGAAGGCCAAGGTCGATAAACAAATCCTCAAGAAAATCCACTACAGCAAAAAAGAAAAGTCACTGGCGATGTGCATGACCAGCATGCTTGAAACCACTGCAAGCACCCTGATCAAGGAGCTTCGTCATGCTTGAGAGTATTCCGTTCACGGTCCCTTTTGGGTTAGCCGGTGGTTTGGCGGATGGCAGCATCATCCGTATTGGCACCTTACTCAAAGACAGCGCAACGGGGCGCATTCTTGCCCATGTCCAGGAAACGGGCTTAGCTCAGAAGCTGCTCAGCAATGCCAATCTCATCCCATTCTCACCCTTGAGTGCACTCGATCTGGCGTCCTCGGGTTATGCCAACGTCCAACTGCACCAACTCAAAACCATGGTTGAAGGGCTGCAGATGTTGCAGTACGCCAACATCGGCCTTGCCGCTACAGGGCTGGGGGTAAGCGTGCTGGGCTTTATGCTGATCAATCAAAAGCTTAAAGGCATTGAGAGCGCTATCGCCCAGTTGTCCAGACAAATGGACAAGCACTTCCAAGAGTTAGCGGAAAAACACCTGCGGCATAAATTCGCCAATATCTACGTACTGTTTGAGCGGGCCGAGCAGGCCTCGTTTTTACGCAGCCCTGCGGGCGAATGGCTCACCATCGAAGGTCAGTTAGCCATGGAAAGTGGCTTCCTGCGCGCTGAGATCGGCCATCACCTGACGCAAAACAGCTTCAATACCGGCTGGTTCAGCAAGATGACCAGTGCATTGGCCATGTGTAACGCCGCCCGTGTTCAGTGCCTGCTAAAAGCCAACGAAATGGAGGCTGCCGAACATGCATCCTCAGTGATTGCAGATAACTACAGCGATCTCTTTGATCCCCTCACTGCCACCCAGCTAGCCGACAAACTAACCGAAGCGGATCAGCGCTCGCGTGATGATGACCACTCGCGCTTCAAATCCAATCAAACCAAAGCAACGCAGATCGTGAACGGCCTACGTGAAATGACCGATGTCGCCATAACCGAGCCGTTGCTGATAGAACATCTGGTGAGCAAGGAAATCAGCGGCCACGATTACCTCAAATCCATTAAGGCCCACGACCAACACCCCATCATTCTCTTAACGGCATGATGGCTTTTTAAGCGCCATAATCATCACATTGGACGGGCCTTAACCATTAATATAGACGCAGCCATATCGTGACTTTGGACGCGCCTTAATCATTAGATTAGACGACACTAGACACCTGTTTTAGACTGCCTGCATTCAACTCAACTACACGCATCGGGTAACCCTGTGACCACTGCACACCACCCGCGATACCTGCAGCAGCAAGTGCTGGATGCCCTGAGTGATACACCGGTGGTGTGCATCCTCGGGCCGCGTCAGGTCGGCAAAACCACCTTGGCCCGTCAGCTGCAGCCGGAGCGCACCTACATCTCTTTCGATGACGCCACGCTGCTCTCGGCCGCCCGCTATGACCCAATGGGGTTTGTGGCCGGCTTGCCGGGCAGGGTGATCCTCGATGAGGTGCAGCGCGTGCCTGAGTTGCTACTTGCCATCAAGCTGTCGGTGGATAACGACCGCAGCCCCGGACGCTTCATTCTCACCGGCTCAGCCAACCTGCTGTTGCTGCCCGGTGTGCAAGAATCCTTGGCCGGGCGCATGGAGGTGATATACCTCAATCCGCTGTCCGAGCAGGAAAAACACCACAGCCCGCATTCCCTGCTCGCAAGCCTCTTGGCCGGCGAGCTAAAACCGGCCATCAGCGGTATTCAACCCCCGGTGGCCGGCGTTGCCGATGCCGTGGTGAGCGGTGGTTATCCAGAACCCAATACCCGCAACGAGCAGCGTGCCCGGCAGTGGTATCGCCAGTACCTCAACGCAATTGTTCAGCGCGATGTTCAAGACATTGCCAATATTCGCGACGGTGATGAACTGCTACGTCTGCTCAAACTGATTGCCCTGCGCACCGGCAACCTGATCAATATCAGCAACCTCATGCAGGACATCGGCCTGCAGCGCGACACCATCGGCCGCTACCTGTCAGTACTCGAGCGCCTATTTTTGATTCGCACGCTGCCCGCTTGGCACCGCAACGCCGCCAAGCGCCTGATCAAAGCGCCCAAAATTCACCTCATCGACTCTGGCCTCTGCTGCGCACTGAGCGGGCTAAAAACGGCGGACTGGAACCAGCCCGACAACGCCTTTGGCGGCGTGTTGGAAAGCTTTGTGGTGCAACAGCTGATCTGCCAAGCCGGCTGGGTCGACAACGAACTGCGCTTTTCCCATTACCGCGACAAAGATCAGCTCGAAGTCGATCTGGTCATCGAACAAGGCGACCGCCTCTGGGGCGTAGAAATCAAAAAAGCCGCTTCCGTGCAGAGCAAAGACGGCCGAGGCCTGGCAAGGCTGGCCGAGCAGGCCGGCGGCAACTGGCAGGGCGGCATCCTGCTCTACACCGGTACCAGCACGCTGCCCATGGCGCACACACCCAATACGTTTGCTGTTCCCATGGACCAGCTGTGGAAAAAGGACACCCCATGAACACCAACAACATCAAACGCTACGCCCCCAAGGCGCGCACCGCCTTTATTGCCGCCATGAGCAAGCGCGCGGCGCTGTTTGGCATTAAGGATTCCAGCATCCCGGCCATGGGCATCGAGCCGCTGCAGCAGAAAGGCGATCTGGCGTTGATCGGCGACCGCACCTTCCCGGCCAGCATCATCCGCCCACGTGCAGCACTGGTGAAAAAGGTCGAGCAACTCGATCAGCTGGGTCGCAGTTGGGGCGACCGCGTTGAGGCCGAGCAACGCCTGGAACACTGGAAGATCGCCGGCGTACCCAACCAGCAGGACTTCTACGAGCGCTGGGTGCGCCCTCAGTTCGAGAAAAATCGCAGCAAGCGCCTGGTGGTCATCATCAGCGATGCCTTGCGCTACGAGGCAGCCATGGAGCTGCGCGAGCGGATCAACGAGAAGCGCTACAGCGAGGCGACCCTGGCCAGCCAGTTGGGTGTACTGCCCAGCTACACCACGCTGGGCATGGCCGCGCTCTTGCCGCACAAGACCCTGGAGTACCGCGAGAGCGCCAGCGATACGGTATTCGTCGATGGTCAGTCCAGCGCCGGAACGCTTCAGCGCGACAAGATTCTCAGCCAATACAACAGCATGGCGGTGACTGCCGAGCAGGTCAAGGCCTGGTCGCGGGATGAAGGCCGCGAGGCGCTCAAGGACCAGCAACTGGTTTACGTCTATCACAACGTCATCGATGACCGCAGCGACAGCGGCGGACCGTCCGAAGCGGATACCTTCCACCATGTGGAGGTCGCCATCGAGGAGCTGACCGAGCTGACCCGCAAGATTCTCATGCACTTCAATACCAGTACGGTGCTGATCACCGCAGACCACGGTTTTCTGTTCCAGCAGAGCAAGCTGGAGGTTGCCGACCGCACCACCCTGGTCGACAAGCCCGCAAGCGCCTTCAAGAGCAAGAAGCGCTATGTGCTCGGCCATATCCTGCCGGCAGCCAAGGAGGTCTGGAGCGGCACGACGCGCCTGACTGCAGGCACCACATCGGACACCCGGTTCTGGATCCCCAAAGGCGCCAACCGCTTTCACTTCATCGGCGGTGCGCGCTTCGTCCATGGAGGGGCCATGCCGCAGGAGATTGTGGTGCCGGTGCTGACCGTCAACCAGCTGCGCGGTGAGAAAGCCGAGAAGCGCACCAAGCGCAAGGTCGGTGTCATCTCGCCGAAGTCGGCGCTGAAAATGGTCACCAACATCCAGCGCTTCGACCTGATCCAGACCGAAGTCGTCAGCGAGCAGGTGCTACCCGTCACCGTGGCCGTTGCGATTTATGAAAACGAGCAGCCGGTATCCAGCGAGGAAGTGGTGACCTTCGACTGTGCCACCGACGCCATGAGCGAACGCATGAAGCAGGTGCGCCTGTCGCTGGCGGGCAACGACTTCGACCGCAGGAAGGACTATTTCCTGATCATTCGTGACAAGGACCTGAATACCGAGCTGGAGCGCTACCGCGTCACCATCGACCTGGCCTTCACCGACGACTTCTCTTGAGAGCACGCTATTAGATGGATACCGAACAGGATAAAGACCTCGACCAGCTGCTCAACGAGCATTTCGCCGGCCGCGTGGTACGCAAGGACCTGACCAAGCTGATCAAGGAAGGCGCCAATGTTCCGGTCTATGTGCTCGAGTACCTGCTCGGCATGTACTGCGCCTCGGATGACGCCGAGGTCATCGAGCACGGCCTGAAGAATGTCAAAACCATACTGGCGGAAAACTACGTTCGCCCGGACGAGGCCGAGAAGGTCAAATCCCTGGTGCGCGAGCGCGGCACCTACAAGGTGATTGATCGCGTTACCGTGCGCCTCAACGAGAAGAAAGACCGCTACGAAGCTTCCTTCAGTAGCCTCGGCATTCGCGACGCGGAGATTTCAGCCGGCATCGTCAAGGAATACGAAAAGCTGCTGGTAGGCGGTATCTGGGTAATCGCCACGCTGAGCTACTACCACGAGGAAGGCCAGAGCGGCTCGCCGTTTGGGGTGACGCTGCTCAAACCGATCCAGATGCCCAATATGAACATGCAGAAGCTGTTTGACGGGCGCGCAGCACTGACCACCGTGCAATGGCGCGAAACGCTGATTCGCTCGATCGGCATGGAGCCTTCGACCCTGGCAGAAGATGTGCAGTGGCACCTGCTGGCCCGCATGATTCCCTTCGTCGAGAACAACTACAACGTCTGCGAGCTTGGACCGCGCGGTACCGGCAAGAGCCATATCTATAAAGAGTGCTCACCCAACAGCATGCTGGTGTCCGGTGGGCAAACCACCGTGGCCAACCTGTTTTACAACATGAGCAGCCGGCGCATCGGCCTGGTCGGTCTTTGGGATGTGGTCGCCTTCGACGAGGTCGCCGGCATCAACTTCAAGGACAAGGATGGCGTGCAGATCATGAAGGACTATATGGCCTCCGGCTCCTTCGGCCGCGGCCGTGAGCAGATGGAAGCCTCGGCCTCCATGGTGTTTGTCGGCAACATCAACCAGAGCGTCGAGTCCCTGGTGAAAACCAGCCACCTGCTGGCGCCCTTCCCGAAGCAGATGATCGACGCGGCCTTCTTCGACCGCTTCCATGCCTATATCCCGGGCTGGGAGATTCCGAAGATGCGCCCTGAGTACTTCACCAACAAGTACGGCCTGATCGTCGACTACCTGGCCGAATTCTTCCGGGAGATGCGCAAGCGCAGCTTCGCCGATGCCATCGACAAGCACTTCAAGCTGGGCAACAACCTCAACCAGCGCGACGTGATCGCCGTACGCAAGACCGTGTCCGGCCTGCTCAAGCTGCTCTACCCGCATGACGTGTTCAGCAAGGAAGACGTGCGCCAGTGCCTGGAGTACGCCCTGCAGGTGCGCCGACGGGTCAAGGAGCAGCTGAAGAAGATCGGCGGCATGGAGTTCTACGACGTGCATTTCAGCTACATCGACAACGAAACCCTGGAAGAACACTTCATCGCCGTGAAAGAACAAGGCGGCGGCGGGCTGATTGCCGAAGGGCCGGGCAAGCCAGGTTTCATCCACACCATCGGCCTGAGCGGCAAAGGCATGCCAGGCCTGTACCGGATCGAACTGCAGGTCACCAAGGGCAGCGGAAAACTGGCCACCTCGGGCCTGTGGAACTCCACCATGGCCAAGGAGCAGGTGAAAATCGCCTTCGACTACTTCAAAGCCAACGCCTCGCGCATCAGTGCCTCGGCCAAGGTGCTGGAGCACGACTTCCACCTGCATGTGGTCGAGCTGCAAAACACCGGCCCGCTGACTCACATGGCCCTACCCAGCCTGGTGGCCTTCGCCTCCGGCCTGATGGGCCGCCCCGCACAAGGCCAGATGGTGGTACTCGGCGACATGAGCTTGGGCGGCAGCATCACCCCGGTGGAAAGCATCGCCGAATGCCTGCAAGTGGCATTTGACGCTGGCGGTAAGCGTGTTTGCCTACCGATGAGCAGCGCCAAGGATATCCCGACCATTCCGGCAGAGCTGTTCACCAAGTTCCAGACCAGCTTCTATGGCGAGCCGGTGGAGGCCGTGTTCAAGGCGCTCGGGGTTGATTGATGAGCGTTTAAGCACTCACCAAAAGCGCCATGGGCACGGCGCCCAGAGGGTCTGAACATATCAAGCGCCGAAGTGAGGCTGCCTCCAGGCGCTAGCAACGCAACGCCGCAGCGGGCGTTTGGAAACGACATTCGCCCGACTACTCAGCCGTTTCGCTGATAAACAGTAGCCAGCAGAGGCTTCTCGTTGGCTGGGGATAGGATGACCATC